>NZ_CP048882.1:2477500-3716250 GCF_015910445.1 Streptomyces bathyalis
CCGCGCCCCCGGTCAGGGCGAGCCGGCCGTCCACCCAGCGGGGTATGGGCTCACGGTCGTACATCGGCCAACGACGGTCGCGCCAGAGCGACTTCAGACCCCGCTGCACCTCCTCGCAGGCACCGGCGAAGGCAGCGTCGAGCTCGCCGGGGCCGCCCCGGTCGGGCTCCCCGCGGTGGAACGCCGGTGACCGGAACACCGCGACCGTGTCGAAGATCTCCCCGGAACGGAGCGCGTACTGCACCAGATGACAGCCGGGGCCGATATGGATGACGACGTCGCGCAGCGCGTCCTGCCCCAGCTGGTCGGCGGCCTCGGCCACCGGGGACGCACCGCGGTATGCGACGTAGCCCGAGGGGACCGGCTCGTCGTCGCTGAGCCTCCCCCCGCGGCACAAAGCCGCAAGCCGTCGGCGGCGAGGGCCACTTGGGCGCGGTGCTGCCGCCCTTCGGCGAGCAGTTCCAGCAGCACTACGGGGCGCCGTATGTGGTCATCCACCGCAGCGACCTGCTGCGGATCCTGGTCTCGGAGTGCACTCGTTCCGGCGTGGAGCTGATGCCGAATCAGGCCTTCGATCACGCTGAGACCGACGGGGACTCCGTGGTGGTGCACGCCGGGGAGCTGGACCATCTGTACGGCCCGCCGGACGACGAGGTCGACCTCGCGCAGCTGCGCCGCGAGCTGGGACTCGTGCGCAAGCGCGGGTTCGCGGTCAACGACGGGCTCACCGAGACCGGCCTCACCGCCGTCGGCGTGGCAGTGCCCGATCCCACGGCCCGCCAGGGAGTTCTTCCGGCGATCGCCTTGTCGGTCGGATCCGCTCGGTCAATACAACTAGCGGGCCTTGGCGGCGTGAGCCCTTCGGGCAGGCCCTCCATCTGGTCCTGCTGACGTCGACGATGCTGGGTCCGGGCTGCTCCAGTGCCTCCTCGATGGCGCATGCTTGCCAGGTCGGCGACGTGTCGATATCGCGCCCGCTAGACGTTAAAGCGGAATCGGTAGTACAGAGCTCCCACCTGCGGAAACGGGGTTCTGAAGGAAGTCACCCCAGCACGATCCCAGCACGGGAGCTCAATCCCAGCACCATGCAGCTCAGACGCCCCTCGTGCACGCCAGTGCAGCGTGCGTGTCAGCGCTCCGGCTCGCCTCATCCCAGGGCTGAGGGGCTGCGTCGACGGGTATGGGCCGCATGGCGTGCTTCAGGGCCTCCCGGCAGCGGTCCCAGGCACTGGGCAGCAGGTGCCCATAGACGTCGATCGTGGTCTTGATCGAGCGGTGGCCGAGCCACCGCGAGACCTCGTGGATCGGAACGCCATTGGCCAGAGCCGTCGAAGCGAAGAAGTGCCGCAGGCTGCCAGGCGTGTACTTGGCCTTGCCGTCCACGTCGACCAAGCCGGCCGACACACACGCCTTCTTGAAGTGGCAGCCATAGGTGGAGGTGGTCGGCATCGTGCCCTTACCACCTTGGCGCGGCGCGAACCTCAAGGCGCCTCCACTTGCCCTCTCGCCCAGCGAAGACCACGGGCACCGGCCTCCGCTTCGACAGGTGACTGTCGATCTCCTGCTCCATAAAAGGAGCAACCGGAACGTCGCGGTACTCGCCCTCCAGACGGTTCTTGAGGGGCACGAAGGCCGTGCGGCAGTCTGCGCGGTGGGCCTTTGCGCTGACCTGCCAACGGACCCTGACGAAGCCGGGCCGCCGACACTCGGCGGAAAAGGCCAGAGCCTCGCTAGGCCGCTGGCCGGTGCCGGACTGAAGGTAGACGGTGAGCCGGTACTGCGGCGCGATGTGCCCTGCGATCAGATCGACCTCGGCCGGAGTCGGGATCTCGTCCTCGTCCACTGACAGCGCATCCCTCCGAGATATCCGGATGCTCCGTGCAGGATTGTCCGCGATACGTTTATCGACGACGGCCGCCTCCAGCAAGGCGGCCACCATCACCATGCGGTCATTGACTGTGGAGGCAGCCAACCCCGCGCCGCGCCCATGGATGTCCTTGGCGAACTTCTCAAAATCCCGTCGCGCGAGTCCGACGAGGGGCTTGCTGCCCAGGCAGGGCAGGAGGGTTGCGAAGAAACCCCTCGTAGTTTCGGCGGGTCGACTCACCGATGACTCGCTGCTCAAGCCACTGCTGAACCCAGACCGACAAGGGCGAGACTTCCCGCGCAAGATCGACGCCGGCGGGAGCCTTCTTGTCGTTCTCCATGCCAGCGGCGAAAGCGTCAGCACCGTCCAGGCCAATTCTCCGCGCAAACGACTTCTCACGCTGCAGCCCTCGCCTGCCACCCGGCTCCCGATACCTCACCGTCCGCGTGTGGCGGCATCTTGGGCGCAGGCAGGAATAGTTACGATCCCGAGCATCTCGCTTGCACCTCTGAAAGACGCTCGTCACTACTCCGCCCTTTTCAGCGAACGTGACGCGTTCATCCGCAGGCCGAGCAACCAGCGCGCTCCTCTGGGCCGTACCTTCCAGGTGGCCGCTATCGTTCGGTTGTCCAGGACGCCTCCTGCTAGACGTCTAGTACCTCCCAACCCACGTCATCGAACGGTGCACGTGCCCCCTCCGGTGCTGGACCGCCCACCCAGACGGGGCCGCGCTGATCAGCGACCCTCAATCACCTCCCCGCCGGAGTACCACCCTGAGCCCCTGGGCAGCCACAGCACTTAGTAAAGCTTCCGCCTTGTCCGGACCATCGCCCTCCAAGTCGAGGGCACCTGCAGCAAGGACGTGTCTGCAGCGACTCCGAGGAACCAACGCCTGCTCTGCCCATCCCTCAAGTCGAACACCCTGTCCAGACCTGCGCTGCCCTACGTGACGAACCGACCGAGCAGCTCCTGGTACAGCCTTCAGGACTGCGTTGATGGTACCCATTTCGCGCCAACTACCAGAAGAATCCGGAAAGTTCGCGATTCCACATGCATAGGCTCCGGTACGTTCGCGAAGCATTCATGTCGCAGGCTGACAGAGCGGGGGCTCATGAACAACAACAGCGACGGCCAAGGTCAACGGCAGCTGCTGATCTCTGTGCTCGACGATGATCCGTTGCGGGCACGCAGCGACGCCCGCGAACTGCTCGGCGAAATATCGGGTGCTGATCCGACTGCCTCGCTGCGCTTGCCTTCAGCTGGCCCCTCCACGGACACCGATAAGGGTGGCGACGTTGTGGGCGCCATCGGTCTGGCCCTCAGTGCTGGCTCGTTCGCGGTAGCTTGCGTTCAGACTTGGCTAGCCAAGGCGCCGCAGCGCACCATCATTGTGGCTCGGCCCGATGGCGCCACGATGCGGATCACAGGCCGCGAGGCCCACGAGGATGAGGAGCGCGTCAAGCGGTTCCTGTCCGGCGGCTCGCTGCCGGCGAACGGGAGCGCGCCCGATACCGTCCCGGGGCGCGACGACCACCCCACGGCAGGCTGATCGAGGGTGCGCAACAACGACCGGTACGCCCTGTTGACCGGCGTCTCGACATACGACAGCGACGACTACCACGACCTTCCGGCCGTGCGTTCCGATCTGCACTACATGCAGGCCGTCCTGGAGAGCACGGAGATCGGCCAGTACAACGACTGCGATGTGGTCGCTGAGCCAACGCGTGCCGAAATGCTGCATTCCATCGAGTCGTTCCTGGAGGAGCGGCAGCCAAGCGAGAGCGCGCTGCTGTACTTCAGCGGGCACGGTGAGTTCTGCGAAACGGACAACCAGCTTTACTTCCTCACCCGCGACAGCGACCCCGCTGACCTGGCTCGTACTGCGGTGTCGGCGGACTTCCTCGAACGTACGCTGCAGTCCTGCCGCGCCGCATCCAAGATCGTGCTGCTCGACTGTTGCGCCAGCGGCTCGGTTGTCCAGGGCTGGCGCGCCAAGGGTGCAGGCAATGCGGAATCAGCTGAGGCGGAGCGCAGCACTCTACTCCGCCCCACTGGCGTCTACTTCATCACCGCTTCCGACGCACTCCAGACCGCCTCCGCTATGGCTCCGGAGGGATCGACGCTCGGCACCTCGCGGTTCACTGGCGAGATCGTCGAGGGGTTGCGGAATGGGCGGATCAAAGACAGTGGATGGATCTCGCCTGAGGACCTGTTTGAGTATTTGACGGCGCAGATGGTGCGCAAGGGTGTGCCCAAGGAGCAGCGCCCCACAAAGTCCACCATCCGCGCCACTCACACATTGCACTTCGCCCGCTCGGTGGCCCATCCCGTCAGCCTTCCCGCCCTACCCGGTGGGCCAACAGCGCCTTCAGCTGCCCTGCTCAAGGCTCGCGAGCAGGTCGCGACTGACGCTGAGAACGCCCACGATTGGGAGCGGCTGCTTCGCTATTACGCCCAGTGCTTGAGCGCGCAGTCCGCGGCGAGCATGCTGCCCGACCGGCGGGCCGGGCGAAATTCACAGTATTTCCTCGTGGCGGAAGGATCCGAGGTCATTCAGTCGGGTCTGGGCTCTGAGCTGCCAGCTCCGGCGGGCCTGCCCGGTGCCCACATCTCGGGCAACGGCACGACGCAGCAAAGCTCAGAGTCCGCCGGCCGACACGAGTACTGGTACGGCTATCCGGCCGTCACCTTCCCTTCCCGTGGTGGCGGTGGTCAACGCACAGACGTAGGCATCGCACCCTTGCTTGTTCAGCAGATGGAGTTGACTCCGGATGAGAACGGGCGCGCCGCACTCCGTCCGAGTGGGGTGCCTTCCCTTCACACCAAGGTGGTGACCGAACTACTCTCTGAGGGCGAGGCTGCCCAGTTGCTAGCTCGGTGGCAGCCGACATGGCAGTACGGTAATGACGCGCAGATGCTCAAAGCCATACGAGAGCTGCTCACAGAACTCGGCTTGCCGGAGCTCGAACCTCTCGATACCACCGCGCTGCACGCGGATTCCGTGAACGAGGCGCTGCGCCAAGGAGCACACAACACTGCGGTGATCCTGGCCCCCTCTGGCGTGGAGCGATTCGCCACTGACGGACTGGTAGAAAATCTGCTGGCCATCTCTACCCGCACTGGCGAGATCCCCGGCACAGCTCTGGATGCCCTCCTGGACAGCCCTGCGTCCGACTCTGCAACCGATCCGGTTCTCGTGGTCGCGGCCGGACCAGCCAACGAGAGCCAGGAGCAGGTGGTCACCTCAGCAATGACACACCCCCTGACCGTGGCCACCGGCCCGCCCGGTACAGGAAAGAGCGAGGTCGTCACTGCGGTGGTCGCCACGTGCGTGGCAGCCAACGAATCGGTTCTGGTGGCGTCTACCAACAACCAGGCTGTGGACGTCGTCGCACAGCGGTGTGACGACCTTGCTCCTGGTCTGCTGATGCGTACTGGCAACGTGGATGCCTTGAGCAAGGAAGCGGAAAAGCTGGCGTGCCTGCTGTCGGACCCACCTCCCCAGCCCAACCGCAGCTCTGCCACGGTAGCGGGAGAACTCCGCAACCTCCGTGCTAGCACCACCCGACTGCGCGACCAGGCCGGCCGACAGGTCGATGGTGAGATGCAGTTGACCTGGGTGCTTGAGCAGCGTGCCGAGTGCGCCGAGAGGGTCGGCATTCCGCTATCGCTCCTGTCACAGATGTGGACGACGGACGCTCATCTGGCGCTCGCCCGCTGGGAGGCACGGGCCCGCAAGGCAGTGTCGGCGAAGGGCTGGTGGGGTCGCTGGCGCCGTAAGCGTGCAATGAAGGCGTTCGCCTCGGCTGTCACCCCAGAGACGGCGACACAGCTGCCAACCTGGGTCAGCGTACAGCCCGTCGTTCCCGAAACCCTCAGCAGCCTGGCGGACTTGGCGGATCTGGAGCGGCAAGTGCGTGTGCTCACACCCCCCCAGCTCGCCTACGACGAGCAGGCTGTACGTCAGGCTCGCGCAGACTGTCTCGCGACACGCGCCCAACTATCGGCGGAGTTGTGCGCGGCAGCGTCGGCGGAGACGTTGAGCCGCGGCCGATCGCTGCTGGACCAACGGCTTCAGACACTGCGGAAGCACTCGGGAACCCAGCGGAGCCAGATGAACCTGCTGCCCCACCTGAAAGGGTGGGCCATCACCACGCACGCAGTGCGTCAACTACGTCCGACCGCAGCACTCTTCGACCTGGTCGTCATCGACGAGGCAAGCCAGTGCTCGATCGCTGCCGTGCTACCACTCCTGTTCCGCGCTCGGCGGGCATTGATCATCGGTGATCCGATGCAGCTGAGCCACATCCCCGGCATCTCACCTGAGCAAGAGCGCCAAGCGCGAGTTGGAGCCGGTCTGAGCGCGGCCTGGCTGGAAGACCAACGACTCGCCTACCACATCTACTCCTCTTACCATGCCGCCGCGCAGAACGGCGACTCAGCGTTACTCCTAGACGAGCACTACCGCTGCCATCCACAAATTGCCGACATCGTCAACGGCCACTGCTACTCCGGCGCGCTGGAGATCCTAACCGATGTACGCCGACAGATACCCGCCGTCGACCTCACTAGCACCGGCACGGCAGCTCCCGTACTGGCATGGGCGAACGTTCCTTTCAGTGAATCGGCTCGCGGGCCCGGTGGAAAGTCATGGCACAACCCATCCGAAGCCACCGCCGTAGCCGAAGTCGTGAAGGAACTGCTGCATCGGCTTCCGGAGGACGCAACGGTAGGTGTAGTTACCCCCTTCCGCGCACAGAAAGATGCTCTGGAGCGCATGGTCGGCAGCGACCGGGTGCGCGTGGGCACTGTGCATGCCTTCCAGGGTGGCCAGCGCGATGTGATGGTTCTAAGCCCGGTAGCGACCACCAACACGCCCCCGCGGACCGCTCATTGGGTAGCAAGCCAGGTAAATCTCTGGAACGTCGCGATCACCCGCGCCAAGTCCCAATTGATCACCGTGGGCGGCCACAGCTACTGGCAGAAGCGGACTGGCCTCCCCCATCTACTGTCATCACGCTCGATCCTTTGGGACCGGGAAGGAATCGTCGGCGCATCCCCAACTCCCGCATTGAAGCCTGGTGCACAGCCGGATCCACGGCACAGAGATCTAGCGGACGCCGTCCAGCAGTTCCTCACCTCGCAAGGCGTAGTCGACGTGGAACGCGACGCCTTGGTCGGCGGGCAGCGGATCGACCTGCTTTTCTCTGCCCCGACGGGCAACACCGCTGTAGTGATCGACGCTGGAGCTCCGCCCGGCCGTGCTCCGGCACGGCACCTGCGCCTGATGCACGAGCGTGCCGACCTGCTGATCGGGCTGCCCTCTGGCGGTCTGGGCTCGAAGCTCGGCGGCGTGGAGCGAGTGATCCGCATCCCTGCCTGGCGCATTCTCGCGGGTCCTCACGTACTGGCACCACTGTTCGATTGAGTGACCGGCCAACCCGGCATTACTGACCGGACATCCGACCTGAGGAGGGGCAAGCGTGACAACCATTCCGAAGATCGAGGAAGTCCTGCAGAGGCTCAAGCAGAACGTGTCCGTAGCAGTGCACTCAACACGAGGACTCGTTGGCAAGGTCGGAGAAGCTGCCGCCGACAAGGAGCGTGAGCGCCAGGAGACGTTCCAGAAGCGACAGGAAGAGGGGAAGACAAAGCCAGGCGACACCTACGTACCACTGCGTCGCAAGCCGGGACTGCGCCCGCTCCCCAGCCAGGAACTCGGCCTGTCAGTGCAGCTGACGTTCTGGGACATACTCCACCGTCTCGGCCGTGGTCTCGCACTGTCTCAGCGCGGCGCATCACGCGGACTGGCAGAACACTGGGGCAGTCTCAAGTACTGCCAAGCGTTAAGCGCGACAACGGGAACCCGACTCGAACTGTCCGAGGAGGGAAAGCGCATTGCCATGTACTACAAGGCCCTGCAGTCGGAGGAGTTGGGTCATGCTTTTGCACTGGCCATCAGTGAGGCAATCCTCACCAGGCGCTATCCGAATCACAGCATCTCCATCGTCCGGGCCGACACCGCGCTACGCGCGGGCTGGACACTAACCGGCCGGGACAAGGAGAAAACACAAACCGTCGGCTACCAGTACCGTCCACAGTTCTTCGCCGAAGTTTGGAAGCCAGGCGAATCCTCCCGGGTCTTCCCGATCGCCTGCAAGGGCAACCACAGCGACCAGCAGAAGGCATGCGAGCAACTCGCGTCCGCAGCAGTCCACGTGGACGGGGTACACATCGGAGCCTGGAACCAGACGCCGGCCCTGCTGTTTAGTACAGAGATCTCCTTGAGCGACCCGCTTACCGTCCACGTTCTGCACGCTGACGGCCCCGGAGGTTGGCTGCACATCCCGGACTGCACACCCGCTGCCGACATCGGCCTGCCCGCCGGCAACAGGAACCCGGCCATCGGCATTCTCAAGCCGGCCGAGGGCAAGGAACCCGACACGGCCGAGCCCGGATGCCAAGTCAACCCCGACGACTACTCGTGGTTTCAGCGCATCCTGGCCCGGGTCGGAGCCGCCGGACTCACCGCCTTCGCCGGTGACGGCGAATCCACTGCCGCGCTTCTCACCAAACGCCAGGGCAGTGACTTCTTCCAAAGCTTCGCGCACGCCGCGTCCGGAAGCGTCCAAGACGCGCATTACACCTTGCTAGGCGAGAAGTTTGAGGGCACGGATCACGTCTTCCGGCTAAACGGCGAACGAGTCCAGGCGTTCTCCGGTGTCGCGAAGGACATACTCGACGCCGTCGTCACCAGGAAGGAGGAAGAGCGGTACGCCGACGTAGCCGCATACCGGCAACAGGTTCACGCGTGGAGAACTAAGTCGCACGGGACATTCTGGGATCGCAAGTGGGACGGCGTGGTCTCGATCAGCCGAGACGGCACTGTGTTGGCCATGCGTCAGATCCCGCCGTTCCGGGACGAGTGATCTGCAAGGGGCCTGTCACCGTAGACCAAGCTATGATTAGCAGGCGATGAACACCCCTAGTCTGCACGGTATTTGCCCGTACCGTTGTCGACATCGCAGGCCCTCATGACCCGTCCGCGGACATGCGTCGAAACGCGATCGAGACCGAGCTGAAACGGCTCAAGGAGAGCGCGAAGTACAGCGGGCAGATGCAGTTCGAGTTGACCAAGCAGTGGCGCAGCGTCAATCTCTTGCTTGGCTTGCAGGCAACTGTGCTGGCCGCCATCTCTGGTGCCGCCGCACTCATCTCCTTCGACTATCTGGACCTGCTGTTCGGTTCACCAGTTCCCCCGACGCTAACCCTTGAGAATTCTTGTTGGCTCGGGTCACCGGTGCCGAGATAACAATCCAAGCAGGGAGTACTCGGATGCAAACCACCGACATCCCCGCCTCCCGCTGGACAGAAGTCAGCACGGGACAGGAGAGCACAGGTGCCTACAGATGGCCATAACACGACCATCCAGAACAGCGTCCAGCACCAAGCCCGCGAACACGGCCCGCCTCGGAAAGACGGACCCCTTTGACCGAAGCTTTGCAGCGATTCATTTAGTTTAAACATTCAACTAAATATTGAACCTGAACTCCACCACGTCGCCGTCGCGCATCACGTAGTCCTTGCCCTCCATGCGGGCCTTGCCCTTCGCGCGGGCCTCGGCGACGGAGCCCGCCTCGACCAGCTCGTCGAAGGAGACGATCTCCGCCTTGATGAAGCCGCGCTGGAAGTCCGTGTGGATGACGCCCGCGGCCTCGGGAGCCGTGGCCCCCTTCTTGATCGTCCAGGCGCGGGACTCCTTCGGCCCCGCCGTCAGATAGGTCTGCAGCCCGAGCGTGCGGAACCCGACGTGGGCGAGCGTCGCCAGGCCGGGCTCCTCCTGCCCGACCGTCTGGAGCAGCTCGAGGGCCTCGTCCTCGTCGAGCTCGGCCAGGTCGGCCTCCAGCTTGGCGTTGAGGAAGACGGCCTCGGCGGGCGCGACGAGCGCGCGCTGGGCCTCCTTGAACTCCTCGTCGGTGAGCTCGTCCTCGTCGACGTTGAAGACGTAGATGAAGGGCTTCGTCGTCAGCAGGTGCAGGTCGTACAGCGGCGCCGCGGCCTCGCTGCCCTGCGCGAGACCGGCGGAGTAGAGCGTGCGGCCCTGTTCGAGGATGTCCTTGGCCTCCTGCACGGCCTTGACCTCGGACTGCTTGTCCTTCTTGACCCGGGCTTCCTTCTCCAGCCGCGGCAGCACCTTCTCGATGGTCTGCAGATCGGCGAGGATCAGCTCGGTGTTGATCGTCTCGATGTCGTCCTTCGGCGAGATCTTGCCGTCGACGTGGACGACGTTGTCGTCCTGGAAGGCGCGGATGACCTGGCAGATGGCGTCGGACTCGCGGATGTTCGCCAGGAACTTGTTACCCAGGCCCTCGCCCTCGCTCGCCCCGCGCACGATGCCCGCGATGTCGACGAAGTCCACCGTGGCCGGCAGGACCTTCTCGGACGCGAACAGCTCGGCCAGAGTGCCCAGACGCGGGTCCGGCACGCCGACCACGCCGACGTTCGGCTCGATCGTGGCGAACGGATAGTTGGCCGCCAGCACCTCGTTCTTGGTCAGGGCGTTGAACAAGGTCGACTTGCCGACGTTCGGCAGGCCGACGATTCCGATCGTGAGCGACACGTGGCGACTTCCCGTAGCGAGATCTGAGGCGTGCAGAGCATTTGGAGCGCGCGGACCGAGTCCGGCCGGTCAACCAGTCTACGGGCTCGAACTGACGGCCAATGCGTGTCCGTCCCCGGTGAACAGCGGTGACGCGGCCTACGTTGGAGCCGTGGAACAGCAGCACAGCGCTCATACGGGTGGGAAAGACCCCGGTCAGGGGCCGGGGCGGGGTCAGGAACAGGAGCAGGGTCAGGAACAGGAGCAGTCGAAGGATCAGGGGCAAAGGCAGCGCCGCCCACGCGGTGCGAAACCGAGAGCCGCCGCGGCGGCCGCGGCGCAGGCTGCCGGTTCGTCCGCGCCGCCCCTCACTCCCGCGCATGCGCCCGCAGCCGTCCCGGACGCCGCCGCCCGTGAACCGCGCAGGCGGACAGGTCCGGGCGCCGTACGCCAGGAGGCGGCCGCGCTCTACCAGGCACAGCTGCGCTTCCCGCTCATCCCCGCACCGCTGACCGACGCGTTCTCCTGGATGCCGCGCGCCCGCCTGACCGCACTCGGGGACGGGCTCCTGGGCATCGTGCTGATGCTGCTGGCCGGAGCTGCCGACAGGTGGCTGCTGGGCAGCTCCCCCACCGTGTACGGGGGCGCCTTCCTCGTCGTCAGCCTGACCTGCGCGGTATGGGTACGCCCCACCGACCTCATCACCGCGCCCGTGGCGGTGCCGCTCGCCTTCACCGCCGGCCTGTTCTTCGTCAGCGGCGGCACGGGCAGCCAGTCCCTCACGGAGCGCCTGACGAACCTCTTCCCGGCGCTGGCCGTCAACGCGGTCTGGCTCTACTCGGGCACGCTGCTCGCGGTGCTCGTCGTCACCATGCGGAAGATCGCGCTGATGGTCCAGAAGTCCCGCGTACGGGCCCTCATGGAGGCCGAGGACGCCGAGGACGAGGCCGCAGCGGACGCCCGCGGCCTCTGACGCGGCCCGGCACGATCACCGCACGGCGGCGGTCGGCCCCCGGCTCGCCGCCCCGCCCTCGAGGCGGCCGGCCGGGTCAGCCCGTCTTGCGGGCGGCCTCCGCACGCAGATCGCGGCGCAGCTCCTTCGGCAGGGAGAACTGCATGCGCTCCTCGACCGGCTGGACGATCTCCACGTCCTCCCAGCCGCGCTCCGCGAGCCACTCCAGCACGCCGTCGACCAGCACGTCCGGAACGGACGCTCCGGAGGACAGGCCGATGGTCGTCACGCCCTCCAGCCATGCCTCGTCGATCTCCTCGGCACCGTCGACCAGCCGGCCGTCCTTCGCGCCGTGCGCGATGGCGGTCTCCACCAGACGCACCGAGTTGGAGGAGTTCTTGGAGCCGACGACGAGGACGAAGTCGGAGTCCTGCGCGACCTGCTTGATGGCCGTCTGGCGGTTCTGCGTCGCGTAGCAGATGTCGTCGCTGGGCGGGGAGAGCAGGTTCGGGTAGCGGCCCTTGAGGGCGTCGACCGTCTCCATCGTCTCGTCGACGGAGAGCGTGGTCTGCGAGAGCCACACGACCTTCTCCGGGTCGCGCACCTCGACGTTCTCCACGTCTTCCGGTCCGTCGACCAGCGTCACGTGGTCGGGTGCCTCGCCGCTCGTGCCGATGACCTCCTCGTGGCCCTCGTGCCCGATGAGGAGGATGTCGTAGTCCTCCTTGGCGTAGCGCACGGCCTCCTTGTGCACCTTCGTCACGAGGGGGCACGTGGCGTCGATCGTCGCCAGCTTGCCGCGCTCGGCCTCCTCGTGGACCACGGGGGCCACGCCGTGCGCGGAGAAGATGACGATCTCGCCCTCGGGGACCTCGGCGGTCTCCTCGACGAAGATCGCGCCCTTCTTCTCCAGCGTTTTCACCACGTACTTGTTGTGCACGATCTCGTGACGTACGTAGACGGGGGCGCCGTACTGCTCCAGGGCCTGCTCGACCGCGATGACCGCGCGGTCCACGCCGGCGCAGTAGCCGCGGGGGGCGGCGAGCAGCACGCGGCGGCGGTCGCCGGATCCGGAGTCGGAGGTCTCGGAGGCGTCGGCAGCGGACGGCCGGGAGGGCGTTGCAGACATGCGTCCATCGTAAGGGCGTTGCGGGCGGGCACCGCGTGAAGGGCGTGGCGGGGCGGGCGTTCCTGGCCGGGCGGCCGCGTCGGTGGTGGCCGTTAGGGTCCTCCCATGGCTCTCATCACCTCCCCCGAGGCGCCGGTTCCGGTCGGTGAGATCTCCCGGCTCATCGGCGGCTGGATCGACCGGCTCGGCGCGGTGTGGGTCGAGGGGCAGATCATCCAGCTCTCGCCCAGGCCCGGCGCGGGCGTGGCGTTCCTCACCCTGCGGGACCCTTCGCGTGACGTCTCCATCAGCGTCACCTGTTTCCGCGATGTCTTCGACCGGGTGAAGGACGTCGTCTCCGAGGGCGCGAGGGTCGTCGTCCATGCCAAGCCGGTCTGGTACGGGCGGGCGGGCACTCTGTCGCTGAGGGCCTCCGAGATCCGTCCGGTGGGGATCGGCGAGCTGCTGGCACGCCTGGAGCAGCTGAAGAAGTCCCTGGCCGCAGAAGGGCTGTTCGCGGCCGAGCGGAAACAGGCGTTGCCGTTCCTGCCGCAGCGGGTGGGCCTCGTCACCGGCCGGGCCTCCGACGCCGAGCGGGACGTGCTGCACACGGCGCGGGAGCGGTGGCCGGCCGTCCGCTTCGAGGTGCGCAACACCGCGGTCCAGGGCGTGCGGGCCGTGCCGCAGCTGATCGAGGCCGTGCGGGAACTGGACGCGCTCCCCGGCGTCGACGTGATCATCGTGACCCGCGGCGGCGGCAGCATGGAGGACCTGCTGCCCTTCTCCGACGAGCAGCTGGTGCGCACGGTCGCCGCATGCACCACGCCCGTGGTCTCGGCCATCGGGCACGAGGCGGACGCCCCGCTGCTCGACCTCGTCGCCGATCTGCGCTCCCGCACCCCGACGCACGCGGCGAAGGACGTCGTCCCCGATGTGGGCGAGGAGCACGAGCGCGTACGGGAGTTGAGGGCCAGGGCGTACCGGGTCATCAACGCCTTCCTGGACCGGGAGGGCAGGGGGCTCTCCGACGTCATGAGCCGCCCCGCGATGGCTGATCCGTACGCGATGGTCGACGAGCGCGCCGAGGAGGTCGGCTTCATGCTGGCCCGCGCCAGGCGCACGCTGGGGCACCGCCTGGAGCGGGCGGAGGACGAGCTCGCGCACACGCGCGCACGTGTCGTCGCGCTCTCCCCGGCGGCGACGCTTCAGCGGGGCTACGCGGTGCTCCAACGCGAGGACGGCAGCGTGGTCAGGGCCCCCGGGCAGACCTCGGAGGGGGAGAAACTGCGGGCCCGGGTCGCGGAAGGTGAGTTCGGCGTCACTGTCGGACCGGACGCATAGGGTTGGCCGTATGACCTCGGACACTGGGACGGAATCGGGCGTGGAGACGGACAAGGAGCAGGTGCGTTCCGCGCTCAGCTATGAGCAGGCCCGGGGCGAACTGGTGCGGGTCGTCCAGCAGTTGGAAGCAGGCGGCGCGACGCTTGAGGAGTCGCTGGCGCTGTGGGAGCGCGGCGAGGAGCTGGCCCGCATCTGCCGCGAATGGCTTGAGGGCGCCCGGGCCCGTCTGGACGCGGTGCTCGAGGCGGAGGCCGAGGCGGGCGAGGACGCGGATCCGGATGCCGGGGCGGACGGCCCGCTCGACGCGGACGGCGACGAGGAGGAGGACGTAGCCGGAGACGGCCGCTGAGCAGGGCGGGGAAGCCGTTGGCGGCGCGGCGGAAGATCGAGCGCCGCCTGATTGTTCGGTGAAGGAAGCGGAGGTCCGTCCATGGCGGGCCCTCGCTGTGACGTCCTCTCGAATTCCTTCGAGTCCCCTCGAACAACAGCAAGCAAAGGCAAGGCATCCCCAAATGACTCTCGCCCTCGAGCCGAGCGCCCAGGATCTCCTCTTCCTCGATGCGCACACCGCGCACACCTTCTCCGACGAGCCGGTGAGCGAGGAGCAGATCCGAGCGGTCTACGAGCTGGTGAAGTACGCACCCACGGCGTTCAACCAGTGCCCGCTCCGGATCACCCTGGTCCGCTCCCCCGAAGCCCGCAGCCGCCTGGTGAAGCACATGTCGGAGGGCAACAGGCCCAAGACGTCAACGGCTCCGCTCACCGCCGTGCTCTCCGTCGACCTCGAATTCCACGAGCGGCTGCCCGAACTCCTGCCGCACGCCCCCACGCTGAAGGACACCTTCTTCGCGGAGGCGGACAAGCGCGAGGCCGCCGGAACGTTCAACGCGACGCTCCAGGCGGGCTACTTCATCCTCGGCGTGCGCGCCGCGGGGCTGGCCGCGGGCCCGATGAGCGGCTTCGACCGGCACGGCGTCGACAAGGAGTTCTTCGGTGACGGCAAGCAGAAGTCGCTGCTGGTGATCAACATCGGCCGGCCGGGCGAGGAGGCGTACAAGCCGCGCCTGCCGCGTCTCCCCTACGACGACGCCGTCACCACGGTCTGACGGATCCGGCGCCGCGGGGAACGGGACGCCGGAGGCGGTCCGACCACCCGGCGGGCGGCGCGGCGGGGGCTGTCAGCCCTTGGCTGCGCCGCCGGCCTCGCCCGCGCTGAGCGCCGCTGCCATCTTCTGAAGCTGCGCGAAGGAGGCGGTCCCGGTGACTACGGTGGTGTACGGACGGCCCTTGCCGGCCTTCTCACCGCCGGCCTCGGCGTCGCCTCCGCCCTTGCCCGGCTTGGAGTCGTCGCCGGAGCCGCTGGAGCCGCCGTCCGCGGACACCCGCACGAGCGCGTCGTACTTCGCGCCCTCGTAGCGGATCCACTCCTCGCCGCGCACCCGCACCGTCTTCGCCGTCTTCCGCGCGCGGTGCGTGACGTCCTCTATGTACTTCGACGGACGCTTCTCGTCGCTCTGCTCGACAGCGGCGTACTGGGTGTCGGGCGTCATGAAGCCCAGATGCCAGGCACGGCCATCGGGGCCGTCCGCCTCGTACCGCACCGATGTGGCGCGCCACTTCTCCGGGAGCCCCTCGGGCGCCAGCACGGGGTAGGGAGCGGCCCGGCGTGCGGAATCCAGCTCGACCTTGTAGTCGACGGGCTTGACCGGGTCCAGGCTCTCGTCGTGCGGGACGAAGAGGTAGATGAAGAAGGCCGCGAGCAGGACCACGCCCAGTGAGGGCACCATTCCCCGCACCGTCCGGTTCCTCTGCCGCCGCTCCGGCTGCTCTGCTTGTGCTGCCACGCCCCCCATCGTCGCCCATGCCGGAAACAGCACGGCCCGCGGGTCCCCGACCTGGTACGCGGCGCCCCGCACCGTCCGCTCATCCGTGGGGCCCTCTGCTCACTCTGACGGATGCTGGGTACCCTCGAAGCACCCTCAGTAGCCCGGCCGAGTCGTCCCAGCCGAGCAGAAAGGTGTGCCCCGATGACCGATCATCAGCACCTCCCCTCCCCGCTCGACGTCAGCCCCGAGGCCCCGGACCGCAACCTGGCCCTCGAACTCGTACGGGTCACCGAGGCCGGTGCCATGGCCACCGGCCGCTGGGTGGGCCGCGGCGACAAGAACGGCGCGGACGGGGCGGCCGTGAAGGCGATGCGCCACCTCGTATCGACGGTCTCGATGAACGGGGTCGTCGTCATCGGCGAGGGCGAGAAGGACGAGGCGCCGATGCTCTACAACGGGGAGCGGGTCGGTGACGGCACGGGCGCGGAATGTGACGTCGCCGTGGACCCCGTCGACGGCACCACTCTCACCGCCAAGGGCATGTCCAACGCGGTGTCGGTACTGGCGGTGGCCGAACGGGGCACGATGTTCGACCCGAGCGCCGTGTTCTACATGGACAAGCTGGTGACCGGCCCGGACGCGGCGGAGTTCGTGGACATCACGGCACCTCCCGCCGTCAACGTCCGCCGCGTCGCCAAGGCGAAGGGCTGCACCCCGGACGACGTCACGGTGGTCGTCCTCGACCGCCCCCGGCACGAGGGCATGGTCAAGGAACTGCGGGAGGCGGGAGCCCGCATCAGGTTCATCACGGACGGCGACGTCGCCGGCGCGATCATGGCTGTGCGCGAGGGAACCGGCGTCGACCTGCTGCTGGGCGTCGGCGGCACGCCGGAGGGCATCATCGCCGCCTGCGCGATCAAGTGCCTGGGCGGAACCATCCAGGGCATGCTGTGGCCCAAGGATGACGAGGAGAAGAAGCGCGCCCTCGACGCGGGGCACGACCTCGGCCGCGTACTGCACACCGAGGACCTCGTCAGCGGGGAGAACGTCTTCTTCGTCGCCACCGGCATCACCGACGGCGAGCTGCTGCGGGGCGTGCACTACAGGGGCGAGCGTGCGTTCACGGAGTCACTGGTGATGCGCTCGAAGTCCGGCACGATCCGGATGATCGACTCGACGCACAAGCTCTCCAAGCTGCGGGCGTACAGCGCCGTCGACTTCGACCGCGCGCGCTAGCAACACCGGGGCCGGTCCCGCCGCCCCGGGGTCACAGTCCCTGGGCGGGGCCGTCACCACTCGCGGGCCGGGGCGTCAGAGCTGCCGCTCGAAGCAGCGGGAGGCCGCGACCCCGGCGTACGCGCCGAAGTTGGGGATCCGCACATATCCGGAGCGCGTGTAGAAGCGGACGGCGTCGGGCTGGCGGTCCCCGGTCTCCAGCCGGAGGCTGCTCCAGCCCCGCGCACGGGCGATGTCCTCCAGCTCCGCGAGGAGCCGCGACGCGCACTCCGATCCCCGCCAGGGCGGCGTCACATACATCCGCTTGATCTCGCCGGCGCCGTCTCCGAGGTCGCGGAGCCCGCCGCAACCCACGGCGGTTCCGCCGTGCTCGTACGCCACGACGAACACCACGACGTCCGCTTCGGAGGGAGCGACACCGGGCTCGCTGTCCGGAGTGCCGTATCTCTCGGCGATCTCGACCCGCTGCCTGGCGCGCAGGGCGACGGCATCCTCGTCCGCCCAGGCGACCTGCTCGATCCTCATGCGGCGGGATTGTGCCGGGAGTCTGTTTCCGCTGCGTGAACCGGGCGTCCCGTGGCGTGGCCGGACCTCGGGGACGGGACCCCACTGGGAAGGGGCGCGCTTCCGGCCCCCGGACCGGACACGGCCACGGGACGTCCTGAACATGGGACCTGTGCGAGTGGGCCGAGGCGGCCGGTGCGGTGGTTCACCGGGCGCGGGCCTCGGCATCGCTCAGGCGATGCGGGAGACCTGCCCTGCCTCGCCGGCCGCGGCCGCCGCCTCACGCCTGCGGCGCCTGGCCAGAACGACCCTTCGTTCGGCGGCGGTCAGCCCTCCCCACACGCCGTACGGCTCGGGGAGGACCAGGGCGTGCTCACGGCATTCGATCATCACGGGGCAGCGGGCGCAGACCCGCTTCGCGGCTTGCTCGCGCGAGAGCCTCGCCGCCGTGGGCTCCTTCGACGGAGCAAAGAAGAGTCCCGCCTCGTCCCGGCGGCAGACCGCCTCCGAGTGCCAGGGGCCCTCCTCGTCCTCGCGCGCGGACGGTCGCTGCGCGGGAACCGAGGCGGCTGCCTGAAGGGACTGATGCGGCGGTTGCAGCACGGTGTACTCCTGAAGGGGACGACGGGGGGCACCTTCACCCGACTTGCTGCGCACGGCAGTTCGCGCTGCCGCCGTACGTGAAACGATGCCCGAGCTCTACCCGCTGTGTGCACCGGTATGCATACCGTAGGAATGCGGCGCATTCTCTGTGCCCGATCTCCACGGGTCTCCGCCGAGGCGCCTTCCCGCCCCAGGGCTCCGTAACCCGCGCGGGTGCTCAGAGCTCCTTGCGCATCCGGTCACGGAGATCGCGGATCCGCTTCCCCCGCTTCGGCTTCGCCTCGACGCCGCCGAAGACCGCGGCCCCCTCCACCAGCACGACCGGAGCGTTCGGATCGCCGGACTCGGCGGTGTGGATGTCGAAGCCGCCGAAGATCCCGGCGCCCTTCTGCCGGAGCGTGACGTTCTCCGGCACGCGGATCTCGATCCCGCCGAAGATCGCCGTCGCGTTGATCTGCAGATGCTGCTGCTCGAAGACGGCGTCGGTCAGATCGATCTCGATACCGCCGAAGCACGCGAACGCGTTGATCTTCGCGGGGACCCGGAACCGCCCCTTCCTGGTGGAACCGCTGAAGATGGCGACCAGGTTGTCCTTGGCGCCGGTCCCGCCCACGGGCGCCTCCGCGCGGTACTCCGCGGACGCGGGTGCGGCCTGCTCCGTGGAGCGGCCGGCGGGCAGATCCCGTACGACGGGCTCGAGTTCGCCGAGCGTCTTGGCCCTGTAGACGGCGTCGATGCGCTCCGAGTGCTCCTCCGCGTCGAGGCGGCCCTCCGCCAACGCCTCGCGGAGGATGTCGGCGACGCGGTCACGGTCGGCGTCGGAGGCCCGCACGGAAACACCGGCCGCCTCGGCGTCCTTGACCGCGGGCCTGGTCTCCGGGCGGTGCTTTTCAAGCGGAGAATCAGTCACATCAGCAGCCTACCCAAACGCGATAGATCGCGACTAGACCGGCGGACACATCAATGCACTCCGTCCACCGCCCGGAAGCACTGAGGCCGACCTCACCCGCACGGCCGCGTCCCGGCGCTCTACGCTGATGGACGCGCTCTCCTCCTGTCCTCTCCCGGCGCTCCCGCCGGGGATCCGGGAGGTGCCCCAGCCGAGAGCCGTACGCGCCGTACGAGAGGAAGACCCCAACGATGGCCGCCAGCCCGTCCCGACCGGACTTCACGTACACCGACCTGCTCCCGCTGGGCGAGGACACGACTCCGTACCGCCTCGTGACCGCGGAGGGAGTGCGGACCTTCGAAGCCGACGGGCGCACTTTCCTGCAGGTCGAGCCCGAAGCGCTCGGCAAGCTGGCCGCCGAGGCGATGCACGACATCTCGCACTACCTGCGACCCGGGCACCTCGCACAGCTGCGCCGCATCCTGGACGACCCGGAGGCGAGCGCCAACGACCGCTTCGTCGCACTCGATCTGCTGAAGAACGCGAACATCGCCGCCGCGGGCGTGCTGCCCATGTGCCAGGACACCGGCACGGCGATCGTGATGGGCAAGCGCGGCCAGCAGGTGCTGACCGGCGGCGGCGACGAGGAGGCCCTCTCGCGCGGCATCTACGACGCCTACACGAAGCTCAATCTGCGCTACTCGCAGATGGCGCCGCTGAACATGTGGGACGAGAAGAACACCGGCACGAACCTGCCCGCGCAGATCGAGCTGTACGCGACGGACGGCGACGCCTACAAGTTCCTCTTCATGGCGAAGGGCGGCGGCAGCGCCAACAAGTCCTTCCTCTTCCAGGAGACGAAGGCCGTCCTCAACGAGGCGAGCATGATGAAGTTCCTGGAGGAGAAGATCCGTTCGCTGGGCACGGCGGCCTGTCCGCCGTACCACCTGGCGATCGTCGTGGGCGGCACGAGCGCCGAGTACGCGCTGAAGACCGCGAAGTACGCCTCCGCGCACTACCTGGACGAGCTGCCCGCCGAGGGGTCGGCCGCCGGGCACGGCTTCCGCGACAAGGAGCTGGAGCAGCAGGTCTTCGAACTGACGCAGCAGATCGGCATCGGCGCGCAGTTCGGCGGCAAGTACTTCTGCCACGACGTCCGCGTGGTGCGGCTTCCCCGGCACGGTGCGTCCTGCCCCGTCGCCATCGCGGTCTCCTGCTCCGCGGACCGGCAGGCCAAGGCGAAGATCACGGCCGAGGGCGTATTCCTGGAGCAGCTCGAGACCGACCCGGCGCGCTTCCTCCCGGAGACGACGGACGAGCAGCTGACCGAGGGTGCGGGCGCGGCGAATGACGACGCCGTACGGATCGACCTCGGCCGCCCCATGCCCGAGATCCTCGCCGAGCTGTCCCGGCACCCCGTCAAGACGCGGCTGTCGCTGACCGGCACGCTCGTCGTCGCCCGCGACATCGCGCACGCGAAGATCAAGGAACGGCTCGACGCGGGCGAGGAGATGCCGCAGTACCTCAAGGACCACCCCGTCTACTACGCGGGCCCGGCCAAGACCCCCGAGGGCTATCCCTCCGGTTCCTTCGGGCCGACGACGGCGGGCCGCATGGACGCCTACGTCGCGCAGTTCCAGGCCGCGGGCGGCTCGAAGGTCATGCTCGCCAAGGGCAACCGCAGCCCGCAGGTCACGGCGGCGTGCGCCGAGCACGGCGGCTTCTACCTGGGCTCCATCGGCGGCCCGGCCGCGCGGCTCGCTCAGGACTGCATCAAGAAGGTCGAGGTCCTGGAGTACGAGGAGCTGGGCATGGAGGCGGTCTGGCGCATCGAGGTGGAGGACTTCCCGGCGTTCATCGTCGTGGACGACAAGGGCAACGACTTCTTCACCGACCCGGGCCCGTCGCAGCCGTTCGTGACCTCGATCCCGGTGCGCGCGGGCTCGTAACGGGTACGGCCCCTTCGACGGACGAAGTCCGGCGCCGCCGGCCGCAGCTCGCTCGGGAGGCCCCGGGGCCGCACCGTCGGAACGCGTAACTGTGCACCGCGTCGCTGGGTACCCGGCAGGGCCGGGAATGTCCTCACGCGGCGGGGACGCTGTGCCGTACGGAGGTGCACACGAATGAGCGACAGGCAGGAGTACCGGACCGAGCGCGACTCGATGGGCGAGGTCCGGGTGCCCGCGGACGCCAAGTGGCGGGCCCAGACGCAGCGCGCGGTGTGGAACTTCCCCATCAGCGGGCAGCGTCTGGAGCGCGCCCACATCGAGGCACTCGCACGCATCAAGGCGGCCGCCGCCCGGGTCAACGGCGAGCTCGGCGTGCTGGAGCCCGAGTTGGCGGACGCGGTGCGTGCGGCGGCCGAAGAGGTGATCGACGGGCGCTGGGACGAGGAGTTCCCCGTCGACGTCTTCCAGACCGGCTCCGGCACCTCCTCCAACATGAACATGAACGAGGTCCTGGCGACGCTCGCCTCGGAACGGCTCGGAGCGCCCGTACACCCCAACGACCATGTCAACGCCAGCCAGTCCTCGAACGACGTCTTCCCGTCCTCCATCCACATCGCCGCCACCGCCGCCGTCCTGCGGGACCTGATCCCCGCCCTGGAGGTGCTGGAGGCGTCGCTGACGGGCAAGGCCGAGGAGTTCGCGGCCGTCGTCAAGTCGGGCCGCACCCATCTGATGGACGCGACTCCCGTCACGCTGGGGCAGGAGTTCGCCGGCTACGCGGCCCAGATCCGCCACGGCATCGAGCGGCTGCACGCCTCCCTTCCGCGGCTCGCCGAACTCCCCCTGGGCGGCACGGCGGTGGGCACCGGCATCAACACCCCGCCCGGCTTCGCCGCCGCCGTCGTCGAACGGATCGCCGCGGACGGCGGATTGCCGGTGACCGAGGCCCGCGACCACTTCGAGGCACAGGGCGCCAGGGACGCGCTCGTGGAGACGTCGGGGCAGCTGCGCACGATCGGCGTGAGCCTCACCAAGATCTGCAACGATCTGCGCTGGATGGCCTCCGGCCCCCGCACCGGCCTCGCCGAGATCGCGCTCCCCGACCTGCAGCCCGGCTCCTCGATCATGCCGGGAAAGGTGAATCCGGTGATCCCCGAGGCCGTGCTCATGGTCGCGGCGCAGGTGACGGGGAACGACGCGACGATCGCGGCGGCCGGGGCGTCCGGCAACTTCGAGCTGAACGTCATGCTGCCGGTGATGGCGAAGAACCTGCTGGAGTCGGTGCGGCTGCTCTCCAACGTCTCCCGGCTCCTCGCCGAGCGCACCGTGGACGGCATCACGGCCGATGTGGAGCGGGCACGCGAGTACGCGGAGTCCTCGCCGTCCGTGGTCACCCCGCTCAACAGGCACATCGGGTACGAGAACGCCGCGGCTGTGGCCAAGAAGGCGCTCGCGGAGCGCAAGACCATCCGGCAGGCGGTCCTGGAAGCGGGGCATGTGGAGCGGGGCGATCTGACCCTCGAAGAGCTGGACGAGGCTCTCGACGTCCTCCGCATGACCCGTCCCTGAGGGGTGCTCAGGATGCACGGTATGACGGGCCGCAGGGCCGTGGCGCATTCGGGCCTCGGCTCACGGCGGCGGGTGCCCCTCCAACCTAGGATCTGCGCATGACAGCGGAGACGGCGGGAGCACCCGGAGCGGCAGGAAGAGCGGGAACGGCCGGCACGCAGGCGGCGCACGGGACGGGAGTCGCCGGCGCCGACGGTGACGGCGAGCGCGAGCGCGAGCGGCAGGACGACGGGTACTGGGCGCCCGGCACCCGCATCCTGTGGCGCTACCGCGCCAACGGCACCGGGCATCCGCACATCTGCCGTCCCGTCACCGTCGTCCGCGACACCCCCGATCTGCTCGCCGCGTGGGTGGCGCCGGGCACCGTCTGCGTCAAGCCGGAGATGGCGGACGGAACTCCCGTGCACCACGAGCCGCTGGACACCCGCTACACCAGGCCGCGCAGGACGGTGCTCTCGCGCTGGTTCGGTACGGGGGTGCTGAAGCTGGCCCGTCCGGACGAGCCCTGGTCCGTGTGGCTGTTCTGGGAGCGGGACTGGCAGTTCAAGAACTGGTACGTGAACCTCGAGGAGCCCCACCGCCGCTGGCCGGGCGGCATCGACTCCGAGGACCACTTCCTGGACATCGCCGTCTACCCCGACCGCGGCTGGGAGTGGCGGGATGAGGACGAGTTCGCGGCGGCCCGGCGCGCGGGCCTCGTCGACGACGGCCTCGCCGAGCGGGTACGTGCCGCCGGGAGCGCGGTGGTGGAGCAGATCGAGTCGTGGGCGTCGCCCTTCAGCGACGGCTGGGAGAACTGGCGTCCGGACCCGCGCTGGCCGGTGCCGCTGCTCCCGCGGGACTGGGACGGCCGTCCACCGCCGGCGGGGCCGGAACCCGCCGGGTCCGGAGCGAACGGCACCGGGACGAACGGTGGGACGAACGGCACCGGGGTCAACGGGACCGGAACGAACGGCACCGGGACCGTCGGAGCCGGGGCGGACACGACCGCTCCGGGGCTCCGGCGGAACGGGCACCGGCACCCGTGAACCGGCCCCGTCCCCGTACGGGCGGCGTCCGGAATCCGGTGCACACCCCGCCTCGTGGTTCCGACAGCCGGACTCCCCGGCCCTCACGGGTGGCGATCGGACCCCGAGAGGCCCCCGGCGGGCCCCGCAGTGGACGGCTTGTTCCGTACTTGCACGGATGTGCCGGATCTATCGGGCGACACGCACCCGCTTCGACCTCCCTTTCCCCCTTGCTGCGCCCCCATACTGCAAACGTAGGATCAACCTCCGTAGGCGCACTGCTGCAGCAACTCCCCTCCCCCCTCGGGGATTTGGCGCGTGGCCTGAGAGGAGATCGAGCGTGAGCAGCACGGACGACAACGACGGGGATGCCCCCTGGCCGAACGATGAGGGGGAACGACGTCCCCCGAAGTCGAAAGCGCGCGCCTACAAGGACTTCGACTGGAACACGATGGACCGGCTGGGGCAGGCCGCCGCTTTCGACTCGATCGGTGATCGCTACGACGAGGCCTTTCCTCACAAGGAGGGGCAGATCGCAGCGGGAGCGTGGCTCGCCGAGCAACTGCCCGCCGGCTCCCGCGTGCTGGACCTGGGCTGCGGCACCGGGCTTCCGACCGCGCGCCAGCTCGTCGAGGCCGGCCACCAGGTCACGGGCATCGACCTCTCCCCCGGCATGGTGAAGCTCGCTCAGGGGAACGTGCCTGACGGCGATTTCCGCCGCATGGACATCTACGAGGTGGAGAGGTACGACGACCTCGGGCCCTTCGACGGTGTCGCCGCTTTCTTCTCGCTCCTGATGCTGCCTCGGGCCGAAATTCCCTACGCGCTGCGCATGCTGCACCAGCAACTGCGGGAAGGCGCACCGATGGCCATGTCGATGGTGGAAGCGGATGTCGATGACTTCTCATTGCCGTTCCTGGGCAACACGATCCGGGTATCCGGCTATCTGCGGGACGAATTGCGCCAGGTCGTGCGCGAGGCGGGTTTCGAGATCGCCGGGGAGGACGCCTATGCCTACGCTCCGGCCAGCACGGATGTGCCGCCCGAGATCCAGATCTTCCTGCAGTGCCGACGGCGGCCGTAGGGGGCGGAGGCAGTGAGCGCTGCGCGCGTGAGACGCGCGGCCCCGGATGGATGGAAACCGAACGCGTGACGGAGCACCAAGAGCCTGCGACCGGCACAGCAGTGCCGCCGCTCCCGCCCGTGGGAACCCCCACGACGGGAGAGGCTTCGCCTGCGCCCCCTGACATGCGGCCCGGGGCCACCCCGGGCACCGGTGCGCCGTCCGGGATACCCGCCCGCGCCGGTGGCGCGGGCATCGCGACCAGCCGTATGCCCGGGGTCCGGGCCGGTGGGCACGACCCGCGTGAGGGATCCGCGGGCGCCGCCGGCACGGCGGATCCGTCAGGTGTGTCACATCGCTCTCGCGGCGGCGCGCCACCTGGGGCAAGCTCCGGGGGTGAGGAAGTGGAGCAGGTGCGCCCAGGTTCGCGTCCGAGGCCCGGCGCGGGGCACACGTCACAGCAGGAAACCGCCGAAGCCTCACGGGGCTCCGGCGGGAGGGGCGGCACAAGCCGAGCCGTCCCCGAACCGTCCAACGGCGGGCCGGGATCCGCGTCCAAGCGGTCCTCCCGGGGCCCGTCCCAGCCCCCTACCGCGGAGAGCGGTGCCGTGTCTCATCCGACCACCGGCGACATGACCGCCGCCGAAGTACCGCCGGCCGCCCCGAAGGCCGCTGCTTCCGACACCACCGCCCAGGACGTGACCGCGGGGAACGGCGACGCCGCCGAGCGGGAGCGCCGGGGAGGCGACCGGCTGCGCTTCGTCGGCGCCGCGACCCGACGCATCGCACGCGGCATGGACCTGGACGAGACCGTGCTCGGGCTGTGCCGGGCGAGCGTGCCCGCGTACTCCGACGCGATCCTCGTCTACCTTCGCGATCCGCTGCCCGTCGGCGACGAGCGCCCCACGGGCCCGGTGGTGCTGCGGCTGCGGCGCAGCGACCGCATCCCCGACGATCCGCACGCGATGGTGGCCGCCGCGTCGGCGGCCGAGGGCAGGAGCCAGCCGGACGGCGAGGCCGCCACCGGTGCCGGTACCGCCGTGGGACCCTCGCCCTCCGCCGTCGCGGACGGGACGGCGGGCGCGGCCGAATACGTCGAGGTGCTCGCCGGCGGTCCGCTGGCAGAGGTGCTGCGGGGAGTGCGTCCCGTCTTCGCGGACGCGCCCGCCGCCCGCGACGCGCTTCCCGAACTGCTCGGCTCCGGGCCGGATGTGCCCTCGGGCCAGCGCGCCATCCTCGCGCCCCTGCGAGGACGGCGAAGAGTCATCGGTGCCGCCGTCTTCATGCGCGGCCCGGAGCGTGCCCCGTTCGAGCCCGACGATCTGCTGATCGCGGCGCAGCTCGCCACGCACACCGCTCTGGGCGTGGACAAGGCGGTGCTCTACGGGCGTGAGGCGTACATCGCCGACGAGCTGCAGCGCACGATGCTTCCCGACGAGCTGCCGCAGCCGACGGGGTGCCACCTCGCGAGCCGGTATCTCCCGGCGGCCGAGACGGCGCGCGTCGGCGGCGACTGGTACGACGCGATCCCGCTGCCGGGCAGCAGGGTCGCCCTCGTCGTCGGCGACGTGATGGGCCACTCCATGACGTCCGCGGCGATCATGGGTCAGCTCCGTACGACCGCTCAGACGCTCGCGGGTCTCGACCTGCCGCCGCAGGAGGTGCTGCACCACCTCGACGAGCAGGCCCAGCGCCTGGGCAGCGACCGCATGGCCACATGCCTGTACGCGGTCTACGACCCCGTCGCGCACCGGATCATCATCGCCAACGCGGGTCATCCGCCACCCGTGCTCCTGCACCGCGACGGCCGTGCGGAGGTGCTGCGTATACCAGCGGGCGCCCCGATCGGCGTGGGCGGTGTCGACTTCGAGGCGGTGGAGCTGGACGCCCCTGCGGGCGCGACGCTGCTGCTCTACACCGACGGGCTGGTCGAGTCGCGCCAGCGTGACGTGTGGACGGGCATCGAGCACCTGCGGGAGAAGCTGACGGCGACGGCCCGGCTGACGCGTCCGGACGCCTCGGCCCCGCTGGAGCCGCTGTGCGACGAGGTGCTGGACATCCTCGGCCCGGGCGACCGGGACGACGACATCGCCCTGCTCGCCGCCCGGTTCGACGGCATCGCGCCCAGCGATGTCGCGTACTGGTTCCTCGACCCGCGTGCGCAGACGGCGGGTCAGGCACGCAGGCTGGCGCGGCGGGCACTGGCGCGCTGGGGCCTGGAGGATCTGTCCGACGCGGTCGAGCTGCTGGTGAGCGAGGTCGTCACCAACGCCGTGCGGTACGCCGAACGCCCCATCACGCTACGGCTGTTGCGCACGGACACGCTCCGCTGCGAGGTCGGCGACGACGTGCCGCAGCTGCCGCGGCTCAGGCAGGCGCGGGCGACGGACGAGGGCGGCCGCGGCCTGTATCTCGTGAACCGGCTCGCGCGGCGATGGGGCGCGACCCGGCTGTCGACGGGCAAGGTCGTCTGGTTCGAACTGCCTGTCTCCTGAGGGCAGTTCGGGGACCGGTGCAGTGAACTGTTCCGGCGCCGCGGGTACTCCGCAGATGCGGACCGCGGCGCCGGCTGCGCGTTCGGGCCGTCCGTCCCGCTCCTTCAACCGCGGGGCGGGGGCGGCCGCTTCACTCCGCCGAGTCACTCCCCCTGGTCGCCGCTCGCGTCGTTCGCGAGGAGTGCGATCTGCACCCGGTTGTTCAGCGACAGCTTGGTCAGGATGCGGGAGACGTGCGTCTTGACCGTGGGCACGCTCATGTAGAGCTCCCCCGCGATCTCGGCGTTGGACCTGCCCCGGCCGACGGCGACCGCGACCTCGCGCTCCCGCTCGCCCAGCGCCGCCAGCTGTTCGCGTGCCCGTATCGCCCGCGCGTCCCGGTCCGTGGCGCCACCCGAGACCCGGGCGATGAGCTGACGTGTCACCTCCGGCGAGAGCACGGGCTCCCCCGCCGTCACCCTCCGCACCGCCTGGACGATCTCCTCCGGCGCGGTGTCCTTCAGCACGAAGCCCGCCGCACCCGCGCGCAGGGCCCGCAGTACGTGTGCGTCCGTGTTGAAGGTCGTCAACGCGATGACCTCCGGGGCGTCTTCGCGCCGCCGCAGCGCCTCCGTGGCCTCGAGCCCGTCGACCACCGGCATGCGGATGTCCATCAGCACGACGTGCGGCGCGTGGGCGTCGACCAGTTGCTGCACCTCGCTGCCGTCGGCCGCCTCCGCGACGACCTCGATGTCGGGTGCGCCGCCGAACATCAGCCGCAGCCCGGACCGTACGAGCGGGTCGTCGTCGACGACGAGTACGCGGATGGCGGAGGGTGCGTTCACCGGGGCGTTCACCAAGTGCCTCTGAATCAGGTCGGTTCGGAGCCGGGGGCCGGCATGAGGGCCTCCAGCGGGCCGCGTCGTGCGCCCCACGGTATCCAGGCCCGCAGCTCGAACTCACCGCCGGACAGGGCGTGTTCGAGCTGCCCGCCCGTGATCCGTGTCCGCTCCGCGAGGCCGACGAGGCCCTGCCCCGCGCCGGGAACGTCCGTCACCGGCCGGGCGGGCCGCACGTCGCCGTGAGCGAACTCCCGTTCGGCGTCGTCCGGTTCGGCCTCGACCGGTTGGGCCTCGACCGGGTTGCGCAGCCGCACGGTCAGCCCCTCTCCCGGACCGCCGGTCACCGTCACGGTCACCGGTGAACCCGGCGCGTGCTTACGGGCGTTCGTCAGCCCTTCCTGCACGATGCGGTACGCCGTGCGGCCCACCGCGGCCGGTGCGACGGCGGCGCCGTCGCCGCGCTCGCCGTCCGGTCGCTCACCGCCTCCGCGCTCGCCGCCCCGTCGCTCACCGCCGCCGCGACCGCCGTCCTCCACCGCGACGTCCATGTCCAGTCGCACGTGCATGCCCGCCTCGCGGGACTCCTCCACGAGCGGGACCAGGTCGGTGAGCACGGGCTGCGGACGGGACTCCTGCCCCGTGGAGGCACGCAGCACACCGATGATCTCCCGGAGGTCCTCCAGCGCCTCGTGGGCGGTGTCCCTGATCACCCCGGCGGCCCGGCGGGTCTCCTCCGCGGACGCCCCCGGATTGAAGGCGAGAGCGCCCGCGTGAACGCTCAGCAGCGACAGCCGGTGCGCGAGTACGTCGTGCATCTCCCGTGCGATGTCTTCCCTCGCCTGGCGCCGCGCCTCCGTACGCGCGCGGTCGGCCCGCTCGCGCAGCGACTCCACCAGCTGCCGCCGCGACCGTACGAACAGACCCCAGCCGACGGTCCCGGCCATCAGCACGAAGTAGGTGATCGCGGAGCCGGTCGCCGGATCGTCCAGATCGGGTCCCCCGGCGAGGAAGGCCGGCACGGGGACGAAGCACAGCGCCGCGGTCCACGCCGTCGTGCGGAGCGGCCGCCGGGCGGCGACGGTGAAGACGGCGACGATCGCCGGCCCGGTGATGAAGTGCGAGAACATGCCGGTCACGAGCAGCACGACGGCGAGCTGGACCGGCCACCGGCGCCGGAGGAAGAGCGCCGCGCACGCCAGGGCGCCGGCGGTCTGGTCCGCGAGGAGCAGCGCCGGCGAGAGGCGCTCGCCGAGCAGGACCGTCTCGGCGCTCAGAACGGCGAAGCAGGCCGCGAAGAGGAAGAGGCTGAGGTCGGCGATCCAGTCGCCCGCGGTACGGCGCACATCCGGAATGTAGCGCCGGGCGGGCGGGCCCGGCAGACGGCGGAGGCGGCCGGAGACTTTCGGACGACAGGAGCGGGCGAAGGCGCGACTTCCGGCGGACGCGCGGGGCGGCGGCACCGTCCACGCTCGCCGGACCTGGGCGCGGCGAACCGCTGACGCGTCAGTCCTCCTGGGACCCGAACCGCGCCTCGGCCTCCAGCGTCGTGCCGACGGCCTGCAGGACGGCCGCGATCCTGAACGCCTCCTGGACGGTCTCGCGGTCCACGCCCGCCCTCCGCAGCGCCTGTTCGTGGGAGTCGAGGCACTGCCCGCACGCGTTCAGCGCGGAGACCGCGAGCGACCACAGCTCGAAGTCCGTCCTCTCCACGCCCGGGTCACCCAGGACGTTCATCCGCAGACCGGCTCGCAGCGTGCCGTACTCCGGGTCGGAGAGCAGATGCCGGGAGCGGTGGAAGACGTTGCTCATCACCATGACCGCGGCGGCCGACTTGGCAGCCTCGTACGCCCCGGGGCTCAGCTTCTCCCTGGCCTCCGGCTCCAGGGCACGGAGCACGATGCCGGATCGGGAAGCGATCGCGCACGCCAGCGCGGTGCCCCACAGCTGCTGCTGCGTCAGCGGCGAACTGTCCATGACGGAGCCGAGGTTGCGTGCGAGGTCCTTGGCGTAGCCGGGGAGCGCCGACCGCAGATCGTCGAGGGCCATGGCTTCGCTCACGCCCCTGCCGTCAGCTCGGCGCGGTCGGGGGTCTCCTCGCCCTGCGTCCGGTTGCTGAGCCGCGCCGGATCGAACCCGGGGAACCCGTCACCTACGGTGAGCAACGTGCACTCCTTACGCGAGAAATGCCCAACTCGGTGATCGCACATCGGGCGTTGACCAGCACTCAGAGTCCCACATGACTCAGTGATCACAACAGTCGCGGGTCCCGCCGCTCCGAAGGCCCGCCATCCTCCGGGGACGGCAGGCCACGCTCGCGGGACGAGGCCGGGGCGCCTACGCCGGGCCGGGCGCCGGATCCGATGAATTTCCGGCCGCGGGGGAGTCAGCCCGTTCATGAATGCACACATACTCGAGACCCCCGAGGTCGACCTCGCCTACGACGTCCACGGTCCGCTGCCGGCCGCCGGCGGACACCCCCCTCTGGTCATGATCGGTCAGCCGATGGAGGCCGCCGGCTTCAGCACCCTGGCGTCGCACTTCCCCGACCGCACCGTGGTCACCTACGACCCGCGCGGCCTGGGCAGAAGCACCCGCAAGGACGGCCGGACCGACCACGTGCCCACGACGCAGGCCGCCGACGTGCACGCCGTCATCGAAGCGCTCGGCGCCGGGCCCGTGGAGATGTTCGCGAGCAGCGGCGGTGCGGTGACCGCGCTCGCCCTCGTGGCGGACCGTCCCGGCGACGTGACCACGCTCGTGGCGCACGAGCCGCCCCTCATCCCCGTGCTTCCCGACGCGAAGGCCGCCGAGCGCGCACGCGCCGGATTCCGCGACGCCTACGAGAACAAGGGCCGGGGCGCCGGCATGGCCGCCTTCATCGCGATGACGTCGTGGCCGGGCGAGTTCACCGACGACTACTTCGCCCGCCCCGCCCCGGATCCCGCCGACTTCGGGATGCCCGCGGAGGACGACGGCTCCCGCGACGACCCGCTGCTCTCCGACCGGGCCTGGGCGGTGAGCAGTTACCGTCCCGACCTCGACGCGCTCGCCGCGGCACCGACGAGGATCGTGATCGCGGTCGGCGAGGAGACCGGGGACACCTTCACCGGACGCACCTCCGTGGCCATGGCGCAGCTGCTCGGAACGCAGGCGACGGTGTTCCCCAGCCACCACGGCGGCTTCCTCGGCGGCGAGTTCGGCTACGCCGGCCAGCCCGAGGCCTTCGCACGCAGACTGCGTGAGGTCCTCGACGACGCCGGCTGACGGCCGGACGCGGGCCGGCCGGCACGCGTCCGAAGAGACCCGGCCCCGGGAGCCGGCTGAATCCCCCTCCCCCGTGAGCGAGTTCCAGCTCCCGCCTCCGGGTCGGCCATGGGCGGACGAACCCTGACGAGGTGTCCCTTCCCCGCCGTCCTCGTGCCAGAAAGCACCCCGGAAGTCAAACCGGGGACTCTCACGGTGGCCATGAGGGCACACTCTGTGATTGTCTTCACGGCATCGGGCGCGCGTTCCGGCCACCCGGTTACTCCTGTGCACAGAGGTGGGGCAACTGTGAACTGTGCAGAGCACGTTGAGGACGATGTCGATCGCATGCGCCAGCACGTTGCGTGCCAAGAGATGATCTGCCGGGCTCAGGGCACCTTGATGGCGGCACACAACTGCTCGGCACAGGTGGCCGCGGGCATCCTGACCGGCGTCGCGAGGAGCTCCGGCACCGAACTGCATACAGTGGCCGGAACTGTTGTGACGGTGGCCGAGCAGCATTCCCAGTCCCCGCCCGAAGCCATACGGGCCGCGATCACCTGTGCGCTGCGCAACGTCCTTTCGTAGCGGCCCCGGCAGACCCGGGGGCAGGACGGGCGGGCAGGCGAGAGCTACGGGTCAGACGTCGCGTCCCGACCATGCGGGCCTGGACCACTCCAGGCACAGCACCGTGGCGTCGTCCCTCGGGTCGTGGTCGGTGCGCTCCAGCACGGATTGCGTGAAGGCACGGACGGCCTCCCGGGGGTGCATCGACCCTGTCTCTTCGATGAGCTCCGTCAAGGTGGCGTGCTCGCCCTCCGGCTCCAGCATGCCGTCCGTGATGAGTACCAGCCGGTCGCCGGGAAGCAGATCGACGCTCTGGACCCGGTAGGAGGCCTCCGGGGAGATGCCGAAGGGGAGGTCGACGAGCAGCGTCAGCTCCTCGGCCCGGCCGTCGCGCAGCAGCAGTGGCCACACGTGCCCGGCGTTGATGACGGCGGTCCGGCCGGTGTCGAAGTCCACCGAAAGCAGTTGTCCGGTGACCATGGCCGGTGCGCCGTGCTCGGCGAGCGCGCGTTTGACCTGCGCCGACTCGTCCATCACGACCCGGTGCTCCTGCACCGCGTGCTCGACGACCGCCGCGTTGGCGGCCTCCGCCTGGTCGACGAGACCGAGACCTGCGCGACGGGCGTTGCGGATGGCCGCCACGACCACCGACGCGAGCTGTGCGGCGCGCACGTCATGCCCCATGGCGTCGGTGAGCGAGAGGAAGAGGCCGGTGCGGTTGAGCGTGTAGTCGAAGGTGTCACCGCCGACGTGGGCCGCGGGCTCCAGCGACCCCGCGACGATGAAGGGTCCCGCGTCGCAGGTGAAGGAGTCGGGCAGCAGGCGGTGCTGGATCTCCGATGCCAGGGAGAGCCGCGTCGTGCGCCGGCCCCACTCGAAGAGGTCGGTGAAACGCCTGTTGACGATCACGACGTAGGCGAGGGCGTGCGCGGCCTCTCCGAGGAGCTCCAGCGTCCGGTGGCCGGGAGGGGCGGGCAGAGTCATCTCGAGCAGGCCGATCGAGTCGCCCCTGTCGCTCACCGGCACGACGACCTTCGTGCGGCCTGCCTTCCCCTCCGCGCCCTCCCCGGGCTCCTCCGGGCTCCCGACCCAGGGCTGCTGAGAGACGATCGCCCTCCCGTAGACGGTGCCCTCCAGGAGCAGCTTCTCCGGGGGACCCGTGACGCCTTCCTCCGGGGCTCCGGTCAGCCGGACCACCGCGTTCCCTCCGAAGTCGGTGATCAGGAAGGCCACGTCCACCGCGGAGAACTGTTCCTTGAGAATGCGCGCGAGTACGGCCACGGACCTCACCGGCGGCGCCACCTGCACGGACTCCAGCAGGTCGCTCAGCCAGTCGGGGTTGTCAGCCACCATTCCGCGCCTTCCCCTCGGCCTGGTGCCCGCCGGGACGGCACCTCCGCTCCGGAGACAGGCAGACACCGCTTCTCACCTGAAGTATCGGCGGGGCCGCTGCGGGGCTGCGAGGCCTGCTGCGCTGTTCGGGGTGTGCCGGGCCCCGTGCGGGGGCCGCAGGGTGGCGCGGTTCACTCCTCGCGCGGCGGGCGGCCCCGGCGCGGATGGGGCCGGGCGTTGCGGGGCAGACGGCGCGCCTCGGAGAGCGCCTTGCGCAGCAGATAGTCGATCTGGGCGTTGGTGGAGCGCAACTCGTCGGCGGCCCAGCGCGTGATCGCCTCGTACATGGCCGGGTCGAGCCTCAACAGCACCTGTTTGCGCTGCCGTTGGACCCTGCTGGATCTCTCGCGCGGGGCGTCCGCGGGGCCGCCGTCCGTGCCGTCCGGGGACGGCACGGACTCCGCGGTCTCCGCGGACCCGTCGCGTTCAGGGGGGTCGGTCACTGGTAGAGGGTCCCCGTGTTCAGCACCGGCTGCGGCGAGCGGTCGCCGCAGAGCACGACGAGCAGATTGCTGACCATCGAGGCCCTGCGCTCCTCGTCGAGCTCGACGAAGTCCTGTGCCGCGATACGCGTGATGGCGTCCTCGACCATGCCGCACGCGCCCTCGACGATCGTCTTGCGTGCCGCGACCACCGCGCCGGCCTGCTGCCGCTGGAGCATGGCCGAGGCGATCTCCGGCGCGTAGGCGAGGTGCGTGAAGCGGGACTCGACGATCCTCACCCCTGCCGCCTCCACCCGCACGGTCAGTTCCGCGGCGAGCTTCTCCGTGATCTCTTCGGCGTTGCCGCGCAGGGAGAGGCCGTCCTCTTCGTGCGCGTCGTAGGGGTACTCGATGGCGATGTGACGCACGGCGGCCTCGGTCTGGGTGGCGACGAACTCGACGAAGTCGTCCACCGCGAAGGTCGCCTGAGCGGTGTCCTTGACCTGCCACACCACGACCGCCGCGAGCTCGATCGGGTTGCCGTAGGCGTCGTTGACCTTGAGGACTGCGGTCTCGTGGTTCCGCACACGCGTGGAGACCTTGCTGCGGCTGGTGAGCGGGTTGACCCAGCGCAGGCCGTCGGTGCGGATCGTGCCGGTGTAGCGCCCGAAGAGCTGGACGACGCGGGCCTCGCCGGGCGCGACCATGTTCAGGCCGCACATGGCGAACACCGAGCCGATGAGCACCAGTACGCCGACGACGATCAGCGTCGCGCCCGGGCCGACGGAGCCGCCCGACGCGAGGCCGCCGCCGAGGACTATGCCTCCGACGCCCAGGAGGAAGCCGATCAGGCCGAGGAGGAGGGCGAGGCCGCCGGGGATGCTGTGCGCGGTGACCTCGCGGACCTCGGGGTCGGGCATCTCGGGGACGTCCTGTGGTTCGAGTTCCGCGTCGGGTGTCTTCGGTGAGTTATGTGCCGGGTCCTGCGCTGACATAGGGGTTCCCCCGTATCCGTTCGGCCGAGCGGCGGCAGGGTGCCGCCCTCGCTGTCTAGCAAAGTGATATCACTTTAGCGCGAAAACACGGTCCCGGCCAGCATGGGGGCCTGGCCGGAACCGTGCGCCGGGGGTGCGGCGGAGTACGGCGGCCCCCGGGTGGCCCCGGAGACCGCCCGGCGGATCACTCCGTGCGCAGCCCGTCCGGCCGCATCATGCGCCACAGGAACGGCAGGCTGATCAGCGTCACGAGCGCAATCACCCCCGCACCGGCGGCGGCGGACGGCAGGAAGACGAGCCAGTCCGGCTTCGCGTCGCCGACCATCCGCAACAGCACCCATCCCAGGCCGAGTCCGAAGACCACCGCCATCCCGATGCCGAGCACCACCGTCAGCGTCGTCTGCCACAACACCGAGGCGCCCAGCGTGGAGCGCCTGGTGCCGAAGGCGACGAGGACCGACAACTGCCGCTTGCGCTCCCTCAGTTGCTCCAGCATCGAAACGACCATGCTGGCGGCGATCAGCAGCAGCACCGCCATCGACGCAGCCAGTACCGCGTTCTTGAGGGCCCGGACTTCCCCGACCGTGTCCTGATCGGCGTTCTCCCAGAGGGTGTAGGACGGGTCGGTGTGGAAGACGGTCGTCCGGAGCGCCTCCAGGGCCTCGGTGCTGCGTTCCATGAGCACGCCGCCCTGGTACGAGGGGGTGTCCAGCCGCTTCTCGGAGAGCACCGAGGGCGTGACCACCAGGCCGTCCACAGCTCCGCCGTTCGGCAGCTCGATCCCCTGGACCGTACGGGCCGAACGGGGCACCTTCCAGGCGTACCTGCTCTTGCCGCCGTCGCCCGGAGCCTTGTCGAGCTTCAGGGGTGTACCGCGCTTCAGCGGAGGCGGCGCGCCTCCCCGCTCCTTGATGAGGCTCTTCGGGGGGCGGACGAGGAAGGAGTCACCGTCGCGGCACTCGCCGATGCGGGCCACCGCACGGAGCGTCTCACAGCTGCCGACGGTGATGCCGACGCCGTCCTCGACCCCCTTGGCCTCGACCCACGACTGCAGATAGCCGTGTGCCTTCTCCACGCCCGGGGTGCGCCTCATCCGGTCGGTGAGTTCCCTGGTGTCTGCGGGGGTGGTGTGCGGCCCGTAGATGTCCACGTAGCTCTTGCCCCGGCTCGCCGCGCTGTCGCTCGTCTGCGAGCTCTCGACGACGGAGAAGAGCAACTGGAGGGCGATCGCCCCCGCCACGGCGACGGTGATCCCGCTGACCGCGCGGGTTGCGTTGCCGCTGCTGAGCTGGAGCCTGCGGGTGGCGAGCTGCCAGGAGACCGGTCCGCCGCGGAGCCGGCCCACGATGCGCTCCACCAGCCACGGCAGCAGCAGGACGATGCCGCTGAGCAGCAGCACCACACCAGAGCTGATCCGGAACTCGTCGACCGAACCGCCGCCGCCGTCCAGCGATCCGGCGAGAGGAAGCAGCAGCGCCGCGCCGCCCACCGGGGGCAGCAGGCGCCACCACAGACGCCGCTTGCGCTGCTCGCTCTTGCGCACCAGGCCCAGCGGTTCGATGGCGACGCCGCGCAGCGCGAAGATGGTGACGGCCACGGCCGTCACGGGCACCCCGGCCACGATCAGCAGCCCGAGCCACAGGCCCGGAGTGACGTCCTCCGGGAAGACGCTGATCCGGAACGCCTCGACGTTGCCGATGAACGCCCGCCCCAGCAGGAAGAACCAGCCGCCGAGCACCAGCCCCATCAGTGCCCCCACCAGCGTCTCGCCCGCCGCCATCCGGCGGGCGCTCGCGATGTCGGCTCCGACGAGCCGCAGCGCGGCGAGTCTGGTATCGCGCTGCTCGCCGCCGAAGCGTACGGCGGTGGCGATGAAGATGGCGACCGGCATCACCAGCACCGCGCACGCCACGACGACGAGCAGCACCAGCACGGGGTCCATCGGCTCTTCGTCCTGCGGGCTGCCGAACTTGTTGACCCGTTGGGCCCCTTCGGACACCGACAGGTCGTCCACGCCCTTGTAGAAGGCGAGTTCGTACGGGCCGAGCAGGCCCTCGTCGCCGATGGTGCCGACGACCTTCGCGTCGAGCCGCTTCCGCAGGTGCTCGCCCTCCGGGGATTCGAGCACTCTCTTCAACGCCGGCGAGACGGCCATCTCACCGGGTGCCGGTATGTGGTCCAGCCCGGGGGGAGTGGCCGGACTGGACCCCTCGGCCTGCAGCAACCGCCCGTACAACTCGTTGCCGTTCCAGCGGTTGTTGGCGTCCTTGCCGAGGACCGAGTACGGGCCGCGCTCTGCGCTCTCGCTGCTCTCGTTGAACGCGCCCGAACGCGCCTCGCTGCGGGTGTCGTTGCCGCGGACGATCTCCGGCACCGCCGCCGCGAGCAGCAGCACGGCGACACCGAGCGCGACGCCCACCGCGGTCAGCAGGGTACGGAGCCACCCCTGCCGGCCGCCGCTCGTCGCGAAGCGCGCGCCCAGAGCCAGATCGCGAGCCCATTCACGGGGACCGGCGGCACCGCTGCCACGCCCTGGCGCAGCGGTGCCGGTTCCTCCTGTCCGGGCCGGTCCGGCTGGTCCCGCCGGTCCGGCCTCCCCGGAATGCTCGTCCGCGCGCTGCTCCTCCCTCGTGCCCGCCGCGCTCACAGGGCGCCCGCCATGCTCCGGGCGCGGCCGTCCCGTACGACGACCTCGCGGTCCGAGTAGGCGGCGACCCGCGATTCGTGCGTGACGAGCACGACCGCCGCCTTGGTCTCACGGGCGGCCTCGGTCAGCAGCTCCATCACGCGCTCGCCGTTGAGCGAGTCGAGCGCGCCCGTCGGCTCGTCCGCGAAGAGCACGCGCGGGCCCGACGCGAGCGCACGCGCGACGGCGACCCGCTGACCCTGGCCTCCGGAGACCTCGCCGGGCCGCTTGCGCCGTACGTCCTCGACCTCCAGACGCTCCAGCCACGCCGCGGCACGCGACTCTGCCTCCTTGCGGCCGAAGCCCGCGAGACGCAGCGGCAGCGAAGCGTTCTCCAGGCACGTCAACTCGGGCACCAGCTGCCCGAATTGGAAGACGAAGCCGAAGTCGGAGCGGCGCAGGGCGCTGCGCTTCGCGTCGTTCATCGCGGTCAGCTCCTGCCCGCGGTACGTCACCGTGCCGGCGTCCGCCTGGACGATGCCGGCGAGGCAGTGCAGCAGCGTCGACTTGCCGGACCCCGAGGGGCCCATGACGGCCACGATCTCACCGGAGCGGATCGAGAAGTCGGCGCCGTCGAGGGCGGCGGTCGAGCCGTAGGTCTTGTGCAGCCCGCTCGCGGCGAGCAGGAACTCCGAAGCGGTGGACGCGTCCTGGGCCCCGGCCGTCGCCGTGGACGTCGCGGTCCGCCCGTGTCCCGCCGACGCAGTCGATGTGGTTGACGTCATTGCCGTACCTCCGTGGCCAGCTTGTCGAGCCTCGCGGCCGTCAGCTCCAGCCACCGCAAGTCGGCTTCGAGGTGGAAGAGCGCGTGGTCGCAGATGAGTTGGTCCGCCAGATCCCCACCCTGTTTGCGCTTGGTGAGCTCGCGCATCAGGCGCAGATGCTCCGCCCGCTGGGTGTCCAGCTGCTCGCCGGCGTCCCGCCCGGTGAGAAGGGCGAGCACGACCTTCGTGTAGAGGGTGCTCTGCAAGTACGGCTCCGGCTTCTCGGGGCGCGAGAGCCATTCGGCGACGTCGGTGATGCCCGCGTCGGTGATGGCGTACCGCTTCCGTTCGGGCCCGCCGCCCGGCTCGATCCCGTCGACCTCGACGAGGCCGTTCTTCAGCAGGCGCGACATCGTCGAGTAGACCTGCCCGTAGTGCAGTGGGCGGTCGTGCCCGAAGCGTTCGTCGAAGGCCCGCTTGAGGTCGTAGCCGTGGCGGGGACCGGACTCCTCCAGGAGGCCTAGCAGCGTGTGGCTGATGGACATGGCGGGGACTATACATCAGGGGTATACATCCCGTGTATAGATTCCGGGAACAGAGCCCTGACCTGCGAATGGTCCCTCAGACCGGGGCCCTTGCCGCCGAGTTGGTCCGCCGCGCCCGGGTTCCCCGGCGGAGCCGGCGGAGCACGCCGGTCCTCCGCCGGAGGCCGGCCGGACCGCCGGATCAGCGCCCGTCGACGCTCGCGGAGATGCGGTCGCCGAGGTCCTTGTCGACGTTCCGCCCAGTACTGGAGCGCGCGTTCCAGCACCGGCCTGCTGACGTCGTCGAGCAGATACCCGGAGACGTTGTCCACCAGCCGGTCACGGGCCGCGCCGTCCAGGACGTGCCGGACCTGTGTGCCCCCTGACCCCAGTCGTCGTCACGGCTGGAAGAGGTCCGCCTCGGTGAACTGGCTGACGTCGTTCGTGACTTCGAAGGCCCCGCAGGCTCCGGCACCCTTGGCGTGAACCACACGTTCGGGAACCCGTTCCCGGTTGAACTGGGCCATCTTCTCGATCACGTAGTGGTCCTGGAGCAGGGTCCGGCCGTCCCGGCCCACGGTGAGCGAGTGCTCGTCGCTCTCGACCGGGATGCCGGCGTTGTTGGTGGTCGTGCGGTCCGACATGGAGTTTCCTCCCGTGAACGGGTTCGGTGCCCAGGCCCCGCCCGCACGGCCTCGTCCACCGCGGCCGAGCGACTTGGACCAGGTCCAACCCTGTGCCCCGTCAAAGGAATGGCAGTCACTCGGCACGCTCGCGCAGTAGGTCCGATTGCCGACTACTGACCGCTCACGGAACCCCCGGGCCCCGGGGCCCGGTTGCGCCCCTTCAGCGCATCGACGAAGGACGACCAGGCACCGGGCCCGAAGACCAGCGCGGGCCCGCGCGGGCGCTTGCTGTCCCGGACGGGAACGACGCCGACGCAGCCGCCCCGGGTGCCGTGAGCGACCTCGACGCAGTTGCCGCCCTCCGCGTTGCTGTGGCTGGAGGTCTGCCAGCCCGCGCCTCCGGCGCCGCCAGGCGCGAGCGCGGAAGGGCGTTCCGTGGCTCGCGGGGCCGTGTGTGCGGCCGCGTGCGCGGCCCCGCGTGCGGCGAGTCGTGCGGTGGCACGTGCGGTCATGATGCGTCTCCTTCCGTTCCGAAGGCTCCGTCCGCTCGACCCGATCCCTCCGTTCCGTCCATCAGCCGCCGGATGAAGGCCGCGGAGCGGTCCGGCGGAAGCGCCGAGTCGCGCAGCACGTCGCAGGAGAGGCGGAGCCTGTCCACGTCCTCGCAGCCCTCGACCAGCTCCCCCGACCAGGCACCCTCGGTGTAGGCCACGGTCGAGCCGTCCGGCATCCACAGCACCGTCAGCGAACTGCCGAGCAGATGCTGCAGACCGGACGCGAACGGCAGCACCTGCAACGTGACCACGGGCAGGCGCGAGATCTCGAGCAGTCGCTCCAGCTGCCTCCTCCAGGCGGCCGGATCCCTCAACTGCCGCCGCAGCACGGCCTCGTCCAGTACCACCACGAAGCGCGGCGCACCGTCGCCGACGAGCAGGCCCTGACGGCCGACCCGGGCGGCGGCCTGCTCCTCCAGCTCCTCCTCGTTGCCGAGCCGCGCCGTACGGAGCTGCTCGCGCGCGTACTCCTCGGTCTGGAACAGCCCGGGCACCGTGGCCGCCGCGTACTCGTGGCGCACGGTGGCCCGTCGCTCCAGCTCCATGAAGCGCCTGAACCGGTCGCGGAAGACCGCGTCCCGGGCCAGCTCCCACAGCTCGCCCAGGTGCCCGCCGGAGCCGTAGACCTCGTCAAGGGCCGCGAACACCACGGACGTGCCGAGCAGTTCGCCTCGCTCCAGCTGACGCAGATATGCGGTTCCGTACGCCGTGGCGGCCGCCAGCTCCCCGAGCGACCTTCCCGAGCGCTGCCTCAGGCGTGCCGCCTCCGCCGCCAGTACGAGCCGGGCCGACGGCCTGCCCCCCTGACCGGACCTGCGTGCGGGCATTGGCGACTCCCCCTGATCCGCTGCGTGACGTGCTTCCACTTCAGCCCTATCGGGCGGGCCTGCGTGCGAACAACCCGTTTTCGGGACGGATATGCGCTCAACCCGCTCGCCTCTCACTGCGTCAGCCGTAACGGTGACCAAGTTCCGGTATGGGGTGGGGGCGGACAATGGCGTACAGGACGGAGGAGAGACCTCGTCCCGACCGGGCGGGCGCGGTCACGGTCGCCGACACGGGGACGGGAACAGACACGGACGACTCCCCGGGCCAGGGCACGGACGAGGGCACGGAGGCGGGCCCGGGCAGTGGCACGAGCACCGCGCAGGCGACCGGCACCGCCCCGATCGCACGGCCCGGTCCCGGCGTCGGCGGGAAGCCGCAGCCGGCGCATCCGCCCGGCCCCGGGCACCCGGAAGCCCACCCGGAGCCGGCCCCGGAACACCGCCCGCAGGGCGAGCCGCAACCCACGGGCCCCCCGCCCCGCCTCGGCCGGGGGCTGGGCCCCGTCGCCTCCCGGCTTGTTGCCGTGGCCCGTCGCCCGTACTGGCAGCGCCCCGACCCGGCCTGGCTCGTACGACGCTGGCCGGACCTTTGCGGTACGTGCCTCGCCACCGTCTTCTTCTGGCTCTCCCTGACGCCGTCCCTGGTGCCGCGCCCCTGGCTGCTTCAGGGCGTCATCGGCGGCATCACCGCCGCGATCGGCTATGCGATCGGCGCCCTGCTCGGCCGGCTCGTACGCCTCGCCCTTCTGCCGGCCTGCCGACGGCGCCTCCCCCGGCTCGTGAGCGAGCGCGCCCGGGCCCGCGCCTGGCAGGCGTACTACGTGGCCGCTCTCGGACTCACCGTCCTCGCCCTGTCCGAAAGCGCCCGCATGCAGCGGGAGTTGAGGGCTCTGCAGGATCTCCCCGAGACGCTGACGTGGCACTCCATGATGATCACCCTGATGGCGCTGACCCTCTGCGGTCTGCTGCTGTTCCTGGCCCGCGCCGTACGGCTGGGCACCCGCACGCTGATACGGGGCCTGTGCCGCTTCGTGCCGCGTCCGGTCGCCGTCGTCGCCGGACTGCTGATCAGCGCGACGGCGGTGGTCGTGGGCACGCGGGACGTGGTCTTCGACCGCGGGGTCGTCGACGTGGTGGCTCAGGTGGCGGAGAGCACGGACCGCGGCACCAAGGACGGCGTCGTCCAGTCGGGCTCCCGCTTCGTCTCGGGAAGCCCTCACTCCCTGGTCACCTGGCGTGAACTGGGTTATCAGGGCCGCAACTTCACCGGCTCCACGCCCACCGCCCGCCGGATCAGCCAGGTCACGCACCGCACGGCCAAGGAGCCGGTGCGGGTGTACGTGGGCAGACGCGCGTTCGAGGGCGGGGGCGCGAACGAGGCCGAAGCCTACGAGGCCGGCGCCGAGTTGGCCGTGGCGGAACTGGAGCGCACGGGCGGGTTCGACCGCGAGGTGCTGGCGATCGCGGGCACGACCGGCATGGGCTGGGTCAACTCGACGGACGCCGAGCCGCTGGAGTACCTGCACGGCGGCGACACGGCCATCGTCGCGATGCAGTACTCGTTCCTGCCCAGTTGGCTCTCCTTCGTCGTCGACAAGGAACAGGCCGGGCGGGCCAACCGGGCGCTGGTGAAGGCCGTTCGGGAGCGCTGGCTGGAGGAGCCGGTGAACGGCCGTCCCCGGCTGCTCGTCTTCGGCGAGAGCCTCGGCGCGTACGGGATAGAGGCGGCCTTCGACGGCCCGGGCGATCTGCTCTCGAAGGTGGACGGCGCCTTCCTGGCCGGCACGCCCGGCTACTCACCGATCCGCAGGGAGATCACCGCTCACCGCGACGCCGGCAGCCCGGTGTGGCGCCCGCAGTACGAGCGCGGCAGGCACTTCCGCTTCGCGCAGTGGCCGGCGAAGGACCTGGCCCGCCCCCGAGGGCCGTGGCAAGAACCGCGGGTGGTCCATCTCCAGAACGCCTCAGACCCGATCGCGTGGTGGTCGTGGAGCCTGGCGATAGAGCGGCCGCGTTGGCTGCGTGAACCGCTCGGGCCGGACATCACGGAGGAGGTCGGCTGGTTCCCCTTCGTCACCTTCTGGCAGACGACGGTGGACCTCGCCGTCTCCTACGACGTCGACGCCCCGCACGGACACCGCTACGGGACCGGCTCGGTCGAGGCATGGACCGCGGTCGCACCGCCCGACGGCTGGAGCGCAGCGGACCACCACCGCCTCAAGCGGTACATGGAGCGGCGGAAAGCGCCCTACTGACCCGGCCCGACGCCCAAGGGACCGCCGAGCCCGGCCCGTTCCGGACACAGCACCCGGCACGAACCCGAGCTGCCGTCCGGACGAGGGCACTTCAGCCGGCCACGCCGGGGCCCGCACCGCTACCGCACGGCAGGGCCAGGGGCGGGCCCGCGCGCTACTTCCGCGGGCCGTCGGGCCCCTTCGGCTCACCCGTGCCAGGACCGTCCTCCGGAGGCGGCGGCCCGTCCGCGGACTCCGTCGGGGGCGCGCCCGGCTCCGTCGAGACACCCGTGCCACGGCCCGTCCTGCCCCCATGGCCCTTGCCGGGCTTGCCCGTTCCGGCGCCGGCGGCTGCGGCGTCGCCAGGTCCGGCACCGCCCGCGATGGCCGGTCCCGCCGGAAGCGGTACGCCCATGGCCTGCCCCTCGGAGTACGCCCGCAGATAGCTCGTCACCGTGTTGAGCACCGCGACGAGAGGCACCGCGACGACCGCTCCGGGAATCCCCGCGATGAGGCTGCCGCCGGTGACCGCCAGCACCACGGCCAGCGGATGCACCCGCACCAGCCGGCCCAGGATGAACGGCTGGAGGATGTGGCTCTCGATCTGCTGCACGAGAAGCACCACACCGAGTACGAGCAGCCCCGTCAAAGGCCCGTTGGTGACGAGCGCGACGAGCACGGCCAGCGCGCCGGAGACGACGGCACCGACGATCGGCACGAACGCGAAGATGAAGATGAGGACGGCGAGCGGCACCGCCAGCGGCACCTCGAGGATGTAGATGCCGACGCCGATGAAGATCGCGTCGATCATGGCGACTATCACGGTCCCCCGTACGTACCCGGTCAGCGTGACCCACGCCCTCGGTCCGGCGCCCGCGACGCCCTCGCGTGCACCGCGCGGCACCAGCTTGAGGAACCAGTCCCAGATGCGGGGCCCGTCGTAGAGCAGGAAGAGGGTGATGAACATCGTCAGCACCGCACCGGAGAGGAACTCCAGCAGGACGGTGACGCCTTCGAGCCCGGCGGAGGTGACCTCCTGGCTGTTGTCACCCAGCCACTGGCTGAGGTTCTTGGCGACATCGTTGACCTGGTTCTCCGACACGTGGAAGGGGCCCTGGATCGCCCAGCGCTTCCCCTCCTCGATGGCGTCCTGCACCCGCTCGGTGAGGGTCGGCAGGTTCTCCGTCACCTGCCAGACCACGAACCAGCCGACCAGGCCCATCACGACGAAGCCGGTGATGAAGGTGATGGCGGTGGCGAATCCGCGTGCGACGCGGTGACGCTTGAGCCGGGCGACCGTCGGCTGCAGCAGCGCGGTCACGAGCAGCCCTGCGGAGAACGAGAGCACGAGCAAGCTGATCGAGCTGATGACCTGTATCAGCACCCACACGACACCCGCGAGGATCAGCAGCCGCCACCCTGCCTCGGCCGCGACCCGCACCCCCCAGGGCACCGCCGCGGCCGGCGCGGGCCTGCCGCCCCCGGTGCCCGTCGGGCGTTCGGCGGGTGTGGCGGGCGGTCCGGCGGGCGCTGAAGCAGAGGGAGCGTCCGGCTGCGAACCCGACCCGCCCCCGGGCCTGGTGATCGCCTGCTCCTTCGCCAGCTGCTCCTCGCGCCGTTTCGCGACGCGTGCCGCCATGCGCGCCACGCTGTCCCGGAGCCTGTCCACCCTGCTCGTCATCCAGCTTCCTCCGCCCCCGGGCACATGACCCGCTGCCGTTGAGTGACGACGTTACCGGCGTAAAGGTTGCTTCCGGGACGGGGGCACGATGATGTTCACGACCCGGTCACGGCAAACGCTCACCCCCGGCCCTGGCTCGGAACGGGGGTGAGCGTCGAAGCTTGTGAAGTTGTACGGCTCAGGGCCGGGCCGCAACGGCCGCCCTGGTCAGTACCAGTTGTTGGCCTGCCAGAAGTCCCAGGCACCGCAAGCGCTGCCGTACCGGTCGTTCATGTAGTTCAGGCCCCACTTGATCTGGGTGGCGGGGTTGGTCCGCCAGTCGGCCCCGGCGGAAGCCATCTTGGAACCCGGGAGCGCCTGCACGAGCCCGTAGGCACCCGAACTGGCGTTGCTCGCCCGGTAGTTCCAGCCCGACTCGCGCTCCACGATCTCCGAGAAGCACTGGAAGTTGGACCCGCCGACGATCTTCTGGGCCATCGACTTGACTTCGGCAACCGTGTACGAGGACTGCGCGGGGAAGTCGCCTGCGTCCGCGCGAGCGGCGGAACGGCTCGCTTCGGCGGCCTCGCGCTCCTTGGCCGCCTTCTCCTCGGCCGCCTTCTTGGCCGCGGCCTTCTCGGCTGCCTTCTTGCGCGCTTCTTCCGCTGCGGCCTTCTTCGCCTCGGCGTGGGCGGTGTCCGCCTGCTGCGTCAGGGAAGCGGTCTGTACCCGGGCCTGCTGACCCGCCGGTATGTCTTCGAGGAGCGTCGAGTCAGCAGCGGTGGCCTCGACATCGTTCGTCGTCTGACCCTGCTGACTTCCGGAGGCCACACCGACGACAGCGCCGACGGTGGTGACCGCGGTGGCGGACGCCACTGCGAATCCCCGGACGGAGATCCGAGTCACACGGTTTCCTTCCAACGTGCCCGCTCGATGACCGCGCGGGCGCCGATCGTGCCCCTGGCGCTGACCTCCTGGAACTCGTCACCGGAGATACGGGCCCGTAGGACCCTCCTTGGGCTGGGAGGGCCGCGTGGTTCTTCGGGCGGCATACGGCGTGACTGCTTTTCAGTTCTGTATTGCTCTGTGGTGCAGCACCATTGCTGGTACCGGTGTGCCGTATGCGGGGCCTGACAGGAACCACACCCTGCCGGAAGCGAGTGGGCTGAGGCAATTCTGTGTTGAGTGGGATAGGTCACACCTGGTTTGGCTGTCACATTGCCCGGAAACACGCGCGCGCGGCGGTTCCAGGGTCTAAAGTGCCGCGGCCCAACGGTCCCCCGAACGAGGGAACGAGGGCGGAAAAGCCGTTGAACAGCGTTGACGCCGGCCGCCCTTGAGGACGGCCGGCGCCTGACACCCGGCAAACGGGATGACTCCCCTCAGATGTGTGTCTCTTCGAGCATCTCCGTCACAAGCGCCGCGATCGGCGACCTTTCGGACCTGCTGAGCGTGATGTGCGAGAAGAGGGGGTGCCCCTTCAACTTCTCCACCACGGCGACGACTCCGTCGTACCTTCCCACGCGCAGATTGTCCCGCTGTGCCACGTCATGGGTGAGAACGACCCGTGATCCGGCGCCGATCCGGGAGAGAACCGTCAGCAGCACGTTCCGCTCCAGCGACTGCGCCTCGTCGACGATCACGAACGCGTCGTGCAGCGACCGGCCGCGGATGTGCGTGAGCGGCAGCACCTCGAGCATGCCCCGCTCGACGACCTCCTCGATCACCTCGCGGCTCGTGACCGCGGAGAGCGTGTCGAAGACGGCCTGCGCCCACGGGTTCATCTTCTCGGCCTCGGTGCCCGGCAGATAGCCGAGATCCTGGCCGCCGACCGCGTACAGCGGACGGAAGACCATCACCTTCCGGTGCTGACGGCGCTCCAGCACCGCCTCCAGCCCGGCGCAGAGCGCGAGCGCACTCTTGCCCGTACCGGCTCGGCCTCCCATGGAGATGATGCCCACCTCGGGGTCCAGCAGCATGTCCAGAGCGATGCGCTGCTCGGCGCTGCGGCCCTTGATTCCGAACGCCTCGCGGTCGCCCCGTACGAGCTTGATACGGCCCTGCGGCGTGACCCGCCCCAGCGCCTTCCCCTTCTCCGAGTGGAGCACCAGGCCCGTGTGGACGGGGAGTTCGGCGGCCTCCGCCACGAACACGCTCTCGGCGGCGAAGAGTTCGTCGATCTCCTCCCCCGGCAGTGTCAGCTCGGACATGCCGGTCCAGCCGGACTCGGTGATGGCGAGCTCCGCGCGGTACTCCTCCGCGTGAAGCCCGACGGACGACGCCTTGATGCGCAGCGGCAGATCCTTGGAGACGACAGTGACGTCGAACCCCTCTGCCTGGAGGTTCCTCGCCACGGCGAGGATCCGCGAGTCGTTGTCCTCCAGCCGGAAGCCGGCGGGGAGGACACCCGGGTCCGAATGGTTCAGCTCGACGCGGAGCGAACCGCCCACGTCGCCGATCGGAAGGGGGGCGTCCAGGCGGCCGTACTTGACGCGGTATTCATCCAGCCTCCTCAGCGCCTGCCGGGCGAAATAGCCCAGTTCCGGGTGATGCCGCTTTGCCTCCAACTCGGTCACGACGACGACGGGCAGCACGACTTCGTGCTCCTCGAATCGGTCCATCGCCATCGGGTCTGCGAGCAGCACGCTGGTGTCGATGACATACGTGCGCCGGTCGGCTTCGTTGCGCTTTTTGCTTGTCACCACGGGTGGACGAACCCCCTCGGAAGAGGTCGGGGTGCGACGGCGTCGCAAGGGAAGAGACCGGTCCGGACCCGCGCGGAGCGGGCCGTGCACCGGCCCTCCGCGACATCCCAGTCGCCGCAGAACTCCTGCGGCGGTCCGTGGTCTGCAATCGGGCCTCCCGGCGGCCGGAGCCTGTGGAGGGCACCAGCCATGAGGGGATATTCCCCCGGGTGAGCGCAAGCATGCAATGGCATATGCGGAGCGCCCCGCCAGGGTGACCTCGACAACCCCTGCCGGGGACCTGGCCCTGCTCACGGGCCGGAACGCGCTCCAGTGCCGGGAGACGGGCCTCTCCGGGGCCTGGCGCACCGATGCTCGGAGGGGCTCGGGTCAGTTCCCGTAGCGCCGGTGGCGTGCCGCGTAATCACGCAGGGCACGCAGGAAATCGACCTTGCGGAAGGCCGGCCAGAAAACCTCGCAGAAGTAGTACTCCGAGTGGGCGCTCTGCCAGAGCATGAAGCCCGACAGCCGCTGCTCGCCGCTGGTGCGGATGACCAGGTCCGGATCGGGCTGGCCACGGGTGTAGAGGTGCTCGGAGATGTCCTCGACAGTCAGGGTCTCCGCCAGCTCGTCCAGCCTCGTACCGCCCGCGGCACGGTCGGCGAGCAGCGAGCGGACGGCGTCGGTGATCTCCTGTCGGCCGCCGTAGCCGACGGCCACGTTGACCAGCACCCCGTCGATGTCGCCGGCCTTCTCCTCGGCCTTCTTCAGTACCTGCTGCGTACGGTCCGGCAGGAGATCCAGCTGGCCGACGTGGTGGACGCGCCAGCGGCCGTCGGCGGCCAGGTCCCGCACGGTGTCCTCGATGATGCCGAGCAGCGGCAGGAGCTCGTTCTCCGCGCGGTTGAGGTTGTCCGTGGAGAGCAGCCACAGCGTGACGACCTTGACGTCCGTCTCCTCGCACCAGCCGAGCAGCTCGCGGATCTTCTCCGCGCCCGCCTGATGGCCCTGCTCCGTCGTGCCGCCCGAGGCCCGCGCCCAGCGCCGGTTGCCGTCCAGGATCACACCGATGTGCTTGGGCACCTGGTCGGTGTCGAGGCGGTACTCCACCCGGCGGGCATAGAGCCTGTACGCCAGGTCGCGAAGCTTCTTGTAAATGGTCGGCCCCTCCTTCGGCGAGTCCGGGACCATTGAACCTTACTGCGGGTGAAGCCCCTGGATGAAGCCGGGCCGCTTCGGCCCTGCTGATAGGAAGGGCCCATGACGGACGACTCCCCCCTGCACCCGCACCGCGCCGACGACGCCCGCTACGACTCCATGGAATACCGGCGCACCGGCCGCTCCGGACTGAAACTCCCGGCGATCTCGCTGGGCCTGTGGCACAACTTCGGCGACGACCGCGCGCTGGAGACGCAGCGCGCGATCCTCCGCCGTGCCTTCGACCTCGGCGTGACCCACTTCGACCTCGCCAACAACTACGGCCCGCCGCCCGGCTCCGCCGAGCTGAACTTCGGCAAGCTGATGGACCAGGACTTCAGGCCGTACCGGGACGAACTCGTCATATCGACCAAGGCGGGCTACCCGATGCACCCCGGCCCCTACGGAGACTGGGGCTCCCGCAAGTACCTGCTCTCCTCGCTGGACGCCTCGCTGCGGCGCATGGGCCTCGACTACGTCGACATCTTCTACTCCCACCGCTTCGACCCCGAGACGCCGCTCGAGGAGACGATGGGGGCGCTCGCCACCGCCGTGCGGCAGGGGAAGGCCCTGTACGCCGGGATCTCCTCCTACAACTCGCAGCGCACACGCGAAGCCGCCGCGCTGCTGCGAGAGATGGGCGTTCGCCCGCTGATCCACCAGCCCTCGTACTCAATGCTGAACCGGTGGACGGAGGAGGACGGCCTGCTCGGCATCCTGGAGTCGCAGGGAATGGGCTGCATCTCCTTCGCGCCGCTCGCGCAGGGCCTGCTCACCGACAAGTACCTCCAGGGCGTGCCTGAGGGCTCACGCGCCTCGAAGGGCACCTCCCTGGACCCGGGCCTGCTGACCGAGGACGTGGTGCGGCGGCTGCGCGGACTGAACGACATCGCCGGGCGGCGCGGCCAGTCGCTCGCGCAGCTGGCGCTGCGGTGGGTGCTGCGCGACCCGCGCATGACGTCCGCCCTCATCGGCGCGAGCAGCGTGCGGCAGCTGGAGGCGAACGTGGCGGCGCTCGAGGGGCCGGAACTCACGGACGAGGAACTGCGGGAGATCGACTCGTACGCGGTCTCCGAGCCGGGCACCAACATCTGGGCCCGGAGCAGCGAGAGCTGACGGCGGGTCCGTCGCCCGGTGACCGGCCGGGCGGCTGGACGCACCGGCCCGGAACGCAAAAGCGGGCCGGTCCGTGGGGGGGATACGGACCGGCCCGAGGGGGGGTTCCCACCCTAGCCGCTGCGGCCGGTCAGTCCGGGGACCAACTGACTTGCCGGACGTGTCGATCCGGGCCGTGACGGCCGGGCGCGCACGGCCCGCCGGGGTTCCGCACGGGCGAGGGCGGGCCGCGTGCAGTACCCCCAAGAGCGACCTCCGCGACGAGCGCCGGCTTGACGCCGGGGAACGGAAGAGCGGGGACCGGCCACCCTGTCCGGCTTCGTACGCCGGACGTCCTGTAATGAGGTGTGCCTCACTGTGCGGGCCGGCGCTCGAGGGCCCCGGCGTCTGCGCGGGACCTCCGTGCTCCATGATCACCGCGCTGAAGGCGCCGGTCAGGGCTGTTACGGGGCAGTCGTCGCGCCTCGCCCCATGAGGGGTTTACATGAGCTGAGTTGGCGTCACGTGACCTAAATCGCCCACTATTTGGCCGACGTTGTCAGTGGGAGCCCCTAGTCTTGACCCATGTCCACTTCCCAGCCACCAGCATCCGACGGTCAGACCATCGCCGAAGCCAACGAGGCGATCCGGCAGTATGTCTCCGGCCGTACGATCTGGTCGCAGGCGGACCTCGCGGAGCTGGACCGCCTGCGTACGGACTGGAAGCACGCCGTTCAGGCGGCGGTCACGCGAGCGGCCTGAGCCCCCGCGTCCCGACCGCCCGGCGCCCCGTCGGCGACTCCCCCGCCCCGGCCGTCAGCCCTGGCGGGGGAAGGACACCTCGACACGGCGGTTCTTCTTCCGGCCTTCCTCGCTGCTGTTGTCCGCGATGGGGTAATCCTCGCTGTAGCCACGCACGTTGAAGGTGATCGTGGAGTTCAACTCCTCGGCCAGCGCCTTCTGTACGGCGTTGGCCCGCTTCTTCGAGAGCGCCTTCCCGTGCTCGTAGGAGCCGAGGTCGTCCGTGAAGCCGAAGACGTTGATCTCGTTCGCCTGCTGCGAGTCGATCTCGTCGGCGATCTCCTGGATGCGCGACTGGGCGCTGCTGTCGAGCTTCGAGCTGTCCTTCGGGAAGAGGACCTCCGCCTGGAGCGTGAACTTCGTCTTCCCCGTGCTGTCCTCGCGGCGCTCCTCGCCGCTCAGGTCCTCGGTGACGAACTTGATGTCGAGCACCCTCGACGGCGCGAGCTTCGCCCCGTCGGCGAGCTTGAGCCCGGCGGCCTGCGGGTCGACCTTCACCGGCGGCTTGGAGTCCCCGATGTTGTCCGGCGGCTCGCTGTAGTCGGGTGCCGGCGCGCCGCCCTCGCCGGGGAGGGAGGGGGCGGTGGTCGGGATGGTCGTGGGATCGTCCGCTCCGGGCAGGGACGTCGGGCCGCTGGGGACCTTGACCGTGGGCTTGGGTGTGGGGTCGTCGGCCCGGGCACCGCTCGCGCAGAACGTCGTCAGCAGCACGGCCGAAGCGGATGTACACAGGACGGTGCGCAGCACGTGCGCGGCGGGGAGCCTCATCGCGTCACTCACCTGACAGCTTCACGCTCGCACTGGGCATGTCCGCGACCTGGAAGTCGACCGAGGCCGTCGACGCGGGCGGCGCGGGGAACTGGGCGTACCACTCGGACGTCTCGCCCTGATCCAGACCGCCCGTGAACCTGGTGCACAGGCAGTGCCCGTTGGTGTCGCGGAGGATGAAGTAGCGCTTCTTGCCCTTCTTGTCGACCATTGTCGCCCCGGCCATGGAGAGCCCGTTGTTCTTGAGTTCGGACTCCTCGCTGGCCCATCCCGGCAGTACCACGACCGAGGGACCTTCGTTCTTCAACGTCCCCTTGAACGTGGTGAATCCGGAGTCGTCACGCTGTGCCGAGTTGATGGTCAGGACGAAGTTTCCGCCCTTGCCGCCCTTCACCTGGGCGAGCACTTCGTTCGACTCCTCCGAGCCGCCCGCGCCGCCCTTGCCGTCCTCCTGGGAGGCGCCGTCCGGCTTCTTCCCCTCGTCCCCGCCGTCGTCACCACTGCTGCTGCAGCCTGCCACTGCGAGCACCAGGCCGGCGGTGGCCGCGACGGCGGTCCCCCGTCCGCGGGCTCTCAAGGCGCGCCGAATGGTCATGGATAGCTCGTCCCCTGTTCGTCGTCCGCGAGTCAATCGACCAGAACCACCGAGAAGAGATCCGACGGTTCGAGCTTGAGGTCGAGGTCCTCGGGGTCGATGGTCAAGTCCTTGCCGTCACACTCGATTTCGATGAGCTTGCCCTCGTCCACGAGCTGGCACCGGGGCTTGATGACGGCGGTGGCACTGGCCTCGGCCTTCTTGTTGTCGGCGCCGGGGACGATCGTGTCGCCCGTGTCGAAACGGGTGCGGACCTTCACCGTGTACCCGTTGTGCCCGTCCTTGTTGACCCCGTCGCAGCTGAGGACGTCCGAGCGGTTGCGGTCGGCGAAGTGGTCGGCCTCGCCGCAGCCGTCACCGAACAGCGAGCCGAGGCCGTCGAGGATGTCCTCGATGGACTTGCCCTCGAGAATGGCGTCGAGGAAGTCCTCGAAGAGCTCGTCCCGGTCGTCCTGCGCCGCGGCCAGCGCCGCGGCGTCCGCGGCCGACTGCCCGCCGTTGCGTACGGTTCCCGCCTGGGCCACAGCGAAGAAGGCGAAGGCCAGGAAGAGCAAGCCTGTGATCACGGCGCCGTAGAGGATCACCGTGGCGCCCTCGTCCCGGGCCGCGAAGCGTCTGCTCAGTCGCCCAGGATTTGGTTGACGGCCTTCGCGATCCCGCCCGAGATCGCGTCGTCGAGCCCGAGGCCCCGGATCGCCAGGATGATTCCGGCGACGATGATCACGACGCCCGCGTATTCGATCGCTCCGGCGCCGCGATCCGACCAGCGCCCGTGCAGTCTGTCCACGACGCGGTGGCGCCAGCGGTGCATGGCCTTCGACATCACGATCTCCTTCGATGATGGCCGGGTCGGGACGCGACGGCACGCCCCCGGCCTGTCTGCTGTAGTTCTGCACGGTCCTGACACTTGTGAAACGGGCTGCCGCGGCGCGGCCGCGGGACAGAGTGGTGACGAGCCGACGACCAGTCATTCCGGCTTCTCCTCCGCTGCGTCGCCCACCGTTGTTGTCCGGATGCAGACTGTGCCACATCGGCCGCCTCCGACGAAGGGGTCGGAAGAACGCCTGTGGAGTTTGGCGGAATCGCTTGTGGGGCCTGGCCGTTGGGCTGTCATCACGTCACCCGTTCAGTACGGAACCGAAGTCGGTGTCCGAGCCGAGAAGGAAGGTGGCCACGATCAGCAGCAACGTCCCCGGCAACAGGAAGGCGATGGTCGTCATCGTCGCCTTCGGCACCGTCTTGGCGGCCTGCCGGCGGGCGTTCTGCGCGTCGGTACGGCGCATGTCCGTCGCGATCTGGATGAGCGTGTCCGCGATGGGCGCGCCGAGTTCCTCGCCCTGCTGCAGGGCGGTGACGAACTGGTCTACCTGCTCGCTGTCGTTGCGCTTGCGCAGCTCGTCGAAGGCCGCGCGGCGGCTGACGCCCAGGTCCATCTGCCTCAGCGTGATGCGCAGTTCGTCGGCCCACGGGCCCTCGTAGTGCTCGGCCACGCGTTCCAGCGCCTGACGGAAGCTCAGGCCCGCGGAGACGACGACGGCGAGCACGTCGAGGAAGTCGGGAAGGGTTCGTTCGATGACGTGCCTGCGGTCGCGGACGGCCTGCCGGATCCCGAGCTCCGCGGCAGTGAAGCCGAAGGCAAGCACGATGAACGCGAACAGCCAGCTGTCGGCGACCAGTCCGACGATCGCCATGACGACGCCGAAGACCCCGTACGCGGCGCGGCGCGCGGCGTACCGGTGGATGGTCAGGCCGCCCGGGTTGCCGGCGCGGTCGATCTTGCGGCGCTTGGCGTTGACGCGCTCCTCGCCCATCAGACGCAGCACGAGCGGCGCGAGGGGCATGCCGAGACGGTCGACTGCGGCCTCCCGGGCCGTCGTTCGCGTCGCACCGACCTCCAGGGCGACGGCGAGGTCGCTCGGAAGCTCGATCTGGGCGCGGTACATGCGGATGCCCGCGATGGCCCCGTACACGGCGACACCGGCGACACCGGCGAGGAGGAAGGGCAGAACGGCGCTCATGGTCTCCTCCTCAGATCTCGATCTTGCCGAGGCGGCGGATGACGAAGAAGCCCGTGGCGAAGAGGCCGACGGCGCCGATGATCGCGAGCTGACCGACCGCGGACCCCGTCACGCGGGCCAGGGCGCCCGGCATCATCGAGTTCATCATCAGCATCGCGCCGAGGCCCAGCACGGGCACCGTGAAGGCGGTGGCGTTCACTTCGGCGAGCATGGTGCGCACCTCGCGTCGGGTCTCCTTGCGCTCCTCGAGGGTGTCGGTGAGGTTGCGCAGCGACGCCACGAGGGTGCCGCCCGCGCGGTTCGCGAGGACCAACGTCGTGACGAGGACGACGAGTTCACGCGACGGCAGACGTTCGGCTAGCTCGTTCAGCGCGTCCTCGACGGATCGGCCGAGGGCCAGCTGGTTGTTGACGAGCTTGAGTTCCTCTCCCGCCGGGGCCTCCAGCTCGTCCGCCGCCATTCCGAGCGCGGTACGCAGTGCGAGGCCCGCCGAGGTGGCGTTGGCGAGGATGCGGGACAGCTCCGGCAGCTGGCTGATGAACTGCTCCGTGCGGCGCTGCCGTTGGTGGCTGAGGAAGGCGCTGGCGGCCAGCACTCCCAGCACCGCGGCGATCGGCCCGAAGAACGGCGCGAGCACGGAGGCGGCGACCAGCCACAGGCCCGCGACGACGACGGCAACGTAGACGGTGAACTCGCCCGCCGTGATGTCGAGTCCGGTCGCGGCCAGTCCGCTCTGCACGCGGTGTCCCAGCCGGGTGCCGCGCAGCTGCTTGTCCACGCCGGTGAAGACACGGCGCCGGCCGGACGGCAGTTCGCGGCCCGCCGCTTCCTCGGCGAGGCGCTCGAGGAGTTCCTTGTTCTGTGCGCGTCCCGACGCGAACGCCATGACCGCGGCGACGGCGAGCGCGCCGGCCAGCAGGAAGGCGCCGAGCGCGAGTTGTGCGGTGGTGTCCATGACGTGGTCCTGGGTCCTGTGGTCCGTCCTGGGTGCGGTGGTGGTGCTGAGTTCGGTGCTGAGTTCGGTGCTGCGTGGGGTGTTCCGTCTCTCAGTGGGGCCTCGGAGCCGCCCGGGGGCGCTCTACTCCGCCTCCCTCGTGCTCAGTTGGCCTTCTTCGTTCGCGACCCCGAAGAGGGGCGGTACGGTCTCGCTCACCATGTGGAGCCGGTCCGCGGCGCGCCGCGGCACGGGCAGATGCGCGAAGCTCCCGTGCACCTTGCCGTCCGGGCCCATGGGCTCGGCGTCGAAGCGGGAGACGGAGGCGATGCGGAAGACCTCGCGGCCGTGCGAGGCGAGAAGAACGACCTCCGTGACCTTCCGCGTGCCGTCGGGGAAGCGGGCGAGCTGGATGATCACGTCCACGGCGGAATTGATCTGGTCCTGGAGCGCCGCGAAGGGGATCTCGACCTCCGACATGGAGGCGAGGGTCTGCAGTCGCATCAGCGCATCCTCGGCGCTGTTGGCGTGCACCGTGGCCAGCGAGCCGTCGTGACCGGTGGACATGGCCTGGAGCATGTCGAGCGTCTCGCCGCCGCGCACCTCACCGACGATGATCCGGTCGGGCCGCATGCGCAGCGAGTTCCGTACGAGGTCGCGGACGGTGATCTGGCCCCGGCCCTCGACGTTGGGCGGCCTGGTCTCCAGCCGGATGATGTGCCGCTGCTGGAGCTGGAGTTCGGCCGCGTCCTCGACGGTGATGATGCGCTCGTGGTCGGGGATGAGCCCGGAGAGCGCGTTGAGCAGGGTCGTCTTCCCGCTGCCCGTGCCTCCCGAGACGATCACGTTGAAGCGGGCGCGGATGAAGCCCGACAGCAGCGCGACGATGTGCTCGTCGAGCGTGCCCATCGCGATCAGTTCGTGCAGCGCGTAGGCGCGGGGGAAGCGCCGGATCGTGAGTGTCGGGCCGGTGAGCGAGAGCGGCGGCACGATGACGTTGACGCGCTCGCCGGACGGCAGGCGGGCGTCGACCATCGGATTCGACTCGTCCACACGCCTGTTGACGGTGGAGACGATGCGCTCGATGGTCTGCATCAGCTGCTCTTCGGAGGCGAACCGGACCGGCACCTGCTCGACGTGGCCCGACCGCTCGACGAAGACCTGATCCGGTCCGTTGACCATGATCTCCGTGATGGAGGCGTCCTCCAGCAGCGGCTCGAGGACGCCGAGCCCGAGAGCCTCGTCCACGACGCGCCGGATCAGCAACTCCCGGTCGACCGTGGACAGTACGGGCCCCTCACGGCTGATGAGGTGCCCCAGCACGCGCTCCAGGCGGGCCCTGCGCTCCGACGAGGGAAGGGCGGACATCTCCGCGAGGTCTATCTCTTCGAGGAGCTTCGTGCGGTAGGCGGACACGAGGTGGGCGGTGCCGCCGTCGGCTGCCGCCCCGGTACGTGTCCGGGACTCAGGGGTGGTCATACGGGCCCGCAGACTCAACTCCGGCCTCCTCTCTGTGCGTTCGCGGTGATCAGTCGCGCGGCATGGTCGCGGATCGGGTCGCGTCGCCGAAGTCGTCGACGCCGGGGACGACGGACGGAATGGTGACGGTGATGGTCACCCGCACCTCGTCCTCTCCCCCTCCGAGGTCGAAATTGGCGCGGGACGCCGTCCAGTCGGACATGGCCGCCTTGCCGGTCGCCTCATAGTCCTCGGCCAGGTCCTCCTGGCTCGCGATACGTGCGGCGGCGCGGGCGCCCGTACCGGCCTGCTGGACGGTGTAACCCGCGACGCCGAGCTGGATCGCGGCCATGGCCACGAGCAGGAGCAGCGGCATCATGCCCGCCAGTTCCAGGCTGGACGCGCCACGCTCACGCTCCGCGCGCCCCGCGCCGGCCCGGGAACGTGCCCCCAGGGCTCGCGCCACCTGCGTAAGTGCCCGGCCCGGCAGTGCACTTCGGGCCGTCCGCGTCCGTCTCATGCCGCTCTCACTTCCCCTCCTCAGCAGCGCCGGCCGTGCCGGTGATGCTGAAGGGGAGCTTTCCCGCACCGGGGAAGAGGACAGGTGCCGACAGGTCGACGTCCGCCTTCCACAGATGGCCGTCGAGGGTGCAGCTGACCGTCGACTTCTCCCGCCACTCGGCCGGCAGGTGCTTCGTCGCCGCGGACTCGCAGGCGCCCTCCGGGTCACCGTTCAGCGCGGCCGCCGTCGCGGCGCGTGCCGCCTCGTCGGCGGCGTTTCCGGCGAGCGAGAACGTGTAGCCGACGAGGACGCACTGCCACAGGATCGCCAGGACCGCGAGCACGACGGGCGCCATGCCCGCGAACTCCACCGTGACGGCGCCCTTGTCGCCCCACACGCTCGCCTCGCCCTCGTCGTCGAGGTCGTCGACCTGCTGACGTGCGTGCCGGCCTCCCGATACGTGCCCGATGTCGGGGCCCACCGGACCCACGCGGGTGCGGGTGTGGAAGGGCGCCGCGCTGTTGGGCTCGTGCGGCCTGCGGTGGTCGCGGTATTCGTTGCCCACGGCCGCCGCCGGTGCCTCCCCGGGTATGCCGTGCTCGCCGCCCGAAGCGCCGGGGGGCAGGGCCTGCCGGCTGCCCCCGGGGGTGCTCCCCTGCCGGGCCTGGGGGGTGCGTGGCGGAGGAAACTGGCCGGGCGGTGCCGTCTGGGGCCGCTGGGCTCCGCGGCCGGCCTGACCCGACGGGCGTTCCGCACCCTGGCTGCCCTGCACAGCCTGGACCTGGGAACTCCCCGATCCGCCCGCAGGCAGGGCGCGACCGTCGGACTCCGTGCCGCTCTCGGACAGCGCCTGCTTGGACTGTCCGCCCTGGCCCTTCGACGCCTTGAGGCTGTGCTTGCCGCCGCTGCTGCTCGAGACCTCCGCCGCGGTGACGAGGCCCAGTTCGGCCGCGAAGGACCACAGCGCCTGCTTGACCGAGCTCTTGACGTCGAGATCCTGGATGCGTCCGGCGTCGACGGCGGCGTGAAGTTCCTTGTAGCCGGCGGGAATCGTCGTCCCGGCAACGGACGTGCCAACGATGCGGGCGATGAGCCCCGGGTGGATCTCCGTGTAGCGCGAGGTCCGGTTGACGAGGGTGACGGTCTCCTCGGCCTTGCGGATCTGCAGCCGGTCCCACATCCGGACCATGCGCTTGGCCGCCCGCACGGAGATCACGTCCGGTGTCGTCAGCAGCACCGCGCTGTCGGAGGTCTCGATCGCGGCGGCGTTGGCCGCGTTGAGCTGGGTGCCGCAGTCGATCACGACGATGTCGTAGCGCGCCTTGAGCGCGGAGATGATCTGGCGGGCCGCGCGGTCGTCGACCTCCTCGCCCCGTTCACCCTCGCCGGGGGCGAGCAGCAGCCCGAGCCCCGACTCGTGCGCGAACAGGGCGTCCTGGAGCACGCGGTTGGAGATGTCGGAGATGCCCGCGAGGTCGGCCGCCGAGCGGCGGAACTGCACGTCCAGGAACGAGGAGACGTCGCCGGACTGCAGATCCATGTCCACCAGGGCCGTGCCGCGTCCCGACGCCTGTGCCGCGAGCGCCAGCTGGACCGCCGTGAGGGTCGTGCCCACGCCGCCCTTGGCGCCCGTCACGGCGACGACGGTGCCGCCGGGGCCGACCGTCTCCTCGGGCAGGGTGCCCAGATGCTTCCGTACGCCCACCGCCCAGGAGGCGGCGGCGCCGACCCGCGCGGCCAGGTCGTCGTAGCTGAGGGGCAGCCCGAGAACGCCGCGGGCTCCGGCGTCCATCGCCGCCGAGTAGAGCGGCTGGCTGGTGTCGCGGGTGATGAGGATGACGCCGACGGCCGGGAAGCGGAGCGCGATCTCACGGATCAGCTCCAACGCGGGCATCGGGCGGATGAGTTCGTGTACGAGCACGACCTCCGGCAGGTCCGCCACGGTCCCCTCGGCCAACCGCGCGAGGGAATCGAGCAGTTGGGTGGAGTCGGTGGCGGCCGGCACCGGCTCGCTGTCCGGGAGCTGGCTGAGCAGGCCGAGGACCGACCGGGCCGCTTCCTGGTCGCTGACGGCTGGCTGAATGCGGGTGACCATCGGCTGATTCCTGCCTCACTTGTCCCCGGTGAGCGTGTACGTCTTCTCGCTCTCGGGGATGTCGTTGCCGTCGCCCGGCGCCACCAGGGCGAGCCGGACGTGCTCCGCGAAGGACTCCGCGTAGGCGACGCGCTGAGCGTCGGCCGTGGAGAGGGCGAAGGTGATGGGGACGCCGTCCCGTTCGCTCAGCCGGGAGCTGTCCTCGTCGCCGGAGTTCTCCTTGAACGGGGTCAGCTTCCCGACGTCGATGACCCTCGCGTCACTGACGATGACCTTCGACTGGTTCGCCGACTGGCCCTTGCCGCCCGTCTGCTGCTCACCCTCGAAGGTGGCGAAGATATTGACCCGGCTACCCGAGTTGATCTTGCCGGCGACGCCGGTCTCGGCGTCGATCATGATGGCGATCTCCTGCTGGCCCGGCTTGAGTTCGGGCCGCTCGTCGATCATGTCCGCCTGAAGCAGCGACCCCTTGCGCAGCTTGTTGGTGGCGACCTTGCCGCGCACCTCGTCGAGGTCGGTGACAGCGGTCTCCGGAAGCCAGCGCTTCGGTACGGACACCTTCTTGAACTGCCCCTCGTCCAGGGACCTGTACGGCGGCACGTCGGCCTTGAGCTCGTACGCCGTCGTCTCGGGACCGACCTTCGACTCCACGTCGCGTATGAGTGTCAGCACGCCCCCGAACGCCGCGAGGGCACACAGGACGGAGACGACCAGCAGGATGACGCCACGGCGCTGGCGTGAATTCATGGACTACAGACCTCGGGGATCGGCGACAACGGCGTGACTGGATTGCGAGTCGGAGCGTGCGGCGGCGGCCGCGTGCCTCTGCTTGAGGAAGGCGCCGAGGCCGGCGCCCCTTCGGGAGTTGTCCGTACGGTCTCCTTCGTCCTCTCCGGTGACGGAGGAGGAACCGCCGGAAGCGGAAGCGGTACGGGAGGAGAGCGCGGAACCGGAGCGCTTGCGGGCGGGCGCCGGGCGCACCGCCGCCGCCCTCCGTGAGCCGGTTCCGTAGGGGGCGGGCGCGGCGCAGAACGCGCAGCGGTCACCGATGAGTTCGAGGCCGCACCAGTGGCACTCGTCCCGCCGCACCGAGGAGACCAGCCGGTAGAGCACCGAGACGTCCGGGATCGCGGCGGCGAACTCCACGAGCTTGGCGGTCCCCCACCAGCGGGACGCTTCTGCCGGCAGATACGCCTCCTGCACGCTGCCGACGCGCCACTGCGGCGCCAGGGAGCGGGTGACCCAGTCGGAGTTGAGCTGACCGTTGGCATAGGTGAGGTGCGTCGGGAACTGGGGCCCCGTGAGCGCAGCCCTGACGACGCCGCGGGCGCCGCTGTCCGTGCGCACCAGCTGCGGCGTGGGCGTGGCCAGCACCGCGAACTGGGCCTTGGGATTCCAGGACCTCGCGGCCGTCGTGTACGAGAGCGGCAGATGATCGAGCTTCGCGACGGAACTCAGCAGTGCACCCGCGTAGATGTAGTGCGAGAGGAGCCGTACAGCGGCGCCCAGCACTCCGGGGCTGAACTCGCACAGCGAGAGCTGCCTCAACTGCCGGACGAGGACCGCGGTGCCCAGCGGTGGCAGTGGCGTCGGCATCAGCGCGATGCGGTCGCTCTCCAGGACCGAGCGGATGGCGTGGAGCCTGTGCAGGAAGGGCTTGGGCAGCGTCGTGGGATGGACGACGATCAGATGGCCGTTCTGATCGATCAGCCGCTGCGTCTGTGCGAGCGCCACGTCGAACGGCTGCTCGTCCGGCGCCTGGTACACATGCGCCCGCGGCGTGTGCCGGTCCGGCGGGGGCAGCATGTGGCCGTGGCTGGTGACTGCTATTGCAGTGGTCATCCCCGCCCCCGAGCTCCAAGTCGGACCGGTCCGGTCCGAGTACCCGATCGTCAATGTTGATCTGACGACACCACACCTTACGGGCGGGAGCCCTGCCTCGGAACAGCTTCGGCCCGCCCGCTCTACTGCCTTACCCCGCGCCCTCCGTAGGTCAATCGGCTCGCGGGCCGGCACTCGTCCCCGACTGCCGGGATTCGTGCCGTTTCGTCGGCGACTGTTTACCAGGGAATCTCCCTCACCTGCTGCACGCACAGCACGATGAAAAGCATTCCCGATACGAAAAGCATCACGTTGCTGACAATTCCGTTGCGCCATTCCCGCGGGGTCCGGCCCGAATTGAGCAGCCAGAGGAGCGTCAGCGCGAGGAACGGCATGAAGAACGCACCGAGCACGCCGTAGATCACCACGAGCAGGAAGGGCTGCTCCAGCCAGAGCAGGGTCATGGGCGGGAAGGTCAGCCACAGCAGATACGCGCGGAAGGGCAGCGACCGCTCACGCTGACCGCGGGCCACGGCCTGCACCCCGGCCTTGCCGCCTTCACCCTCGCCGCCGGCGTTCGCGCCGTCCGCGTCGTTCGCGCTACGGGCGGCGCGCATCCGCTCCACGAAGTCGGCGAACATCAGGCTCACGCCCTGCCACACGCCGATCAGCGACGTGAAGGACGTGGCGAAGAAGCCGATGAGGAAGAGCGTGGAGGTGAACGCGCCGAAGCGGTCCTCGAGCACCTTGTCGAGGTCGGCCAGGCCCTTGTCACCCTCGGCGATCGCGATGCTCGTGGAGTGCAGCAACTCGGCGCCGACGATCAGCATCGCGACGACGAAGATGCCGGTCGTGACGTAGGCGACGCGGTTGTCGAGCCGCATCATCTTCATCCAGCCGCTGTCGGTCCAGCCCTTGGCGTTCACCCAGTACCCGTACGCGGCCATGGTGATGGTGCCGCCGACCCCGCCGACCAGGCCGAGGGTGTAGAAGACCGAACCGTCCGGCAGGACTGGGACCAGCCCGGCGAAGCTGGCGCCGATGTCGGGCGACACGAGTATCGCGACGTAGACGACGACCACGAACATGACGCCGACCAGGAACGTCATGACCTTCTCGAAGACCGCGTAGCGGTTGAACCAGACGAACACCAGGCCCACGAGGCCGGTGATGATCGCCCAGCCCTTGAGGTCGAGCACGCCGGGGAAGAGCGCGTCCAGGGGAAGCCCGGAGGAGGACATGGCCGTTCCGCCGTAGACGAAGCCCCAGATGACGACGTACACGGCGAAGTAGACCGTGGTCCAGGAGCCGAGCGAGCGCCAGCCGTCGAAGATGGTGCGGCCGGTGGCCAGATGCCAGCGGCCGGTCGCCTCGGCGAGCGCGATCTTGACGATGCAGCCGATGACCGCGGCCCACATGAGCGTGTAGCCGTACTTGCTTCCCGCGATCAGGGTGGCGACCAGGTCACCGGCGCCGACTCCCGTCGCGGCGACCACGAAGCCGGGGCCGATCAACTTCCAGCTGGCTTTGCGTACTTGGGGCCGGGAGCCGCCCTTGCCCTCGCCGGACGAGTCCGGGGTGGAGGCCGCAGCCCCGCTCTTCTCGCTGTCCTCGGTTGCCATCGCCGACCGCCTTCGCACTCGTCCCCTGGAAGTGCCCTGCCTGTGAAGAGGCCTTGTCCGGCGCATCCAATCCCCCGAGGGCGATCAATACAAGAGCTCGGACGGCTGCCGGAAGTCTTGACAAGGCAATTGGTCTGGACCATCTTGTCTGCGAAGCGCAGGGCCCGCGCACCACGCTCGACACCTTTCCTCCCATCTCCCCCCACCCCGGAGGCAGTTGTGGCACGCGCAAGATTCCTGTCCCACTGGTATGCACGCCCCCGCGTCCTCGCCGCCGTCACAGCGGCGGCGCTGACCCTCGGCGGACTGCTCACAGCCGGCGCCGCCAGCGCGGGCGCGGTCGCGTCCGACGGAAAGGCCCCGTCCGCCGGAAAGGCCCCCGCCGTCGGCGCATCCGCCGTACCCGCGCACGCCGTGACGGGCTACTGGCAGAACTTCGACAACGGCGCGACGACCCAGAAGCTCTCCGACCTGCCGGACGACTACGACATCATCGCCGTGGCCTTCGCCGACGCCACGGGCACGCCGGGCCAGGTCGACTTCAAGCTCGACCCGGCGACGGGCTACGGCTCGGAGGACGACTTCAAGGCGGACATCAAGGCCAAGCACGACGCGGGCAAGTCGGTCATCGTCTCGGTGGGCGGCGAGAAGGGCGCCGTCAGCGTCGCCGACGAGGCCTCGGCCGGCGCCTTCGCCGACAGCATCGTCTCCCTCATGGACGAGTACGGCTTCGACGGGGTCGACATCGACCTGGAGAACGGTCTCAACTCGACCTACATGACCAAGGCGCTGGACGCCATCCACAGCAAGAAGAGCGACGTCGTGGTGACGATGGCCCCGCAGACCATCGACATGCAGTCCACCTCGACCGAGTACTTCAAGACCGCGCTGAACATCAAGGACTATCTGACGGTCGTCAACATGCAGTACTACAACAGCGGTTCGATGAACGGCTGTGACGGCAAGACCTACGCGCAGGGCGGCGTCGACTTCCTGACGGCCCTCGCCTGCATCCAGCTGGAGGGCGGCCTCGACCCCTCACAGGTGGGGATCGGCACGCCGGCCTCCTCCAGCGCGGCGGGCTCGGGATTCGTCGACCCGAAGGTCGTCACGGACGCCCTGGACTGCCTCGCCGAGGGCACCAACTGCGGAAGCTTCAAGCCGGAGAAGAAGTACCCCGGTATCCGCGGCGCGATGACCTGGTCGACCAACTGGGACGCGGCGAACGGCAACAAGTGGTCCGGCACGGTCGGCCCGCACGTGCACGGACTGCCGTAGGTCCGAGCCCCTGGCCGCTCCCTCCGCGGGTGCGGCCCGCCGGCTGCTGCGGGGTGTCCCCCACCTCCCCGTACGCACGCGACGCCCCCGGACAGCTTGTCCGGGGGCGTCGTCCGTCCTCGGCCGTGTGCGGAGGTCACCGCCGGGCCGGCGCCATGGTGCCGCCGCACCACGCCGCCGGCCGGCAGCCGCCGGGCTCCGACACTGGCGGCCCGACGCTTACGGCTTCGGCAGCTTGCAGTCCGGCAGGCTCAGGTCGACCTTGTTCCCCGCCGCGACGCAGCTGGTGAGGGTGTGGGTCTGCTGCCCGTAGGCGATGCCCTCGTGAACGGTGACCTTGCCGTCCTTGTCCACCTCGCACGGGTTGTTGAGGGTGCACTCCTCGCCGTCCTCGTTACGGGTGTTGTTGATCCCGACGATCTTCCCGGTCGAGTCGTCGATCACCGGAGAACCCGAGGTGCCGCCCTTGGTCTCGCACTCCTTCGTGTACCGGATCGAGTCCTTCATCGTCCAGCCGTCCTCGCGCAGTTCGGGCACGAAGGCGTCGATGGAGCAGCTGTAGGTCTCCTTCCAGTACCCGGAGACGACGGTCATGGCGGTGCCCTCCTTGGGGTGCTCCGCCTGGACCTCGAGCGGGTCGAGACCCGTGTCCTTCTTGATCTCCTCGTACGTGGCGTCGAGTTCGTAGAGCGTGACGTCCGTGTCCGTCATCGTCCCGTAGGCGATCTTCGTGGACGTCAGCGAGCCGGCGTCATCGCCCTTGGCGTCGAGCAGCGTGAAGTTGCGCTTCACGTCCTCATCGACGATGACCTGGCCCGGCTCCGGCATGCCCGCCTCACGGCAGTGCCCGTTGGTGAGCACGAGCCCCGGGTCCGACGCCTTCGACTCGGGCATCTTCACCAGCGAGCCGGAGCAGTTGCTCAGCGCGACGGTGCCGGCGAAGTCCGGTGCGGCCTTGGCCTTCCTGGCGTCGGCGGCCCTCGTGTCCTTCGCCTCCTTGGCGGCCTCGGCCTTGGGGGCGTCGGCGGCGGAGGCGGTCGAAGGGACGACGGCGATCCCGGTGACCGCGGCGGCTCCGAAGAATGCCGTGGCCAGGATGCCGACGAGAGGTCTCTTCATGTGGGGGTTCCTCTCCTTGATCGAATCAAATGTGAAGGTGATTCGTCGGGGGTGACGCCGTGCATTCTTGGCGCAGGAGAGGCAGCCCCACAAGACCCCAACGGCGCCCCCAGAAACGGAGGGTGATGTTCCGCACGGGGCGCCGTCGATCAGGCCCGCCCTAGACGAACGGACTGATCACCGCCGCAACGGCGAAGCCCGCCACCGACAGGACGGACTCCAGCACCGTCCACGACTTCAGCGTGTCCCGCTCCGAGATGCCGAAGTACTTGGAGACGATCCAGAATCCGCCGTCGTTGACGTGCGAGGCGAAGATGGAACCCGCCGAGATCGCCATGATGACGAGGGCGATGTGCGGCTGCGAGTAGTCACCGGACGACAGCAGCGGCGCCACGATGCCCGCGGTGGTGACGATCGCTACCGTCGCCGATCCCTGCGCGACCCGGAGCACCAGGGAGAGCAGGTAGGAGAGCACGATGACGGGAAGTCCCGCGTCGCCGAAGGTGTCCGCCAGCGCCTGGGCGACGCCGCTTCCGTCCAGGACCGCGCCGAAGACGCCGCCCGCACCCACGACGAGCAGGATGTTGCCGATCGGCTTCAGCGAGGCCGTCGAGACGGTCTCCAGCGACTGCCGCGACCAGCCGCGCTTCAGTCCCAGCAGCCAGTACGCCAGCAGCAGCGCGATCGTCAGCGCGACGAAGGGGTGTCCGAAGAACTCGATGACGGAGCGGAGCGTCGACGGGTCGAGCGCGATGGACGAGAACGTCGCCAGCAGGATGAGGATGAGAGGCGTGCCGATGATGCCGAGCACCACGCCGAGCGAGACGGGCTTCTCCGTGGAGACGCCTGCCGCCTTCTGCTCGGCGGCGACCGCCGCCTTGGCCTCCTCGGCCGCCTCGACCATGTCGTGCGGCACCTCCACGAAGAGGCGGTTGCCGATCCACGCGGAGTACGCCCAGGCCGCGATCACGGCCGGGATGCCGGTGATGATGCCCATCAGGATGATCCAGCCGAGGTCGACCTTCAGCAGTCCCGCGGCCGCCACCGGGCCGGGGTGGGGCGGCAGGAACGCGTGCGTCATCGACAGGCCCGCGAGCAGCGGCATCGCGTAAAGGATGATCGATTTTCCGGAGCGCTTGGCGGCGGCGTAGACGATCGGCGCGAGGACGAAGATGCCGACGTCGAAGAAGACCGGAATGCCGAAGATGAGGCCGGTCAGCCCCATGGCCAGCGGTGCGCGCTTCTCCCCGAAGAGGGCCAGCAGACGGCTGGAGAGCGCCTCGGCGCCACCGCTGACCTCGAGTATCGCGCCCAGCATCGTGCCGAGCCCGATGATGATGGCGACGTGGCCGAGGATGCCGCCCATCCCGTCCTCGATGAGGGAGACGGCCTCGGACTTCTGCACGGTGCCGAAGAGTTCGGTGACCGAGAGACCGGCGGCCAGGCCGACGGCTATGGAGACGCCCAGGAGCGCCACGAAGGGCTGCAACCGGACTTTGATGATCAGGAACAGCAGCAGCACGATGCCCAGGGCGGCGACGATCAGCAGACCTGGGGTGCCGCCTATGAGCGCGAGAAGGCCGCCTGTGTGTGGTGGCGCCTTCTCGGGCGCGGATGCGAGCAGCATGGGTGGACCTCGGATTTTCTGTGTCAACAGCCGTGACTCTTCGCAGGGATGGGGACAAGCGGGGGGTGGTGATGTGCGGGATCCGGCGTCCGGTTCGTACCGGCGACCTGGAGCCGTCCGGGCGGGGCCCGGTCCGTCTCAGCCGAGAACGGCCAGCGCGTCGATCTCGACGAGCAGCCCGGCAGGCAGGCCGACGTAGACGGTCGTGCGGGCCGCCGGGGCCTCGGTGAGGTCGGCGAAGTACTCGTTGTAGATCTCGTTGAGCTCCGCGAAGTGCGACGTGTCGGTGAGGTAGACGCGGATCATCACCACGTCCTCCCAACTCGCCCCGCCCTCCTGCAGGATGGCCTCGACGTTGGCGAGGGTGCGCAGCGTCTGCTCACGCAGCCCCGGGCCCACCGGTACGGGCGCCTGGCCGGGTACGGCGGGCGCGAAGCCCACCTGGCCGGCGACCTGGAGGATGTTGCCCTTGCGCACGCCGTGCGAGAACTTCGCGGGCGGCGCGGTGTGGGTGGAGGGTGTGAGGGCCGTCTTGGCCGGCTTCTCGCTCATTGCTGCCGTTCCTTGTCTGGGGTCTTTCCGGAGTACTCGTCGCTGATGGCGTCGGCCGTGCGCCGCACCAGCGGGAGAAGGGTGAGGAGTTCCTCGGCGCTCACGACGACGTTGGGTGCCGACACGGACATGGCGGCCACGGCACGCCCGTCCGGACCGCGCACCGGGGCGCCGACGCAGTTGATGGACTCCTCGTGGCCACCCAGGTCGGTGGCCCAGCCCTGTTCGCGCACCTTCGCGAGTTCGGCGAGGAACGCCGCGGAGTCGGTGATCGAACGGGAGGTGTAGCGGGGGTAGTCGAGCCGTTCGGCGAGCGACCGCCGCTCCTGCTCGGGCAGATCGGCCAGCAGCAGCTTCGCGACCGCGGCGACCGTGATGGCCACCGGTTTGCCGATCCGCGAGTACATCCGCACGGGATAGCGGCTCTCCACCTTGTCGATGTAGAGGACTTCGTCCTCCTCGTGGACGGCGAGGTGGATGGTGTGGCCCGTCCTCGCGTTCAGTTCCACGAGGTGCGGATGGGCTATCTCGCGCACGTCCAGGTTTTCCACGGCCTGCTGCGCCAGCGCGAAGAGCCGCGTTCCCAGCCGGTAGCGCTGATCGGGCTGGCGGTGGACGATGCCGTGCTCGTGGAGCGTGCGCAGGAGCCGCAGCGCGGTGGACTTGTGCACGCCGAGCCGGTTCGCGACCTGCTCGAGGTTCGCCGGTCCCTCTGCCAGCAGGGGCAGGATGCTCAGTGCGCGGTCGACGGTCTGGCTCATGACGGGTCCGCCTTCCCTGTGTTCCAGCCGGGACCGAGGTGCAGTGCCCGCCAGTCCTCGTCGTCCAGGGCCACCAGGCGGTCGGCGACCTCGCGCGACGGCGGCTCCGCGAGATCGCCGGGCACGGTGAGGGCCGCCGCAGCGGTGAGGTGACCGTGCCGCAGCCGCTCGGCCAGGGGCAGTCCGCGAAGCGTCGCCGAGAGGAACCCCGCGGCGAATCCGTCTCCGGCACCGACGGCACCCGCGACGTCGATCCGCAGGGCGGGCTCGAAGTGGACGGTGTCGGCGGCCTCGCCGTCACCGCCCTCGTCGCCGCGCACGAACGCGGTCGCTCCCTCACCTCCCTGCTTGACCACGAGCACCGCCGGCTCGGGCAGCCGCTCCCTGAGCGATTCGGGGCCGCCGGTCACGCCCCACGCCGCGGCGGCCTCGTCCTCGCCGGCGAAGACGACGTCGCAGCCACGGGCGAGTTCGAGCAGCACGCCGGGGCCGGGGGCCGCATCGGCCTCGGCCCGGTCCCACAGGCCGACGCGGTAGTTGACGTCGAAGGAGACGAGCGGTCGGTCCGGGCGCGGGCCCGTGAGCACGCGCATCAGCTCCAGGCACTCCTCCGACAGAGCGGCGGTGATGCCTGTGACGTGCAGCACGTCGGCGTCGTCGACGGTGCCGAGGTCCACGGTCTGCGGCGACATGGCGGAAGCGGCCGACCCGGCGCGGTAGTAGACGACCTCGGCCGCGCCGCCGCTGTCACCGGTTGCGTCCAGCGTGGTGGGGCGCTCGCCCTCCGTACGGAAGTAGATGCCCGTGGGCCGTCTCGGGTCGCGTCCGACGAAGCCGATGTCGACCCCGCGCGCGGCGATGGTCTCCACCAGGTGGTCGCCGAACCCGTCGGCACCGACACGGCTGACCCACCGCACGGAGTGCCCCGAACCGGCAAGCGCACAGGCCACGTTGGACTCGGCCCCACCGATCGCCCGCTCGAAGGACGGCACGTCCGCGAGCCGTCCGGCCTGCGAGGGCAGGAACGTGACCATGGATTCGCCGAGGCAGACGACGTCGGTACTCACCACTGTCGGCATCCGCTCCCTCATCGATTGACGGGTGTTCGGCGGGATGCTAAACAGCTCTGAGCGAAATACGCAATGTCTATTGCATTTACTGCAACGCAACGAAGCAATGCCGAGGAGTAGGAGTCCAAATGGCCGGCGCGGACCCTCTCGCCTCCCTCGCCGAGGAGCGCATCGATCACCGCTTCAAGGGGCTGCCCCCTGACGCCGCCGGCTCCACCGTCGCCGACCTCACCGCAGAGGGCCGCAACCTCTTCACCGGGGGCTTCACCACGCCGGTCCTCGCACTGTCCGCGGAGCGTCTGGAGCACAACCTCGCCCTGATGCGGACCTACACGCAGCGGCACGGCCTCTCCTTCGCCCCGCACGGCAAGACCTCCATGGCCCCGCAGCTCTTCCACCGCCAACTCGCCCACGGCGCCTGGGGGATCACGCTTGCCGTGCCCCATCAGGTGCGCGTGGCCCGGGCGTTCGGGATCCGGCGCGTCTTTCTCGGGAACGAACTCGTCGACCCCGCCGCGCTCCGCTGGCTGGCCCGGGAGCTCGACGCCGACCCGGACTTCCGCTTCATCTGCTACGCCGACTCCACCGAGGGCGTCGCGCAGATGGACGCCGCCCTGAAGGAGGCCGGGGCGGCGCGTCCCATCGACGTCGTCGTCGAACTCGCCGCCGGCGAAGGCGCCCGCACGGGAGCCCGCACGGAGGCCGAGTGCGAAGCGATCGCCACCGCCGTCGCGGGCACATCCACCCTCCGGCTGGCCGGAGTCGCGGGCTACGAGGGCGAAGTCCCCGACGCCTCCCCCGAGACGGTCACGGCGTGGCTGCGCCGGCTCAACGCGCTCGCGGCCGCGTTCGACGCCGCCGGACGCTTCGACGGTCTCACCGAGATCGTGCTCAGCGCCGGCGGCAGCGCGTGGTTCGACGCCGTCGCCGAAGTCTTCGCCGAACTGCCGCCGCTCTCGCGGCCGGTGCTGAAGCTGCTCCGCTCCGGCGCGTACGTGTCGCACGACGACGGCGCCTACCGGGAGAAGACGCCCTTCAACCGGATCCCCGAAGAGGGCGCGCTGCAGGCGGCGTTCACGCTCTGGGCGCAGGTCGTCTCCCGTCCCGCTCCCGACCAGGCGTTCCTCAACGCGGGCAAGCGCGACGCCGCGTTCGACCTGCACCTGCCGCAGCCCCACACCGTGCGCGCCGGCGACGGCACGACGCGCCCGGCGCAGGGCATCACCGTCACGGCGCTCTCCGACCAGCACGCCTGGGTCCGCACCGAAGCGCCCCTGGAGGTCGGGGAGTGGGTGGGTCTCGGCCTGTCACACCCCTGCACGATCTTCGACAAGTGGCAGCTCATCCCCGAGACGACTGCGGACGGCACGGTCACCGGCTACGTCCGCACGTTCTTCTGACGGGCGGACGGCCCGCACCGGCTCCGAAGGGACCGCCCTCATGGACCTGCTCATCCGCAACGCCGACATCGTCGACGGCTCCGGGACGAGCGCCCCTTACCGCGCCGACGTCGCCGTCGAGGACGGCCGCATCACGGCCATCACCCGGGAGTCGGACGGCACCGGCGCCCGCACGGCCGGGGCCCGTCGGACGCTCGACGCCACGGGGCTCGTGGTGGCCCCCGGCTTCATCGACATGCACGCCCACTCCGACCTGGCCCTGCTGCGCGACCCCGACCACTCCGCCAAGGCAGCGCAGGGAGTCACCCTCGAAGTCGTCGGCCAGGACGGCCTCTCCTACGCACCGGTCGACGACCGCACCCTCACGGAGGTGCGCAGCGCCATCACCGGCTGGAACGGCAGCGCGCCCGGAGACACCTCCGTCGACTTCGACTGGCGCACGGTCGGCGAGTACCTGGACCGCATCGACCGCCAGGGCACGGCCGTCAACGCCGCCTACCTCGTGCCGCAGGGCAGCGTCCGCATGCTCGCCGTCGGCTGGGACGACCGCCCCGCGACCGCCGCCGAGACCGAGGCCATGCGGCGCCTGGTCGCCGAGGGCCTGGAGCAGGGCGCGGTCGGCATGTCCTCCGGCCTCACGTACACGCCCGGCATGTACGCCTCCGACGCCGAACTCACCGAACTGTGCCGCACGGTGGCCGCCTACGGCGGCTACTACTGCCCACACCACCGCTCGTACGGCGAGGGCGCCCTCCATGCCTACGAGGAGATGGTCGCCGTCACGCGGGAGGCGGGCTGCGCGCTCCATCTCGCCCACGCCACCATGAACTTCGGCGTCAACAAGGGCCGCGCTCCCGAGCTGACGGACCTGCTCGACCGTGCGCTCGCCGCCGGCGCGGACATCACCCTCGACACGTATCCGTACACCCCCGGCTGCACGACTCTCGTGGCGATGCTGCCCAGTTGGGCGAGCGCCGGCGGTCCGGAGGCGATCCTCGCCAGGCTGTCGGACGAGGAGACCTGCTCCCGCATCCGGCATGTCATGGAGGTGGAGGGCGCCGACGGCTGCCACGGCGTCCCCATGGACTGGGACACGATCGAGATCTCCGGGGTCAACGATCCCGCCCTGGCCGGCCATGTCGGCAGGACCGTCGCGCAGTCGGCGAAGGAGAACGGCGAGGAGCCGTTCACCACGGCCCGGCGCCTGCTGATCGAGGACCGGCTCGGCACGACGATCCTCCAGCACGTGGGCCACGAGGAGAACGTGCGCCACATGATGCGGCACCCGGCTCACACCGGCGGCAGCGACGGCATCCTCCAGGGCGCCAAGCCGCACCCGCGCGCCTACGGGACCTTCCCGCAGTATCTCGGCCGCTACGTACGGGAGTTGGGCGTGCTCTCCCTGGAGGAGTGCGTCGCGCACCTCACCTCGCGCCCGGCGGCACGGCTGCGCCTCCCCGACCGGGGCCTGGTCCGGGAGGGCTACCGGGCGGACCTCGTCCTGTTCGATCCGGAGACGGTCGCCCCGGGCGCCACGTTCGACAATCCGCGCGTGCTGCCCACCGGCATCCCGCACGTGCTGATCGACGGCCGCTTCGTCATGGAGGACGGCCGCCGCACGGACGCCCTCGCGGGCCGTTCCATCCGCCGCACGCCGACGTCCTAGGCACCGCCTGCCGCGGGGTTCCGCGCGGACGCCGGGGTGGGCGGCACCTGGGCGGCCCGCGCCGGACCGAACCGTTCCGCCCGCCCGGCGAGGGCTACGCGTGCTGGTACGCCACCAGCGAGATCCCCACGTAGTGCACGACGAACGCGGCCAGCGTGAACGAGTGGAAGACCTCGTGGAATCCGAACCACCGCGGTGACGGGTTCGGCCGCTTGATGCCGTAGACGACACCGCCCGCGCTGTAGAGCAGGCCACCCACGATCACGCACACGAGCACGGCGATGCCGCCCTTGCGCATGAACTCGGGCAGGTAGAAGACGGCCGCCCACCCCATCGCGATGTAGCACGGCGTGTAGAGCCAGCGCGGAGCACCGACCCACAACACGCGGAACCCGATGCCGAACAGGGCCGCCGCCCACACCCCCCACAGCAGAGGCGTCCCCGAACCGGCGGGGAGCAGAAGGATCGTCAGCGGCGTGTACGTCCCCGCGATGATCAGGAAGATGTTCGCGTGGTCGAGGCGCCGCAGTACGGCGTTCGCCTTCGGGCCCCACTCGCCCCGGTGGTAGAGCGCGCTCACACCGAAGAGCAGACAGGCCGTCAGCGTGTAGACGGCGCAGGCGATCCGGCCGCGGGTGCTGTCGGCGAGCGCGGTGAGAAATATCCCGGCTGTGAGGACGGCGGGGAACATCCCGGCGTGCAGCCATCCGCGCAGCCTTGGCTTGATCAGCGCGGGAAAGGCCGCGGCACCCCTGGAGGCGGCCGAAGTCACCGCCGCGGCGGCCGACTCGAAGGAGGCTGCGGCAGAACTGCCGGTGCTTTCCGGCTTCTCGGTTCCGTCCGCGTCGTCTTCGGAGTCCGCGCAGTTCACGGGCTCAAGCGGACGAGGCGCGTCAGTCATACGGCCCATCGTAGCTACGGGTTCGTAACCGGCGACATGCTCTTCCGAGGGTCCATGCCGCTCATCGGAGTGGTGATGGACACATCCTTTCCATCTGGACAGGCAGCCGATACGCTCACATGCTCAGAGGAGCAAGGGTGACACCGGATGAGCGAGCCGCGCAGACGCACCAGCCCAGCACCATCACGAACGCATCCGGGTCGCGGCCCCCAAGGGGCGAGTTGAAGCAGCAAGCCAAAAAATCCGGATACCAGTGCAGTTATCCGTCGAACCCTCAACGTCTGGAGAGATCGTGGCGCGCAGTTCTGCGGCTCCCGCCATCAACCCCGTTCCCACCCGCCACCAGGAGCTGGTCTCCTGGGTCGAGGAAATCGCCGCTCTCACAGAACCGGCCGGCATCGTCTGGTGCAACGGCTCCGAATCGGAGTACGAGCGCCTCTGCGAAGAGCTCGTCGAGAAGGGCACGTTCACCAAGCTGGACCCGGTGAAACGGCCGCACTCCTACTACGCCGCCTCCGACCCCAGCGACGTCGCACGCGTCGAGGGCCGTACTTTCATCTGCTCCGAGAAGGAGGAGGACGCCGGTCCGACCAACAACTGGAAGGCCCCTGACGAGATGCGGGCCGTCTTCCAGGGCGAGAACGGCGAAGGTGGGGGCACCTCCCAGGCCGAAGGCTCTGGGGGCATCTTCCGCGGCTGCATGCGCGGCCGCACCATGTACGTCGTGCCCTTCTGCATGGGCCCCCTCGGCTCCCCGCTCTCCGCGCTGGGCGTCGAGATCACGGACTCCGCGTACGTCGCCGTCTCGATGCGCACCATGACGCGCATGGGACAGCAGGTCCTCGACGAGCTCGGCGAGGACGGCTTCTTCGTCAAGGCGGTCCACAGCGTCGGCGCCCCGCTGGAGGCCGGGGAGCAGGACGTGCCCTGGCCGTGCAACAGCACCAAGTACATCTCCCACTTCCCCGAGAGCCGCGAGATCTGGTCCTTCGGATCGGGCTACGGCGGCAACGCACTGCTCGGCAAGAAGTGCTACGCGCTGCGCATCGCCTCCGTCATGGCGCGCGACGAGGGCTGGCTCGCCGAGCACATGCTCGTCCTCAAGCTCACGCCGCCGCGCGGTGAGTCCAAGTACGTCGCCGCCGCCTTCCCTTCGGCCTGCGGGAAGACGAACCTCGCCATGCTCGAGCCCACCGTCAAGGGCTGGACGGTGGAGACCATCGGCGACGACATCGCATGGATGCGCTTCGGCGAGGACGGACGGCTGTACGCCATCAACCCGGAGGCCGGCTTCTTCGGCGTCGCACCCGGCACCGGCGAGCACACCAACGCCAACGCCATGAAGACCCTTTGGGGCAACTCGGTCTTCACCAACGTCGCCCTCACCGACGACGGCGACGTGTGGTGGGAGGGCATGACCGAGGAGACGCCCGCTCACCTCACCGACTGGAAGGGCAACGACTGGACTCCAGAGTCCGGGACTCCGGCCGCCCACCCCAACGCCCGCTTCACCACCCCGGCAGGGCAGTGCCCGATCATCGCGCCGGAGTGGGAGGACCCGAGGGGTGTGCCGATCTCGGCGATCCTCTTCGGTGGCCGCCGCGCGACGGCGGTGCCGCTGGTGACGGAGTCCTTCAGCTGGCAGCACGGCGTCTTCCTCGGCGCCAACGTCGCCAGCGAGAAGACTGCCGCCGCCGAGGGCAAGGCCGGCGAGCTGCGCCGCGACCCGTTCGCGATGCTCCCCTTCTGCGGCTACAACATGGGCGACTACTTCGCCCACTGGGTGAACATCGGCAAGAACGCCGACCAGGCCAAGCTGCCGAAGATCTACTACGTCAACTGGTTCAAGAAGGACCAGGACGGCAAGTTCGTCTGGCCCGGATTCGGCGAGAACAGCCGCGTGCTCAAGTGGATCGTGCAGCGGCTGAACGGCGAGGCGGAGGGCGTCGAGACGCCCATCGGCATCCTCCCGACGAAGGAGTCCCTCGACCGGGACGGGCTCGACATGACGGACTCGGACCTCGACTTCGTGCTGGAGGTGGACAAGGAGGTCTGGCGCGACGAGGCCGCGATGGTCCCCGAGCACCTCAACACCTTCGGTGACCACACGCCGAAGGAGCTGTGGGACGAACACCGCGCCCTCGTGGAGCGGTTGGGCTGACGCCCACGGTCTTCCGGCCACAGACGGTGCCCCTCACCTCTCGGTGGGGGGCACCGTCGTGTGTGGGCCGTCGGGGCCGGTCCCGGTGCGTGCCGCTCCGTCGCCGGGCGCGGGTGCACTTGTCGTCCGGGCAGAAAATGTACACGGCTCAACTTTAGATCGAGTCTAAGTTAGGCTGGCATCCAGGCGACGTGACGGCAGGAGGCCGACCGTGTACGAACCGATCCGCAGCAAGTCGGTACATGCCATGGCCGACGCCGATTTTCCCCACCGCTCGCGGGAAGAGGAGCTGGACATCCGCCTGGCAGGTCACCTGACGGCGCTGCTGACGGTGACGGACGAGCTGCGCGCCCTCACCCCGTCCGACGAGCTGGACGAGGCCGCGGAGGAACTCGCCTCCCAGGTCACGCGCCTGCGCGCGGCACCGCTCAGAGCGGACCCCTCGGCCCATGACGCCGACCCGGCCCACATCGATTCCCTGCACCACCGCGCGCACACCCTGGCCGGCCATGCCGTCGTGATCGCCACGTACCGCAACGACGAACCGGCGATGGTGGTGGCCAGCCAGTGCCGCGACTTCCACGCCACGGCCCTCGGCCTCACTGCCGCGTGACCACGACGTGCTGACGGCCGCCGACGACGGCAGGGGCGGGACCAGGAATCGAACCCGTTGCGCCCCGCGAGGCTACGGCTGGCTGTAGCCCTCCAGGAAGGCGCCGATGCGGGTCACCGCGTCCTCCAGCTCGTTCACCGGCGGCAGGTTCACGATCCGGAAGTGGTCCGGGTCGGGCCAGTTGAAGCCCGTGCCGTGGACGATCATGATCTGCTCGGCCCGCAGCAGGTCGAGGACCATCTCCCGGTCGTCCTTGATCTTGTGGACCTTCGGGTCCAGGCGCGGGAACGCGTAGATCGCGCCCTTCGGCTTCACACACGTCACACCGGGGATCTGCGTCAGCAGATCGTGGACCATGTCGCGCTGCTCCAGCAGCCGCCCGCCGGGCAGCACCAGGTCGTTGATCGACTGCCGGCCGCCGAGCGCGGCGGCCACCACGTGCTGCGCGGGCATGTTCGCGCACAGCCGCATGTTGGCGAGGATCGTCAGCCCTTCGATGTAGCTCTGCGCGTGGCCCTTCGGCCCGCACACGGCCATCCAGCCGCTGCGGTAACCGGCCACCCGGTACGCCTTCGAGAGCCCGTTGAAGGTGACGGTGAGCAGGTCGGGGGCGACGAGGGTCGTGGGCGTGTGCGTCGCACCGTCGTAGAGGATCTTGTCGTAGATCTCGTCGGAGTAGACGATCAGCCCGTGGCGCCGCGCGATGTCCGTGAGACCGCGCAGGATCTCCTCGTCGTACACGGCACCGGTGGGGTTGTTCGGGTTGATGACGACGAGCGCCTTGGTGCGGTCTGTGACCTTGCTCTCGACGTCGGCCAGGTCCGGCATCCAGTCCGACTGCTCGTCGCAGCGGTAGTGCACGGCCTTGCCGCCGGAGAGGGAGACCGAGGCCGTCCACAGCGGGTAGTCGGGCGCCGGCACGAGAACCTCGTCCCCGTCGTCGAGCAGCGCCTGCATCGACATCTGGATCAGCTCGGAGACGCCGTTGCCCAGGTAGATGTCCTCGACGGAGAGCTCGATGCCCTGCGTCTGGTAGTGCTGCATCACCGCGCGGCGAGCTGAGAGGAGCCCCTTCGCGTCGCCGTAGCCGTGGGCCTCGCCCACGTTGCGGATCATGTCCTCGAGGATCTCCGGCGGACACTCGAACCCGAAGGGTGCCGGGTTGCCGGTGTTGAGCTTGAGGATGCGGTGACCTGCTGCCTCCAGCCGCATCGCCTCCTCCAGGACCGGGCCCCGGATCTCGTAACAGACGTTTGCGAGCTTCGCCGACTGGATCACCTGCATTCCGCCACCCTACGGGCCGACCTGGTGCGCGGCCACGTGTTATTGACCACCCGGGGTACGGCCGGGCTCCCGTCTTGACAGGTCCAACTTTTTGAGAGTCACTATCAAAAGACACTGACACTCGGAGTTGGCCATGACCACACAGCCCGATCCCCGCCGCTGGTGGGCCCTCGCAGCTCTCGGCACGAGCATGCTCGTGCTGGGTTTCGACCTGACGATCCTCAACGTCGCCCTCCCCGCGATGGGGCGCCAACTCGGCGCCGGTACGGGGCAGATGCAGTGGATCGTGGACGCGTACATCGTCGTCTTCGCCGCCGCGATGCTGCCCGCGGGACTGCTCGGCGACCGATTCGGGCGACGCCGGCTGCTCGTCGCGGGTCTTGCCGTCTTCCTCGCCGCCTCGCTGCTCGGCGGGCTCGCCGACGACGCCGGCTGGGTCATCGCCGCCCGCACCTTGATGGGGCTCGGGGCCGCATTGGTCACGCCGCTCGCGCTCTCCGTGATCCCCTCCCTCTTCGCGGACGAGTCCGAGCGCACCAAGGCCGTCGGCATCATCACCGCGTCGGTCGCCGGGGGCATGCCGCTCGGGCCCGTCCTCGGGGGCTGGCTCCTCGACCACTTCTGGTGGGGCTCTGTCTTCCTCGTCAACGTCCCGCTCGCCGCGCTCGGCATCCTCGTCTGCCTGACGCTGCTGCCCGAGTCCCGCGACGAGTCGGCACCCCATGTGGACGTGTTCAGCGCGGTGTTGAGCGTCGCCGGCCTCGGCTCACTCGTCTTCGGCATCATCGAGGGACCCGCGCGAGGCTGGAGCGACGCGTACGTCATCGCCGCTCTCGCGGCATCGCCGGTGCTGCTGGCGGCGCTCGTGCTGCGTGAACGCCGGGTCGAGCGGCCGATGCTGGACCTGAAGCTGCTGGCCCGGCCGGCGTTCGCACGGAACGCGTTCACCGCGACGCTGATCACGCTCGTGCTGGCCGGGCTGCTGTTCGTGCTGCCTCAGTACCTCCAAGCGGTCCTCGGCGTCGACGCGTTCGGTACCGGACTGCGGCTGCTGCCGCTGATGGCGGGCCTCCTGGTCGCGGCGCGCGGGTCGGGGCCGCTGGCCGCGCGGTTCGGGTCTCGGCCGGTGATCAGCGCCGGGCTGGTGGTGCTGGCGTTCGCGGCGTTCCTCGGCGCCCGTACCGATGTGGGAGACGGATACGGGCTGACGGCGACCTGGCTGACCGTCACCGGATTCGGCGTCGGATTCGCGATGGTGCCCGCCATGGACGGCGCTCTGGCGGCGCTGCCCGCCGCGCAGGCCGGAAGCGGTTCGGGATTGCTGATGACCGTGCGTCAGACGGGTGCGGCGATCGGCATCGCCGCACTGGGGAGCCTGCTGTCCGGCACATACGCCGCAAAGCTCGCGACGGAAGGGCTGCCGGCGGGCGCGGCGGATGCGGCCGGGGACTCCGTGATCGCCGCCCACGCGATCGCCGGAAAGCTCAACTCGCAGGCCCTGGCGGCCTCGGCGGACGCGGCCTTCGTCGACGGCATGACGCAGGTGCTCTCGGTCTGCGGTGTCGCCGCGCTCGCCGCCGCCGTGATCACGACACTGCTGCCGGATAGGGGCCATGTGCAGATACCGGAGGCGGAAGCGGAAGCAGTGGAGGGGGACGGCAAGACTCGGGGGTCCCCCCGGCCGGAGGTTGGGGGAGGGCCTGGATCGCTCCCCGTCCCAGGCGCATAGCTGGCCCCGGAGAGCCCGGATGGCGGACAATGAGGCACATGGCCCCTGCACGTACCGAGTCCTCCGCGGCTACCGAGTCCCGTCCGGGCCTCCGCGAGCGGAAGAAGATCAAGACCAGGCAGGCGATCCGGAAGGCCGCCTACCGTCTCTTCGACGAGGAGGGCTACGCCGCCACGTCCGTCGAGCGGATCGCGGACGAGGCGGAGGTCTCCCCCAGCACCGTCTTCCGCTACTTCCCCACGAAGGAAGACATCGTCCTCACCGACGAGTACGACCCGCTGATGCACGAGGCGCTGCTGGCGCGTCCCGCCGACGAGCCGCCGGTGACAGCCCTCCGCAGGGCCATGCTGGAGGTGATCGGGCAGGCCATGAGCCAGGAGCCCGGCCGTGAGCCCGCCGAGTCCCACCAGCGGATCCGGCTCGTCCTGGAAGTGCCCGCGCTGCGTGCCCGGATGACCGAGCAGATGTCGGAGACGGTACGGATCCTGGCGGCCGCTCTGGCCGGGCGGACCGGACGGAATGCCGACTCCCTCGAACTGCGGGTGTGCACAGGGGCGTTGGTCGGTGCCATGTCCGAGGCCATGTTCTATTGGGCCAACAGCGACGAGCCGCAGGAGGACCTCTTCGCGATCGTCGAGCGGGCGCTGCGCGTGGTGGAACGGGGAATCCCCCAGACCCTCGGGGCGGAGTGAGTGGCTCGCCCGGCTCCTAGGTGTATTGCCCTGTGAGGTTGGGGACACCCCCAGGCCCTCAGGGCCCGGGCGATCAGCTCCGCAGTGACCGTTCCAGGACCTCGGGATCGGCGGTCGGAGCGTCGCACGTGAAGTTGCGGCACACATAGGCCGTCGGGTTCCCGTCCAGCAACGGCCGGTCCCGCAGCAGCGGCACGTCGAGCGCCTCCGGGGAGCCCGGCTCCCCGAGCGCAACGACCGCTCCGGGCGCGGTCGCGAGCAGCGCCGTACGGTGCAGCGTCCCCGTACCGGGGTCCGCGTGCGGGCCGACCACGGCGATCTCCCTCGGGCCGTCCAGTACGGCTTCGGCCGCGGCGAGGCCCCACCCGATGAAGCGCGGGGCGCGGGGTGCGAGCGCCCGCACGATGCCGAGCGCCCGCTCGGCGGCCTCGCGGTGGCGCGAACTGCCGGTGTAGGCGGCGTAGGAGAGCAGGGCTTGCGCGGCTGCGGTCCAGCCCGACGGGGTGGAGCTGTCCGTGGGGTCCTGCGGGCGGCGGATGAGGGCTTCGGCGTCGTCGGCTGTGTCGAAGAGCGCGCCGTCGGGATCCGTGAAGTGGTCGAGCACGGTCTCCAGCAGTACGCCGGCGGTGTCGAGCCACCCGGCCTCTCCGGTGACGGAGTAGAGACCGAGCAGGCCCTCGGCCACGTCCGCGTAGTCCTCCAGCACGCCCGCGCCCGAGCCGGTCGTGCCGTCGCGCGAGGTGCGTGCGATGCGGCCGTCGCCGTTCAGGTGCAGATCGGTCAGCAGACGTGCGGCCGCGGAGGCGGCCTCGACCAGGTCGGGACGGTCGAAGTAGGCACCGGTCTCCGCGAGCGCGGCGACGGCCAGCCCGTTCCACGCCGCGACGACCTTGTCGTCACGGGCGGGGCGCGGCCGCTGTTCGCGGGCACGCAGCAGCCTCTCCCGTACGGACGCCGCACGCGAGGCGTCCGAGAGCTGCGTGGCGTCCGGGAGTTGGAGCACGGACGCGCCCTCTTCGAAGGTTCCCTCGTCGGTGACGCCGAAGTAGCCGGCCGCCCATTGCCCGTCCTCCTCGCCGAGGACCTCGGTCAGCTGGCCGGGGGTCCACACGTAGTAGGCGCCCTCGCTGTGCCTGCCGTTGCCGTCGTCGCTGTCGGCGTCGAGAGCGGAGGCGAACCCGCCCTGGGGCGTGCCCAGTTCGCGGACCATGAAGTCCGCGGTCTCCAGGGCGACCCGGCGGGCCATGTCGGAACCCGTGCTCCGCCAGGCGTGGGCGTAGACGCGGCAGAGCAGGGCGTTGTCGTAGAGCATCTTCTCGAAGTGCGGCACGACCCAGCCCGCGTCCACGGAGTAGCGCGCGAATCCCCCGCCGAGCTGGTCGTAGATGCCGCCGCGCGCCATCGATTCGCAGGTGGCACGGGCCATCTCCAGCGCGCCCTCGGAACCGGTGCGGGCGTGGTGGCGCAGCAGGAACTCCAGCGCCATGGACGGCGGGAACTTCGGCGAACCGCCGAACCCGCCCCGTTCGGCGTCGAATTCACGCGTCAGCTCCAGCAGCGCCGAGGCCAGCTCCTCGGGGCCGGGCGGCTGCGGCTGCTCGTAGCGGATGCTGCGCGCGGCCAGGTCCCGCACGATCCGGCCGGCCACGTCGGCGACCTCCTCGCGCCTCTCCGACCATGCCGTGGCGACGCCGTCCAGCACCTGCCGGAAGGAGGGCATGCCGTGGCGGGGGGCGGGCGGGAAGTAGGTGCCGAAGTAGAAGGGTTCGGCCGCGGGCGTGAGGAAGACGGTCATGGGCCATCCGCCCTGGCCGGTGGCAGCCTGCACGGCCTCCATGTAGACGGCGTCCACGTCGGGGCGTTCCTCGCGGTCCACCTTGACGGGGACGAAGTGGGCGTTGAGGTATCCGGCGGTGGCCTCGTCCTCGAAACTCTCGTGCGCCATGACGTGGCACCAGTGGCAGCTGGCGTAACCGACGCTGAGCAGCACCGGCACCCCGCGCCTGCGCGCCTCGTCGAAGGCGGCCTCCGACCAGGGCCACCAGTCGACCGGGTTGTCGGCGTGCTGAAGGAGGTACGGGCTCGTCTCGTCCGAGAGTCGGTTGACCATCTGTCCATCGTGCCTGACGTGCTCCCGGGCGGGCGTACCCCGCACCCCTCGGGGGAGGTCTTCGAGCGGAGTTCCACCCGCCGGACCGTCTCATGTTGGTGCTGCCGGTCCTGCGAAGGGTGCGCGGCAGGCGCCTCCGGTCCCGCGGGCCGTGTCAGATCTGGGCGCGGTCGCCGCCCGTCGCCTCCCAGCCGGAGACGGCCAGCGCGCGGTAGGCCGAGTAGTGGCTCGCCGGGTCGCCCGAGTCCGCCCAGGGGATCGCGCCCACATATCCGTCGACGACGCGCAGCGCCTCCATCGCCTCGCCGTACCGTTCGGCTCGCACGAGGAAGCAGACCAGCAGGTGCAGGACGTGCGGACGCACGGGGTGGCCGGCCTCGACCTGGTCGACCGCGTACTCCGCGGCCTCCACGGCCTTCTCGATCTCGGCGCTCTGGTAGAGGCCGCGCACCACGTTGACCTCCGGCAGGTGCTCGTAGGCGGCGAAGAGCGGGAGCGCGGGAAGCAGGGTGCCCTCGGGCGCGTGGGCGGCGGCGCTCTGCGCGAAGGCATCGGCCTCGGCGCGCGAGCCGCAGCCCTTCTCCGACCAGTACGGCAGGGCGGCCATGTGCGCGCCCATGTGGTGCGGTGCCTTGCGCCGCAGCGTCGCCCACAGTTCCTCGAAGTCGGCGCGCCGGTAGGAGAGATGGCGTGCGATGAACAGCTCGGTTATGTGCGGCGTGGGGTCGTCGGGGGCGAGCCGCGCGGCCTCCTCGCAGACCGTACGGGCCTCTTCCAGGATGATGCGGTGGTCGGCGGAGGAGGGGTCGGCGACGGCCTGCCACACCAGGAACTGCGCGTAGACCTGGGCGCCGCCCGGGTCGCCGGGCTGCTCGGTGCGCCACTGCCGCAGCCAGCTCGCGTCACGCAGGCCCGGTCCCTTGCTGAAGGAGACGCCGCCCGCGGAGCCGCCCTTGCCCGTTGCCGGTGACTCCGGTGCGCCGAGCGCGCGCGCCTGCGCCAGCTCCATCGCCGCCGCGCCCGCCATCGACTGCACGCGCTGCCAGCGCAGTTCCCACTCGTCCCCGGTGAGGGCCAGCAGCCTCGCGACCGGCTGCCAGTCCTGGGTGCGCTGCGTCTCCTCCAGCGCCTCGGTGAACTCGTGGTCGGGGCCCGGCAGTCGCACGTCGAGCTGCTCGGTCGGTACGAAGCCGTATCCGGCGCCCGGGTCGACGGCGCGGGCGACTCCCTGAGCGCCTTGCAGGCGCTGCCGCCGCCGGCGCATCGCCGGAGCGACCAGGACGCCGAAGATGGCGGTCAGTGCGATCAGCACGAGCAGGGCTTCCATGGCTGCGTTCTCCCCGTTGGTGCGCGGACGGGACGTGACAGGAGTAATCGTCTGAGGCGGTTCGCTTGAGCCGCTCTGCCTACACCGTACGGCGCATTACGCTCGCCCCATGAGCGACCAGCGCGACAGCGGGCACACGCCCCAGAGCTTCGAGACCCTCGCGATCCACGCGGGGCAGACCGCCGACCCCGCGACGGGTGCGGTCGTCCCGCCCATTTACCAGGTCTCCACGTACAAGCAGGACGGCGTCGGCGGGCTGCGCGGCGGCTACGAGTACAGCCGCTCCGCCAATCCGACGCGTACCGCACTCGAGCAGAACCTCGCCGCCCTGGAAGGCGGGCGCAACGCCTTCGCGTTCGCGTCGGGCATGGCCGCCGAGGACTGCCTGCTGCGGACCCTGCTCGTGCCCGGGGACCACGTGGTGATCCCGAACGACGCCTACGGCGGTACGTTCCGCCTCTTCGCGCGCGTCGCCGAACGGTGGGGCGTGGAATGGTCGGTGGCCGACACCTCCGACCCGGCGGCGGTGCGCGCCGAACTGCGCGACCGCACCAAGGCGGTGTGGGTGGAGACCCCGTCCAACCCGCTGCTCGGCATCAGCGACATCACCGCGCTCGCCCAGCTCGCGCACGGCGCGGGGGCACGGCTGGTCGTGGACAACACCTTCGCGAGCCCCTATCTCCAGCAGCCCCTCGCGCTGGGGGCGGACGTCGTCGTGCACTCGACGACGAAGTACATGGGCGGCCACTCGGACGTCGTCGGCGGCGCCCTCGTACTGGACGAGTCGGAACTGGCCGCGGAGATCGCCTTCCACCAGAACGCGATGGGCGCAGTGGCGGGCCCGTTCGACTCCTGGCTGGTCATGCGCGGCACGAAGACGCTGGCCGTACGGATGGAGCGGCACAGCGCGAACGCCTCGCGCGTGGCAGAGATGCTCCAGGCCCACCCGAAGGTGACGCAGGTCTACTACCCGGGGCTGCCCTCGCACCCGGGGCACGAGACGGCGGCCAAGCAGATGCGGGCCTTCGGCGGGATGGTCTCCTTCCGGGTCGCGGGCGGCGAGGAGTCGGCGGTGGAGGTGTGCAACCGAACGCACCTGTTCACGCTCGGGGAGTCGCTGGGCGGCGTCGAATCGCTGATCGAGCACCCCGCGCGCATGACGCACGCGTCGGCGGCGGGCTCGGCGCTGGAGGTGCCCGCGGACCTCGTGCGGCTGTCCGTCGGCATCGAGTCGGTGGAGGACCTGCTGGCGGATCTGCAGCAGGCGCTGGGCTAGAAGGGCACGAACGGCGCCGGGGCCGGAACCCGCCCCGGCGCCCTGCCGGTCAGGGCCACGATCCGCTCGGCGAAGGGGCGGCGCCGCTACCAGCCGAGCGGTGGCGTCGTAACGGCCGGCCGGACCATCCAGGGCTCAGCGACCGCGGCCCACACGGCGACGGCCACTGCCACCGCGAAGAACCCCCACAGCAGCAGCGCGACCGTGCGCCGCCGGTGCGCGATGCGCATGCCGCGGACCAGGGCGCGCCCGGCCAGGTCCGTCGGCACGGCGGCGGGGGGCGCGGACTCCAGCAGGCGGCGGACCTCGGTCTCCTTGCGGTCGGGAAGTCTCATGCGGCCCCCCTCGGCTCGCGGCCTGCGCCGTCGCGCTGTTGCACGGTCCCGGTGGCCGCCTCCGCTCCCCTGTGCCGCAGACCGGTGACGATGCGGGACGCGAGCAGGGACACGGCACCGGACGCCGGTCCATGCGCCGCGCCGGCCGGGGTTCCGCTCTCCTCCCCGTTTCTCGTCCCGCGGCTGAGGACCGTCGCCATGCCCCGGGTGCACAGGGCCCGCACCCGCTCCACGGGCAGCCCGAGCGCTGCGGCGACCTGTTCCTCGGCCACGCCCTCGTACAGCCGCAGCACCAGCATCAGCCGCTCCTGCGGGGGCAGCGCGTCCAGCAGACCGCCGCGCGGACGCCGGTGGCGCCAGGCGGTGTGCGCGAAGTGTGCGGCCAGATCCTGGCGCGTGTGCTCGTAAGGGTCCTCGCCGCGCAGACGGTCCCAGTCCGCGTACGTACGGGACAGGGCGCCGACGAGCAGTTCCTGGGCGGCGGGAGCGGCACCGAAGGGCTCACCGGTCAGCAGCGTGGCGGCATGCAGCAGCCTGCCGGCCGCGCCCGCGACGAACGCCTCGAACTCCCGGGCCCGGCGGCGCTCCTCACGCGCACGCCGCTCTCCCACCTGCGCCTCCCGTACGGCAATGGGACGCCAGGCGCACTGATCAAATCAAGAGGGAGGTACTTCCGGAGTCTCCGTGGCGGGGTGGATGCCCTGCATCGCGGTGTTGAAGCGGGTCAGGAGCCTGCAGAAGGTCTCCCGGTCCTCCTCGCTCCAGTCGTCCGTGAGCACCGCCATCAGCTCGCGCCGGGAGGAGCGCACCTGGTGGAGCCGGGCGATGCCGTGCGGGGACAGCTTGAGAACGACGGCGCGGCCGTCCTCGGGGTGCGTGGTGCGGGTGACCAGGCCTCCTTCGACGAGCGGCGCGACCTGCCGGGTGACGGTCGAGGAGTCGATCCCCATCCCGGAGGCGAGGGCCTTGACGCCCATCGGACCGTTCTCTTCGAGCCGGTTGAGCAGCAGGTAGGCGGCACGGTCCATGGAGTTGCGCGCCTGGCCTATCCCGCCCAGACGGGTCTGCTCGGCGCGGCGCGCGAAGACGGCGACCTGGTGCTGCATGGCGTCCAGGACGCGCCCCCTCTGCGGGTCGGCGCGGTCGAGAGTCTCGTGGTCCGCTTCATGCCCGGCGAGGGCCTGATCCGGGGCCTGATCTGTGCTGTTCACTGTCATCATGTCCGGTTGCATGGGCATGCCGAGATGCTCGCTTCTTCGGGAAGTTCCACGGAAAAGACCTGATTCTGCTGCCCAGCGTAAACGGATCGCGCCCGAGCCGTACCTGTGCTGCGTGAACACCGTGGACACCGGGCGGCGCCCGCGGAGCCGCGAACTGCGACACTGACGCCATGGTCTCCCCCGCCCCCGACGCCACGGGCGTAACAGCGTCCGTCACCGTCGACGACGTGCGCGCCGCGCAGAAGACGCTCACCGGCGTGGCCCGTACGACATCGCTGGAAGGCAGCCGGCACCTCACGCACCTCGTCGGCTCCCCCGTGCACCTCAAGTGCGAGAACCTGCAGCGCACCGGCTCGTTCAAGCTGCGCGGCGCGTATGTGCGCATCGCCGGGCTCTCCCCCGAGGAGCGTGCGCGCGGCGTGGTCGCGGCGAGCGCCGGCAACCACGCGCAGGGCGTGGCGCTGGCGGCCTCCCTGCTCGGTGTGAACTCCACGGTGTTCATGCCGGAGGGCGCCCCGCTGCCGAAGGTCGCCGCGACGCGGGACTACGGCGCCGAGGTCGTGCTGCACGGACAAGTCGTCGACGAGACGCTGCGGGCGGCGCAGGAGCACGCGGAGGAGACGGGCGCGGTCTTCATCCACCCCTTCGACCACCCCGACGTGGTGGCCGGGCAGGGCACCCTCGGGCTGGAGATCCTCGAACAGTGCCCGGAGGTCCGCACGATCGTCGTGGGAGTGGGAGGCGGCGGGCTCATCGCGGGCATCGCGGTGGCGGTCAAGGAACTGCGGCCCGACGTACGGATCATCGGCGTTCAGGCGGAGGGAGCGGCGGCGTATCCGCCCTCGCTCGCCGCGGGGAAGCCCCTGGTGCTGGATTCGGTCTCCACGATGGCCGACGGGATCAAGGTCGGGCGGCCGGGGGACGTGCCGTTCAAAATCGTTGGCGACCTCGTCGACGAGGTACGTACGGTGTCCGAAGACGCTCTCTCCAGCGCGCTGTTGCTCTGCCTGGAGCGAGCGAAGCTGGTGGTGGAGCCGGCGGGGGCAAGTCCCGTGGCGGCCCTGCTCTCCCGGCCGGAGACGGTCGACGGTCCCGTCGTCGCCGTGCTCTCCGGAGGCAATGTCGATCCCCTGGTCCTTCAGCGGACGCTGCGTCACGGCATGGCGGCCGCCGGCCGCTATCTGTCGCTGCGACTGCGGCTGACCGACCGGCCCGGGGCGCTGGCAGCACTGCTGAGGGAGTTGTCAGTGGCGGACGCTAACGTCCTGGACGTGGGCCATGTTCGGACCGATCCACGGCTCGGGCTCGACGAGGTGGAGGTGGAGCTGCACTTGGAGACGAAGGGACCGGAGCACTGCGAGGACCTCGCGGGCAAGCTGCGCTCGGCCGGCTACACGGTGGTGCTGACGCGCTGAGCCGTCGGCCCGCCGCGAAAGGCAGCCGGGGAAGCCGCCTTCCACGCTCGAACGCCCAGGCCCGACCACCTGAGCTCCACATCGGAGCACTCGCGACTGTCGCGAACTTTCGCAATAGGTTGACGCGATGTATCGCGTTCACTCATACTGCTGGCCTACGGGTCCGCCGTATGGCTATCTGATGGCATGCCGGATATCTCCGGCCTGTTCGACATTCACCGTTACTTCTCCACATCTGGGAGCCCACTTATGCCAGGCGCCATTTACGCCGAGGGTCTCGTGAAGACCTTCGGCGAGGTAAGGGCACTGGACGGCGTCGACCTCGATGTCCCCGAGGGCACTGTGCTGGGTCTGCTCGGGCCCAACGGCGCCGGCAAGACCACTGCCGTGAGGGTGCTCACCACCCTCATCCAGCCCGACAGCGGCAAGGCTGTCGTGGCCGGCCTCGACGTCCTCAAGCAACCCAACGAGGTACGGCGATCGATCGGCCTGTCCGGCCAGTTCGCCGCCATCGACGAGTATCTGACCGGCAGGGAGAACCTGCAGATGGTCGGGCAGCTGTATCAGCTCACCGCGCGCGACGCGAAGCGCAGGGCGGGCGAACTGCTCGAGCGCTTCAACCTCGCGGACGCCGCGGACCGCACGGCCAAGACGTACTCGGGCGGCATGCGCCGGCGTCTCGACCTCGCGGCGGCGCTCGTCGTCCACCCGCCCGTGATGTTCATGGACGAGCCGACGACCGGTCTCGACCCGCGCAACCGCCTCCAACTGTGGGAGGTCATAGAGGAGTTGGTGGCCGGAGGCACGACGCTCCTGCTCACCACGCAGTATCTGGAGGAGGCCGACCGCCTCGCCCACGACATCGCCGTGGTCGACCAGGGCAAGGTCATCGCCCGCGGCACCTCCGACCAGCTCAAGGCCCAGACGGGCGGCGAACGCGTCGAGGTCGTCGTGCACGACCGCGACGAGATCGCCACGGCCGAGGCCGTCCTGGCCAAGCACGGCCTGCCGGGCACCGGCCCGGAGGGCGTCACCGTCGAGCACCACACCCGAAGGCTCACGGTGCCCGTGACGGGTGGCGCGAAACTGCTCGCCGAGATCATCCGTGATCTCGACGGCCGGGGCATCGAGATCGACGACATCGGCCTGCGCCGCCCCACTCTCGACGACGTCTTCATCACGCTCACCGGCCACGCGGCGGAGGAGCGCGAAGAGAACGGCGCCGCGGAGGCGGCCGGCGAAGCGGCGGCCGGCAAGAAGCAGAAGCGCAGGGACAAGAAGCAGAAGAAGGAGGCCGTCAAGTGACTGCCACGACCACGGCACCGACGGCACCCACTCCGGCCGCCCCGGCCGGAGGCGGTCTCCGCCAGTCCGTGCGCGACTCCCTGACGGTCGCCAAACGCAACCTCATCCGGATGCTGCGCATCCCCGAGGTCGTCATCTTCGGGCTCTTCCAGCCCATCATGTTCGTGGTGCTCTTCAGCTACGTCTTCGGCGGCTCCATCAACCTGCCGGGTGCGGGCCTCGACCCGGGGCTCTACCGCGAGTTCCTGATGGCCGGCATCTTCGCCCAGACCGTCACGTTCGCCACGGCGGGCGCGGGCGCGGGCATCGCCGAGGACATGCACAAGGGCCTCATCGACCGCTTCCGTTCACTGCCCATGGCCCGCGGCGCGGTGCTCACGGGCCGCACGCTCGCGGACCTCGTGCAGACGGGTCTCACGCTGATAGTGCTGGCCCTCGTGGCACTGCTCGTCGGCTGGCGCACCCACGAGAACGGGCTGAAGGTGCTGGCCGGGTTCGGCCTGCTGCTCCTGCTCGGATACGCCTTCACCTGGATCGGCGCGCTGATCGGCCTGACGGTCCGTACTCCCGAGGCGGCCACGTCCGGCGGGCTGATCTGGCTCTTCCCGCTGACGTTCATCTCGAACGCCTTCGTGCCCTCGCAGAACATGCCGACGGTGCTGCGGCACTTCGCCGAGTGGAATCCGTTCAGTGCCACGGTGCAGGCCTGCCGTGAGCTCTTCGGCAACCTCCCCCCGAACTACCCGGTGCCGGACGCGTGGCCGATGCAGCACCCGGCCTGGGCGTCGCTGATCTGGTCGATCCTGATCGTCGCGTTCTTCCGCACGCTGGCAGTCCGCAAGTACAAGTCGGCGAACTCCTGACAGTCCGGCAGCGCCGGCACAGCTGTGGGCCCCGGCCTCTCCGGCCGGGGCCCACAGTGCTGTCTGCTTCCGTGTCTTGCTCTGGTGCGGTGCTTCCCGTCGCCTTTGCTCGGGCCGGACGCGGCCCTCCGCGGGCGTGAAGCGCCTCAGCCCTGGTACGGCTTCGCCTCAAGGATCTTCACCGACGCCATCTTCCCGTTCGGCAGTTCGTACTCGGCGTCCGTACCGACCTTCTTGCCGTTCACGCCGCTGCCCAGCGGCGACTGCGGCGAGTACGTCTCGATCTCCGAGCTCGCGTACTCGCGCGAAGCGAGAAGGAAAGTCACCGTGTCGTCCTCGTCACCGTCGAAGGCGATCGTCACGACCATCCCGGGAGCCACCACTCCGGTGTCCGCGGGAGCCTCGCCGACCTTGGCGTTCTCCAGCAGCTGTTCGAGCTGCCGCACCCTCAGCTCCTGCTTGCCCTGCTCCTCCTTGGCCGCGTGGTACCCGCCGTTCTCGCGGAGGTCACCCTCTTCGCGAGCTGCCTCGATCTTCTTGGAGATCTCGGTACGTGCAGGACCCGACAGGTACTCCAGCTCGGCCTTGAGCTGGTCGTACGCCTCCTGGGTGAGCCAGGTGACGTTGTCGCTGGTCTGGGTCACAGGTGCTCCTCGTCGGTACTGGGAATAAAAACATCGCCCTGCCCAGAGGCTGCGCCTTCGGGGTGGGGCGGAAACTACGAGCCTAACAATTCAGGTGGAAAAGGGAAGAAGGTCGAACGCTGCGTACGGTCTCAGTGACCTTCGGTTTCCCGCGGTTCGCAGCCCACCAGCTCGGCGCTCGTGGCACGCCTCGTGGTCCGTACGGAAACGACTTGGTCCACCTGCTCCGCGCCGCCCGCGATGGTGACGTCCTTGCGCCCGACCTCACCGCCGTCGGCGGCACGCGTACGCAAGGTGCACACTCCCGTCGCGTCCGCGTCCTTGCGGACCTCGAGGTGCACTTCCACCGTACGGCCGGAGACCACCTTGAACTTGATCACCTGACCGCTCACCGGCTGCCCGCCGATGTAGTCCGCGCCGAACCAGGCGACGCCCGCGAGCGACAGCACGGCCAGCACCCCGCCGACGATCTTCAGCTTCCGGTCGGTGCGCGCGTCGCGCCCCAGACCGCCCGAGGCCCCGTACCGTCCCTCCGGCGGACCGTCGGCAGCGGGGGCGCGCCCGGCGCCGTCAGCGCGTCGCACGTCAGCCATGGCCGGGTCCACTTTCGTCGCGTCGATGGGCGGGGGACATCGGGAATACATCCGGATGCCGATTCGGTCACTATAGGTGTCGCCCGCCATGACGAGTTGACGAGGACCGAGTCTTGACTGAGCAGCTGCGACTGATGGCCGTACACGCCCACCCCGACGACGAGTCGAGCAAGGGCGCGGCCACCATGGCCAAGTACGTTTCCGAGGGGGTGGACGTGCTGGTCGCGACCTGCACAGGAGGCGAGCGGGGCTCCATCCTCAACCCCAAGCTCCAGGGTGATCCCTACATCGAGGAGCACATCCACGAGGTCCGCAAGAAGGAGATGGACGAGGCCCGGGAGATCCTCGGCGTGAAGCAGGCATGGCTCGGCTTCGTCGACTCCGGGCTTCCGGAGGGCGACCCGCTGCCGCCGCTGCCCGAGGGCTGTTTCGCCGTGCAGGACGTGGACGTGGCGGCCGGCGCTCTGGTGCGCCTCATCAGGGACTTCAAACCGCACGTGATGACCACGTACGACGAGAACGGCGGCTATCCGCACCCCGACCACATCATGACCCACAAGATCTCGATGGCGGCCTTCGAGGCCGCGGGCGACCCCGAGAAGTATCCGGAGGCCGGCCCCGTATGGCAGCCGCAGAAGATCTACTACAACCAGGGCTTCAACCGCCCGCGCACCGAGGCCCTGCACAAGGGCCTGCTGGACCGCGGCCTGGACTCCCCTTACGGGGAGTGGCTGGAGCGCTGGAAGTCGATGGGCCGCGAGCGCACGCTCACCACCTACGTGCCGTGCGGCGACTTCTTCGAGATCCGCGACAAGGCGCTCATCGCGCACGCCACGCAGATCGACCCCGACGGCGGCTGGTTCCGCGTCCCCCTGGAGTTCCAGCGGGAGGTCTGGCCGACGGAGGAGTACGAGCTCGCGAAGTCCCTCGTGGATACGTCGCTACCCGAGGACGACCTCTTCGCGGGCATCCGCGACAATTGAAGGTATGACCCTGACGAGTCCGGCCCAGACCGCCGCCTTCCAGGTCCTTCCGCTGGCGAAGGACCTGGATGAGAACAAGGTGACGCCAGGCGTTCTCGGCTTCGTCGTCTTCGCCGTGATGGGAATCGCGGTGTGGATGCTGATGAAGTCGATGCACCGGCACATGCAGAAGGTCGACTTCGAGGAGACGCCCGCGGGCGGCGCGGGCGACGGCAACAAGCCCGCGGCCTCCGCCTCGCCCGCCCCCTCCTCGTCCGCGACGGCCCGTGACGGGAAGAGTTCCGGGCCCGGCGTCTGACCGGTCCGACACGACGTACGACGGGAGTTCCGCCATGCTTTTCGGCAGCCACAAGAATCACCTCCCGACCGCGGACGAGGCCCTGCCGGGCCGCCCCGAACGCGAGTTCAGGGTCCCCGAGCGCCACACCGTCCTCGGCAACCCTCTGCTGGGCCCCTACCCGGAGGGCCTTGAGGTGGCGGACTTCGCCATGGGCTGCTTCTGGGGCGCCGAGCGGATCTTCTGGCGCGCCGACGGCGTCTGGACGACCCTCGTCGGCTACCAGGGCGGCCACACCCCGAACCCGACCTACGAAGAGGTCTGTTCCGGCATGACCGGGCACACCGAGGGGGTGCGCGTGGTCTTCGACCCGTCGAAGATCTCGTACGAGAACCTGCTCAAGCTCTTCTGGGAGTCCCACGACCCCACGCAGGGCTTCCGCCAGGGCAACGACACGGGCACCCAGTACCGGTCGGCGATCCACACCCACGGCCCCGCCCAGCAGGCGGCGGCCGAGGCCTCGCGGGACGCGTACCAGAAGGAGCTGACCGCCGCCCGCCACGCAGCGATCACCACGGAGATCCTCCCCGCGGCCGACCGCCCCTTCTACCCGGCCGAGGGCTACCACCAGCAGTACCTGGACAAGAATCCGGCAGGCTACTGCGGCATCGGCGGCACGGGCGTGAGCTGCCCGGTGGGGGTCGCGCCGGCCGAAGGGTGAGCCACGGTCTCTGACGAGATCATTCCGCGCTGTGCGGTGCGCCGGAGGTGGCGTGGTCGGGGCGGCGCACTCTCCTCAAGCAGACTGGGCCTCGTGGATCGCCATGACAGCCGCGCGGGCGTCCGGCACGGTGACGGTCACGGTTCGGCCGGTTCGCAAGGTCAGCTGCAAGGTCGGCCCGGAGCGGACTGTGCAATACGTACGGCGAGGGGTCCACCAGAACCCGAAGGCCACGTACCACGGGTGGAGATCGATCACCTCGGCACGCTCGACCTGTTCGAGGCCGTAGGTGCAGCGCGGCCACCCGAGCGGCCCGAACCTGACCGAAATCCCGTTGGGACCCGCCGCCGTCCTGACGCTGGACCCGGTCAGCGCGTTCACGAGCCCAACGGCGGCGGCGACCAGCAGCGGTACCACAAAGCCACGCCAATTCTCGTTCGACGAACCCCCCATGACCAGCAGCGGTGCCATCGGCACGACGCTGAGAACCACCATGGGCCAGTTCGTGACGCGCCCGGTGTAGATCGAGTACCGGCCCCGGCCAGCGAATGCGGATGCCATCACTGGGCACCGTCCTCTCGGTGGATCACGTCAACTCCTCTATGAGGCGTATCAATTCGCTGCGCCCGAGCCCGTGCCGGCGAGCCACGGCCACCAGGGCCCGAGCTGCCTCGGTGACCGGGGCCGGCTCCGTGACGGCTGACGCGACCCGCGCCCCGCGGCCCCGGCGAAACTCCAGCAAGCCCTCGTCCCGCAGCTGCCGGTAGGCGGCAAGCACGGTGTTGCGGTCGACCGACAGAGCCTCCGCCAGCTCAACCGCCGGAGGAAGCTGCTCACCAACCGTCAACTCACCCGAAGCCACGTCTTGACGGACACAACTGGCGATCTGGTGCTGCAGCAGCTCTCGCGACGAATGATCGATTACCCATCTCATGGTGCTAGCACCATTAGCACCATGAGTCGTCGCGTCAACCCCTCGGACCAGACCGGCGACAATCCTGGCCCACTCGTCACACGGGCTCCGGGACTGCCAGGCCACCTTCGTCGACGATCCCGCCCAGCGCTCACCACGTGCGCCGCGACGTTCCGCGACTCCGGATGTGCGCACCGCGATGGCAGTGCCCGGAGCACGGGTGATTCCGATAGCTGACCGATGTCCCCCGGCGCCGAGCGGTCCGCCGCGTGCCGCGGGCCCTGTGCGGAAGGGCGCGACCAGCCGCAGCACGGGCGCCTGCGAAGGCGACCGCCACGCATCAGAAGGCCCAGCGGGCGGCGGGATACGGCTCGAAGCTGAAATTCGCTGGCCGCCGGGAGGCGGACTCAGCAGGCTGAGCGCATGACGGCTCCCGCTGAGTTCCTCCCGGGTCTTGAGTTGTCACGGGTCTTCTACGAGGACGCGGTACGGCCGATCCTCGACAGCGAGTATCCGGGGCTGAGATACGCGGCTGCTCGGGTCGGCAGCGGATCGGAGGTGCTTGGTTTCGACACCGCGCGGTCGGCGGACCACGAGTGGGGTCCGCGACTGGATCTGTTCCTGGCGCCGGATGAGGCCGACGCGCACCGAGGGGACCTGCATCGGATCCTGTCGGACCGGTTGCCGAAGCAAGTGCGCGGTTGGCCCACGCACTTCAGCCACGGCGATCCGGCCGACCCGGTCGGTCACATGGCCCCCACGGACGGACCCGTCAATCACCGGGTCTCCGTGACCGATGTCGGCGGCTGGCTGAACGCCCGGCTCGGCATCGACGCCGGGAACGCCGAACCGGCCATCCATGACTGGCTGGCGATGCCGCAGCAGAAGCTCGCCGAGGTAACCAATGGCGCGGTGTTCCACGACGGGCCGGGGACCCTGACTTCGGTGCGGCGGCAACTGGCCTGGTATCCCGACCAGGTGTGGCGGTATCTGCTGGCCTGCCAGTGGCAGCGCGTCTCCCAGGAAGAGGCGTTCGTCGGACGCTGTGCGGAGGTCGGGGACGACATCGGGTCCTCGGTGGTCGCAGGGCGGCTGGTGCGCGACCTGATGCGGCTGTGCCTGCTGCTGGAGCGGCGGTATGCGCCGTACAGCAAGTGGCTTGGCAGGGCCTTCGGACGCCTGCAGGCCGCGGGAGAGCTGACGCCGTCGCTGCAGGGCGCGCTGACCGCGACGAAGTACCCGGCGAGAGAACGCCATCTGTGCGACGCGTACGAGGGCGTGGCCGAGCTGCAGAACGCCACCGGGCTTGCCCGGCCTGTGGACCCGACGCGTCGGCCCTACCACAGCCGCCCCTTCCAGGTGCTGCACGCCGAACGCTTCGCCGAGGCCCTTCTGGAGACCGTCACCGACCCCGAGCTGCGCGCCCTGCCCCTGACCGGGAGCGTGGATCAGTGGGCGGACAGCACCGACTTCCTCGCGGAGCAGCGCCTCGTGCGTGGGGTCCTCGACGCCCTGCCGTGAAGCGTTCGGCGGGACCCGATTCGCTCAGGTGCTTTTCTCTGCGATGCCGAACGCGGCGACCTTGCGGACGGCGATGATCGCGACCGTCAGCAGGATGCTGCTCCATGACAGGTCGCCCGCGAGGCGGATCAGTCCTGCCGCCATGAGGAAGTCCAGGAGCAGCGGCAGGGCGACGCGGATCGTGCGCGTGGCCGCGTAGGCCACCAGGAAGGACAGGACGCCGACCGCGGTGATCAGCAGCGCGCCCGCCTCGATCGCAGCGTTCACCCCAGGGCGCCCTTCGCTCCGCCAGGACCGGCTCCGGCGTCCGGCTGAGGTTCTGCCGCGGCGTCGCGTTCGAGCTCTGCACGTTCATGGGCGATCTCGCGGCCCAGGAAGTAGTTGAGCGCCGTCCGGATGGCGGCGATCGCGGCGAGCTGCCCGATCTCGGTGAAACTGGGCGCCACCGCGGTACGCAGCACATCGCCCGCCAGCTGGAATTCGAGCCCCAGCACGAGATATCTGCCCAGGGTCAGCCGGATCCGGTTGAACCCCTTCACGTGCCCCCTGCCACGCACCACGGACGTGATGAAACTGCCGAACGCCCAGACCGCCCCCACAAAAATGATCAACGCGCCTGCGGTCTCCACCAGACGTACGAGGACACCGATAGCCTCACGCAGATTCGACTCCGGCAGTACCTCCCACGAAAGGATCATGTCTGGCCGTTACCCGCCCGCTGGATCGCCTCTCACGGAGCGACTCCAGGCCCTTCCAATGGCAGACACCCGGCCCGGATCCATCGCCCCGCCACGGGTTCGGATCCACCGCCGCCACGGGTTCGGGTCCACCGCCGCCACGGGCTCAGGGGGTTCGTCCAGTCGGATTCACCCACTCCAGGCCCCCCGACCAGGGAGTCTTCCGGCGCCTGAGGGGTACTCAGGCGGGCATGCGAGTCGGAGTGATCGATGCGGGATCGAATACTGTGCGCCTGGTCATCGCGGACGCGGAGGGGCAGGTGCCACTGCCGGTGCACACCTCCAAGCGACGGCTGAGGCTGGCGGAGCACGTGGGCCGTGACGGCCGGCTCGCTCACGCGCCGGTCCAGCAACTCACCGACGCCGTGGCCGCGGCCCAGCAGGAGGCGCAACGGTGGGGAGTGTCCGCTCCACTCGCCTTCGGCACCGCCGTCGTGCGCGACGCACCGAACTGCACGGAGGTGCTGCAAGCGGTACAGGACGGCAGCGGCGTGCGGTTGGCCATCCTGCCCGGCGAGGTCGAGGCGGAGCTGGCCTTCTTGGCGGCCCGTCGCTGGATGGGCTGGCGTGCCGGGCCGCTGGCCCTGCTCGACATCGGCGGCGGCTCGCTCGAGGTGGCCGTGGGCCGGGGGAAGCTGCCGGGCTTCGCCGTCTCCCTGCCACTGGGCGCCGGCCGGCTGACCCGCGAATTCCTTCACGAGCAGGACCCGCCGTCGAAGCAGGCCATCAAGGCCCTGCGTCGCCACGTCCGTCATCAACTGCGCGACGCGGCCGCACGAGTCCGCTGGGAGACGCCGCAGACCACGGTCGTCACCTCCCGTACCTTTCAGCAGCTGGCCCGGCTCTCCGGAGCACCGCCGGGCCGCCACGGGCCCTTCGTGCAACGCGAGATGGCCCGCTCCGACCTCCGCGAGGCCGTCCGCCAGCTGCGGTCCATGCCCGCAGCCGAGCGCACCGGGCTTCCCGGCATCTCCGCAGCTCGCGCCGGACAGTCGCTGGCGGGCGCCGTCGTCGGGCACACCGCGCTGAAGCTGATGGGCATCGAGACGGTGACGGTCTGCCCATGGGCCGTACGGGAGGGGATCCTGCTGCGGCTGATCGAGGACGGCGATGCCACGTGGTGGACATCGCAGGCTGCCGAGGACGACACCGCGAACAGGAACCGGGCTCCCTTGCACCTTGCCAGTACCCGGTGACGGGAACCGGCGCCGCTCAGCGGATGGAAACCCCCGGCTGTGGGCGCCCCGCCGGCTACTCCCTGCAGAGGCAGAACGGGTGGCCGGCCGGGTCCGCGTAGACCCGGAAACCCCTCGCACCGTTGTCGTCATCGAGGTCGAGTGGCCTGGCACCGAGGCCCAGGACAGTCCAGGGCGACGAGACAGAACCTCACAAGAGCCATGGCGTCCTCCGTACTTCATCTCGGGCCGCGCGTCGGCAGCTACGGAGGCTCGCTCGGTGCGAGCCCTGTGGGCATCGAGCAAGGTGCTGTCCCGCCCCTGGGAGAGGGAGAGCCCGGAATTCCGGCACCGCGCGGGCCAGGATTCCGGACCGGTCCGGTCGAGCCGCGGCCATGCGCCCTCACCGCGTCACCGCAACCCTGCCCCTTCACCGCGTCACCGCGTCCCGCGAACCACCGCGTCAACACCGAAGTGCTCTGCCCGAGCCAGGCGGTCCCACGACGGCACGGCCTGCACCGCCTCCTAGTCCTCGAACTCGAAGGGCAGGAGTTCGACGCAGCGCTGGTACCTCGCCTCCAGCTCGGCCTCGTCCTGAGCGCCGATGTAGAGGGCTGCCAGCTCGTAGCTGTAGCTGTCCTGCGCCGACAGGTCGGACAGGCGCTGCCCCTGGGTGGCGGTGATGTCCACGATCGTGTCGGGCACCTCTCGCTCGACCCGTGCGATGTCGTCCTCGCTCGGGCTCCGGCTCACGTACCCGTCGGAGAACCGCCGCAGGAACCACTTCCCGGAGACCTTGTACTCGCCCTTGCGGTACGGCAGTTCGGGGTCCCGGCCCAGCGCGAGGCTGATCAGGCACTGGTGGTTGGGCACGCCGTCGACGTACTCGAACAGCGGGGCGTGCGACTGCGAGAGCCTCGGGTTGACTTCGATGATGTCCAGGCGGTCCCGTTCCTGGTCCCAGAAGAACTCGATGTTGAACGTCGAGTTGTCCAGGCCGACCTGCTGCACGACCCGGGTGGAGATGTCGCACATCTCCTCGGCGAGAGCTTCCGGTACGGAGGAGGGGTACTGGTACCGCAGGAAGCTGGAAGTGCCCTCGTACAGGACGGAGTCGATCACGCCGTAGCAGTGGACCTTGCTGTCGATGCTGTAGCCCTCGACGGTGAGCTGCCGGCCGGAGATCTCCTCTTCGGCCAGGCACGCCGCCTGGCCACCCGCCGCCTCGACCTCGGGCGGAAGGTCCAACTTCGACAGCACGACGTCGAATGCCTCGCCGATCCCGCCGATTCCGTCCCGGATCTGGGCGACGGCGTCGTCGAACTGCTCGTTGTCCTCCACCCGGAACGCCAGGGCCGACGAGTACGACTTCACCGGCTTCAGCCACATCGGGAAGCGGAGCTCCGCCGGCCGGCTCGGATCATCGAGGTCCACCAGGGCGAATCCCGGGTGCGCGTCGCAGACCTTCTGCTGCTCGAGCCGGCTCCAGTACTTGTCCTCGCACTTCACGACCGATTCCAGCGAAGCGCCCGGCAGGCCGTAGCGCTCGCACAGGATCGGCACCATGGAGCTCACCGGGAAGTCCCAGTACCCCACGATCGCGTCGATGGGCCCGTCGAACGCCTCCAACCTGCGTTCTGCCTTCTCGATCAGACTTCGAAGGGGCACATGCTCATCCTCCATGAGCTCCTCCTTGCCGAGCAGCGCATGGAAGCGATATGCGGACAAGTGGGGCAGATCGTGCAAGAGTTCATGGTTGCGTTCGTCGAGGCCCAGTACGAAAACGTTCTCCGGCCTGCTGACCATTCGAGTCACTTCCCTGCGTTCGTCGTTCCTGCTCACGTGTGAGAACCGCGGGTTCACCGGCCGTTCCGAGTGGTTCCGCCGACCCGGCGGTAACCGGCACCTGCTGCTCCCAAGTTCGGGATGACTGCGGTACCCCTCCCTTGGCATGCCACACCGCCGCGCGACAAGCAGCCGCCCGCTCGCCAGGGTTGTTCGCTTGGTGTTCGACCGACGCCTCCGGAGCGCTGGTCCCGCATGGCCTCGGGTTCGTGTCGCAGCAGGCGGGCGACGGCGAAGCCGCAGGCCAGGCCCAGCGCCAGGAGCACGCTGAGGTCGAAGCCCACTGGGTGACCGTGTGGGCCCACAGCGGGTCGAGGTCGTCCGGCCGTTCGAGTCCCATGGCGGCAATGTGTGCGCGAGGTCGAGTGTGGTGCCGGCCCCTGCCACGGCCCAGCGCGCAGGCATCAGCCAGCCGACCTGTTCGAGGCCCGGTGCCTCGAACAGCTTGAAGAGGACACCCGTGAACACGACTTGGACGACGGCGAACATCACGAGCAGCGGCATGGTCTTCTCGGGGGTCTTCACCAGCGAGGAGATGACCAGACCGAACATCATCGACGTGAAGCCCAGCGCGCTGATCACCACGCAGACCTCGACGGCTGTGGGCACTAGCAGGCAGCACAAGCATCAGCGCCATGAAGCCCTTGTCCGAGGCGATGACGGAGACATAGCGGCGGACCAGCGTCCACAACTGCCCTAGCCAGCGCTGCGGTTTGGGCGGCAGCGAGGCCCGGCGGGGCCTGTCCGGACGGCCGCCCGGCGCCGGCGGCGGGACGGCGGAGTCGATTTCCGCGGCGCAGAGTTCGTACTGCCGGGAATCGCCAGCGCCCTTCCCAGTCGTCCTCGCGATGGTTCTCGAAGGCCGAGAAGACATCGGCCCAGCTCTCGTGGCCGAGGAAGCCGAGCGCGTCGTCCGGCGGGCCGAAGTACGCCACCGAACCCCTGGGGGCATCACCAACAGCCGGTCGCACAGGGACAGTTCGGCCATGGAGTGCGTGACGACCAGGACGGTGCGGCCGCCGTCGGCGAGACCGCGCAGCAGCTGCATGACGTCGAGATCCCGGTGGTCGTAAAGAACGTCGCCGCGGTAGGCGGGCCGGTAGCCGGTGAGCGCGCGAAGGAGGGTGGACTTTCCGGATCCCGACGGGCACCGGGTGCAGCGGGAGGGACGCCGATGGCAAGGGCGCTCACGCGGGTCGGAGGACCATGGGAGCACTGCCACACAAGAAAACCCGGGCCGTCGGCCCGGGTCGGAGCGATTTCCGTGCGTACACATGGCCCCCGGAAATCCTGATCGACGCTTTCACGCCTCTCAGAATTCACCGGGAACCCGGCCGGTGCCGAAAGGTGCCCCTTTTACAAGGCCCTCTCGTTATTCACCGACCCAATTGCCAGGATTACTCCGATTTGCCCGCCCGTCAAGCGATCCCGAAACCCAGTTTGGGTTCAGGGCTGCGCAGGGCCGGTCGGCGCGGGGTTCGCGCCCGTGTACCCGAGGCGTTCCGAGAGCTGTTCGGCCGCCTCTTCCGCCAGTGGAACCAGGGCGAGGAGTTCGTCCCGTCCCGCACGTACGGACGGGATCGAGATGCTGAGCGCGGCCGCGACGACTCCGCGGTGGTCCCGCACGGGAACCGCGAGAGCCACCACGCCGGGCACGCGCTCCTGGAGCGACAGTGCGAATCCGTCCCGCAGGATCGCGGTCAGCTCGGACGTGAGGTCGGCGGCGTCGAGTTCGGATTCCCCGTCCGCGGTGGGAATCGCTCCTTCCAGCACACGCCTGCGCAGTTCCTCGCCGGCGTGCGCGAGCAGCAGCTTGCCGGGGGCGCCCTGATAAGGGGGACGGGGCGCACCGAGGTCGGTGTAGGTCCGCCGGAGCGCGTGCGGGGACTCGGCCTGGGCGATCGTGCGCCTGCTGGGCAGGTCGTCGAGGATGTGCAGGCCCACCGTCTCGGTGCTGCGGTCGCGTAGCCACGCCATGACCGGTCCGGCCTGCGCCTCCAGCGAGATCTGCTGGCGTGCGACCTCGGCCAGGCCCAGCAGGCGCGGGCCCAGGCAGTAGCTGGTCGTGTCTGGCACCTGGGTCAGCAGCCCGTGCGAGACGAGGGCGGCCACCAGCCGGTGGGCGGTGCCGCGCGCGAGGCCCGTCGCACGGGCGAGTTCGGAGACCCCGACGACCGGCCGTGCCGTGGAGAAGACCGACAGCAGCGACATGGCCCTGTCGATCGACTGCACGCCAGGCACGCCGTGCTGCCCTGACACCTTGCCCCCCGCGCCCTTCGTGTCCCCCACGCCCGTCGCACTCCCGCCTTCGTTTCCCCGTGCCGGTCCCTTGCGCACTGTGGACGGCCGACTCTATCGTGCCCGCAATCCAAAACGCCGTACCGCAATATGGGCAGCTATCGGGCCAGAGCCGCAGAGCCGCACAGGAGGCCGGGGTGGAGACGACGACGGCAACAAAGCCGGAGACGGAGAGGGCGCAGGACCGACAGGAACGCTTCGACCACGCGCGCCACCGCGTTGGACTGCTCCTGGGGCCCCTCGCCTTCGCCGCGGTCCTGCTGTTCGGCGGCGGGCTGCCGACCGCGCAGCGCACACTCACCGCGATCTTCGCGCTCGTGATGATCTGGTGGATCTCGGAGGCGATACCCCTCGCGGTCACCGCGCTGCTCGCCATCGCGCTGTGCGTGCTGCTGGGAGTCGGCGACGAGGACGCCGTGTTCGGCGCGCTCGGCAGCGACACGATCTTCACCTTCCTCGGCGGCTTCGTGATCGCCCGCGCCATGACCGTGCACGGACTGGACCGGCGCATCGCCCTGCGCCTGCTGGCCGTCCGGGGCGTGGTCCGCTCACCGGCACGCATGGTCATCGCCTTCGGGTGCCTCGCCGCCGCGATATCCGCGTTCGTCTCCAACACGGCGACGGTGGCGATGCTGTTCCCCATCGCGCTCGGCATGATCTCCTCGGTCAGCTCGATCAGCGCGGCGGATTCCGGCCATGACCTGCGCCGCTCGCGCATTTCGATCGCGCTGCTGCTGATGGTCGCCTACGGGGCGAGCATCGGCGGGCTCTTCACGCCCGTCGGCGCACCGCACCAGCTCATCGGCCGCCAGCTGATCGAGGAGCAGACCGGCGAGAACATCGACTTCCTGCACTGGGTCGGCCTGTTCGCGCCGATCGTGCTCGTCATGTTCGTCGTGCTGTGCGTGGTCCTCCTGCTGCTGAACCGCCCGGAGGTCAAGCGGCTGGAGGGAGCCGAGGAGTACGTCGCCGCCGAGCGGGCGAAGCTCCACACCTTCAGCCCGGGCGAGCGGAACACCTGCATCGCCTTCGCGGTCGCGGTCCTGCTGTGGGTCTCCCCCAGCGTCCTGCAGGCCGTCCTGGGCGAGGAGCACCCCTTCGCCGAACTGATCGCCACTCACGTCACCGAGGGCGTGGCCGCGATTCTCGCGGCCACGCTGCTGTTCCTGCTGCCGCTGCCGGGGCCGGGGAACAAGGCCACGCTGGAGTGGTCCGACGCGGCGAAGATCGACTGGGGCACGATCCTGCTCTTCGGCGCCGGCATCGTGCTCGGCACCCTGAGCGCCGACACGGGCCTCGCCAAGACGCTCGGCGGCGCGCTGTCCGATCTGATCGGCGTCTCCTCGCTGACGAGCGTGACGATCCTGGCGGCCGTCACCGGGGTGCTCATCTCCGAGTCGACGAGCAACACGGCGAGCGTCGGCATCGTGCTGCCGATCGTGCTGCCCATGGCGCAGGCGCTCCACGTGGACCCGCTCATCCCCGGTTTGGTGGCCACCGCGGCGACGGGCTACGGGTTCATGCTCCCGGTCTCGACCCCGCCGAACGCGATCGTCTACGGCTCGGGGCTCATCCCCATCACGCGCATGGTCCGTACGGGAGTCGTCTTCGACGTGCTCGGCATGACGGTCCTGGTGACCGGGGTGCTGACGATCGGACCGCTGCTGGGCCTGTGACCACGGGCGCCACCACGCCGCTCACGAACCGGACGACCGAGCCGGAGGACCGAACCGGACGACCGACCCGGTCAACCGAAGCGAACACGCAGGATGGAAGAGGGACTTCATTGGTCAGCAGCCGCACAGCCGAGGTGATCACCGAGGCGGTGGAGCAGCCCCTGCCCGAGGACGTGCTCACCATGGCACGCCGCACTCTGCTCAACGTGGCAGGGACCGCGATCGGCGCCAGCCGGCACCAGGCGGTCGACGCGGTGGTCTCCGGTTCCCGGGGCGCCGCACGCGTACCGGGACGCAAGGAGAGGACCGCTCCGCTCGACGCCGCGCTCGCCACCGGGATCGCAGCACATCTCGACGACTTCGACGACACACACCTGGCCACCGTCATCCATCCGGGAGCCGCCTGCCTCGGCGTGCTGGCCGCCCTCGAACCCGAGGCGGGCGCCGCGTCCGCGACGGACGTGCTGACCGCCTACGCGTGGGGCTGCGAGCTCCAACTGCGCCTTGGAGTGGCCGTCTCTCCCTCGCACTACGACCTGGGCTGGCACATCACGGGAACCTGCGGGGCGTTCGGCGCGGCCGCGACGTCCGCCCTGCTGCTCGGCCTGCGCGGTGAGCGCCTGGCGGCAGCGCTGTCGTGGGGAATCAGCCGCGGTCTCGGCATGCGGGAGGGCTTCGGCACCATGACGAAGCCGTTCCACCCGGGCAAGGCCGCGGCCAACGGCCTGCTGGCGACGCGGCTCGCCGCCGCGGGCGCACCCGCACCGGGCGACGCCCTCGGGGAGTTCACCGCCCGGCTGACCAGGGAGTACGACGAACGGCAGTTCCTCGGCGGACTCGGCGACCGCTTCGAACTGCGGCGCAACACCTTCAAGCCGTACCCCTGCGGCATCGTCACGCACCCCGCGATCGAGGCGGGCGAACACCTCGCCGCGCCCATCCGGGACGCGGGCGGAGCCGATGAGGTCGCCGGCGTCGAGGTCCACTGCCATCCGCTGGTCCCCGAACTCACGGGGAACCCCGACCCGGCGGACGGTCTGCGGGCGCGGTTCTCCACGGTGCACGGCGTGGCTGCGGGCCTGCTGCTCGGACTCGTCGATCTCTCCGCGTACGAGGACGAGTTCGTCACCTCGGAGGCGATGGAGCGGATGCGCGGCAAGGTACGCCTCGTGGCCTCGCCGGAACGCGACCGGGCGGAGGCCGAGGTCGTGGTGACCATGGCGGACGGCACCACGCTGCGGCACCACGTTGCGGCGGCACGCGGCAGCGAGCAGGTGCCGATGACGGAGGACGACCTGCACGGCAAGGTCTCGCGCCTCATCGACCCGGTGCTGCCCGGGAGGACGGACTCCGTCGCAGGGGCCGTCGCGGGCGAGGGACCCGCCTATCTGACCGCGCTCATGAACGCCTGCACCGGGGAGGAGAACTGATGACGCAGGTCAGCGGTTCGCTGGTTCGATTCGCTCTGTCCGCAGAGCCCTCCGTTCCGGACGGGCTGCGCGCGGCGGTGCCAGATCCTGCCGCGGCGGCTTCTCCTCCCACCAAGGAGGAGCACGTGGCGGCCCTGCGCTCGGCCTACCCGGACGGGGATCCCCGCGCCGACGCGCTGGAGGCCGCGACGGCGCTCGTGCATGCCGGCCACCACCCGCTGGTCGCCGCGACCGCCGCAGCGGCCCGCCACCGCAACGGCGCGCGCGCGGAGGAAGCGGCCGTGCTCGGATGCGAGATCGCGTGCAGGATGGCGGCCGCCCTGGGGGTTCGGCCGGACGAACTGTCCGTCGTAGGCGCCGCGCTGGCCGCGTCTACGGCGCCCGCGGGCGGGCTGTACGCACTCGGGCTCGCCGCCACCCAGGTGACCAGCGCCACGGGGAGCTCCGACGAGCCCCGCGAGGTCACCGCCCTGCGCACCGGCCTCGCGGCTGCGGACGGAGTCGAGGCCGCGCTGCTCGGCGACCGCGGGTTCACCGCACCGGAGGCGCCGGTCGAAGGCCGCCGGGGGCTCCTCGCCCTGCTCGCACCCGACGCGGACGCGCAGGAGCTGGTGCGGGACCTGGGCACCCGGTGGTACGCGGAGGCGGTCGTGGGGACGGGCTGACCCGCCCCTGCGACGAGGGCCCGGTCCGCGCAGGCCGCCGCGGCGCGCGACCGGGCCCTGCCCGTCGTGGACGGCGACGGCGTGATCGGCATGACCCTGCCCTCGCCCGGGCGGTCGGGCGCGTGCCCTCCACACGTCCGCCCATGTGCCGCGACCTGCGCGGACGGTGCGCTCTGCCCTGGGCGAATCTGCTGCGGGGCGAGATCGCTGACGTGGCGCCCCTGACAGGCCAAAGCTGAAGTGAGAGCCGCGGACGACGCCGCGGACGCATCACGATCAGGAGGGCCCATGTCGCCACTCGCCATTCCACTGGACCTCGCCTCGCCCCCGCGGGCCGAGGAGGGGGACACCGTCCGGTCGCGGTTCGACGATCATCTGGCCGCGCAGCTCCTCACGCAGCGCATCGTCTTCCTGAGCAGCGAGGTCGACGACGCCTCCGCCAACCGCGTCTGCGCGCAGCTGCTCCTGCTCTCCGCGGAGGATCCGCGCACCGACATCAGCCTGTGCATCAACAGCCCCGGCGGATCGGTCACCGCAGGGCTGGCGATCTACGACACGATGCGGCTGATCCCCAACGACGTCTCCACGCTGGCCATGGGCTTCGCCGCGAGCATGGGCCAGTTCCTCGTCACGGTGGGAGCGGCGGGAAAGCGCTACGCGCTCCCCAACTCGCGGATCATGATGCACCAGCCCTCCGCCGGCATCGGCGGACCGGCGGCGGACATCGCGATCCAGGCCGAGAACCTCCAGTACATGAAGAAGGCCATCGAGCGGATCACCGCCGAGCACACCGGCCAGAGCGAGGAGACGATCTCGCGGGACGGCGACCGCGACCGCTGGTTCACGGCCGAACAGGCCCTGGAGTACGGGATGGTGGACCGGGTCGTGGAGTCGCTGGACGACGTACGCCCGGCCGCCCCGAAGCGGAGGGTGGGTCTCTGAGATGAGCCAGTACACGATCCCGACCGTCATCGAGCGCACTCCGCAGGGGGAGCGCGCGTACGACATCTACAGCAGGCTGCTCTCCGAGCGCGTGATCTTCCTCGGCACGGAGATCGACGACGGGGTGGCCAACGTCGTCATCGCACAGCTGCTCCACCTGGAGTCCTCGGCGCCCGAACGCGAGATCGCGATCTACATCAACTCGCCTGGCGGCTCCTACACTTCGCTCACCGCCATCTACGACACGATGACCTTCGTCGGCGCTCCGATCTCGACGTTCTGCGTGGGTCAGGCCGCGTCGACCGCCGCCGTGCTGCTGGCCGGGGGCGATCCCGGGCGGCGGTTCGTGCTGGAGCACTCGCGCGTGCTGCTGGGCCAGCCTGCGAGCGGCGGCAGCCGTGGCACCGTCTCCGACCTGAGCCTCCAGGCCAAGGAGATGCTCAGGATCCGCTCCGAGGTGGAGGAGATCCTCTCCAGGCACACCCACCACGAAGTCGCGGCCCTGAGGGCGGACATGGACCGCGACAAGGTCTTCACCGCGCACGAGGCCGTCGCGTACGGGCTGGCCGACGAGGTGCTCAGCCGACGGCAGCTGGCGGCCGCGGCGGCCTGATGCGGTGCCGTGGCCGCCGGGGTTCCTCAAGCGGCGAGCCGCACGTCGCCCGGCCGTGGTCCCGCCGGCCGGGCGGCGGCCCGCCGGGTGCTCAGCGTCGACACGGACGTGACCGTGGCGTCATCGCTCTCCTCGGCGGCCGCACAGTCGCCGTCGAGGCCGTCGGGGAGGGAGCCGCCGGCCGCCGTGGGCGCAGCCGGCGGCGAAGCGGCGGGAGCGGGCGGCGCCACCCGCCGGACCACGGACGGACGGCCCGGCCGCGCACGGCGTTCCAGCTCGCCCTGGACCAGGCCCAGCACTTCGGCCAGGCTCAGGCCCAGCGCCCGGGCGGCAGCGGCGAGCACCTCGGACGAGGCTTCCTTGCGCCCCCGCTCGACCTCGGAGAGATAGGGCATCGAGATCCGGGCCGCCTCGGCCACGTCCTTGAGGGTGCGCTCCTGGGCGAGGCGCTCGCCGCGCAGCACGCCGCCGACGACGTGCCGCCACAGCGGCTCCTTGGCCGCGGGCGCCGTGGCCTCGGGAACCGGCACGGCAGTGGCCGGACGCAGTGGGACGACGCGGGCCCTGTCGGGCGGGTGTGTGCTCACCACTTCAGATTAGGAGCGCCGCGCCGAGCCGGAAGGGGGACGGCGTGCACTTCCGCCACCGGCGAAACGAGCCGGTGCACGCACGCACCCCCGGCCTGGGGCCAGTCCGGCGGGCGGGCGGAAATTCCGTGGCAGCGCACGCCCGTTCGGTGGAAGCTCAGGGAATGGAGACTGTCGCGGAATCAGCAGCGGAGCACGGGCCCGAGCGGCGCTTCGGGTGGTCGGACATGTTCGTGCACCCCGACGACGATCCCCGCTCCCAGGACGGATACGAGGACGAGCGCGCCTCCCTCACCGGCTACCTGCACGACCAGCGGCTGACGCTTCAGATGAAGTGTTCCGGTCTCGACGCCGCCGCACTGGGCAGGCGCTCCGTCGAGCCGTCCAACCTGTCGCTGCTGGGCCTGGTGCGCCACATGGCGGGGGTGGAGCAGAGCTGGTTCCGGCGCGTGCTGGCCGGGCAGGACGTTCCGCGGCACTACCGCTCCGAGGCCGACCGCGACGGCGACTTCAACGGAGCGGTCGCGGAGCCGGAGGTCGTCGCCGAGGCGTGGGAGACATGGCGTGCGGAGGTCGCCTTCGCGGAGCGGTTCGTACGGGACGCGCCGAGCATGGACTTCTCCGTCACGCACGAAGGGGAGCCGCTGACCCTCAGGGACGTGCTCGTGCACATGATCGAGGAGTACGCCCGCCACAACGGCCACGCGGACCTGCTCCGCGAGCGCATCGACGGACGCGTCGGCCAGTAGCGGCACCGAGCCCCAGCCCCCCGGGAAGACACCCCGCGGGCGCCGCGCGGCCATCGTATTGACCTTGTCGTTACGTCAAGGTCTTCAATCAAGGCATGCGAATCGGCGAACTCGCCGCCCTGGTCGGAGTCTCCACCAGGACCGTGCGGCACTACCACCGCCTCGGGCTCCTCCCCGAACCCGTACGGCTCTCCAACGGCTACCGCGACTACCGGCTGCGCGACGCCGTCGTGCTCGCGCGGGTACGGCGGCTCGCGGAGCTGGGGCTGTCCCTGGACGAGATCGGCGATGTGCTGGCCGAGGACCGGGACCTCGAACTGCGCGAGGTTCTCATGGAGCTGGACGCCGACCTGGCGCGGCAGCAGGCGACGATCGGCGAGCGGCGCGAGCGGCTCGCGGCCCTGCTGGCCGACCCCGACCTGCACCCCGACTCGGCGGTGTCCCCCGAGATGGCGGCCGTCCTGCGCGAACTGCCCACCGGTGGCTCGGAGTTCGCCGAGACGGATCGCGAGATGCTCACGCTCGTGTGCGCCATGGCGCCGCCCGAGGAACGGGAGCGCCTTCTCGGCCTGCTGCGGCCGCTCACCGAGCCCGAGGCCGTCGCCCGAGGCCAGGCCCTCTATGAACGCCTCGACGAGCTGACCGAGGCCTCGCCCTCCGATCCCCGGGTGGCGCCGCTCGCCGCGGACCTCGCGGCTCACATCCCCGAGGAGATGGCTGCACTGATGATCGAGAACCTCCATTCGGCACCGGAGCAGTTGCGACCGTCCGGCTCGGAGAGCCCTTCGGGAAGCCGGCCCGGGACCGGGCCCGGGACCCGGGCCGTCCCCGGGCGTTGGGAGGAGGGGCGGTCGATGGAAGCAGTGTTCGCCGAGATGCCCCCCGCGCAGGCGGAGGTCTTCCGCCTCGCCGTGGCCGCCATGACGGACCGGGCACGGAACCAGGACCAGGACCAGGAAGGTGGGGGGACATGATGCTCAAGACCGCCCGCGCCGCCCTTTTCGCCGTCCTCCCGGCGGAAGCGCTGACGGTGGTGCTGCTCGTCTCCGGCGTCGCGCTCCCCGAGTCCGTCCTCGTGGCGGCCGAACTGGCCGTCACGGCGGTGCTCGTGCTGGAGGGCGTCACCGCGTACCGGCTCTACGGGGCCGCGGTCCGCGAGGGCTCGGACCGCCGTACGGCACTTCGGGCCACCGTGGACTCCCTGGTGCCGGCACGGGTGCGCCGCGTCATGTCCTTCGACGTGCGGGGAATGGTGAGCCTCGCCCTGTGGATCGCCCGCCGGCGCGACGGCGTGCCGCCGGGAGCCGTCGCCGTCCCGTACTCGCGCGAACAGAGCCCGTTCCTGCTGCTCATCCTCTTCGTGACGGTCCTGGAGACGGCCGGCACGGAGGTGCTGCTGCGGGGGCTGGGCGCACCGGCCGGTCTGCGCACCGTGATGCTGGTGCTGGATCTGTACGCGACGGCCGCGGTGCTGGCGATCTGGGCGGCGGGCGTGACCCGTCCCCACGTCGTCACCGGCGGCGAACTGCGCATCCGCAGCGGGGCGTTCTTCGACCTGCGGATACCTCGCCCGCTCATCACTTCCGTACGGATCGCGCACAACTACAACGAGCGCGGCATGGTCTCCGTCGAGGAGAGGCGGCTCGCGGTGGCGGTCTCTTCCCGCACGAACGTGGTGGTGGAACTCGCGGAGCCCGTCACGGCGGTGCGTCCGCTGGGCAGCGAGGCACGCGTGAGCACGGTCCGGTTCTTCTGCGACGATCCGGGCCCCGCGCTCGCAGCGCTGCGGGAGAAACCGGCCGCCGGCGTGCCGGCGGGAGGGTGACGTCCGGTCGCCGGGTACACGCACGTCATGCGTCCGGTACCGACAGGAACGGAATGACCATGACCCTCCAGCACCCCGCCGAGCGAGGCGGCGACCAACGGGGCCGCTTCGAGCGCATGGCCGAGACAGCTTCCAATGTCACCGGCTCACCGGTCTTCTACGGCTTCTGCCTGCTCCTGATAGTCACGTTCGTCGTCGTGCACGTCACGCCCGTGCCGGTGAGCTGGATGATCTTCGTGGGCGACATGATGGCCGCGGTGAGTCTGCTGCTGCTCGCCCTGCTCAAGAACACCGAGCGGCGCGCCGAGCACGCGCTCCAGCGCAAACTGGACGCGATAGCCAGGGTGCTGCTCGAGGAGCACGACGGGGGTTCTCACAAGGCCCGCGAGAGTCTGCGCGAGGCGATCCGCATGGACGAGAACGTCTGAGGCACGGGATCGCTGCGAGGACCGCCGCTTGGCGCCGATAAACCGGCCGCCCTCCCGCAGCGCGCAGCCAGGCGGGTCGGCGGACGGCACCGGTGGCTCCGGTGCCGTCCGCCATGGACCGGGCAACGGCCTGCGCACCTCGATCAGGACGGGATCAGGACGCCGACAGGACGGCCGCTCGCCTCGTTCCGCATGGCGGAGCCGGTTGTCCCCCGGGGGTCCCCCCGGCGAAGCCAGGGGGACTGACGGCCCGGGCGGTGCCCCCGGCTCCTTCGTTCGCATTCCCCCGCGGCCGCAGGCGGCCGCGTATCACCCGTGGTGGAGCAGGAACCGCGTGCGTCAGCTGTTGGCAGCTGTGTTGATCATCTCCCGGGCCTTGGCCTCGTTCTGGTCGTAGCGCTCGGGGAAGGCGGAACGCTGAACGCTCTGGGCGAGCTGACCGGCGGTCATGCTCGGGTCGTTCTGGTCGTTCGGGATGGCCTGGTCGAGGAACGCGTTGGTCGCGTAGACCGGGTCCAGGATCTGCTCGGGCGTGCCCCAGCCGGCGCTGGGCCGCTGCTGGAAGACGCCGAGCGAGTCGCGGTCGCCACAGTTGAGGTTGTTCATGTGGGACTCGACCCAGCCGGCCTCGAACGCGGCGAGCATGACCTTGTCATTCACGCCACGCTGAGTCGCGACGTCGTGGACGGTGTTGATGATGGCGGCGTCGAAGTCCGGCGGGACCGCGCACTTCTCGTCCAGGATCTCGGCGTTGGCACGCTTGTCCTTGGCCTTCACGTCGGCCTCACCGGCGCTGGCCGTCACGGCCAGTCCGCCGGCGACGAGCACGGCCGCGGCCATCGCGCTGGCGCCGCGGATCACCGTCTTGCGTCTGATCTTCGTGGTGAACGTCATCGGGTATTTCCTTCCAGGTGGGGACAGGAACGCGCGTAGATACGCATCCCTGCTGGCGCGGAACCCTGTAACGCTCGCCACTCCCCTGGGCCTTGCGGTGACCTGCGGAAGTGCGAGCAATCGATTTCGTTGCGGGACGGTACAAGTCTGACGGTGACGCGTCAATGGACGCTGGTTTTCACACTCCAGACACAAGGAGCAGATCCCAAAAAGGGTTCAGGAAGCGGAAAATGAGCCGCCAACCAGCCACTGTCCCGGCGCGGAAATCGCAGGTGACATTCACAGGTCTTCACGAAATCGATTTCGCGTAGGCGTTCCTGTGGCGACATGCGGTGATCACCCCGGGCCTCACAGAGGGCACGGTCGTGACACCTGTCATTGTCTAGTTGTATCGGCCATCGATATATTTCGATGTGGCGTACACCGAACTGCGTGGCGCACATCCGCACAGCCGAACCCCACCGGGACGGCTCCGCACCGAATCGAAGGGACGCCCCTCAATGAACGGGCCGGAGACGACCACACCCGAGGCGCCGGCCGGACCGGACCGGACGACGGACCGCACGGCCGCCCGGCTCGCGCCTTCCGGCACGGACTCCGGGAGCCCGGCGGCCGGCAGCTCCCGGTCCCGCACGTCGCACGACCGGCCGCCGCACCCCCGTGCGGAGAGCCCCTTCCGCCAGCCCAAAGCCGTGTGGGCCGTCGCCTTCGCCTGCGTGATCTCCTTCATGGGCATCGGGCTCGTCGACCCGATACTGCCCGCGCTCTCCAGCCAGCTCGACGCCACTCCCAGCCAGGTGACGCTGCTGTTCACCAGCTATCTGGTCGTCACCGCCGTCGCGATGCTCATAACCGGGTGGGTCTCCAGCCGGCTCGGCGCCAAGCGGACCCTCCTGGCCGGTCTCGTCCTCATCGTCGTCTTTTCGGCACTCGCCGGAGCGACCGGCAGCATCGACGGGATCATCGGATTCCGCGCCGGCTGGGGCCTGGGGAACGCGCTGTTCATCGCGACCTCCCTCGCCGTCATCGTCGGATCCGCCAGCGGTGGCTTCGCGGGCGCGATCGTCCTGTACGAGACGGCGCTCGGCGTCGGCATCGCCACCGGACCGCTGCTGGGCGGACTGCTCGGCAACGTCAGCTGGCGCGGACCGTTCTTCGGCGTGGCCGTCCTGATGGCGGGCGCGCTCGTCGCCACCGCCGTGCTTCTCCCCCGCACGAAGGCCCCCGAGCGGCCCGAATCGCTCGTCGAACCGCTCGCGGCTCTGCGTCACCGCGCGCTCGCCACCACCAGCCTCACCGGCCTTCTCTACAACTGGGGCTTCTTCACGATGCTCGGCTACGCGCCGTTCCTGATGGACCTCGATGCGATCGAACTGGGCTGGGTCTTCTTCGCGTGGGGTTTGCTCGTCGCAGTGTTCGCGGTGTTCGGGGCGCCCGCGCTGCGCGGCTGGTTCGGCACCCCACGCACGCTCTACGGCAATCTGCTCTTCATGGCCGCGGACCTGGCCGTGATCGGCATCTTCCCCGGCGAGCGCTGGGTCGTGATCGGGGCGGTCATCGCCGCCGGCGCCTTCATCGGCGTCAACAACACCCTCGTCACGACTGCCGTGATGAGCATCGCGCCCGTGCCGCGTCCGGTCGCCTCCGCGACGTACGGCTTCGTGCGCTTCATCGGCGGAGGCCTGGCGCCCTTCGCCGCGGGCAAGCTCGTCGAGCACTACAACGCCCATGTCCCCTTCATCCTCGGCGCGGTGAGCGTCACCGCGGGCGCCGTGCTGCTCTCGACGGTTCACCGCTCCCTCGACGAGGCGGACAGGGCGGCCTGATACGCCGCGCCTTCCCCCTGCCCCGGCCCTCCTGACCTGCCCGCTGCCGGGCAGTCCCGGGCATGACGTGCGCGACACCGGGGACCCGGTCAGGGCAAGCGAAGAATCCCTCGCGCAGACCGCGCGCGGAAGGAAGTGGCCAGAATGCGCATCGCCTTTCTCATGGCCCCCGAAGGGGTCGAGCAGGTGGAGCTGACGGAGCCCTGGAAGGCCGTGAAGGACGCCGGGCACACGCCCCGGCTGGTGTCGACGACGGCGGGCCGCATCCAGGCGTTCAACCACCTCGACGAGGCCGACACCTTCCAGGTGGACCAGACGGTCGACGAGGCCGCGGCCGATCAGTACGAAGCCCTGCTCCTGCCCGGCGGAGTGGCGAACCCGGATGCGCTGCGGCTGGACGACGACGCCGTGCGACTGGTGAAGACGTTCTGTGAGACGGGCAAGCTCGTCGCGGCGATCTGCCATGCCCCGTGGACGCTGATCGAGGCGGACGTCGTGCGCGGCCGCACGCTCACGTCGTGGCCGAGCCTGGAGACCGATCTGCGCAACGCCGGCGCCCACTGGGTCGACGAGGAGGTCGTCGTGGACGAGGGCACGTACACGCTCGTCACCAGCCGGAAGCCGGGAGACCTCAAGGTGTTCAACGACGCCGTGGTGACCCAACTGAGCGGCTGAAGCTGGTACTTCGCCACCCCCGCGACCTCGTGACGGACGCAGGAGGGGCGGGGCACGGGTCGTGCGACCTGTGCCCCGCCCCTCCTGCGTTGCCGCGTGTCCTACGCGCGTGCCGGAACCCGGCTCAGACTGCCGAGCCTGCCGTCCACTGCGCCCAGCTCATGTTCCAGCCGTTGAGGCCGTTGTCCGGCTGGACGGTCTTGTCCGGGGAGCCCTTCACCTCGACGACGTCGCCGATCATCGAGTTCGAGTAGAACCAGGCGCCGTCGGTGCTGTTGTCGTGCGCACCGCGGGTGTCCTTCAGACCGACGCAGCCGTGGCTGGTGTTGCCCGAACCGAACGGCGCGCCCCAGTAGTTGCCGTGGATGAAGGTGCCGGACGTCGACAGCCGCATGGCGTGGGGGACGTCCTTGATGTCGTAGCCCTCTTCGCCCTTGCGACCGAAGCCCACGGTGTTGCCGTCCATCCGCGTCTCCTTGTGCTTCTCGGAGATCACCATCTTGCCGTTGTACGTGGGGTTCTTGGCCCCGCCGGCGGAGATGGGGATGGTCTTGAGCTTCTGGCCGTCGCGCACCACGGTCATCTGGTGGCTGTTGACGTCGACGGTGCTGACCTGCGAGCGGCCCACGTTGAAGGTGACCTTCTTGTTCTGGACGCCGGTCATGTTCTGCGAGCCCTTCACCCCGTCGAGCTTGAGGTCGAGGGTGATCTTGGAGCCGGGCTTCCAGTACTCCTGCGGGCGGAAGTCGAGGCGGGTTCCGTCGAACCAGTGCCCGACGACCTGCTGGCCGCTGGTCGAGTTGACCTTGATCGCGGACTGGACGGCCTTCTTGTTCGTGATCGGCTTGTCGAAGTTGATCGAGACCGGCATGCCCACACCGACGGTCTGGCCGTCCTCACCGGCGTAGGTGCCGATGAAGCTGTTGTCGGGCGAGACCGTGGTGAAGGTCGAGTTCTCGACGGCCTTGCGGCCCCCGCCGTCCTTCGCCTTCGCCGTGATCTTGTACTGGGTGGCCCGCTCGAGCTGCTGCTGCGGCTTCCACGACTTGCCGTCGCCCGACATGGTGCCGGTGACACTCGTGCCGGCCTCGACGGCCGTCAGCTTCACCGAGGTGAGCTTCCCCTGACTCACCGAGACGTTGCCGCCGTTGTTGATGCTCGCGCCCTCGGAACCGTCCTTGGAGGCGATCTTTATTCGAGCCTCCGAACTCTTCTTGCCGTGCGCTTCCGAGTTCGCGTTCTTGGCGTCGCCGCTGTCGGTGCCGGACGAACCGCAGGCACCCAGCGTGAGTACGCCGCCGAGCACCATGGCCGTGGCCGATACAGCCTTGCGGTGCTTACCCAGCGTCGTCACAGGCTTCTCCATTGCATCGAATCCCAAGCTCCCCGAATTCACCACGTACATCCCCCGCCGGACCAACCCGGACATGTGTGACGCAGCTCTAAGGGTTGGAACGCACTTCGGCAGGTGACCGGTTCCACGAGTTACAAAACTGTGTTCCAGGACACGTGCCGACGGGAATTCCTCGCGAGAGAAGCCTGTGACCTGCGAATACGCCTCGGCGGACAATCCGTCAGATCTGTGACGCGTTACACTCAGCGGCGCGCGCCGTCGAGGCCGCGGAGCTCGCTCCGAACCCCTTCCCGGAGGTGCTCGTCGCGGTCGTCGCCGAGAGGCTCGTCGAAGTCCTCGGGGCCGTTCTCCAGGAGGCCGGCGGTCTCCTCGCCTTCGCGGTCGTCGAGGTCGCCCGCGCCGTCGAGGAACGAGAACGCGTCGAGATCGTCCGCGTCCATCTCCTCACTGCCCCAGCTGGCATGCGCGAGTTCGACTCCCGGCAGCTCCCTGACGAGGTCGAAGGGGTCGACCAGACAGGCCAGCGCCTCCCCCGCGTCCCCGCTGATGATCTCCTCGGCGTCCGCGCGCTCCTCGTCCGGCATCAGCTCGTCACGCGCGACGTGATCAAGAGCCGACCTGGTCAGGGCGTCCGCGTCGGCGATCTCGACAACCAGGTCGACGCGGAGCCTGATGTGCGGCGAGGGCAGTACGGAGGTGTCGGACGGTTCGGTACGCGTTGTCTCGTCGGCAGCCATGTCCGGAGCGTAGGACGGAACGGAGGCTCGGCTTCCGTACGACCCGCGGCTGTCTATAACATCGGCCACCGTGCCGCCAGTTCGTGGCGCGACCGGACGACGACAGCACTCGGAAGGGGCTTGCTCCGTGCCCGCAGCCGGACGATCCAGCATCTCCTCTCACCGCCGGGCCCTCATGACGGCCACCGGGGCGGGTGCGGTGCTGTGTGCCCTCTTGTTCGTCCCCTCGGCGAAGGCCACCCCCGACGCGCCCGGCACCGGCGGCGCGCGCCATGCCGCGACGTCGTACCCGGACTCCTCCTCGTACCCGAGGGACTCCGCCGACGGCCGGGCCCACCGGACGTCCGCCGGAGAGGAGCCGGGCCAGGACGGCTTCACCTCGCCCTTCGTCCTGAGCGCACTCGGAGTGGCCGGTGCGGGCGGTGCCATGATCGCCCGGGCCCGCCGCCGCAGGACCGGCTAGTTGTATTGACCCGGAGCGTTCCTGTCGACGGACTGCTGAAGCACGTCGCGCGGCCTCCACGAGGCGAGTGCGGTACCGCTGCGCCTGCTCGGCCGCCTCGCACATCTGGGGTGCCTGCTCGTGCAGATGGTCCTCGTCGGTCCTGCTGAACAGGCCGGTGATGTGGGCGAGCGTCGCCAGGAGGTCTCCGTGGCCGCGCAGGAAGTCCCCGTAGGCCTCGTCCTTCTGGCTGTCGTGCCACTGATCCGGACTCCGGGCCGTAGAGGCCGGCTGGTACGTCACGCGCTCGAGGGCGTCGATGACTGACCGCTATCCGGCGAAGGTCGCACGCCCCCGGTGACGGCCGTCCGGGCCCGTCGCAAGCCGCAGCCACTGCTGTGTACGGGCCACATGCCCTTGAGGAACCGGATCAGGTCTCGCGGGACTCCGATCCGGGCCTCAGGCGAGTTCGCCCGTCACCGACTCGGCCGCCCTGACGAGCGCTCCCGTCCCGACGAACCGCTCGGCCACCGCCAGGTCCGGGGAGAGGAACCGGTCGGGTCCCGGCCCGTCCACGCCTGCCTCGCGCAGGGCGTCCACGATCGCGCGGGACGCCGCGCCCGGCGTCAACCGCCCGCCCACGGCGCGCAGTTCGACGGCGCGTGCCGCGGCATACAGCTCGACGGCGACCACACGGGTCAGGGCGTCGACCGCGTTGCGCAGCTTCCGCGCCGCGGACCAGCCCATCGACACGTGGTCCTCCTGCATCGCCGAGGAAGGGATCGAGTCGGCGGAGGACGGGACGGCCAGCCGCTTCATCTCGCTGACCAGGGCGGCCTGCGTGTACTGGGCGATCATCAGGCCGGAGTCGACGCCGGCGTCGTGGGCCAGGAACGGCGGCAGGCCGTGGGAGCGGTTCTTGTCCAGGAGGCGGTCGGTCCGGCGTTCCGCGATCGAGGCAAGGTCCGCGGCGGCCACGGCGAGGAAGTCGAGCACGTACGCGACGGGCGCCCCGTGGAAGTTGCCATTGGACTCCACGCGACCGTCGGGCAGCACCACCGGATTGTCGACGGCTGAGGCGAGTTCGCGCCGGGCGACCGTGAGGGCATGAGCGAGCGTGTCACGTCCGGCGCCCGCGACCTGCGGGGCGCAGCGCACCGAGTAGGCGTCCTGGACGCGCGGAGCGTCGTCCTGGTGGTGTCCCGTCAGACCCGAACCGGCAAGCACCTTCAGCATGTTGGCGGCCGAGGCGGCCTGCCCCGGGTGCGGGCGGATGGCGTGCAGCTCGGGCGCGAGGACCTTGTCGGTGCCGAGCAGCGCCTCCAGCGTGAGCGCGGCGGTGATGTCGGCGGAGGTGAAGAGGCGGGCCAGGTCCGCGCAGGCGAGCAGGAGCATGCCGAGCATGCCGTCCGTGCCGTTGAGGAGGGCGAGCCCCTCCTTCTCGCGCAGTTCCACGGGCGTGATGCCGTGGGCGGCGAGGAGTTCCGCGGCGGGCTCCACGGTTCCGTCGGGACCCTCTGCCTCGCCCTCGCCCATGAGGGTCAGCGCACAGTGGGAGAGCGGCGCGAGATCGCCGGAGCAGCCGAGGGAGCCGTACTCGTGCACGACGGGGGTGATGCCGGCGTTGAGCAGTGCCGCGATGGACCGCGCGACCTCGGACCGTACGCCCGTACGGCCCGAGGCGAGGGTCTTCAGGCGCAGGAACATCAGCGCGCGCACGACCTCACGCTCCACGTGCGGGCCCATGCCGGCGGCGTGCGAGCGCACGATGTTGCGCTGCAGCTCGGCGCGGAGGCCGGGGCTGATGTGCCGGACGGCGAGGGCTCCGAAGCCGGTGGAGACGCCGTAGACGGGCTCGGGCTTGGCGGCCAGTTCCTCGATATGACGCCGGGAGGCGTCGAGTGCCGCCACAGCCTGCGCCGACAGCTCCACACGGGCGCCGTCCCGGGCGACGGCGATGACGTCTTCGGGGCTCGTGCCGGAGTCGCCCAGCACCACGGTGTGCATACTCATATTCAGGCACCCTAAAGAGTGAATCGATTCCTGTCACGGCCGGGGTCCGCACGGACGGGACGCGGGAGGGTGCGAGGCCTTCCCCGGCGACTTTTCACCGTGGGGGCCAGGCGCCGCAGGAGGACCGCCGAGGCGCGTGTGCGCTGGGCCGGAGGCAGTGCGGGAGACCACGCGGCGGACGGACACCGATGCCTGATGTCAGCGGCTCACAGCTCGGGGCTCCGGACACGCGGTCCGTGCCGCTCCGGCCCGCGGGTGCCGCCCGGGTTGCCGTGCTCGTGGGCGGAGCCGTCGGGGCGTCCGGGGCGTATGTGCAGCTCCGGCGACTCCGGAGGGCCCGAAGGGTTCGCCGGGTCCGTGCGGTCCGTCCCCCGGTCCTGCGGCCCCCGACGCCGATGCTCCCCGCCCTCCGTTGCCCCGCCCTGTGCGTTCCGGTCCTGCCGGCCTCGAGGGTCCGGCGGATCGTGCTGGTCGTTCGGCCCGGGCTCCGCGACCCCGGCCTCGTCCGGCTTCGGAGTGTGGCCCCGGAAGTGGCGGCGGTCGCCGACCGCCGGTGCCGGCGAGGCCTCCTCGGCCTCAGAGGCGTCGGCGAGACGCACCACGGGATCCTCGATGCCGCCCTGGCGACCCGCGACAACCGGTTCGAGCGCTCGCGCCGCCTTCGCCCTGTACTGCGCGGCGTCGGCCAACCGGAAGAGACGGGCCGCCGAACGTATCGGGCCTATCCGGTGCCCTGTGGACGCGACGCCGCAGGAGACTCCTTCGCCGCCCCTCAGCCCGAGAGCGTTGCGGCAGACCTCCTCCGCGGCACGTACGACCTGGTCCGCGGGCGGGCCCACCGTCAGCAGGCAGAACTCGTCGCCGCCCAGGCGCGCCGCCAGCGCACCCGGAAGCTTCGCCCCGGACATCGACAGCACCATCCCGAACCGCTCCAGCAGGCGGTCCCCGGCGGCGTGGCCGAGCTCGTCGTTGACGCGCTTGAGGCCGTTGACGTCGCAGACGACGAGGCTCACCACGGTGCCGTCCTCGCGGTGCCGCTCCAGACCGTCATCCAGCTTGCCCTCGATGGCCCGGCGGTTGGCCAGGCCCGTCAGCTGGTCGGTGAACGCGAGCCGACGCACCTCTTCCAGCTGCTCGTTCTGCGCGATCCCGGCGGCGATGATCTCGGCCAGTATGGCCGCGAACTGCGCGTCGGAACGGCCGAAGACCGGCGCCCCCTGACGGCGGGCCACATACAGCTCGCCCCAGGCGCGCCCGCGCAGCACTATCGGCGCCACGACACAGCAGCCGCGGCCACGGCGGCGCAGGGCGGCCACGCGTGCGTGGCGGGGGGCCGCACCGGGAGGGCCGTCGCCGTCGTGACCCTCCCCCTGGGCGGTCGTGATCCAGGCGAGGGGCTCCTCGTCGCCCTCCGCCGTCCACCGTTCCGGAAGCGGCTCGGTGATCTCGGGGAAGTCGTGCACCGGGTAGGACTCGTCGTCGGGGAACTCGCTCTCCCCCGGGGCGAGTTCGCCCACGTTGACCAGTACGTCCAGCCGTCCGCGTGCGCGGTCCCAGGCGGAGAGGGCGGCGAAGGCGGCGTCCATCGCGGCGCACGCCCGCAGGGCCGCGGCGTGCGCGACCTCGCGGCGCGTCGAGTGGCGGGGGTGCGCCTCGCAGAAGCGCTGTGCCCCTGCCATGGCCTGCGCCAGCTCGACGACAGCCCGCAGCCGTTCGTCCTCTCCCATGAGACTCAGGCTAGGACGAGTCCGGACAATCCTCTCGGGCCGGCAGCGCCACTGCGGCAGCCCCTACGGCCGTCCCTGCCGCGCCGGCACAGCCGTACGGGCGTGCACGAGAAGCCCGCGCGCGGACCTGCCGTACGGGTTACTCCCGCGCGAAACGCGGACGTGGGCGGCTCCCCGGCGGCCGGCCGTCAGCGCCTCACTCCCCGGGCCACTGCGGCTTCCGCTTCTCGTTGAAGGCAGCGACGCCCTCGGTGCGGTCACCGGAGAAGGCGACGGTGCGCCAGGCGGCGTCCTCGATCTCCAGCCCGGCCCACAGGTCCAGCCCCCAGCCCGTACGCAGCGCACGCTTCGCGGCCCGCAGACCCACCGGCGAGTTCCCGGCGATGCGACCGGCCAGCGCGAGTGCCTCGGCACGGTCCTCCGCCGCCTCGACGAGCTCGTCGACGAGGCCGATCTCGCGAGCCTCGGCCGCCTCGACCCGGCGCGCGGAGAAGATCAGCTCGGCGGCGCGGGCCGCGCCGACCCTGCGGGGCAGCAGCTGCGTGCCGCCACCGCCCGGGATGACGCCGACGGACACCTCTGGCAGCCCCACGACGGCGGTGGTGTCGGCGACGATCACGTCGCAGGAGAGCGCCAGCTCGAAGCCCCCGCCGAGTGCGAACCCGTGCACGGCGGCGATCGTCGGCATCGGCAGATCCAGCACCCCGGTGTAGGCGGCGCGGGCCGTCGGCCGGTGGCGGCTGAGGTCGGCGTCGCTCAGGGCATTGCGCTCCTTGAGGTCCGCGCCGACGCAGAACGCGCGGTCGTTGCTGGAGCTGAGCACCGTGGCACGCATGGTCCGGTCCCCGCCGAGAGCGGTGCACGCCTCGACCAGATCGGCGGCGAGCCCGGCGGAGACGGCGTTCATGGCCTTCGGCCGGTCCAGTACGAGCTCGGCGACGTGGGTTCCGGTGTCCCTGCGGACCACGATCCACTCGCCGTAACGCTCTTCGCTCACCGTGCTCATGCGGCCCTCCGTGGTTGACACGCGCTCAGGATCGACGCGCATCAGACTACGGTCCGCATCCCGGCGGCCGGTACACAAGACGATGAGCCCGCCCCGAAGTGAGCACTCCTCAGCGGCGGTTGAGCATCCAGGGCTCGACGACTCCGAGGCCGCGAACCGGCCGCTGGTACAGCGGCTGCAGCGCGTAGCGGTAGTCCGAGAGGTCCTCGGTCTCCTTCTCCGACTCCGGTGCGTCTCCCGAGGCGACCAGTTCCGCGCGGAAGTCGCCGTCCACGAGGACCCTGTCCTTCGGCGCTATCGACGTCAGCCTGCTCGCGAGATTGACCGTGTTGCCGAAGACATCGCCCATGCGCGTGGTCATCGTGCCGAATGCGATGCCCACGCGCAGCTCGGGCATCGTCGCGTCGTTCGCCATGGTCTCGATGAGCCGCAGGCCGATCTCCGCGGCGGTGCCCGCGTCCTCGGCCACGTAGAGGATCTCGTCGCCGAGGGCCTTGATGAGTCTGCCCCCGTTCGCGGCGACCAGATCGGCGGACGTCGTCTCGAACGCCTCGACCAGCTCGCCGAGTTCGTCGTCCTCCAGACGGCGCGTCAGGCGCGTGAAGCCCACCAGGTCGGCGAAGGCGATCGCCTGCCGCCGGTCGATGGTGTCCTCGTCGTCCAGGGCCTGTACGACCCGGCCGGTGGCCGCGGCGAGCTGGCGCCGCCACACGTAGACCAGGAACTCCTCCAGCTCGGGCAGGAGCAGCTGGACCAGCGGATAGGTGACCTCGTTGCGCGTCATGCCGGGCTCGGGCGGCTCCGTGAGCCCCATCAGGAAGGAGTCGATCTGCCAGTCGGCCAGCCGCGACGTGGTCTGCCCGGTCGAGCGGGCGACCTGCACCGCCATCGGCTCGCTGAGCAGCCCCGCCTCGACGAGGCCCGCGAGCCGCCGCAGCGCCAGCACGTCCGCCTCGGTGAGGGCCTTGGCCTGGCCGACGTCGGCGAAGCCCATCGCACGCCAGAAACGGGAGGCGAGCTCCATGGAGACACCGGCCGCCCGGGCCGCCTGGAAGGGGGTGTACTGCCGCTTCGAGCCGAGGATCAGCTGTTCGATGCGTGTGGCGCTGGGGTCGTCCTCGTCGTCCTCGAAGGGGGCCTCGGGATCCGTGCCGTCGCCGGCGTCCGGCCCGTGCTGTGCGTCCGCGCCGCCAGAGGTCGCGGGGAATTCGAACGGCGCCTCGCCGTTGCCGTCGGAGCCGCCGGTCCGTGCGGCGCGGCCCGGTCCTGCGACCCCCTGCCCGCTCCCCGGCTCCGGCGCCGACTGCGACCCGGACGTACGCGCGGGAATGTCCGGTTCATTCTCGGCCACTGTCCGCCCCTTGCCAGGTCCGGTCGTCCCTGCGCACTGCCCTTCCGTTCTCTTGCTGAGATCTTCCGGGGATCACCGGGACGCCTCACATCCGTGTCCCCTCCGCCGCGTGCCAACAATACGGCAGCAGCGCGCTGAACAGGCCCCTCTGCGAACGGACCATCAGAAGCGGACCACCGGCTCGGCGGAACATCTACCCTGTGCGACCCGCGCCTGTGGGGGTGCCTGCGGGGCGCCGGGAACGCCCGGAGGTCAGGCCTCCGCGCCGCCGTCGCTCCCGTGGCCGCCGTCACCGCGCAGATGCACGATGTCGCCCGCCGCGACGGGCCGCTGCACGCCCTCCTCGGTACCGATGACGAGCCGTCCGTCGCTGTCGACGGCCACGGCCTCGCCGACGAGCTCCCCGCCGCCGGGCAGCTCCGCCCGCACATGGCGGCCGAGCGTCGCGCATCCGGCGGCGTAGGCCTCCAGCAGGCCGGAGGCGACGGGGTCGCCGTCGGCGGCGGCCCAGCGCCCGTACCAGTCCTCGACGGAGCGCAGCACCGCACGCAGCAGCGGGTCGCGGTCGGCGGCCTGTGCCCCGGCGAGGACGAGCGAGCCGGCGGAGGGTACGGGCAGCTCCGGTTCGTGTAGCGAGACGTTGAGGCCGATGCCGAGGACGATCCCGGCGCCGCCGGATCGCTTCTCCTCGCCGTTCCCCTCCTCACCGCTCCCCTGCTCCGCGGTCACGTCGGTGCGCTCCGCCAGGATGCCGCCGGTCTTGCGCTCCTCGCCCCCGATGTCCACGAGGACGTCGTTGGGCCACTTCAGCTTGGTGTCGATGCCCGCCGTGCGGGCCAGCGCGCTCGCGGTCGCCACCCCGGCGAGGAGCGGCACCCACCCCCAGCGCTCCTGCGGGACCGGCGGCACGATCAGCATCGAGACGAAGATGCCGGAGCGCGGCGGCGCGCTCCACTCCCGCTCCAGCCGGCCCCGGCCCGCCGTCTGCTCCTCGGCGACGAGGACGGCTCCCTCGTGCGCGCTCCCGTCGCGTGCACGCGCGGCCAGGTCGGTGTTGGTCGAGCCGGTGCGCTCGACGACTTCCAGCGACGTCCAGATGCTGTCCGCTCCGGTCAGCGCACGGCGCAGCGCGGCCGCGTTGAGCGGAGGGCGGCTGAGGTCGGACCAGCGGCCCGGGTCTCCGGAGGGGTTCGGCGTCATGGCGTCAGCGTAGGCCCGCGTCCCGTGCCGCCGCCCGCTCGGCCGGAGCCGTACCGGTGCAGGTGAAGAGTGTGGCCAACGCCGCACCGACGAACGGCTTCTTCGCGGATAGCCTACGAACCGGTAGCCGCACGCTGACGAGTAGGAGCCGCACGCAGATGTCCGAGCAGGAGAGCCCAGACATCCACACGACCGCGGGCAAGATCGCGGATTTCGAACGCCGCGCTGCGGAGGCGACGCACGCGGGTTCGCAGCGCGCGGTGGAGAAACAGCACGCCAAGGGGAAACTGACCGCGCGTGAGCGCGTCGATCTGCTGCTCGACGAGGGCAGCTTCACGGAGCTGGACGAGTTCGCCCGTCACCGCTCCACCAACTTCGGCCTGGAGAAGAACCGTCCGTACGGCGACGGTGTCGTCACCGGCTACGGCACGGTCGACGGCCGTCCCGTCTGCGTCTATTCGCAGGACTTCACGATCTTCGGCGGGTCGCTGGGCGAGGTGTACGGGGAGAAGATCGTCAAGGTCATGGACTTCGCCCTGAAGAACGGCTGTCCGATCATCGGGATCAACGACGGTGGCGGCGCCCGCATCCAGGAAGGGGTCGTGGCGCTCGGCCTGTTCGCGGAGATCTTCCGCAGGAACGTGCACGCCTCCGGCGTCGTCCCGCAGATCAGCCTCATCGTCGGCCCGTGCGCCGGCGGCGCCGTCTACTCCCCCGCGATCACCGACTTCACGGTGATGGTGGATCAGACCTCGCACATGTTCATCACCGGGCCCGACGTCATCAAGACGGTCACCGGCGAGGACGTGGGCTTCGAGGAACTGGGCGGCGCCCGCACGCACAACGCCACGTCCGGCGTCGCGCACCACATGTCGGGCGACGAGAAGGACGCCATCGAGTACGTCAAGGCGCTGCTGTCCTACCTGCCGTCGAACAACCTCTCCGAGCCCCCGGTCTTCCCCGAGGACGCGGACCTCGAGACCTCCGACGAGGACCGCGAGCTGGACACGCTCATCCCGGACTCCGCGAACCAGCCCTACGACATGCACTCCGCGATCGAGCACGTCCTCGACGACGGTGAATTCCTGGAGACGCAGGCGCTGTTCGCCCCGAACATCATCACCGGGTTCGGACGGATCGAGGGCCAGTCCGTGGGTGTGGTGGCCAACCAGCCGATGCAGTTCGCCGGTTGCCTCAACATCGACGCCAGCGAGAAGGCGGCACGCTTCGTGCGCACCTGCGACGCGTACAACGTGCCCGTCCTCACCTTCGTCGACGTCCCTGGCTTCCTGCCGGGCACGGACCAGGAGTACGACGGCATCATCCGGCGCGGCGCCAAGCTCATCTACGCCTACGCGGAGGCGACGGTGCCGCTGGTCACCGTGATCACGCGGAAGGCCTTCGGCGGCGCGTACGACGTCATGGGCTCCAAGCACCTCGGCGCCGACCTCAACTTCGCATGGCCCACGGCGCAGATCGCCGTCATGGGCGCTCAGGGCGCGGTCAACATCCTCTACCGCAAGCGGCTCGCCGGCGTGGAGAACGACGAGGAACGGGAGGGACTGCGGGCTGAGTTGACGCAGGAGTACGAGGACGCGCTGCTGAATCCGTATGCCGCGGCCGAACGCGGGTATGTGGACGCTGTGATCATGCCGTCCGAGACCCGCCGTCACATCACCCGCGGTCTGCGCACGCTCCGTTCGAAGCGCGAGCAGCTGCCCCCGAAGAAGCACGGCAACATCCCGCTGTGAGGAGGCCGTTCGCCATGCTCGACCCGACGACAGAGGAGCAGGGGGAGAACCCGCCGTTCCCGCCGATCAAGGTGGTGCGGGGCAATCCGACCCCTGAGGAGCTGGCCGCCGCGCTCGCGGTGGTCAGGGCGCGGGCGGCCGCGGTGGCCCCGCAGGCGCCGGATTCCCGGACCGCCGACGAGTGGTCGGACCCAGCCCGTACGGTCCCGCGCCGTGTCCCTCACCCGGGCCCGAAGGCGTGGCGAACGGCGTTCTGGCCCGCCTGAACCGACCTGGACACCGCTCCGCGCCCGGACCGGATCCGCTCCGGGCGCGGAGCGTGAACGGGCGGGAATGAGTACGCGTACTCAGGCGCGGCAACGGCGTCCGCCGCAGCATGGAATTCATGCTGTGGTCCGACCCCCGCGACGAGCCTCCGAAGGAGATGCGCGCGACGCTGGCGATGCTGCGGCGCCTTTACTGGTTGCTGCCCGTCGTCGTGATCGCCTCCGTCGTGCTGGCCAACGTCAGGCCGGACGCCTAGGGACTGCCCGGCGGGCGGCCCCTGCCGGGTCTCTACGATTGCGCCCATGGCCTCTTCTTCCGCTTCTTCCTCGCAGCAGCCGCAGCCCCGGCAGCCGGTGCGCCGGCTCGTCCTCGCCTCCGCGTCCCCGGCCCGGCTGAGCCTGCTGCGGCAGGCGGGATTCTCGCCGGACGTGATCGTCAGCGGCGTGGACGAGGACGGGTTGTCCGCGCCGACGCCCGGCGAACTGGCGCGGGTGCTCGCGGAGGCGAAGGCGCAGGCCGTCGCGGCACTCCCGGAGGCCGCCGACGCGCTCGTGATCGGCTGCGACTCCGTGCTGGAGCTGGACGGTGAGCCGCTGGGCAAGCCCGCCGACGCGGAGGAGGCGACGGCGCGCTGGAAGGCGATGCGCGGGCGCTCAGGCGTGCTGCAGACCGGGCACTGCGTCCTCGACAGCCGTGACAGCACGGGCACTTCGGCGACGGCCTCCACGACCGTGCACTTCGGCGAGCCCACCGACGAGGAGATCGCCGCCTACGTGGCGACGGGCGAACCCGTGCACGTCGCGGGCGCGTTCACGCTCGATGGCCGCTCGGCGCCGTTCATCAAGGGCATCGAGGGGGACCACGGAACGGTGATCGGGCTCTCGCTGCCGCTGCTGCGCGATCTCCTCGCGCAAATGGGCGTCGGCATCACGGACTTGTGGTCCTGAGGGCAACGGGGCGCCCGCTCAGGGGCGGAGCACCGGCCGGGCCCGGTCGCCGAGCCCGTGTTCCGCCTCTACGGTGCCGAGGGCTCCGGATGCGGACCGGCCGACGAGGGCGGCGAGTTGTCCGGGGAGGTCTCCTCGGTCCCTTCCGCGGCCGTCTCCTCGACGCCGTAGGACAGCAGGGACCAGACGATCAGCCCCAGCACCACCATCATGAACAGGAACGCGACCCAGCCGACCAGCCCCACGGACGCCGCGCCCAGGAATCCGTGCACCACCGCGGCGCTGATGAGCACGATGCGCAGCAGCCCCACGGGCGCCCTGTCGCGGATCGCCGTACGGGCCAACACCAGCGCGCACAGCAGCAGATAGGCACCGAAGAGCGCGCCCGCGACCACGGCGGACAGTGACATCGAGCGTGGTTCGAGCCCCGCCATGGACATCTGCTGCTCGTCCACGACCATGCCGAGAAATATGTTCAGCAGAACGATGCCGACCGCCTCGACCACCAGTATCAGCGCCGCGGCCGCGGCCACCGATCGTCGGAGCCCCACCTCGCCCACCTACTTCCGCTTTTCATCGGCCATGGCCCGATGTTCTTCGTTACCTGGAGTACGCCACCAGGGCACCGTGAACGCTACTTACGGGTATCACGGCGGGCAAGAGGCCCGGCGCGAAGCAAAGTTTCCCTCCGCGATTCATAGGAACCCCACAAAGACGAGGCCCTCGTTCACCGGGGGCCTCGCGGAGACCTTGACCACATCAGAAGATCCCCGAGCTTCACCGGAAACCCGGCGTACCTTGGGATGACGGGAAACACCGAGGGCGGTGACGGCCGCACGTCACAGTCCGTGTGGGAAAGCTCACGCCTGTGGGCGACTCGGCCAGTGGTGTGGTCAGTACCTAAACTCGCACCACTCACCACATCAAATCCACTTGCGGCGCAGCGCCAAGTAGGGAGTCATCGTGCGCAAGGTGCTCATCGCCAACCGCGGCGAAATCGCTGTTCGTGTCGCCCGTGCCTGCCGGGACGCGGGGATCGCCAGCGTCGCCGTCTATGCCGAGCCGGACCGGGACGCGTTGCACGTCCGGGTTGCCGACGAGGCGTTCGCACTGGGCGGTGACACTCCGGCTGCCAGCTACCTGGACATGGACAAGGTCCTGAAGGCCGCGGCCGATTCGGGTGCCGACGCGGTGCACCCCGGCTACGGATTCCTCTCCGAGAACGCCGACTTCGCACAGGCCGTGCTCGACGCGAACCTGACCTGGATCGGCCCGCCGCCGGACGCGATCCGCTCCCTCGGCGACAAGGTCGCAGCGAGGCACATCGCGGAACGTGCCGGTGCGCCGCTGGTCGCCGGCACGAAGGACCCCGTCTCGGGTGCGGCGGAGGTCGTGGCCTTCGCCGAGGAGAACGGGCTGCCCATCGCCATCAAGGCGGCGTTCGGCGGCGGCGGCCGCGGCCTGAAGGTCGCGCGCTCCCTGGACGAGGTCGAGGAGCTCTACGAGTCGGCGGTGCGCGAGGCGGTGGCCGCGTTCGGACGCGGCGAGTGCTTCGTCGAGCGCTATCTGGACCGTCCGCGGCACGTGGAGACGCAGTGCCTGGCCGACAAGCACGGCAACGTCGTGGTGGTCTCCACGCGTGACTGCTCTCTGCAGCGGCGCCACCAGAAGCTGGTCGAGGAGGCGCCCGCGCCCTTCCTCACCGACCAGCAGAACGCGGAGCTGTACCGCGCGTCGAAGGCCATCCTGAAGGAGGCGGGCTACTCCGGCGCCGGCACCTGTGAGTTCCTCGTCGGCCAGGACGGCACGATCTCCTTCCTCGAGGTCAACACCCGTCTGCAGGTGGAGCACCCGGTGACCGAGGAGGTCACCGGCATCGACCTGGTGCGCGAGATGTTCCGCATCGCCGACGGCGAGACGCTGGACTACCACGACCCGCAACTGCGCGGTCACTCCTTCGAGTTCCGCATCAACGGCGAGGACCCGGGCCGCAACTTCCTTCCCGCGCCCGGCACCGTGACCACCTTCGATGCGCCCGGCGGCCCCGGCGTGCGGCTGGACGCGGGTGTCGAGTCCGGCAGCGTCATCGGCCCGGCCTGGGACTCGCTGCTGGCCAAGCTCATCGTCACCGGAGCCACGCGGCAGCAGGCCCTTGAGCGGGCCGCACGCGCGCTGGAGGAGTTCACCGTCGAGGGCATGGCCACCGCGCTGCCCTTCCACCGCGTCGTGGTGCGGGACCCGGCCTTCGCGCCGGAGGTCAACGGCCGCTCGGGCACCCCCTTCGACGTCCACACCCGGTGGATCGAGACGGAGTTCGTCAACGAGATCAAGCCGTTCACCGCTCCGGGCACGGACGCCGAGGAGGACGAGGGCACCCGCGAGACCGTCGTCGTCGAGGTCGGCGGCAAGCGGCTGGAGGTCTCACTGCCCTCCTCGCTGGGCGTGACGGCGGCACCGGCCGGCGGCGGCAGCAAGAAGCCCAAGCGCAAGGCGTCCAAGAAGGCCGGCAGCGCCGCCTCCGGTGACGCGCTCGCCTCCCCGATGCAGGGCACGATCGTCAAGGTCGCGGTGGAGGAGGGACAGCACGTCGAGGAAGGCGAACTCGTCGTCGTGCTGGAGGCGATGAAGATGGAACAGCCCCTCAACGCGCACCGCTCCGGCACCATCAAGGACCTGCACGCGGAGATCGGCGGCTCGCTCTCGGCGGGCACCGTCATCTGCGAGATCAAGGACTGAAGGGCAGAGGCCGCGGACCGTACGGCTGAGCGTCGTACGGGCTCAGCACCGGGCCCGTGCTGAGCCCGAACGGATGCGCCCGCCGTCCCTGTTGAGGGACGGCGGGCGCATCCGTGTCCAGGAGCCCCTCAGCGCCGCCTGGGGGCCAGGTCCGCCACCCGGTTCCCGACGGGCGACTGCTCGGGCAGCGCGGGCGCACTGCGCAGCTGCGACGGCTGGGAACCGCCGCCGCCCGGCGGGATGTTGCGCCGCTGGCCCGGCATCGGCACGTCCCGGCGACCCTGCCCCTTCTCGCCCCCGGAGCCGCGTCCGCCCGAGCCCTGCACGGGGCCCGGCGCCTCGGCGGCACCTGCCGGGGTCATGCCGGCGACGGTGATCTGCACGCCCTGGTCGGCCAGCGCCTGCAACTCGGTGCCGGCGCGGTCGTCCTGGGGCGGCGGCTTGTCCGTCACCAGGCGCGTCATCACGTCCGTGGGGACGGTCTGGAACATCGTGTCGGTGCCGAGCTTCGTGTGATCGGCCAGGACCACGACCTCCGCCGCGGCCTGCACCAGCGCCCTGTCCACGCTCGCCGAGAGCATGTTGGACGTGGAGAGTCCTCGCTCGGCAGTGAGCCCGCTGCCGGAGAGGAAGGCCCGTGATACACGGAGCCCCTGGAGGGACTGTTCGGCGCCACTGCCGACCAGCGCGTAGTTCGAGCCGCGCAGCGTGCCCCCCGTCATCACGACCTCGACGCGGTTGGCGTGGGCCAACGCCTGTGCCACGAGCAGGGAGTTGGTCACGACGGTCAGACCCGGCACGCGGGCCAGTCTCCGGGCCAACTCCTGCGTGGTCGTCCCGGCGCCGACGACGATGGCCTCGCCCTCCTCGACGAGGCCCGCGGCGAGATCGGCGATGGCCGTCTTCTCCGCCGTGGCCATGTGGGACTTCTGCGGGAATCCGGTCTCACGGGTGAATCCACCGGGCAGGACGGCGCCGCCGTGCCGGCGGTCCAGCAGCCCTTCTGCCTCCAGAGCACGTACGTCACGGCGCACGGTCACTTCGGAGGTCTGGACGACGCGGGCGAGCTCTCGGAGCGACACGGCTCCGTTGGCGCGCACCATTTCCAGGATCAATTGGCGACGTTCTGCAGCGAACACGGAACTGACAGTAACCCCAACGACCGTCTGCTTTCAGCAGTTTTCGTCGATTTTTGGAAGTTGTCCGTAGCTGTACTTGCCGCGTGATATAGACACAACTGGACGAACCTGCCAGCCGGTTCAGTCGTCCTGGGCCGTCTTCCGCGTGTGCAGTTGCCGCGCGACCTCGCCGATCGAGCCGGTCAGCGAGGGGTACACGGTGAAGGAGTTCGCGATCTGCCCCACCGTCAGGTTGTTGTCGACCGCGACCGACAGCGGGTGGATCAGCTCGCTCGCACGCGGCGCGACGACGACACCGCCCACGACGATGCCCGTGCCCGGTCGGCAGAACAGCTTCACGAACCCGTCCCGGATGCCCTGCATCTTCGCCCGCGGGTTCCGCAGCAGCGGAAGCTTGACGGACCAGGCGTCCATCCGGCCGCTGTCCACGTCGGCCTGGCTGTAGCCGACGGTGGCGATCTCGGGGTCGGTGAAGACGTTCGCCGAGACCGCCTTCAGGTTCAGCGGGGTGACCGTCTCCCCGAGGAAGTGGTACATCGCGATCCGGCCCTGCATCGCCGCGACCGACGCGAGCGCGAAGACACCGGTGCAGTCACCCGCCGCGTAGACGCCCGGCGCGGACGTGCGGGAGACCTTGTCGGTCCAGATGTGGCCCGAGTCCTTCAGCCGGACCCCGGCCTCCTCCAGGCCCATGTCGGCCGTGTTGGGGATCGCGCCGACGGCGACGAGGCAGTGGCTTCCCGTGATCGTGCGGCCGTCCTGCAGCTCCACCTCGACCTTGTCGCCGACGCGCCTCGCTGAGGCCGCGCGGGAACGCGCCATCACGTTCATGCCGCGGCGCCGGAAGACGTCCTCCAGCACGGCGGCCGCGTCCGGGTCCTCACCGGGCAGCACCCGGTCCCGCGACGAGACGAGCGTGACGTTCGAGCCCAACGCCCGGTAGGCGCCCGCGAATTCGGCGCCCGTGACGCCCGAGCCGACCACGATCAGCTCCTCGGGCAGCTCCTCCAGGTCGTACAGCTGCTTCCAGTTGAGGATCCGCTCGCCGTCCGGCTGCGCGTCCGGGATCTCACGGGGGTGCCCGCCGGTCGCGACCAGCACGGCGTCGGCGGCGAGCCGCTCCTCGGCCTCACCGGCCGCGTCACCGGTCGGCGTGACGACGACCTCGCGCGAACCGTCCGGCCCCCGCGACGGCTCCAGTCGGCCGAGGCCGCGCATCACTCGCACGCCCGCACGCGTCACGGAGGCGACGATGTCGTGCGACTGCGCGAGCGCGAGCCGCTTCACCCTGCGGTTGACCTTGCCGAGGTCGACGCCCACGACACGGGCGGGGTCGTCCGGATCGTGGGTGCTGTCCTCGACGCGGATGCCGAGCTCCTCGTACGAGGAGTCGAAGTTCGTCATGACCTCGGCCGTGGCGATGAGGGTCTTGGAGGGCACACAGTCGGTCAGTACCGACGCGCCTCCCAGACCGTCGCAGTCCACGACGGTCACTTCGGCGCCGAGCTGCGCCGCCACGAGGGCGGCTTCATAGCCGCCGGGTCCGCCACCAATGATCACGATCCGAGTCACATGCTCCATTGTCCCGCACATGCTTGCGGGTGCGTGCCGCACCCCCGCACGGGCAGGGCACTCCGATGTGCCGGAGCAGACCAGCGCCACCCTCCAGCCACCACCGCCGCGACGACCGACTCCCGTACCCTCGTCGTCATGTCCCTCTACGCCGCTTACGCCGCGAACCTCGACGCGCGGCTGATGTCGCGCCGAGCTCCGCACTCACCTCTGCGCGGCACAGGCTGGGTCACCGACTGGCGCCTGACATTCGGCGGCGAGCAGATGGGCTGGGAGGGTGCGCTGGCGACCGTCGTCGAGGCGCCGGTCGCGCAGGTCTTCGTGGCGCTGTACGACATCGCGCCCATGGACGAGGAGGCCCTGGACCGGTGGGAGGGCGTCGGCATGGGCATCTACCGGCGCACGAAGCTCCGCGTCCACACGCTGGACGGCGAGACGACGGCCTGGTGCTACGTCCTCAACGGCTACGAGGGCGGCCTGCCCTCGGCCCGCTACCTGGGCGACATCGCGGACGCGGCGGAATCAGCGGGCGCACCCCACGACTACGTGATGGAAATCCGCAAACGGCCCTGTTAGGGGCGCGGTCGGTCGTGCGCCTCGGGTTTGTGCGTGGTGGTTGCCGGTGTGCGCAGTCGGTTCGTGGGTGGTGCGGGTGCGGGCCGTTCCGGGGGCGGCCCCGGGGCGGCATGATTTACGGCCGACCCACGGAACCAGTTCCGTGAGCTCTGTGTCGGCACAAATCACTTCCCCACGCTTCGCTGGGGAGACCCCAATGGCCCCGGAACCATCCCCCTTCACGACCCACACCCTCCTGCCGTCTCGCGGCTGCGCCTCTCGTACCGGTACGCCGTCGTCCGGTGGGCCGGACTGCCCACCGCGGCTTCCAGCCGGTGGCCTCCTCCAGCCGCTCGCCGAGTCGCGATGGTGCAACTCGTCTGCCATGGGGGCTGGTTCGCCGATGACGACGTTGGCCGGGCCCGGGCCGGAGGGGAGGCTACGGATCTCCTGGTCCCACCGGGGGAGAGTCGCTGAACGACGCGGAGGGGGCGGGGCGCGCAGGGGGGCTTGGGCCGGGCTTAAACGTGATTTGTGGCCGATGCGCACCTTGCGATCTGGTTCCCAGTGGTCGGCCGTAAATCATGCCGCCCGGACATGCCCCCCGGAGCGGCACGCCCCCGCCACCCAAGACGGACCGATGGCGAACCCGGCCACCCCAAGGGGCCACCCGGACCCCGGACCGACCCCCGGGACCCTCTACGCGCGTAGGCTCGAAACCGCTACGCTCATCGCGTGAACGAATCAGCCTCGAACACCGCCGACGATCCGTACCGTTCCGCCGATTCCGCCGCCGCGCGGCTTCGGGAGTTGACCGGTACGGACAGCCACGACGTCGTCCTCGTGATGGGCTCCGGATGGGTTCCCGCCGCGGACGCGCTCGGGGCCCCCGAGTCCGAGTTCCCGGTGACGGAGCTGCCCGGATTCCCCCCACCGGCCGTCGAGGGCCACGCAGGCACCGTGCGCTCCCATGAGCTGGGCGACAAGCGGGTGCTGGTCTTCCTCGGCCGCACCCACTTCTACGAGGGGCGCGGTGTCGCCGCCGTCACGCACGGCGTGCGTACGGCGGTTGCCGCGGGCTGCAAGACCGTCGTGCTCACGAACGGCTGCGGCGGTCTGCGCGGCGACATGGTGCCGGGCCAGCCCGTGCTCATCAAGGATCACATCAACCTCACAGCCACCTCCCCCATCGTCGGTGCCAACTTCATCGACCTCACCGACCTGTACTCCCCCCGCCTCCGCACGCTCTGCCAGGAGGTCGATCCGTCGCTGACGGAGGGCGTCTACGTCCAGTTCCCCGGCCCTCACTACGAGACCCCCGCCGAGATCGGCATGGTCCGCGCGATCGGCGGGGACCTTGTCGGCATGTCCACCGTGCTGGAAGCGATCGCCGCCCGGGAGGCGGGCGCGGAGGTGCTCGGCATCTCGCTGGTCACCAACCTCGCGGCAGGCATGACGGGTGAACCCCTCAATCACGAGGAAGTGCTTCAGGCGGGCCGCGAGTCGGCCGCCCGCATGGGTTCGCTGCTGGCACAGGTGCTGAACCGGATGTGAGCGGGCGGGCCGCCGTCACGGCAGCCCGGAACCTCCACACCGCGGGCCGCACCCGGGGACGCAGAAGAGAGAGGCAGAGCTGTGCAGCAGGATGTGACGGAGCTGGTCGCCCGCGCCCGGGCCTGGCAGGCCGAGGATCCCGACCCGGAGACCAGCGAGGAGCTGGCGAAGCTCATCGAGGCCGACGGTGAGAGGGGAGGCACGGAACTGGCCGCCCGCTTCTCGGGCACCCTCCAGTTCGGTACGGCGGGGCTCCGCGGTGAGCTGGGCGCGGGACCCATGCGGATGAACCGTTCCGTCGTGATCCGGGCCGCCGCCGGCCTCGCCGCGTATGTGCGCGAGCAGACGCCCGCGCGGAGCGGCCAGGACGGCCAGGACCGCCACGGGCTGGTCGTCATCGGCTACGACGCCCGCCACAAGAGCTACGACTTCGCCCGCGAGACGGCGTCCGTCATGACCGGCGCCGGTCTGCGGGCGGCCCTGCTGCCGCGTCCGCTGCCCACCCCCGTGCTCGCGTTCGCCATCCGCCGGCTGAGCGCCGTCGCGGGTGTGATGGTCACCGCCAGCCACAATCCGCCGCGCGACAACGGCTACAAGGTCTATCTGGGTGGGGGTTCGCAGATCGTCCCGCCGGCCGACGCCGCGATCGCCGCCAGGATCGACGCGGTCGGCCCGCTGGCCGGTGTCCCACGCCCGGAGTCGGGTTGGGACGTGCTCGGCGAGGACATCGTCGACAGCTACCTGGCCCGTACGGGCTCTGTGCTGACGGAGGGCATGCCGCGGGACGTGCGGACCGTGCACACCGCGCTGCACGGCGTCGGCTCCAGCACGCTGCTCGCCGCCTTCCGCCGGGCGGGATTCCCCGAGCCGGTCCCGGTGCGGCGGCAGGCGGAGCCCGACCCGGACTTCCCCACCGTCTCCTTCCCCAATCCGGAGGAGCCCGGGGCCATGGATCTCGCCTTCGAGACGGCCCGTGAAACCGCGGCCACGTCCGGTCCCGTCGACCTCGTGCTCGCCAACGACCCGGACGCCGACCGCTGCGCCGTCGCCGTGCCGGACCGCGCCGCCGAGGGCGGCTGGCGCATGCTGAGCGGCGACGACGTCGGTGCGCTGCTCGCCACGCACCTCGTGCACAAGAGGGCGCGGGGCACGTTCGCCACGTCGATCGTGTCCTCCTCCCTGGTCTCGCGGATCGCACGTGCCGCGGATCTGCCGTACGAGGAGACGCTCACAGGCTTCAAGTGGCTCGCACGGGTCGACGGCCTGCGCTACGCCTTCGAGGAGGCGCTGGGGTACTGCGTCGACCCCGAAGGCGTACTCGACAAGGACGGCATCACGGCGGCGCTGCTCGTCGCCGAACTGGCAGCCGAACTCAAGCAGGCGGACCGCTCGTTGACGGATCTGCTGGACGATCTTGCCGTCGAGCACGGGCTGCATGCGACGGACCAGCTATCGGTGCGCGTCGAGGACCTCTCGCTCATCGCCTCGGCGATGGAGCGCCTGCGGGCGGCCCCGCCGGCCTCGCTCGCGGGCCTGGCCGTCGTCTCCGCGGAGGATCTGAGCGAGGGCGCCGACCTGCTGCCGCCCACGGACGGGCTCCGGTACCAGCTGGCGGGCGACCCGGATGCGGGCGTGGAGAAGGCCCGCGTGGTGGTGCGTCCCAGCGGTACGGAGCCGAAGCTCAAGTGCTACCTGGAGGTCGTCGTCGCCGTCCGCGACCAGGCGGCACTGGCTGCGGCACGTACGGCGGCGAAGTCGGTGCTGGCCGAGCTGAAGGCGGACCTGGCAGCCGCGGCGGGCGTCTGAGCGAACGGCCCCGGGGCGCGAGCCCACGGGTCCGGGCGCTGCCGGTCCAGACCCCCGAGAGCTTGTCGTCTTCACTGGGCGCACGATATTGTGCGTCCAGTGAAGACTTCACCGCCCCTCCTGCCGCTGCTGCGCTCACGGCTGCAAGGAGAACTGCTCGCCCTCGTCCTCCTGCACCCCGAGCGGGAGTACAGCCTGACCGAGCTTGCCCGTGAACTCGGGGCGTCGCACACCGCGGTGATGCGGGAGGTCAACCGCCTCGCCGAGGCCGGGGTCCTCACCTCCAGGAACGTCGGCCGCACGCGCCTGGTGGCGGTGCGTTCCGATACGCCGCTCGTGCGCCCCCTGACCGAGCTGATCGCGATGTCGTTCGGGCCCGTGCCACTGCTGACCGAGAGCCTGCGCGAGATCGACGGGGTGGAGCGGGCGTTCATCTACGGTTCCTGGGCGGCCCGTTACCTCGGCGAGCCGGGGCAGCAGCCCGCCGACGTGGACGTCTTGGTGGTCGGCAGCCCGGACCCCGACGAACTCTTCGACGCGGCCGAACGTGCGGGCCGCGACCTTCAGCGCGAGGTCAACATCCACCGCGTCACGGCGTCGTCGTGGAATTCGCCCACGAGCGACCCGTTCCTCACCAGCGTCCGCGAGCGGCCGCTGGTCGAACTCCAACTGGATCAAGGGCAGGGGGCATCGCCATGAGTCGCTGGAACCAGGGGCGCCCGGTCGTGGACAAGCTCATCACCCGGGGCGAGATCGAGCGGGTGCCCGCGTCCCAGCAGGCGGCCGAGGCCGAACTGCGCCGCAGCCGCACCCACGTCGCGTCCGCGCGTGAACTCCTGAGGTCGGACCCGGAGGGGGCCTACACCCTCGCGTACGACGCCGCGCGCAGAGCCCTGGCGGCGGTCCTGCAGAACCAGGGGCTGCGCGCGACCAGCCGGGGCGGCCACAGGGCGGTCTACGAAGCCGTACGGGCGCAGCTCGACCCACCGCTCGGCAACGTCCTCCGGCCCTTCAACCGCATGCGCACGCGCCGCAACGAGGTCGAGTACCGCTCGTCCGAGGCGCCGTCGGTGACCGCGGAGGAGCTGACGGCGGATCTGCCGAAGGTCGAGGCGCTCATCGATCTCGCCGAGAAGGCGATCCCCGAGATGCCGCGATTCTGACCCGATGGGCGCGGCACCACCCACGGGGCGAACGCCCGTCCGCAGCCCGGGAGTTCAGCGCTCCGCCTGCCCTGCCAAGGGAAGGTTGCCGTTGACCGTACGGGCCGCACGTGCCGCGTCGTCGACCGTGATGACGCCGGACCGCCAGGCCGCCGGACCGCCGGACGGCACGTTCGTGGCCTGCGTGCGGGCACGTGGCCCCGCGCGGCGTCTCCCCGCTCGACGGCGCGGCAACCGTCCTCGCGCCCGTACGACAGAAGGCCCGCCGAGGACTTCCGAAGAAGCCCTCGGCGGGCCGGAGATCAGGCTCGGCGCCGTGGGTCAGCGGCCGTACGCACCGCCGTCGAGGGCGCTCGTGCCGCGCGGGCAGTAGACGACCGCCCGATGCGCACCAGACATCGCCGTCGGCGTGACGTAGCGCCGGCCGTCCGAGCAGTCGGCGTAGGCGCGCCAGCGCATGCCCGAGCACGAGACCACGGAGGCCCGCCCCGAGACGTAGGCGCTATAGCAGTGCAGGGAGCTGGATGAAGCCGGCTCCGCCGCCGAGGCACCACCCCGCATCGCGACAGCGCCACCGGCGCGCGTGACGCCGGTCTGCGGGTCGGACTGGGTGTACGTGGCGTAGTCCCAGATGGAGGCCGGGCCGTGGGCTTGGGCAGAAGGCGCCATCACTCCGCCGAACCCGAGCGCCAGCGCGGCACTCGCTCCCAGCACTGCCAGAGATTTTCTGATCTTCACTTCTGTCTCTCGCTTTCTCGTTGCTCGGCCGGCTTGGCCGAATGCCCGGTGAAGGGCTGCGCTCAGATTCCCCACCGAATGGCAATGAAACAAGAGAACTCGATTCTGCTGACGATATGCATTTGGCCTCCGAGTGGGCCGCTCTGCCGTGCGGCCATTCAGAGAATCGGTTCGCCGGGCGCAGGGCAGCAAATGGGATTTCACCCGCACGAGCGAGCATTGAGACAGGTTCGCGGGCGCGCGTCGTACCTGGTGAGCGCGAGGGCGCCCGTGCGCCAACTCACGGAAGCGGAGGCCGGATTCACGGCAGTTCACCGTGCATCGGCGCTCCCCACGGACCGGTACACGAACGCCCCCGGTGCCCGTAGCACAAGAATGAGAAAAACGCCGCCAGGCACCGCCGCCGCTTCCTCTTCGCAGCAGAACGCGGACATTTTCGAGGACCCGCTTGCACCGTGGAAATTCCGCGGGGCCGTCGCGGGGAATTCCCCCGAACGGCCCGGTTCCTGAACCCGTCTCAGCCCGCCGCGAAGAGGACGGCGAGGGCGATGGCGCCGACGAGGGCGGGGGCCGCGATCTCGTATGCCCAGCGGACGGTGACCTCGCCCTGCGCCGCGGGCTTCTCGCCGTTGTCGGCGGCCAGGGCCCGCAGATCGTCGATCGCCTTGTCCGACGGGGCGCGCTTCTCGCCGCCGTCGTCCGCTCCGGGTACACCGCCCAGCCCGAACAGGCCGGTGGGCCGCGCCAGGGCGTTGGCCGTCTCCCCGCTGGCAGCGGCGCGCTCGGCACGTTCGGTCTGCCGGGCGGCACGCTTGCGCGCCCGCAGCGAGACCGGGATCGACCACAGCTGGTACTTGGTGCCGCCTGCCACGACCTCGTTGGAGTAGCCCGCACGCAGGCCCTCGACCGTGCCCCAGGGGACCGTGATGGTGCGGAAGGGGTTCCTCACGCGCATCCGCTGCTGCCCGGCGTACACGGCGGGGCGCAGCGTGAAGGCGACGACGAGCGGGACGGCGAAGAGGAGCCCGAAGGCGGCGATCAGCCGCGTGCGGCCGTCCCCGTTGACGAGAACGTCCGCACCGAGCCAGAGCGCGAGAAGCAGCAGCAGGACGCCGCCCGCCAGGGCGCCCGGCGAGCGGTAGCAGCGGTCGGCGTACACCTGCGGCTCAGCCTGCCCGGCGGGGCCCGCGGCGGACTCCCCGCCGGACTGCGGTGCGCCCTCCGATTCGGTCGTGGCGCCGGGCTGCGTGCCGTCGCCGGCCGCGTGCGGGGACTTCTCCTCCTGCGTCCGGGATCCGCCGTCGCTCTCGGGTCGGGACTCGTTGGTCATGACGCCTGATTCTGCCGGACCCCCCGTACGGGGGACGTTGCGGCTCGGCATCGATCTGGCTCATCCCGTACGAGATGGCCCCTACCGGCAGAGCTACGCGTGTAGATATGCTCCTCTGGTGACCATGTCTTCTGCGTCCACAGCCACAGCGTCCACAGCCTCCGCGTCGGCGTCCGCGCTCGCGGACGTGACCGCCTCCGACGCCTCGCTGCGCCGCTATCTGCACGGGCTGCCAGGCGTCGACGCGGTGGGGCTGGAAGCCCGCGCCGCGACCCTCGGCACACGTTCGATAAAGACGACGGCCAAGGCGTACGCCATCGACCTCGCGATCTCGATGATCGACCTGACCACCCTCGAAGGGGCCGACACCGCCGGCAAGGTGCGGTCCCTGTGCGCCAAGGGCGCCAACCCCGATCCGAGCGACCGCACCACGCCCCAGGTCGCGGCGATCTGCGTCTACTCCGACATGGCGGCCACCGCCAAGCGGGCCCTGTCCGCGGGCGGCGGAGCCGGGATCAAGGTCGCCTCCGTCGCGACCGCCTTCCCCTCGGGGCGCGCCGCCCTGTCCGTGAAGCTGGCCGACACCCGTGACGCGGTCGCCGCCGGAGCCGACGAGATCGACATGGTGATCGACCGCGGCGCGTTCCTCTCCGGCGCCTACGGCAAGGTCTTCGAGGAGATCCAGGCCGTGAAGGAGGCATGCGCACGGCCCCAGGGCCAGGAGCCCGCCCACCTGAAGGTGATCTTCGAGAACGGTGAGCTCTCGACGTACGACAACATCCGCCGCGCCTCGTGGCTGGCGATGCTCGCGGGCGCCGACTTCATCAAGACCTCGACCGGCAAGGTCGCCGTGAACGCCACGCTCCCGAACACGCTGCTGATGCTGGAGGCCGTGCGCGACTTCCGTGCCGCCACCGGCACGCAGATCGGCGTGAAGCCGGCCGGCGGCATCCGTACCGCCAAGGACGCCATCCGCTACCTGGTCGTCGTCAACGAGACGGCCGGGCCGGACTGGCTGAACCCCGACTGGTTCCGCTTCGGCGCCTCCAGCCTGCTGAACGACCTGCTGATGCAGCGCCAGAAGCTGAGCACCGGCCGCTACTCCGGTCCCGACTACGTGACGGTGGACTGAGGCAGAGATGACTGAGCAGATCTTCCAGTACGCACCCGCGCCCGAGTCCCGCGCGATCGTCGACATCGCCCCGTCCTACGGGCTGTTCATCGACGGCGAGTTCCGCGAGGCGGGCGGCGGCAAGGTTTTCAAGACGGTCTCCCCCGCCACCGAGGAGGTGCTCTCCGAGGTCGCGCAGGCCGACGGGGAGGACGTCGACGCCGCGGTGCGCGCCGCCCGTGCGGCCTTCCCCGGCTGGTCCTCACTTCCGGGCACCGAGCGCTCGAAGTACATCTTCCGCATCGCCCGCATCCTCCAGGAACGCTCCCGTGAGCTGGCCGTCCTGGAGACGCTCGACAACGGCAAGCCGATCCGGGAGACGCGCGATGCCGACCTTCCCCTGGTCGCGGCGCACTTCTTCTACTACGCGGGCTGGGCCGACAAACTCGCGCACGCCGGATTCGGCACCGACCCGCGCCCGCTCGGCGTCGCCGGGCAGGTCATCCCGTGGAACTTCCCGCTGCTGATGCTGGCCTGGAAGATCGCACCGGCCCTCGCCACGGGCAACACCGTGGTGCTCAAGCCCGCGGAGACGACGCCGCTCTCGGCGCTCTTCTTCGCGGACGTGTGCCGCCAGGCGGGCCTGCCCAAGGGCGTCGTCAACATCGTCACGGGCGACGGCTCGACGGGCGCCGAACTGGTCGCGCACCCCGGCATCGACAAGGTCGCCTTCACCGGTTCGACCGCGGTGGGCAAGCAGATCGCCCGTACCGTCGCCGGTACGCGCAAGAAGCTCACCCTCGAACTGGGCGGCAAGGGCGCCAACATCGTCTTCGACGACGCCCCGATCGACCAGGCGGTCGAGGGCATCGTCAACGGCATCTACTTCAACCAGGGGCAGGTCTGCTGCGCGGGCTCGCGGCTGCTGGTGCAGGAATCAGTCCAGGACGAGCTGCTGGAGTCGCTGAAGCGGCGGCTGAGCACGCTCCGCGTCGGCGATCCGATGGACAAGAACACCGACGTGGGAGCCATCAACTCCGCCGAGCAGCTCGCCCGGATCGAGGAGCTGGCCGACTCGGGTGAGGCCGAGGGCGCCGAACGCTGGTCCGCGCCCTGCGAGTTGCCCGGCAACGGCTACTGGTTCCCGCCGACGCTCTTCACCGGCGTGAGCCAGGCCCACCGGATCGCCCGCGAGGAGATCTTCGGGCCGGTGCTGTCCGTACTGACCTTCCGCACCCCCGACGAGGCGGTGGCGAAGGCCAACAACACGCCGTACGGACTCTCGGCGGGCATCTGGACGGAGAAGGGCTCACGCATCCTGTCCATGGCGAACAAGCTCCGGGCGGGCGTCGTCTGGGCCAACACGTTCAACAAGTTCGATCCGACCTCGCCCTTCGGCGGCTACAAGGAGTCCGGATTCGGCCGCGAAGGCGGGCGTCACGGTCTGGAGGCTTACCTCGATGTCTGACAACTCGAAGCAGGCCGGGCAGGCCGGGCCCTCCAAGGCGGCCGGGGCAGCAGACACGGCCCGGGCGGGCAAGCCGGCGAAGGCAGCCAAGTCGGCCAAGTCCGGCAAGGCGGCCGGTGCCAAGGCTCCGGGTGCCAAGGCCCCGGCAGCGGCGCGGACTTCGCTGCGCAGGCCGGCGCGGATCGACGTGATGAAGACCTACAAGCTCTTCGTCGGCGGCAAGTTCCCGCGCAGCGAGAGCGGACGGGTGTACGAGGTGACCGACTCCGAGGGCAACTGGCTGGCCAACGCACCGCAGTCGTCACGCAAGGACGCGCGCGACGCCGTCGCGGCCGCGCGGAAGGCATTCGGCGGCTGGTCGGGCGCGACGGCCTACAACCGGGGCCAGATCCTGTACCGCGTCGCCGAGATGCTGGAGGGGCGGCGCGAGCAGTTCGCGGCCGAAGTCGCCGCGGCAGAAGGGCTGTCGGGACAGGCCGCCGCAGCACAGGTCGACGCGGCCGTCGACCGCTGGGTCTGGTACGCGGGCTGGTCCGACAAGATTACGCAGGTCGCGGGAGGCGCCAACCCCGTCGCCGGCCCCTTCTTCAACCTCTCGACTCCCGAACCGACCGGTGTCGTCGCCGTGCTGGCCCCTCAGGAGTCCTCCTTCCTGGGCCTCGCCTCGGTGCTCGCGCCCGTCATCGTCACGGGCAACACCGCCGTCGTGGTGCCGTCGGAGAAGGCGCCGCTGCCCGCGCTGTCGCTGTCGGAGGTGCTGGCCACCTCGGACGTGCCGGGCGGCGTGGTCAATGTCCTCTCCGGCCGCACACGCGAGGTGGCGGCGACGCTCGCCGCCCACCAGGACGTCAACGCCCTGGACCTGGCGGGCGCCGCGGGGGACGCCGAACTGGCGAAGGAGCTGGAGACGACGGCCGCGGAGAACCTCAAGCGGGTGCTGCGCCCGGACGAGGCGGGCACCGATGGCGCCGACTGGTCCGCCGACCCCGGCATCTCCCGGCTGCTCGCCTTCCTGGAGACGAAGACGGTCTGGCACCCGATCGGGGTGTGAGGGCGTCGCGACGCGCCGGCCGGGAACCGGCATCTTCATCCGGCTCGTGTACCGACAACTGGTCGGTACACGAGCCGCCAGGCAGAAGTGTACACTTCTGCGCATGAGTGACGCCTCCTACCCCATGACCGAGGCTCGGGCCCAGTTCGGAACGCTGGTGCGCCGCGCGGCACATTCCCACGACCGGATCGCGATCACCGACCACGGGCACACAGCCGCCATACTGATCAACCCCCAGGACCTGATGGACCTCGAGGACGAACTGGCCATCGCCCGATACCGGGCCAAGGTCGCAGCAGGCACCGACGAGTACGTCTCCCACGAGGAGTTGGGTCGGCGCCTGGGACTGGGCCAGTGAACCTCCGCGTCACCTGGGAGGCCGAAGCCGCCAGTGCGGCAACGCGGTTCCTCAAGGACGACCCGGACGGTTTGTCCCAGGTATACGAGGCCGTCGATCTCCTCGCCCACGAGCCGCGCCCGGCGGGCAGCACCGAGCTGGGATCCCAGTATCTCCGCCGCATTCACATCGGCAGATACCGCGTCATCTACGAGATCTTCCAATCGAAGGTCATCATCGTGGTCATGCACCTGGACCGCGTGGGCTGAGTTGTCTCCCCGCTCCGGGGCCGCACCCCCGGGCCTGGCCATCCCCTTACGACCGCACCTTCACAGATTCGGGGAGCGACGGTGGTTCGTCGCAGTCCTTCACCGCGTGCCGCAAGAAGGCCGGCGCGAGATCTGCCGCGCGCCGGCGTTGCCCGGTGCTACCGGGGTCGGGAGCTGTCGTCCAGCAGCTTCGACATACGCCCGGCCTCACCGGCCGCCTCGGAAGTCTGCCTCTTGCACTGGACGATGGTGTGTCCGGCCGAGGTAGCCGTCTTGCCCTTCCAGCGCTGATGAAGACGGCGCCGAACCTGGTTCTCGTATCTCTCGCCGAGGCCCTCGTACGCGGCCCGTAACTGGCGCCACGCCTGGGCGGCCTGCTGGATTCCGGAGAAATCGGCTTCGTTGACCTGCGCGTACGTCAGCATCAGCGCCCCCCTTTCGTCAGCCGAAGTCCGCCTGGATCTTCCGCCTTTTGGCGTTCTCTTCGATCTCGCGCAGGGTGTACCTGTCGGCGGACGACTTCAGCTTCTCGGCCACGGACTGCATCTGCTGGTGCAAGTGCTTGACCTGGCCGTTCCACCGGTTGGCGAAGTCACCGAGGGCCGCGGAGGTCTGCCGGCCGCCCGCCTTGCGCAGCTTGGTGCCGGCGTGGCGTACGACGTCGTCAGCCTTGTCGTCCGCCTTGCGGAACTCCATCTGGATCTCCGCGAGTTCACCCACCGCCTTGTTCAGCTCGGCGACTTCAACCTTGGTCGCGCCCATGAATCCCCCCGTTGTGCTTGATTGCCGCATGACTCCCGTAACAGTGCGTACCAGATGGCTCTACCAGGTGTAAGGACTCCATATCGGCCAAACACGAACTGGTGAGGTCAAAGGGAGGATTCCGAACAAGTGAGTCTCGTTTGCTGCCCTGAAAGCAGCGGCCTTGAAGTCCCGGCCTGTACGGTGCGCGCCGGGATGGCCGACAATGGTCTCTCGTGACCGATCCCCGTGACATATCGCGCTCGCCCCGCGTCATTCTGCTCACCGGGCCCTCCGGCTCCGGGAAGTCCCGTCTCTCCGCGCGCAGCGGGCTGCCCGTCATGCGTCTCGACGACTTCTACAAGGAGGCCGGCGACCCCACGCTGCCCCAACTCCCGCACGGGATAGGCGTGGACTGGGACTCGCCCGCCTCCTGGGACGCCGACGCCGCCGTCGCCGCCGTGTGCGACCTGTGCGCGACGGGACGTACGACCGTGCCCCTCTACGACATCGCGTCGAGCGCCCGCGTGGGCAAGGAGACGCTCACGCTGGACGGCGCGCGGCTCTTCATCGCCGAGGGAATCTTCGCCGCGGACATCGTGGCCCGCTGCCGCGAACTGGGCCTGCTCGCCGACGCGATCTGCCTGCGCGGACGCCCGTCGACGACGTTCCGGCGGCGGCTGCTCCGGGACCTGCGGGAGGGTCGCAAGTCGGCGCTGTTCCTGGTGCGCCGCGGCTGGCGGCTGCTGCGGGCCGAGGGCGGGATCGTGGCGCGGCACCGTGAACTGGGCGCGTATCCGTGCGCGAGGGACGAGGCAGCCGAGCGGATCAGGAAGCTGCGGGAGGCGCGCCCCACCCGCACCCGGATGTGAGACGGCGGCTGCGGCCTGTCGGGGCGGGCCGTGCACGCCGCGGCCCGACCCACGCCGTGCGCGCGGACGACGCACGCCCCCGGGACGCCGTCGGACGGCACAACACGGACTCAGGCGGGATCAAGACCTGACAAGCCCACACAAGGCGGCACATGAAGGGTCAGAAAGGGAGAGAGCGGGTTCGGACAGACCCCCCGGTTGCCCGTACCCGCTCTCTCGTCCCGTCCCCCCGGACGGGTCCCCGTTTTCCCCCTCTGTTCCCCCGGTGCACCCCCCTCGGGGCTCCCCAGCCCCTCGTCCGAGGCGTCGGCGAGGGCCCATCCCCCGGCTCTCACCCGCCTCGGGTCCTTGCGGTCAGGCGACCAGTTCGCCGAACGACTCCTCCTGGTCCCTGCCGAAGCTGAGCACTTCGTCGTCACGCAGGCGGCGCAGCGAACGCCAGATGCTGCTCTTCACCGTGCCGACACTGATGCCCAGTATGTCCGCGATCTCCGGGTCTGTACGCCCCTCGTAGTAGCGCAACACCAGCATGGTGCGCTGCAGTTCGGGGAGCCGGGCGAGCGCCTGCCAGAGCACGGTGCGCAGTTCGGTGCCGCGCATCGCGTCCTGGTCGCCGGCGGTCTCCGGCAGCTCCTCCGTCGGGTATTCGTTCAGCTTGCGGCGGCGCCACGCGCTGATGTGCAGGTTCGTCATGGTGCGGCGCAGGTATCCGCCGAGCGCCGCCTTGTCGCTGATGCGGTGCCACGCGCGATACGTGGAGAAGAGCGCGCTCTGCAGCAGGTCCTCCGCCTCGAAACGGTCTCCCGTGAGGTGGTAGGCGGTGGCGTACAGGGAGGCGCGGCGCTCGCGTACGTAGGCGGTGAACTCCGCCTCCGACGCGGCCTCTTGCCGTGCTCCCGGCTCCTCCCTGTACTCACCGTCCCCCGTGCTGCGGGCCTCCCCTCGAAGGCCCTCCACCGCAGTGATGTGCGGCGGCCGTGCACGCCCGGCAGAACGGACGCACCCACGTCCGAACGTCCCGGACTTCTCGGCGACCTTGTTCGTCGGGTTTCCCGGAACCGACGGGGTGTGCAGGCGCGTGTGAATGACTGCGCTGACGTTGTCCTTGTGCAGTGTGTTCATCTTGCGCCCCCCTCGGGCAAACCTGGTCGCTCGCTGATGACGTACACATTGCACGGTCGATTTCATCGCCAGGTCCCCCGACTGTCACAGCGGTGTCACAAGGACTTGAGTGGCCGTGTCCTGCCGCCTGAGCTGCGGTCTCCCGCCCCGCACGGACCGCGGACGGTGTGCCGTGGCGGGCAGGGAGCAGGACCGTAGTGTCGAAGTGAAAGGGGGGCATGGGACAGAATGGCCGGCGTGCCTTTCCTGTTGCTGATCGAGGACGACGACGCTGTCCGTACGGCCCTTGAGATGGGCCTGACCCGGCAGGGTCACCGAGTGGTGACCGCCGCGTCCGGTGAGGACGGCCTCAAACTGCTGCGTGAGCAGCGGCCGGACCTGATCGTGCTGGACGTGATGCTGCCGGGGATCGACGGATTCGAGGTGTGCCGTCGCATCCGGCGCACCGACCAGTTGCCCATCATCCTGCTGACGGCCAGGAGCGACGACATCGATGTGGTCGTGGGTCTGGAGTCCGGAGCCGACGACTATGTGGTCAAGCCGGTGCAGGGCAGGGTGCTCGACGCGCGTATCCGGGCCGTGATGAGGCGCGGCGAGCGCGAGTCCAACGACGCGGCGACGTTCGGCAGTCTGGTCATCGACCGCTCCGCGATGACCGTGACGAAGAGCGGCGAGGACCTCCAACTGACGCCCACGGAGCTGAGGTTGCTGCTGGAGCTGAGCAGGCGGCCGGGTCAGGCCCTGTCCCGGCAGCAACTGCTGCGGCTGGTCTGGGAGCACGACTACCTCGGCGACTCGCGCCTCGTCGACGCGTGCGTGCAGCGGCTTCGCGCCAAGGTCGAGGACGTGCCGTCGTCGCCGACGCTGATCCGTACCGTCCGCGGCGTCGGATACAGGCTGGACGCCCCGCAGTGACCGCCCCGGCGCAGCCGACGCCGGAGCGGGGCAGAGACCCCGGGAACCGGGGGCAGGAGGACAGGACACAGCAGGACCGGACGCAAGGGGACCCCCAGCCCGATGACCGGGTGCGCGGCTGGTTCGCCGGGGTGCTGCCGACCCTGCGGCTCAGGCTCGTCGTCGTCTTCGCCCTGGTGGCACTGACCGCCGCGGTCTCCGCTTCGGGGATCGCGTACTGGCTCAACAGGGACGCCGTCCTCACCCGCACCCAGAACGCCGCCCTCAACGACTTCCGCAAGTCCATGGAGGACAACGCCGGAAGCCTGCCGCGTCGCTACGACTGCCGCCAACTGCGCGACGCCGCCGAGAAGATGAGCGGTACGACGCAGAACTACGAGGTGCTGCTCACCGGTGAGGTCGCCGACGGCTCCCGCTGCGCCGTCGCCTCGGACCCCGGGGCCTTCACCATGGGGGACGTACCGCCCCGGCTGCGCGCGGCCGTCGCCAAGCGCCGCCCCGTCGACAGCGGCAACTCCTACCCGTACCACCTGTACTGGCAGCGGACCTCCGAGGAAGGCGGCAACGAGCCCTTCCTCGTCGGCGGCGCCAAGATGATCGGCGAAGGGCCGACGCCGTCCGGCTACATGCGCAAGTCGCTGGCCCCGGAACGGGACGATCTCAACTCACTGGCCTGGTCGTTGGGCATCGCCACCGGGCTGGCGCTGGTGGGCGCGATGCTCATCGCGCAGGCCGCGGCGACGACCGTGCTGCGTCCCGTACGGCGGCTCGGAGACGCCGCGCGGCGCCTGGGCGAGGGAAAGCTCAACACCCGGCTGAAGGTCTCCGGCACGGACGAACTGGCCGAGCTGTCGCGGACGTTCAACCAGACCGCGGAGTCTCTGGAGCACCGGGTCGCCGACCTGAGCGCGCGGGAGGAGTCCTCGCGGCGCTTCGTCGCGGACATGTCGCACGAGCTGCGCACGCCCATGACGGCGATCTCAGCGGTCACCGAGGTCCTGGAGGAGGAGCAGGACAACCTCGATCCGATGATCGCGCCCGCGGTGCAGCTGGTGGTCAGCGAGACCCGCCGCCTGAACGACCTGGTGGAGAACCTGATGGAGGTGACACGCTTCGACGCCGGCACGGCGAAGCTGGTCCTCGACGACGTGGACGTGGCCGACCAGGTGACCGCCTGCATAGACGCCCGCGCATGGTTGGACGCCGTCGAACTCGACGCCGACCGGGGCCTGATGGCACGGCTCGACCCCCGCCGGCTCGACGTCATCCTGGCGAATCTGATCGGCAACGCGCTCAAGCACGGCGGCTCCCCCGTGCGCGTCTCGGTGCGGACCGAGGAGACGGCCGCGGGCGGCGCGGGTGAGCTGCTGATCGAGGTGGCGGACCGCGGGCCGGGCATCCCGGAGGAGATGCTGCCGCACGTCTTCGACCGCTTCTTCAAGGCCAGCGCGTCCCGTCCACGCTCCGAGGGCAGCGGTCTCGGGCTGTCGATCGCGCAGGAGAACGCACACATCCACGGCGGCTCCATCTCCGTCCGCAACGACACGGAGCACGGCGGCGCCGTCTTCACCCTCCGCCTGCCCCGCGAGTCGTACGAGGACGAACCGGGCCAGGACGGGGGCGATGGCGTGGAGCGCCGGCCTGACTGCGGTCGGCGCGGCCCGGACCGCGGAGGGGACGACGGGCAGGACAGCGGGAAGGGGGGAGACCGTTGAGGAGTACGCCACGGCACCCCGGCACGGCCCGGCGCCGGCTGCGGGCCGGGATCACGGGCCTGGCACTGCTCGGCGCGCTCGCCTCCGGCTGCGGCATCCGCTCCACGTCCGTGCCCGTCGACGCCGGCGCCGCGCCCTCCCGTGTGGGCTGTGTGCTGCCCGGCTCCCGGGAGACGGCCGACGAGGACGACGGCGGGAATCTGCCGGTGCGCGTATATCTCGCGTGCGGCTCACGGGTCTCACCCGTCGAACGGCGTGTGGCCCTGCCGGACGGCGACGACTCGGAGCGGCTGCCCGTCGCCCGCGGGCTGCTGGACGCCCTGCGGGCGCAGCCGGACTCCGAGGAGGAGGCCGCCGGCTTCAAGACGGCAGTGCCGGGCGACCTGAAGGTCTCCGGGCCGCGCGAGGGCGATCCGCCCGCGACCTTGCGGCTGAGCAGGCCGCTGAAGGACCTGCCGTCGTTCGCGCTCGCGCAGATCGTCTGCACGTACGCGGACACGGCCGCCGCAGGCACGGACCGTTCCGTGATACTCGGCGGCCGTGCCACGGACGGCGGCGCGGAGGAGCCGGTGCGCAGCTTCGCGTGCGACACCGCGCTGCGCACGCACCCGGAAGCCGCCGCGACGGCCGGTACACCACTGTGACCACGTCCCGGAACCAGCCGCAGGACCGCGGCGTCCTTGGTGGTGTGCAGCGTCATGGCCGTGGCGGAGGTACCGCCGCTCCCGTTTCCCGAATCCGCGTCGCAGGACTCGTCCTGCTGATCGCGTATCTGATCGTCGTCGGATGGCTGGCGCTGCGTCCGCTCCCCGTGCCGTGGGTCGCGCCCGCGAATCTCCAGCCCCTCGCCACGATCCGCTCGGACCTCGCCGAGGGTTCGCTCGAAGCGCTGCGCGGCCTTGCACGGGATCTGGCGCTGCTGGCTCCGCTGGGCGTGCTCCTGCCGCTCGCGTCGGGGCGAGCGGAGCGTCCGCTGGCCGTGACCTGCGCCCGTACGGTCTCCGCGGGGGCGCTCATCTCCTCGGCGATACTGCTGTTGCAGTCCGGTGTTCCCGGGCACTCCGTCGACGTCGACTCGGTGCTGCTGAACACCGCGGGAGTGGCCCTCGCCTGCCTGCTGGTCTTCCCGCTGGTACGGGCATGGCTGCGGCGCAGATCCGATGACATGGCCCCATGGGGTGGCTCCGTCCACGGTACGGGCGCATCCGACGCGCTCCCCCTGCGGGACGAGGCCGGCGGGAGTGCGCCCCCGAGAGCGGCCAGGGTCGGGATCGCTCCGTAGACCGACGTCACAAGTGTGGACGCTCCCTAACGTGGAAACCGCGGATACCGAGCAACCAGACGGAGTGAAGGAGTCGCGTCATGCCAGCACTTACCCGCCCGCGCGAAGGCCGGATGATCGGCGGTGTGTGTGCCGGACTGGCCCGCCGCTTCGGGATGAAGCCCAACACCATGCGCCTGATATTCGTGGTCTCCTGCATCCTGCCGGGACCGCAGTTCCTGATCTACCTGGCGCTGTGGATCCTGCTGCCCAACGAGGAGGAGCGCACGGCCTGGTGAGCCGGCGGGCTCCCCGAGGGCCGGATACGAGGACGGGCCGCACATCGAGCGATGTGCGGCCCGCTGCGTGTTCCGCCGTTGCGGAGACCCTCAGATACGCGGGGCGCCGCCCAGCGACTCGCTGACCGGGCCGTTGACGCCGATCGTCCTGCCGTTCTTCTGCAGCACGTTCTGCCCCGCACGGTTCACGGCGCCCTTGACCGACGCCGCGGTGTCGTCCCCGTCCACCGCCTTGGCTGCGGGGTTCTTCGTCACGGAACCGAGGGTGTCGGCGGAGGCGACCCCCGTGCCGGCCGAGGCGAAGGCGGCGCCGAGCACGGCGACTCCGAGGATCTTCCTGGCTACCTGATGCATCGTGCTACGTCCCGTCGTGTGTGGGGCAGTCCGGCGAAACGTAGCGATGCGGGTATCGGCGCGGCAAACATGCCGGAACGTCCGCGGATGCCCCCGGCAGGCGCGTGACCGGCCCGCCCGCGCCACCGGGCCGCCATCGCCGCGGCGACGCGAGTGCAGGTCACAGCCTTGCCGTGGCTCAGTCGCGGAAGAGCCACTCCGACTTCAGCTCGGCGTAGCCGGGCTTGATCACCTCGTTGATCATCGCGAGACGTTCGTCGAAAGGAATGAACGACGACTTCATCGCATTGACCGTGAACCACTGCATGTCGTCGAGCGTGTAGTGGAACGTCCTCACCAGGTGCTCGAACTCCTGGCTCATGCTCGTGCCGCTCATGAGCCTGTTGTCCGTGTTCACCGTGGCGCGGAAGTGCAGCCGCCGCAGCAGCCCGATGGGGTGCTCCTCGTACGAAGGCGCCGCCCCCGTCTGGAGGTTGGAAGTGGGGCACAGCTCGAGCGGGATGCGCTTGTCCCGTACGTACGAGGCGAGACGGCCCAGCTTCACCGAACCGCCGCCGTCCTCCTGGATGTCGTCGATGATGCGCACACCGTGGCCCAGCCGGTCGGCGCCGCACCACTGCAGTGCCTGCCAGATGGAGGGCAGCCCGAAGGCCTCACCGGCGTGGATCGTGAAGTGGTTGTTCTCACGCTTCAGGTACTCGAAGGCGTCCAGGTGCCGCGTGGGCGGGTGGCCCGCCTCGGCACCGGCGATGTCGAAGCCGACGACGCCCAACTCGCGGTACCGGTTGGCGAGTTCGGCGATCTCCAGGGCACGCGCCGCGTGCCGCATCGCCGTGAGCAGGGCGCCGACCCGGATGCGGTTGCCGTCGGCCCGCGCCCGCTGCTCACCCTCGCGGAAGCCCTCGTTGACCGCCTCCACGACCTGTTCGAGCGTGAGGCCCTTCTCCAGGTGCTGCTCCGGCGCGAAGCGGATCTCCGCGTAGACCACGCCGTCGGCGGCGAGATCCTCCGCGCACTCGGCGGCGACCCGGGTCAGCGCCTCCCGGGTCTGCATGACACCCACGGTGTGGGAGAACGTCTCCAGATAGCGCTCCAGGGAACCGGAGTCGGCGGATGCGCGGAACCAGCTCTCCAGCCGGTCGGCATCGGTCTCGGGGAGTGCGTCGTACCCCGCCTCGGCGGCCAGCTCGACGATGGTCGCGGGCCGCAGGCCACCGTCGAGGTGGTCGTGCAGCAGTGCCTTCGGAGCACGGCGGATCTGCTGGGGGTTGGGAATGGTGTTGAGGGTCTGGCTCGTCATCCATGTACTCTAGCTCCTACGCGCGTAGATGGCATCTGCACCACAACTTCCGTTTCGCCGCCGGTAGTTGGACGGAGCCGCCCGCTTCGATACGCAATGGTGATCCCCGGACACCCGACGTGCACCCCCGCTTCTGCCATCGTCTTCCTCATGGCTCAGCAAGCTTTGCCCGAGCGGGAGGCCCGACTGGGGCGGGCGATGGGCGCGGACGCGTCCGGGGCGGCACCGCACGCGGTGGTCCTGCTGCTGCCGGGCGGGGGCATGGAGCACAGCGCGCGGCGGCGCTCGGCCGTCGCGGCGGCAGCGGTACGGCCGCTCGCGCGGCGGCTGGTGCGCGGGGCGCAGCACGGCGAGCCGGAGACGTCGCTGGTGGCTCATGTCGTCCACTACCGCTACCGCGGCTGGAACGGGAACGCGGCGCACCCAGCCGGCGACGCGGAGTGGGCGGTCGCCGAGGTGGTCCGGCGCTACGGCGACGTGCCGGTGTGCCTGGTCGGCATCGATGTCGGCGCACGCGCAGCGCTGCGCGCGGCAGGGCATCCCATGGTCACGTCCGTACTGGCGCTCTCGACATGGCTCCCGGAACCCTCGACCGAGGGCGCGGGCGCTCCGGAGCAGCAGGAGCCCGTGAGGCAACTCATCGGGCGCCAGGTGCTGTTCGTGCACGGCACCGACGACGAGCACACCGACCCGGAACTCTCCTACCGGCTGGCGGAGCGCGCGAAGAAGGCGAACGCCGAGGTGTGCCGGTTCGAGGTGCACACGGACGGACACCGGCTCCACCAGCACAACGCGGAGGTCGTCGCGCTGGCGGAGAACTTCGTCCTCGGCACGGTGTGCGGGCGGGACTTCGCGCGCCCCGTCGTCGACGCCATGGCGGCGCCGCCGCCGCTGGGCCTGCGGATGCCGCTGGCGACGGGTTTCGGGCAGAGCCTGCGCCGCTAGGTGTATCCCCAGCGCGGTGCCCGGACGGTCGTCACTCGGCCTGCCCACCGTGCGCCCCTGCGCCAGTGGGCCGTCGTCCGGCCTCCCCCGTCACGATCACCCTTCAGTGTCGCGACCCCGCGTTCAGCCGACGGGCGCGCCGAACCACCTCGGCAGCGTTCCGAGCAGATCCGCCTGGTCCTCACCGGCCCAGGCCACATGACCGTCCGGGCGCAACAGGACGGCGGGCACGTCCAGTTCCTCGCTGCCGTCGACGACGTGGTCGATCCGGTCGTCCCAGCCGGCCACCGAAAGTGCACCGGTCCGGTCGAGCAGGAGTCCGCGGCCACCGTGCAGCAACTCGTAGAGGCGGCCCCCCTTCAGCTTCACGTCCCGCATCCGGCTGCCGAGCAGTTCGTGCCCCTCACCGAAGTCGTAGCGGACCCCGATCGCGGTGATCTTCTCGATCAGGTACCGGTTCACTTCCTCGAAGTCCATCAGCTCCGACACCAGCTTGCGCACGGCCCAGGGACCCGGCTCGGGGGTCATCAGCACGGTCTGCGCACGGGTGTTGTCCAGCACGTCGGCGGCCACGGGGTGCCGTTCGGCGTGGTAGCTGTCGAGCAGCCCCTCCGGTGCCCGGCCGCGCACCTCGGCGGCCAGCTTCCAGCCGAGATTGAACGCGTCCTGGATGCCGAGGTTGAGGCCCTGCCCGCCGACCGGCGGGTGGACGTGCGCGGCGTCCCCGGCCAGCAGGACCCGGCCGACGCGGTATCGCTCCGCGAGCCGCGTGGCGTCGCCGAACCGGGACAGCCAGCGCGGGGAGTGGACGCCGAAGTCGGTGCCGGCAACCGCCCGCAGCTGCTTCTTGATCTCCTCGAGAGTCACCGGGGGCACCCCCGCCGATGAGGGCGTAGCCGGTGGGCGAGGTACCGAGCGGTCCTCGGCGATCCCCGCGGCGGGCACGACGACGCGGTACGTCCCGTCGTTGCCGGAAGGCCCGACGCCGAACCGCAGTTGGGTCCTGCGGATCTCGGTCACCACGGCGGCCACCCTCTCCGGATCCTCGGTGACCTCCATCTCGCCCAGCAGCGTCTCGGCCTTGCTGGGCTCGCCGGGGAAGCCGACACCGAGCAGCTTGCGCACCGTGCTGCGGCCGCCGTCGCAGCCGACGAGGTACCGGCAGCGCAGCCGCGCGCCTGCCCCGCCATCGGCGGCCGCATGCCCTCCCCCGTCGGCGATGTCCCCGGTGCCGGGGGACGCCAGCTCCGCGGTCACCCCGTCCTCGTCCTGGCTCAGCCCGATCACTTCGCAGCCGCGCCGGATCTCCGCGCCGAGCTCGACAGCCCGCTCGGTCAGCAGGCGTTCGGTGACGGGCTGCGGGACGCCGAGGACATACCCGTGCGCGGTGTCCAGCCCCTCGGGCGAGGGCTTGCCGATGGCGGCGAAGAAGCCGCCGACCGGATGCTTCTTGCCCTCCGCGAGGAACCGCTCCAGCAGACCGCGCTGGTCCATCACCTCGATGCTGCGCACGTGCAGGCCGAGCGAGCGGACGTACTTCACCGGCTCGGCCTCCTTCTCCAGCACGAGCACCTGCACGCCGTGCAGCCTCAACTCACAGGCCAGCATCATGCCGGTCGGTCCGCCGCCGACCACGATCACATCGATCATCGAATCCCCCATTCAACAAGCTCGAACCCGGGCCGGGTCCCCCGACGACAAACACCCACGTATTGCGTGAATCTCTGATTTCCGCTGGTTCCGGCGCCGGCCGGGACATTCTGCGGCACGACCCCGGCCTTGCGGCAAGGCCCCCCACGCGCTATACGTTGAGAGAGGCAGGGAGAGGCGCTCTCCTTGCCCTTTTGTTTGTCGCTGGGCGGACGCCCCGTCGTGCCCGCCCGAGCCCCAACCGGCCCTGACGACGGTGCAGTCGGGACCGCCGGCAGCCCGGCCGTATCCGCCGGGCCACCGCCTCAGCGGCGCCCCGCGTGGACCGTGGTGGCCGTCAGATAGAAGGCGTCCGAGCGGTGCAGGATGCCCGTGGGCGCCTCGTCGTCGAGGAGCGCGTTCAGGACGCTCGTGTCGTCGGGCGTGAGCCACTCCCCCAAGGTGTCGCGGGAGCGCTGCAGCCTGTCGTACAGGTGGCCGCGGGCCCCGGCCTCCAGTGGTGCGGGGAGGTCGGTGAGGAAGGTGCGGGTGCCGGCGGGGACCAGGCCCGCGCGGGCGAGCATCGCGGGCCAGTCCTCGACGCAGGGGGTGTGGCCCGGCAGGGCCTCCCGCATGGCGGTGTAGCGCTCCTCGTTCGCCGCCTCAAGGCGGGCCAGAAGGCCGGGCCGGCCCATGCCGATGTCGCGCGGCAGGAAACGGGGCGAGAGGCCGCGTTCGACGACGACGAGCAGACCCCCGGGACGCACCGATCCGGCCAGCGCGTCCAGCGCCGCCTGCTGGTCGCCGATGTGGTGGATGACGTTGCTCGTCCAGATGAGGTCCGCGTCGCCCAGAGCCCCGAATTCGTCGGGGAGCTGGGCCTCCTGCGTGGTCACGTTCCCGGCGACGTCCTCCCGTGCCGCGCGGTCACGGGCACGCTCCAGCAGGCCCGGTTCGCCGTCGACGGCGACGACTTCGGCCTGCGGAAACGTCCGTGCCAGCAGCGCCGTGAAGACCCCGGGCCCGCAGCCGACGTCCAGCAGGCGGTCGGCCGTGTCGGGCCCGCAGCCGCCCTCGAGGAGCAGGCCGCGCAGCCACGCGAGAGCCTCCTCGACGAAGGGGATACGCAGTTCGGCTTCTCTTTCGAGCTCGTCGGCCATGGCGTCCCAGTCGATGTCGTCGTGCTCGTGACCGGCATGTGTGTGCACGTGGTCCTCCTCGTCCGTACGGGATCCTCACCCCGCGAGCAGCCTGTCGCGTCGGCTGAGCAGAAAGCTCTTGAACGCGGCGACAGGCGGCGTGTCGGGCCGCCCCGCGAGCCAGGCGACGCCGATCTCGCGTACCGCGCGCGGCGCGGTGACGGCCAGTTCGCGGACGCCGGGGCGCGGCACGGGCGGCGGGGGCAGCAGGGCGACGCCGAGTCCGGCCGCGACGAGCCCGCGGATCGTCTCCGGCTCCTCGCCCTCGAACGCGATCCGCGGCGTGAACCCGGCCTCCGCGCAGAGGGATTCGAGGATGCGGCGCATCCCGTACCCGCGCTCCAGCGTCACGAAGGGCTCGTCGGACGCCTCTGCGAGACGGACGCGGCGACGGGAGGCGAGCCGGTGGTCGTCGGGTACGACGAGCCGCAGCCGCTGTTCGGCGAGGCGCCGGGCGACCAGGTCGGGGGCGTCGGGCACGGGAGAGGTGAGGCACAGGTCGAGGTCCCCGGCCCGCAGCCGCTCCAGCATGGCCTCGCCGTAGTTCTGCACGAGGGCGAAGCGGACGCGTGGATGGTCGGCGCGGAATGCCCGGATCAGGACCGGGACGGTCTCCCAGCCGAGCGTGTGCAGGAACCCGAAGGCGACCTTGCCCTTTCCGGGGTCGGCGTCGGCGCGTACGGACTCGGCTGCCTGCTCGACGGCGGTAAGGGCCCGCTCGGCGGAGGCGAGGAAGGTGCGGCCGGCGGGGGTGAGGGAGACGGTGCGGCCACGCCGGGCGAAGAGGGCCACGCCGAGGTCGTCCTCGAGGCGGGTGATGGCACGGCTCAGCGTGGACTGGGGAACGCCGAGTTCATTCGCGGCGCGCGTGACGTGCTCGTGGCGTGCCACGGCCGCGAACTGCGCGAGGCGCGGGGTGAGCGACGCACCCCAGTCGGATGTGACAGGGATGTCTTTTTCGTTGCGTGCCGGTGACATACCTTCCTCAGCTGTACTGATGCGTGAGAGGAACGGTCATGGAAGTTCTGTGCATTGGACGCATCAATGAGTGAATCGTAGCGTCGAAGCATGCCCTCCGCCGATACCGAGGCGTCCGCCACCGCGGGCGCCGCCGACGCCAGTCCTCCCGAGTCCACCACCACCTCCGTGTCCCGCGACGACGACGCCACCAAGCTGAGCCCGGGCGACCCGGGCCACGGCAGGATGCGCCTCGCGCTGTTCGCCGCGGGCCTCGCGACGTTCGCCCTGCTGTACTCAACGCAGGCGCTGCTCCCGGAGATCTCGCGCGATCTCCACGCCGACCCCGGCTCGGCGAGCTGGACGGTCTCGGGCGCGACGATCGGCCTCGCGCTGGCGGTGCTGCCACTGGCCGCCCTCTCGGAACGATTCGGGCGGCGCCGCATGCTGACCGTGTCGATGTCGGTGGCCGTCGCGCTGGCTCTCGCGGTGCCGCTCGCACCCGATCTGGGGACGCTGATCGCGCTGCGCACCCTGCAGGGAGCAGCGATCGCGGGCGTACCGGCCTCGGCCATGGCCTATCTCGCCGACGAGGTACGCGGCAAGTATCTGGTGGGCGCGACGGGGCTGTTCGTCGCCGGGAACAGCGTCGGAGGCATGAGCGGCCGCATCCTCAGCGGATGGGTCACCGAAGCCTGGGGGTGGCGCATCGGGCTCGCGTCGGTGGCCGTCGCCTCGCTGCTGTGCGTGGCGGCCTTCCGGCTGCTGGCGCCGCGTGCCCGACACTTCCGCCCGAGCCCGCTGAACGCGCGCGCCCTGACCCGTACCGTCTCGGCCCATCTGAGCAATCCGCTGCTGGTGCGGCTGTACGCGATCGGCCTGCTGTTCATGGTCGTCTTCGGCGGCGTCTACACGGTGATCGGCTACCGGCTGGTGGCCGAGCCCTTCGGGCTCTCGCAGGGGCTGATTGGTTCCGTCTTCGCCATCTACCTGGTGGGTACGGCGACCTCCGCCACGGCGGGCAAGCTCAACGCCCGGCTGGGGCGGCGCGGCATGATCTACGCGGGCATCGTCACGGCGTCGTCCGGGCTGCTGCTGAGCCTCCTGGACAACCTCGTCGCGGTCGCAGCCGGGCTGGTCCTGATCACGGCGGGCTTCTTCGCCGGGCACGCGGTGGCCTCCGGCTCCGTCAGCCACACGGCGACGGAGGGGCGCGCGCAGGCCTCGGCGCTCTACCAGATGGCCTACTACACCGGCAGTTCGCTCGGCGGCGCGCTCGGTGCCGCTGCGTTCGCCGGGGGCGGCTGGGGTGCGACGGTCGCGCTCACGCTCGGCGCGATGGCCCTCGCGGCAGGCGTCACGTACTACGGCACGCGCAGCGCCGCCGCCGTCCGCCGTCGCCGCCTCATCGAAGCGCGGTCCTGACGGGGGCACCTCGCCCCACTCACGCCTCCGGGAAGTCCGCCGTGTCCAGGGTGAGTTCGAAGGGTGCGGGCAGGTGGATGTCCTCGCCGGTCTTGACCGCTGTGTGCACGCGGTAGACGTCGCCGACGGGTTCTCCGTAGAGGGTCACGGTCGGACCGCCGGGGGCGTGGGCGTCCACGAGCAGGTACAGCGGGACGCCCGCCTGCGCGTATCCGGCGGGTTTGACGATGCGGTCGTGACCGACGTTGGAGGGCGAGGTGATCTCGACGATCAGCTCGGCCGCGGCGGCGGGGATGTAGTTGCCGGGTTCGTGCAGCACGGCTTCGGGGGCTACGACCAGGTCCGGGATGTAGAGGCCGCTCCGGGAGGGAACGGCGACGCCCAGGGTCTGGTAGATGCCCCAGTCTTCCGGGATGACGGCTGTGAGGCGGCGCTGGATCTTCCAGGCAATGCTGTTGTGGCTGTTGGCGGGCGGCGGCGACACGGTGACGATCCCCTCGATGATCTCCACCTTGGTGCCCTCGGGCCCGTCCGTCTGCTCCCACATCCGGACCAGGTCGTCCCACTCCTGGCCTCCGGCCGGACCGTGGTCGAGGGTGAGTGCGCTCATGGCGGTCTCCTTCTCGGTACGTCACCGACTCCAGCATGCCGAAAGGGACGAGCACGGCGCTACTGATCGCCATCACCCGAAAGGGAACGTCACAGGCCGTCCGCGCCTCGCCGAGGCACCGCGCACCGCCCCGGAGTCACTCCCCCACGCGCTCCAGCACGATCGGCGTGACCGCGAACTCGGTGCCCTCCGGGGCGATGTCGTACGAACCCGCCAGGGCCTCCAGCGCGTACTGGAACTTCTCCGGGGTGTCCGAGTGCAGGGTCATCAGCGGCCGGCCGGCCGTGACCGGGTCGCCCGGCTTGGCGTGGAGCTCGATGCCCGCGCCCGCCTGCACGGGGTCCTCCTTGCGGGCGCGGCCGGCGCCCAGACGCCAGGCGGCGAGGCCCACGGCGTAGGCGTCGAGCCGCGTGAGGATCCCGGACGACGGCACCATGACGGGCTGCTTCTCGCGTGCCGAGGGGAGGGTCGCGTCCGGGTCGCCGCCCTGCGCGGAGATCATGCGGCGCCAGTGGTCCATGGCGCTGCCGTCGGCGAGCGCCTTCGCCGGGTCCGCGTCGGGCAGACCGGCGGCTGCGAGCATCTCGCGGGCCAGGGCGAGGGTGAGTTCGACCACGTCGGCGGGGCCGCCGCCCGCCAGCACCTCCACGGATTCGCGCACTTCGAGGGCGTTGCCGACGGTGGCGCCCAGCGGGGTGTCCATGTCGGTGATCAGCGCCCGGGTCCGCAGGCCGTGGTCGTTCCCCAACTCGACCATGGTGGATGCCAGTTCACGCGCGTCGTCCAGCGTCTTCATGAAGGCGCCGGAGCCGGTCTTCACATCGAGCACCAGCGAACCGGTGCCCTCGGCGATCTTCTTGCTCATGATGGAGCTGGCGATCAGCGGGATCGACTCCACGGTGCCGGTGACGTCGCGCAGCGAGTACAGCTTCCTGTCCGCGGGGGCCAGGCCCGCGCCGGCCGCGCAGACGACCGCCCCGGCATCTTCCAGGACGCGGAGCATCTCCTCGTTGCTCAGCGAGGCCCGCCAGCCGGGGATCGACTCCAGCTTGTCGAGGGTGCCCCCGGAGTGGCCGAGTCCGCGGCCCGAAAGCTGCGGCACCGCCGCACCGCAGGCCGCGACCAGGGGGGCCAGCGGCAGCGTGATCTTGTCGCCGACGCCGCCCGTGGAGTGCTTGTCGGCGGTGGGCCGCCGCAGGCCGGAGAAGTCCATCCGCTCGCCGGACTCGATCATCGCCCCGGTCCAGCGCGCGATCTCAGGGCGCGACATGCCGTTGAGCAGGATCGCCATCGCCAGCGCCGCCATCTGCTCGTCGGCGACCTCGCCGCGCGTGTAGGCGTCGATCACCCAGTCGATCTGCTCGGGGGTGAGCCTGCCCCGGTCGCGCTTCTTACGGATGACGGAGATGACGTCCATGGACATTGAGGGGAAGTCTCCTTCACACAAAGGGACCGGACAGAGAGGAAACAGAGGAGAAAAGGCCGCAGAGCGGGCGCGCGGCCGGCCCGGTCAGCGTTTCAGATCCGCCGGACCGAACGCGTCCGGCAGCAGGTCGGCCAGTGTGCGGATGCCGCCCGCGGTCTCCATCAGCAGCTGCGGTCCCCCGTGTTCCCACAGCAGCTGACGGCAGCGCCCGCACGGCATCAGCAGATCACCGTGCTTGTCGACGCAGGTGAACGCGGTGAGCCGACCCCCGCCCGAGGCGATCAGCGAGGAGACCAGGCCGCACTCGGCGCACAGCGCCATGCCGAAGGCCGCGTTCTCCACGTTGCAGCCGGACACGGTGCGGCCGTCGTCGGCCAGTGCCGCCGCGCCGACGGGGAACCCCGAATAGGGGGCGTAGGCCCGGGTCATCGCCTCCCGGGCCGTTTCCCGCAGCCCCGCCCAGTCGACATCCGCGGAGCCGACCGGGGCGGTCGTCATGTGCCTTGCCCCCGGCGGTAGGACTTGCCGATGGCCTTGGGTGGACGCAGCCGCTGCGCGGCGAGCGAGAGCACCAGAAGGGTGGTGATGTACGGGCTCATCTCGACGAACTCCAGGGGGACGGTGTCCGTCATCAGATACCACACCAGCAGACCCACAGCGATCACGCCACTGATCGCGGCCTGCACCATGCCTCCCTTGCGCAGCTTCCACAGCGCGAGCGCCGCGAGCATCACGGCGACGAGGAGCAGCAGCGCATGCACCGTCGGGCCGCCGGCGCGCAGCTGGAGCGCGTCCATGAAGCCGAAGAGGCCGGCGCCCATGGCGACGCCTCCCGGACGCCAGTTGCCGAAGATCATGGTGGCGAGGCCGATGTAGCCGCGGCCGCCGGTCTGCTGGTCCTGGTAGATGTGCACGCCGATCGCGAGGAACGCACCGCCGAGCCCGGCGAGCGCGCCGGAGACGGTGACCGCCGCGTACTTGTACCTGAGCACGTTGACACCGAGGGTCTCGGCGGCGATGGGGCTCTCACCGCACGAGCGCAGCCGCAGCCCGAACGAGGAGCGCCACAGCGCGAAGAAGCTCCCGGCGAAGAGCGCGACGGCGAGCACGGTCAGCCAGGAGACGTTGCTGACGAACGAGCCGAGGATGCCCGCGAGGTCGGAGACGAGGAACCAGTGGTGTTTCTCGACGGCCTGCAAGCCGTCGGCGAGTCCCGGCACCGTGAACGTCGGCATGTCCTCCATCGGCGGCGACTGCTTGTCGTTGCCGCCCGCGTCGGCGGCGGCGCTGCCCTCCGCGCCGAACCACAGCTTGGCGAGGAACTGCACGACGCCGAGCGCCAGGATGTTCACGGCGACACCGGAGACGATGTGGTCGACGCCGAAGGTGACGGTGGCGATCGCATGGACCAGGCCGCCGAGCGCGCCGCCCACGATGCCGGCCAGCGCCGCCATCCAGGGCCCCTGCTGCCAGCCGATCCAGCCGGCGGCGAAGGTCCCGAGCATCATCATGCCTTCGAGGCCGATGTTGATGACGCCCGCACGCTCCGACCACAGACCGCCCAGCCCCGCGAGGCCGATGGGGACGGCCGCGGCGAGCGCACTGGAGTACTGGCCGCTGGAGGTGACCTGGTCCGAGCCGGTGATGATGCGCAGCAGCGAGAGGGCGACGAGTGCCCCGGCGATGATCAGCAGGACGACGGGGTACGAGAGCTTGCGGCGTGCGCCGTCCGGCCTGCGGGCGGCGGAGGTGCCGTTGCCGCCACCGGGCCTCTTCCCGTTGCCGTTGCCCTTGCCGTTCGCGCCGCTCTCACCGTGGGTTCCGGTGCCGTTCCCGCCGGCCTTGGCAGTGATGTTCGTGCTCACGCGGACACCTCCGCCTTCTTCTTCTCGCTCTTACGGGCCTGGGCGGCCAGCTGCTCGCCGACCTGACGTTGCTGCCTGCTGAGCCCGTAGCGGCGTACGACCTCGTAGGCGATGACGACGCACAGGACGATGACGCCCTGCATCACGCCGACGATCTCCTGGGCGTACTCCTCGAACTCCAGCTGCGTGCCCGTGCGTTCGAGGAAGCCCCACAGCAGGGCGCCGAGCGCCATGCCCACCGGGTGGTTGCGTCCCAGCAGGGCGATCGCGATGCCCGTGAACCCGATGCCCGCGGGGAAGTCGGTGCCGTAGTTGTACGAGGCGTTGAGCAGCGTCGGCATGCCGACCAGGCCGGCGACGATGCCCGAGAGCACCATCGAGGTGACCACCATCCGCTTGACGCTCACGCCGCTCGCGGAGGCCGCGGATTCGGAACGGCCCACCGCGCGCAGGTCGAAGCCGAACCGTGTGCGGCCGAGAACGAACCAGTAAGCGAGGCCGACGAGTACGGCGACGACGACCGTGCCGTAGATCGGGTCCGGGTCGGTCGGGATGGTAAAGAAGTGGCTGGATGCCGGGATGTCAGGGGTGTGGAAGAGGTTGCCGTCCTTCTCCGCGAGCCTGCCGTCCTGGAGGAAGAAGCCGATGGTGGAGGCGGCGATGAAGTTCAGCATGATCGTGGTGACGACCTCGTGGATACCCCGAGTGATCTTCAACAGCCCCGCGATGCTGGACCAGAGCCCGCCGACCACCATCGCGACGATGATGACGATCGGGATCTGGAGGATTCCGGGGAGCGTCAGCGAGCCGCCGACGACCGCGGCGAAGAAGGCCGCGATGCGGTACTGGCCGTCGACGCCGATGTTGAAGAGGTTCATCCGGAAGCCGATCGCGACGGCTACGGCTGAAAGGTAGTACGGGATCGCCTTGTTGATGATCCAGACCTGGCTGTCGCTCTTCGAGCCGAAGTCGATCATCACGTAGAACGCGTAGAACGGGTCCTTGCCGGTCGTCAGGATGACGCCGGAAGTGATCACGAGCGCCGCGACGATGGCGAGCAGCGGGGCGGCGAGCGCCAGGATCAGCCGCTCCTTGTCGAGCTTCTTCACCGCTCAGCACCCCCTTCCCGCTGTCCCGGAACGGCGTCCTGCACCGAGTCCTGAACGTCCCCGTCGTCGGAGCCTTCGAGATGGCCGCTGGCGGCGCCGGTCATGGCGGAGCCCAACTCCTCCGGAGTGATGGTGGCGGGGTCGGCGTCCGCGACGAGGCGGCCGCGGTACATCACGCGCAAAGTGTCGGAGAGCCCGATCAGCTCGTCCAGGTCGGCGGAGATCAGCAGCACGGCCAGGCCCTCGCGTCGTGCCTCACGTATCTGGTCCCAGATCTGCGCCTGTGCGCCGACGTCGACACCCCGCGTGGGGTGTGCGGCGATGAGCAGCTTGGGATGGTGGCTCATCTCCCGCCCGACGATCAGCTTCTGCTGGTTGCCGCCGGAGAGCGAGGCCGCGGTGACCTCGATGCCCGGCGTGCGGACGTCGTAGTCGGCGACGATGCGGGCGGTGTCCGCCCTCGCCCCCGCGATGTCGAGCAACTGGCCCTTGCTGTTGGGCGCTTCGGTGACGTGCCCGAGCATGCGGTTCTCCCAGAGGGTGCCCTCCAGGAGCAGTCCGTGCCGGTGCCGGTCCTCGGGGATGTAGCCGATGCCGCCCTCGCGCCGCTCACGCGTGGAGCGCGCCGTGACGTCCTTGCCGTCGAGGGTGACGGTGCCGGCGTCGAGCGCGCGCATGCCCATGACGGCTTCGACGAGTTCGGCCTGGCCGTTGCCCTCGACGCCCGCGACGCCCAGGACTTCGCCCTTGTGGATGGTGAACGTGATGTCGTCCAGCACCTCACGCACCGGACCGTCGGCGTCGTCAGCGCACAGCCGCAGCCCGTCGACCGTCAGCATCGACGCGGTCGTCACCGTCGACTCGCGGGTCTCGGGCGAGGGCAGTTCGCTGCCCACCATCAGCTCGGCGAGCTGCTTCGGCGTTGTCTGCTCCGGCTTCACGGACGCGACGGTCGTGCCGCGCCTGACGACCGTGATGTCGTCGGCGACGGAGAGCACCTCTCCCAGCTTGTGCGAGATGAACAGCACCGTGAGGCCCTCGGCCTTCAGCTCCCGCAGGTTCTCGAAGAGAGCGTCGACCTCCTGCGGGACGAGCACCGCCGTGGGCTCGTCGAGGATCAGGGTCCGCGCACCGCGGTAGAGGACCTTGAGGATCTCCACGCGCTGCCGGTCGGCGACGCCCAGGTCCTCGACGAGCACGTCGGGGCGGATGCCCAGCCGGTACGCGTCCGACAGCTCCTTGATCTTCTGACGGGCGCGGGTGCCGATCCCGTGCAGGCCCTCGGCGCCCAGCACGGTGTTCTCGAGCACCGTGAGGTTGTCGGCCAGCATGAAGTGCTGGTGCACCATGCCGATTCCGCGCTCGATGGCGTCGCCGGGGGTCGCGAACGAGACCTGTTCGCCGTCGACGGCGATGGTGCCCTCGTCCGGCTTCTGCATGCCGTAGAGGATCTTCATCAGGGTCGACTTGCCGGCGCCGTTCTCACCGACGAGGGCATGCACCGTGCCACGGCGGACGGTGAAGTCGATGTCGTGATTGGCCACGACGCCCGGGAACCGCTTGGTGATGCCGCGCAGTTCGACGGCGGGCCGGGAGGCCGAGCCGTTCTCTGTGCCCGCCGCGTCTGCGGCCGCCGGGGGGCTGCTGCTGGACGTTGAGATGACGCACTCTCCTGAAACGCTGCAGTTCAGTGGAGGGTTCGAGCCCGTACGGGCAGGGGCGGGACGGTCACGGGCGCATCCACAGGCAGCCGCTGCCTGTGGATACGCCCGATCCCGGAATCCGTACCGCCTCCCGTTCCGTGCACGGGAGTTGCGGCCGGCCCGCCGTCACTCGCAGCGGACCGGCAGCAGGGTCACGGGGTGTCCTTGACCTTGATCTTGCCGTCGATGATTTCCTTCTTGGCCTTGTCGATGTCGCTCTGGATGTCATCGATGAAGCCCCCGGAGGTGGCCAGCGAGACGCCGTCCTCCTTCAGGTCGAAGGCGGTGGTGCCCTTCATGGGCTTCTTGTCCTCGACGCTCTTGATCAGGTCGTAGACGGCGACGTCCACGTTCTTGACGGCGGAGGTGAGGATCGCGTCCTTGTACTTCGACAGACCGGGCTGGGTGTACTGGTCGGAGTCCACTCCGATCGCCCAGGCACCCTTCTGCTTGCTGATCTCCTCGATCGAGCCGACACCGGACTGGCCCGCGGCGGAGTAGATCACGTCGTTGCCGGACTCGAGCATGCCCTTGGCCTTGTCCTTGGCGGCCGCCGGGTCGTTGAAGCCCTTGGTGTTCGTCGGGTACAGGTACTGCGAAGTGACCTTGACCTTCGGGTCGGTCTCCTTCACGCCCTGCTCGAAGCCCGCCTGGAACTTCTGGATCAGCGCGTTGTTGACGCCGCCGATGAAGCCGACCTCCTTGGTCTTGGTCTTCTTCGCCGCGGCGACGCCCGCGAGGTAGGACGCCTCGTGCTCGGCGAAGACGAGACCGGCGACGTTCTTCCCCTCCGACGGGGAGTCGACGACACCGAAGGTGGTCTTCGGGAACTTCTTGGCGACCTTGTTGATCGACTTGCCGTAGTCGAAGCCGACGCCGATGACCGGGTTGAACCCGGCCTCCGCGAGCGAGGTTATGCGCTGCTCGCGGTCCGCCTCGGTCTCGTCGTTGCTGGCAGTCATCTCCTTGAACTTGACGCCCAAGTCCTTCTTGGCCTTGTCGACGCCACGCGCCGCCGCCTGGTTGAAGGAGTGGTCGTCACGGCCGCCGACGTCGAAGGCCAGGCCGACTCCCTTGTCCTTCTTGCCGGCGGAATCTGTAGAACTCTCACCGCACGCGGTGGCGGTCAGGGCGAGGGCCGCGGTAGCGGTGACCGCGGCTGCAAGCTTGGTTACCCTGCGCAAGAGGACGTCCCCTTCGGCTCTTGGAAGCGCCTCTTCCGGCGCTGGCTTCCGGCACAGATTAACGCGCGTAGATTTCACGTAAAGACCTGCCGGAATGCTGTTATCGGATCGGTGCCAAGGGGGCTGCGCCCCCGGTCAGCAACGGTGCGGTGCGTGGGGCTGGCCGGGGCTCGCCATCGGTCCGTGCGTGGTGGCGGGGGCGTGCCGCGTCGCTGGGGCTTCCCGGTGTGCACTGTCGGTTCGTCTTGGGTGGCGGGGGCGTGCCGCTCCGGGGGGCATGTCCGGGCGGCATGATTTACGGCCGACCACTGGGAACCAGATTGCGAGGTTCGCATCGGCCACAAATCACGTTTAAGCCCGGCCCAAGCCCCCCTGCGCGTCCCGCCCCCTCCGCGTCGTTCAGCGACTCTCCCCCGGTGGGACCAGATCCGTAGCCTCCCCTCCGGCCCGGGCCCGGCCAACGTCGTTATCGGCGAACCAGCCCCCATGGCAGACGAGTTGCACCATCGCGACTCGGCGAGCGGCTGGAGGAGGCCACCGGCCGGAAGCCGCGGTGGGCGGTCGGCCCATCGGACGACGGCGTACCGGTACGAGAGGAGCAGCCGCGAGACGGCAGGAGGGTGTGGGTCGTGGAGGGGGATGGTTCCGGGGCCATTGGGGTCTCCCCAGCGAAGCGTGGGGAAGTGATTTGTGCCGATGCAGAGCTCACGAACTGGTTCCGTTGGTCGGCCGTAAATCATGCCGCCCCGGGGCCACCCCCGGAACGGCCCGCACCCGCCACCACGCACAAACCCGAGGCGCACACCGGCAAGCCCCCGCAGGGACCCGCACCCGGCACCCACAACGAAGGTTCGCCTCCGGTCCGCACAACGGACCGGAGGCGAACCGTGTGGCGGCAAGCACCAGGCGCGAGCCGCTTACGCCGGGGGTGGGGTGTCCAGGAGGGCTGCCGCCGTGAAGAGTTCGACGCCGACCGTGATCGCCGCCTCGTCCACGTCGAAGTCGCCCTGGTGAAGGTCCCGCGGGTGCCGGTCCCCGGGGGGCCGGACGCCGAGGCGGGCCATCGCGCCGGGGACATGCTCCAGGTACCAGGAGAAGTCCTCGCCGCCCAGGCTCTGTTCGGTGTCCTCGACCGTGGGCGAGCCGCGCCGCGCCGTCATCGCCGTACGCAACAGCTCAGTCGTGCCTGCCTCGTTGACGACCGGTGGCACACCCCGCACGTACGTGATCTCCGACTTGGCGCGGTGCAGCGTGGCCGTCTCGTCGATGGCGGCGTGCACGAGGTCGGGCGCGTCCCGCCAGGCTGCGAGGTCCAGGCAGCGCAGGGTGCCGGAGAGCTCCGCCCGCTGCGGCACGACGTTGCAGGCGTGGCCGGATTCGATCCGTCCCCACGTGAGGGCCATGCCGGCGCGGGCATCCACGCGGCGGGAGAGCAGCGCGGGCACCTCGGTGACGAGCTTCGCGGCCGCCGTGACCAGGTCGGTGGTCAGATGTGGCCGCGCGGTGTGGCCGCCGGGCCCGCTGAGGCTCACCTCGACGCGGTCGCACGCGGAGGTGATGGGGCCGGGGCGCAGCCCGATACGGCCGGCGTCGACGCGCGGGTCGCAGTGGACGGCGAGGATCCGGCCGACGCCGTCGAGCGCCCCGCCGTCGATCGCGTCGGTGGCCCCGCCCGGCAGGACTTCCTCGGCGGGCTGGAACAGGAGCCGTACGGAACGCGTCAGGTGGCCCGCGCGGGCCAGTTCCGCGAGGACGAACCCCGCGCCGAGCACGACGGTGGTGTGCACGTCGTGGCCGCAGGCGTGCGCGCGGTCGGGGACTGTCGACCGGTACGGGACGGACTTGGTGTCCGGGATCGGGAGCGCGTCGATGTCCGCGCGCAGCGCCAGCATCGGGCGGACGCCGTCCCATCGCTCGGCGAGGCCGGGGTGGATGTCGCAGATGAGGCCGGTGCCCATCGGCAGGGTCCGGGGCCGCAGACCGGCCTGCTCCAGGCGGGCCTTGATCGCGGCCGTCGTGCGGAACTCCTGGTTGCCGAGTTCCGGGTGCATGTGCAGGTCGCGCCGGAACGCGACGAGTTCCTCGCGAAGCTCGTCGGAAAGTCTGCCGGGCAGCTCGGGCACCACGCCCAGCAGGGCTGCTTCGACTGCTGCTTCGCCGGTCGGGTCCACCTCCGGCTCGGGGGACAGGACTCTGTTCATATCCGCAGGGTAGGCGTTTTCAGGCCACCGCATGCAGCCGATGTCGGAAAGTTCAGCCCCTCAGGGGACAAAAATTTTTGAGGATGGCGATTATGTCCTGATGGAGGTGGGTATACCTACGCGCTCGCCTGGCCCGCCTCCCTGGAGACCGACGTGCGTGACGGCTGCTGCGGCGGGGTCGCGGTCTCCGCAGGCCCGGTGCGGCCGGACGCGGGTCCGACCACTGTACGGCCCGCCGCCCCCTGGCCCTCCGGACCGCCGAGTTTGCGCACCCGGCGTGCACTGTCCGTGACCCCCGAGAGGAAGCCCTCGGCGCGGGGTGAAGCGCCCGCCGTGAACCACGTGCGGTCCACCTCGCAGACCGCCACCGAGACGGGCGTCCCGGCCAGGGCCAGTGGCAGGGTGTGCACGACGGTGGAGGGGAAACTCACAACCGTCCGGCCGATGGGCCCGCGCCTGGCGACGAGTTCCAGCGGCAGGTCGGGCCGGACGATCTCGAGTCCCGTCGCCGACTGCACGCGCTGGAGCTTCTCGTTGCTCTCGCGGCGGTGGGCGAAGTAGCGGGTGGCTCCGTGCGTACGCGCCAGGTCCGCCACCCCTTCGAGATAGCGCTCCAGATCCACGACCCCGGTTTCCACCAGGGAGGTGCCCACCAGGTCGGTGCCGCGGGTCAGCCGTGGCGGACCGAAGCGCGAGCGGGTCCAGGCGAAGTCGTTGGCGGCGACGGTGACGCCGAGCTCCCGCAGACGCCCGTCGGAGGCGTCCACGGGCATCGAGCTGAAGATCTCCACCCGGCGGGCGCGCTCGCTGTGACGGCGGCCCGGTCCCTCCCCCGCGTCCGACGGAGAGACCCGTGGTGCCTCCGGCTGCGGGCCCCCCGGGGTGAGCCGCGCGCGGGCCCGCCGTGCGAAGGGCGCGAAGAGAACGGCCTGCGCTGCCGCCTGCGGCCCGGCCGGTGCCGAGCCCTTGCGGTGCCAGCGCACCAGGCGTTCCCCGCCCGCGAGTTGGGAGACGAACTCCATCGTCGCGGTGCCGTCGTCGACCACGACGACGCTGCGCGCGGACGTGAGCGTGAGCAGCAGCTGCACGTACCGCGAGAAGGGGTCGCCGATGACGACCCGGCGCGCACGCCGCAGCTCACGCACGAGCGAACCGATCGTCTTGATCGGCGCGGTGGGTCCGCCGCGCGCCTCCTCCCACCGCACGGAGACGCCCTCGTCACGCGCCAGTTCCGCGACACGGCGCAACTGGCCGCGCGTCATGGGGTCGTGGGGGGAGAGGACGATCACGGTGAGGCCGGGCACCTCCGCGGCGGCTTCCGCCGGGCCGGCTTCAACGGAGCCGGGCGCAGCGGGGATCACCGCCGCGGAGTGCGCCCACTCCAGGACGTTGAGGAGCTGTACGGGGCTCTCCACGAAGGCAAGCGTGGCGCCCGGCCTTCTTCCCCGGGCGCGGGCCCCGTCCCGTCCGCTTCGGCTCACGTCGCGGCTCCGTCGGCCCGTCAGACTGCTGCCGGCTCACGCTCGGCACCGTCGGCTCCAGCCTCCTCGGCCTCGGCGACGACGCCCTTGACCCGGCGCAGCTTCTCCATGGGCTTCAGCTCGCTCTCGTAGACCTTCTTCACGCCGTCTCCCAGCGAGTCCTCGATGGTGCGGATGTCGCGCACCAGCCGCTGGAGGCCGCCCGGCTCGACCGACGCGGCCTGGTCGGAGCCCCACATGGCGCGGTCGAGGGTGATGTGCCGCTCCACGAAAGCGGCGCCGAGGGCCACCGCGGCGAGAGTGGTCTGCAGACCGGTCTCGTGGCCGCTGTAGCCGATGGGCACGTTCGGGAACTCGCGCTCCAGGGTGTGGATCATGCGCAGGTTCAGCTCGCCCGCCTGTGCGGGGTACGTCGAAGTGGCGTGGCAGAGCACGATGTTGGCGCTGCCGAGCACCTCCACCGCGTGCCGGATCTGCTTCGGGGTGGACATCCCCGTGGAGAGGATCACGGTGCGGCCGGTGGCGCGCATCGCGCGCAGCAGCTCGTCGTCGGTGAGCGACGCGGAGGCCACCTTGTAGCAGGGCACGCCGAACTTCTCGAGGAAGGCGACGGACTCCACGTCCCACGGCGAGGCGAACCAGTCGATGCCGCGCTTCTTGCAGTGCTCGTCGATGGCCCGGTAGCCGTCCTCGTCGAACTCGACGCGGTGCCGGTAGTCGATGTAGGTCATGCGGCCCCAGGGGGTGTCGCGCTCGACGTCCCACTGGTCGCGCGGGGTGCACACCTCGGGGGTGCGCTTCTGGAACTTCACGGCGTCGCAGCCGGCCTCGGCGGCGGCGTCGATGAGCGCGAATGCGTTCTCGAGCTCGCCGTTGTGGTTGATGCCGATCTCGCCGGTGACGTATACGGGCTGTCCGGGGCCGACGGTCTTGTCACCGAGGCTGCGCAGACGGTTGGTGCTCATGAGGACGGTTCTCCTCCATCTCACTTGTTGCTGAGGTCAGTTACAGGGACGGCCCGAGGAGCCATGAGGCGATCTCGCGGATCGCGCCCTCGCCCCCCGGCGTCGAAGTGATCGCGCGTGCTGCCTCGCGTACGACCTCGTGCGCGCCCGCGACGGCCACGGGCCAGCCCACGAGGTTGAAGCAGGGAAGGTCGTTGACGTCGTTGCCGACGTAGAGCACGCGCTCAGGGCCGATGCCCTTCTCCTCGCACCACTGCTTGAGTGCGAGGTCCTTGCGGTCGATGCCGTGGAGTACGGGGATCCGCAGCTTGCGGGCCCGTGCGGCGACGACCGGGTTCTCCTCCGTGGAGAGGATCAGCAGCTCCAGACCGTCGCGTCGGAGCGCGGCGATGCCGAGGCCGTCGCCGCGGTGCACGGCGACCAGTTCCCGTCCCTCGGAGTCGATCAGCACCCTGTCGTCCGTCTGGGTGCCGTCGAAGTCGAGCACGACCGCGTCCACGTCCTCGCGGGCCGGCAGCACGCGGGGGCGCGCCGCGTCGAGCAGCGGCGCGAGCGCGCGGGCGCGGGCGAGGTCGTGCGGGTCGTCGATCTCCAGGACGCGGGCGGGGTCCGTACGGACCGGCTCGGTGCGTCCGAAGAAGCGGTGTCCGGCCTTGCGGAAGCCGGCGGCGTCCATGGCGTACGCGGCGCCGGTCTCCAGCAGGTCCTGCGGGCGGTCCTGGCGGCGCGGCCGGAAGGCCTTGTCGTGGTTGACGCCGAAGCCGCCGGTGGCCTCGGCGGAGCTGCCGCCGGAAGCCGCGTCCGCGGCGTCCGCGCTGCCGGCGGTGCCCCCCGCGTCCGGGCCGTCGCGCCAGATGAAGCCGTGGAAGGGGGCGACGGTCAGGGCGCTGTCCGCGCCGCCCTCGACGACCGCTCCGGCCACCGCGTCGATGTCGTCACGGGTGATGAACGGGCTCGTGCACTGCACGAGCAGCACCGCGTCGACGGGGACTCCGGAGCGGGACTCGCAGATGTCGACGGCGTGCAGGACCGCGGCCTCGCTGGTCGCGGTGTCTCCCGCTATCTCACCGGGCCGCTCCACCACCTGGGCGCCGGCCGAGCGTGCGGCGGCGGCGATGTCCGAGTCGTCGGTGGACACGGCCACGTCCGTCACCAGGTCCGCTGCGAGGCACGCCCGTACGGCCCTGGCCACCAGCGGCTCGCCGCCCACGGTGGCGAGGTTCTTCGCGGGCACGCCCTTCGACCCGCCGCGTGCGGGGATCACTGCGAGGACGCGGCGGGCGCGTGCCGTGGCGGCGTTCGTCCCGGGTCCTGTCGCGGACAGCTCGGTCATGTCAACACTCCTCGGCGGTGGATGGGGGGTGGGGCGCGGGCGGGCGCGGCGCGGACAGGCGCGCGGCGCCACGGCCCGTCACAGCTCCCCCATGCGGCGAATGACGGGCGCCACGCGCTGCACGCCGTGCCGGTACGCCCCGCGTGCCGCGTCCCGCACGGCACCCCGCACGGCGGCGCGCACCCCGGAGGAGGCGCCGGCGGCAGCGGCCTTCGCGGCGCCGGGCAGCACCGAGCCGTCGGTGCCGAAGCCGTAGCGGGCAAGGACGCCCGGGAGATATCCGGGTGCGGTCACGGGCGTGTAGTACGGCGCGATCGCGGGCAGCCGCTCGCGCTCGGCGAGCCGCGCCACCCGGTCCCGCGCACGGTCGAAGGCACGCTCGTACGTGCCGCCGGCCAGCACGCCCTGCCGCGCCGTCCATTCGGCGTCGGCGGACGGCAGGTGCCCGGCGTCGAGCTCGTCCCACGAGGCGAGGCAGCCGGAGCCCAGGAAGTGATGGTTGCCGAGTGCTTCCCGCACGCCGAGATCGGTGAGGACGGCGGTGGGGATCCCCCGGTGCAGCGACTCCAGCGCGGCGGTGGAGCTCACGGTCACGAGCAGGTCGGTGCGGTCCAGGACGTCGCTCATGTGCCCGTACACGAGGCGGCAGTTGGGCGGCAGGCCGCCGCTCAGCCGTTCGGAGAGCCGCTGGTAGGGCTGCTCCTCGATGTGCGTGGTGTGCTCGCCCGGGCGGCTGCGGAGCTTGATGAGCACCTCGCGCCCCGGGTGGCTGCGGGCGTGCTCGGCGGCGCGGCGCAGCAGGTAGGCGCGGTCGTCACGGCCTGCGGGCACGGACGGCTGCGCGGCGAAGACGACGGTGAACGGCCGCTCCGCGCCCGGGCCTTCGTAGGGTGCGCCACCGAGGAACGGGAGCGCGCCCTCGGTGACGGAGGAGGCGTCGGCACCGGCGCCCTCGTAGACCTCGCGGAAACGCTCGGCGTCGTAGCGGGAGTTGGCGAGGACGACGTCGGCGCCGTGGCGCAGCAGCAGCCCGTCGGCGAGCTTCTCGTAGACGACGCCGACGTATCCGGTGACGGTGACCGGGCGCCGCACCCCTTGGTCTGCCTCGCCGCTGACGGCTTCGGCGCTGACGGCTTCGGCGGCAGCGGAACCGGCTGCGCCGTGCTCCTCGGAGGCGGTCAGCGACGCGTGCGCCATTCCGTGCAGCATCGCCTGCACCGCTCCGCCGACACAGGAGAGGACGACGACGTCGTACTTGCTCCGGTCCGCGGTCTCCCCCACGAAGGCCGCGCCGCTCGTCTCCCGCAGCGAGTCCACGTCGACGCCGACCTCGGCGAGCTGCCGGGGCGTCGGTGTGGCACGTCCGCGCAGCAGCAGACCGTCGACACGGGCGCCGGGGGCGATGCGTCGCGCGGTGAGCGCTCCCCATTTCCAGCGCGTGTCGGAATCCGCCAGCACCGCCGCACGGAGCGGGGAGGCGGAATCCGCGGAATGGTCGGCGACCACGGGAGGAATGTTTGCTTGCACGTCCTCGACGCTAGAAAGCAATTCCGGAGCCCGGCCCAACGGAAATACAACAACTGGTTAACAGCGCACCGCTGACTGGCCAACGAGCCCACGGGTGAACGGATTCACCGTCCCGCCATGCGCCGTTCACCGGCGCTTGCGGAGCACGCCACAAACAGGGCCGCCGGCGGCTCTATCGTCGGCCGGGTGGTCAATCTTTCCGTCATCGTGCCGTTCTACAACGTGCAGTCCTACGCCCAAGAAGCAATCAGAAGCCTACGCGCGAATGCGCGCGAGGACATCGAATTCATTCTCGTCGACGACTGTTCGACGGATGACACCCCGGAGATTCTCGCGGAAGCCGAGCGGGAACTGAGCGGGGCCGTCCTCGTGCGGCACGAACGCAACGGCGGTCTCGCGACCGCACGCAACACGGGCCTGGACGCTTCCCGCGGCAGATATCTCGCCTTCCTCGACGGCGACGACTGGCTCGCGCCGGGCTACTACCCCCGGCTGCTGGCCGCCATCGAGGAACTGGGCTGCGACTTCGTACGTACCGACCACGTCAGCTGCACAGCGCGTGCCCGTACGATCGCCCGCGTCCCGCACGGCCGCCGCGGCGTCGTCATGGACCCGCGGGACGCGATCCTGCCGGCCGACCGCACCACGTCCGTCGACTACGCCTACGCCTGGGCCGGCATCTACCACCGCCGGCTGCTGGACGACGGGCTGCTGCACTTCACGCACGGGCTGCGGACCGCCGAGGACCGCCCGTGGATCTGGCGGCTGCACCGCGAGGCGAAGTCGTTCGCCACGATCGGAATGATGGGCGTCTACTACAGGCGCGGCGTCGCCTCGTCCCTCACGCAGATCGGCGACGTGCGCCAGCTGGACTTCATCCGCGCCTTCGACCAGGTCATCGACGAGACGTCACGCGACCGCGACGCCGACCAGCTGCTGCCGAAGGCCGTGCGCACGTACTGCGCGATCATCTCCCACCATCTGACCAGCGGGCGGTTCCAGCCCCGCGTGGAGCGCGAACTGCGCACCCGCAGCGCCGCCGCGCTCCGGCGGCTTCCCGCCGGCCTGCTCTCCGAAGCGCTGGACTCCATGGACGTCGAGCGCGCCTCGCGGCTGCGCAGGCTGCGCCGCCGTCCCGCCCTCTTCCGCCAGGCGCCGGGAGAGGCGGCGTGAGCGACACAGACCTCTCAGGACGGACCCCCCGCATGCGTACGCAGATCTTCTTCGCCTCGACCCTCTACGGCGCCGCGACGCTGGCCGCCGCCATCGACGCCGGGAAGTTCACCTCCGGCCTGCCGGACGGGACGCCTCGGAGCGACCGCCGGCTGCTGCTGGTCAGCAACAACGCCGCGAACCCGGAGACGACTCCTTCGCTGGACACCATGCCGGGATTCGAGCGGCTGCGGGACCGCTTCGACCGGGTGCTGTCGTGGAACGAGGCCATCGACCCGTTCCATCCCGGGGGTTGGTCGCCGCGCGCGGACGACGTGCCCATGCTGGAGAAGTATCTGCGGCTGCTGTGGGGTCTCGGCGACGACGAGGTGGAGCTCGTCGTGGAGTCCATACAGGTCGAACCGGCCCTGGCCGTCGCCCGGTTGTTCCCCGACTCCCCCCTCGAGGTGTACGCGGACGGCCTGATGAGCTACGGCCCCACCCGCAACAAGCTCGACCCGCTGGTCGGCTCCCGCGTGCGGCGGCTGCTCCACCTCGACCTGCTGCCCGGCCTGGAGCCGCTGCTGCTCACGGAGTTCGGCGTGCAGAGCGAGGTCGTACCGACCGACGCGTTCACCTCCGTACTGGCGGAGCTGGCTCAGGACGTACCGCCGAGCGTGACGTCCGTACCCAAGGGCGGCGCGCTGCTGCTGGGGCAGTACATGTCGGCGCTGGAGATCCTCACGCACGAGGAGGAGGAGCAGCTTCATGTGCGGATGCTGCGCGGCGCTGCCCGGCTCGGCCACACCAGTGTGGTGTTCAAGCCGCACCCCGTCGCCCCGGCGCGCTTCTCACGCGCTCTGGAGAAGGAGGCAGGTGAACTCGGCGTCGAACTGCGGGTGCTGAACACTCCGGTGCTGGCCGAGGTGCTCTACGAGCAGATGCGCCCGGACCTCGTCGTGGGCTGCTTCTCGACCGCTCTGCTGACGGCCGCCTCCTTCTACGGGCTGCCCGTCGCCCGTACGGGCACGGGTCTGCTGCTGGAGCGCCTGACGCCGTACCAGAACAGCAACCGGGTGCCGGTCACGCTCGTCGACGCGCTGTTGCCCGACGTCGCCGAGGAGAGGGGCGACGGCGAGGGACCGGAGACCGGTCCCGGTTCCTGGCGCATCCCGGAGGCGGCGGAGATAGAGCGTCAACTGACCGGTCTGCTACGGACGGTGGGCTTCTGCATGCAGCCCGAGATCCTGCCGGGTGTGCGTGGCGAGGCCGAGCGGTATCTCTCCGCGAACCTCAACTCCCGTACTCTGCGCTACTTCAAGCGGCGCCGCCTCACGGCGCTCGTTCTTCCGGGCGGCTGGACGCGGCAGTTCGCGTTCCTGCGGCGCAGGCCGACGGTACGCAGGGCGGCCCGGCGCGTACGGGCACTCAAGCGCGCGGCTCTCGGCTGACGGCGAAGGGCCGGTGGATCCGCGCGTTCGACGCGGACCCACCGGCCCCGGCTGCTCCACGCGGGAGGCTAGACCACGAGCCAGAGAAGCAGCAGGAAGATCAGGGCGACGACGGAGATCAGCGTCTCCATCACCGACCAGGTCTTGATCGTCTGGCCGACGCTCATGCCGAAGTACTCCTTCACCATCCAGAAGCCGGCGTCGTTGACGTGGCTGAAGAAGAGGGAGCCGGCACCGACGGCCAGCACGAGCAGCGCCGACTGTGCGGTGCTCATGTCGGCGGCGAGCGGGGCGACGAGTCCGGCGGCCGAGATGGTCGCAACGGTCGCCGAGCCGGTCGCCAGCCGGATGCAGACGGCGATCAGCCAGCCCAGCAGCAGCGCGGGCACGGACCAGCTCTTCGAGAAGTCCATGATCATCTCGCCGATGCCGACGTCGACCAGCGTCTGCTTGAAACCGCCGCCCGCGGCGACGATCAGCAGGATCCCGGCGATGGGCAGCAGCGACGACTCGACGGTCGAGGTGATCCGCCCCTTGGTGAAGCCCGCGGCCCTGCCCAGCGTGAACATCGCGACGATCACCGCCGCGAGCAGTGCGATCAGCGGCGAGCCTGCCACGTCCATGACCCGCTGCACCGTGTTCTCCGGGTCGCCGACGACGATGTCCGTCAGCGCCTTCGCGAGCATGAGCACGACGGGCAGCAGCACCGTCCCGACGGTGACGGCGAACTTCGGGCGCCGCTCCAGGTCCTCCGACGGACGCTGCGGCACGATCCCCTCGGGCGGCTGCACGTCGACCCACTTCGCCGCGAAGCGCGCGAAGAGGGGACCGGAGACGACCAGGGTCGGGATGCCCACGAGCACGCCGAAGGCGAGGGTCACACCGAGGTCCGCGTGCACCGAGTCGATCGCGGCGAGCGGCCCGGGGTGCGGAGGCACCAGGCCGTGCATCACCGACAGGCCTGCCAGCGCGGGGATGCCGATGCGGATGAGGGAGTAGTTGCCGCGCCGTGCGACGAGCAGCAGCACGGGGATCATCAGCACGAGGCCGACCTCGAAGAAGAGGGGAAGCCCGATGATGCCCGCGATCAGGGCCATCGCCCACGGCATCGAGCGCTCGCCCGTCCTGGCGAGGATCGTGTCGACGATCTCGTCGGCGCCGCCGGAGTCCGCCAGCAGCTTCCCGAGCATGGCGCCCAGCGCGATGAGGACGCCGACCCCGGAGACCGTGTCGCCGAGTCCCGTGGAGAAGCTCTCGATGGTCTTGTCCAGCGGGGCTGCCGCCGCGGCACCGAGAGCGAGGGTGCCGAGGGTGAGCGCGAGGAACGCGTGGACCTTGAAGCGCGTGATGAGCAGAACGATGACGGCGATGCCTGCCAGGGCTGCGAGCCCCAGCTGAAGGTTGCCGGCGGAGCTGATCGGATCTATCGGCTCCGGTCCGGCCGCAAGTATCTCGGCACTGAGATGGCGCACGGCTCTTCCTTGTCGACGTATGAACGGGGTTACGGGGACGGGGGGTTGAGTTCGGTGACCGCCGGGACCGCGCGAGCGGGCGGTCCCGGCAGTGACGAGGCGGCCGGGCCGGAGGGCGACCCGGACGGCGTGGGGACGACGCCTACGGGCGGACCGCCGGAGGCGCCTCCAGGACGGCGGACCACTCACGCACGGCCGCCAGGGCCCGCCGGGTCACGGTGCCGGGATCGGCACAGACGGGGACGGCGGCACCGGCTTCGTCCTGCTGCAGCGGCTGGAGCGTCGCGAACTGCGAATCCAGCAGCGTGAGCGGCATGAAGTGGTCGCGGCGCTGCTCCATGCGGCGGGCGATGAGCGCCCGGTCGCCGGTGAGGTGGACGAAGAAGACCTCGGGGGCGGCGGCGCGCAGCCGGTCGCGGTAGGCGCGCTTGAGCGCTGAGCAGCTGACGACCCCTCCGGACTCCCGCCGCTCGCCGGCCCATCGGCCGATGGCGTCGAGCCATGGCTCACGGTCGGTGTCGTCGAGGGGTTCACCCGCGGTCATCTTGGCGACGTTCTCCGGCGGATGGAAGGAATCGGCTTCGGCGTAGGGCACTGCCAACGCGTCGGCGAGCAGCGCCCCCACGGTGGTCTTGCCCGTTCCGGCGACCCCCATGACGATCACGACGCCGCCCGCGGTGAGGACCTCGGCCGGGCGGGCGTCGCGGCGCTCGCGTCCCTGGTCACGGCCGCCGCCCGCCGGACGCGCCGCGCCGAGTCCCCGGCCTTCGGTGGGGAGACCCCGAGCCTTCGGCGGGGAGGCGCCATGCCTTTCGTGAGGAGACCCCATGCGCACCTCGCTGTCGTCTTTCGTCTGGGCGCCGCACACTCAACCTCATTACGTCACACTTATTCAATAGCCAGACATTGATTCGTCATACTTAATTTGCCGTGACGGCCACCCCGTACGCTGACTCCACGGGCCGGAGAGAAGTCAGGAGACTCATGACCAGCCAGGCTGCGGACGGCCGAGGGCGGGGGCTGCACGGACGGCTGCTCGGCCGGCTCGGGCCCGCGATCACCGCGGGGGACTACCCGCCCGGGACCGTGCTGCTCACTGACGAACTGGCCGAGCGGTACGAGGTCTCACGCACGGTCGTGCGCGAGGCGGTGCGGGTGCTGGAGTCCATGCATCTCGTGGAGTCGCGCCGCCGGGTCGGCGTGACCGTGCTGCCGACCGAGCAGTGGAACGTCTTCGATCCGCAGGTGATCACCTGGCGCCTCGCGGGCGCGGACCGGCCGCGGCAGCTGCGTTCCCTGACGAGGCTGCGCTCGGCGGTCGAGCCCATGGCGGCCCGTCTCGCGGCGGAGCTGGCCACGCCGGACGAGTGCGCCGAGCTGACCGAGCACACTCTGGGCATGGTGCGCACCTCCCGGGGGGAGCAGCTGGCGAACTACCTCGTGCACGACGTCGCGTTCCACCGCGTGATACTGCGGGCGTCGCGGAACGAGATGTTCGCCCGGCTCGGCGATGTCGTCGCCGCCGTCCTGACCGGACGCACGGAGCACGAGGTGATGTTCAGCGATCCCCGCCAGGAGGCCGTCACCATGCACGTCCAGGTCGCGGAGGCCGTGCGGGAAGGCGACGGTGCGGCCGCGGAGCGCTTGATGCGCACCATCACGGAGGACGCCCTGGCCGAACTGGACGTCCTCGCACCGTGAATCGCCGCCCGGCCCCGCCCGCGAACGGGCAGGGCACCGGAAGGCGAACGGGCAAGGACGCGGTCAGGCTCCTGCCACCCTCCGCACGACGCGCAGCAGGTACTCCTTCCTGTTGAGCGGGTCGTGGTCGGTGCGCGGACGCGACGGGATCTCCCCCACCACCGGCCGGTAGCGGGCGAAGGCGCACTCCAGCACCCCCTCCCCGCTTGTCAGCGTGGGCAGTTGCTGCTCCAGCTCGTGCACGCGCGCCGCCGGGATCTCTCCCTCCAGGAGATATGCGTCGCCCTTCGTCACCGGCGCCTGCGGCACCCCGCGCAGGCGTGAGAGCACGGGCAGCACGGCGCCGAACGTCTCCGCCGGGATCTCCAGCCGGAACCGGTGCATCGGCTCGTGGACCGTCGTCCCGGCATCCCTGAGGGCGTCCATCACGACCAGGGGTGTGAGCTGGCGGAAGTCGGCACCCGTGCTGGACATGCTCTTGTCGAAGATCGCGTGGGCATGGCTCTGGCGCGGTGCGTAACCGGAGTGCGTCATGGTGACCGTGCAGTCGGGGATCTCCCAGCCGTGGATCCCCTCGCGCAGCGTCTCGCGCACGGTGTCCTCGACTGCCCTCATGAACGCGTAGGGCATGGAGCCGAGTTCGACCTCCAGTCCGTACCGCACGCCGCTGCCGGGCGGGGCGGGTTCGATGCGCAGACCGACGGTGGCGAGGAACGGGTTGGGCTCCTTGTTCATGATCTCCGCGGCCGAACCGGGCCCGTCGAGCCGTTCGACGCAGATGGTCGTCGACTCGCGGAAGGCGACGTGCAGCCCGAACTCGTCGGCGAGCGTGGCCTGTACGACCTCCTTCTGGACCTCGCCGTAGAGCGACACGTGGATCTCGCCGCGGAGTTCGTCCTGCCGCAGGCCGATCAGCGGGTCCTGTTCGGCGAGTTGGGTGAGCGCCGTGTGCAGCGCGCCCGACTCCTCGGGCCTGCACGGCAGGACGACGGTCTCCAGCGTGGGCGGCGCGAAGTGGTGCTCCTCCCGCGTCAGCTTCCGGACCGATCCGACGGCGTCGCCGATACGGACACCGGCGAGCCCGCGCAGCTTGCCGATCCGTCCGGCCTCGACGCACGGTCGCGGAGCGTCCGACCCGTTGTCGAACACGTCGATGCCGGTGACCTTGCCCTCGCCCTCGTCACCGTGGAGCAGCCGGTCCCTTACGCGCACGGTTCCCGAGAACATGCGGACGTAGGCCGTCTTCTGCCCGCCCGCCGCTCGTTCGACCTTGAAGACGATGCCGTGTGCGGGTGCGTCGGGATCGCCCTCAGCCGCGGGCAGCAGCTCCTTGAGCCCTGCGGTCAGCGCTTCGACACCGGCGCCGGTGATGGCCGAGCCGAAGAAGACGGGGTGGACGGACCCCCGCTTCGACTGGGCCGCCAGCTCCCCACGCAGCCGCTCATGGGAGAGGGCGCTCTCGTCCTCGACGTACGCCGCCAGCACAGCGTCGTCGTGTTCGGCGAGGACCTCGGCGAGCCGTGCCGTGAAGCTCTCATCGGATGCGCCGTGGGTCGTGAACTCCGCGGTGCGGGTGCCGAGTCCGCGCACCCGTCCCATCGCGACGGCCGCAGGCGTCAGCTTCTCGGCGATCCTTCGCAGGACGGGCTCGTACTGCGCCCCGGCGCGGTCGATCTTGTTGACGAAGAGGAGGGTGGGAATGCCCAGCCGCTGCAGGGTGCGCATGAGCACCCGGGTCTGCGCCTGGACGCCCTCCACGGCTGAGATCACCAGCACCGCGCCGTCGAGCACGCTGAGGACCCGTTCCACCTCGGCGATGAAGTCCGGGTGGCCGGGGGTGTCGATCAGATTGACCGTGACGTCGTCGACGGCGAACGAGACGACGGCGGACTTGATGGTGATCCCCCGCTGCCTCTCCAGCGCCAGGGAGTCGGTCAGGGTGCTGCCCTCGTCGACACTGCCGACTTCGTCGATGACGCCGGCGGCGTGCAGCAGCCGCTCGGTCAGGCTCGTCTTACCGGCGTCTACATGCGCCAGGATTCCAAGGTTGAGTGTTTTCACAGAGCGTCATGTCCCTTAGGTGAATGAATGTTCCCTTCTGGTTGGACATGAACGTCTGCCTCATTGCCTCTCCTCGGGTGAGCCGGTGCTGACGCGGGGAGCACAACAGAGCCGTCCCACGCAGGGCAACCGGTTTTCGGCTCGCCCGGCCGCCGCCGTCAGCCGGCCGAGCCCGGTCCGAGAGTCGCGCCGATCCCGGCGATGACGGCGGCCAGCCCCTCCTCGAACCGGGAGTCGTAGTCGTCGAAGAGGTCCGCGCCCGCCTGCGCGGCCAGGGGGAATTCACCACCGATCGAGTGGGCCCGCTCCGCCGCGTCGTATCCGGGGGCGCGTTCGCCCGGCATCGGTTGCACGGCTTGCTGCTCGATCACGAAGCCCTCGGTGAAGACGAAGACGATGAACGAGGCGCGGGCCGCGGCACCCGGCGAGAAGCCGGCAGCCACCAGCCGCCGCAGATGCTCCTCCTGCTGCGCGGCGTGCCCGGTGTCGGTGAGCCGGGTGCCGGCGAAGACCTTCGCGCCGTCCCGGTAGCGCAGCAGCGCACGGCGCAGGCCACGGCCGGTCCCGGCCAGCAGCTCCTGCCAGTCGGCGTCGGCGGGCGCGCCGTCGGCCCGGACGCCCTCCCCGTCGTCCGCCGCACTCATGTCGCGCAGCATCGCCGTGGCCATCTCGTCGAGCAGTTCCTGCTTGTTCCGCACGTGCCAGTACAGGGCCGGCGCCTGGACGTTCAGCTCCTTGGCCAGGCGGCGCAGGGTCAGGCCGTCGAGTCCCACCTCGTTCAGCAGCCGCAGCGCCGTGCCCACGACCCGCGACCGGTCCAGACCCGGCTGCCCTTTCGCCTTCACCACGTTGACAACTTAACACCGTTAAGCGCATCCTCCTGCCATGGGATCACTTAACAGCGTTAAGGAAGCCAAAGGGGCCTCCACCGTGCTCGTGGTCGGGGCCGGACCCGTGGGTCTGGCCCTCGCGTGCGACCTGACGCGCAGGGGCGTACGGGCCCGGCTGATCGAAAAGGGCGGCACGCTCTTCCCGGGGTCACGCGGCAAGGGACTCCAGCCGCGCAGCCTGGAGGTCCTGGACGACCTCGGCCTCGGCGAGGCCCTGCGGCGCGAGAGCGGCCCGTATCCCCGGATGCTGCCCTGGGAGGGGGACAGACCCGGCAAGGCCTTCGACTTCGCGGGGCCCTCCGAGGCACGCCCCGGTGAGCCCTACGGCGAGATCCGGATGCTCCCCCAGTGGCGCACGCAGGAGTTGCTGCACGAAAGGCTGCGGGAGCTGGGCGGCGAGGTGGAGTTCGGCACCCGGCTGGCCGGACTCCAGCAGGACGGTGACGGCGTGACGGCGCACCTGGCCGCACCCGACGGGGGCAGCCTCGGCACGGCACGAGCGGCGTTCCTCGTCGCCGCGGACGGCGGCCGCAGCACCGTACGGACGTCGCTCGGCATCGCGATGACCGGCGAGAACATCGACCCGCATCCCACGCTCGTCGCCGACGTGCGGCTGACCGGCCTCGACCGCGGCCACTGGCACGTGTGGCCGCACGCCGAGGGCGGCGCCCTGGCGCTGTGCCCCCTGCACGGCAGTGAACTCTTCCAGCTGGCGGCCCAGTTCACCGACGAACTCGCACGCCCGGGGACCTCCCCGGGCGACATCCGCGCGCTCGTCGCCGAGCGCAGCCACCTCTCCGAGGACGACGTGCGCGAGGTGCGCTGGGCATCCGTCTTCCGCCCGAGGGCGGCACTCGCGGACCGCTTCCGGCAGGATCGCGTCCTCCTCGCCGGCGACGCCGCTCACGTGCACTCCCCCGCCGGCGGTCAGGGCCTCAACACCGGGATCCAGGACGCCTTCAACCTCGGCTGGAAGCTCGGGCAGGTGCTGCGGCACGGCGCGGACGACGCGCTCCTCGACTCGTACGAGGAGGAGAGGCTCCCCCTCGCCGCCGACGTGCTCGGGCTCAGCACCCGCATCCACCGCGGCCGCCAGAAGCGCGGCCGCGAGACGCATCAGCTCGACATCGGCTACCGCGACAGCTCCCTCGCCCACGAGCTGCGCCCCGCACCGGACGGCGAGCTGCGCGCGGGCGACCGCGCGCCCGATGCCGAGGCCGTCACCGCGCGAGGCGAACGGCTCCGGCTCTTCGATGCCTTCCGGGGCCCGCACTGGACGCTGCTCGCCTTCGGAGGCGCACCGCTGCCGGACTCCGTACCGGCGGGCGTCCACCCGTACGAGATCCGCGACGCCGAGGAGCACGCCCAAAAGGCATACGGCACCGGCCTGTTCCTCATCCGTCCCGACGGATACACCGGCATCGCGGCCGACGCGTGGACGGACCGGCTCACCGGGCTCCTGCCCGGGCTCGGCCTGCGCTGACCGCCGGCGACCGGCCCGCGAAGGTGGCTCAGCCCTTCTCCGCCGACGCCTCCGGCGGCCACTGCTCGAACCACCGCCGGTCCGCCTCCAGCTGCGCGGCGAGCTGGACGAGCAGCGGCTCGCTGCTCGCAGGCCCGAGCAGCTGCGCGCCCAGCGGCAGCCCCGAAGTGGTGAATCCGGCGGGGACGTTGACACCGGGCCAGCCCAGCGCGTTCCACGGCCAGGCGTACGGGCAGTGGGCGATCATCGTGCGGTCGGTCTGCAGACCCGAGAGTTCCGCCAGGTCGCCGATCCGCATCGGCGGCGTCGCCGTCGTGGGGGCCAGCACGACGTCGTACCGGCTGAAGATCCGCCCCACGCGCCGCTGCAACGGCGCCTCCGCGGCGCGCGCCGCTCGCAGCACCGATCCGCCCAGCAGCTTTCCCGTGCGGGCGGCGCCGCGCGTCCGCGGGTCCAGCAGCTCGAACTCGGGGACGCGACCGGTCCATTCGCGGATGCCCGCGGTGGCGCGGGGCACGAACGCCAGCCCGATCGGCCCGTAGTCCGGATCGGCCTCCTCGACCTCGTGACCGAGTGCCGAGAGCCGCTCCGCGAGATCCGTGACCGCGGCGCGCACCACCGGATCGAGTGACTTCCGCGTCGCCGTCCACGGGGGGCGCAGCGAAAGCGCGATGCGCAGGCGCCCCGGGTCCCGGCCGACCGCGGGCAGAACCTCGACCGGCGCGGGGCGGTGCAGGTCCCCGTCCGTGCTTCCGGACGCCACGTCCAGCAGCAGCGCCGCGTCCCGCACGGTGCGAGCCAGCGGCCCGAAAACCGTGATCCCCTTGAACGCCTCGGGCTCGGGCATCGTCGAGATCCTGCCGCGCTGCGGCTTGATGCCGACCAGATGACTCCAGGCCGCGGGGATCCGGATCGAGCCGGCACCGTCCGATCCGAGCGCGGCCGGGACCAGCCCCGCAGCGACCGCGGCTGCCGATCCACCTGAGGACCCGCCCGGCGTGTGCTCCAGGCTCCACGGGTTGCGGGTGTCGCCGAACGCCTGCCCCTCGGTGAAGGGCCACTGGCCGAGCTCGGGGGCGTTGGTCTTGCCCACGATGACGGCACCCGCAGCGCGAAGCCGGCGCACGGCCTCGCTGTCCGCCTCCTTGCGGGGGAAGTCGCCGGGGCAGCCGAATGCCGTGGGCTCTCCCGTCACATCCACGTCGTCCTTCACCGCGACGGGCACGCCCAGCAGGGGCAGGCGCTCGCCACGCGCCAACTGCCGGTCGGCCGCGTCCGCTTCGACGAGCGCGGCGTCACCGCGCACGCGGCGGAACGCGTTGAGCGTCGGCTGCGTAGCCGCGATGCGGGTCAGGGCACGCTCGGTCAGCTCACGTGCCGTCACCTCGCCCGCGGCCAGGGCCGCGGCCTGCTCGGCCAGCCCGCGCGACTCCCGAGGCGCGACCTGCGTCCCGACTTCTGCCGTCACCAGCACTCCCCATACTCGCCGGTAATACAACCCACATCCTGCTCCCCCGTTGCCCGCTCGGCAACGCCGCGAATGAGCTAGGAAAGTCACATGACCGTCGTCTGCGGCCCCGAAGGCCCCATCCGCGCCCGCCGTTCCCCTGCGCCGCCGCCGATCCGCGCTGTGCTCTTCGACTTCTCCGGCACGCTCTTCCAGATCGGCACCTACGCCGACCGTGTCCGCGCGCTACTGCCGGATCCCGTGGGAGAGGCGGAGATGGAGGAGATCCTCACCAGCCTGGAGACGGGCCTCCAGGACCCCGGCGTGATCGAGGCCCAGCGCGGCCGGGACGTCTCGGCGAAGGCGCACCGGCACGCCTTCACCACGTGGTACGCCTCGGCCCCCGCCCTCGCGCCGTACGCCGATGCGCTGTACGAGCAGCTGCGGGCCCCGGAGCACTGGCGTCCGTACGCCGACTCCGAAGCGGTCCTCGCGCGGCTGGGCGCGCGGGGCATCGCGCTGGGGGTGGTCAGCGACGTGGGCTGGGACCTGCGCGCGACGTTCGCCCACCACGGGCTCGCGGACCACTTCTCCTCGTGGGTCCACTCGTTCGAGCACGACTCGGAGAAGCCCGATCCGCGGCTCTTCCAGCACGCGTGCGGGGAGTTGGGCGTCGAGCCCGGCGAAACGCTGATGGTCGGCGACCATCCCTCGAAGGACGGCGGCGCGGCCTCGGCGGGCCTCCGTTCCTACGTCCTCCCGGCGGGGGCGTCGCCCGGGTCGGAACGGGGACTGGCGGCGGTCCTGCGGTTGGTTCCGGCGTGACCCCTCCCGGGGGGGTGGCCGGGGTTTCGCGATCGGTCCGTGCGTGGTGCGTGGGGCTTGCCGGGGTTCGCCATCGGTGGGTGCGTGGTGGCGGGGGCGTGCCGCTCCGGGGGGCATGTCCGGGCGGCATGATTTACGGCCGACCACTGGGAACCAGATCGCCAGGTTCGCATCGGCCACAAATCACGTTTAAGCCCGGACACGGCCCCCCTGCGCGCCCCGCCCCCTCCGCGTCGTTCAGCGACTCTCCCCCGGTGGGACCAGGAGATCCGTAGCCTCCCCTCCGGCCCGGGCCCGGCCAACGTCGTTATCGGCGAACCAGCCCCCATGGCAGACGAGTTGCACCATCGCGACTCGGGGAGCGGCTGGAGGAGGCCACCGGCTGGAAGCCGCGGTGGGCAGTCCGGCCCACCGGACGACGGCGTACCTGTACGAGAGGAGCGGACGCGGGACGGCGGGAGGGGGCGGGACGTGAAGGGGGATGGTTCCGGGGCTTAAACGTGATTTGTGGCCGACACAGAGCTCACGGAACTGGTTCCGTTGGTCGGCCGTAAATCATGCCGCCCCGGGGCCGCCCCCGGAACGGCCCGCACCCGGCACCACGCACGAACCGACGGCGCACACCGGCAACCCCCGAAGAAACCCGCACCAGCCACCACGCACAAACCCGAGGCGCACACCGGCAACCCCCGAAGAGACGCCCGCCCTGGCACATACAACGAACCCGAGGCGAATCCGGCAACCCCCGGCAGGGCCACGCCAGGCGCCGGCCGAAACCGTCAGAACGAGTCCGTCGGCACGTACGCGCCCCAGATCTCCCGCAGCGTGTTGCAGACCTCCCCGACCGTGGCCCGCGCCCGCAGCGCCTCCTTCATCGGGTAGAGGACGTTGTCCGTGCCCTCCGCCGCCTTGCGCAGCTCCGCCAGCGCTCCGTCCACGGCCGCCTGGTCGCGCTCCGCCCGCAGCCGCGCGAGCCGCTCGCACTGCTGCTGCTCGATCGCCGGGTCGACGCGCAGCGGCTCGTACGGGTCCTCCTCGTCGCGCTGGAAGCGGTTCACGCCGACGACGACCCGCTCACCGCTGTCGGTCTCGCGCGCGATCGCATACGCGCTGCGCTCGATCTCTTCCTTCTGGAAGCCCTGTTCGATCGCGTTGACCGCGCCGCCCCTGTCCTCGACCTGTTCCATGAGGGCGACGGCCGCCGCCTCCACGTCGTCGGTCATCGACTCCACGACGTACGAGCCGGCGAACGGGTCGACCGTCGCCGTCACGTCCGTCTCGTAGGCGAGGACCTGCTGCGTGCGCAGGGCCAGCCGCGCCGACTTGTCCGTGGGCAGCGCGATGGCCTCGTCGTAGGAGTTGGTGTGCAGCGACTGCGTGCCGCCGAGGACGGCTCCCAGCGCCTGCACCGTCACCCTGGCCAGGTTGACCTCGGGCTGCTGGGCGGTGAGCTGCACACCGGCCGTCTGCGTGTGGAAGCGCAGCATCAGCGACTTGGGGTTCTCCGCCCCGAACTCCTCCCGCATCACCCGCGCCCAGATGCGCCGCGCCGCACGGAACTTGGCGACCTCCTCCAGCAGCGTCGTGCGCGCCACGAAGAAGAACGAGAGGCGCGGCGCGAAGTCGTCGACGCTCATCCCGGCCGCGACGGCCGTACGGACGTACTCGATGCCGTCGGCGAGCGTGAAGGCGATCTCCTGCGCGGGCGTGGCTCCCGCCTCGGCCATGTGGTAGCCGGAGATGGAGATGGTGTTCCACTTGGGGATCTCGGCGCGGCAGTACTTGAAGATGTCCGCGATCAGCCGCAGCGACGGCTTGGGCGGGAAGATGTACGTGCCGCGCGCGATGTACTCCTTGAGCACGTCGTTCTGGATGGTGCCCGTGAGCTTCGCCGGGTCCGCGCCCTGCTCCTCGGCGACGAGTTGGTAGAGCAACAGCAGCAGCGCGGCGGGCGCGTTGATCGTCATCGAGGTGGAGACTTCCTCCAGCGGAATCCCGCCGAAGAGCACCCGCATGTCATCGATGGAGTCGATCGCGACGCCCACCTTGCCGACCTCGCCGTGTGCGAGCTGCGCGTCGGAGTCGTGGCCCATCTGGGTGGGCAGGTCGAAGGCGACGGACAGGCCCATCGTGCCGTTCTCGATGAGCTGCTTGTAGCGAGCGTTGGACTCGGTGGCCGTCCCGAAGCCCGCGTACTGCCGCATCGTCCAGGGCCGGCCGGTGTACATGGTCGGGTAGACGCCGCGCGTGTACGGGTAGGCGCCGGGCTCGCCCAGCTTCTCCGGGGCGTCCCAGTCACGCAGCGCGTCCGGACCGTAGACAGGCTCGATGGGCAGACCGCTCTCGTTGAACCGCTGGTTGCCCGACTGGCGTGCCATGGATTCTGCCTCCGTACGGTCTGGGGTCGCGCCGGTGCTTCTCCGGCCGCAGTCCCGATGCGGCGCCGCTCGGGTGAGCCTGCTGCCGCTCGGGCTGTCGTCTTCGATTGCCACGGACTGTAGCGATCCGGGTCTGTCCGTTGCAGGTCCGCAAGCTGGGACCTTGCTCACAGCATGGCGTCCCGCCCTCACAGGATGCCGCGATGCACCGAGGTTCACACGCGGACCACGAGGGAAGAGAATGGGCGATCGATGTCGGGAATTCCGTGTTGTCCGATCAGGTTCCGGGGGTTTGCATGGCGGGGGCGGGACGGCCGAGAAGGCCGGTAGTTGTAAGGCGCAGCAGCGTGTGGGCGGTGACGGCGGCGCTCGTCGTCGGCGGGGGCGCAGCAGCGGGCTGCAAGGCGCAGACGAACGGGAGTGCGCCGATCCATGTGACGAAGACTTCGGTCGCGCCAGCGCCGACCGAGAGGCCCGCGCGCTCCTCCGTGAGCAACAGCACACAGGACAAGAACCCCGGCAAGCCCGCTGAGGCGCGGCCGGTGAAGCGGGCCGCGCCTGCCGACCCCATACTCTTCGCGACGGGTGCGGAGGGCGCCCAGGTGCGCGAACTCCAGGCGCGGTTGCGCAAGTTGCAGCTCTTCGACCGCAATCCGACGGGCTACTACGGCTCCGTCACCGCGGCTTCGGTCCGCTCCTTCCAGCGGCAGCAGGGCATGAGCACCGGCGGTGCCGTCACGTCGAGCGTGTGGGCCGCGCTGCGCGCCCGCACAACTCCCCCGTCCCACGCCGAGTTGTACCCGCCGACGACTCTTCCGCTGGACACCCCGGATCCGCGCTGCCTCACGGGGCGCGCCCTGTGCGTGAGCAAGAAGAGCCGCACGCTGGCCTGGTACGTGAACGGGCGGATGCTCGCGGCGATGGACGTGCGCTTCGGCTCGGCCTACACGCCCACGCGGGAGGGGAAGTTCAGCGTCGGCTTCAAGAGCCGTGACCACGTCTCGACGATCTACGACACCCCGATGCCCTACGCGCTGTTCTTCAGCGGCGGCCAAGCGATCCACTACTCCTCGGACTTCGCGGCCCGCGGGTACTCGGGCGCGTCGCACGGCTGCGTCAACGTGCGGGACAAGAAGAAGATCGCGGCGCTCTTCGCACAGGTACGGAAGGGCGACAAGGTCGTCGTCTACAAGTGAGCCCCCCGCCGGCCGCCTGCCGCGAGAGGCGCGGGCGGGGGCGTGGCAAGAAGCTTGAACGAGGGTGGGAAGCGAGAAAGCCGCCCCTGAGGGCGGCTTCGCCGGCTGTGGCGCCGGATCCCCGATGAAGATGGGGCGCGGGCGGGACCGGGGGAACGTGTCCCGCCCGCGCCATATGCGCGAGCCCGAAGGTACGGGGGGAACCTCGGACTTGTCGCGCAGCCGATGACCAGTCGGCTCACTTGTTACTGCGTCGTCCAAGCCGAAAGTGTCACACCAGCATTCAACTAAATTGTGTGACCTGCATCACAGTTGCTCCCCGCCTGTTCGGACGCTTCGTGAACGGGCGCATACCGGCAGGTGAGAAGGCCATGAACCGGCCCCGGAGCGACCCTGAGAACGCGGGCTGACGGACCCCACGACAGCGCGTACGGACCGACCCCATGACGAAGCCCCCGGCGGAAGCCGGGGGCTGTGCTTGCACGGAAGCGAACAAGTCCCGGGCGCGGGCCAGTTCGCGACCTCCTACGACCCGGCGCCGGCCGGGGCCGTCTCGTCCGCAGTCGGTGAAGCGTCCGGTGAGGAGAGGCCGTCCGAATCGCCGCTCTGACTGTCGGTGCCGTCGGTGCCGCCACTGTCGTCGGGCCTGCTGCCGCCGTCACCGCCACCGTCGGGCTCGTCGCCGCCCGACTCGCCGCCGCTGTATCCGCTCCCGTCGTCGCCGCCGTCGGGATCGTCGTTGCCGCCGTCGTCCCCTCCCGGGCCGCCGGGACCATCAGGACCGCCGGGTGCGCCTACGCCTCCCGAACTGCCCACGCCGTCGGAGTCGTCATCGTCGCGGCCGCCGTCGTGCCTGTCGCACCACTTCTTCACGCCCTCGGGGCCGCCGGCCACCAACTCGAGGCGGAACCTGTCGTGAGTGGAGAGCTTGTCGTCCTCGTACGCGTTGCACAGCGCACGGGCCATCGCCTTCTTGTCCGACTCCGTGAGGCCCTTGCCGTTGCCGTTCCACCAGTCCTCGTCGCCGGCGGGGCCCTTGGACTTCCCGTCCCGTCCGCGCTCCTTGCCCGCGAGGTCCTCGCCACTGGGCGAGTCGGACGGGTCACCCCCGCGGGTGCCGCGTCTTGGACCGTTGCCGTCGTACGGACTGCCGCCCGCGCCCGCCGAGTCCTCGCGTTCATCGGGACTGGCCAGCGGGGACACGCTCGCCGCGGGAGAACCGCCGCCGCCGAACGGCGTGGGCAGCACGCCTGTTCCGGCCGCGACCGCCGCACCGCCGAGCGCGCATCCGGCGACAGCCATGGCGAAGCCGGCACGCAGCGGACGTCCCATGAGGGGGGTGCGCCGCGTGGCTCCGGGACGGCGGTCGCGGGAGCGGCGCTTCTGGTTCTCACGCGCGGCGCGCCTGCCGACGACGGTTTCGGCCTCGGTCGGACCCGCCGAGATGTCGACGGTTCCGCTGTGCCCGGCGTTCGTCACCAGATTCGCCTCGCGGAACGCCTCGACGGCGGCGGCCTCCCCGGGCAGTTCCCCGCCCGCCTCGGCCGGGACCCTTCCGGTGCGGGCCAGGCCCAGTGCGTGCAACGTCGCCGTCTGCTCGGCCACGAGCGAGTCGAGGAAGAAGTCGAGGGTCTCCTCACCGGTGCGCTGCTCCGGCACCGAGCCATGAGCGCGTGCCCAGGAGGGACCGGGCGCGGTACGGCCGTAGCCGCTGGTGGGAGCGCCTTCAGCATTGTCGTGATCGGCCGCGTGACGTCCACCGCGCCGGGTGCTACGCGCATTGACCACCTGGCCGTGGAGCAAGCGCTCCGCCGCCTCGTCGTCCAGCCACCTGTACCGGTCGTCGTCCGCCATCACGTTTCCCTCAGCGTTCGTGTGGCCTTATGCGTCACACCGCGTGCCGTAGGAGACGCTTCCGGACCGGGTGGCGGTTCTCCCGCATCCGGAAGATCTTCGGCGGATTCGTCCAGAAGCTGCGCGAGCTTGCGCAGGCCCCGGTGCGCAGCCGTCCGTACGGCGCCGGCCCGCTTGCCCAGCACGTCAGCGGCGCTCTGGGCGTCGAGTCCGACGACCACGCGCAGCACCACGGCCTCGGCCTGGTCCTGCGGAAGTCTGGATATCAGGGCCATCGTGCGGCCGGTGCCGAGTGCTTCGAGTGCCTCGGCGGCCGTGTCGGCGCCGGCCGGCAGAACGGCCAGGTCGCTCTCGTCCCCGCCGATGACGGGGCGGCGGCCTCTTGTACGCAGATGATCGAGCGCCCGGTTGCGGGCTATTCGCGCGGCCCAGCCGCGGAAGCGGTCCGCGTCGCCGCTGAACCGGCTGATGTCGCGGGCTATCTGCAGCCAGGCCTCGGATGTGACGTCCTCGGCGTCGGCGTCACTGACCAGGGTGCGGACATAGCCGAGCAGCCGCGGGTGCACAGTGCGGTACACAATGCGGAAAGCGACCTCGTCCCCGCCCTGTGCCGCACGCACCGCGGCTGTCAACTCCGCGTCGTCCCCCTGCACGGCCGTCTCTCGCCCCACTCCGCGATGTCCCAACGGATCTGGTCACGCCCCTGGTCGGGCGTCTGTCGTCGTCTCGCTGATACCTGCGTTCGCCTCACGCACAGAACTGCGTATGCCTCACGCACAGACCAGCATCGATGCGAGAGCACGCTAAGGCCAAGTGTGCGTCATAGTCCACGCAAGTTGACCAGGTAACAGAATGCGGATCGCGAACGCTGAAGAGAGTACGGGCCTGCCCCTGGCGTGGTGCGCCCGTTCTCGAGGGCGATCGGGGTCTCTCCTGTGGGGGGTGGCGACCCCGGTCGCTCTCGCATTTTCCGGCAGGCCCGCCGGGCGGATTCAGCTCGCCCGCTCACCCAGCCGCTTGAAGTCTTCCCAGCTCATGGCCGGTTTTCCGGGGTCCCACAACTTCTGCGCCGTCGCGCGGAGCGGCGGCCTGATCCCGGCGGCGACCTGTTCCTGTGTCTGTGCTCCGGAGCGGTCGCACCACACGGCGAAGCGACCGCCGGGGATGTGCTCGGGACCCGAGAGGGATTTCGGAACCGGTTTGGTTCCGCGGAGCACTGCCGGAGTCCATTCGTCGTAGATGCGGCGACCCGTCGGATATGTGAAGTTGTTGGGCTCGCCGAGCACGTAATAGAGGAACTCGTCGTTGAGGTTGATCAACTTCCAGCCCTCCCTCAGATACGACTCGGGGCTGCGCTCGCCGGGCTCCCTGCCCGTCCAGTAGGCGACCTGCCGGTCATGCTGGGCGCGGACCACTCCGCCCGCATGAATGCCGTCGTTCCACGCCTGCGGGGTCTTGCCCTTCTCCCGTACGGCGGCGGCCCTGTCGTTGAGCCAGTCGGTCGCCAGGTCCTGGACGCGGGCGTCGCGGCCGAACTCCTCTCGCGCCTTGGCGGCCAGTCCCGGGTACGAGGCCTCGGGATCCCGCTGCGCCAGGGCGAGGTACTCGTCACCGCCCAGGTGCGCGTACTTGCCGGGAAAGAGGTCGGCGTACTCGCGCAGCAGATCGTCGACGATCTTCGCCGCACGCGGATCGGAGATGTCCACGGCGCCCTCGGTCGGCCGTCCCGCGGCGTTCCTCAGCTGGATCTCCGGGTGTGCCTTGATGACGGCGCCGAGGTGACCGGGCGAATCGATCTCCGGAATGACGTCGATGTGCCGGGACTCGGCGAGGCGCACGATGCGGCGCACCTGCGCCTTGGTCAGATGCGGATCGGAGACGACCTCGGGGTGCGAGCTGCTCTCGACCCGGAAGGCCTGGTCGTCCGAGATGTGCAACTGGAGCTGATTGAGCTTGAGATCGCCCATCTCACGGATGCGGTCCTCGATCCACCCGGCACCGAAGTGCTTGCGCGCGATGTCGAGCATGAGGCCCCGCTGCGGGCGGTCCGGCTTGTCGTGGACCACGCCGTCGGCGACTCCCCCACGGGCGCGCACGGACTGCAGCAGCGTGCGGGTGCCGTAGAAGACGCCCGCGTGGTCGGTGCCCGCGATCTTCACCTGACCCCCGCGGCTGTCCATCACGTAACCCTCGCGGCCGGTCTTCAGGCCCCGGTCCAGGCTCAGCCGGACGTCCCCGGTGCGGGCCGGGCCCTTGGCGAAGGGGACGTCGAGTTCCTTCGCGAGCAGTCTGGCCTCGTCGGCGAGCGGCCCCGCCGGATCGGCGACGACCCGGGTGAACTTCGACGGCTTCCACGCCGGTCCTCGCACCGGCTTCCACTCCCTCACCGAGGGAACGGAGGCGGGTGCGGGGCCGGTTCGGGCCGGCTCGGTCGGCTTCGGCACCGCGGGCGAGCGGCCCCCTGCGGCGCTCCCGCTCGCGCGCTCGCCCGCGGCGCGGTCACCGGCGTCCTCGCTCGAGCAGCCGCCGAGGGTGAGAAGGCTCACCGCGCCGGCCGCGAGCACGGCCGTCGAAACCGACAGTTTCTTTGGCCTCTTAGGTCCCATACGGATACGTTATTGCCCCTTTTCGACTCTCACTCGCCAGGTATCCGACCAGGATCGTTCCCGTACGGGTGAAATTCCCATAGTCGTCGTATCGTTCGGCTCTGCGTCGTTACGGTGTCCGAGGCAAGCCCCGCGCAGCTGTATCGGATGTCACACAGCGGCAGTTGGGCGAGCCGCGGAGCGCGTCCGGCCGTTCAGGGCCGGACTCCCTCACCGGTCCGCCGCAGCGAGCATTGGCCCGTATGCCGGATCGGAATCCCATGTCAGCCGGCCGCCCGAGGAGCCCATGCCGCCGCCAAGCCCGCGAAGCGACGAGAAGGCCCCGGCCGTGCACGTCGTCGGCGCACCCGATGGTGCCTCCGGCCTGAACCTGGAGGCAGGCCCCCCGGGTCCCGGGCCGGCCGAGGGCATGCCCGTCGTGGCCGCCCGGCAACCGCAGTGGCGCGACCCGGTGACGGCGCCCCCGCCGATGCCTCTGTCCCGCTTCAACGCCGCGCCCGACGAGATGGCCACCGCCATGCTGCTGCGCTGCTGCGGCAGCACCCGGTGGGCGGCCCGCATCGCCGCGTGCCGCCCCTACCCGGAGCCGGGCTCGCTGCTGGCGGCCCTGGACGAGGCGAGCTACGACATGACGCCCGCGGACATCGCCGAGGCCCTGGCCTCGGAGGCGCCCCAACTGCCCGCACCGGACGACGGTGTGGCGCGCTCCGGGCCGGGGCGCGGTCCGCGAGGCCATGACCGGCCCGGCCTCCTCGCGGCGCACACCGCGCTGCGTGCCGCCCATGCCGCCTACGAGAACCGCTTCGGGCACGCCTTCCTCGTATGCCTCGAGGAGTGGGGTCCGGACGAGTGGCTCGACCAGGCACTCGCCGCCGTGCGGACCCGCCTCGGAAACGACCCCGAGGAGGAACGTCCGGTGGTGGCGGAGGAACTGCGGCGCCTCGCCCGTGCCAGGCTCCGCCGCCTGGTGAGGGTGCTTCCGGAGGCGCACTGAAGGGTGCCCGCGAGGTCGGGCCGGCACCTGTGACGAAGCCCGGCAGTGGACCCTTCTCCGCCGCCCGGGTGGCGAGTTGCCCCCGCCTCCGGCCGGGCGTGGCGCGCAGATGTGCCGACCCTGCGACGAAGGCCGACGAAGCTGTGACCTGCGTCTCTCATGTGCCGCCCGTCACTGCCTGATTGATCACATCCGGCCCTCCCGGGACCGATGTACCGACAAAGCGTCGCTACGATGGCTCAGGCCGGTGGTCCGTACCCGGCCGAGCCCGACCGACACCGCTGCACTCTCAGCCGAAGATGGCGGCCGGCTCTGACTTCGCTCCGGAGGAGTTTTTTTCCGTGCCGGCTGGAACGCTCTACCGCGGCCGGGAAGGCATGTGGTCCTGGGTGGCTCATCGAGTCACCGGTGTCCTCATCTTCTTCTTCCTGTTCGTGCACGTGCTGGACACCGCGCTCGTCCGCGTCTCGCCCGAGACCTACGACGAGACCGTGGCGATCTACAAGACGCCCCTCGTGAATGTCATGGAGTACGGCCTCGTGGCCGCGGTCCTCTTCCACGCGCTGAACGGCCTCCGCGTCGTGGCCGTCGACTTCTGGTCGAAGGGGCCGAGGTACCAGAAGCAGATGCTCTGGACCGTGATGGGCGTCTGGGGCGTCCTGATGATCGGCGCCTTCTACCCCGTCCTTCAGCACACTCTGCACTCGCTGTTCGGGAGCTGATGCACCATGTCGACCGACACCGCGAACGCGACCTCCGAGGGCCCCGGCGACGGCGGCACACGCTACAGCGCCGACAACCCGGCTCCGGTGATCTCCCCGCCGCGCGCCCGCACCTCGCGCACCCCGAAGACGACCCGCACCAACTTCGAGCTGTACGGATGGCTGTTCATGCGGCTGTCCGGCATCGTCCTCGTCGTGCTGGTCATCGGCCACCTGCTGATCCAGCTCGTGCTGGACGGCGGCGTGAGCAAGATCAGCTTCGCCTTCGTGGCCGGCCGCTGGGCCTCGCCGTTCTGGCAGGTCTGGGACCTGATGATGCTGTGGCTCGCGATGCTGCACGGCGCGAACGGCCTGCGGACCGTCATCAACGACTACGCGGAGCGGGACGGCACCCGCCTGTGGCTGAAGATGCTGCTGTACACGGCCACCGTCTTCACCGTCCTGCTGGGCACGCTGGTGATCTTCACCTTCGACCCGAACATCCGCTGACGCACGTACGGGGCTGAGGTAACCCAATGAAGATCCACAAGTACGACACCGTGATCGTCGGGGCCGGCGGCGCCGGCATGCGCGCGGCCATCGAGTCCACGAAGCGCAGCCGCACCGCCGTGCTGACGAAGCTCTACCCGACCCGCTCCCACACCGGCGCCGCCCAGGGCGGAATGGCCGCGGCCCTCGCCAACGTCGAGGAGGACAACTGGGAGTGGCACACCTTCGACACGATCAAGGGCGGCGACTACCTGGTCGACCAGGACGCCGCCGAGATCCTGGCGAAGGAGGCCATCGACTCGGTCCTCGACCTGGAGAAGATGGGCCTGCCGTTCAACCGCACCCCGAACGGCACCATCGACCAGCGCCGCTTCGGCGGTCACAGCCGCAACCACGGCGAGGCACCGGTGCGCCGGTCCTGCTACGCGGCGGACCGTACCGGCCACATGATCCTTCAGACGCTGTACCAGAACTGCGTGAAGGAGGGCGTGGAGTTCTTCAACGAGTTCTACGTCCTGGACCTGCTGCTGGGCGAGGTCGACGGCGTGCGCAAGACCGCCGGCGTCGTCGCCTACGAGCTGGCCACCGGTGAGATCCACGTCTTCCAGGCCAAGGCGGTCGTGTTCGCCTCCGGCGGCAACGGCAAGTTCTTCAAGGTCACTTCGAACGCGCACACCCTCACGGGCGACGGCCAGGCCGCGGCCTTCCGTCGCGGACTGCCGCTGGAGGACATGGAGTTCTTCCAGTTCCACCCGACGGGCATCTGGAAGATGGGCATCCTGCTCACCGAGGGTGCCCGCGGTGAGGGCGGCATCCTGCGCAACCGCGACGGCGAGCGCTTCATGGAGAAGTACGCGCCGGTGATGAAGGACCTCGCCTCCCGTGACGTCGTATCCCGCGCGATCTACACCGAGATCCGCGAGGGACGCGGCTGCGGCGCCGACAAGGACCACGTCTTCCTCGACCTGACGCACCTGCCGCCCGAGCAGCTGGACGCGAAGCTCCCGGACATCACCGAGTTCGCCCGTACCTACCTCGGCATCGAGCCGTACACCGACCCGGTGCCGATCCAGCCGACCGCGCACTACGCGATGGGCGGCATGCCGACCAACGTGCAGGGCCAGGTGCTCGCGGACAACAGCACGCCGGTGCCCGGCCTGTACGCGGCCGGGGAGGTCGCCTGCGTGTCCGTGCACGGCGCGAACCGGCTCGGCACCAACTCGCTGCTGGACATCAACGTCTTCGGACGGCGGGCCGGCATCGCGGCCGCCGCCTACGCCGCCACCGCCGACTTCACCGAACTGCCGGAGAACCCGGCCGCGTTCGTCGAGGGCGAGGTGGAGAACCTGCGCGACGCCACCGGCAACGAGCGGGTCGTGGAGATCCGCAAGGCACTCCAGGAGTGCATGGACAAGAACGTCATGGTCTTCCGCAGCGAGCAGACGCTGAAGGAGGCCGTCGAGGAGATCGGCGAACTGCGCAAGCGCTACCGGAACATCAGCGTCCAGGACAAGGGCAGGCGCTTCAACACCGATCTGCTGGAGGCCATCGAGCTGGGCAACCTGCTGGATCTGGCCGAGGTGACGGCCGTCTCCGCGCTCGCCCGCAAGGAGTCCCGCGGCGGCCACTACCGCGAGGACTACCCCAACCGTGACGACGTCAACTTCATGCGGCACACCATGGCGTACCGCGAGGTGGGCGACGACGGGACAGAGTCGATCCGGCTGGACTACAAGCCGGTCGTGCAGACCCGCTACCAGCCGATGGAGCGTAAGTACTGATGAGCACCGCAGTCATGGACAAGTCCGGCCGGTCCGCGCCCGGTACCGAGCCGAAGGCCTCGCACCTGGTCACCGTCACCTTCCGGATCCGCCGCTTCAACCCGGAGGTCTCGGCGGACGCGAACTGGGAGGACTTCACCCTCGACATCGATCCCAAGGACCGTGTCCTGGACGCGCTCCACAGGATCAAGTGGGAACTGGACGGGACGCTGACCTTCCGGCGCTCCTGCGCGCACGGCATCTGCGGCTCGGACGCGATGCGCATCAACGGCCGCAACCGGCTGGCGTGCAAGACGCTGATCAAGGACATAGCGGCGATCAAGGACGGCAAGGGCTCCAAGCCGATCCTGGTCGAGGCGATAAAGGGCCTGACGGTTCTCAAGGACCTCGTCGTCGACATGGACCCGTTCTTCCAGGCGTACCGGGACGTCATGCCGTTCCTGGTCACGAGCGGCAACGAGCCGACGCGTGAGCGGCTGCAGTCCGCCGAGGACCGGCAGCGCTTCGACGACACCACGAAGTGCATCCTGTGCGCGGCCTGCACGAGTTCGTGCCCGGTCTTCTGGAACGACGGGCAGTACTTCGGCCCGGCGGCCATCGTCAACGCGCACCGCTTCATCTTCGACAGCCGCGACGAGGCCGGAGAGCAGCGGCTGGAGATCCTCAACGACAAGGACGGCGTGTGGCGTTGCCGCACCACGTTCAACTGCACGGACGCCTGCCCTCGCGGCATCGAGGTGACGAAGGCGATCCAGGAGGTCAAGCGGGCGCTGATCACGCGCCGCTTCTGACCCTCGACGCGAGCGGGCGCACGCCACGCGCCCGCTCGTCCGCGCACCCGACAGCGCCCGGAGCACCGCCCCGGGCGCTTTGTCGTGCCAGTGCCACGACTTCCGTTCATCGGGGCCGATTTCGGGGCACGCTATCGACGCACCACCGCACCACGGGGATCTCGGATCCCTGCAAACGCACGTCTGTCCGCACCACTCATCTGCCCCATCCCAGCAGAAGGAGTACGCGTGAGACGCACACGACGTATGCGCCGGGGCGCCAGCGCCCTGGTGGCCGTAGGTGCCCTCCTCGGCCTCGCGCTTCAGGCCACCCCCGCGAGCGCCGACTCCGGTGGCAGCACGCCCGCTTCGGCGGTGCCCAAGGCCGCTCAGGAACGTGCCGCCGGGGCGTGGACCGCCGAACGGATGCGTGAGGCCACGCCCGTCGAAGACCTCCTCGACATCGGCGCCCGCGCCGTCGAGCGGGCCGGCAAGGCCGTGCCCCGCGGCGAGGAGCTGAAGATACCCCCGCTCGACACGGACACCATCACCAAGGCGCTGCCCGAACCGGGTGGTCCCTGGTCCGGCGGCGGCGACGTGGTGAAGACCACGGGCCGTGTGTTCTTCAAGATGGGCGGCCGTGACGCCTCCTGCTCCGGCGACGCGGTCACCAGCGACAACGGCAGCACGGTCATCACGGCCGGGCACTGCGTGAAGTACCAGGGCGCCTGGCACACCGACTGGGTGTTCGTGCCCGGTTATCACGACGGCGAGGCACCCCACGGCAAGTGGACCGCCTCCAAGACGCTGACCACCCCGCAGTGGGAGGCCAGCGAGGACATGAACTTCGACGTCGGCGCCGCCGTGGTGAACCCCCTCGACGGCAAGAAGCTCACGGACGTCGTCGGCGGTCAGGGGCTCTCCTTCAACGCCGCCTACAACACCACCATGTACGCCTTCGGCTTCCCCGCCGCCGACCCGTACGACGGCGAGAAGCTGATCTACTGCAGCGGTACGTCCTTCCAGGACTTCCTGCTCACCAAGGACCACGGCCTCTCGTGCAACATGACGGGCGGCTCCAGCGGCGGCCCGTGGTTCACGGAATTCGACGAGGCGTCGGGCAAGGGCCTGCAGTCCTCGGTGAACAGCTTCGGCTACACCTTCCTGCCGAACACGATGTTCGGACCGTACTTCGGGGAGGACGCGAAGAACCTGTACGAGACGGCACAGGCCGGCTGACCTCCGGGGAGAACCCCGCACAGTCATCGCCACCGTCGCTCCGTCGGGGCCGGCGTCAACCGCCGGCCCCGACGCGGCTACCGGTCCTGCGGGCCGCCGCGCAGACGCACCTCGCACTCACCGTCGAACGACTGGTACGAGGTGATGGTCTCCGGCACCCGCAGGCCCGGGCTGTCGCGGTACAGGGCGCGCACCTCCTCGAAGTCGGCGGTGACGGTCGCGCGCGCCGCCTCGTCGAGCACCGCCAAGGTCGCCTCCCCTGCCTCGTCCTGGCCGTCCCGTCCGGCGTCGCCGACCCCCCAGGCGTCCCAGGGCAGCACCTCGGCCCTGTTGAGCGCCGCCAGGTCGCGTACGACGTTGGCGCGCACCATCCACAGGCCCATGAGGCCCAGCACGCTGACGCCGAAGGTCTTCGGGTCGGCTTCGCCGGTGCGGCAGCGGCGCCAGCTCTCCCCGGCGACGAGGAAGCGGTCGCGGGGCACGTCGAGGGGGTCGAAGTCCAGCTCGTACGGGGACTCGATGCGAACGTCCGGCACCATCTGCGGGTCGCCGAGCGTCCAGCCGTGCTCGGGGTGGGCGTATTCCGTGACCCAGTGGTCGTCGTGGAAGCCCTCGGCGAAGTAGGTGGCGTAACCGCAGCGGATACGGGCCGGGGTTCCGGTGTGGCGCAGGAGTGCGCAGTGCAGCAGCGCGAAGTCGCGGCAGGTGCCGGCGAACCGGTCGAGGGGACGGCGTGGGGCGGAGAGCGGAGCGTCGTCGAGCTCCAGGACCATGTCCAGGATGTCGGCTATGTAGCGGGTCTCCGCCTCGGTGCGGTAGCGGGATTCCGGCAGGGCACACCCGTAACGGCCGGCCTCCTCTCGGTGGATGAGCAAGTGCCGTACGAGCAGGGCCAGTTCGGCGGGACCACTGGGAAGTCCCGCGAGTCTGTCCGCCCTACCGGGATCACTGTGGACGCTCTGCGTTAAATAGAAGTCACGCTCTGCGGGCAGCATGCGCGAAAGAGTGGCGGATTTCCTCTCGGATTTCCACCCGGGAGGAATGCCAGGTTCCGCGGAGCGGTGCGGGGGTGCGTAGGGTGCCCCGGGTGGGACGCATACCGAAGGCACGAGCGGGCTTCGCCGCACTGCTGATGCTGGCCGCGACGGCGGCCTGCTCGGGCGGCGGCGGCACGGACGACGCGGCCAAGCCGGACGAGGACCACGCGGCGATCCACGTCGACCGCCCCGTGGCACTCGCCGACCAGGACATGAAGGTGCGCATCGGCGGCCTCCGTGCGCGGGACCGTGTGCGTGTCGCCGTGCACGCCGTGGACCAGCGCAGTCAACCGTGGAGCGCGCACGGCGACTTCAGCGCCGACGCGCACGGCCGCATCGACCTGGACGAGCAGGCACCGCGCGGCGGGCGCCCGTACGCGAAGGCCGACAGCACGGGCCTGATCAGTTCGATGCTGCCCACGGCCGGCAGCGGCGTGAAGATGATCGGCAGCGGCGACGCCTTCTCCTACCACCCGCCGTCACCGGCCGAGAAGCGCTCGTTCGAGGTGCGCCTGACCGTCAGCAAGCACGGCAAGCGTCTCGCGGACCGTACGGTCACCCGCCAGTGGCTGACGTCCAAGGTGCGCCACCGCAAGCTCACCGTCGCGAAGAACCGCATCGACGGCGAGATGTACACGCCGCCGAAGGGCGAGCGGCGCAAGGCCCCCGTCCTGGTCTTCGGCGGTTCGGAGGGCGGCAACTCCGGTGAGTACGCTGCCGCGTTGCTCGCCGCGCGCGGCCATCCCGCGCTGAGCCTTTGCTACTTCCGCTGCGGCAAGGGCTCCGGGCGTCCGGACGCCATCAACATGATCGACACGGCCTACTTCGTCCGCGCCGCCCGCGTACTGGGCGACGAGCCGGGCGCCGACGCCAAGCGCCTTGCGGTGATGGGCAATTCACGCGGCAGCGAGATCGCCCAGCTGCTCGGCCAGCGCCACCCGCGCCTGTTCCGCGACGTCATCGCCTACGCGCCCTCCGCAAGGATCAACGGCCCCTATCTGGCGGGTGCTTCGGGCCGCGCCGCCTGGGCCGAGGGCGGCAGGCCGATCCCGGCGGGCCCGATCCGGCTGGACAACGTACGCGGCACCGTGCTGGCGATCGCCGGAGGCAACGACAAGATGTGGGGCTCAGCGGAGGCCGCCCGCGTCATCGCCTCACAGAAGAACGCGTCCGGTGCGAGCCACCGCCAGGTCACGTACCCGAAGGCGGGCCACCACGTGAACTGGTTCCCCTACGGTCAGCCCGGCCAGGAGGGCGGCGCCGACGGCCAGGTCGTCAGCACCTCCGGCTCCGACCAGGCCGCCCGCGAGGACGGCTGGGCGCGGGTGCTTAAGCTGCTGGAGAGGTAGCACGGGAAACGCGACGGGCGGGACCTGGCGAGCACTGCTCACCCGGTCCCGCCCGGCCGTGCGCGGGTCCTCGGGACGACGCGGACGCGCCCCGCCGTCAGCCGCCCAGGACGTCGCCGAGCTGCTCCAGACCCCAGTCGAGGTCCTCCTTCGTGACGACCAGCGGTGGCGCGATGCGGATCGTCGAGCCGTGCGTGTCCTTGACCAGGACGCCGCGGCCCATCAGCTTCTCCGACAGCTCCCGTCCGCTGCCGTGCGCCGGGTCGATGTCCACGCCGGCCCACAGGCCGCGCCCGCGCACCTCGCGTACGGCTCCGCCCCCGACGAGCACGCCCAGTTCGTGGTGGAGGTGCTCGCCCAGCTCCTTCGCGCGCTGCTGGTACTCGCCGGTGCGCAGCATGGCGATCACCTCGAGGGCGACGGCGCACGCGAGCGGGTTGCCGCCGAACGTCGACCCGTGCTCGCCGGGCCTGTAGACGCCCAGCACCTCCCGCGAGGAGACCACCGCGGAGACGGGCACGACGCCGCCGCCGAGCGCCTTGCCCAGCACGTACATGTCGGGGTGCACGCCCTCGTGCTCCAGCGCGAAGGTCGCGCCGGTGCGGCCCAGCCCGGACTGGATCTCGTCCGCGATCATGAGCACGTTGCGGCTGCGCGTCAGCTCGCGCACGCCCGGCAGGTAGCCGGCGGGCGGCACCAGGACGCCCGCCTCGCCCTGGATGGGCTCCATGAGGACGGCGACGGTGTCGTCGTCGACGGCTGCCTCCAGGGCGGCGAGGTCGCCGTAAGGGACGACCTCGAATCCCGGGGTGTACGGACCGAAGTCGGCACGTGCCTCAGGGTCGGTGGAGAAGGAGACGATCGTCGTCGTACGCCCGTGGAAGTTGTTGTCGGCGACGATGATCTTCGCCCGGCCGTCGGGCACGCCCTTGACCTGGTAACCCCACTTGCGAGCCGTCTTCACGGCCGTCTCGACGGCCTCCGCGCCCGTGTTCATGGGCAGGACCATCTCCATGCCGCACAGCTCGGCGAGCTGCTCGCAGAACTCGCCGAAGCGGTCGTGGTGGAAGGCGCGGGAGGTGAGCGTCACCCGGTCCAGCTGGGCCTTGGCAGCGTCGATGAGCCGCTGGTTGCGGTGCCCGAAGTTGAGCGCCGAGTAACCGGCGAGCATGTCGAGGTAGCGCCGCCCGTCGGCATCGGTCACCCAGGCGCCTTCGGCGGAGGCGACCACGACGGGCAGGGGGTGGTAGTTGTGGGCGCTGCGCGCTTCGGAGGCGGCGATCAGCCTTTCCGAGGTGGACATCCGGGGTCTCCGTTCGTCTCGTATGGTCCCGCGGCGCCTCCCGCTGCGTCTCACGTCTTCCCGTGGCGGCGCGGAGGGCTGCCTATTTCTATCGTCCACCCGGCGGGCTGAGAAGAAACTTTGCTGCCCGTGCGGGGTTCTCACGGGACGCCCGGGGGGCGGGCGGGCCGGAGAGGGGCGCAGTGGTGCGGTGCCGACCGCGTCATGGACGGGGCGCGGATCCGGCGCACGCGGACGCGGGAACCGCGCTGAGGCGGCGCGCACGGGCGACACGGTGCCTCAGCTCACGGCACAACTGTGCACGCCCGGCAGGGCGGACCTGAGACAATGGGCGCATGGCCAATGACCGTCCGCGTGTACTCTCCGGCATCCAGCCCACCTCGGGTTCGTTCCACATCGGCAACTACCTGGGCGCCGTTCGCCAGTGGGTGGCGCTGCAGGAGACACACGATGCCTTCTACATGGTCGTCGACCTGCACGCGCTGACGCTCCCGCAGGATCCGGCGGAGCTCCGGGACAACACCCGCCTCGCCGCCGCACAGCTGCTGGCCACGGGCCTCGACCCGGAGCGCTGCACGCTCTTCGTGCAGAGCCACGTGCCCGAACACACCCAGCTGAACTGGCTGATGGAGTGTCTGACGGGCTTCGGTGAGGCGTCCCGGATGACGCAGTTCAAGGACAAGTCCTCGCGGCACGGGGCCGACCGGACGTCGGTGGGGCTCTTCACGTACCCGATCCTTCAGGTCGCCGACATCCTGATCTACCAGGCCAACCAGGTCCCCGTCGGCGAGGACCAGCGGCAGCACATCGAGCTCACGCGGAACCTGGCCGAGCGGTTCAACGGCCGCTACGGACAGACCTTCACCGTGCCGGAGCCGTACATCCTGCGCGAGACGGCGAAGATCTTCGACCTCCAGGACCCGTCGATCAAGATGAGCAAGTCGGCGTCGTCACCGAAGGGCATCATCGACCTCCTGGACGACCCGAAGGCGTCCGCGAAGAAGATCAAGAGCGCGGTGACGGACACGGGCAGCGAGATCCGCTTCGATCCGGAGAACAAGCCCGGCATCAGCAACCTGCTCACGATCCTCGCCACGCTGACGGACTCCACAATCGCGGAAGTGGAGCCGAGGTACGAAGGCAAGGGTTACGGTGCGCTCAAGACCGATCTCGCGGAGATCGTGAGTGACTGGGCCGCCCCGTTCCGCGCCCGCACGCGCGAGTACCTGGACGACCCGGAGACGCTCGACTCGCTCCTGGCCAAGGGCGCGGAGAAGGCGAGGGCCGTCGCGGCGGAGACGCTCTCGCAGGCCTACGACAAGGTGGGCCTGCTGCCCGGCAAGTACTGAGATCGCGCGGCACATTCCGGCAACGACACCCGACGACCCATACGGCAGATGCAGCTCACAGGACACAGACCCAGACAGCGGGCCGGGGACCGGCCATCGAGCAGGGAGGAGCACGAGGTGGGGACCGTCACAATCGGCGTTTCGATCGCCGTCCCCGAGCCGCACGGCAGCCTGCTCCAGCAGCGGCGTGCGAGCTTCGGCGACCCGGCGGCCCACGGCATCCCCACCCACATCACGCTGCTCCCGCCGACGGAGGCCGACCCGGCCGACCGTCCGGTGATCGAGGCGCACCTGGCGCGGGTAGCCGCGGCCGGGCGCCCGTTCACGCTGCGCCTGTCGGGCACCGACACCTTCCGTCCGCTCTCCCCCGTCGTCTTCGTGCGGCTCGTCGAGGGTGCGTCGGCCTGCTCCTGGCTCCAGGAGCAGGTGCGCTCTCCGGAGGGCCCTGTGGCGCGGGAGCTGGCCTTCCCGTACCACCCGCACGTCACCGTCGCGCACGGAATCTCCGAGGAGTCGATGGACCGGGCGTACGAGGAGCTGGCCGGCTTCGAGGCGTCCTGGACGGCCACGGGCTTCGCGCTGTACGAGCAGGGCTCAGACCTGGTGTGGCGGCTCCAGCGGAAGTTCACCTTCGGCTCGGGCGAGGAGACAGCGTTGTCCGTCTCCGGCGTTCCGCGGCAGGTGCCGCAGCCCTTCCCCGTCTGCGGGGACGGCGCGGACTCCTTCGCCCCGCTGCGCTGACCGCACCGGTGCGGGTGCGGCCCCACTCCCTGCTGGATTAGAGCCTGCTCAGCGGGTAATCGCTGATCATGGAGTGGCTGACAAAGCTGCCAGTGATCGGCCCCGTGGCGGCGTGGTTCTTCCGGACCCGCGTCTGGCGGGTCTACCAGCATCTGGACGAGCACAAGTGGAACCGGCACGCCGCGTCCGTCACGTTCACCAGCTTCATCTCCCTCTTCCCCATGCTCGCGGTCTTCGCAGCCGTCGGGGCATCGCTGCTGGACCCGGAGCGGATGCGGGCCGTGCAACGCACGATCGACCGTCAAGTACCGGGCATCTCCGGGGAACTGGATCTGCAGTCCCTGGCCGACAACGCCGGCACGATCGGGCTCGTCGCGGGTGCGCTGCTCGTCGTCACCGGCGTCAACTGGGTGGGCACGCTCCGGGAAAGCCTGCGTGCCCTGTGGGACCTGGAGGAGGACCCGGGCAACCCGGTCGTGCTGAGGCTCAAGGACCTGGGCGCACTGGCCGGGCTCGGACTCGTCGGGCTCTTCTCGCTCGCTGGGTCCGCGTTCGCCGTCTCCGCGGTCGGCTGGGCGGCCGGGCAAGTGGGGATCCGCGAGGAAGGCGTCGGTACGTTCCTGCTGAGCGCCGCGGGTTACGCGGCGGCGCTGGCCGCCGACTTCGCGCTGCTGTGGTATGCGCTGACGGTTCTGCCCGGGGTACGTCCGCCCCGCCGTGCGACCGTCCTCGCCTGCACGATGGGCGCGGTCGGTTTCGAGCTGCTGAAGCTGCTGCTGGGCGGCTATCTGCGGGGCGTCGCGACGAAGAGTCTCTACGGTGCCTTCGGTACGCCCATCGCGCTGCTGCTGTGGATCAGCTTCATGGCGAAGCTGATGCTCTTCTGCGCCTCGTGGACGGCGACGGAACGCACCCGCAAGCCCATCGAGGACATCGACGCGCTGGGTAGCGGCGCGCCCGAACCCGTGGAGTCCGAACGCGCGGCTCACGTACGCGACGAGGAGAACCGGGGCGGCGTCAGTCGGGCTTCCGGACCGACACCGGATCCGAGCCCGACGCGGGGTCCTGACCGGAAGAGTCCGGAGGATCCGCCGCGCCGGCGGAGGCTTTCGGGTCCGCGTCGGAGGCGGACTCGGAGGCGGAGTCCGTCCGGGAAGCGGAACCCTCCGGAGGGGAAGCCTGAACGAACGGAAGGCGGCGCAGCTTCGCCAGATCCGGGATCGGCCAGCGACGGTGGACCGCGTAGGCGACCGCCGCCACCACGACCAGACAGGCGGCGGTGATGCCCAGGGCGACGCCCGCGCCGCCCGAGTTCTCGCCGTCCTCACCGCTGCCCGCAGTGGCCTTCCCGCCGGCCTTGCCGCGGTCCTTGCTGTCACCGGACTTCCCGGAGGAGCTGATGCCGACGGGGGCGACGAGTTCACCCACCGGTTCGACCTTGTCGGCGGCCTTGAAGCCCCAGTCGAAGAGCTTGGCGGTCTCCTTGTAGACCTCCAGGCCGCCCTGCCGGTCGTCCGGGTGCATGCAGGTCACCAGCAGCACCCGGTCGCCGTGCTGTGCGACGCCGGTGAACGTCGCCCCTGCCTTCGAGGTCGAGCCGTTCTTCACGCCGGCGATGCCCGGGTAGGGGTCCAGGCCGATGTCGCCGGTCAGCAGGCGGTTGGTGTTCTGGATCTCGTACGTCTCGCGCTTCTTCTTCCCCTTTTTCTCCTCGCCGGGGAACTGTGCGCGCGCCGTCGAGGCGTATTCGCGGAAGTCGGCCTTCTGCATTCCGTTGCGCGCGAAGAGCGTCAGGTCGTACGCGGAGGAGACCTGGCCCTTCTTGTCGTAGCCGTCCGGGCTGACGACGTTGGTGTCGTCGGCACGCAACTTCTTTGCCTGGTCGTTCATTTCACGGACCGTCTTGTCCTTGCCGCCGTTCATCGAGGCGAGGACGTGGACCGCGTCGTTGCCCGAACGCAGGAAGACACCGCGCCACAGATCCCGCACGGAGTAGGTCTGATCCTCCTTCACGCCGACGAGGCTGCTGCCCTCGCCCATCCCCTCCAAGTCGGACGCCTCGACCTTGTGCGTCTTCGTCTTCGGGAACTTCGGCAGCACGGTGTCGGCGAAGAGCATCTTCAGGGTGCTGGCGGGCGGCAGCTTCCAGTGCGCGTTGTTGGCGGCGAGCACCTTCCCTGATTCGGCGTCGGAGACGATCCAGGAACGTGCCGTGATGCCCTCGGGGAGTTCCGGCGGCTTCTGGCCCTGCTTGGGCTTCATCTGCGTACCGGGCGAGCCGAGCAGCTTCCCGCCGACCTGCGACATGCGGGCCGGCGGCTGCGGGTCCTTGCCGTCGTCGGTCACTGCACGGGCGGGCGGAGCCCCCGGGGACGCCGCGTGAGCGGTGCCGCTGAGCGATGCGGGGACGAGAAGCGCGAGGGACAAGGCGGCTGCGGCTGTCGCGGGCATGCGCACGGCGCGAAGTGAGGAAGTCGGCACAGGGCGAAATTACATCCCCCTCGAACACTTGTGGACATCGCAGTCCCCCGTAGGGCCCGTCAGTTGGCCCCTCCCGGCGTACTCGGTTAGGCCGATAGCCATACTTGACCCATGAGTCAGTCTGCGGACGCACGGTCCTCACCGCCTTCTCCTCGCCCTCTCGGTCTCAGCCGTCGCGTGTCCTGGTTCCTGCTCGCCTTCGGGGTCTGGTCCTGGTTCGTCTGGATCACCTTCGTGAAGAACCTCTGGAAGGACGGCAGCGGACTGGCCTTCGACGACGCCGGCGAGCCGACCGGTTACTTTTGGGTTCATCTGCTGCTCGCGATCGTGTCGTTCCTGCTGGGCACGGCGATCGGCGTCATCGGTCTCCGGGGGCTGCGGGCTCTGCGGGCAAGACCCGCGGAATGAGGGGGTGACGGGCCGTGGCCGTGGTCTTCGTGGTCATCGCAGTGACGGTGTTCGTGCTGATGGGGTGCGCCCACTGGTACCTGTGGCGGCGGCTCGTACGTGACGTGTCCGCGCCCGGCACCCTGTGGCGTCGTACGGGGACGGTGCTGGCGTTCGTACTGCCTGTGCTGGTGATCACCACCGTCGTGGTGGGCCGCAGCGGTGCGCCCTTCGTGCTCCAGCGTGTGCTCGCATGGCCCGGCTACATGTGGCTGGCTCTGCTGCTGTATCTGCTGATGGCCCTCGCCGTCGGAGAGGCCGTGCGGCCGCTGCTCCGTCGCGTACTGGCGCGCCGGGCGGCTGCCGCCGCCGCTGCCGGGGCGGGACCCGGTCCGGCCCCGGAGACGCCGCGGGGCGCGACGTCGCAGGCAGCCGCGGAGGACGAGGGTGCGGGCGGTGCGGTGACCGCGACGGCCACGAGAGCGCCGGGCGGGAAGGCGGGGACCGAAGGCGCCGTCGCGGAAGACGAGGGCTCGAACGGCTCCGGCAGTGCCGAGGACGCCGGGGCGACCTCGCGGAGGCTTTTCGTGGCCCGCGCGGTCGCGGCGGGCGCCACCCTGGCCGCGGCCGGGACCGTGAGTGCGGGCGCGTACAACCTGCTCAACGGGCCGACGCTCAAGCGCGTCACCGTGCCGCTCGCCAAGTTGCCGCGCGCCGCGCACGGTTACCGCATCGCGGTCGTCAGCGACATCCATCTGGGCACCGTGCTGGGGCGTTCCCACGCCGAGCGGGTCGTCCGCACCATCAACAGCGCCCAGCCCGATCTGGTCGCGATCGTCGGCGACCTCGTCGACGGGACGGTCGAGGACCTGGGCCCTGCGGCAGCCCCGCTGCGTCAACTGCGTTCGAGGAACGGCTCGTTCTTCGTCACCGGCAACCACGAGTACTTCGGCGACGCCGGGGCGTGGGTGGACCACCTGCGCGAACTGGGCGTGCGCCCGCTGGAGAACGCGCGTGTGGAGATGCCGGGCTTCGACCTGGCGGGGGTCAACGACGTACGCGGTGAGGACAGCGGCGAGGGCCCGGACTTCGAGAAGGCGCTGGGCGACCGCGACAGAGCACGCGCCTCGGTGCTCCTCGCGCACCAGCCCGTGCAGATCCACGAATCGGTCGAGTACGGCGTGGACCTCCAGCTGTCGGGACACACCCACGGCGGGCAGATCTTCCCCTTCCACCTGGTGGTGGCCCTCGCCAACCCGACGGTGGCGGGGCTGGAGCGCTACGGCGACACGCAGCTGTACGTCACGCGCGGAGCGGGTTCGTGGGGTCCGCCGGTACGGGTGGGCGCCGACCCGGACGTCACCGTCGTACAGCTCGCCTCGAAGCAGGCGTGAAGCCTGCCGCGCGGCGGCGACCGCCGCCTGCGGCACGGTTCCTGGCGCGGGCTCACCGGACCGGCACCGGCTCGCGCACGATCCACATCGAGCACATCGTCCGGACCGGCGGCTGACCAAGCGGCTCGGGAGATTCGGCGGCTGCTGTCGGTGGCGGCTCGTAGAGTCGCCACCATGACGACGACAACTGAGCGCCTCCCGGTGACGACCCGAGCGGTCCCGGCGGGGTTCGCCGCGGAGTGGGGCGCGCGATGAGTGCGAGCACCGGCGGGGACGCCGGCGTCGCACGCCTGCGGTCGCTGCACCAGGGCCGCGCCCCCGGTGATCCGCTCGTTCTGCCCGGCCCGTGGGACGCGGCGAGCGCACGCATCTTCGCGGACGCCGGTTTCGAGGCCCTGGCCACGCCCAGTCACGGGGTCTCGCTCTCGCTGGGGTACGCGGACGGCGAGACCCCGGCCGATGAGATGTTCGCCGCGGTCGCCAGGATCGTGCGAGCGGTGGACGTGCCGGTGACGGCGGACATCGAGCGGGGCTACGGGCTGCCACCGGGGCAGATCGTGGAGCGGCTGCTGGAGAGCGGCGCCGTCGGCTGCAATCTGGAGGACTCCGAGGGCGGCGAGCTGGTCGATCCTCGGCGGCAGGCCGACTTCCTGTCGCAGGTGCACGAGGCCGCGGAAGGGCGACTGCTCATCAACGCCCGCGTCGACAGCTATCTGCGCGGCTCGGAGGCTCCCCTGGCCGACGCGCTGGAGCGCGGACGTCTCTATGTGGAGGCGGGCGCCGAGTGCGTCTATCCGATGAGGGCGCCGCTCGGCGACATCGGCGTTCTGGCAGGGGAGTTGAAGGTCCCGATCAACGCGTGGTCCCCGGCGGGCGACAGCCCGTCGCCGCGCGAACTCGGCGCGGCGGGCGCCTCCCGCATCACCTTCGGCGGCGGGCTCGCTCACCTTGCGAGGGCGGCGGTGAAGGAACTGGCCGAGCGGCTGCGCGACGCCTGACGCCCGGCCGGAGGGCCGGCTCCACGCCGGGCGCCGGGCGCCGGCCGTCGAGGCAACGCGGTTGACACGCACGGCGCGAACGCGACGGGGCCGGGACCCCTGAGCGGTGTCCCGGCCCCGTCGCGAGAGCGTGTGCCTCAGCGGTGACGCGACGGCGTCACTTCTTCGGCATCCACTTCTCCCACGTGGACTTGTTCGCCTTGATCCACTTCTCGGCCGCGTCCTCCGGCTTCATCTTCTTGCCGGCGATGTTGCCCGCGACCTCGTTCTGGTCCTTGGTGGTCCACTTGAACTTCTTGATGAACTTCGCGGCGTCGCTGTTCTCCTTCGCGAAGTCCGCGTTCAGGAACTTCTCGAGCTGGTTGGTCTCGTAGCCGCACTTCGCCTTCGCCGCCGGCTCCTCACAGCCCGGCGTGTACTTCGGCAGCTCGATCTCGACCATGTCGATCTTGTTGTTCATCCACTGCGGCTCCCACCAGTAGGTGAGGAACGGCTTCTTGGCGTCGTAGAGCCGCTGGATCTCCTTCAGCTGCGCCGCCTCGGCACCGCTGGGGATGTGCTTGTAGTCGAGCTTGAGGTTCTTGATCAGTTCCTTGTCGTGCTGCGAGTACGAAGGGGCGGCACCGATGAAGTGGCCCTTGTCGCCGCTCTCGGAGGTACGGAAGTCCTTGGCGTACTTGTTGAGGTTCTTCCAGTTCTTGATGTCGGGGTGCTTGTCCGCGTAGTACTTCGGCACGAACCAGCCGATGTGCCCGACGACACCGAGGTCGCCGCCGGAGACGACGGTCTTCTTCTCGTCGACGTACTTCTTCTCCTTCTTCGGTACGCCGTGCCAGTCCTCGAGGATGGCGGAGGCCTTGCCGCTGTTGAGCGCGTCGAAGGCGACGGGCTCGTCCATCTGCTTGGCCTCGACCTTCACGTCGAGCTCGTCCTCCAGGAGCTTCTTCACGACCGCGGCGTTCGCCTGCGCGCCGACCCAGGACGGTTCAGCGAGGACGACTTTGTCACCGCTCCCTCCGCCGCTGCTGGTGTCGGCCTTGCCGCACCCGGCGGTGAGGGTGAGCGCGCCCAGGATGCCGATTCCGGCGATGGCCGTGTTGCGTATCTGCTTGTTCTTCATGTTCTGACCTGTTTTCTCTTCTCGGGGTAGAAGGTTCCGACGGGGGTGGGGGTGGCGTTTGTGTGGGCGCCTACTCACGGGGGCGCCCTCCGGCCGGCTGTGAGATCCGGTCGAGCATGATGCCGAGGCAGACGATGGCGATACCTGCGGGCAGGCCCAGTGAGAGGTCGCCCTTGGACAGGCCACGCACGACGTCGTAGCCGAGCGCGCCGCCGCCGATGAGGCCGGCGATGACGACCATCGACAGCACCAGCACGACGCCCTGGTTGACGCCGACCAGCAGCGACTTGCGTGCCAGCGGCAGCTGTACGCCGAAGAGCTGCTGCTTGCTGGTCGCGCCGAGCGAACGGGCAGCCTCCATCGCCGCGGGGTCGACGTAGCGCAGGCCCTGCGCTGTGATGCGGATGACCGCCGGGCAGGCGTAGATGACGGCCGCGATGATGCCCGCGCTGCGGCTCAGGCCGACGAGGGCGATCACCGGGATCAGGTACACGAACTGCGGCATCGTCTGCATCGTGTCGAGCACCGGACGCAGCATCCGCTCCACCCGCTCGATCCGCGCGGCGAGGATGCCCAGCACGATGCCGATCGCCACGGTCACCACCAGGCCCGCGATCACCTGCGAGAACGTGTCCATGGACAGCTCCCACAGGCCCATCACGCCGATCAGGCACAGGCAGATGACGGCGGTCAGCGCGGCACGCCAGGTGCCGACGATCCATCCGATGACACCGACCAGCAGCGCCAGCGCCCACCACGGGGTCGTCTCCAGGCCGGAGCGCAGGGGGTTGAGCACGTAGACCGTGAAGCCCTTCGCCCAGACCTCCGTTCCGCCCACCAGAGGAACTCCATGGCCGATCGTGGCGGTGAGCCAGTCGACGGCGTCCTGCAGGGGACGGGTGAGGTCCACGGTCCATGCGTCGGGCCACTCACGCTCGGCGATCGCGGAGCCGATCGCGGCGAAGAGGCCGATCAGTACGACGACCAGGCCCCACACGGCCCGCCGCACCCGCGTCATGAGACGCGTCGCGCCGACGGTCACGGTGGCGTCCAGGCGCTCCCCCGCCGCCGCCGTCGTACGGTCCAGCAGCACGGCGATCAGCACGACGGCGACGCCTGCGGTGAGCGCCGTGCCGACGTCGAGGCTTCCGAGCGCCTGGTAGATCTCGTCACCCAGACCCTCCGAGCCGATGAGGGAGGCGAGAACGACCATGGACAGGCACATCATGATCGCCTGATTGAGGCCGAGCATCATCTGCTTGCGCGCCAGCGGCAACCGCGCCGTCCACAGCCGCTGCCATGAACTCGCGCCCAGGGATGCGGAGGCCTCCAGAGCCGCGGGATCGGCGCTGCGCAGCCCGAGCGAGGTGAGCCGCGCCATCGGCGGAGCCGCGTAGATGACGGTCGCGATCAGAGCGGACGGCACGCCGACACCGAACATCAGCAGCAGCGGCAGCAGATATGCGAAGGCCGGCATGACCTGCATGGTGTCGAAGACCGGACGCAGCATCCGCTCGAAGCGGTCCGAGAGTCCGGCTCCGAGCCCGAGCAGCAGACCCAGCACGGCGGAGGCGAAGACGGCCACCGTCATCAGGGCCAGCGTCTCCATCGTGGCCGCCCACATGTTCAGCACGCCGCAGGCGATGAAGACGCCCAGCGTGGTGCCGCCGGTGCGCAGCGCGCGGCGGGAGATGTCGGAACCTCCGGCCGCCCAGCCGACCAGCGTGCCGACGAGGGTGACGCCGACCCAGCCCATCGCGTCGAAGAGGCTGACGATGCCGTCCACCGAGGACTCGGCGGCGTTGCTGATGTGCAGCAGGAAGTAGAGGAAGATCGGGCTCTTCTCGCGGTTGTCGACGAGCCAGTTGTCCAGGTCGTTGAGCGGCGTCTTGATGTCGACGGTCCAGCCGCTGGGCCAGACACCGGAGCCGCCGACCGCGGCGCTGACGAGTACGACCAGGACCGCGAAGACGAGCGCCAGCACCCTGGGGTCGCGTGCGAGAACCGCCAGCCGGCTCGGGGGTACCTGCTTCTCCGGCCGGTTGTCGGGCTGCTGCGGCGTGGATGCGCCGGGTGCCCGCTCGCCCTTCTCGGAGATGGTGGGGGTGCTCATGCCGGCCTCACCGTCCCGGTCTCGTCGCCGGAGCAGGCCCGCCGTGCGGCGGGCGCTGTGAAGCGGGTGCTCATACGGCGGCCACCTCCTTGTCCTTGCCCGAGTCGGCTTCTCCGTCACCGTTGTCGCCGTCGAGGCCCGCGACGACGTTGAGCAGGCAGGCGTGGTCGATGACGCCTATCGTCCGTCCGTCGTCGACGACGCGGAGGTTCTCGCCGCTGCGGGCGACGGCCTCGATCGCGTCGGAGACCAGCGTGTCCGGCGAGACGTCGGCACCGCGGTCGGCCTCGGCCTTCTCCGCGGGGCGCATGGCGCGGCGCACGGAAATGACCTGCTCGCGGGGGACGTCGCGGACGAAGTCGCGGACGTAGTCGTCCGCGGGGTTGGCGACGATCTCCTCGGGCGTGCCGAGCTGCACGATCTCGCCGTCCCGCATCAGCAGAATCCGGTCGCCCAGGCGCAGCGCCTCGGACAGGTCGTGCGTGATGAAGATCATCGTCCGGCCCTCCTCGCGGTGCAGCCGGATGACCTCCTCCTGCATGTCCCGGCGGATCAGCGGGTCGAGGGCGCTGAACGGCTCGTCGAACAGCAGCACTTCGGGGTCGACGGCGAGCGCGCGGGCCAGCCCGACGCGCTGCTGCTGACCACCGGAGAGCTGTACGGGGCGGCGGTCGCCGAGGCCCTGGAGGCCGACCTTCTCGACCATCTCGTTGCCCTTGGCGCGGCGCTCGTGCTTCGACATGCCCTGGATCTCCAGGCCGTAGGCGACGTTGTCGGTCACCGTGCGGTGCGGCAGCAGGCCGAAGTTCTGGAAGACCATGGCGGTGCGGTGGCGGCGCAGCTCGCGCAGGCGCTGCTTGTCCATGGCGCGCACGTCCTCGCCGTCCATCTCCAGCACGCCGGCGGTCGGCTCGATGAGGCGGGTGAGGCAGCGCACGAGCGTGGACTTGCCGGAGCCCGAGAGGCCCATGACGACGAAGACCTCGCCCTTGCGTACGTCGAAGGAGACGTCGCGGACGGCAGCGGTGCAGCCGGTGCGCTTCGTCAGTTCGGCGGCGGAGAGCCCGGCGAGTTCCTTGTCGCCGGGCACCCGATGTGCCTTGGGGCCGAACACCTTCCACAGATTGCGGACGGAGAACACCGGGTTGACCGGGGCGGACTCGTGGGTCTCGGACATCACGCAACACCTCCCGGTGCCGTAGTCGTAGTGGGTCGATCGGATCGGATGAGATCAGCGGCCTTCTCCCCGACCATCAGCACACCGATCATCGGGTTGACCGCGGGCATGGTGGGGAAGACGGAGGCGTCCGCGACGCGGATGCCCTCCAGTCCGCGGATCCTCAGCTGGGGGTCCACGACGGCGAGGGCGTCGTCGTGGGCGCCCATCCGGCAGGTGCCGGCGGGGTGGTAGACGGTGTGGGCCACCTTGCGCGCGTACTCGCTGATGTCCGCGTCGGAGGTGACGTCGGGGCCGGGGCACACCTCGCGCTTGAGCCAGCCGGCGAACGGCTCGGTGTTCGCGACCTGCCGGGCGGCCTTGATGCCGTCGACGAGTGTGCGGCCGTCGTAGTCGTCCTCGTCCGTGAAGTACCGGAAGTCCAGGGCCGGTTTGACGGACGGGTCCGCCGAGGTGAGGTAAAGGCGCCCGCGGCTGCGCGGCTTGGGGATGTTGGGCGTCAACGACACGCCGTGCGGGGGCCGTTCGTAGCCCAGCCGCTCGGGATTGTCGGTGAAGGGGATCTGGTAGAAGTGGAACATCAGGTCGGGTCCGGCCGACTCCGGGTCCCGGCGCAGGAAGAGCCCGGCGTCGGAGTCCATCGCGGAGTTGTCGGGGATGGGCCCGTCCGTCTCCCAGACGATCACGGACTCGGGGTGGTCCAGCAGGTTCTCCCCGACACCGGGCAGGTCGTGCGCGACGGGGAGGCCGAGCGCCTCCAGATCCGCCTTCGGGCCGATGCCCGAGTGCATCAGCAGCCTCGGGGTGTCCACGGCGCCCGCGCACACCAGCACCTCGCTCGCCGCGGAGATCAGCCGTTCCGTGCCGTCCTTGCCGCGGACGTGCACGCCGGTCGCCTTGTTGCCTTCGAGCTGGAGCCGGTACGCCCAGGTCTCCAGGAGGATGTCGAGGTTCGGGCGGTCACCGGCCTCGATGTGGGGGTGCAGGTAGGCGACGGACGCCGAGGAGCGCTTGTTGGTCTCCGGGTGGTACGAGAGGTCGAAGAAGCCGACGCCCTCGTGGAAGGGCTGCTTGTTGAAACCATCGACCTCGGGAACGTCCAGCGCGTCCTTGGCGGCGGCGATGAAGTCGCGGGCGATCGCGTTGCGGTCCTGCTCACCGACGGGCACGACGTTGTTGCGCAGCTTGGCGAAGTAGGGGTCCATGGCGGCGGAACCCCAGCCCTTGGCGCCGCCGGCCTCCCACTCGTCCCAGTCGGACGGCAGCGGCTTGAAGGAGATCAGGGTGTTGTGCGACGAACAGCCGCCGAGCACCTTCGCCCGGCTGTGCCGGATGTGCGAGTTGCCGCGTGGCTGTTCGGTGGTGGGGTAGTCGTAGTCGAGCTCGCCGCCGAGCAGGCCGAGCCAGCGGCGCAGTGTGAGCACCTCGGGTCGGTCGATGTCGGACGGACCGCCCTCGATGAGTGCGACGGTGACGTCCGGGTCCTCGGTGAGCCGTGAGGCGATCACCGACCCGGCCGTACCGCCGCCGACTATGACGTAGTCGTAGGTGGATATGTCTTCTCTGGACATTTCCGCGTTGTGCTCCTTGGGGTTCACGCGTAGGGACGGAGAGGACGAGGCTGGCATGGTGCGGCTGCTCCGTCAGCCGGAGAACCAGCGGACCGGTTCGGGACGCAGGTTCTCGTACACGTGCTTGGTCTCGCGGTACTCGGCGAGTCCGTGCGGGCCCAGCTCACGGCCCACGCCGGACTTGCCGAATCCACCCCACTCGGCCTGCGGCAGATAGGGGTGGAAGTCATTGATCCACACGGTCCCGTGGCGCAGACGGGCCGCGACGCGGCGGGCTCGCGCGGTGTCCGCGGAGAACACGCCGCCTGCGAGGCCGTACTCGGTGTCGTTCGCCAGCGCCACCGCTTCGTCCTCGGTCCGGAAGGTCTCGACGGTGAGGATAGGCCCGAAGGTCTCCTCCCGGATCACCTTCATGCGCCGGTGACAGTTGTCGAGGACCGTCGGCGAGTAGAAGTAGCCGTCGGCCGGCCGCACGTCGGACGGCTCGGGGCGCTCCCCGCCGCTGCGCAGCACAGCGCCCTCGTCCAGCGCCGACGCCACGTACGCCTCGGTCTTGGCCAGCTGCTGCGCGGAGACCAGCGGTCCGCACTCGACGCCCTTCTCGGTGCCGCGGCCCAGGCGGATGCGCTGGGCGCGGCCGGCCAGCTCGGAGACGAATCGCTCACGCACCGACTCCTCGATGATGAGGCGTGCACCGGCGGAGCAGACCTGGCCGCTGTGGATGAAGGCCGCGTTCAGGGCCTGGTCGACGGCGGTGTCGAAGCCCTCGTCGGTGGCGCAGGCGTCGGCGAAGACGACGTTGGGGTTCTTGCCGCCCAGCTCCAGGGCCACCTTCTTCACGCTGGGGGCGGCGGCCTGGGCGACCTTCGTACCGGAGACGAGGCCGCCGGTGAAGGAGACGAGATCCACGTCGGGGTGCTCGGACAGGCGCGCGCCGACGGGGTCGCCGGGCCCGGTCACCAGGTTCGCAACACCCGCGGGAAGACCGGCCTCGGCGAGCAGCTTCACCAGGTGGATCGTGGTCATGGGGGTGATCTCGCTGGGCTTGATCACGAAGGTGTTCCCGGCAGCCAGCGCCGGGGCGATCTTCCAACTGGCCTGGAGCAGCGGGTAGTTCCACGGCGTGATCATGGCGCAGACGCCGACGGGCTCGTGCACGACGACGCTGTGCACGTCCGGGTCACCCGCGTCGACGACACGGCCGCCGGACTCGCCGGTGACGAGGTCGGCGAAGTAGCGGAAGGCCGCGGTGACGTCGTCGACGTCGATCCGGCCCTCTTCCCATGTCTTGCCAGCGTCCCGCGACTCCGTGAGGCCTATCTCCTCGCGGTCGCGCTGGAGGAGGTCCGCGACCCGGCGGAGAAGCGCGGCCCGCTCGGCGACCGGTGTACGGGGCCAGTCGCCCTCGTCGAAGGCACGGCGGGCGGCGGCGACGGCGGCGTCGGTGTCCGGAGCACCGCCCTCGGCCACGACGGCGAGCGTGGTGGCGTCGGCGGGGTCGAGGATCTCCCGTGTCCCGCCGGCTTGCGCGGAGCGCCAGTCGCCGTCGATATGAATGCTTTCGATTTCGGACACCTTCTGTACTGCCTTCCAAGCTCTAAATGACGCATCGTGTCACGAAAAAATCACATCGCGATCACGGTGAAATAAGGCCATGCGCTGGTCACATGACAAGAGCGAACCCTGCCCCGTCTCGGCGTTTGCATGTCCGTCCGTGGCAGATAAGTGGGGTTCCTCACCAGTCGATGTGCGGCGGTGGAGGACGAAGGGCCCGGTTGACGCCCTCTGAGAGCGTTTATAACGATTTCGATTGCGAGCCTGGCCGATTCTTTCGCCTTCCGTGGCGGGCGCTATTGACGGCTCCGACCGCAGTGATCAAGGCCTTGTCCGGTTCTGCGGGCATACCGGTGGGCCGTGCGGCCGCGGGACGAACCGGCGCGACAGCGACGACCGGCAGGCGTCAGCGAAGGGCGGCCGGAGGCAGCGACGAGTTCGAAGCGACGACTACAAAGCGGAGGGGCCGGCGCCCCTCAGCCGTCACGGACCGGCTGACCCGCCGAGTCCGTCGTCCCCGCCCGCGCCGCAGTCCATACCGGCCGGGCAGAAGAAGGCCAGCGCGGTGTCCAGGCGCGCCTTCTCCTCCCGCGACGCGTCATCCGTGTCCGGCCCGTATGCCACGAGCGCGTACAGCTCGCCGTCCTGGGCCTCGAAGCGGTGGTCGATGACGCGGCGCGTTCCGCCGTGGTCATCCGAGTCATAGGTGTACTCGAGGCGGGCTGCCGGACCGTCGCCGCCGTCGATGCGGTCGAGGGACTCGCGGTCGTAGTTCTCGTTCTTCTCGGCGTTCGTCTCCGCCAGCTGCAGGGACTCGTACGGGTCCGAGTCCTGCACCCAGAAGACCTGGAGCTGGCTGGAGCGGCCCGGCTCCTCGTAGAAGACGGCCTGGGCGCCGCCTTCCCGGCCCTCGGTGCGGCGTTCCCACCCCCGCGGAACGGCGAGGCTGAAGCCCTCCGGGTCGTTCGCGATCTCGAAGCCGTCGGGCGGGCTGGACTCGGCCGGCCCGCTGGGACCGGCCGTGTCGGCCGGCTCCTCCCCGGCGCCCGCCTGGTCGCCGTCCTGTTGCGATGTGCCGGCCGGGTCGGGGACGACCACCTGCGACCGGTTGTCCGGCGGGCCCGGCTCGTCCTTCCAGCCGAGCGTCCACGCGCCGAAGGCGAGCCCGCACACCGCGAGCACCGCCAACACGCTTTTGGCCGAACGCCGTTGCTGCCGCGCGGACTCCGTGTGCTGCCGCGCCCGCAGAGTTTCCGCGTCGCGGTCCACCCAGCGCTGCTGGTCGGCGTCGAAACGGATCACCGGACCTCACCTCTCACGTCGCTCACCCCAGCACCTGCGCGGCGGCCTGCACGACCGCGGCCGCGGACGCGAGCATGCCGACGGCGCTCGCACCCGCCTCCAGCCGGTCGCGCAGCCGGGCGACGCGGCCGGGCCCGGCACTGCCCGTACGAGTGATCTCGCCCTCGATCTCGACCAGTTCGCCGTCGACCGCGGCGGTCTCGGCGGTGGCCGCAAGGACCCGCATGTCCGCACGCAGCGCCCGCACCGCCTCCAGGAGCGCGAGCGTCGCCTCGTCAGTCCCCGCTGGCGGAACGGGACTGCCGTACGAAGTCGCCCGGCCGTGCGCACCAGTGGCGATGGCTCCGCCCGACATGTTCCCGATGTGCACCGCTCCGCCGCCGCCCCCGGTCGTGTGCTCCTGGGCCGGCTCGGACTCCGGTTCCTGCCGGGCTCCCTGCTCACGTTCGTCGCCGTGCCGCATCACACCGGGCTCCTCTCCACGTGCTGCGCGTTGCCGTGCGCGCCCGTGGCCACGGCCCCGCCGCTCATGTCCTCGATGTAGACGCCGCCGTCACGCACGTTCACGATCTGCTGCTCGAAGCGGTCCGTACGGAAGCCGCGCTGCTCGAGCGCGTCGCGCACGCCGCTGGCGATCCTGTCCTGGACGGTCTTGATGTACCGGCTGACGTCCATCTCCTGGAACAGCGACAGGTCGTTGGTGCTCGCCAACTCCCTTACGGAGATGAGAGGGGCGTCGGGCGCCGCGTACTCCGGCGAGCTGAGCCAGACGCGGAAGACCGACAGCATCGTGCGGGCGGCGGCGATCCCCGCCGCCGCGGTGGCCGCGGGCGCCGTGAGAAACGCGAGCAGACCTTCGCGCATCGAGCCGCCCGCACGGCGATCGACGATGGCGTCGACCTCCCTGAACTCCTCGGCGACCGGCCCCAGTACGTGAGGGACGACCTCCAGCACGAGCATCCCGCCCTGCGTGTGGACGCGCACGAGCAGCGAGACGACCACTTGCTCCTGCCAGGAGCCGACGCGGATGCGGAGAAAGTGCCGGCGTGCCTCACCGCCGTCGTCAGCGGCCTCATCGAGGTGCTGCTGGACGTTGTCGTCCACGTAGACACCGCTGTCGCGGCGGACGCCGGACGGCAGGTAGACGAACTCCTCGATCTCCAGGGCGCGCAGGCTGTCCCTGCTGGTGCGGGCCGTCGCTTCGCGCAGCGCCACGAGCCGGGGAATGATCATGTCGATGACGTGGCGGCTGGAGAGGTGGTGCGACGGTGTCAGGTGTGCCTGCGCCTCCGGGACCGCGCCGTCCTGCAGTTGCGTGTCGAGCGGCTGCCCGGCGGGCGCCGGCTCCACCGCGTACCCCTGCGCCTGTGCCTGCGCCGCGAGGGTCTTGTGCACCTTGTGCTTCCCCGAAGCACCGTGCGGGGCCTGGGGCGGGACGGCCGGTTCGATGACGGGCGTGTCCTTCTTGGGCCGCAGTTCCAGCGCGAAGGACCACGGCTTGTGCGGGACGCCGGCGCCGACGAACGGACGGTTCGCGTCGTACAGGGTCGCCGATGCGTGCTGTTCGAGGTCGATCGCGTCACCGATGCGCCGGTAGCGCTCGGCGTGAGGCAGTTCGGGCTGCTGCGCCGTGGCGAAGGTCTCGCGGCTGAGCTGCTCCCGCAGAGCCGACGTCACCCTGATCCGGTGCAGCCAGACCACCGCGACCATCAACAGCGGAAAGATCACCGGATAGGGGTTGTCAGTGATGCCGGCGACGGCGGTGATCCAGTAGCCCGCGGCGAAGGCACGGGCGGCGTACGTGACCGCCATGCCCAGCCGGCGCCGTATCGCGGACCGGAAGGACTTGCGCGGCGTCCTCGTCCCCGCGTACAGCAGCGTCTCCCGGCCCGAGATCGCACGGCCCGCCCACAGGGCGAGGACGACGCCGGCGTAGAAGAGCACCCAGCTGGTGGGCCGTTCCGCCATCGACGAGAGCTGGTCGTCACCCAGGAACAGGGCGAGGGAAAGGAATTCGTCGAGAGGCAGGTCGAAGTTCCCGCCGAACTGGTCGTCCAGGGAGTCCCACGTCAGCAGTACGGAGACGAGGAAGAATCCGATCCACACGGCCAGCAACGCGAGCGCCGTCCTCACCTCCTGCCGCCGCGCCTGCAAGGCGTGGGCAAGTACAGGACGCAAGTCCACGCCCAGCGACGGCGGAACGGGACGCTCGGCATGCCCGACCAGCTCGTCGATGACGCGCTCACGGAATCCGGCGTTCAACCGCGCACCGGCGCACAGCAGACGCGTCGCCTCACTGTGAGCATGCGTGCGCATTGAGTAACTCATGAGTAGCCCCGATTTCCCCAAGGTCTGTTCCAGGGATTGGCCATGAACATACCCGAGGACCGCCTCCTCGACCACGGCAGCGAAATCCCTGTGGATAACGCTTCGGGAACGCTGGGGAATCGACGGCGCGAAAGCACGGAAATGCGAGAACTACCCCTGTGGAGCGGGGAGTTGGACGGCGCGACTGCCGCGTGCCGGGAGAGAGCCGGCACTCGCGGAGGCGCGGCGCACCCGTGCGTCGTCAACGGCAGGGGCAGCGTCAACGGCAGCGGCAGCGGCAGCGGCCGGGAAACGGAACGGGCCCGGGCGGCGGGATGTGTACTCCCTTGCCGCACGGGCCCGTTGCGTCCGTGCATTCACGCGGTTCACCGTGAAGTGCCTTGCTTCTCAGGCCACGGAACGCGCACCGCGTCGCGCCGGCCTGTGCCTCAGAGCAGACCGAGACCGCGGACCGCTTCGCGCTCCTCCGCCAGCTCCTGCACGGACGCGTCGATGCGGGGACGCGAGAACTCGTTGATGTCCAGGCCCTGGACGATCTCGTACGAGCCTCCCGAGCAGGTCACCGGGAAGGAGGAGATCAGGCCCTCCGGGACACCGTACGAACCGTCGGAGGGGATGCCCATCGACGTCCAGTCGCCGGCCGGTGTGCCGTTGACCCAGGTGTTGACGTGGTCGATCGCCGCGTTGGCGGCAGATGCCGCCGAGGAGGCGCCACGCGCCTCGATGATGGCGGCGCCGCGCTTGGCGACGGTCGGGATGAACTCCTCGGCCAGCCACTTCTCGTCGTTCACGGTCTCGGCCGCGTTCTTGCCGCCGACCTCGGCGTTGAAGATGTCCGGGTACTGCGTGGCGGAGTGGTTGCCCCAGATCGTCAGCTTCTTGATGTCGGAGACCTGGGAACCGGTCTTCTTGGCGAGCTGCGTGAGCGCGCGGTTGTGGTCGAGGCGCGTCATCGCGGTGAAGCGCTCGGCCGGCACGTCCGGGGCCGCGGCCTGGGCGATGAGGGCATTGGTGTTCGCGGGGTTGCCGACGACGAGAACCCTCACGTCGTCCGCCGCGTGGTCGTTGATGGCCTTGCCCTGCGGCTTGAAGATGCCCCCGTTGGCCTCGAGCAGGTCGCCGCGCTCCATGCCCTTGGTACGCGGACGCGCGCCGACGAGGAGCCCGACGTTGGTGCCGTCGAAGGCGACCTGGGGGTCGTCGGTGATGTCGATGCCCTGCAGCAGGGGGAAGGCGCAGTCGTCGAGCTCCATGGCGGTGCCCTCGGCTGCCTTCAGGGCCGGGGTGATCTCCAGCAGCCGCAGCTTGACGGGCACGTCGGAGCCCAGCAGCTGACCGGAGGCGATACGGAAGAGCAGCGCGTAGCCGATCTGGCCGGCCGCTCCGGTGACGGTGACGTTGACGGGGGTGCGGGTCATGGCGGTCTCCGTAATACCTGGCGGTGGCAGTTTCGAAGGCGGTTCTTTCCCGGGGTACCTCCCTGAGGTCCCTCCCGCCGAAGCGTGGGGGACGACCAGGGGGAGCAACCCGAGGGAACGCGCCCTGCCGTGTGCGGAAGTCTCTCAGGATGTCTCTCTACATCAAGAGACCCCGCGCCAGGCTATCCGACGTCACATACGTACCGGCAGCCGCCCGCGGAAGGAGGGACAACGCGGACGGCTGCCGGTACGGCCAGCCCGTGGGGGGGTGCTGAAAGGGCGCTTTCCCGGGATCGGACGAGCCATGCATGCGCATTCATCCGAGCACCAACGAGATTCGGACAGCTTCAACACCGCCTGAACGACACCGAGTTGAGGCGTGAGTCGACGGACGGGCCGACGGGCGGGGCGAGGGGTGCGTGGAGCTCCGCTGGCCTGCCGGGGTCCGCGGTGAGCCGTCAGCCGCGAGTGGCAATCGGATGCACGGCCATCGGTGGGCGGTCATCTATCAGCGGTGACCGGTGAGTCAGCGCACGGCTTCGCCGGTCCCGGCAGTTGCCTCGGCATTCCCCGTGTCGCCCGACGTGCCCGTGCCCGTGCCGTCCGTCGCCGCGGGGTCAACTGCGTCGCCGGGATCCTCCGAACTCGCCGTTCCCGCCGTCTCCTCGGCACCGGCCTGCCCGGTCGCGTCCAGCTTCGTACAACCCGTGGTGCCCGCCACGAGGGTGGCGCAGGCGCGCGCCTCGGTCGCGGAGGTCACGGCGACCATCTCGGTGTAGGCGTCGTTCGTCGTGCCGACCTTGTCGCTCGCGGCCTCGCCGCCCGCGCTGATCTTGAGGTTGTCTCCCTGCGCCGCACCCGTTATGCGGCCCCATGCGGCCTTGCAGACCTTGCTGTACCGCACCTCGACCATGCTCGGTCCGACGAACGCGGAGTTGCTGCTCTTCACGTTCTGACCGCCGCAGCCCATCTTTTCCGGGTCCTTGCCGTTGCAGCTGTCACCTTGGCACTTCACACCCGCGGGCAGGTCAGGGGCCGAGGCCGTCGGCGAAGGCGTAGGCGCGGCCGATGAGTTGGGGGACCCGCCGGGAAGGCCGAAAACCAGCACGCCGGCGCCCAGGACCGCGAACACGCCCGCCGCGCCCCCGAGAAGCGCCGCGACGCGGCGCCCGCGTGAGGAGCGGCCGCCCTCGGGACCGTGCGGGCCATCCGGTACGCCGTCCCCGTCCGAATCGGGCGTGGCAACTGCCCCGTGGCCGGGGTACGCCGGCGGACCCTGGCCCGGCCGGGGCGGTTCCGTGAGCCCGGGCCCGGTCTTGCCGCCCTCGCCGCCTCGCACGCCGGAGCTGCGGTGCTCGCTCGGCGTGCCCCATGACGCGACGTCGACCCGCTGCGACGGCACCCCGGCCGTCACCGCGCCGCGGCCTCCGTGACTCCCGTGGCCGCGGCCGGCCTGATCGCCGCGACCGCCCTGGCCACCGTGACCACCCTGGCCGGGAAGCGGACGGGGGCGCAGCACGGCTGTCTCGTCGTCCATGGGCGGACGATTCGCGGCAGGAGCGGCGGGAGAGGCATGAGCGGCGGGAGCTGCCGCGGAGCTGTTGCCAGCGGCTCGGATCCTGGAGGTGGAGGGCGGAGCGAAGAAGTCCCAGGAGTCCTGTTGCGAACCCTCGAGAACGACGATGGAGTTCTCCCCCGTCTTCTCCTTCCACTCCTCTTCCTTGGGAGCGGCTTCGGGACCGACGCTCTCGGCGTCCCGCCCCTTGCTCCGCTCCTTGTCGCGGTTCTTGTCCTTCTCCCGAGACTTGTCCTTGTTGCGGCCCCACTTGCGGCCCTTGGCGGGCTCGTCGTCCCAGAACTCGCCTAGGGCTTCACGTGCCTGCGCGACGCGGATGGCCTCCATCGTCACGTCGTGCCGCATCTCGTCGCGGCTCCAGGCCCGTTCGGCCAGCTCCCACATCGTCTCGAGGTGACGGATGTCGGTGCCCGTGACGTCGCCGAGCGCATGCGTGGCTCCGCGCGGCGGCAGCAGCCGTCCGCCCAAGTACCTCTCCCACGAGGACTTGCTGTAGCCCGTGCGGTCAGCGATGGTCGCGACGCTCATTCCGCTTCGGTCTACCAGCCGCCGCAGCTGGCTGGTGAACTCCCGGATCTGTGGGTCCAGTTCCTCCGGTAGCGGCCTCCACCGAGGCATTTCCTCCCCCTCGTCCCCCGAATATGCCGAGTTCCTTCACGCGTTCCCCTAGTCTGCCACCCGCCCCGGCGACTGCTACCGCATCGGCGTTCGCTTCCACATCACTTCTCGGACGCGGCCCATGGGAACCAATAAGCGGCCCGTCCCTCCCGAAGGAAGGGACAGGCCGCCGCGTCGCGCTTCATCACCCCGCTCGGACGGTCTCCCGGAGCGGGGCTTCTACGGCACGAGGGCCGACGTCACCCGCCGTCCCTGCCGACCACGAAGTGAAGGATCTTCTCCAGCACCGGGACGTTCAGCCACGGCTCCGGCTGCGCCATCATCGCCAGAAAGATTATCGAGAGGCCGAGGGCCCCGTAGGTGACGATGTCCGTGTAGCCGGACCGCACGGCCAGCATCCCCACGGACGGCATCACCCATCGCATGACCGCGCCTGCGACCAGCGACAGACCTATGATCAGTGCCCCGGCGCGGAATTCCCCGACAGTCACCAGCAGCCCTGTCAGCACTCCGCAGCAGACCGCCAGCAGCGGCCACTGCCGGTACGGCGCCGCGTGACCGGCGCCCATCGCACGTTGTCCGCCCTCCGGCCGCGCCGTGTCGCGCGTCACCGACGGAAAGCGGCGCGAGGTCCCTCCCACCCGCATCTTCGTCACTCCCCCGCGGTGCGCTCGGCGGCCTCGACGACGTTGACGAGGAGCTGTGCGCGGGTCATCGGCCCCACACCTCCCGGGTTCGGCGAGATCCAGGCCGCGACCTCGGCGACACCGGGGTGCACATCCCCGACGATCTTGCCGTGCTCGTCGCGGCTCACGCCCACGTCGAGGACGGCCGCCCCGGAGCGTACGTCCTCGGGCTTGATCAGATGCGGCACCCCGGCCGCGGCCACGATCACGTCGGCCTGCCTCAGCAGCGCGGGCAGGTCGCGCGTGCCGGTGTGGCACTGCGTCACCGTGGCGTTCTCGCTGCGCCGCGTCAGCAGCAGCGGGATGGAACGGCCGACGGTGATGCCGCGGCCGACGACGACCACATGTGCCCCGGCGAGTTCCACGTCGTGCTTGCGCAGCAGCTGGATGATGCCCTGCGGCGTGCAGGGAAGGGGGCCGGGCTCGTTGAGCACGAGGCGGCCCAGGCTGGTGGGGTGCAGCCCGTCCGCATCCTTGTCAGGGTCCATCAGCCCCAGCACGCGGTTGGTGTCGATGCCCTTGGGCAGCGGCAGCTGGACGATGTAGCCGGTGCAGGCCGGGTCCTCGTTCAGCTCGCGGACGACCGCCTCGATCTCCTCCTGCGTGGCGGTGGCGGGCAGTTCACGCCGGATCGAGCGGACGCCGATCTGTTCGCTGTCGCGGTGCTTGCCGGCGACGTATTTCTGGCTGCCGACGTCGTCACCGACGAGCAGGGTGCCCAGACCGGGCGTGATGCCTCGCGCGCGCAGGGCGTCGACGCGTTCCTTCAGTCCGGTCTTGATCGCTGCTGCCGTGGCCTTGCCATCGAGAATCTGGGCCGTCATGCGTCCATTCTCGCGGATGCGGGGGCCGCTGCCGAAATCGGTACCGGTCCGCAGACACACGTGCCGCTTCGCAGCACAACGCGGGTGTCTGCGTCACGTTTCGGATTCGCCACATTCCCGGATCCAGGTGGACAGCACCGCCATTCGGCCACCAACATGAAGCGCTGGCGCCGTGCTCGTCGACAAGTGTCGACGGCCCGGCGCCGCAAATCGGGGGAGGCACAACGTGCAAGCCGCACAGCTCACGCAGTCCACTCATGGCATCTGCGGGGGCGGACCGGTCGTTCCCCCGAGAACTTCGACCCATTCCGTCCCCTTTCGACCGCTCGGAGGAAGGCACTCGTGAGCTACCCACCGCCGCCTGGCCAGGACCCGAACAACCCGTACGCCCAGCAGCCGCCGCAGCAGCCCCAGCAGGGTTACGGCTATCCGCAGCAGCAGGGCGGCCAGCCCGGCTACGGCTACCCGCAGCAGCCGCAGTACGGACAGCAGCCGCAGCCCGGCGGAATCCCCGGACAGCCCGGGTACGGCTACCCGCAGCAGGCCGGAACCGTGCAGGCCAACAACGGCTACATAAACGTCGGCCACCTCGGCCCGGTGCAGCTGGCGACGATGGGCCAGCGCTTCCTCGCCAGGCTCATCGACGGCCTGATCATCGGCACGATCTACACCCTCATCATGCTTCTCGGCGTGGGCAGCGCCCTCGGTATCGCGTCCAAGGCCGAGGACTGCGGGACGTACACCGACCCCGGTTACAGCGAGTGCATCCAGGAGGCGCAGGAGCAGACGGCGGGCATCCTCGGCACCATGTTCATGGTGATCATGGTGCTCGCGTTCCTCATGCTGTTCTACGAGTGGATGATGATCGCCTTCAAGGGCGCGACGCTCGGCAAGATGGCCATGGGTCTGCGGGTCATCAAGGAGTCCGACGGCCAACTGCCGGGCGCCGGCAGCGGGTTCATCCGCTACATCATCCCCGTGGCGGGCTCCATCGTCTGCGGTGTCGGCACGCTTCTGGTCTACCTGTCGCCGTTCTTCGACAACACCGGCAAACTTCAGGGCTGGCACGACCGCGGGGCTGGAACAGTGGTCATCAAGAAGTGAGTTCGGGGGCTTCGCAACCGCGCTGCGATGCCCCACAGTGAGTGTCCGGTGCAGCTCTGCGCGGCATTGCTCAGCAGCACCATCACGAAGGCCGCGCCGGGTGACAATCGACGCGGCCCTTCGTATGTCCGGGCCGTGCAGCACCGGAACGCCGAAGTGAGGGAAACGCGATGAGCTATCCACCAGAGCCACCGCCCGGCTACCCGTACGGCCGGCGGCCGCGGCAGCCGCAGCAGCCGTACGGCCCTCAGGCACCGCAGCAGCCCGGCTACGGCTTCCCGCAGGCACCGCAACAGCCCGGCTACGACTCGCCCCCGCCGCCTCAGCGGCCCGTCTACGGATCTCCCCAGGTCCCCCAGCGGCCCGTCTACGCATCCCCCCAGGCACCCCAGGCGCCCCAGGCCTTGGAGCCGGTCTACGAGTTGCCGGAGCAGCCCACGGGCGGCTGGCAACTGCCGGTGCAGAGCGGCTACCCGCGCCAGCGCGGCTTCAACTACCCGAACGCACCGAGGTCGATGCCTGGCTCGGTGCACGCCGCCCGCGTGATCATGTTCGTCTTCGGCGGCTTCGGGGTGCTCGGCGCGATCGGCACCTTCTACCAGGCCTCACAGGGGGGCGGCGGGAAGGACGGCGCCTCCGGACCGGCCGCCATCGACCCCGCGATCATGGCCGCGGCCGGAGTCGCCTCACTGGTCCTCGCCGCGACGGCGATCCTCCTGGCCTCACGCTTCAACCGCGGCGGCAACGGCGTCCGCATCGGCGCCATCGCCTTCGGGGCGGTGATCGCGATACTCGGGCTGCTCACCGTCATCGTCGTTGTCGGCATCGTCCCGCTCGGCATCGGTCTCCTGATCATCATCTTCATGGTGAAGCAGGAGGGTTCGGACTGGTTCAAGCGGAAGTACTCCTGAGGGCGCGCTCATCACGCTGAGGACGAGAGCCGTGCGGACCCCGGGCACATCGCGGCGCACAGCCCCCGCAGGCTCCGGGTCCGGCGGCTCCCGGCCGCCCGGGCGGGTCTCAGACGCTCACGGAACGGGCGTAGTTGACCTGCTGCATGATGAAGTGCACGGCCGTCGGGTCGTACACGGGGATCATCGTCGAGTGGAACTTCCCGCCGCTGTTCACGGTCACCTGCACATGGCCTGCCGTGGTCCGCTCCTTCATCAGCAGGAACAGCAGGCCCAGGAAGCAGATGACCAGGAAGACCACAGCGAGGACGATCGCATGCGTGGGTATCTTCTCCTCGGTGCGGGACATGTCCGTCACCGTCCAGACGGCGCCCTTCAGCGGCATCGTGCCCGCCGGCGTGATGATGCCGTCGGGTGTCACGGTGATGTCCCCGATGACGACCAGGGGCTGCGCGTACGCCCCGGCCTGCCCGTACGGCTCGGCGGCACCCGCGCCGGACGGATATCCGTAAGCCCCCTGAGGACCGGGATATCCGTAAGCCGCGCCTCCACCCTGAGGTGGCGTGGGCTCCCCCGCGGGTCCGAACCCGCCCTGCTCCGGCGTCGATCCATCTTTCATGACAACCGAGTATGTCGTACGGCCGACCTCACGTCAGTGGCCACCGCTCCCCCGCGGCATCCGGGCGGCACGCGCTGCTGCCACGGTCATCACGCCACCACGTCGTCCCGCGTGCGGAACGACGGATCCAATGCGCCGCCCCCGGCCCCGCACCCCGCTGACACGAACGTCGGCAGAGCTCCCGAGCGGGTGCGGTGTCACCGCCGCGGCCACACCACGAGAGAATCGACGCGACCTCCGTACATCACGGAGCCGCACGCCCGGAATGTACCGAAATAAAGGAAAACCGCGATGAGTTATCCGCCGGAGCCGCCCAACAACCCGTACGCGAACAATCCGTACGCCGACAATCCGTACTCCCAGCAGCCGCCGCAGCAGCCCCAGCAGGGTTACGGCTACCCGCAGCAGCAGGGCGGCCAGCCCGGCTACGGCTACCCGCAACAGCCCGGCCAACCCGGCTACGGATACCCGCAGGCACCGCCGCCGGGCGGACCGGGGACGGCTCCGGCCGCCCTCCAGAGCAAGGTGAACGCCGTCCGCGTGATGATGTTCATCGCCGGCGGACTTCAGGGCGCCCTGTCGATATTCGCGCTCATCGGGCTCGGGTTCGCCACGAACAGCCTCAACGAGATGGAGAGCGTCACCGACGCCCGGATCGGACTCGGCGTCGCCTACGCGATCTTCGGGGTCTTTCTCGCGCACGCCATCATCGGCATCGTGCTGGGCATCTCGACCCCCAAGGGCGGCAACGGGGTGCGGGTCGGAGGAATCGTCTGGGCCTCGTTCCTCACGCTCTTCGGCCTCCCCGCGCTTCCTTTCGGCCTCATCTGGATGGGAATCGGCATCACATGCATCGTGCTGCTGGCACAGGCCGGCGCCTGGTTCAACAGGCAGCCGTACTGACCGGCGGCCGTGCCGGTCACCCGGGACGCCCGGCGGCCTGCCTCGGGGGCAGGCCGCCGGCACGCCGGGAACGCTCCGCCCCCTGAGGGGGCCGGGATCCGGCCGCCGCCCGCGTACGTCAGTGGAAGAAGTGCCGCGTGCCGGTCAGGTACATCGTGATGCCGGCCTCCTTCGCGGCCTCCGTCACGGCCTCGTCGCGCACCGAACCACCGGGCTGCGCCACTGCCTTGACGCCCGCGCGCGTCAGCACCTCGAGCCCGTCCGGGAAGGGGAAGAAGGCGTCGGAAGCGGCGTAGGAGTCCCGCGCACGCTCCTCGCCCGCGCGCTGAACCGCGAGCTTCGCCGCATCCACCCGGTTGACCTGGCCCATCCCGACACCGACCGTGGCGCCGTCCTTGGCGAGCAGGATCGCGTTGGACTTCACGGCACGGCAGGCGCGCCAGGCGAAGGCCAGTTCCTCCAGCCCGGCAGGTGAGAGCGCCTCGCCGGTCGCCAGCGTCCAGTTGGCCGGGTCGTCGCCCGCTGCCTGCAGACGGTCCTTGACCTGGAGCAGCGCGCCACCCTCGATGGGCCTGAACTCGACCGACGCGGAGGGCTCTTCGGCGCAGCGCAGCACCCGGATGTTCTTCTTGCGGGAGAGCACCTCGACGGCGCCCTCCTCGTAGCCGGGTGCCACGACGACCTCGGTGAAGATCTCCGCGACCTGCTCGGCCATCGCGAGCGAGACCGGGCGGTTGACGGCGATGACGCCGCCGAACGCGGAGAGCGAGTCGCAGGCGTGCGCCTTGCGGTGGGCCTCGGCGACGTCCGAACCGACCGCGATCCCGCACGGGTTGGCGTGCTTGATGATCGCCACGCACGGCCGGTCCCCGTGCTCGTAGGCGGCGCGGCGCGCGGCTTCCGTGTCGACGTAGTTGTTGTACGACATCTCCTTGCCGTGCAACTGCTCGGCGCCCGGGAGGCCCGTGCCGCTGCCGTCGGTGTAGAGGGCGGCCGGCTGGTGCGGGTTCTCGCCGTAACGCAGCACGCTGCCGCGGGTCCAGGCCGCACCGGCGAACACGGGAAGCGGGTTCGCGGCGCCGGAGTCGGCGCCTGCCTCGGCCTCCGTGCCCGTGCCCGTGCCGTCCGGTGCGTAGCCGTCGGCGAACCAGCTCGCCACGGCCACGTCGTAGGCCGCCGTGTGCTGGAAGGCCTCGCCCGCGAGCCGCTTGCGCTCGGCCAGTTCGAAGCCTCCGGTGCCGCCGACGGCGTTCAGCACGTCGCCGTAGCGCTCCGGGTTGACGACGACGGCGACCGACGGGTGGTTCTTCGCCGCCGCGCGCACCATGGACGGCCCGCCGATGTCGATCTGCTCGACGCACTCGTCCGGTGTCGCACCGGAGGCGACGGTCTCCCGGAAGGGGTAGAGGTTGACGACGACGAGGTCGAAGGGCTCGATGCCCAGCTCGTCCAGCTGCTCCCGGTGCGAGGCCAGACGGCGGTCGGCGAGGATGCCCGCGTGCACGCGGGGGTGCAGCGTCTTGACCCGCCCGTCCAGGCACTCCGGGAATCCGGTCAGTTCCTCGACCGGCGTCACCGGGACACCCGCCGCGGCGATCCGCTTCGCGGTCGATCCCGTCGAGACGAGCTGCACACCCGCCGCGTGCAGACCCTGCGCCAGCTCGTCCAGGCCCGTCTTGTCGTAGACGCTCACCAGCGCCCTGCGGATCGGGAGCCGCTGCTCGGTGTCCTGACTCCGGCCCTGGCTCATGCCACCCTCACCCATCCTGCAGCCGTACCTTTCGTCCCTCGATGCGATAGCCGGCGCGGGAGAGGCGTCCCACGACGTCGACCAGCAGACGTCGCTCGACCTCCTTGATCCGCTCGTGCAGAGCGGCACCCTCGTCGGCGTGGTCCTCGTCCAGGACCTCCACCACGCCCTGCGCGATGATCGGCCCCGTGTCGACACCGTCGTCGACGAAGTGGACGGTGCACCCGGTGACCTTGGCCCCGTACGCCAGAGCGTCACGGACACCGTGGGTGCCGGGAAAACTGGGAAGGAGCGCCGGGTGGGTGTTGACCACCCGGCCTCCGAAGCGGGCGAGGAATTCCTTGCCCACGAGTTTCATGAAGCCCGCGGAGACGACGAGGTCCGGCTCGTACTCGGCGGTGGCCGCCGTCAGTGCCTCGTCCCACTCGTCGCGCGTCGCGTGGTCCCTCACCCGGCACACGTACGTGGGGATGCCCGCTCGCTCGGCCCGCTCCAGTCCCTCGATCCCGCGGCGGTCGGCGCCGACCGCCACGATCCGGGCGCCGTACGTCTCCGGCCCCTCGGCCTCGATGGCGTCGAGCAGGGCCTGGAGGTTCGTGCCGGAGCCGGAGACGAGGACGACGAGACGGGCGGGGTGCGTACGGGAGCGGGGGCCGATGCCCTGGCCGCTGCCGGTGTCGGGGCGGCTCGGGCTCTGGTGCGCAGCCACGGCGAAGCTCTCTCTCACGGGATTCGCCCGGCACGAAGGGCGCCGGACAAGGGGAGCAGCGGATTTGTGTGGTCGTACGAACTCATGGAGCGGCGGCTTCCGGGGAACTCTACGAAGCGTTCGACCGTCGGCAACGATACCGGCCCCTCACGCTGCCCCCTCGGGACGGGGGCGGATGTGCCAGGTAGCGTCAGGGAGGTACGGGCTGTCATGGATCGGGCGCATCCGGCATCCGCGGGTCGCCGACCGTGAAGGGCCGCACGACGACGGACCGGACAGTACGACGGCCACGAGGCACGGCCGGGACGATCGAGAAGCGACAGCACGAGAGCACGCAGACGAGACGACAGGACAAGGGGAAGACTCACTCCACATGGCCGACCGACGCCGCCGCCGTGCGGCCCCCTCGGACGACGCTTCGCGCGCGGACAACCCCTTCGCGGCACCACCGGAGGGGCAGGCCGACCAGCCGTGGCAGCCGCGCCGCTCAGCGGGCTCCGAGGGCGGGCCGGGGACGGACCAGGGACAGGGCGGGCCGGACTCCGGGAACGGTTCCGGCAACGGGAACGGGAACGGCGGGTCCGGTTCCGACTCCGACCCGGGCCGTGACCGCTCGGGGTGGGGCAGCCATTGGAGCAGCAAGCAGCCGGGTCGGCAGAGCGGCGGCTTCGGCGGTCCCGGTGGAGGCGGTGGCGGCGGCCAGGAGGGCGGCAACGGCGACGGCACGGGTGGCCAGGGCGGCGGCCTCGCCCGCGGTATGCGCTGGGACCCGACGGACCCGACGCAGCGGCACGCGCGCTACTCCCTCCACACCGGCGTCTGGGCGCTGTTCTTCTCCCTCTTCAGCCTTCCTGAGGTCGCGCTGCTCCTCGGGGCGCTGTCCCTCTACTGGGGCATCAGCGCGCTGCGCGGCGGCAAGTCCTCGTCCAGGTCCGGTACTTCGGGCAAGCGCGGCGGCTCCGGCACCGGGGCGACCGCGGAGGACGTGGCGGGCACGGACCGCACGGCCACGGAGGACGCACCGAAGCAGATGCCGCAGGTTCCGGTCGTGGTCAGTCCCGCGCAGGCGGCCAAGTCCCGTACGACGGCGGCCATCAGCGGCCTGATCGCCGCGTCGCTCGCGCTCGCGGTGGTCGTGGCGACGTTCACTTTCCAGCAGGTCTACAGCGAGTACTTCACGTGCACGGAGGACGCGCTGACGCAGTCCTCCCGTGAGGACTGCAAGGACCTGCTGCCGAGCGAACTGCGGCCGCTGCTCGAGAACCGCTCGTCGTCGGCCAGCGGTCTGCAGATGCGCTGAGGCCGGGCTCCCGGCAGGAGTCCGCGGGGCCGCGGCGGGCCGTCCGCGAGCGCGTACCTCTCCGACCGGCCTGAGCGGCAAGGCGGTCGGAGCCCGTCGACGCCGCCCCGCGTTGCGCCGGACCCGCTCCCCTGCCGGCCGCGCGCTCCCTGGCCGGCCGAAGGCCGTCAGTCCCGGCGCGGTTCGAAGTCCGGCATCAGCCCGCCCGACGCCGCCTTCAGCTCCCTCCAGCGGGCCAGGCGCGCGGCTGCCGCGTCGGGGCCGCCCTCGCCTCCGCGCCCCCGCAGCCGCCACGCCCGCAGCATGAGCGCCACCGGCGCTCCGACCAGCACCGCCCACACGAACGTGGCCGCACCCGTCAGCTGCCAGCTCGGCCCGAGGAACGCCATGGCCTCGGTGCCGAGCGCACCACCCGAGAACGCCGCGAGGACGGCGACGCCGACGGCGCATTCGCACGCCACGAGGACGACGACGGACGCCGTCGCTCTCCAGCTCACCGGCGCCTCGCGCCGGCCCGGGTCGGGCGCGGCGGCGCGCGCCACGTACCAGCCGATGGTCGCGCCCGCGGCCAGCGGCACGGTTGCGGCCGCGACGCCGCCGACGAGTCCGTAGCCGCTGTCAGACGCGGGCAACGCCTCCAGCAGCGGGAACGGCGGCAGCGGTGCGCTGCCCGTCTGCGTGAGCGGGCCGACCACGGCGCCGGTGCCGAGCGCGAAGCCGGGGCCGAGTCCGTACGCGGCCGCCCACACCGCGGCGTTCGGAAGCAGAGCGACCACGAGAAGGAGCACCGCGAACTGCCCCGTCCAGGAGCCGCCCGCGAGGCGCGGAAACGCGGACTGGACATCGTCCACGTGCCACAGCAGCACGCCGAGCGTGACGACGAGGCCGCCGGCGCACAGCACCGCCATCGCCGTCAGCGCGGTGTGCAGTGAGCCGACGCGCCGGGCGAGCGCGCGTGCCTCGGACAGCACGGGTGCCGCGGAGTCCCGCTCGCGCAACGCCGGCACGTCGGGCCACCGCGCGCTCTCGCCGGACGGTGAACGGGCAGGCGTGCCGGGCTCGTTGGGCGCCATCGGCGGCGTGCTCCCCCACCCCGGCCACAACGCCGCCACCGCGACGCACAGGACGAAGAGCGGCAGCCGCACCGAAGCGCTCAGCGCATCTGCCCGCACGGGCCCGGCGGATGCGAAGAGCACGGTGACCGCCCCCGTCACCAGATATCCGCCGGCCACGCAGCCGAGGGGCGACAGCGCACCCGGCGACCCGCCGTCCTCGCCGGACCCGCCCTCGCTCCCCGCGTCCCCGCCCGCGGAGAGCGCCTGCGCACACGCCCGGTACAGCAGCCACACGGGCGGAATCACCAGCAGCAGCGGCGTCAGCGCGACGGGCGCCGGGACACCGGAGAGCGTCTCGGTGCGGACGAGGGCACTGCCGTGCCCGAGCAGCCACAGATCGGCGGCGAGGTGCAGGGCGGCGCCTGCGCCGCTCTCCGGGTACGGCGAGATGATCCACAGCAGCAGCACGAGGACGGTGAGTGCTCCGAGCCCCAGTCCCGCGGCGAGCACCCCCTCGAAGAACCACGAGGCCTTCGACGGCAGCGGTCGTGACGTGCTGCGGCCGTACGGGGACAACGTCGAGCTGCGATGCGTCACTTGGCTCACATCGACATGCTGTCAACAACACACGTTCTGCCCTGGTAACACGCCTGTTGTCGATGTGTCGCCCAATATGTCCACATACACCTAGTCGGACAAGACGCTCACACGTGGCCGGGGCTGCCTCCCGGGCCGGATGAACTGGGGAGCACATGAGCGGACAGCAGCAGGAGCCGGCCGCCGCGGGAGCGGACAGCGCCGGCACCTCGGCGCAGCAGGACGCGGTCCCCTGCGCGCGGGACGAAGAACACCCGGGTCAGGACGGACCCTCCTCGGTCCAGGACCAAGCCCACCCGGCCGGGGACGGGCCTCCCCCCGACCGTTCCCCCACCGCCGCGTCGGACGCCTTCGACCTGCTCTACGAGAGCAGCGCGCCCGCCCTCGCCCGTCAGTCCTTCCTGCTGTGCGGCGGCCACGCCCTCGCCCGCCGCGTCGTCGCCCACGCCTTCCGGCTCGCGTGGCGCCGCTGGCCGCAGGTCGCCGTCGACCCCGATCCGGCGGGCTGGGTACGGGCCGTCGCACACCGGTCCGCACTTGCTCCCTGGCGCCAGGCCCGGCCCGTCCGATTCGTCCGCCGCGTGCGGGCGATGCGTCATGTCCCGCCCGGCGACCGGACCTTGCTCGACGCGCTGCTGCGCCTGCCGCCCTCCTACCGTGCGGCGCTGCTGCTGCACGACGGGCTGGGCCTGAGCCTCGGCGACACCGCCGCGGAAGTGGAGGCAAGCACAGCGGCGACCTCGGGGCGGCTGCGCCACGCACGTGCGGCGCTGGCCGGAAGGGTGCCGGCGCTGGGCGACGCCTCGCCGGAGGAACTGCCGGACGTGACGGCGCTTCTCCTACGTCAGCTGGCGGCCCCGCAGCCCGCGACGTTGCCGCCCGCGGAGCGTGTACGCGGAAGCAGCGAGGTCCGAGGCTGGTGCGGAACGACTGCCGCGCTGGGGCTCACCGTCGCGGTTGCGGCGACCGGTTTCGCGCTCGCCGTGTCCGACGACGAACGGAACCCGCCCAGGGTGCCCGTGCCCAAACCGCCGTCCTCGACGCTCGAGGCGGACCAGCAACCGGGCCGCCTGCAGCCGATGGTCCGCAAGTGAGCAGTGCGCGCGGGCCCGGAGAGACGAGCGGGCCCGCTCCCTGCGTCTGCCGCGTGGGAGCGGGCCCGTTCGTCGTTCGAGCTCAAGAGCCCGGGGCGTGAGCGGCGTTCACGGCGTCACGCCCTCACCCGGCCGGCGCCGGGGCGGGGGATTCAGCCGGCCAGCAGTCCGCGTGCCAGCCGTGCCGTCTCGGACGGCGTCTTGCCGACCTGGACGCCCGCGGCCTCCAGGGCCTCCTTCTTCGCCTGGGCGGTGCCCGACGAACCGGAGACGATGGCGCCCGCGTGCCCCATCGTCTTGCCCTCGGGAGCCGTGAAGCCCGCGACGTAGCCGACGACCGGCTTCGAGACGTTCGCCTTGATGAAGTCCGCGGCACGCTCCTCGGCGTCGCCGCCGATCTCGCCGATCATCACGATCAGGTCGGTGTCGGGGTCGGCCTCGAACGCCTTGAGGGCGTCGATGTGCGTCGTGCCGATGACGGGGTCGCCGCCGATGCCGACGCAGGTCGAGAAGCCGATGTCACGCAGCTCGTACATCATCTGGTACGTCAGCGTGCCGGACTTCGAGACCAGGCCGATGCGGCCCGGCTTGGTGATGTCCGACGGGATGATGCCGGCGTTGGACTGGCCGGGCGTGATCAGGCCGGGGCAGTTGGGGCCGACGATGCGGGTCCTGTTGCCCTTCTGGGAGGCGTAGTCCCAGAAGTAGGCCGTGTCGTGCACCGCGATGCCCTCGGTGATGACGACGGCCAGGCCGATCCCGGCGTCGACGGCCTCGACGACCGCGTCCTTGGCGAACTTCGGCGGTACGAAGATGACCGTGGTGTCGGCGCCGGTGGCCTCGATGGCCTCCTTCACGCCGCCGAAGACCGGCACCTGTGCACCGTCGAAGTCGACGTTCGTGCCCGCCTTGCGCGGGTTGACGCCGCCGACGATGTTCGTGCCGGAGGCCAGCATCCGCTTCGTGTGCTTCTGGCCCTCGGAGCCGGTCATCCCCTGGACGATGACCTTGCTCTCCTTGTTGAGGAAGATAGCCATGGTGTGTCGATGTCCTCGCAGATCTCGGTCTCGTCCGCTTACTTTGCGGCCAGCTCGGCAGCGCGGTCGGCCGCACCGTCCATGGTGTCCACCTGCTGCACGAGCGGGTGGTCCGCATCCGTGAGGATCTTGCGGCCCAGCTCGGCGTTGTTGCCGTCGAGGCGCACGACCAGCGGCTTGGTGACGTCCTCGCCCTTGCTCTTGAGCAGTTCGAGCGCCTGGACGATGCCGTTCGCGACGGCGTCGCAAGCGGTGATCCCGCCGAAGACGTTGACGAAGACCGACTTCACGTCCGGGTCCCCGAGAATGATCTCCAGGCCGTTCGCCATCACTTCGGCGGAGGCGCCGCCCCCGATGTCCAGGAAGTTGGCCGGCTTGACGTTGTCGTGCGCCTCACCCGCGTACGCGACGACGTCGAGAGTCGACATGACCAGACCCGCGCCGTTGCCGATGATGCCGACCTGGCCGTCGAGCTTGACGTAGTTGAGGTCCTTCGCCTTGGCGGCGGCCTCCAGCGGGTCGGCCGCGGCCTTGTCCTCCAGCGCCGCGTGGTCCGGCTGCCGGAACTCGGCGTTGGCGTCGAGCGAGACCTTTCCGTCCAGCGCGATGACCTTGCCCTCGCCCGTCTTGACGAGCGGGTTGACCTCGACGAGCAGCGCGTCCTCGCGGATGAAGACGTCCCACAGCTTCTTCAGGACCTCGGCGACCTGGTCGATCAGCTCGGCCGGGAACTTCGCGGCCTCGGCGATCTCGCGCGCCTTGGTGTCGGTGACGCCCTCGATGGCGTCGACGGGGATCTTCGCGAGCGCCTCAGGCTTGGTCGCGGCGACCTCCTCGATCTCGACACCGCCCTCGACGGAGGCCATGGCGAGGAACGTCCGGTTGGTGCGGTCCAGCAGGAAGGAGACGTAGTACTCCTCCGCGATGTCCGCGGTCTCGGCCAGCATGACCTTCTGGACCGTGTGGCCCTTGATGTCCATGCCCAGGATGGCCCTGGCCTTCTCGACGGCCTCCGCGGGGTCGGCCGCGAGCTTCACACCGCCGGCCTTGCCACGGCCGCCGGTCTTCACCTGCGCCTTGACGACCGCGCGACCACCGAGTCGCTCGGTCACCTCGCGCGCCGCCTCGGGCGTATCGATGACTTCGCCGGCCAGCACCGGTACGTCATGCTTGGCGAAGAGGTCCCTCGCCTGGTACTCGAACAGGTCCACGCGCGTACGTCCCCTTAATCAGTGGTTCGCGGTTGTCAGCGTGTCAGCGTGATCATGGGCGTGCCGCGTGGCCGCGGCGTCACGACGAGGCGCGGCATGTCCGCCTTGCAGGTTAGCCCCGCACCTGAGCGGTGCATAAATTCCAGCTCACACCTGTGCGGTGACAACGGTCACAGCGGCACGTACATGTTGTGCGGACGGAATCTACGCGCCACGCGGCCGCTTCCGCACTCCACGGTCCGGAAAGTCAGGGCCCTTCCGGCGCGTTCGTCCGCCACGAGCGGTATGGCCGGAAAGCCTCACCGCCAAGTGCCGCCCTGGCGGGGACAGTTCACGGGTGGGCACGGCCTGCTTCACGTGGGAGGGAGCTCGGCCCGCCCACGCAGTCAGCGCTCCGTCCGGCCACCCGAACCGGGTTGCCCCGCCGCGCTCGTGGCGTACGGAGCCGTCACGAGGCCGCGGACGCAACCCGGTTCACCGGCAGCCGTTCGGTCAGAGGGCCGGGATCGTCGGCGTGACGGGCAGGGCGGGGATCGAGGCGGGGATGATGCCGATGCTCGGGACGCCGGGGATCAACTCGGGTACCTCGATCACGAGGTCCTCCGGCAGCCCCGGCGCGGACGATGGGGCTGCCTGAGCCGGGATGCGGGACACAGTGCCCAGGTCCTTATTCGAGGGAGCCGCCGGCTTCTCGGACACGGCCGCACCGGCCTTCTGCGTGACATCCCTGATCGCCTTCCCTGAACTCCGCCTCGCCGCGTCCCCCGTCTCCTCCTCGTGCTGCGCGATGCGTCCGGTCTTCTCGAGAGTGTGCTGTGCCCCGTGCGTGATCTCCGTGACGGCATCCGTGCCGCCGACGACGGCCGCGCCGGCCGGTGCCTCGTTCGCCGACGCGCTGCCGGCAGCGCCTGCCAACAGCCCGGCGGCGGCTGCCGCGACAACGAATCCGCGGCGAACACTGCTGCTCATGTGCATGGTTACCTCGATTGCGTGGTCGGTGGTGGTGAAGCGATGAGCGATGGGTGGAGATGCGGGGTGGCCCGACCCCCTTAGCCGGCCACCCCGCATCCCCTCACCGGCGGCTCAGAGGCCGGCCGGCGCCTGGGACGCGACGGGCAGACCCGGGATGTTGGCCGGGTCGGTCAGGTCGCGCTTGGTCGGTGCGGTGACGAGGCTTCCCACGTTCGTGACGGTGTGGGCGGCCAGCTTGTCCACGTTTCCGTGGACACCGGTGCCGGCCAACTCGTGTGCGTACACGGCGGAGTCGGCGGCGACGCCCTCGGCGAAGGTGCCCAGGTCACCGCTCGCGTCCTGGGTGAGGGCCGTGGTGCGGTAGTAGGTGCTCTCCACGAAGGGAGCGGTCGTGGAGAGGGCGCAGTCGACCGTCCTGGCCGCGTCCACGGCGAACTGGTAGCCGGTGGCCCGCGCGTGGAGCGCGACGGGACGGACCGCGGTGACGTTGCCGGTGACGTTGTCGATGAGCGGGTGGGCGGTGGCGACGGTGTTGCGGACGGTGCCCACCGTCTCCTCGGCGTGACGGCCCTCGAGCACGGCGGTCAGCTGCTCGGGACGCAGAGGTGCCGCGGGGAGGGCGCCGGCCAGATCACCTGCGGACGGGGCAGAGGGCACCGCCGGGACGTCCGCAGTCGGCACACCCGGAACGGTGGGGACGCCGGGAACGGCCGGAACCGCGGGCGCTGCGGGCAGAGACGGCACAGCGGGAGCCGGCAGGCGGCCGGAGACGTCGTCCACGCCGGGAACGGCCGGAACCGCAGGAACGGCGGGGACGGCAGGAACCGCAGGAACCGCGGGCAGTGCGGGTGCGGCGGGGAGAACGGGGGCGGCGGGCACGCCGGGAAGTGCCTGGACCGAGGGAACGCCGGGTGCGACGGGCAGCGCGTCCGTGGCCGGACGGATGTCCTTCTGGGCTTCCTTGATGGCCTTGCTGGCGTGCCCGGTCCTGTCGAACACCTGGCCCGCGGCGCCCCTGGCACCCTCGACGGCGCCGGTGGCGTCCGTGCCGCGAAGCTTCCCGGTCACGCCGTCGGCGGCACCCGCGGGCAGGCCCCCGGTGGGCAGGGTGTTGGTGGGCAGGCCGTTCTCGGGGATGCCCTTGCTCGGCAGCTCTTCGCGGACCTCGCCGGTGACGTCCTCGACCGTTCCGGTCGTCTCCTTCACGGTGTCCGTCGCGCGCCGCACCGTGTCGGCCACGGTGCCCTTGCCGTCCTCACCGGCCTTCTCGGTCTTCTCGACGGTGCCGCCCACGGCGCTGCCTGCGCCGGACGGCACGGGCAGCTCAGCCGCGGACGCACCGGCCGTGCTCAGCGCCCATATGCCGGAAGCGGCGGCGGCGACCATCAGTGAACGTCGGATGTTCTTGCGCATGAGACGGAAGTCCTTCGAATTCAGGGGATCTTGAGCCCCGGATGCCGGACGGCGGGATCCGATCGGGATCCGTGCCGCTGCTCCGGGGATTCGGGCGGGCAGACCTGTCCACCCCCGCGTGGCAGGTCGCGAGCGCGCGTCACGCGCTGCGCAGACGGGTGGAAGGTCTGCCCTAGCCGGGGAATTCGAGGACGTCGCCGGCACTGTCACGCGTCGGCGTACCGTCCGCGGCGCGCACGGCGCCGGACTGAAGCGGCCCGAGGTGCTCGGTGCCTGGCACGACCGCGTCGTGCTGGTGCGGGCCTCCGCGCTGGCCCTGGCCGTCGCCGGTGTACTGCGACGCGCTGGGCGCGGGCACGGCGGGCGTGCGGTGGAAGGGAAGCCTGTCGGCGGGGTCTCCGTCGTTCTGGGAGATGCCGTCTTCGGCCGTCGCGGCGGCGGCTCCGGGATATGACGCCGAGAACGCCAATGCCCGGCTGCCGTGCGTTCCCTGACCGTCGGTGCGGTCGCCCGCGCCGTCGGCCGTGGCACCCGACGCGCCGTCCGTACCGACGTCACCGGCGCAGCCGTCGGCGCCGCCCGAACCGTCGCCGGCGATGGCTTCGCCGACTCCGAGACCGAGGCGCCCGGGCAGTCCGCCCAGGCCCGACGGGCCGGACGCGCTCTCGACGGCTTCGCCGACCGGGCGTGTGACCTCGCCGGTGCGGGAGGCTCCTTCCGCGACCGGGCTCACGACGTCCGAGGCCGTGCGCCCTGTCGCGTCCCGTACCTCGCGCCTGTGCTTCGCCGCGAGTTCGGCCTTGGTGAGTGCGTGCCCGGCCTTTTCCTTGCCGGCCTTGCTCGCCGTGGAACCCGCGTCCGGGCCGGACGGTGTCCCGGACTTCACCAGTGGGGACGATGCTCCGCCGGCGTCCCGTACATCGTGACCGGACCCGGAAGCGGCCTGCGCGCTGCCACCGAAGACGAAGGCGAGAGCGAGGAAACCCCCGAGGAAGAGGAACGTCAGCAGGGCCCGCCGCGCGGCGGCCGGGCGCGGCAGGCGCACGGCGGCAGGCACAGCTGAGGCTGCTGACAAGGCAGGGGCCTTCCAGGCGGAGGGAATGCGGCCGCAGGCTGCTCAGGGGGCACAACTGCCCGCCGGGAACCCTGCGTTCCGGACAACGGAGATCCTTGCACGGATGCCGGTCCCCAACGCAACTGCCATCACAACTTGTTCACGTCCTGGCCACAGCGCTCCGCAGGGCCCGGCCATGACGCCTCCCGCACCGCCGTTTCGCCCCCCCCGGCTCTCGGGTCATTCATCCGGGACGGGGAGGGGCCGCTTCTCGATGGCCGCCGCCATCACCTCCGGGAAGTGGTCGGGCGTGCAGGCGAACGCGGGAGCTCCAAGTGCGGCGAGGGCACTCGCGTGGGAGCGGTCGTACGCCGGTGCGCCCTCGTCAGACAGGGCGAGAAGGGCGACGAACTGCACACCGGCCGCCTTCATCTGCGTCACCCGCTTGAGCATCTCGTCACGTATGCCGCCCTCGTAGAGGTCGCTGATGAGGACCACGACGGTCTCGGCGGGGCGGGTGATCTGCGACTGGCAGTACGCCAGCGCCCTGTTGATGTCCGTGCCGCCGCCGAGTTGTGTGCCGAAGAGCACGTCCACCGGATCGTCCAGCTCCTCCGTGAGGTCGACGACGCTGGTGTCGAAGGCGACGAGCCGCGTGTTCAGGGAGCGCATCGAGGCGAGCACCGCGCCGAAGACGGACGCATGGACGACCGACGCCGCCATGGACCCCGACTGGTCGATGCAGAGGACGACGTCCTTCTTGACCCCCCGCGACGCCCGCCCGTGACCGATGAGCCGTTCCGGGACGATGGTGCGGTGCTCGGGCAGATAGTTCTTGAGGTTGGCGCGGATGGTGCGGTCCCAGTCGATGTCCCGGTGACGTGGGCGGTGCACCTTGGCGGAGCGGTCGAGCGCGCCGGTGAGGGTGGAGCGTGTGCGTGCGGCGAGCTTCTTCTCCAGTTCGGCGACGACCTTGCGCACCACCGCGCGTGCCGTCTCCTTGCTGGTCTCCGGCATGGCCGCCTTCAGCGACAGGAGCGTGCCGACGAGGTGCACATCCGGCTCCACCGCCTCCAGCATCTCCGGCTCCAGCATCAGCGCGGACAGATTGAGCCGCTCGATGGCGTCGCGCTGCATCACCTGCACGACGGAACTGGGGAAGTACGTCCTGATGTCACCGAGCCAGCGCGCCACTTGGGGCGCCGATCCGCCGAGGCCACCGGTGCGCTCGCCGCGCCGCCCCTGCCCGGAGCCGGCACCGGGACCGCCCGCCGGTCCGCTGCCGTAGAGCGCCTGGAGCGTGCGGTCCATCGCCGCGTCGGCGCCGCTCAACTCGCGGCCGGTGCCGTCCGAACCACCGGAGCCGCCGAGCACCAGCCGCCAGCGGCGCAGCCGTTCGTCCGCGGGCGTGAGTCCGCCGGTGTCGGTGGGTGAGCCGTGGCCGTCGCCGCCGTGTGTGCCGTACGGCGCCGGTGTCGCGGGGACGTTGCCGTACGGGCCGGGGTTGCCGGGCGTCCCGGGGCGGGGCGTCCCGGGGCCGGGGTTGCCGGGCATGCTGTCTGTGCCGGGGCTGCCGGTCATAGGGGCGCCTCCTCCTGCTCCGTCGTGTGGTCGGCTCGCACGGCCTGTCCGAGCAGCAGGCGGAGAGTCGGCAGAACCGCGTCCGCGCGCGCCTCGTCCAGCCCGTACCCGAAGCCGGGCCGGACCGGGCGGAGCGGTGGCAGCGAACTGCCCGCGCCTCCGGGGCCGTTGTGTGCTCCGCCGGCGTCCGCCGCCGTCGAGAGGCCGCCACGCCGCACGAGTTCGCCGACGGTGCGCCGTACGCCGGAGTCGAATCCGGCGAACGTCCTGCGCAGCAGGGGCAGCACGTCGGTGAAGGCCTCACCGGGCACGGACGACAGCCAGCCGTCGACGAGGGCGAGCAGCCGTTCGTCGTGCACGAGCAGCATCCCGCCTCCGGCCAGGAAGCCCTCGATCCAAGCCGCGGCCTCGGGCGGTGACGTGCCCGGCGAGAGGGCGAGACCCATCAGCCGGCCGGCTTCCGCCTGCGCCAACTGGGCATCGTCCAGCAGCAGGCGCACACACCGGCCGCGGACCAGGCCCGGTATCCGGTCGCGCGAGGCGAGCTTGCGCAGGACTCCACGCCAGCGCGACTGCACTCCGCCCGCCGCATCCCCGGCAGCCCGCCGGCCCGGCACCGTGGACGTCCCGGCCGGGACGCCGGAGGGTTCGGCGCACGCCTGCGCCAGGAGCGCCATGGACTGATGGACGGCGTCGATGCGGTCACGCATCCGGGCCGCACCGTCCGCGTCCAGTCCCGAACACGCGGGCGGCAGCCCCACGCACACGCGTTCCGCCAGCCCGAGGGCGACCTCCGTGAGGGCCGCCGAGTCGGTGCCGCGCACGTTGCCGTACCTCAGCGAACGCACCAGCGCGGGCAGCGCCTCGGCGAGCCTGCCGACATCGGCGTCCAGCGCGGCACGGTCGGCGAGCGCCCTCATGACGACCCTCAGCGCATCGGGCAGCTCCGCCAGCAGGCAGCTCTCGGCCAGGGCCGTGACTTCCGCCAGGACGGTGGCCTCGGTGGCTCGGGACACCGCCTTGGCCGTCGCCGCGCCCTCCACCGTCGTGCCCCACACGCCCGCTTCCGCCGTACGCACCGACAACTCCGGTTCCCAGCACAGCCGCCAGCTCTCGCGGAACGTGCCGGTGCTGCCGGTACGGGCCCGCGCGGGCACCGCCCAGTCGATGTCCAGCAGGCGCAGCCGGTGCAGGAGCCTGCTGCGCGCCGAGTCCGTCTCCTTGCGCAGGTCGAGCTCCAACTCCCGCTCGGAGGCCTCCGGTTTGAGCCGCAGCGTGCGCTGCTGCCTGGCCAGGTCCCGCTGGAGCGGCACGGCGGGCGCTCCCTCCGGCACCTCCCCCAGCACCTCTCCGACGACGAGTTTGTCCCGCACGAGAGCGAGCGGCACGTCGGAGCCCTCGCACATCACGGCCCGCGTGGCGTCGACCGTTTCGGTCAGGCCCGCCAGGGGTCTGCCGCGCATGGCGGCGAGCGAATCGGCCAGCCGGACCGCCTCGATGACGTGGGCCGAGGAGATTCCGTAGTCCTCGGCGCGCAGCAGCCTGGCCACCTTCGTCATCCACCGCTCGACGACCCGGTCGGGCGAGGCGAAGAGGTGCTCGTACCAGCCGGGAGAGGTGATGCCCGCGCCGTAGCCGCTGCGGCGTGCGAGCCGCCGGTGCGTCCACGGCACCCAGGTGATCTCCGCCTTCACCTTCGGCAGGCCCCTGAGGGACTGCCTGTCGTCGGCGACCTTGGCCTTCGCCGCCAGCGCCGGCACATGCCACGCTCCGCACACGACGGCGACGTCACCCGGCCCGAACTCCCGGACGGCGTCGCGCAGACGCAGCCGCATGTGAGCCTCGCGCACCTGGTCGCGGTCGCGGCGGTGGCCGCCGCCGGCCTCGTCGGCCGGCTGGATCCCTTCGCTGCCGTGCTTCTCGCGGAGCGCAGCCATGGCCTCACCGAGCACCGCGAAGGGGGCGTACGGGTCGGAACCGGCCCGCGCCTCCCGGTGTTCGATCACGTCCTCCCACCACCGCTCGGCGTCGTCGTAGCCCGCGGCCTCGGCCAGAGCGGCGAGCGGATCGACGCGCAGCGCTTCGCCGTCGCCCTGCGCCGCCCCGTCCTCCGGATCCTCCCGGCCGGGCTTCCCGTCGTCCTCGCTTGTCCTCGCGTCGCCCCCTTCGCCGGCGAGCGCGAGCGCGTGCGCAGCGGGAAGGTCGATGAAGCGGACCGGGACCCCGTAGGCCAGCGCCCATCTGATCGCGACCCACTCCGGGGAGAACGCGGCGAGCGGCCAGAAGGCCGCCCTCCCCGGCTCGTCCAGGGCGTGGGCGAGGAGCGCCACGGGCGGACGCATGGCCTCGTCCCCCGCCAGCGCGACGATGCCGTCCGCCTCCGGCGGTCCCTCGACGAGAAGCGCTCGCGGCTGCCGTGCCTCCAGGGCGGCCCGCACGGCGCGTGCCGAGCCGGGCCCGTGGTGCCGTATGCCCAACAGCAGTGGCACGTCGCCCCGTTCGCCCGCGGGCCCGCCGGTGAGGACGTCCGCAACGGTCACGGGGAGACCTCTCGGCAGGCGCGGTAGAAGTCCTTCCAGCCGTCACGTTCCCGTACGACCGCCTCCAGGTACTCCTGCCACACGACGCGGTCGGAGGACGGGTCACGCACCACGGCGCCGAGCACACCGGCGGCCACGTCGCCCGCCCTGAGCACGCCGTCGCCGAAGTGGGCCGCCAGCGCCATCCCGCCGGTGACGACGGAGATCGCCTCCGCCGTGGAGAGCGTCCCGGACGGGGACTTGATCTTCGTGCGCCCGTCGGCCGTCACGCCCTCGCGCAGCTCCCGGAAGACCGTGACCACGCGCCGTATCTCCGCCGTGCCGTCGGCAGCTGCCGGCAGGTCGAGGGAGCGGCCGAGCTGGTCGACGCGGCGGGCGACGATGTCGACCTCGGCCTCCGCCGTCTCGGGCAGTGGAAGGACCACCGTGTTGAACCGGCGGCGCAGAGCGCTGGACAGCTCGTTCACCCCGCGGTCGCGGTCGTTCGCCGTCGCGATGAGGTTGAAGCCGCGCACGGCCTGCACCTCCCCGCCCAGTTCCGGTATCGGCAGGGTCTTCTCGGACAGCACGGTGATCAGGCTGTCCTGCACGTCGGCCGGAATGCGCGTCAGCTCCTCGACGCGCGCCGTCATGCCCTCCGCCATCGCACGCATCACGGGGCTGGGCACCAGGGCGTCGCGGCTCGGGCCGTGGGCGAGCAGCTGGGCGTAGTTCCACCCGTACCGGACGGCCTCCTCGGCGGTGCCCGCGGTGCCCTGCACCAGCAGGGTCGAATCACCGCTGACGGCGGCCGCGAGATGTTCCGACACCCAGGTCTTGGCGGTGCCGGGAACACCGAGGAGCAGCAGCGCACGGTCCGTCGCCAGCGTGCTGACGGCCACCTCGACGAGCCGGCGCGGGCCCACGTACTTCGGCGTGATCACCGTTCCTCCCCCAGACTTCGTCCGGGAGGTGCCCCCAGGCAGCACGCCGCCGAGCAGATACGTGGAGACCGCCCACGGCGAGAGGCGCCAGCGCTCCGGACGCGGCCTGTCGTCCGCCGCGGCGAGCGCCTTCAGCTCGCCGGCGAAGGCGTCCTCGGCGTGCGGCCGCAGCGCGGGCTGCTTCGCGGCGTCCACGGCACTGGAATCGGTCACGAGTCCCCCTCCACACATGGCGGTCGATGTGCCTTCAGCGTGCACCCCACCACTGACAGTCACCCCTTGCACCGCCCCTGAGCTGCGACGACGTCCTGCCGGGGCCTCGGCGGCGACGGATTGTCAGTGGCCCGCCGTACGGTCGGGACCATGACTGGACAGGGGGTCCGCTGGAGCGCGGAAGAGGTGCTGGCGCTCGCTCCTGACGACGCGTCACGCAGGGCAGGGAGCAAGCTCTCCTCGCCGGGCCCGTGGTCGGAAGCGGCGTCGGGCGCCGGTGCCGTATGGGGCCTGTGCAAGGGGAGCGGCAGCAAGCCGTACAGGACGGTGGTCGATCTCGGCGGGTACGGGGGCGACGGCGGTTCGGACGGGGCGACCGAAAGGGGCAGCGCGGGCGGGAGCGCGCTGAACGGGCCGGGATACAGCTGCAGTTGTCCCAGCCGGAAGTTCCCCTGCAAGCACGCGCTCGGGCTGCTGCTGCTCTGGGCCGGTGACCAGGCACAGGCTCAGGAGGAACCTCCGGAGTGGGCGGGCGAGTGGCTCAGCGGCCGCCGCGAACGGGCTGCCCGCAAGGCCGCGGGAGGGGAAGCGGGGCGGGCGAACTCCGGGGGTGCCACCGGTGGCGCGGGCAGCGGCGCCGGACGCCAGTCCGACCCGGAGGCCGCCCGGCGCCGCGCCGAGCGACGGTTGCGGCGCATCACCGCGGGCGCCACGGAGCTCGAGGAACGCCTCGCCGACATGCTGCACGGCGGTCTGGCAGGTGCGGAACAGGGCGGCTACACCCAGTGGGAGGAGACGGCTTCCCGCATGGTCGACGCCCAGGCTCCCGGACTGGCCGCACGCATACGGGAGTTGAGCGCCATCCCCGTATCCGGCCGCACGTCGTCGGAGGCCGAGGGTGCCCACGGGAGCTGGCCGGCGCGGCTGCTGTCGGAGTGTGCTCTTCTCCATCTGCTGAACCGGGCCGTCCTGTCTCTTGACGATCTCCCGGAGCCCCTCGCCGCGACGGTGCGCACCAGGGTCGGGCTCACCGTCGACTCCGCGGACGTGCTGGCGGGCGAGACCGGCGGCGACCCCGGTCGGGACGGCTCCGGCCGCAAGGTCCGCGACCGGTGGCTGGTGCTCGCTCAGCGGGACACGGAGGAGGGACGGCTGACGGCGAGGCGCATATGGCTCCACGGCCGGGAGTCGGGGCGTCCCGCGCTGCTGCTCTCGTACTCGGCGGGTGACCGCGCGCCCGAACAGACCCTGCGCGTCGGCTCGGTGATCGACGCGGAGCTGGCCTACTACCCGGGGGCCCGCCCGCTGCGCGCAGCACTGGGCGAGAGATACGCGGCTCCGGAGTCCGGCCCCGTTCCGGAAGGGGGCACGGTGACCGATGCGCTGGCCTCGTACGGGCGGGCCCTGTGCGACGACCCCTGGCTGGAGGCCTGGCCGGCGGTGCTGGGCAGCGTCGTCCCGACGCTCGACGACCGCGGCGGGGACGGGACACCCGTCGGCGGAGGCGACGGCCGCAGCGGCGGCGGTGTTCGGCAACTCGCGGACGCGGACGGCCAGTTCGCGCTCCCGATAGCCCCAGGCACTTCGCCCGCGGCCCTGTGGAGGCTCATGGCTGTATCGGGCGGCCGCCCCGTCACCGTCTTCGGCGAATGCGGCCACAAGGGCTTCGCCCCGTACACGGCCTGGAGCGAGGGAAAGGCGGTGCCGCTGTGAACGGAGCGACGGGCGCTGCCCGGCGGGCGCGTCGCCGTGGCGAGCCGCCCACGGCCCGGTGGAGGGGAGCGCGATGAACGCGGTACCGCTGACCAAGGACGGCCCGGACACCACGGACGGCGCCCGGGGCACTCCGGACGAGGCGTGGGGCGAGCTCGTCACGGCTGCGCTGCTCGGCAGCGAGCGGCGCACACCACCGGGCGGCAGCCCGGCGGCTCTGCTCGACGCGGCCGCGGTGGCGACCGTCCGGCACCGTGCGGGGCTGCTTCCCGCGCCCGCGCGTGCCCGGCCCGAACCGGCGCCCGAGGACCGGCGGCCCGCACTGCCGGCCCCGGCCGCCGACCGGCTGACGATGCTGCTCGCCGGACGTCCGGGGGCGAGCGGCCCCGGAGGCGGACGGCGGGGCGCGTCCCCCGACCTGACTGAGCTGCTTCCGCAGTGGTTGTCGGCAGCCAACGAGCACGGGTACCGCGCGCCGGACGCTCAGCTGCCCGCCTTGCTGGACACGGCCCGCGCCCGTACCGATCTCCGCGCGGAGACGCTGGCGTTCGCGGGTCCGCGCGCGTTGTGGCTGGCGCGCCTCAATCCGGACTGGAAGTTCGCGCTGCGCAACAGCGTGCCGCAGCACCGGGCCTCCCCCGGCGCGACGGCCCAGGCCGCGTCGGCGCGGAGCCGGCCGGACACCGAAGCGGCCCGACAGCTGTGGGACGAGGGGCTGTTCGCGGAGCGCGTCGCCCTGCTGGACTCGCTTCGCCGCAGCGATCCGGCAGCGGGGCTCGCCCTGCTCGCCGGTACCTGGGCAACGGAGCGAGCCGAGGACCGGCTGATGTTCCTCGACTCGCTCCGCGAGGGTCTCGGCCCCTCCGACGAGTCCTTTCTCGAGCAGGCGCTCAGCGACCGTTCCCGTACGGTGCGAGCCACCGCGGCCGAACTTCTCAGCACGCTGCCAGGTTCCGCGCTCGCCGCCCGCATGGCGGTACGGGCCCGCGCGTACGTCACGCAGGACCCTCTCGCGACGGAACCGCAGATAGCGGTCGAGGCTCCGCACGAGTGCGACGCGGACATGCAGCGCGACGGCGTGGCGCCCAAGCCCCCCTCGGGCCGCGGTGAACGTGCCTGGTGGCTCGGTCAGTTGGTGGAGGCGGCGCCGCTTTCGGCGTGGAGCGAGCAGTTCGGCGGGCGCGGCGCGCGGGAGATCGTGGACCTGCCGGTGGCGGACGAGTGGAAGCAGGATCTGCACGCGGCCTGGTGCCGTGCCGCTGCGCGGCAGCGCGACGTCGAGTGGTCACGGGCACTGATCGGGTCGCCGACAGCACCGCCGGCCGAGGGCCCGGGCGACGCGGCGAAACTCCTTGCGGTGCTTCCCGAGACGGAGCGCGCCGTGTGGGCGGCGGGATTCATCGAGTCGCACGGACTGTCGGAGGCGTTCCGCATGCTCGGCGTGTGTGCGGTGCCGTGGGCGGAGCCGCTGGGGCGGGCCGTGGTGGACGCCCTGGAGATCGCACGGGACGCGGGCAGCTATCCCTGGAGCTTCAGCGGCGTGCTGGGGCTGGCCGAACGCTGCCTCTCGCCGGCGGACGCGAGAAGGCTGGAACCGCTGGCCGCGGTGCCGGACGAGCCGGAGGGCGGTTCACCGGGAGCGGGCGCCTACTGGGCGGAGGCCTTCCAGCGGCTCGTGGCCACGCTTCATCTGCGCGCGGCGATGCACGCCGAGCTGCGAGGGGCAGCGGAAGGGCAGGGCGGACGCGGGGAACACGGCGAAGAGGGGCGAGGCGAAGGCGAGCTCGGGCAGCGGAGCGGCGTGGAAACCGGCGGGCAGCGGTGACCGGAGCGTGAGCGGTCAGCGGTCAGCGGTCAGGCAGCGAGCCGCCCGACGTTGGCGCGGATCCACTCGACGACCTCATTGGTCGTCGCGCCCGGAGTGAAGATCTCCGCGACACCGCTCTCCTTCAGCGGGGCGATGTCGTCCTCGGGGATGATGCCGCCGCCGAAGACCTTGATGTCCTCCGCGTCCCGCTCTCGCAGCAGCTCCAGCACCTTCGCGAAGAGCGTGTTGTGGGCGCCGGAGAGGATGGACATCCCGATCGCCTCGGCGTCCTCCTGGATCGCGGTGTCCACGATCTGCTCCGGCGTCTGGTGCAGCCCGGTGTAGATGACCTCCATGCCCGCGTCACGCAGCGCGCGTGCGATGACCTTCGCCCCGCGGTCATGACCGTCGAGCCCTGGCTTGGCGACCACCACGCGGATCGGACCCGACACACTCATCACTGCCTCCATCTCGACGGCTCTCCGGGGGTTGGTTCTACGACCCGGGGGTTGGTTCCACGACGGCGCTTCGTCATCCGTCCGCGGCGGACCGCGGAGGCCGTTCGCGACTGCCCGAGTGAACGAACGTTATCCCCAGCATCCCGCACCCTGGCGCTTCCGGTCGGCAAGCGAGGGGGAAATCACACGACGGCGGCTCCCAGGACGGACGTCCGCTCCGCGCGTCCGCACACCCGCGACGGACGCGCGCGGTCACGAGCGGCACACCGGCGGAGGGAGTACACCTGCCCCGGTTTGCCCCTTCATCACGTTCTCCCGGGCACTTCTCCACGATTTCTCCCCACCCATCCGGCAACCGTCCCCGGCGACCCGCACCGGCCGCCGGGCCGCCCCCCGGCGGCGGGCTCACCCGCTCCCCTCCACGCGCTCCGGACGTACTCCCGCTCGCAGGAAGCCGACCGAAGCGGAACGGGCCGAACTGGCCAGCCGCGCCCGGCTGTTCACCATGTTCGCGATGGCGCGCGGGAAGAGCCCGAACTCCCGGCAGCGGGGCGCACGGGAAGCCCGGCGCTCCAACACCACCCGCGCGTGGGCCCGTTGCGCCCCACCATGTCCGTCCGTGGCGAGGTCTCGGCGTATCTGCTTGCATCACACCGGAGTTGAGAGGCTTCAGCTCGCCCTCGGGCCCCCGTCCAGGCGATCTCCCGGCCCCCGGCAGCCGGGCCATTTCGTCGAACATTCATCGAACGCAACGCCAAATACCCGTGCGTAGAGCGCCGAAAGGCCACCGAATGCCCGTTTCTCCGGGCTCTAAAACCTGTTGAAGATTGTCGTCCTCACGTACCGCCGGGTACAGTCACCGCACTGCTCCGCCCCTGCTGTCGAGGCGAAAGAGAAGTTGGTGGTGAACGACAGTCACCCGTCGGGAAGCTCATTCCCGGCCGATACCTCTCACGGCTTCTCGTACGCGGCCTCCGGCACAGGCCAGTACGAGCAGGCGGCCTTCGGCACCTACGCACAGCAGGGCCACGGCCAGCCGGCTTCGTACGATGCCTACCCTTCGGGCGGTTTCGACAACCACGGCGCCTTCTACGACGAGGATCCGCTCTACGGTTCGATGTCCGGCTCCGGCACGGGCAACGACGGCGGCGCATGGATGTCGGGCACCTACGACGCCTACTCGGGCCACGACGCCTATCCGGGCCACGGCATGTACGACGCCGGGAGCTACGACACCGGCACGTACGACGCCAACGGGGCCTGGGCGGACGCCGGATTCCCGCACACCGCCGACGTCCCCGTCCAACCCGGCCCGGGCCAGATGGACTTCGACTCCGGCTGGAGCGGCGGCCAGTGGGACGCCTCGCAGTGGAACGGCCAGTGGGAGACGGGCAGCGAGTGGGGTTCCGCCGACGCCAACGGCGGCTGGGACGCCCACGCTTACGACCAGACGGCCGCCCAGAGCCCCGAGGGCGCGACGGGAGAGGCCTTCGAGGCGTACGACTCCTTCGACGCCTACGAGTCCTACGACGCGTACGAGCCCGGAGCGGCCGAGAGCTACGCCGTCCAGGAGCAGCAGCAACCGTCGTACGACGACGCGGCGTTCGCCCATGACGGGGAACCCGACGCCACCACCGCCTTCCCCGCCTTCGACGGCGGCTACGAGAACTACGACGGCTACGACGCCTACGGCACGGACTCCCCGGCGCAGTTCGCTGAGTCCGGCGGGCAGCACGACGACGTACACGGCCACGCATCGGAGGGTCACGGAGACCTCGGGACTCCCGACGTCCGCCCTGAGCGGGACTTGAGGGTCGCGAACCTGCCTGGCAGGCGCCGCTCTCCCAGGCCCAGGCGCTCCGCACTCCTCACTGTCGCCGTCCCGTCCGTCGCTGTGATGGGCGTGGCCGCTGCCGCGGCGGCGTCCGTCGCGGGCAACGCCCCGCAGGACGACACGACGACGCAGGCATCCGCCCCCGTCCAGCCGGTCAACAAGAAGCTCGACACCCAGCTCGCCGGACTCTCTGCCGACGCCGACGACTTCGCGGACCGGGCCAGCCGCACGCAGGAGCGTCTGGACCTCCAGGCCCGCCAGGAGGCGGAGCGCAAGCGCAAGGCCAGGGAGGCCGCCCGCAAGGAGGCGCTGCGTCCCAAGTTCGCGCTTCCCGTCAAGGAGCACGGCCTGAGCGCCACTTACGGGCAGGCCGGTCTCAACTGGATGTCCGTGCACTCGGGAATCGACTTCCCTGTCAGCGAGGGCACCCCGGTCATGGCGGCGACCGACGGCACCGTCACCACCAAGTACGACGTGTCCTTCGGCAACATGGCCGTCGTGACGGCGCCCGACGGCACCGAGACCTGGTACTGCCACCTCAGCAGCACCAAGATCCGTGGCGGTCAGGTCAAGGCCGGCGACACCATCGGCTACTCGGGCACCTCGGGCAACTCCACCGGACCGCACCTGCACTTCGAGGTCCACCCCGGCGGCGGCGACGCCATAGACCCGCTCCCGTGGCTGCGCGGCAAGGGCCTGGACCCCCAGTAGGGGCCCTGGGCAAGCCTGACGCGATCCTTCCGGCCTCTGAGCCGTGAGCCGGTCCCGCGCGGCCGCCGAGCAGGCTCCCGGTGCGGGCGCTGTGTGCGCACCGGCCCGTCCGTGAGTACCGTCGTCCCCGTGCGAACCCGCGCTCCTCGTGACGGCTGCGGTTCTCGTGCGCGCCGGCACTCGTCGTGAGCGCCCGCGCCCCCTACAGCTTCTGCACCGGCGCGTAACGCAGCAGCAGCCGCTTGGGCTTCTCGCCGCCGAAGTCGATCGTCGCTTCCGCGTTGTCGCCGCTGCCCTTCACCGCGACGACCCTGCCGAGCCCGAAGGTGTCGTGCGTGACCCTGTCGCCGACCGCCAGCGAGACGACGGGACGGTCCGACGTGCGCCGCGTCGCGAAGCCGCTGGGCCCGCCACGCCGCTCCCCGCCACCCAAGGCGCCCGCGCGGGCGGCCAGGGACGCCCCGGCGCCCAGCCCCGAGCCGATGCCGCCGCCACCGCTCGCGCCGCCTCCGGCCGCGGCTCCCGTGCGCTTCCAGTCCACGTAGTGGTCCGGGATCTCCTCCAGGAAGCGCGACGGCGGGTTGTACGAGGGCTGCCCCCACACGCTCCGCAGCACCGACCGCGTCAGATAGAGCCGCTTGCGCGCACGCGTGATGCCCACGTACGCCAGCCGCCGCTCCTCCTCCAGTTCCTTCGTCTGCCCCAGGGCCCGCATGTGCGGGAAGACGCCGTCCTCCATGCCCGTGAGGAAGACCACGGGGAACTCCAGCCCCTTGGCCGTGTGCAGCGTCATGAGGGTGATGACGCCGCTCTCCTCCCCTGCCTCCTCGTCCGGGATCTGGTCGGAGTCCGCGACGAGGGCCACCTGTTCCAGGAAGTCGGCGAGCGTGCCCGGCTCGTCCTCGCCCCGCTCCTGCTCGAATTCCAGGGCCACGGCGGCCAGTTCCTGGAGGTTCTCGATGCGCGTCTCGTCCTGCGGATCGGTGGAGGACTGCAACTCGGCGAGATAGCCGGTCTGCTCCAGAACCGCCTCGAGCACGGTGGCGGGCCCCGCTCCGGACTCGACGACCGTGCGCAGCTCCTCCATCAGTACGTTGAAGCGGCGCACGGCGTTGGCCGAACGGGCGGCCATCCCGTAGGCCTCGTCGACGCGGGCGAGCGCCTGCGGGAAGGTGATCTTCTCGCGGAGCGCGAGCGCTTCGATCATTGCCTCGGCGCGGTCGCCGATGCCGCGCTTGGGCACGTTCAGGATGCGGCGCAGCGGCACCGTGTCCTCCGGGTTGGCCAGCACCCGCAGATAGGCCAGCACGTCCCGGACCTCACGGCGCTCGTAGAAGCGGACACCGCCGACGACCTTGTACGGCAGCCCGACGCGGATGAAGACCTCTTCGAAGACACGCGACTGTGCGTTCGTGCGGTAGAAGACCGCCACGTCGCCGGCCCTGGCCTCGCCCGCGTCGGTGAGCCTGTCGATCTCGTCGGCGACGAACTGCGCCTCGTCGTGCTCCGTGTCCGACACGTAGCCGGTGATGCGGGCACCCGCGCCGGACTCCGTCCACAGGTTCTTGGGGCGGCGGTTCTCGTTCCGCTCGATCACGGCGTTTGCGGCGCTGAGGATCGTCTGCGTGGAGCGGTAGTTCTGCTCGAGGAGGATCGTCGTGGCGTCCGGATAGTCCTCCTCGAATTGGAGGATGTTGCGGATCGTGGCACCGCGGAAGGCGTAGATGGACTGGTCGGCGTCGCCGACCACGCACAGCTCGGCCATCGGAGGCGCCGGCCGCTCCTCCTGCTCCTCGCCGCCTTCCTCGTCCCCGGCGCGGGGCTGCTGTTCGGCCGGTTCGCCGGTGCCGACGAGCTCGCGCACCAGCATGTACTGGGCGTGGTTGGTGTCCTGGTACTCGTCGACGAGGACGTGGCGGAAGCGGCGCCGGTAGTGCTCGGCGACGTCCGGGAACGCCTGGAGCAGATGGACGGTCGTCATGATGATGTCGTCGAAGTCCAGCGCGTTGGCCTCGCGCAGCCGCGCCTGGTACATCGTGTACGCCTCGGCGAGAGTTTTCTCATAGTTGTCGGACGCCTGCCCGGAGAACTCCTCGTCGTCGATCAGCTCGTTCTTGAGGTTGGAGATCTTCGCGCTGAACGCCTTCGGCGGATACCGCTTCGGGTCCAGGTCGAGGTCCCGGCACACCAGCGCCATCAGCCGCTTGGAGTCGGCCGCGTCGTAGATCGAGAAGGACGAGGTGAAGCCGAGCTTCTTGCTCTCACGGCGCAGGATGCGTACGCACGCGCTGTGGAAGGTGGACACCCACATCGACTGGGCGCGGGGGCCGATGAGTTCCTCGACGCGCTCCTTCATCTCGCCTGCCGCCTTGTTGGTGAAGGTGATGGCGAGAATCTGCCCGGGATGGACATGGCGTGCCGAGAGGAGGTGCGCGATGCGGTGCGTGAGCACACGGGTCTTGCCGGAGCCGGCGCCCGCGACGATCAGCAGCGGCGTACCGGAGTGCACGACGGCCGCGCGCTGCGACTCGTTCAGCTCCGCCAGCAGCGCTTCCGGGTCGACGACCGTACGGGGTGAGCCGCCCCTGTGGTACGAGGACGAGCCTCCCGTGCCGCCTCCGTAACGGCCGCCGGGCCCTTCGCCGGAGCCGTTTCCGGGGCCGCCCGAAGGCCCGTCGGAACTGCTCGGGCCGTCCTGCCCGGGAGAGGCACTGTCCTGCGCGCGCACGGGTGCGAGGTCCGCCAGAAAGCTGTCGTCGAAGAGGCTGCTCATCGTCGTAGAAGTCTAGATTGCCGCGCCGACACCGCACCGCCACTCCCCTCACGGGATAACGAACAGATATCGGACGTATCACCTAACGGCCTTCACAGACGCCCCACATCTCGCTACCGTGCCGTGCCAGGCGGTCCGCACCAATCGCCGGCGAAAGCGTCGGCACGGGCCGCCTCCGCCGAATCCGACGGTCATCCGAAGGGCAACCGACGAGCAATGCCCACGGAGCCGGGGACCCACCGCGTACGCGCAGTCCGGCGTACGCACCCGGGGTGAATCGGGAAGCGCGCACCGCGGAAGCACCGCGCACGACCCGTAGGGCAGCCTTCCGAAAGCCCGAACCCGTCAGCTAACCCGGTAGGCGGTTCACGGAAGGAGCTGCCGGTCTTGGCGTCACATCGCAAGCCGCGCACCCGAATACTGAAGACCGCCTCGACGAAGCGCGGAGTCCTCGGCATCACCACGGCGGCACTCGCCTCCGTCTCCCTGCTCTCCCAGAGCGCGCAGGCCGCACCGGACGACGGCAAGCCGTCGATCTCCGAGGTCAAGAAGAAGGTCGACAAGCTCTACCAGCAGGCCGAGACCTCGACGCAGAAGTACAACGAGGCCAAGGAGAAGACGGACGCCCAGCGCAAGAAGGCCGACAGATCCCTCGACGAGGCGGCCGAGCGCACCGCGAAGCTCAACGACGCGCGCCGCACCCTCGGCAACTACGCGACGGCGCAGTACCGTTCCGGCGGCATGTCCCAGACCGCGACCCTCCTGCTCACCGAGGACCCGCAGCAGTTCTTCCAGCAGACGCACGTGCTGGACCGGATGAGCGGCCGTCAGAAGGAAGCCGTCGCCGACTTCGAGAAGCAGCAGAAGGCGGCGCAGAGCAAGCGGGAGCACGCCACCGAGGAACTTGCCGCCCTCAACGCTTCTCAGAAGGCGCTCAAGGAGAACAAGCAGGAAGTGCAGGACAAGCTCTCCGAGGCACGGAAGCTGCTGTCGAAACTGACGGCCGAGGAGAAGGCACGCCTGGCCGCGATCGAGAAGAAGAAGCAGGAAGCGGCCCGCAAGGCGGCGGAGCGCGCCGAGGAGGCGCGCCAGGATGCGGGAAGCGGCGGCGGCTCGCAGTCGTCGCAGACCGAGAAGGTCCTCGCCTACGCCAAGGCGCAGCTGGGCAAGCCGTACGTGTGGGGCGCGACGGGCCCCGCCTCCTTCGACTGCTCCGGTCTCACACAGGGAGCGTGGAAGGCCGCCGGCATCTCGCTGCCCCGCACGACGTGGGACCAGGTCAAGGTCGGCACGAAGGTCGCCAAGTCCGAGATGAAGGCGGGCGACCTGGTCTTCTTCTACGACGACATCAGCCACGTCGGCATCTACGTCGGCGGCGGTCAGATGATCCACGCACCGAAGCCCGGCGCGGACGTGACCTACGAGGACGTCAGCTACATGCCGTTCCACTCGGCGGTACGCCCCGGCTGACGGCGGGCCACCCCGTCCGTGCGCCCGGTCCGCGGCAACGCGACCGGGCGCACCCCTCGGGACACCGGGGAGCGCACGGGGAGGTGCGGCGGCTCAACCCTCCGCCGATGAAGGCGACTTCAGGGCCTTCGTCTCGTCCGTCAGGTCCACAGGACGGCGATGAAGATGTTCGCCACAGTCAGCGCGCCGACCGTGCCGAAGAGGGACGAGGGCACCTTCTCCTCGTCCCTCTTCACATACACCAGGCCCAGGATCACCACGAGCAGCGCGAGCTTGATGCCGATCTTGACGTTGTTCACGGGGTCGTCGCCCGCCTGGTTGAGGCCCACGAGGACCATCCCGGTCACCAGCATGGTGAGCGCGCCGTGCAGCATGCCGGGCACGAAGCGGGCCTCGTCCGCACGCATCGCCTTCATCTGGAAGAAGAAGCCGCCCAGCAGGGCCGCGATTCCGATGATGTGGAGGCCGACGAAGACATGTATGAGTACGTCCATGGCCTGGGAGCCTAGCGAGGCGCCGCTCACACCCGCGCCCCGGGCCGGGCTCCGCCGCCGCACCCGTCACCAGCGGACGGGCAGCCGCCGCACTCCCCTCATCAGCATCCCCGGCAGCCACGGCAGGGTCGACTCGTCCGCGTCCGCCGCGATCTCCGGGCAGCGCTCCAGCAGCGAGCGGATGGCGATCCGGCCCTCGAGGCGGGCCAGCGGAGCCCCCAGGCAGTAGTGCAGGCCGTGGCCGAAGGCGATGTGGCCGCGGGCGTCGCGGCGGATGTCGAAGCGGTCCGGGTCCTTGAAGCGTTCCGGGTCGCGGTCCGCGTCGGCCATGGCGATCAGGACGGTCGAGCCTGCGGGAATGGTCACCCCGCCCATCTCCACGTCCTCCAGCGAGAGCCGCTCCGTGCACGTCTCCACCGGGCCGTCGTAGCGGAGCATCTCCTCGACGGCGCCGTCCAGCAGGCCGAAGTCGGCACGCAGCGCGGCGAGTTGGTCCGGGTGCGCAAAGAGGGCGCGCATGCCGTTGCCGATGAGATTGACCGTGGTCTCGTGGCCGGCGATGAGCAACAGCACGGACATCCCGATGAGTTCGTCGGACGACAGCCGGTCACCGCCGTCGTCCACGGCGTGGATCATCCTGCTGAGCACGTCGTCGCCCGGGTCGGCACGCTTGGCCTCGATCAGCCCCGCCAGATATGGGGGCATCTCCTCGTAGGCACGCCGCTCCGCCTCGTTGCTGGTGCGCGCGACCATCTCGTTGGACCAGACGCGGAAGGCGGCGCGGTCGAGTTCGGGCACCCCGAGCAGTTCGCAGATGACGGTCATCGGCAGCGGGAACGCGAGGCACGCGATCAGATCCGCGCGCCGCTCCTCACCCGCCACCATCGCGTCGAGCAGTTCGTCGGTGATCTCCTGGATGCGCGGCGCCAGCAGGGCCATGCGGCGCGGTGTGAACTCCCCCGCCACCAGCCTGCGCAGGCGTGTGTGGTCGGGCGGGTCCTTCATCAGCATGTGCGCGAGGGCGGGCTGGGAGCTGTCGGTGTTGTGGATCTGCTCGATGCTGCCGTGGTTGATCCAGTCCCGGCTCAGCCGCGGGTCGGTGAAGGCCCTGCGCGAGGCTTCGTGCCCGACGACGAGCCAGAACTCGGCACCGTCCGGGGTGCGTACGTGGTGCACCGGGGCCTTCGCGCGGAGCGCAGCGTAGACGGGGTAAGGGTCGCGGTTGAAGTCCGGGCTGAGTCGCGCCAGTTCGACGATGGCGTCGGCCGTCATGTGTTCCCCCTGTTGACGAGTCGAGGGGCACGCTAACGGCGACAACTCCTGCGTAAGAACGTGAATTTCGGACAATTATCCACAGGCTACGCCTTGTGGGCCGGGCGAGGACATCATGTGTCCACCGTCCGGCTTCTCCTCTCACACAGCCGGGTGATGAAGCGCGCCCTGCCGACAGGGGCCTGTGATTCGTAGGGCACAATGCGCCTTTCACGAACGTGTTTGAGAGGCGGGGTTGCACAGTGGCCGTGGACACGGCACGCGACGGGACGGGCGGCGGCAGCGGCGCACGCGAAGAGTCCGTCCCGCTTCAGAAGTCCGCCCCGTCGGGCGCCCCTTCGGGGGCCCACTCCACCTCCTGCACCTGCGGCGACTGCCCGCACGGTGCCCGCGAGGGCCACCGGCACGCACGTGAGGACTTCCGCCGCCGCCGCGACGAACTCGCCGCCGGCAAGGGCCTTCCGGCCGCTCTCGCGCACTCCCCGGGAGCCTCCCGTCAGTGGGTCTCCGACGAGTTGACGCGGTCCGCCCGTACGGTCGCCGAGCGCGCACGCGAAGAGGGTGCGATGCGGCTGGAGTCGCTGTGGCGGCAGACCGTCATCGCCATCTGGGCAGCCGTCGGTGTGCTGCTGATCGGGCAGTTGCTCACCGCACTGTCCGCCGGCTGGACCGCCGGGCGCACCGCGTCCCTGATCGCCGCGGTGATCGCCGCCGGCGTCGTCTCGCTCGCCGCGTACCTGCACCGGGCGCGCGGCGGGGCGCTGGCCCCGCTCATCGGCGAGGACAACAGGCTGTCCACCTCGCGCACGGTGGCGGCGGCGTGGGTGCTCCTCGCCGTGTACACCGTCCTCGTCCTGGCGCTCGAACTGGCGGGCCGCTCCGGGAAGTCCGAGCGTCGCGCCCTCATCGAGGGACTCGAACTCTCCCGTGGCGCGGGGCTGTTGACAGTGCTCGCGCTGAGCTGCGCCGTCGCGGTCTTCGTCCGCCGCACCGTCTCGGTCCGCGTGCAGCACCAGCGGCTCCAGAAGGTGCGTGCCGACCGGCCCCGCGCCGGTGACCTTCTCACCGACGATGCAGGCCGGGGCTCCTTCTGCGACGTGCAGTACGTCCTGATCAGCGGCGTCGCCGTGGTGTTCGCCGGCGTCCGCCTCGCGCGGCAGCCGGACCAGCTGCCGGACCTGCCCTGGAGCCTGGCCCTGCTGGTCGTGGTCTCGGCGGCGACGTATCTGACGGGCAAGTACGCCGAGGGCGGCCGTCCCGTGGTGCTCTCCGTCGTACGGGCCCGCGAGGTCGGGGACCTGCACGCGCCCATCCGTACGGGCGACGACATCGAGATCCGCGGCGCGGGCTTCGTCCCGCCGGGTGCGGGTGAGCCGGACCGGCTGTCGCGGATGGTGGTCCGTGTCGGGGCGGTGCATGTGCCGGTCCCGCTGATCCCGTCCGGCAACGGATTCTCCAACCCGGCCGATGCGACGCTCACCGTCCCTGTGCCCGTGGAGGTCGAACCGGGCCGGGTCGAGATCCAGGTCGTCACCGCGGCGGGCGTGGAGACCAACCGCTACCCCATCGACGTCGCCGACTGAGGCGGAGCGCCCCTGGCGCGCGGTCCGGGCGTCCGCGCTATGCCGGGTGCGACCGCCGGCAAACCGGCGATGACCGGTCATTGTCCCGAGGACATGCACCGCGAGGGAGCGGTGGCCCGGCGCACTGAACCGCATCCGATTGGCCGGTTTGTCGCGAATGCACCCGCACCCGCGAGGTCTTCGGCCGCGGTAGCTGACTGAGATCGTTCAGAGAGGGTGTAACGCGGGCCACAGCCGCGTACCGTAGCGACTCGACTTCAGCCCGAGCCGAACACGCATGCGGCACAGGGGCGACTACGGAAGGTGGGACTGTCATGTCTCTGGCGGATCAAACCAGGACTGATGCGCCTGTCAGCGGCTCCCCGGGCAGTGTGCGGGCAAGAGCGTCCAAGTACGCACTGGTCCCGCTCCGTCTCTTCCTCGGAGCCACCTTCATCTACGCGGGACTGGACAAGCTCGTCATCAACAAGGAGTTCCTCAACGGCAAGGGCGGCGACTCGCTGGCCCAGGTTCTGGAGTCCTCGCACGACGCCGCTGCGATCCCCGCAATGATCGACCTCGCGCAGAACGACCCCAAGGCATTCGGCATCGCCATCGCCGCTGGCGAAATCGCCGCCGGGCTGGGCGCGTTGGTGGGACTGTGGACCCGCCTGGCCGCCTTCGGCGGCATGCTCATATCGCTCAGCTTGTGGCTGACGGTCAGCTGGCAGAGCGACCCGTACTACTACGGCAACGACCTCCCGTACATGATGGCCTGGGTGCCGCTGATCTTCGCCGGAGCTTCGGTGTGGTCGCTCGACATGGCCTTCTCGCGGCGACGACGCCGAAAAGGCAGGCACATCTTCGGCTAGGGCCGAGGACCGGGCACGGCAGATGTGGGACGAGGCGGGGGCCCCGCTCCGGAGGCACAGCCTCGGGGGCTCGGCTCCCGCCTCAGTCCGTTCCGGTTCCTCCGCCGCTGCCGCCGAACGGCCGGGTGCCGCCGTGCTGCTGGCCACCGTGCTGCTCGCCGCCGTGCTCCCGGTCGTCCTTCTGCCCGTCGTCCCGCTGAAGCCCGCCGGTCGCCGACGCCCCGTACCCGCCGCGCAGTTCGTCCATCGGCATCCGGCCCGGCACGCCCGGCCCCTGCGTCCTCCGCCGTCGCAGAAGGCGCCGCACCGCGAAGGTCGCCACCGCCGTGAACGCCGCCGCCACCAGCGACGCCGGTACCAGCACCAGCAGCGCCCACACCGGGACCCGCCACTGCCCGAGCGCGTCCAGCGCGTAGACCACCGCGGCGCCCATCAGCATCAGACCGAGCAGCAGCCGCGCCGGTTCGAAACGGTGCCGGTTCATCGGCGCTCCTCGCTCCGCCCGTCCCCGGGCACGCTGCGCGCGGGCAGGTGGTCGGTCCGTGCACCGGAGGAGAGCACCCGCACGATCTCCAGCTGCCCGACCGTGAGGTCCACCGACAGCTTCAGCGTCCCCTCCTCGTCCTTTCCGCTGCCGCCGGGCGACAGCGTCAGCCGCTCGTGCCTGTCGACGCCGCCGATGCTCTCCACCACGAAGTGCTCCCCCTCGCGCTCGGTCCGCGAGGGCAGGCGGATCTCCCCCGCGCCGACCTTCGCGTCGAGTTCCACGCGTGTGCCGCTGGGCACGATCACCTTCAGCGCTCCGGCACCGAGCCGGGCATGCGTCCGTACGGTCTTGTGGTCACCGGTGAACCGGATGTCGCCCAGGTCGAGTTCGCCCGCGCCGCCGTCGAGTTCGTAGGTGCCCGCGATGTCGGAGGCGGAGGCCGGGGCCCAGGTGACCTCGCGCCAGTCCGTGCCGATGCTCTTCGGGATCAGGGAGACGCCCGCCAGCATCACGGCCGTGACGACCGCCAGGAACAGGGTTCCCAGGCCCACCCGGCCCGCGAACGCGCTGACGGCGAACCCGATTCCGTACACCGCGAGCGCGCAGGCCAGTCCGATCGTGAGGCCCGTGCCGAGCGCCTGCGGATCCCAGCCGGCGGCGGTCCCCGCGACCGCCGCGGCCGCGGCCAGCATCGCCAGCAGCCCGCCAAAGGCGCCCTCGCGGCGACGGCCCGGGCGTGGGCCACCGCCACCGCGCCCCCAGGGACGCCCGTGCGGGAGGTGCCCCCGGCCCGCTTGCGTCTCCGCCTCCTCGGGGCCCCACAGGTACCCGGTGTCGCCGGCGCCGTCCTTGGTCAGTGGCTCACGCCACCACGACGGCATCCCCGGCACCGGCGGAGCCTGCGCTTCCGGAGGCGCGTCTGCGACCGCGTGCGCCGTCGTCGGATCGATGGGGGCGCCGACGGCCTCCGCGGCCTCGGCCTCCCGCCGGTGCTGCGACCAGTACGCGGCACCGGCTACCGCACCCGCGAGCAGCACGGAGAAGGGCGTGCTGAGACTGCCCAGCGACGCGAGGAAGAGCCCGCATCCGACGAGCGCGACGAGGATGGCGGAGAGCGTGGTTCCTTCCACGCGACCGGAGAGCAGCCACCGTGCCTCGTTCTGCTGCTCGTCCTCCGCGGGGATCAGCAGCCATGCGGCCCCGTAGAAGACGAGGCCGAGCCCGCCGATGACGGAGAGCACGACGAGCGGCACGCGGAAGATGACGGGGTCGAGGTCGAAGTAGCGGCCGAGACCGGAGCACACCCCGGCGACCGCCTTGGGGCGGCGGCTCCGCGTGAGCCTGCGCGCGGGAGGGCCCGTGCCGTCCTGGCCGTCGCCTGCTCCCCCATCGGCGGCGGCTGTGGTTCGAGCGGCGCCTGCGGCCGCGTCCGTACCGGCGTCGCTGCCGGGACTTCCGCCGCCACCCCGCCCGTCGCCGTGGTCGCCGCCCCGGCCGGCATCGCCGCCCCGGTCGGCCTCGCCGCCACCGCCACCGCCACCGCCACCGTCGCCGCGCACCGGCCCGGCCGCCGGCGGGTGCTGCCGCGGCGAGTGCTCGTCGTCCTCCGTCATGAGCCCAATGGTGTCCCCTGCCTCCCGCCCGGCACATCGGGGCCCGTCCCCCACGCGACCCTGATTCCGGCGCCGCATTCACCGCCGCCCCGGAAGGCCACGTACGGGCAGGGATCAGGGACCACCCTGATGCCTCACACCGCACAAACGTGTGACGATCGGTGCATGACCCCCGCCTCGTCGACCGCCGGCGGCGTCGGCTCCGCCGGAGCGGCCGGCAGCGGGCCGCCCGCCGACGACGCCGCCCCGCCGCCCCCGCTGCGCAAGCTCTACCGCAGCGCCGAGGGCCGCATGCTCGGCGGCGTCGCCCGGGGCCTGGCCGGTCACTTGGGGCTGCCGGTCTCCTGGGTCCGCATCGTCTTCATCGCCCTGACCGTGACCCAGGGGCTCGGCGTGCTGCTCTACGCCGCCTTCTGGTTCGTCGTGCCGCTCGGCACGGGAGGCGTCGGCTCGGGCCGCCAGGTGACGGCCGCCGGACCGGCCGCCGACGTGGGTTCCGCCCCGCGGAGCCGCCGGCAGGGCGAGAGCACCTGGCCGCGACTGCGCCTGCGCAAGCCCGACAAGGGTCAGCTCTTCGCCGTACTGGCACTGCTCGTCGGCGCTGTCGTGATCGCCGACAACTGGCAGTTCGGACGGGTCAACACCTATCTGTGGCCGGTGCTTCTGATAGGCCTCGGCGTCGTCCTGGTCTGGCGCCAGGCCGACGACGCCCGCCGCGCACACTGGGCCGAAGTCAGCCGCCGCCGCGGGCTGGTGCCGCTCGCGCGCAGCGCCGCGGGTGTGGTGCTGGTGGCCGTGGGAGTGAGCGGAATCGTCGTCGTGCAGGGGTCGGCCAGGCATCTCGGCCCGGTCCTGCAGGCCGCCCTCGCCGTCCTCGTCGGCGTCGCGCTGCTCGCCGGTCCGTATCTGGTGCGGATGATGCAGGACCTGTCAGAGGAGCGGCTGATGCGCATCCGCGCGCAGGAGCGGGCCGAGGTCGCCGCGCACGTCCACGACTCCGTGCTGCACACCCTCACCCTGATCCAGCGCAGTGCCGACGATCCCCGCGAAGTGGCCCGCCTCGCCCGCGCCCAGGAGCGCGAGCTGCGCAACTGGCTGTACAAGCCCCGCGGCAGGGCCAAGGACGAGGACGAGAAACCGCAGACGGTCTCCGAGTCCGTCAAGGCCACGGCGGCCGAGGTCGAGGACCATCACGGGGTGCCGATCGAGGTCGTCTGCGTCGGCGACTGCCCGCTCGACGAAGGGCTGGACGCACAGATCCAGGCCGCGCGCGAGGCGATGGTGAACGCCGCCAAGTACGGTGTCCCTGGGGGAGCCACCCCTGCCGGAGGCCATGGGGCAGGGGCGGTCCAGGTCTTCACGGAGGTGGAGGGACGCACGGTCTTCATCTCCGTACGCGACCGCGGACCCGGTTTCGACCCGGACGCCGTGCCGGAGGACAGGATGGGTGTGCGCGAGTCCATCATCGGCCGCATGCGACGCCACGGCGGCACGGCACGGCTGCGGTCGGCGTCCGGCGAGGGGACAGAGGTGGAGCTCGAAATGGAGAGGGCGGCCCAGTCGTGACCAACGAGACACCAGGCACCGCGGAAGGCACCGGCTCGGGCACGTCCCGCCAGGTCAGCGTGGTCCTCGTCGACGACCACCGCATGTTCCGCGCGGGCGTGCAGGCGGAGATCGGCCGCACCGACGACACGGGCGTCGACGTCGTCGGGGAGGCCGGCGACGTGGAACAGGCCGTCTCCGTCATCACCGCCACCCGCCCCGACGTCGTACTGCTGGACGTCCATCTCCCCGGCGGAGGCGGCGTCGAAGTCCTGCGCCGCAGCGCCTCGATGATGGGCGCCGCCGAATCCCCGGTGCGTTTCCTCGCCCTTTCCGTGTCCGACGCGGCCGAGGACGTCATCGGCGTCATCCGTGGCGGTGCGCGCGGCTACGTCACCAAGACCATCACCGGTAGCGACCTCGTCGACGCGATCTTCCGCGTCGCCGACGGGGATGCCGTCTTCTCGCCGCGCCTGGCGGGCTTCGTCCTGGACGCCTTCGCATCCACGGACGCCCCGCCCGCCGACGAGGATCTCGACCGGCTCACGCAGCGCGAACGCGAGGTCCTACGCCTGATCGCGCGCGGCTACGCGTACAAGGAAGTGGCCAAGCAGCTCTTCATCTCTGTGAAGACGGTCGAGTCCCATGTCTCGGCGGTCCTGCGCAAGCTCCAGCTGTCCAACCGCCACGAACTGACCCGCTGGGCAGCCGCGCGCCGCCTGGTCTGAGGCGCTCCGGCGCCCGGGGTGCGGAGGCCGTGCGCGCCTTCGCACGGCACACGCCGCGCTCCCCGGAGGGGCCCGGGTCCGGATCCGTGCTCATGTACCGCACACATGCTCTGGTTTCGGCTGCGGCCCGTCGTCACCATGACGCAGGATGGTCGCGTGGCCCGCTCATTTGTCGTGTAGCAGCGGCGGGCTCGTAACCGGCCGAGGCCGACCCCGGGGAATCTCGGGCCACCTGGGTGAGCTGGGGGTCTTGGCGGCTGCGGGCACGTGTGCAGAGGTGTTCGCTATGACTCAGCCACCGCAGGACGGTTACGGCGGTCCGCGGTACAGGAGGCAGCGGCCTCCCCCGCCGCCCGTCCCTCGGCAGCCTCCGCCGCAGCAACTTCAGCCGCGCCAGCCTCCGCCGCAGCCCCCGACCGCCGGGTTCGGATACTGGGATTCACCGGCGCAGCAACTCCCGCCCCAGCCCCCGCCGCAGCCGGCGCTGCCTCCGCAGCCGCAGTGGGAGTCGCCGCCACCACCGCCGCCGCCGTACGACTACGAGTACCTCTTCGACGAGAGGTACGAGGAGCCGCCGCCCGACTACGGCTACCCTCCGGCGGGGCCGCGGTGGGCCGCCCATTCGAAGAGGAAGCTCGTGGCCCTTTTCGCGGGCACCATCATCGCGGTGCTGCTCGCGGGCGGCGGCGTGTACTACATGACGGACAGCGGAGGCGGAGGGGGCACCGGCGCGAGCTCGGAGAGCGGCGAACAGCCCGACTCGGGATCTGCCGGCGAGCGGCCCGACGGCGGGAACCAGGGCGGGGCTCAGGACGAGGACGCCGGAAGCGGCGGGAAGAACGGTGGGGCGAAGGGCTTCACCGGCACATGGCAGTCGCGCGGCGGGGCGACGCTGACGGTGGGCCGTGAGGCGGAGTCGGGCAGGTCCGCCGGAAAGAACGCCGTGGCCTACAACCGTCCCGGCCGCCTGTCCACCTGCCCCGGCGTCGGCGAGGCGCGCAAGTCCGGCGCGGCGTTCCGGCTGGCACTCAAGTGCGTCAACGGCAATGTGAAGAGCGCCCTCACGGGCGACGCCGTCCGGTCCGGTGACAAGCTCACCGTCGAATGGGACGGCGGCAGCAAGGACACCTTCCAGCGGCGCAGCGGGCGCAACAGCGGATGAGGGAGGGGCGCGCCGGCACCGGCCGGCGCTGCCCGCGGACGCGGCAGTCAGGACAGTCCGGTGCCGCGGGACCGGGCTCGCCGCGAGCCGCCGGGACGCGGCCCGTCAGGAGCGGCCGGTTCAGCCAGGACTGGTCTCAAGCGGCCGGTTCAGCCAGGACTGGTCAGGAGCGGCCGGCCAGGGCGAGCGCCTGCTGCCCCGAGAGCGCCGAGTCGAAGGCACGCACCTCGTCGACGGTCCCCCTGAGACCTTGGAAGGGTGCGCCGTCGAGCAGCCCCCTGCCGACCGTGAAGTCGCCGTCAGCCGGCCAGTCCCCGTCATGCCTGGCCGTGTCCTCGAGCCTGCCGTCGACGTAGAGCCGGACCTCGTTGCCAGGGTCGTCGTAGACACCGGTGAGCCGGGTCCATCTGCCCGCCCTCGGAATCGAGTCGGACAGGGCCACGTCCGCCACGACGTCCGAGGAGTCGTCACGGCGCAGGGCCATCGACCACCTGTCCTTCGCCGCGTCGTACTGGAGCGAGAACCCGCTCACGTCGTAGCCGTCCTGGCTGACCACGGTCTGGGTGCCGCCCTTGTCCTGCAGCTTCACGCGGGCGGTGACGGAGAAGCTGGACTCGGTGTCGAGCACGGCACCTTCGGAGGAGACGTCCTGCGTCCCGTTGAACTGCAGGGCGCCGTTCACCAGCGCCGGCAGCGGGTCACCGAAGAGTGTTCCGAGGATGCCGTTGGCCGAGGTGTCCGACGTCGTCGCACCCTGGACCGTGTCGAAGAGCCACTCCAGCGCCGTGTCGACGGCCGGCAGACCTCCGGCCGGTTCGCCGGCGCTGCCGCCGGCGCGTCCGCCGCCGTTCCCACGGGGCGGTGCGGTCTCCGTCGCCGTGACGGTCGAGGTGGCGGTGGCCGTCGCCGTGGTCGGGGAGGACCGCGGCGGCTGGGCCGGCACCTGCGAAGCGCCCTGGGCGGGAGGCGATTCGGTGCTCTGCGGAGAGCCGGGACCGAACACCCCGGTGTAGGCGACCGCGACGACGAGCGAACACAGGCCGACCAGTGCCGCGCTCTGGAGCGCGCGCTTCCTCTGGTGCCGTCTCCTGCCGTCGCCGGGACGCGGATCCGCGCCGTTGCGGCCGAGGATTCCTCCCAGTAACCGGCCCCCGGCGAACCGGCCGGACCAGCGGGAGACCAGGCCACGGAGTAAGCCCGCCAGCCGCCCCTCGTACGAGCGCTCCCCGCCGCCCGCACCGGCCCCGGCGGCCCTGTCAGCGGTGTCGTCCTCCGTCCCGTGCGCGGCGCGGACTCCGCCCGATGACGAGGGAAGGCTGGAGGCGGCGTACTCCGGGCCGCCCCAGGGGAGCAGTGCCTCCGCGAGCAGCGCGCCGCAGTGGACGTGCATCAGCCCGAGGTCGTCGACCGCCTGCGAGCAGTGTGCGCACCGCTCCAGGTGCGGCATCAGATCGGCAGCGGTCTCGATCGACTTCTGGTCCGCGTAGGCGAGCACCGTCCGCTGGAGGCGGGCGCACTCGTCCTCACGTATCTCGTCCTGGTGTATGCGCACGTAGGCGTTGTAGAAGTCCCTGCGCGCACGCCTGCCCAGCACCGATACCTCGTCGGTACCGCCGCCGAGGAGCTGGTCGATCCTCGCGACGCCGTCGTACTCGACCGCGTAGTGCCACAGCACCGTCTGGGTGTGGCCGGGAAGGGATGCGAAGGCGCGGGCCGCCATGGATGTGCAGGGGAAGTCGTCCGCCGAGGAGTCCCCGCGGCCCTCGGTGACGTAGCTCTGGATCCAGCTGACCAACTCTTCGTGCAGTTCCCCGCGTTTGGCGGTGCCGGCCCAGTCGGCCGTCGTACGCAGCACCGAGCACAGCGCATACGGACGTACGGCGCCGACGGGTATCTCCGTCCGTAACGCCGTCGCGCGGCGCCATGCGTTGTCGGCCAGTTCCTCGGCCGCCGACGAACTGACGGTGCACACGGCGGCGAAGGCCCTCACGGCATGAAAGTGGCGCCGCTCCAGCTCACGGAGCGCGTCGCGGAACGACTCGCCCTCCTCCCGCACCAGCGGGAGGAGTTCCGCGTCAGACAGTCGCGCGCATTCCATCCGTTCGTTCAATCCCCATAGTTGACGGCGTCCCGATCACAGGACGAATGCTCAGAGTGCATAGCCGATAACAGTACGAGGATACGACGTACCGGCGGCCGAATCGGCTCCATCGCGAGGGTCCGGGGAAGACGCCCGAAAAGGCCGCAGGCATAACGGATTTACGGATCCAACCGAACAGGACGGGACAAGTCGGCGACCGGCGCCCGGAGCGCACCCGTCAGTCGTCGCTGTCACTGCCCTTCTGGAAGCCGTACGGGTAGGGCAGCCGCCGGCTCGCGGCGGCCGTGAGCCGCTTCACCTGCGAAGACTCCAACTCCCAGTCCACGACGGCCAGATGGGAGGCGAACTGCTCCATCGTGCGCGCGCCGACGATCGGGGACGTGACACCGTCCTGCCGGAGCAGCCAGTTGACCGCGACCTGGGCCGGAGGCCGTCCCGACTCCTCGGCGACGGCGAAGAGTTCGTCGAGTACGCGCCATGTCCGCTCGTCCTCCGCGTAGGCGCTCCACGACTCGCTCCAGCCCTGACTCTCCGCGGTCCTCACGCGGCTTCCGCTCGGCGGCTCCTGCATTCCCCGGCGGATCGCACCGCTGAGCCAGCCACCGCGCAGCGGGCTCCACGGGATCACGCCGAGGCCCTCGTTGCGGCAGACGGGGAGGAGCTCCCACTCGGCTTCGCGGTCGAGCAGGTTGTACAGCGGCTGGAGGGAGGAGAAGGGCTCCCAGCCGCGGGCGCGGGCGATGTCCACGGCCTTCTGCAGCTGCCATCCGGTGAAGTTGCTCGCGCCCACCGCCCGGACCTTTCCGGCCCGTACGAGCGAGTCGAGGGTGGAGAGCGTCTGCTCCAGCGGCGTGTGCGGATCCCAGGCGTGCACCTGGTACAGGTCGATGTGGTCGGTGCGGAGCCGCCGCAGGCTCGCCTCCACGCCCTGGACGATGTGCTTGCGGCCCAGCCCCTGGTCGTTGGGGCTGTCGCCCATCGGGAACCTGACCTTCGTCGCGACGACGAGATCGTCACGCCGCTGCCTGCTCAGCCAGCGCCCGAGGATCTCCTCCGACCCGCCCCGCGAGTACACGTCGGCGGTGTCGATGAAGTTGCCGCCCGCCTCGACGAAGGCGTCCAGGATGGCGCCGCTCGTCTCCTCGTCGGTCTCGCGGCCGAAGGTCATGGTGCCCAGGCACAGCTCGCTGACGCGAAGCCCGGAGCCGCCCAGCAGCTTGATACGCATGTGTTTCTCGACCTCCGGCCGGTGATCGGGGGGCAGGACTGCGTCCCGTCCGCGGTCGGCGCATTCTAGGTGCGGGGCGGCGAAACGGACCCCGTTCCACCGGGCGGGGGCCGCCGGATCTTTCGCTTCTGTGACGGTGTCGCCGGCACCCCTCGCACCGGCCCGCCGCGCCCCTACCATCACGGACATGCCCGCACCCCGATGGAAGAGCCTCGTCCGCGACATCGTCCTCGTCGTCGCGGCGCCCCTCGTGCTGGCCGGATTCGGGCTCGGGCATCCCGGCGGGCTGCGGCCGCACAACGCCGCGATGTGGGCCGAGATGCACATCTGGCTGCTGCCCGTCTGGCCGCTGCTGGCGCTGGGCCTGATCGTGCCCCTGTGGGGCAGGCCGCGGCGTGACGTGCCCGGCGTGGCCACCGTCGTCGCGTGGGTGGGCGCCTTCGGGTACGCCTGCTTCTACACGGGCCTGGACGCCGTCGCCGGCATCGGGGCGGGCATCGCCGAGGAGCACGGCGGCGAGCAGCGCCGCCGGGTCGTCAACCCGCTCTTCCACACCGGTGACGCGCTCGGGCAGGCGGGCGTGTGGTGCCTGACCGTCGCGGTGGTCGCGGTGTCGGTCGCGCTGTGTCTGAGGTACGGGGCGCGCGTGCTGCCCGGCACGGTGGTGCTGCTGGCGTGCTGCGGGTCCTTCTTCGACAGCCACATCTTCAACCCGCGAGGAGTGGTGACGATGCTGGGCTTCGCGCTCGGCTTCGCCCTGCTCGTATGGGCGGCGGCAGGGCCGGCGAGGGACGGTACGTCCCACCGGGCGACCACCGGACCGAGCCACCGGACCTGAGCCAGGGCCTAGCGGACGCGACCCCCGAAGAAGACCTGGGTCTCGGTGAGGCGCCCGTCGCGGACCGTCGCGACCTCGACGTTGCGGTGGCGCTCGCCCGTCTGCAGTTCGTACTCGTAGAGCAGGAAGACGTCGTCGCCCCCGGCCGGCACGACCGACAGGATCTTCTGCGACCTGAGGCGTTCAGCCGTGGGGAAGCAGCGCTCGAAGAACGCGGCCCTGTCGATGTGGTCGTCCTGCGGGCTGGTGAAGCTGTAGTCGTCGGCGATCAGCGCTTCCGCTCGCTCGCGGTCCTGCGCGACGTAGCTCTCCATGCAGGCCCTGACGACCTCGGTCCCATCGGTGCCGGCCACAGCGGCTCTCCCTCCGTGCGTGATGTCCCTGCCGCAGTGCAGACCACCGCCGGCGCCCGGACTCATCGGAGCGGGCAAAGGCCGCCGCCACTGCCTGACGGCGACCGGGACGCACCGGCGGCCGGGCCGTGGAAGGCTGGCTCCATGACCAGGACGACACCGGACGGACGCCCCGTCCCCGCCCCGCACGCGGACGAACGCACCATGCTGGAGGGCTGGTTGGACTTCCACCGGGCCACCCTGACCCTCAAGTGCGCGGATCTCGACGACAGTCAGGTGCGCGAGCAGTCGGCGGAGCCGTCCTCGATGACGCTGCTCGGGCTCGTGCAGCACCTGGCAGAAGTCGAACGCAACTGGTTCCAGCGGGTGTTCGCCGGTCAGGACGTCCCGAGGCTGTACGAGGAGGGGGAGGACGGGTTCACGCTCGTTCCCGGGCGCGGCATGGACGAGGCGATGGCCGTGTGGCAGCGCGAGGTCGAGCGTGGCCGCGAACTGACCGCCACCGCGTCCCTCGACGACTCCGGCCGCCTCCCGGAGGAATCGGCAGCGATCATGGGCGACGACAGCGTGTCCCTTCGCTGGATCCTGATCCACATGGTCGAGGAGTACGCGCGGCACAACGGGCACGCGGATCTGCTCCGCGAGCGCATCGACGGCACGTCGGGCACGTGAGCCGCGGCGGCAGGGCGCCGACGGCCGGTACCGCCCGGACACCCGGCGCCGGCCCGCTCGCTCGCACTCCGTCAGGCCCGGGGCGGGTCGGCCGAGACCCGGGACGGTACGCGCGGCTTCGTGCAGCCACGGCGGTCGGCCTGCCGCTCGGCGAAGGCAGTCAGGATCGAGCGCATCTCCTCCGCGCTCAGCACCGGGGTCTCCCCGTCCCCGCCGAGCGCGCGGATCCGGAAGACGGCGTCCGTCCCCTCGCACCGCGCGGTCGCCCAGCCCTGCGTGGCGCTCACCCACGGCTTCCTCCGGCCGAGGGCCTTCCACAGATGGCGGGAGAAGTCGCCGTGGAAGGCCGTCAGGTCGAGTGCCTCCTTGCCCTGGGCCGCCTGACCTGATCCGGTGCCGTCGCCGTTGCGTTCCAGCAGGCAGCTGCCGACCGGGGCGCGCCGCGACATCCGCACCTCCACGCTCCAGGCCTTCGTCGGGCCGAGGGGCGCGTGGGCGAGCACCGAGCACGGCGTCCCGTCCGTCCGTCCCAGCGGCACCGGCTCCGGCCGGGGAACCTTCTCCGGGACGGCCAACGGCTTCGCTCCGCAACGCAGCTTCTCCGACGCCTTGTTGGCGAAGGAGACGGTGGCACGCGCACCGGCGTCGTACGAGACTCCGGCAGCGGGCTCGTCCCCCGACTCGCCGTCACCGAAGTAGCCGGGGATCTGAGCCCTGGTGTGCAGCTGCCGCGGCTTCCCCGAGCCGTCCCTGCCGAGCCGTGGGCAGACGACCGTCATGACGAGATCGCCGCGCGGCGTCTCGTAGCCCGGCAGCCCCGCCGGGAGCGCCAGCCGGGCCGGCTCATGGCCGGAGAAGTCCTCGGAGAGGTGGCCGTCGATGTCGTCGCGGGCGGTGTAGGCCGAGGCGCGGAAGCGGTAGCCGCGGCCGCTCTCGCCGTCGTTCACCTCGCAGCGGTATCTGCCGAGGGGAGCGTCGACGGTCTCCTCGTGTCCGTAGAGATGCCTGTCGTCGTCCATCGGCTTCGTGCCCATGTCGTCGAGGACACCCTTGGGCAGCGCTCCGCTGCAGGCGTTTCGGGTGACCCACCAGTCGTTCACGTACGGCTCGACGACCGCGGCGACCACCCCGAGCAGCACCACTCCCGCGGCAGCGGCCCCAACGATCCGCTTCCGCCGGTTCAGTCGGCGGGTCCGGCCCCCGATATCGGTCACCCCGGCAAACTACCGCCGTGGGCGCCGGACATCCGAGATCGCCGGGCCCGGCCGGGCCGGAGTCGCCCCGTGCCCCTGCGGGCCCGCCTCCGGGAACTCATCGAGCCCCGTGCGTCCTGCCGCCTACAGGTGGTCCTGAGAACTTGCGCGTGCGGCGAGAGATGGCGGTGGTGCTCAGCCCCGGCACCGGCGGGAGGTTCGGCAGAGTGAACAGGTCGTCCACGGTGTAGCCCTGCCGCGGGGGCACAGGCCACTGCGGGGCGGCATCCTGGGAATCGCCGCTGGTGGGCACGGGCTCGGCGGTCATGGTTCCTCCCATGGACGGGCTTCTCCGCCCCGCACCCACCGCAGCGGGCGGGAGCGAGCCCTGGTCACTCGGAGGCATGAAGCACGACGCCAGGTTGACGGAGGATCCGCCTGGGCGCTCGCCGGGTCGTCCCGGCTCACTCCCACTCGATCGTGCCCGGCGGCTTGCTCGTGATGTCGAGCGCGACACGGTTGACGCCGGAGACCTCGTTCGTGATGCGGTTGGAGACGCGGGCCAGCACGTCGTACGGCAGCCGCGACCAGTCCGCGGTCATCGCGTCCTCGGACGAGACGGGGCGCAGCACCACGGGATGCCCGTATGTGCGGCCGTCGCCCTGCACGCCCACGGAGCGGATGTCGGCCAGGAGCACGACCGGGCACTGCCAGATGTCGCGGTCCAGGCCGGCGGCCGTGAGCTCCTCGCGGGCGATGGCGTCGGCCTCGCGGAGCACGTCGAGGCGCTCGCGCGTGACCTCGCCGATGATGCGGATCCCGAGCCCGGGGCCGGGGAACGGCTGCCGCTGGACGATCTCCTCCGGCAGGCCCAGCTCCTGGCCGACCATGCGGACCTCGTCCTTGAACAGCTTCCGCAGCGGCTCGACCAGTTCGAACTCCAGGTCCTCCGGGAGCCCGCCCACGTTGTGGTGCGACTTGATGTTGGCCGCGCCCGTGCCGCCGCCGGACTCGACGACGTCGGGATAGAGGGTGCCCTGCACGAGGAAGGCGACGTCCTCACCGGCGGCGCCCGCCTCGGCGACGAGCTCCGCCTGCGCCTGCTCGAAGACCCGGATGAACTCACGTCCGATGATCTTCCGCTTCTGCTCCGGGTCGGAGGCTCCTGCCAGCGCGGCGATGAAGCGGTCGGCGGCGTCGACGACCTTCAGCTGCACGCCGGTGGCCGCGACGAAGTCCTTCTCCACCTGTTCCGTCTCGCCCTTGCGCATCAGCCCGTGGTCGACGTACACGCAGGTCAGCTGCGTACCGACAGCCTTGTGGACGAGGGCTGCGGCCACCGCCGAGTCCACGCCGCCGGACAGCCCGCAGATGGCACGCTTGCTGCCGATCTGCTCGCGGATCGCGGCGACCTGCTCGTCGACGATGCTCGCGGTCGTCCAGGTCGGGGAGAGACCGGCGCCGCGGTAGAGGAAGTGCTCCAGCACCTGCTGGCCGTGCGTGGAGTGCATGACCTCGGGGTGGTACTGGACGCCGTAGAGCCTGCGCTCGTCGTTCTCGAAGGCCGCGACCGGGACCATGTCGGTGGATGCGGTGACCGTGAAGCCCTCGGGCGCGGCGGAACAGGCGTCGCCGTGCGACATCCACACCTGCTGGTGCGAGGGCGTGCCCTCGAAGAGGGTGGATGCGCCCTTGGAGACCGACAGGTCCGTGCGCCCGTACTCGCGGCTGCCGGTGTTGTCGACGGTGCCGCCGAGGGACTGCGCCATCAGCTGGAAGCCGTAGCACAGGCCGAGCACGGGGACCCCGGCGTCGAAGAGCGAGCCGTCGAGGGACGGTGCGTCGTCGGCGTACACGGACGAGGGGCCGCCGGAGAGGATCACCGCCTTCGGGTTCCTGGCCAGCATCTCCTCGACCGGCATGGTGGAGGGCACGACCTCGCTGTAGATCCGCGCCTCGCGCACGCGGCGCGCGATGAGCTGCGCGTACTGCGCACCGAAATCGACCACGAGGACGGTCTCCGGAGCGTCCGGAGATGCGGAGGCGGATTCCGGGGAGCCTGAGCCACGAGGGGCGGGCGCTGATGCCACGGAGCGGCTGCCTTTCGGCCTTACGGCGGTGGTACGGGAGCGTGGGACGGCGGGGACGGCGTTGATGCACGCCGTGCCGGAGCGCGGAGCACGTGCTCACTTCGTACGGCCGATTCTAACGGGAGCCGCCGGGGGTGCTGCTTGGCCTCCACAGGGGGCCCGTGCATACTGTCGAGCATGTTCGAGCAGCCCGTCACAACCAGCTTCTGGTTCGGCTACGGATCCGGCCCTCACGGCCGCCGTGGTCGAGCTGCTTGATCCACTGACGAGCGACTCACCGGGCGCCCCGGGCCGGCAAAGGCCCGGGGCGCTCTTCGTTTCCGCTCCACGGGCCGCGAGGTCCAGGGCTCCGCCGTACGTACGACCTACGAGGACGGAGACGTGAACACCATGAGCACGGAAACCGCAGAGACCACCGGGCGTACCGGCCCGGACACGACCGGGGCGGGCGCGGCGGGCGGGGGCGAGTCCGGGGCCGAGTCCGGGACCGGGGCCCGGTCCCGCATCGACGAGCTGGACGCCCGCATCATCGCGCTCGTGCAGGAACGCAGGACCGTCGCGGCAGGCGTCCGGCAGGCGCGCACCGAAGCCGGAGACGGACCGGCCGGTGAGCGCTCCGGGGCAGGGGAACAAGTGGGTCTGGCACGGGAGATGGAGATCCTCAATCGCTACCGCAGCGAGCTCGGCCGACCCGGCACACAGCTCGCGATGACGCTGCTGGCACTGTGCCGCGCGCAATCGTGAACCCGGTCATGCGCCCAGGCGTGAACCCGGTCGTGAACCTGCGGCACGCACGCTGGTGAACCCGCCGCAGGGGAGCCACCGGGCGGCGGGCCGGCGCACGGCGGCTCCCGCAGCCCGTTCGCACAACATGGCAAGTCCGCGGCGCGGCGGTCACCCGTAAGGAGCGTGACCGCCGCGTGCGCGGCTTCGTTGGTCCCGGTGACCCCGATGCCCGCCGGACGTCCGGCAGTTCGGGGACGCGCCATCGCAGCGATGAGACGCCCGTTCCTCCTCGTGGGCGGGGACGGAAGTGTCGTGGGACCTCGCTCCGGCGCGAGTGACCGGTCAGCAGGGGACAGCAGCCCGGTCACCAACTCTCCCCGCGCGGGGAGACAGTGGCCGGTCCCGGGGACGCCCAGGACCGGCCGCTCCGCGGAGCGCGGGATTCAGGAAGATTCTCGGGAGATTGTCGTCCGACGGTAAAAGTTCCGGCCAGCCGGTACCAATGCCGTGACCAAGGGAGTCGGACGCCTTGCGCGTCAGATGCGCATCCAGCAACATGCACACGAACTCCCTTTCAAGACCCGGCCGTTGACCAGCTGCGCAGCATGCTGCCGCAGCTCGGACGGCCAGGCGGCACTACCCCCCGGTGCCGTTCCTTCAGGCGGGCGCTGCCCTGACGCCCGTGCTGGACGCCAAGGGCCCCGCGGCGCCGTCCACCAACCGGCCGGCGCCACGGGGCCCTTCGCGCGTGCGACAGCCCCTCCGCGTTCCCGCCCGGGCGAACTGCCCCGACGGGAACGCGGATTCGGGGACTACTCCACTTCGGCGGCCTCGTGCGCCGGCTCCCGCTTCTTGGCGGGCACCTCCGGCACGGGCAGCATCGTCAGCCGCAGCGCCCCGAACGCGTCGTCCGGCACGACCGGTTCGCGCGGCGCCACGGGCGCCATCCGTACGTACGGCGATCCCTGTTCGGGCCGCGCGTCCTCCTCGCCCTTGTTCGGCCACAGCGACATGGCGCGCTCGGCCTGAGCGGTGATGGTGAGCGCGGGGTTGACGCCGAGGTTCGCGGAGACGGCGGAGCCGTCCACCACCGTGATGCCCGGGTGCCCGTACAGCCGGTGGTACGGGTCGATGACGCCGCTGTCGGCGTCCGCCCCGATCGGGCAGCCGCCGAGGAAGTGCGCCGTGAGCGGCATGCCCATCAGCTCGCCGAGGTTGGTCCCGGCGAAGCCGTTGATGTCGTCGGCGAGATGGCGTGCGGCCTCCGCGCCCTCGGGAATGTAGGCCGGGTTGGGCGCGCCGTGGCCCTGGCGGGCGGTGAGCAGTCCCTTCCCGAGTCCCTTCGTCTTCCGGTACGTGGTCAGGGAGTTGTCGTGCGTCTGCATCACCAGGCCGATGATGATCCGCTCGGACCACTTACGGCCTGAGAGCGACCTGAGGAACAGGTTGGGATGCCGCAGACAGGTGAGCAGGTGGCCCAGCACCTTGGGCAGCTTCGTGTCGTGGTTGACCTGGAGAGTGGTCAGCGCGCTCATCGCGTTGGAGCCCCTGCCGTAGCGGACGGGCTCGATGTGCGTGTGCTCGTTCGGGTGGACGGAGGAGGTGATGGCCACGCCCCGCGTGAAGTCGAGCTTCCGGCCGTCCTTCCACTTCTTGCGGTAGCGCCGCTCGATGGTCTGCGCGCCCACCAGCGCCTCGGAGTTGGTGCGGGTCAACTCACCGAGACGCTCGGAGAGACGGGGCAGCGTGCCGGTGTCGCGCATGCGGTGCAGCAGCGTCTGCGTCCCGTACGTACCGGCCGCGATGACCACCTTGCGGGCGCGCAGCACCGTTGCCGGCCCCTTGCGCTTGTCCGTCGCCACGCAGGTGACGGCGAAGCCCATGCCGTCCGGCAGCTCCTCGACCTCGCGCACCGTCGTCATCGGGTGCACGACGGCGCCCGCCTTCTCGGCGAGATAGAGGTAGTTCTCGTTGAGGGTGTTCTTCGCGCCGTGACGGCAGCCCGTCATGCACTCGCCGCACTCCGAGCAGGCCCTGCGCGACGGACCGGCGCCGCCGAAGTACGGGTCGGCGACCTCACCGCCCGGCTTGGTCCTCGCCTTGCCGTCCGCGTCCTCGCCGTCGCCGAAGAACACCCCGACAGGCGCCATGTGGAAGCTGTCACCGACGCCCATCCGCTCGGCGGCCGTCTTCAGGTGCTCGTCCGAGGGCGTCATCGTCGGGTTGAGGCGCACGCCCAGCATCCGCTGCGCCTGGTCGTAGAAGGGCTTCAACTCCTCCTGCCAGTCGGTGATGTGGCCCCACTGGCGGTCCTGGAAGAAGGCCTTCGGCGGCACGTAGAGGGTGTTGGCGTAGTTCAGCGAACCGCCCCCCACTCCCGCGCCTGCCAGGATCATGACATTGCTGAGCACATGGATGCGCTGGATGCCGTAGAGGCCCAGTGCGGGCGCCCAGATGTAGTTCTTCGTGTCCCAGGAGTTCTTGGGCAGGGTCTCGCGCGTGTAGCGGCGTCCGGCCTCCAGCACTCCGACGCTGTATCCCTTCTCCGTGAGACGGAGAGCGGAGACGGAACCGCCGAAGCCGGAGCCTATGACAATCACGTCGTAGTCGTACGAACCGCCCTCGTTTGGGGCGGAGTTCTCCTCGGGCACGATGGGGCCTCCGGTGCGAGTGGTTCGGCTCTGGATCGGTTGTACGGATGGTCGGATGGTCGGGGCCGGGAGCCGCCGCGGCGGGCGGCTGCCCGGGGTCAGCGGAAGCGGAGCGCCTTGAGCACCTTGAGGGCGAGGCTCATGAAGGCCGAGTACTTCGCGTCGTCCATGCCGAAGGACGGCGCCATCGGCAGCACGCGCTGGTGCGCCACTGTCTGCGACTCGGTGTACTTGAGGATGCCCTCGCTGCCGTGACGCCTGCCGAGGCCGGAGTCGCCCATGCCGCCCATCGGCGACTGCACGCTGCCGTACGCCGCCGCGTAACCCTCGTTGACGTTGACGGTCCCGCTGCGCAGCCGTGCCGCGACCGCGCGGGCATGGCTGCCGTTGCGGCCCCAGACGCTCGAATTCAGCCCGTACGCCGTGGAGTTGGCCAGCTCGACGGCCTCGTCCTCGTCCGCGTAGCGGTAGATGGAGACGACGGGCCCGAAGGTCTCCTCCGTGCACACGGCCATCGGAGACTCGACGCCGTCGAGGATCGTCGGCTCGTGGAAGAGCGGTCCCACGTCGGGGCGTGCGCGCCCGCCCGCGAGCACCTTCGCGCCCTTGGCGACCGCTTCCTCGATGTGGCGGCTGACGTTGTCGAGCTGCTTCTGCGATACGAGGGAACCCATGTCGGCGCCGTAGGCGAGCGACGAACCGAGCCGCATCCGCTTCGTACGGGCGACGAAGCGTTCCACGAACGCGTCCGCCACCGACTCGTGCACGTACAGCCGCTCGATCGAGATGCACAGCTGGCCGGCCGAGGAGAACGCACCGCGCACCGCACCCGCCGCGGCCTTGTCCAGGTCGGCGTCGGGCAGCACGATCATGGCGTTCTTGCCGCCGAGTTCGAGGGAAGCGCCCACGAGCCGCTCCGCGGCCTTCTGCGCCACACCGCGGCCGGTTCGGGTGGAACCGGTGAACGAGACGTAGTCACCGCGCTCGACGACGGCGGGGCCGATCACATGGCCCTCGCCTATGACGACCTGCCACACGTTCTTCGGCAGCCCGGCCTCGATGAGCAGCTTGCGCGCCCACAGGGCGGTCAGCGCCGTCTCGGTGTCGGGCTTCATCACCACCGCGTTGCCCGCGACGAACGCGGGAAGGGCGTCGCCGACGGAGAGTTCGAACGGGTAGTTCCACGGCGCGATCTGCCCGACGACGCCGCGTGGATGACGGTTCTCGGTCACCTTGGTCAGGACGGGGAACGCGCCGGTGTGCCGCTTGGGACGCAGATACGCGGGGGCACGCCGCCCGTAGTGGCGTGCGGCCACGGCGACGGCCTGCACCTCCTCGTGCGCGTGCAGCCGTGCCTTGCCCGTCTCCAGCTGGATCAGGTCCAGCACCTCGCTCTGCCGCTTCAGCACCAGGTCGTGGAAGCGGAGCAGGACGGCGGCCCTCTCCCTTACGGGTGTGGCGGCCCATTCACGCTGTGCCTCGCGCGCGCGGTGGAAGGCGAAGGCGACGTCCTCGGGCGTCGCCTCCGGCAGCTCGGCGAGCTTCTTCCCCGTGAACGGCGTGTGGCTGGACGTGCGGCCGCTGCCGATCACTCCCTCGGTGAGAGCTTCGACGAGCTCGGCGGTGACGACCTCGGCGGCTGTGCGCACCCCTGCGGGAGCGGGGGCCACCGGGTTACCGCCGGCGGCGACGTCCGATGTGGCGGTGCCGCCGGTGCCGCGGTCTTCGCCCTGGTCCTGGGAGCGGGTGTCCTGCGTGTCCGTCATGCGAGAGAGCGTACGACCCCGGAAACACGCTGCATACCCGGCGGTAACCACTTTCACCGAATCTGCCAGCGAACGCTGGCGCGACCGGGCGGCAGCAGGTGCGGCTCAGGTCGCTGACCTCCGGTGACTCCCGGCGCCCGGTCCGGGACGCCGGCACGCGTCGGATGAGGCTAGCGGGGATCAGCGGCCCGTCGACCGGTAGGTGTCGGCCACGGCCTCGAAGTGCCGGTCGATCTCCTGCTTCTTGCCCTTCGAGCCCATCACCATCAGCACGTGGTAGCGCCCGTCGAGGATCATCGCGCGGTTGCGTGCGTAGATGTCCCGGCCGCCGTCCTTCCAGCTGAACGTGCCCTCGGCCATGGCGGTTTCGCCGACGTCGATGCGCCGCAGCCCGGAGGTCGACGCCCAGTCCGAGGCGCGGTAGGCCTTCAACTCCGGTTCGTCGTCGCTCTGGTAGGCCATCGGGTCCTTGCCGTACTTCCCCACTGCGTCCCGGCCGTTGACGATGACCATCTCGACCTCGCCGCCGTTGTAGCGGACCTGGCCGCGACCGGTCGTCGAGCGGCGGTTCCACTCGTCGGGGACGGCGACACGGAAGCCCGCGGGGTCCTGGCTGAGCTTGTAGCCCTTCGGCGCCTTGCCTGCGGCGGGCGGCTGCTGCTTCTCGCCGCTGCCTCCGCCGTCACCGCCACCGTCGCCGCCGCCGTTGCCACTGCCGTCGCCCGCCTCCGGGGGCCTGCTCTCGCCGCCGACGGAACCGCGCTGCTGGTTCGAGGCGCCGTTCGTGTCGCCCTCGGGCATGAACCACACCGCGTACATCAGTGCGGCGGCGAGGCCCGCGAGCACGAGGCCGACCAGAATGCCGCCGAGCTTGCGGGGGCCCGCGCCCTGCCGTGGCTTCTTCTCCCGCGCGGGCCGGCTCCGCCTGTGCGCGGCCCGCTCGCGCCTCGGTTCCGGCGACTGCTGGGGCATCGGCGGAACGGGGCCCGGCTGCGGGGGCTGCTGCGCCTGAAGGCGCGCGGTCTGATCGTGCGGGGCCTGAGGGTGGGACGCGTGGGGCGCGCCCTGGAGCGGGGCGGGCCGCGGTCGTTGCTGCTTCTGCCGGCGCTGCTCGCGCTGCTGATGCCGGTGCTGCTGTCTCTGCTCGGCGCGGGCCGCGCGTCTCGCCGCCCGCCGTCTGCGCACGAGTTCGCCGCGGCGGCGCAGTATCGGCAGCCGTCTCGGGTCCGACGTGCCGCCCGGATCCAGCGAAGGGGCGTACACCGTGTGCCAGCCGACTTCGGGCTCCGGCGCGGAGCGCACCAGCGACCGAAGCCAGCCCCTCAGCTCCTCGAAGTCCGGGCGCTCCGTGGGGTCCTGGCGCAGCAGTGATTCGACGACGGGACGCAGCGGGCCGCACTCCTCGGCGAACGCGGGCGGCTCACCGCACACCATCTGCACCAGTTCGGCGACGTCGTCCTCGGGGTAGGGCGCATGGCCCTGCACGGCACGGAAGAGCAGCACACCCAGCGCCCACAGGTCCGCGGAGGGGCCGACGGGCGGGGCGAGCCGCCAGTTCTGATGGACCGGCCCGGCCTGCTCGGGCGCCCACCGCTCGCTGACCGCGCCGACGACCGTCATGCGCGCCTGCCTCGCACGTTCGGCGGCCAGCGCTGTGGCAGGGCCGCGGAAGCCCTCGGGCGCGCCGTTCTCCTCGGCGCCCTCGCCGCCCCACGGACGGCTCTCGGGCTCGTCGGCGTACGGGTCCTCGTCGTAGGCGTCACTGTCGTACGGGGCGCTGTCGTGGGCGTCACTGTCGTACGGGTCGCTGTACCGGCTCTCGCTGCGGGAACTGCCGCCGTACATCTCCTCGGCGTACGGGACGTCGGAGTACAGGGAGCCCTCCGGCCGGCCTCCCCGTTCCTGCTCCGGCCTCGGTTCCGGCTCGGCCGGACGCCAAGTGGCCTTCACGGGAAGGCTGTTGGGCGGACGTGAGCCCGGCAGGTCGCTCGGAGTGACCTCGTCCTCCCCGGCCGGGAACCAGCGCACGTAGTCGTCGGGCGTCGCGTGACGGGTGTCCGCCGGGGGTGCCGACGCGGGGCGGTTCCACCAGTCCTCCCGGGCGCCCGCCTCGTCCCCCGGACCACTCTCCTGCCGCGCCGGCTCCGGTTCGTCGCGCTCCGCGCCGTGCACACGGGCGGCGGCGCCGCGCTTGGCACCCGCCTGGTAGGCCGCGACGGCACCGCTGCGCGGGCCACGTCCGCCGGTCTCGTATCCATGACGTACGGGCCCGCTGCCCTGCTCGGCCGGCGGGCCGTCGTGCCCGAGACCCTGGAGACCGAAGATGCCGCGCGGGGACCCCCCGGCCCTGGCAGGACCCTGGCCCGGATCGTCGCCGCCGCCCTGCACGGGACCGCGCCCGTACGGGTCGTCCGCCTGGTCCTCCTGCCGCACGTCGAAGCCCTCGGGCAGGGTGATGCCCTTCCACGACTCCGATTCGGGCGAGGACCCGGCCCCTGACTGCGGCTGCTCGCCGGCTGTCTCGGCCTCGCTGCCGCCACCGCTGCTCCGCCGTGGCTCCCCGGGAATGTTGCCGCTGGGCGGCAGCGCCACGCGCTCGGAGTCCGGCAGCGGGCTGTACCCGCACAGCGCCTCCTGGGCCGCCCCGACCGCGAGCCCCGTCAGCAGAGCCCGCCCGTCGTCACAGATCAGGACCGTGTGCGCGGTGACGTTCCGGTGGGTCCAGCCGTGCGCGTGCACCACGCGCAGCGCGGTCAGGAGATCGGCGGCGATCTCCGCGGCTCTGTGCGCGGTCAGCGTCTGGTGCGAAAGCAGCGTCGCGAGCGGCGTGGCCGGCAGCAACTCGCTGACGATCCACAGACCGTCGCCCTCGACGAAGACGTCGAAGACCTGGTCGAGCCTGGGGTGGTCGGGCAGACGGGCGGCGGCGACCGCCGCCTCGACGGCACGCCGGACGGCCGGGTCCGCGGGGCTGCGCGTCGCGCGTCCTATCGAGCCGCGGAACGCGGCGCCGTGTGCGGCGCCGGCACCGACGGAACCGCCGTCCTCGAGCACCTCGGCCTCGACGATCTCGGGCAACGGCACCTGGCGTACGAGCACTTCCTGCCCGCTGGCCGTGTCGTAGGCCACCGACTCCGTCAACTGATGGGAATCGGCGGTGGTCCGGGGCAAGCGGTAGCGGTCGGCCAGCAGCCGTCCCGCCTTGTCCGCGTAGTCGTCCACGACGCCTCCCCACAGCACGCGAGACCGTCGATTGCACAACTCATCCGTATCTTTACGGACGGATACCGGTCCGCGGCCATTCACGATACGTGCCCGAGCTGTCCTGCGCGGGCGGACTCGGTGACTCTCCGGCCGCGCGCACGCCGCAGCGGGCCTCACTCACGTGAAACGCTTGCCCGATTCGGCCTCAACCCGAACGTCCCCCGGAACGCGGGCCGGGAACCCCGTTCAGGTGAGCGGCTTGAAAGTGCTGAACGCCGTCTTGCGCAGCGTCTTGCACTCCGAGTCGTCCCACTTGTCCGCGCGGCAGGTGATCATTATCGCGTAGCCGTGTGAATCGTCCACGCGGAAACCGCGGTTGAGAACACGCACCTTGTGGCCGTCCTCGTTGCGCTCGAACTGCCAGTCCCCGACGGTCGGATAGCCCCGCCACTTCACGCTCTTGATGCTGATCTGCCGGTATCCGCTGCTGTTGCTCTTCACGGAGGGCTCCAGGTCGCGCCATCCGGCGGCGGCGTCCTTCAGCGGCTTGGGGCTGAAGTCCACCTGGAGCTTGGGCAGTCCGCCGTCGGAGTACTTGGCCCCGGAGTTGGCACCCGCGACTCCCGAACGCTCGAAGTCCTCCGGCATCCCCATGCTGAAGTGGAAGCGCTTGTCTTCGACCTGCTCGTAGTCCTCGGGCAGGGAGGGCTCCGCGCCGGGCTCCTCCTCGCCCTCGCCGCCGGAGGAGGCGCTCGGGTCCGGGGAGGGGCTCTCCTTCTTCTCGCCGCCGCCCTTGTCGTCCTTCTTGGTGCCGCTGCCGCCTTCGCCCTTGTTGCGTTCAGCGCCTCCCGCGCCCGAACTCGTGGCGTTCTTCGGGGACTTGTCGTCGCCGCCACCGCCACCGCCGTTGAGGGCGAGGACCGCGATCAGCGTCAGCACGGCGGCTGCCGCCACGGCCACGATCGCCAGCGAGCGGCGCGAGAAGCCGCTCGCGAACTGCGAGAGCCCCGTCGTCGCTCCGCCGGAGCCGTCCCCCGACCCCGACGGGCCGTGCGCCGCCGCCTTTTCGTCGCTGCGGGCGAGTGCACCGGAGGCGGCGGGAGCCGAAGTCTCCTCACCTTCCGGGGCCTTGGCCTCGTCGGCGGTGGCGCCGGAACCAGCGGCGCCCGCGGCTGCCGCGCCCGCGGCGCCTGCCGGTGCCGCGTTCTTCGAAGTCCCCTTTGCCGGGGCCGGCTTCACGGTCGCCGCCTTGCCGCGCTGACGGCGCTCCTTGCCGGCGCCCTGCGATGCGGGCGAGCCGCCGCCCGTGGTCCCGCCCTCGGCGGGCCCCGCGTCCTGCCCCTTGCCGCCGTCCTCGGCGCCTGCGTCTCCGCTCTCTCCGGCCTCCCCGGCCTCGGACGCGTCGCCCTCGGTCCCGTCCGGCTTCGGCGGCAGCACGGCCGTCGTACCGCCGTCCTGCACGGGAGCTGCAGCTGCCGCACCGGCCCCCGCGCCCGCACCGTGCCTGCCGGAGGCCACCGGCTCCAGCAGCGCCCGTGCGCCCGCCACGTCGAGCCGCTTGTCCGGGTCCTTCATCAGCAACCCGAAGATGACCTCTTCGAGTTCACCGGCCTGCTCCGGCGGCGGCACGTCCTCCGTCATCACCGCCGTCAGAGTCGATATGGCCGAGCCCTTGTCGTACGGGGGGTGGCCCTCGACCGCCGCGTACAGCAGGGCGCCGAGCGACCACAGGTCCGCGGGCGGACCCGGCGGCTTTCCGCGGGCCCGCTCGGGAGAGATGTACGAGGGGGCGCCCACGAGCATGCCCGTCGACGTCACCGACGGGTCGCCCTCCACCTTCGCGATGCCGAAGTCGGTGAGGACCACGCGTCCGGTCACGTCCTCCAACAGCACGTTGGACGGCTTCACATCGCGGTGCAGGACGCCTTCACGGTGCGCGGCGCGCAGCACATCGAGCACGGCGAGCCCGACCTCCGCGGCGCGCTGCGGGGTGAGCGGCCCTTCCGTGCGGATGTGGTCGGCGAGCGAACCGCCCTCGACGAGCTCCATCACGATCCACGGACGGTCGTCCTCGTCGACCACGTCGAAGACCGTCACCGCGCTGCCGCTGCGGATGCGCGCGATCGCCTTCGCCTCGCGCAGAGTACGGGTGATGAGCCGCTGCTTCTCGTCCTCCTCGACGCTGGAGGGGAACCGGAGCTCCTTCACGGCGACCGAACGGCCCAGGACCTCGTCCTCGCCCCGCCACACGGTGCCCATGCCACCACGGCCGAGGACTCCCCCGAGCCGATACCGACCTCCTACCAGCCGACCCTCGTGCTCGCTCATGAATCCCCTTGTGTCCCCTCAGCGATGGCCCACCCCAGCCCGGATCTCATTGTGAACCATCGCGCCGTCACATCGCGTACGGGGGCGCCGCAGCCGGGCACCGCGACGCCGTCGCACTCGGCGCCTCACCCATCGTCACGGAACGCGCCGGGCATACGCGCAACGCACGGTCACCGGCGCCCGTGCACCGGTCATCCCGAACCGGCCCCTCCCAGCCCGCACTTCGGATCCCTGCCCGTAGTTCGGATCCCTGTCCGTAATTCGGACTTCACCTCTCCGTCGAGTACCTCACACGGGGTGCCTCACGCTGCGCCTCACACGGGCGAGATGTCCGGCGCGCCCAACCGTGCCGCGTCCGCCGTCAGATCGTCCGGCTGGAGCTGCGACTCGCGCTCGGCCTCGACGCGTTTCTCGTAGTACTCCACCTCACGGTCGATCTGGTCGGCGTCCCAGCCCAGGACCGTGGCCATCAGCTCCGCGACCTCACGGGCGCTGCGCACACCGCGGTCGAACGTCTCGATCGAGATCCGGGTACGGCGCGTGAGCACATCGGCGATGTGCCGTGCGCTCTCGTGCGTGCACGCGTAGACGATCTCCGCCTTGAGGTAGTCGTCGGCGGCGGGCAGCGGTTCGCCCAGCTTCGGGTCCTCGGCGATGAGTTCGAGCAGCTCCTCCGTCAACGTGCCGTAGCGGTTGAGGAGATGCTCCACGCGCGCCACGTGCAGGCCGGTACGGGCCGCCAGTTGGGCCCGGCCGTTCCACAGCGCGTGATAGCCCTCGGCGCCGACGAGCGGCACCTCCTCGGTGACGCAGTCCGCGACCCTTCGGTCCAGACCGTGCACCGCCTCGTCCACCGCGTCCTTCGCCATCACGCGGTACGTCGTGTACTTGCCGCCCGCGACGACGACCATCCCCGGCACCGGATGCGCGACGGTGTGCTCACGCGACAGCTTGCTCGTCGCCTCCGACTCGCCGGCCAGCAGCGGACGCAGCCCCGCGTACACGCCCTCCACGTCGTTGCGCGTGAGCGGCACCGCGAGCACCGAGTTGACGTGGTCCAGCAGGTAGTCGATGTCGGCGCTCGACGCGGCCGGATGCCTCTTGTCCAGGTCCCAGCTGGTGTCGGTCGTGCCGATGATCCAGTGCCGGCCCCAGGGGATGACGAACAGCACGCTCTTCTCGGTGCGCAAAATCAGCCCGGTCGTCGAGTTGATCCGGTCCTTCGGCACGACCAGGTGGATGCCCTTCGACGCCTTCACATGGAACTGCCCGCGCTCCGCGATCAGCCCCTGCGTGTCGTCGGTCCACACGCCGGTGGAGTTGACCACCTGCCGGGCGCGCACCTCGTACTCGCCGCCCAGCTCCAGGTCCTCGACGCGCGCCCCGACGACGCGCTCGCCCTCACGGAGGAAGCCCACGACCCGCGCCCGGTTGGCGGCGTGCGCCCCGTAGGCGGCGGCGGTGCGGACCACGGTGGCCACATAGCGAGCGTCGTCCATCTGCGCGTCGTAGTACTGCAGCGCGCCGACCAGCGCGTCCTTCCTCAACGCGGGTGCCACGCGCAGGGCGTGACGCCGGGTGAGGTGCCGGTGCCTGGGAAGGCCGCGCCCGTGCCCGGACGAGATCGACATGATGTCGTACATGGCCACGCCCGAACCGGCGTAGAGCCGTTCCCATGCCTTGTGCTGCAACGGGTAGAGGAACGGCACCGGCTTCACCAGGTGCGGCGCGATCCGCTGAAGCAGCAGCCCGCGCTCCTTGAGCGCCTCTCTCACGAGGGCGAAGTCCAGCATCTCCAGATAGCGCAGCCCGCCGTGGATCAGCTTGCTGGAGCGGCTGGAGGTGCCGGACGCCCAGTCGTTCGCCTCGACGAGCCCGGTGGACAGGCCGCGCGTCGCGGCGTCCAGCGCGGTACCGGCGCCGACGATGCCACCACCGACGACCAGCACGTCGAGTTCGTGCTCGGACATCTGCGCCAGCGCCCTGACACGCTGCTCGGGTCCCAGTGTCGCCGTCCTCACCGATGCCTCCCGTGGGTCGTGCGTCCGTCGGTGGTGCTTGTGGTGATTGAAAGAACGTAGGCAGTGTTCCCCTGCCGATGGTCCTCCAATTCCCTGACTTCGTCCGCGCTGCGGGCGCCGCAGAGCGGGTAATCCCAGATATCCGTCATATTGCCGATTAACTTGCTATAGCGCCGCGCAGCACGGGACCGGGCAGTTCGACGCGATCTTCCGGGGCCCTCCCCCGGAACGGCACACACGGGGCCTCGCCACCCCAGCGAGGGAAGCAAGGGGAAGGATGTCCGCAGCAATGTCCGCAGATCTCGCCGTCCTCGGACTCGGCCATTCGGGTCTTCCGGTCGCACAGGCCGCCGTCGCCGCGGGGATCGAGACCATCGGCTACGACGCGGACGAGGAGACCGTCGCCGGCCTCAACGCGGGCAGGCCGCCCGCCGACGGAACCATCACCGCGGCCGGCCTCCGCCGCATGATCTCCCGCGGCTTCCGCGCCACGACCGATCCCGAGGTACTGAGCCACGTCCGTACGGCCCTGATCTGCGCTCCGACCTCCCTGGGGCCCGACCGCGCACTCAACCTGGACGCGGTGCGCGCCACCGCTCACACTCTCGCCTCTCAGCTGCGCCCCCGCACGACCGTCGTGCTCGAGTCCGCGGTGTACCCGGGCAGTACGGAGGAAATCCTCAAGCCGCTGCTCGAGGAGGGCTCCGGCCTGCGCGCCGGCCGTGACTTCCATCTCGCCTACTCCCCTGCCCGCCTCGACCCGGGCAGCCGGCGCTACGGATACGCCAACACCCCCAAGGTCATCGGCGGTCTGACCCCGGCCTGCACGGAGCGCGCCGCCGCGTTCTACGGGCAGCTGGCCGCCAAGGTCGTACGGGCACGCGGACCCCGCGAGGCGGAGACGGTGAAGCTGCTGGAGACCAACTTCCGCCAGGTCAACATCGCCCTCGTGAACGAGATGGCCGTCTTCTGCCACGACATCGGCGTCGACCTGTGGGACGTCATCCGCTGCGCCGAGACCAAGCCGTTCGGCTTCCAGGCCTTCAGGCCGGGGCCCGGCGTCGGCGGCCACAGCGTCTCCATCGACCCCAACTACCTTGCGTACCGCAGCCGTTCGCTGGGCTATCCGCTGCGCATGGTCGAGCTCGCGCAGGAGGTCAACGGGCGCATGCCGCGGTACGTGTGCCAGCGCGCCGCCGAACTCCTCAACGAGCACGGCAAGTCGGCCCGCGGGGCGCGCGTACTGCTGCTCGGCGTCACGTACAAGCCCGATCTGCCCGACCAGGAGGGCGCCCCCGCACGTGAGGTGGCGCTCCGGCTCAAGCAACTCGGTGCGCAGCTGAGCTTCCACGACCCGTACGTCATGGAGTGGCAGGTCGCGGACCAGCCGGTGCCGCGTGCCGACTCCCTCTACGAGGCCGCCGCCGACTCCGACCTCACCGTGCTGCTCCAGCACCACCGCAGATACGACCTGCAGGGGCTGGCCGCGAAGGCCCAACTGCTGTTCGACACAAGGGGAGCCAGCCCCACGGGCGCCGCCCACCGCCTGTGACGTCGCGGCGGGGAAACCGCACGGTCACGGTCACGCTCTCGTGCGCAGTGGGAGCCGGCGGAGGACGATCCGGGCATGGCCATCCCCCGGAACCGGAGAGCCGCGCCGAACCACGTACTTCCTGCTCCGGGCGCCCGGCGGAGTTCCCGACGCGTGGCACCATCGCGTCCCGGCCAAGGGGAGGACGCCGGCCTCGTGTTCGCCTGCCGCTTCGTGCCGCTGCCGCTGGAACATCCGCTTACCGACGGCCAGGACGCATGGCTGCGTCGTGTCGACCCGGGCTGGGCGACGGTGACGGGGCACGGTGACTGAGGCGAACCGCTGACCAGCAACCGGAGTCGTTCGCGGCACGCCCCCGGAAGCACGAACGCACCGGAGGCGAACCCCCTCGGCTTCGCCCCGCGAGGACTACCGCGTGACCGTGACCTCGACGCGCTGGAATTCCTTGAGCTCCGAGTAGCCGGTCGTCGCCATCGCACGGCGCAGCGCCCCGAAGAAGTTCATCGAGCCGTCCGGGGTGTGCGAGGGGCCGAGCAGGACCTCCTCCGTGGTGCCGACCGCGCCCAGATCCATGCGCTTGCCGCGCGGCACGTCCTCGTGCACGGCTTCCATGCCCCAGTGGTGGCCGCGACCGGGCGCGTCCGTGGCCCGGGCCAGCGGTGAACCCATCATCACGGCGTCCGAGCCGCAGGCGACGGCCTTGGGCAGGTCGCCGGACCAGCCGACGCCCCCGTCCGCGATGACGTGGACGTACCGGCCGCCCGACTCGTCGAGGTAGTCGCGGCGCGCGGCGGCGACATCGGCCACGGCGGTCGCCATCGGCACCTGGATGCCCAGCACGTTCCGCGTGGTGTGCGCGGCGCCGCCGCCGAAGCCCACCAGCACACCGGCCGCGCCCGTACGCATCAGATGCAGCGCCGCCGTGTACGTGGCGCAACCGCCCACGATGACGGGCACGTCCAGCTCGTAGATGAACTGCTTGAGGTTGAGCGGCTCCGCAGCGCCGGAGACGTGCTCCGCGGAGACCGTGGTGCCGCGGATGACGAACAGGTCGACGCCCGCGTCCACAACTGCCTTGGAGAACTGGGCCGTACGCTGCGGCGAGAGCGCGGCGGCCGTCACCACGCCCGCGTCGCGCACCTCCTTGATCCGCTCGCCGATCAGGTCCTCCTTGACCGGCTCCGCGTAGATCTCCTGCATGCGGCGGTTGGCCGTGCGCTCGTCCAGTTCCGCGATCTCCGCGAGCAGCGGCTCGGGGTCCTCGTAACGCGTCCAGAGGCCTTCGAGGTTGAGCACGCCGAGCCCGCCCAGCTCACCGATGCGGATCGCGGTGGCCGGTGAGACGACGGAGTCCATCGGCGCGGCCATGAAGGGCAGTTCGAAGCGGTAGGCGTCGATCTGCCAGGCGATCGACACCTCTTTGGGGTCGCGCGTGCGGCGGCTGGGCACCACAGCGATGTCGTCGAATGCGTACGCCCGGCGTCCGCGCTTGCCGCGTCCGATCTCGATCTCAGTCACCTGTGAAGCCCTTCTCGCCGTGCGCTGTGCTGTGCCGCTCCAGTATCACTGACACGCCGCGCCCGGAAGCCCGGTGGGTCGCGGGCGCTCAGCGGCGTGAATAGTTCGGCGCCTCGGTCGTCATCTGCACATCGTGCGGGTGGCTCTCCTTGAGCCCCGCAGAGGTGATGCGCACGAACCGGCCGCGCTCCTTCATCTCGGGCACGCTGCGCCCGCCGACATAGAACATCGACTGCTTGAGCCCGCCGACCAGTTGGTGCACCACGGCGCCCAGCGGACCCCGGTAGGGCACCTGTCCCTCGACGCCCTCCGGGATGAGCTTGTCGTCGCCGCCGACGTTCTCCTGGAAGTAGCGGTCCTTCGAGTACGACTTCTGCTCGCCGCGCGACTGCATCGCGCCCAGCGAGCCCATGCCCCGGTAGGACTTGAACTGCTTGCCGTTGATGAACAGCAGCTCGCCCGGCGACTCCTCGCACCCCGCGAGCAGCGAGCCGAGCATCACCGTGTCGGCGCCCGCGACCAGGGCCTTGGCGATGTCGCCGCTGTACTGCAGACCGCCGTCGCCGATGACGGGGACGCCGGCCTCCTGCGCGGCGAGCGACGCCTCGTGGATCGCGGTGACCTGCGGGACCCCGATGCCCGCGACGACGCGCGTCGTACAGATGGAGCCCGGCCCGACACCGACCTTGATGCCGTCGGCACCGGCGTCGATGAGCGTCTGCGCACCGTCGCGCGTGGCGACGTTGCCGCCGACCACGTCGACCGGTGAATTCGACTTGATCTTGGCGACCATGTCGCCGACGAGCCGCGAATGACCGTGCGCCGTGTCCACCACGACGAAGTCCACGCCTGCCTCGATGAGGGCCTGCGCCCGCTCGTACGCGTCTCCCGCGACACCCACGGCCGCACCCACGACGAGCCGGCCCTCGGAGTCCTTCGCGGCCAGCGGGTACTGCTCCGCCTTCACGAAGTCCTTGACGGTGATGAGCCCCTTGATCACGCCCGAGTCGTCGACGAGCGGCAGCTTCTCGATCTTGTGACGGCGCAGCAGCTCCATCGCGTCGTTCCGCGAGATCCCGACCTTGCCGGTGACCAGCGGCATCGGCGTCATCAGCTCACGCACGGGCCGGTCACGGTCGGACTCGAAGGCCATGTCGCGGTTGGTGACGATGCCGAGCAGCTTGCCCGCGTCGTCGGTGACGGGCACGCCGCTGATGCGGAAGCGGCCGCACAGCACGTCGGCGTCGCCGAGCGTCGCGTCGGGGCGGATCGTGATCGGGTCGGTGACCATGCCCGACTCGGAGCGCTTGACCCTGTCGACCTGGGCCGCCTGGTCCTCGATCGAGAGATTGCGGTGAAGCACGCCGACGCCGCCCTGACGGGCCATGGCGATGGCCATCCGGGACTCGGTGACCTTGTCCATCGCGGCCGACAGCAGCGGTACGTTCACGCGCACGTTGCGGGAGATCCGCGAGCCGGTGTCGATGTCTCCGGGAGCCATGTCCGACTCTCCGGGCAGCAGCAGCACGTCGTCGAACGTCAGGCCGAGCATGGCGAATTTCGCGGGGACTCCGGCCTCGGCTCCGACTCCGTCGTTCGCTGTCATGACACCTTCCAATGCTTGCCCAGGGTGAAAGTCCATGCTAAACGGCGCGGACCTACTGCTCGGCCAGTGCCCTCAGCCGGCTCAGCGCCCTGTGCTGTGCGACACGCACCGCGCCCGGCGACATCCCGAGCATCTCCCCGGTCTCCTCGGCGGTGAGCCCGACCGCGACGCGCAGCAGCACGAGTTCGCGCAGATGCTGCGGAAGGTTCGCGAGCAGCTTCTTGGCCCACGCCGCGTCGCTGCTGAGCAGCGCGCGCTCCTCCGGGCCGAGCGAGTCGTCGGGCTGCTCGGGCATCTCGTCGGAGGGCACAGCCGTCTGACCGGGGCCACGCATGGCGGCCCGCTGCAGATCGGCGACCTTGTGCTGGGCGATGGCCACGACGAAGGCTTCGAAGGGCTTCCCCGTGTCGCGGTAACGCGGCAGCGCGCAGAGCACCGCGATGCAGACCTCCTGTGCGAGGTCGTCCACGAAGTGCCGTGCGTCGCCCGGCAGTCGGGACAGCCGCCTGCGGCAGTACCGCAGCGCCAGGGGATGCACGTGCGCGAGAAGGTCGTGAGTCGCCTGCTTGTCGCCTTCCCTGGCGCGTCGTACGAGTGCGCTCACGACCGCGTTGTCGTCAGACCCCTCGTTGCGCATCGGTCCATGGTGCACCTGAGCCCCACGATCCGTCGCACCGCGTCCATGGTTGTGCACCGAAGCGTTATGAGCAGGGGTACTGACCTTCATCTCCCGCGCCCTCCCCTCACGCCTGACCGACCGGTCCCCGAGGAACTCCATACGACAAGCATGCGGCACGCGCGGGATTCCTGGGCCTCATACGCCGCCCCGCCCTTCCCCCCGGGCCGGCCCCGCGCATCGTGCGTGGCGCAACTTCGCAGGCGGGGACGGGCGGGCAATTGGCGAACGTGAGCTATCTATCGGACGAGACCCCAGCGGAAACCGAGGGCCACGGCGTGCGCCCGGTCCGAAGCTCCGAGCTTCTTGAACAGGCGTCGCGCGTGGGTCTTCACCGTGTCCTCGGAGAGGAACAGCTCGCGGCCGATCTCGGCGTTCGACCTGCCGTGGCTCATGCCCTCCAGCACCTGGATCTCGCGGGCCGTGAGGGTCGGGGCGGCGCCCATCTCGGCCGAACGCAGCCTGCGCGGCGCGAGCCTCCACGTCGGGTCCGCGAGCGCCTGCGTGACCGTGGCGCGCAGCTCGGCGCGCGAGGCGTCCTTGTGCAGGTAGCCGCGGGCGCCGGCGGCCACGGCGAGCGCCACCCCGTCGAGGTCCTCGGCCACCGTGAGCATGATGATGCGGGCGCCAGGGTCGGCCGACAGAAGCCGCCGCACGGTCTCAACACCACCGAGGCCAGGCATGCGGACATCCATGAGGATGAGGTCGGACCGGTCGGCACCCCAGCGGCGGAGGACTTCCTCGCCGTTGGCTGCCGTCGTCACGCGCTCGACACCGGGCACGGTCGCGACCGCGCGGCGGAGCGCCTCTCGGGCAAGCGGGGAATCGTCACAGACGAGGACGGATGTCATGACCGCCCTCCGCAGCTGATGCGCGTCACCTTGAGCCTCCAGGCTGTTACGAATCGTCACCTGTGCGGTTGACACCCCTCGGACAACAGTGCCCAAGATCGTTCCGCCAACCGCCTCCGCACACTCAACGACGGTCACCCAAAAGAGTTACGGGTTTCGGCCACCGCCATCAGCACTCTACGTGATCGCGCGTACACAGTTCAGCCGCGTCGTGCTGAAGGGTTTCCCCGAGTGGCGTCTTTTGCCTTTTGCCCTATTTAGCAGACTCAGTTCTACTTATCGCTTTCTTTCGGCTAGGTTCGCAATGAGTCATATTTGTCTATAAATGGACGGAGCGAGAGCGAGCCCCACGTACGCCGACGAGAGGACACGCAATGGCCGACTTCTCCCGCCTGCCGGGCCCCAACGCCGACCTGTGGGACTGGCAGCTGCTCGCCGCCTGCCGGGGTGTCGACAGCTCTCTCTTCTTCCATCCCGAGGGCGAGCGTGGAGCCGCCCGCAGCGCACGTGAGGCGTCCGCCAAGGAGGTCTGCATGCGCTGCCCCGTCCGCTCGGAGTGCGCAGCTCATGCGCTGGCCGTACGTGAGCCGTACGGGGTGTGGGGCGGCCTGACCGAGGACGAGCGCGAGGAGCTGATGGGCCGTGCCCGCAGCAGGCTCGTCGCCGTGCCGGACACCCAGAATTGAGAAGAAACGTTTCTACTTGAACCCGCGCCACGGGCCCGGAACCTTCCTCGCAACGGCACCGTCCCCTCCAGTTCCTCGCCCTGCCGCGCAAGTTCACGGTCGGCACGGAAACCGCTCGTACGCGGAGATTCACCCGCCTAGCCTGACGCTCATGAACTTGCTGTCCGTCAATCTCGCCAGGCCGCTGCACGCTCCCTCGTACACCGACGCACCGGGGAATCTGACGGGCATCGACAAGCGCCCCGTCTCCGGCCCCGTCGAGGTGGCCGCGCCCGGCCCGAAGGGCACCGGCGGCAGCGGCCTCGCGCAGGACACCATCGGCGACATGCGCCACCACGGCGGCGACGACCAGGCGGTGTACGCCTTCGCGCGCGAGGACCTCGACGACTGGGCTCACGAACTCGGCCGTGACCTGAGCAACGGGTCGTTCGGCGAGAACCTGACCACCCGGGGGCTGGATGTGAACGGTGCCCGCATAGGCGAGCGCTGGCTCGTCGGGAGCCGGGTGGTGCTGGAGGTGAGCGCGGTGCGGATCCCCTGCCGTACGTTCGCGAGCTGGCTCGACGAGCGCGGCTGGGTCAAGCGCTTCACGGACAGGGCGTTGCCCGGGGCGTATCTGCGGGTGATCGAGCCCGGGCCGGTGAGCGGCGGGGACGGGATCCGGATCGTTCACCGTCCCGACCACGAAGTGACCGTGAGCTTCCTCTTCCGCGCGCTGACGCGGGAGCCGGACCTCCTGCCGCACGTGCTGGCCGCGGGCGACGCACTCCACCCCGAGGCCCGCTGCAAAGCCCTGCGGCGCGGGGCCGGTTGACACGCGGATAACGTGCCCCCATGACGACTGCGCTGATCACGGGAGCGACCTCCGGCCTCGGAGCTGCCTTCGCCCGACGGCTCGCACGGGACGGGCACCACCTCGTGCTGGTCGCCCGCAACAAGGAACGTCTGTCGCAGGAGGCGACGGACCTCCACGACCTGCACGGCGTCGAAGCGTCCGTACTCGCCGCGGACCTGTCCACGGACGAGGGGATCTCGTCCGTCGAGGACCGGCTGCGGGACCGGGACCACCCCGTGGACCTGCTGATCAACAACGCGGGCTTCGGCAACAAGGGCACGTTCCTGAACGTCCCCGTCGAGGACGAGCTCACGATGCTCAAGGTCCACTGCGAGGCGGTGCTGCGGCTCACCTCGGCCGGGGTGGAGCGCATGCGGGAGCGGGGGCGCGGGGGCGTGGTCAACGTCGCGTCGGTCGCCGCGTTCGTGCCGCGCGGCACGTACGGGGCGAGCAAGGCGTGGGTCGTGCAGTTCTCGCAGGGCGCGGCGAAGGAGCTGGCGGGCTCAGGTGTGCGGCTGATGGCGCTGTGCCCCGGGTTCGTGCGGACGGAGTTCCACGAGCGGGCCGGCATGGACGCCGGGAGCGTGCCGGGCTGGATGTGGCTGGAGGCGGACGCCGTGGTCGACTCGGCGATGAAGGACCTGGCCCGCGGCCGGAGCCTGTCCATCCCGGACGCCCGCTACAAGGCACTCATGGGCGCGGCCCGGCTGCTGCCCAGGGAGCTGCTGTCGAAGGCGTCGTCGACGACGGGGCGCAGGTTCGGGCCCCGCTGACGCGCGCGGGCAGGACGGCAGGACGCACGAAAGCCCGGCACCCCGCGACGGGGTACCGGGCCTGTGCGTGTGACCGGGTCAGTGGGCGTGGCCGTGACCGTGGCCCGCCGCTGCCGGCTCTTCCTCTTCCGGCTTCTCGACGACCAGCGTCTCGGTCGTGAGCATCAGCGACGCGATCGACGCCGCGTTCTCCAGCGCGGAGCGCGTGACCTTGACCGGGTCGATGACGCCGGCCTTGATCAGGTCGCCGTAGTCGCCGGTGGCCGCGTTGAAGCCCTGGTTGCGGTCGAGCTCGGAGACCTTCGAGGTGATGACGTAGCCCTCCAGGCCCGCGTTCTCGGCGATCCAGCGCAGCGGCTCCACCACGGCACGGCGCACGACGGCGACACCGGTGGCCTCGTCGTCCGTCTTGCCGAGCGAGCCCTCCAGGACCTTCGCGGAGTGGACGAGGCTGGCACCGCCGCCGGCGACGATGCCTTCCTCGACCGCCGCACGGGTCGCGGAGATCGCGTCCTCCAGGCGGTGCTTCTTCTCCTTGAGCTCGACCTCGGTCGCGGCACCGACGCGGATGACGCAGACGCCGCCGGCCAGCTTGGCCAGACGCTCCTGCAGCTTCTCGCGGTCCCAGTCGGAGTCCGTGGCCTCGATCTCCGCCTTGATCTGGCCGACGCGGGCCTGCACGTCCTCACTCTTGCCGGCACCGTCGACGATCGTCGTGTCGTCCTTGGTGACGGTGACGCGGCGGGCGCTGCCCAGCACGTCCAGCCCGGCCTGGTCGAGCTTGAGGCCGACCTCCTCGGCGATGACGGTGGCGCCGGTGAGCGTCGCCATGTCGCCGAGCATCGCCTTGCGGCGGTCACCGAAGCCGGGCGCCTTGACGGCGACGGCGTTGAAGGTGCCGCGGATCTTGTTCACGACGAGGGTGGAGAGGGCCTCGCCCTCGACGTCCTCGGCGATGATCAGCAGCGGACGGGAGCCGCCGGCCTGCATGATCTTCTCCAGCAGCGGCAGCAGGTCCTGGATTGACGCGATCTTGCCCTGGTGGATCAGGATGTACGGGTCGTCGAGGACGGCCTCCATACGCTCCTGGTCGGTGACCATGTACGGCGAGAGGTAGCCCTTGTCGAAGGCCATGCCCTCGGTGAAGTCGAGCTCCAGGCCGAAGGTCTGGGACTCCTCGACGGTGATGACGCCGTCCTTGCCGACCTTGTCCATCGCCTCGGCGATCAGCTCACCGACCTGCTTGTCCTGGGCGGACAGACCGGCGACGGAGGCGATGTCCTCCTTGGAGTCGATCGGGCGGGCGTTGGCGATCAGGTCGTCGGAGACGGCTTTGACCGCGGCGTCGATGCCCTTCTTCAGGGCGGCGGGAGAGGCGCCGGCGGCCACGTTGCGCAGGCCCTCGCGGACCAGGGCCTGGGCGAGCACGGTGGCGGTGGTGGTGCCGTCACCAGCGATGTCGTTGGTCTTGGTCGCCACCTCCTTCACCAGCTGGGCGCCGAGGTTCTCGTACGGGTCCTCGACCTCGACCTCACGGGCGATGGTCACGCCGTCGTTGGTGATGGTGGGTGCGCCGAACTTCTTGTCGATGACGACGTTGCGGCCCTTGGGGCCGATGGTCACCTTCACGGTGTCGGCCAGCTTGTCGACGCCGCGCTCGAGGGCGCGGCGCGCGTCCTCGTCGAACTTCAGGATCTTGGCCATGGGAGCTGTTGAGTCCTCTCAGACGAACCGCGCCCCGGCCCCGGTGCATCTCGTATGCGATGCGGGAGGGACCGGGGCGCGGATCAGAAATGTCTTCCGGCTGCGGTGACTTACTTCTCGACGATCGCGAGAACGTCGCGAGCCGAGAGGACGAGGTACTCCTCGCCGCTGTACTTCACCTCGGTGCCGCCGTACTTGCTGTACAGAACGATGTCGCCGACGCTCACGTCGAGCGGCAGACGGTTGCCGTCCTCGAAGCGGCCCGGGCCGACGGCCAGGACAGTGCCCTCCTGGGGCTTCTCCTTGGCGGTGTCCGGGATGACCAGGCCCGAGGCCGTGGTCTCTTCAGCGTCGAGCGGCTGGACCACGATGCGGTCCTCGAGCGGCTTGATGGCAACCTTGCTGGCGGTCGTCACGATCCGACCTCCCCCTTCGGAGATCTCATAACGGGGTCTTATGTCTGGGGTGGCGACCTGGCAGATCCGTCGTCGCGGGTGCCGGATCTTCCTGTCGCTGTGTCTGGCACTCGCCTTGGGAGAGTGCCAAGGCCGACATTATGCTGCGGTTAGCACTCCGTCAACCAGAGTGCCAGTCGCGCCGGTGCCGAACCCCCGCCCCCGGGCGGACCCGTCGCCGCCGGACGGGAGAATGCCGTGGTGGACCGTGAGGCGTTCGCCGCGTTGCTCGGCGATGAAGGACAGGCCCTGCTCGGCTCGTTGGAGCTCTACGAGCCCGACCGCGAGCTGAGCGTGGCGACGCGGCTGCGGCGCACGTACGCGCCGGAACTCGTCTCCGCCGCCCTCGGCCAGGCTCGGCTGCGTCAGCGGGCGGCGGCGAAGTTCGGCGCCGAGGACGCCGCACGGATGTACTTCACGCCCAACGGTCTGGAGCAGTCGACGCGGGCCGGCGTCGCCGCGTACCGGGCGGAGCGCTTCCTGCGGTCGGGCGTTGAGCGTCCCGCGGATCTGTGCTGCGGGATCGGTGGTGACGCGATCGCCCTGGCGCGTGCCGGCATGCACGTACTGGCCGTGGACCACGATCCGTTGACGTGCGACGTCGTACGGGCGAACGCCGCGGCGCTCGGACTGGGCGACCGCATCGAGGTCCGCTGCCAGGATGTGGCGGACGCCGACCTCTCGGGCTGCGACGCCGTGTTCGTGGATCCCGCGCGCCGCGGCGGCAAGGGCCGGATCTTCGACCCCGAGGCCTACTCGCCACCGCTCTCGTGGGCCGTCGAAGTGGCCCGGCAATTCCGGCACTCGGCGCTGAAGGTGGCGCCGGGCATTCCGCACGAGATGGTTCCTGACGAGGCCGAGGCGGAGTGGATCTCGGACTCGGGGGACGTGAAGGAGGCCGTGCTCTGGTTCGGCACCTCGGAACCGGCGAGAAGTTCCCCCGTACGAGCGACGCTGCTGCCCGGCGGGCATTCACTCTCCGCACGCGGTCTGCCCGATCCGCCGGTGGGTCAGGTGGGCCGCTTCCTCTACGAGCCGGACGGCGCGGTCGTACGCGCGCATCTCGTGGCCGAAGTGGCGGCGGATCTGGGCGGCAGGCTCATCGACCCGACGATCGCCTATGTGACGTGCGACGAGGCCCACTCCACCCCGTACGCGACCGGGTACGGGATCACCGACGTGCTGCCCTTCCAGCTGAAGCGGCTGCGGGCGCTGCTGCGCGAGCGCGGGATCGGAGTGGCCACGATCAAGAAGCGCGGCTCGGCCGTGGAACCGGCGGAGCTGCGCAAGAAGCTCAAGCTCGAAGGGCCGGGCGAATGCACGGTGTTCCTCACCCGGGTCGCGGGCGCACCGACGGTTCTGCTCGGGCAGCCACTCGGAACACAGGCTGCGGCTGGTGACCCGTAACCCGTCGCCACCCGGGGGCTGTTGGCGGACGGCACCCCGAAGTGCGGGATGTCCAGGTTCTGTTGGTGCTCTGCGAGCGCCTCGGTGCCCGGTCCTGGAGGGCTCCCGCGTGCGGCCCTCAGACCTGTTCGAACCGCCAGCGATGCACGGGACGGGCCGTCAACTGCTCGGGTGGGTCCGGGAGTTCGGGGAGTTTCGCGGACAACTCCGCGGACCACCAGGTGATGACCAGGACGCGGTCCCCGGGTGCCCGGAAGGTCTCCCGGCGCTGCGGGGAGGCGTCCAGCTCCTGGGCACGGGCCCAGGAGAGCAGTTCACCGCCGCGGCCCTCGGACGCCTTCGCCTCCCACATCAGGGCGACGGTCATGAGTAGAGGTTCTCCCGGCTCAGTTCGTGCACGTGGTCGTGGGCGTGAGTGTGCCCCTGGCCCGGCACGTGCGGTTCGGTGACGGGGAGCGAGGAGTCCGCCGGAAGGTCCCAGTCGGAGGCGGCGCGGCGGCGCGCGACCATCTCGGCGCCGAGAGCGGCGACCATCGCCCCGTTGTCCGTGCACAGCTTGGGACGGGGCACGCGCAGCTCGATGCCCGCGTCGGCGCAGCGCTCCTCGGCCATGGCACGCAGCCGCGAGTTGGCCGCTACGCCGCCGCCGATCATCAGATGGGAGACGCCCTCGTCCTTGCAGGCACGGATGGCCTTGCGCGTCAGGACGTCGGTGACCGCCTCCTGGAACGACGCGCTCACATCGCGTACGGGGACCTCCTCGCCCGCGTTGCGCTTGGCCTCGATCCACCGGGCGACGGCCGTCTTGAGTCCTGAGAAGGAGAAGTCGTACGGGGCGTCGCGGGGGCCCGTCAGACCGCGCGGGAAGGCGATCGCCTCGGGGTTGCCCTCACGGGCGTACCGGTCGATGACAGGGCCGCCCGGGAAGCCGAGGTTGAGCACCCGCGCCACCTTGTCGAACGCCTCTCCCGCCGCGTCGTCGATGGTCGAGCCGAGGGGGCGCACGTCCGCCGTGATGTCGGGGGCGAGCAGCAGCGAGGAGTGACCGCCGGAGACGAGCAGGGCCATGGTCGGCTCGGGGAGGGCGCCGTGTTCGAGCTGGTCGACGCAGATGTGGGACGCGAGGTGGTTGACCCCGTAGAGCGGCTTGCCCAGCGCGTACGCGTAGGCCTTGGCGGCGCTGACACCGACGAGGAGCGCGCCGGCGAGCCCCGGGCCCGCTGTGACCGCGACGGCGTCGAGGTCGGAGGCCGCGACGCCCGCGTCGCGCAGGGCGCGTTCGATGGTGGGGACCATCGCCTCCAGATGGGCGCGGCTGGCGACCTCGGGCACGACGCCGCCGAAGCGTGCGTGCTCGTCGACGCTGGAGGCGATGGCGTCGGCGAGCAGCGTGTGGCCGCGGACGATGCCGACGCCGGTCTCGTCGCAGGAGGTCTCGATGCCGAGGACGAGGGGTTCGTCAGCCATGAGTCTTCGTTCCTTGGGAGTTCGTCGAGGGGGCGGGGGTCTCCAGGCGCATGACGAGGGCGTCCACGTTTCCGGGCTGGTAGTAGCCGCGGCGGAACCCGATCCGGGTGAAGCCGAAGCGCTCGTAGAGACGTTGTGCGGGTGCGTTGTCCACGCGGACCTCCAGCAGCACCTCGTGGCAGCGGAACCCGGCGGCCGCGGCGAGGAGTTCGCCCAGCAGGCGGGCACCGAGGCCGGTGCCGCGGTGGGAGGGGAGGACTCCGATCGTCTGGATGTCGCCGGTGCCGCCGACGGCGGCCAGACCGCCGTAGCCCACGAGCGTGCCGCCGGTACCGGATCCCGGCTCGCCCGCGCCCGGGGCACCGGTCGCCGGACGCCCGGCGTCCTGTTCCTCGGCCACGATGTAGCGGCGGGTGGCCCCGGAGCCGCGGGCGTGCGCGAGCTCGGACCAGAACAGGCCGGCCGACCATGCGTCCTCGGGAAAGAGGATCCGTTCGAGTTCCAGCACGCGATCGATGTCCCACCAGCGCATCTCGCGGAGGACCACATCGGCGCTGCCCCCGCTGCGGTACTCGGCGGCGGTCCGGGTCACTTCGGCGTGACCACCTTGTAGTTGGCGGGAACGCGGGCGTCGGGGCGGCGCAGGTAGAGCGGGCGCGGCGGCGGGAACTCCTCGCCCTTGGCGAGCCTCTCGGCGGCGAGGCAGGCGAGCGCCGCGGCCGACTGGTCGAGGGGAAGGTCCGTGCGCAGACCCGTGAAGATCTCCTCGTAGAGCCTGGCCCCGGCCCCGACGGCGGGCATCGCGGTGACCTCCGCGGGCAGCTCGCCGGGGCGGTCCACCGCCGGGTCGTCGAGGCGGGTGCGGGCATCGGAGTACCGCGCCCAGTAGACCTCCTTGCGGCGGGCGTCCGTCGCCACGACGAAGGGGACCTCCAGCCCGGAGGCGTACGCGATGCCGTCGAGCGTGCACATTCCGAGCACCGGGACGCCGAGGGCGGCGCCGAAGGACTCGGCTGTGGCCAGCCCGACCCGCAGCCCGGTGTACGGGCCAGGGCCCGTACCGACGATGACCCGGTCGACGTCCTGCAGCGGGCGGCCGGCCTCGCGCAGCACCCGGTCGACAGAGGGCAGCAGCAGCTCGCCGTGGCGGCGGGCGTCGGTCTGGTCGGAGGCCGCGAGGAGGCGGTCACCGTCGGTGTCGTACAGCGCGACGGTGACGGCCGGGGTGGCGGTGTCAAGAGCTAGCAGCAGCACGGTAGCCAGCCTACGGCGAACGGGGAGCGGCCGGTCCCGGGGTCCCGCACGGGACGCTTTCGGGTGACTCACCGCACGCGAGGCACTCGGCAGTGAATTCTCAGCGCTGCCCGCCGGGTCCCTGACGCGCCTTCTCCGCGCCCCCGAAGGGCATCTCCGAGCCCGTCAGCTGCGCCCGTATCCCGTCCTTCTCCACGGAGATCCCGCGCAACCGCACATCTCCCGGCACCTCCGGCAGCCGCACGGACAGCGACAGCTTCTCCGCCAGCTTCGGCTCCTCGATCTTCTTCAGGCTCCCGATGAGGCCCGGGTCGATGCCGATCCGCCTCAGCAGGGAGGGGTGCTCGACCAGGACGTCCAGCATGTTGACCTTCATCAGCCTGTCGACGAAGCGCGGAGCACCCGTCGTGCGGCGCAGCTCCGTCTCGCTCTGCCGTACCTGCGCCGCGCGCTGCGGGGTCAGCCCGAAGCGTTCGGCCACCGACCCCACACGGAAGAGTGCCTTCGCCTCCGCCGCGTCCCGCTTGATCCGCTCGGCGACGGGACGGGCGAGCCGCAGACCGCCGTCCTTGCCCGGCGTGTACGAGAACAGACCGGGGACCTTCAGCCGCATGCGGTCGACCGTCGTGCCCACACCGTGGTCACCGGTGCGCCGCAGATGGGCGCGGGCCCCCACCTCGACCCGCTTGCCCGCCACCGGCAGCTCGCCGTGCGCGAGCACGGTGTCGCGGGAGCCGGCGGTGAAGTCCACCTGGGAGGTGCCCAGTTCGCGGTCCAGGTCGTCGAAGTCGAGCAGTACGTCGCCCTTCATCCGGCCCAGCACGGCGCCCTTGATGGAGGACGGGGCGCCGCCCACGATCCGTACGTCGTCGACGGAACCCTTCACCTGAGCGACGGATATCCGCCCGGCGGGCATGTCCGGGACCGCGATGTCGACGTGGTCGAGCCGCTCGTCCGCGAGCTGCGTCAGGAAGGGGAAGCCGCGGATGTGCACCTCGGGTTCCGCATGCAGCTTCAGCGCGCCCTGCACCTTTCCGGCGGCCTGGTTCTCGGCGTAGAGCGCCGCCCACCGGTCGCCGACGACGAGGAACGCGAGCAGGACGACGACCGCGACGGCAGTCTTGACGGCCCTGCCCATGAGCGAGCGGCGGCGTCTGCGCACCGCGCGCAGATAGGGCATCCGGTCCTCGGGGCCGTCGTACCCGGAGCGCGGTGAGAATCCGCCGAGGAAGCCCTCGGGCTCGGAAGGCTGCCGACCGGAGCCCTCGTCGTACACGTCCCCCACGTCGCCGCGGAAGTCGTCGTACGGGCTGCCGTAGAGGCCGGAGCCGGCCGGGGGCTCTCCGTCGGGGGCGGGAGCGGGGTCTGCCGCGAGCGCGTCGTACGGGCTGGGTCTGTGCGGAGCCATGGGGGGTGCGTCCGGCGACGCCAGCTGCTCGTAAGGATTCGGTGCCGTCCTTGTCCATGACGTGGAACTTGTCGGGGATCCGTGCGCGCTCATCGGATCATGCGACCACAGGGCCTTCGCGATCTCCAACTCGCCCCCGTGGCAGCCGGTACGGCTCCGCCCGCCCGGCACCCAGGTCGGGGATGTGCCGCCTGCTGCTACCGTCGTCGCGGCGAATGCGGACTGAGAGGTGGCGGCACACGGTGGCACGTGGCAGCAGCGCGGGAGCGGTCGTGGCCGCGCTTACGGCGGCGGCCCTCGCCGTCATCGGCTTCTTCACATATCAGGCGAGCGCCGCGCAGGACCGCGAGAAGGCCGGCTCCTCCGACTCCCGCGGCGGCTCCGGCGGTCTGTCGGAGCGCGAGAAGAAGGAGCGGGAGACCAACCTCCCCGCCTTCTCCGGCGCGGGCGAGCGCGTCGTGTACGACCTGGACCGCAACCGCGTCTGGCTGATGGGCCGGAACCAGGAGGTGAAGCGCACCTTCCGCGTCGCCCCCAGCTCCGTCGACCCGAAGCCGGGTACGTACAAGGTCGAATCCCGCGCCCCGCACGTGACCGGCTCGGACGGAGTGCCGGTGGAGAACGTGGTGCGCTTCGCGACCAGCCAGGGCACGACCATAGGGTTCAGCGCGGCGCTCGACGGGTCGCTGCCGGACGCCGACCCGGTGGAGCCGACCGGAGGGATCCGGGAGCGCCGGGCGGACGGAGAGGCCATGTGGCTGTTCGCCACCATCGGCACGAAGGTCGTGGTGGTCCGCTAGCGAGGCGCCCTCACGGCAGCGTCACGCGCCGGGGCGCGCGAGCCCTGACCGGACGGCCGAGCGATGTCTCCGGAGTCCTGTGCCGACTGTCAGGCGGCGTCCTGGCCGGGATGCGACCTGGGGCTCCCCGCCACCGCGGCGGATCCCTCGTCGCCGTCCGCCTTCGCCCGCTTCCCGCGCTCAGCCTGCTGGTCGGCGTCCGACGGCGGTGTCGAGACCGCGTCCGCGGCCGCGCAGGACGCGAGCAGCGCACTCATCGAAACGCCTGTCTCCTGTGGAGCCGACGGCAGCGCGCCGGGCTTCCGCGCTCGGTCTTCGGCGGGCATGGGATCCTCCCGTGGCTCCTGGGCGGGCGGGTCAAGTGAGGCAGACCTAACCCCGCTCTCCCGACCATCTGACCATGCCCGCCACCGCGGGTGCAACATCTTGCCGACAACCTGTCGGCACATGCGTCCGCACGGCCTGCCTGCCGGAACGTCACCCGAGAACGGAGAGATCCACCCCTCGCCACCGCTCGCCGACACCGGTGACCGTCACCGTCCGCTCGTCGTCCCCGCCGTTCTCGCCGGCGGAGTCGTCCGCGCCGCTGTGCGCCGCGGCGTCCGCGTGTTCGCCGGTTCTGCGCCCGATCACCACGTGCAGCCGGTCCTCGGAGAGCTCCTCGACCCTTCCCTCGCCCCACTCCACGATCACGACCGATTCGGGCAGGGAGACGTCCAGATCCAGGTCGTCCATGCCCTCCAGGCCCTGCCCGCCCAGCCGGTACGCGTCCACGTGCACGAGCGGCGGCCCGTCGCCGAGCGGAGGATGCACGCGCGCGATGACGAAGGTGGGCGACGTGACGGAGCCCCGCACTCCGAGCGCGGCACCGAGGCCGCGTGCGAGCGTGGTCTTGCCCGCGCCCAGCTCGCCCGTGAGCAGTACGAGGTCACCGGGGCCGAGCAGCCCGGCAATGCGCCGCCCCACCTCCTGCATCCGCTCGGGCGTCGGTACGAGGGCGGTGTGCTGGACGGCGAGCGGCTCGGCCGCCGCCGGGGACTGTGGTGCTTCCATGCGTCCGGATGGTACGCGCGGCGGGCGGCGCCCTGCGCCGCGCTTCCCCCTGATCCCGTGCGCGGTGCCGCGTTCAGCCGCCGGTCACGGCGCGGGTGATCAGCTGCGCCAGGGCCTCGTTGACCTCGTGCGGGCGCTCCAGCATCGACAGATGGCCGGTCTTCTCGAGAATCCGCAGCCGGGCCGAGGGCAGCGCCGCGGCGATGGCTTCGCTGTGCGCGTACGGCGTGAGCAGGTCACGCTCCCCCGCGAGCACGAGCGCGGAACACCCGTCGAACGCCGCGAGCGCCTCCGTCTTCTCGTGGGCCTCGAACGCCGGGTAGAACTCCGCGACGACGTCGATCGGCACCGACTCGATCAGGCGCTCCGCGAAGCGCGCCACCCCCGGGTCGACGCTCCCGGCGTCCCCGAACGAGTAGCGCTTGACCAGCCCCGCGAAGAGGTCCGCGGTCGCCCGCCGGCCGCGTTCGACCAGCGCGCTCTGCGCGACCATCGCCTTGAGCACTCCGGGCACGACCCGCCGCACCGCCTTGACGCCCAGAGTGGGGAGCGGCAGTCCGTACGTCACCTCACCGAGGCCGCCCGCGCTGGTGTCGATCAGGGCGACGCCGGTGACGCGCTCGGCGACGAACCCGGGGTACTGGTCGGCGAGCGCCATCACCGTCATGCCGCCCATCGAGTGGCCGACGAGGACGATCGGCCCCTCCGGGACGGCCTCGTCGAGCACCGCTTTGAGATCGCGGCCCAGCTGGTCGATCGTCACAGGCTCGCCGACGGGTGCGCGGCCGGAGCGGCCGTGGCTGCGCTGGTCCCAGTAGACGGTGCGCACGGCGCCGCGCAGGGCGGCCCGCTGGAAGTGCCAGACGTCCTGGCTGAGGCAGTAGCCGTGAGTGAAGACGACGGTGGGCGGTGTGGCCGGGGTCCTCCGCGAGGGACGGCCGTCCGGGCCGTCCGCCGGCCCGGGGCGACGTCTGAGCATCCGCATCAGGCGGCTGCGGTGAGGGGTCGGCGGGGCCCCTGGCCACACGTCGCCCTCGCCTGCCCCCGCCTCGATGCGCACCGGGTCCACCGTCGGGCCACCGACGCCGTCTCCCGCCGCCGCGGCAGCGGCGGTACGTGCGGCCAGAGGCGCCGAGTCGTCCGACGCGCGCCTGTTGCCCGTACGGGCCCCACGGGAACCGCCGGCGGAGCCGGAGCCTGCCTCCGGGTCGGAGGCGTCCTCGTACAACTCGGGCTCGTCGGTCTCGAAGTACAGCTCCGTGCCGTCCTCCGCGCGGACCGTGCCCGGGGTGCCGCGCAATGAGCCGTACGGACCGGCCGCGTCCAGGGCGAGGCGGGCCTTGCGCCGTACCCCGCGGTTGACCGTCAGGCGCTCCACGGCGACACCCGCCGCCACCAGTCCGAGCGTCGCTCCGGCGAACCCGGCCCGCCGGCCCCATCCCCCGCGACCGCCGCCCGGGACCGCCTCGGCGGCGCGGGCCGCGGCGTCCGCGATCTCCTCGGCCTCCAACACCGTCGTCATCCGTTCAACCCCCCGTATTCGCCCGTTCGTTCGTATGGATCCGTGATACCCGGGCGCCGATACGCGTAACGATCTCGTAGGAGATGGTGCCCGCGGCCCGCGCCCAGTCCTCCGCGGTCGGTTCTCCGTGGTCGCCGGGGCCGAAGAGCACGACGTCGTCGCCCGCGGAGGCCGCGTCGCCGCCGAGGTCGACGACGAACTGGTCCATCGCGACGCGCCCCGCCACCGTCCGCCACTTGCCCGCGGCCAGCACCGGTGCCGTCCCGGAGGCGTGCCGGGGCACCCCGTCCGCGTAGCCGAGCGGCACCAGACCGAGGGTGGTGGGACCGGCGGTGCGGTAGGTGTGGCCGTAGCTGACGCCGTGCCCGGCGGGCACGTCCTTGACCAGGGCGAGCGAGGCGCTCAGCGTCATGGCCGGACGCAGCCCCAGCTCCGCCGCCACTCCGACCTCGGGCGACGGCGAGAGCCCGTAGACGGAGACGCCCGGCCGCACGAGGTCGAAGTGCGACTCCGGAAGTGTCAGCGTCGCGGGCGAGTTGGCGTGATGCCGCACCTCGGGGTCGAGACCCGCGCGTTCGGCCACCGTCAGCGCCTCGCGGAAGGCGTCGAGCTGTGCGGCGTTGGCGGGGTGCCCCGGCTCGTCCGCACAGGCGAAGTGGGACCAGATGCCGGTGACCTTGACGGCGCCCTCGGCCTCGGCGGCACGTGCGGCCGCGACGAGGCCCGGCCAGTCCGCGGGCTGACAGCCGCCGCGTCCGAGACCTGTGTCGGCCTTGAGCTGGACCCGCGCGGTGCGGCCGCTCCTGCGGGCCGCCGCGACGATCTCCTCCAGCGCCCACAGCGCGCTCGCCGAGACGTCGATGTCCGCCTCGATGGCCTCCTGCCACGGCCCGCCCGGTGTCCACAGCCAGCTCATCAGCCGTCCGGCGTCTCCGGCGGCGCGCAGCGCCAGGGCCTCCTGCGGCGTGGCGGTCCCCAGCCAGGACGCGCCCGCCTCGCGCGCCGCCCGGGCGCAGGGCACGGCTCCGTGCCCGTATCCGTCGGCCTTCACCACGGCCATCAGCTCCGCGCGCGGTGCGCAGGCGCGCAGCGTACGGACGTTCGCGCGCACGGCGTCGAGGTCGATCTCGGCGCGGGCGCGGCGGGATCCCGCTGCGGGCGGCGCGGGGAAAGTGGTCGGGCTGGGGCGGTCGTTCACCGTGTCAGTGTCTCAGGTGAACCGGTACGGCCTTTCTCCGTACCGTCCCGGTTCCGCGCCGCCCCGCCGCACATGCGGGGGAGAACCGCTTGCTGCTGCCGCAAGGCGCGGCGAGAACTCCAGGCATGCACCGGGCAATCGCTCCGGCGCCGGTCGCCGGCGAGGGCCTCGTCGCCCTGGGGCCGTTCCTGCCTCGACGGGCTCATCAGCCGGTACTACGGGAGCCCCGCGCCCCTGCCCCAGCTACCGCTGGCCGGTGCCGCCAGAGATCGACGAGGAGTACGCCCTCATGCCCGTGCCGGACCTGGCACCACCGGGTGGCGTCTTCCTGGTCGTGCGGGGCGTCACCGACGGCGGGCCCGCCGGGTGCGCGGCTCGCCCCGAAGACGGCAGAGATGACGCAGGTCTGGCCCCGTCCCGGCGCCCGCGGGCACGGCCATGGAGCCCGGCTGCTCACCGCCGCCGAACACGCCGCCGCGGGTCTCGGCGCCACGACCATGCGGCTGGGCACCCGGAGCGACCTGGTGGGGGGCGGCGGCCGTACGAACGTCACGGCGACGCGGAGAGCCCCGGTACCACGACCCTCCCCAGCTACCGCTGGGCGGCTCCCCCAGCGGGGTACTTCTGCGAGAAGCCCCTCGGCTGACAGCACACGTCAGCAGGCCGCCGGCCTGCCGTCGGCCCGGCCGTCCCGGAGCAGGTCGCGCCAGGCGGCCGTCAGCGCGTCCGCGACGTCGGAGGCTCCAGCCGGCCGCGGTGCGAACCGTCCCGCCAGCCCGTGCACGTACGCCCCGGCGGAGGCCGCGTCCAGCGCGTCCAGGCCCCCGGCCAGCAGCGAACCGATCAGCCCCGAGAGCACATCGCCCGTGCCGGCGGTCGCCAGCCAGCCGCTGCCGGTCGGATTGACGCGCACGCCGCCGGGACCGGCGACGACCGTCGTCGACCCCTTCAGCAGCACGGTCGCGCCCGTACGGTCCGCCAGCTCCCGTACGGCCGCGAGTCGGCGCGCCTCGACCTCGCCGCGCTCCCAGCCGAGCAGCGCGGCGGCCTCACCGGCGTGCGGTGTCAGTACGGTCGGCGCCGTGCGGGCGCGCAGCGCCGACTCCTCCGCCAGCCGCAGCCCGTCGGCGTCGATGAGCACCGGCACGTGGGCGGACAGCACGTCCTCCAGCCGCTCCCGGTCCTCCCCCAGACCCGATCCGACGGCCCATGCCTGCACGCGTCCGGCCTTGCTCGGCGGGCCCGCGGACACCAGCGTCTCCGGGTGCCGGGCGATCACGGCGTCGGCGGCGGGTCCCACGTAGCGCACGGCTCCCGCGCCGCCGCGCAGCGCCCCCGACACGGTCAGCACGGCCGCCCCTGGATAGCGCGCCGACCCGGCGACGACGCCGACCACGCCGCGCCGGTACTTGTCGCTCTCGGCCCCCGGGCGGGGCAGCAGCCCGTTCACGTCCGCGTGCTGCAGGGCCTCCGCAGCCGGGCGCCCCTCGAGGAGCGGCCCGAGCCCGATGTCGACCAGGCGCAGCGCCCCTGCGTACTCCCGCGCGGGATCGAGCAGCAGCCCCGGCTTGTACGCGCCGAACGTCACCGTCGCGTCGGCCCGTACGGCGACGCCCGTCACCTCGCCCGTGTCCGCGTCGACACCGCTGGGCAGGTCCACGCTCACCACCGGCGAGCGCACAAGTTCCATCAGCTCGACGGCCGCGGGACGCAGCCCGCCCTTGCCGCCGATCCCGACGATGCCGTCCACGACGAGGTCCGCACCTGCGATGACCGGTTCCACCGGCACGGCGACGCCCTCGACGACGGCTCCCGGCGCGACCAGTACACGCCCCCCGGCCGCGCGCAACGCCGCGAGGCCGCCCTCGTGCACCCGCTCCGGCGACAGCAGTACGGCACTCACCCCGGCTCCGCGACGGGCGAGCCGCGCTCCGGCGAACAGCGCGTCGCCGCCGTTGTCGCCGCTGCCGACGAGGAGCACGACACGGCTGCCGTACGTCCGTCCGAGCATTCCCGTGCACGTCGCCGCGAGCCCGGCCGCGGCGCGCTGCATCAGCACACCGTCGGGGAGGCGCTCCATCAGCGCCCGCTCGGCCGCCCGTACGGTCTCCACGCTGTAAGCAGTCCTCATGCCACCAGTCTGACGGCGCACCAGCGGTGCGGACCACACGGGGACGACGGGCGCTGACCGGGTTCACCGCGGGGGCGGTCACGCCGCGGAGGTCACCCCTCGGCGATCACCACGGCGGACGCGATGCCCGCGTCGTGCGAGAGCGACAGGTGCCATCCCCGCACGCCCAGCGACTCGGCGCGTGCCGCCACGGTTCCCCGTACCCTCAGCGACGGCTGGCCCGAATCGGCCTGGACGACCTCGGCGTCGGTCCAGCTCAGACCGCCCGGCGCACCCAGCGCCTTTGCCAGCGCCTCCTTCGCTGCGAAGCGGGCGGCGAGTGACGCCACGCCTCGCCTGCCACCGCCGGGCAGCCACAACTCCGCGTCCACGAAGAGCCGTTCGGCCAGTGTCGGGGTGCGCTCCAGCGCCTCGCCGAACCGGTCGACGGCGGCCACATCGATGCCGACCCCGACGATCACCTGGTACCCCCGACGGCCTCGTCCTCGGCCGGCTCAACGTGCACGTCCGGCTCGCGTGCGGCTGCCGTGCGCACGTCGTACGGGAGCGGATCCACGGGAACCCCGTTCAGGTCGGTGATCCATGCGCCGTCGGGCCGCACCGTCACCACCCGGCCGTCCCCGACATCGACCGCTTCGCCTGTGTGCGGCGCGAACGCCGCTGCGTGGGACGCCAGGAACGTCTCCCCGTCGCCGATGCCGACCGTGAGCGGCAGCCCGCGGCATCCGCCCGTGATCACCTCGGGTTCGTCGGCGTGGACGGCGACCAGCGCGAAGTTGCCGGTGAGCTGCCGGCAGACCTGGCGCATGGCCTCGGCCGGGTCGCCGCTGGAGGAGTAGTGCTCCGCGAGGAGATGGGCCGCGGCCTCCGTGTCAGTCTCCGAGACCAACACGTGGCCGCGGGCGGCGAGTTCGGCGCGCAGCTGCTCGTGGCCCGCGATGTCGCCGTTCTGGACGACCGCGACGCGTCCCGAATCGTCCATGTGCGGGTGCGCGTTGACGTCCGTGGGCGGTCCGAGCGTGGCGCGGCGGATGTGCCCGATCCCCGTCGTGGCGGCGGGCAGCGGACGCACTCTCAGCTCTTCGCGCACGTCCCCGAACGTCCCCGCCTTCTTCGCCGCGGCAAGTCCGCCGTCGACGAGCAGAGCGACCCCGGCCGAGTCGTAATCGGGACGCTCGAGCAGGCGCAGCCCTTCGAGGAGCACGGCAAGGGCGGAACGCCCTCCCGTGTACGCAACGATTCCGCACATGCGAGCACCCTAGAGCGTGGACGCGGCCGGGCGCCGACGGGCGCTCAGTGGCCCCGTGCGATGCGCTCTATGGCGTCCTCGACCAGCTCCAGGTACTCCGCTTCCTCACACCGCGGCTTGCTGCCCAGGACGTACATGTCGAGGCTCTCCGTCAGATCCTCGGCCAGGTCCTCGTCCGGCAGGTAGTCCAGTGCCAGATCGCCCTGTATGCGGGCCGCGAAGTCCCGGTCCGGATGCGCCTGGGCCAGGGCGGGTCTTCTTCGTATGCGGTGCTTCAGGCTCATGTGGCCGATGCGGAGGGACATGACGGGAAACGTAGCGGCATAAACCCCCGGGCGTACACCGTCTGCACATCCTATTTTCACGGAGGGTTCGTGCCGAGCCCTCCGATGTCCCCGCTCCGCCCTCTCAATCGCTCCCGGGGCAGTTCCGCGCGGCGGCACACCGGTTTCCGGCCATGAATACGGCGCAGAATGGTCCCCGTGCCGACGAAGCCCTACGTGGATCTCTCACGTGCCGAATGGAGCGCGCTGCGCGAACGCACGCCGCTCCCCCTGAACGCGGACGAGGTCGAGGAGTTGCGCGGCCTCGGTGACGTCGTGGACCTCGACGAGGTGCGCGAGGTCTTCCTGCCGCTCTCCCGGCTGCTCAACCTCTACGTGGCCGCCACGCACGGCCTCCGCTCCGCGGTGAACACCTTCCTCGGCGACGCGGACGCGCAGCGCGGCACCCCGTTCGTGATCGGCGTCGCGGGCAGCGTCGCCGTGGGGAAGTCCACGGTCTCCCGGCTGCTGCGCGCGCTGCTCGCCCGGTGGCCCGAGCACCCGCACGTCGAACTCGTCACCACCGACGGATTCCTGCTCCCCACGGCCGAGTTGGAGGAGCGCGGCCTGATGTCGCGCAAGGGCTTCCCCGAGTCCTACGACCGCCGGGCGCTCACCCGCTTCGTCGCCGACGTCAAGGCCGGCAAGCCCGAGGTGTCGGCCCCCGTCTACTCGCACCTCATCTACGACCGGGTCCCCGGGGAGCGGCTGACCGTACGGAGGCCCGACATACTCATCGTCGAGGGGCTGAACGTGCTGCAGCCACCGCTGCCCGACCGCGACGGCCGCCCCCGGCTCGCCCTCTCCGACCACTTCGACTTCTCGGTCTACGTCGACGCCCGCACGAGCGACATCGAGCAGTGGTACCTGACCCGCTTCCGCGCGCTGCGGGAGACGGCCTTCCAGAACCCGCGCTCCTACTTCCACCGCTACACGCAGGTGACGGAGGAAGAGGCACTGGCGTACGCACGCCGGACCTGGCGCACCATCAACGAGGTCAATCTGCGGCAGAACATCGCGCCCACGCGCGGACGAGCGACGCTGCAGCTCCACAAGGGGGCGGACCACAAGGTCGAGCGGCTCTCGCTGCGGAAGCTCTGAGCGGGCCGTCACCGGGGGCGGCCCCTGGCCGACCGCCCGGAGCACCGTGCCGTCCGAGCCGTGTGCGCCCGGCGGTTCCCGTCCCAGGAGGAAGTGCAGCCGACCGCTGCGGGGCCCAGAGGCTCAGCCGAGCGAGCTCTTCACCACGTCGGCCAGCCTGCCCGCGACGGACTCGGCCTGCTCGCTGTCCGCGGCCTCCACCATCACCCGGACGAGCGGCTCGGTACCGGACGAACGCAGCAGCACCCTGCCGGTCGCGCCCAGCTCGCGCTCGGCGTCCGTGATGGCGGCGGCGAGCTCACCGGAGGTCTTCACCCGGCTCCTGTCCACGTCCCGCACGTTGATCAGCACCTGCGGCAGGCGCTCCATGACGCTCGCCAGTTCCGAGAGGGACTTGCCCGTGGAGGCGACGCGGGCGGCGAGCATCAGCCCCGTCAGCGTGCCGTCGCCGGTGGTGGCGTGGTCGAGCGCGATCACGTGCCCCGACTGCTCGCCGCCCAGCGCGTATCCGCCGCGCTTCATCTCCTCCAGCACGTAGCGGTCGCCGACCGCCGTCTGCAGCACCTCGATCCCTTCACGGCCCATCGCGAGCCTGAAGCCGAGGTTGGACATGACCGTGGCCACCACGGTGTCCTTGCGCAGGTGCCCGGAGTCCCGCAGGGCCACGGCGAGGACGGCGAGGATCTGGTCGCCGTCGATCACTTCGCCCTCCGCGTCGACGGCAAGGCAGCGGTCCGCATCGCCGTCGTGCGCGACGCCCAGGTCGGCACCGTGCTCCACGACGGTCGCGCGCAGCCCGTCCAGATGGGTCGAGCCGCAGTTCTCGTTGATGTTGAGCCCGTCCGGATCGGCGCCGATGGTGACCACTTCGGCACCGGCGCGCGCGAACGCCTCCGGGGACACGCGGGAGGCCGCGCCGTTCGCGCCGTCGATGACCACTTTCAGCCCGTCGAGCCGGTTCGGCAGCACGCCGACGAGGTGGGCCACGTAGTTGTCGAAGCCCTCGTCGTAGTCGCGGACGCGTCCGACAGCGGCACCCGTCGGCCGGTCCCAGGGCTGGCCCGTGCCGTGCTCGTGGTACAGCGCCTCGATACGGTCCTCCAGCTCGTCCGCGAGCTTGTGGCCGCCCTGCGCGAAGAACTTGATGCCGTTGTCGGGCATGGGGTTGTGGCTCGCGGAGAGCATCACGCCGAGGTCCGCGCCGAGGGAACCGGTCAGATAGGCGACGGCCGGGGTGGGCAGCACGCCCACGCGCAGCACGTCGACACCGGCACCCGCCAGGCCCGCGACGACGGCGGCCTCCAGGAACTCCCCGGACGCTCGTGGGTCCCGTCCGACCACGGCCACCGGCCGGTGGCCCTCGAACGAGCCCACTTCAGCGAGCACATGCGCCGCCGAGACCGACAGGCCGAGCGCCAGCTCGGCGGTCAGCCCCTCGTTGGCGACACCGCGCACACCGTCCGTTCCGAAGAGTCGTCCCACTTGTGGTTCCTCCGAGTCGAGTCGAGTCGTACCGGGCCGAGGGCGGCTCCCGGCCGGATACGAGCTGTATACGAGCCGCATATGAGCCGAACACGAACCGGACACCACCCGGTCCGTATGGAAGGTCCGAGCCCGGCCCCATCCGTGCAAGGTATCCGCCGCGCCCCGGTCTTCCGCACTCCCCCGCGTCCGGCACGCTCACGCGCCGCCCGCACTCACCAAAGGTGCCCGTCGCCGCGCGTTGTATACCGAGTGCACGCGGGAAGCGTGCCGTCCCGGCCGGCACCTGTGCACCCGCCGTGTGGCCCGCCCCGCGTCCGTCCTCCTGATAGACGAACGCCCCGGGGGCACGGTTTCGTACCCCCGGGGCGGTTCGTATCGCTGCTGTGAACAGCGCAGCCAGTACGGCGCGTCAGCGCTTGCTGTACTGCGTGCCCTTGCGGGCCTTCTTCAGACCGGCCTTCTTGCGCTCGACGGCACGAGCGTCGCGCGTGAGGAAGCCGGCCTTCTTCAGCGGACCGCGGTTGTTGTCCGTGTCCGCCTCGTTCAGCGCACGGGCCACGCCGAGGCGCAGGGCGCCCGCCTGGCCCGAGATGCCGCCACCGTTGATGCGGGCGACGACGTCGTAGCGGTCGTCCAGCTCGAGCACCTTGAAGGGCTCGTTGACTTCCTGCTGGTGCACCTTGTTGGGGAAGTACCCCTCAAGGGTGCGACCGTTGATCTTCCACTTGCCGCTGCCCGGGACGATACGGACGCGGGCGACGGCGTTCTTGCGGCGCCCGGTGCCGGCGGCCGGCTGCGGGTCGCCGAAGCGGGACGCGAGCGACTCGGAGGTGAACTCCTCCGGCGCCTCGGGGGTCTCGGTCGTGTACTCCTCGACGCCCTCTACGGGGGTCTCAGCAGTGGTCTCGGCCACGGTTCTCCTCAACTTCTCTCTGTATCGGGTTGGTGGCCGGACTTACTGCGCGACCTGGCTGATCTCGAACGGCACGGGCTGCTGGGCGCCGTGCGGGTGCTGGTCACCCGCGTAGACCTTCAGCTTCGAGAGCATCTGGCGGCCCAGGGTGTTCTTCGGGAGCATGCCCTTGACGGCCTTCTCCACGGCCTTCTCGGGGTTCTTCTCCAGCAGCTCGTCATAGCGGACGGACCGCAGACCACCCGGGTAACCGGAGTGGCGGTAGGCCATCTTCTGAGTCCGCTTGTTGCCGGACAGGTGCACCTTGTCGGCGTTGATGATGACGACGAAGTCACCGGTGTCGACGTGAGGCGCGTACACCGGCTTGTGCTTGCCCCGGAGAAGGGTGGCGGCCTGGGTGGCCAGACGGCCCAGGACAACGTCCTGCGCGTCGATGACGTGCCACTGGCGCTTTACATCGCCGGGCTTGGGGCTGTACGTACGCACTGTCGTAGCCTTCGCTTCTTCTAGGTGGGGTATCCCCGGGCCCGCAGGACCAGGGGACGGCCTCCCAATGCCCCGGAGGGGCCACGGGAAGAGTCCTGACAAGGCCACCTGGCAGATCACGACAGCCTTGACCGCACTGCGGTGACGCGAGCCGCTTGTGCTGATCGCTGGTCATCGGCCGGTGGGCCGGGTGTAAGGCCCTCCCACGTGAGAATGAGCAAGCCAATACACACAACGAACCGGCAGCTTACCGGGGCGCACCCGTACGGGTCAAAGCGGGCCGTACACGCGCTGTGATCGGCCCCGGCTCCCGTTCCCGGGCTCCGTCAGCCGCCTCGCCGCACTTCCGTTCCGCCCCCACGCCGCGCTTCCGTTCCGCGCCTGCGTCGCCGCCTCGCCCGTGCGTCCGACGGCCGCTCAGCGGGCGCGCTCGACCCTCCCCTCGTCCCATACGGCCTCCGGCGTCTCCCGTACGACACCGTCCGCGCCGAAGACCAGGAACCGGTCGAAGGACCGCGCGAACCAGCGGTCGTGCGTCACGGCCAGCACCGTGCCCTCGTACGCCTCCAGTCCGGCCTGCAGCGCCTCCGCCGACTCCAGGTCGAGGTTGTCGGTGGGCTCGTCCAGCAGCAGCGCCGTCGTGCCCTCCAGTTCCAGCAGCAGGATCTGGAAGCGTGCCTGCTGGCCGCCCGACAGCCGCTCGAAGGTTTGCTCGGCCTGTCCGGTCATCTCGTAGCGGCGCAGCGCGGACATCGCCGCGCCCCTGTCCTTGGCGTGCTCCGTCCACAGGACGTCCAGCAGGGTGCGTCCGGCGAGTTCGGGGTGGGCGTGCGTCTGGGCGAAGTGCCCCGGCACGACACGCGCGCCCAGCTTCCAACTGCCCGTGTGCGCAACCGATCCACCGTCCGGGCCGCCCGCCAGCAGCCGCAGGAAGTGGGACTTGCCCGACCCGTTCGAGCCCAGCACCGCGACCCTGTCCCCGTAGAAGACCTCCAGGCTGAACGGCTTCATCAGCCCGGTCAGCTCCAGCTGTTCGCAGGTCACCGCGCGCACGCCGGTACGGCTGCCGCGCAGCCGCATCGCGATGCGCTGCTCGCGTGGGGGCTCGGGCGGCGGCCCGGCCTCCTCGAACTTCCGCAGGCGCGTCTTCGCCGCCTGGTACCGGGAGGCCATCTCGCTGCTGCGCGCCGCGTACTGCTGAAGGTCCAGCACCAGCCGCTTCAACTGGGCGCGTTTCTCGTCCCATCGGCGGCGCAGCTCCTCGAAGCGTGCGAACCGTTCCCGCCGCGCCTCGTGATAGCTGCCGAACCCCCCGCCGTGCACCCACACTTCGGAACCCGCCGGGCTCGGTTCCACGCTGACGATCTTCTGCGCGGCACGGGCCAGCAGTTCACGGTCGTGGGAGATGAACAGCACCGTCTTGCGGGTCTCCTTGAGGCGTTGCTCCAGCCACCGCTTGCCAGGGACGTCGAGATAGTTGTCGGGCTCGTCCAGGAGCAGCACCTCGTCGGTGCCGCGCAGCAGTGCCTCCAGCACCAGGCGCTTCTGCTCGCCGCCGGAGAGAGTGCTCAGCGTGCGCCACCGCGCCTTCTCAAAGGGCGTACCGAGCGCGGCGGTTGTGCACTTGTCCCACAGCGTCTCGGCCTCGTAGCCCTGCACCTCGGCCCAGTCGGCGAGGGCCTGCGCGTACCGCAGTTGCGTGTCCTCGTCGTCCGAGTCCGCCTCCATGACGGCCAGTTCGGCGGCGTCCACCTCCTCGGCGGCGCGGCGGACCGGGGGCGGTGACACGGACACCAGCAGGTCCCGCACGGTCCGTTCACCGTTCGTCCCCGTGTCCGCGCCGATGAACTGCGGCATGATGCCCAGTCCGCCGCTGGACGTCACCGTGCCGCCGTCCGCCTGCAGTTCGCCCGAGATCAGGCGCAGGAGCGTCGTCTTCCCGGCCCCGTTCGGGCCCACCAGCGCAACGGCGGCACCGTCTCCGACCCGGAACGAGACGTCGGACAGCAACGCCCGCCCGTCAGGGAGGAAGTACTCGAGATGCGCGACTTCGAGATGGCCCATGGGCTCATACTCGCGCTGGCAATCACCCGCAACCAAACGAATATGATGCGCCCATGAGCTTTGGGCAGGGTGGACCCGGCGAGGGTCCGGGCGGTTCTTCCACTCCCGACTGGGCCGCGCTCGCCGACGAGACGGAGCGGGACCGCACGCGCAAGCGCCGCTGGATGATCGCGGGTGCGGGTGCGCTCGCCACGGTCGTCGTGGCCGGCATCGTCGCTGTCGCGGTCATGAACGAGGGGGGTAGCGGCGGCAGCGCTTCCGACAAGCCGTCGGAGACCCTCCCGACCCCCGAGGATCTGCCGTCGAGCACCGCGGGCCAGCCGGACCCGACGTTCAAGGACGAGCCGCCGCCCCCTCCACCGCCCCGGGACTTCATCTCCGACGCCAAGCGCGACAAGGCCCCGCTCACCGTCGGCACGCTCTTCCCGTCCAAGCGCGTCAGCATCAACGGGCGTCCGTACAAGCGCGCTTCGACCGATGCGAGCAAGGGCTGCACCGACGCGGCCCACGCCGGTCTCGGCCCGGTGCTCAGCAAGAACGGCTGCGAGAGCCTCTTCCGGGCCACCTACACGCGCGGCGAGCTCGGCGTCACGGTCGGGATCGCGGTCTTCGACGACGCCAGGACCGCGGCCAAGGTGAAGAAGCAGTACAAGCCGAACCTCGTCGCCCTGAAGGGCGGGGGCGTCCCCGACTTCTGCCGCACGGTCACCTGCCGTACGACTGCCAACTCCTTCGGCCGGTACGCCTACTTCACGATCTCGGGACGCACCAACGGCAAGCCCTCCACCGCCGCCGACACCAAGGCGGAGCAGGCGGGCCGCGACGGTTCCACGTACGCCTACGCCCGGATCCTCAAGCGCGGCAAGGAGCAGGCGGCGGCCGCCGTCGGTGCCTCGCCCGAGGAGTAGCGGACGGCCGAAGAGGCAAGCCGCCGGCGGCCGTTCAGCAGCAGCTCGCAGCTGCGGCCGCGCCTCCCCCGGCTGCCGCCGGGGAGGTGCCCCCAGCAGGCAGTGAACGCCTGGTGCGCGCCGCGAGGTTGCGCGCCGCCAGCTCCTCGTCCGGTGGATAGCCGACCTCTTCCAGGGTCAGCCCGTGCGGCCGCACGACGTGGACCGCGGAGTCCCGTACCTGCCCGGCCAGCACCTCCCCCGGCCACTTCGGGGGCCTGTGCCCGTCACCGACGAAGAGCATCGCTCCCACCAGCGAGCGCACCATGTTGTGGCAGAAGGCGTCTGCCTTGACCGTCGCCTCCAGCACGCCGTCGTCGTGCCGTTCCCAGTGCAGCTGCTGCAGCGTGCGGATGGTGGTCGCGCCGTCGCGCCGCTTGCAGTACGCGGCGAAGTCGTGCTCTCCGAGCAGATGCCCGGCAGCGGCGTTCATCGCGTCGACGTCGAGCGGCCAGTTGTGCCAGAGCACGTGCGAGCGCAGCAGCGGGTCGACGCCGCCGGGATGGTCGCTCACCCGGTACGTGTAGCGCCGCCAGATCGCGGAGAAGCGGGCGTTGAAGTGCGGCGGCGCCGCTGACACCCGCCACACGCGCACATCCATCGGCAGTCGCCCGGCGAGGCGCCGCAGCAACTGCCCGCTGTGCTCGGCCCATACCTCCTCAGGCAGGTCGACGTGTGCGACCTGACCCCGCGCGTGCACACCGGCGTCCGTACGGCCGGCGACGGTCAGATCCACCGGCACGGCCTCGTCCTGCTGCCCGAGGCGCAGCACCACGCGGATCGCGTCCTCCAGCTCCTGCTGCACGGTCCGCCGGCTCCGCTGCCGGGCCCAGCCGGAGAAGTCCTTGCCGTCGTAGCTCAGGTCGAGCCGCACCCGTACCTTGCCGGGCTCCACCGCGTCCGTCCCGTACGTCCCATCCGTCACGCAGCCGATCCTCCCGTTCCTCTCCCGATGAAGAACGAACAGGCCCGCTCCCCGAAGGGAACGGGCCCGCTCAGAGCTCCACGAGTGTCAGGCGTCCTTCGACTCCCCGGCCGCGGACTCGCCGCCCTCGGCCTCGGACTTGGCATCGGTCTTGGCCGTTGCCTCGGACTCCTTCTTCGCGGTGGCCTTCTTGGCGGCGGTCTTCTTGGCAGGTGCCTTCTTGGCCGGAGCCTTCTTGGCAGCTGCCTTCTTCTCGCCGTCAGCGGCCTCGTCGTCCTCGGCCTTCTTGGCAGGCGCCTTCTTGGCTGTGGCCTTCTTCTCGCCGGCAGCCGCCTCGTCGCCCTCGGCCTTCTTCGCCGGTGCCTTCTTGGCCGGGGCCTCCTTCGCCGTCCGCTTGGTCGCGGCCTCGGCCTCGCCGACAGCCTGCTGCTGCACGGTGAGGGCCTCCACCAGCTCGATCACGGCCATGGGCGCGTTGTCGCCACGGCGGTTACCGATCTTGGTGATGCGGGTGTAGCCACCCGGCCGGTTCTCGTAGCGGGGACCGATCTCGGTGAAGAGGGTGTGGACCACGCTCTTGTCCGCCACCGTGCGCATGACCTGGCGACGGTTGTGCAGGTCGCCCTTCTTCGCCTTGGTGATCAGACGCTCCGCGACGGGACGCAGCCGACGTGCCCGCGCCTCCGTGGTGGTGATGCGCCCGTACTCGAAAAGGTTCGTGGCGAGGTTCGCCAGCATCGCCTTCTGGTGCGCGGCGCTGCCGCCCATGCGGGCACCCTTGGTGGGCTTCGGCATCGTGCTTCTCCTTCTGTGTTCCTGCACCGGCCGTATCAGGTACCAGTGACAGTTCCGGCCGTATCAGGTACCGGGATGTGGTTCCCCCAGGCCCGCCAGGGCGAGAGGGAGCCCGGCCGGGCGGATTCCCGGCCGGGGCAACGGGGCCGCGGTGGGACCCCGTGGATCAGAACCGCTCGGCGAGGCTCAGTACTGCTCGGTCTCGACGAAGCCGGCGTCCGTGTCGTCCTCGGCGCCGAAGGCGTCCGCGGCGGCCGTCGGGTCGAATCCGGGCGGGCTGTCCTTCAGGGCGAGGCCCATTCCGGCGAGCTTCGCCTTCACCTCGTCGATCGACTTCGCGCCGAAGTTGCGGATGTCGAGCAGGTCCGCCTCGGAACGCGCCACGAGCTCACCCACGGAGTGGATGCCCTCGCGCTTGAGGCAGTTGTAGGAGCGGACCGTGAGCTCCAGCTCCTCGATCGGCAGCGCCAGATCGGCGGCGAGCGCGGCGTCCGTCGGGGACGGACCCATGTCGATGCCCTCGGCGTCGACGTTCAGCTCGCGGGCCAGGCCGAAGAGCTCGACCAGAGTCTTGCCGGCCGAGGCCATGGCGTCGCGCGGCCGCATGGCCTGCTTGGTCTCGACGTCGACGATCAGCTTGTCGAAGTCGGTGCGCTGCTCGACACGGGTCGCCTCGACCTTGTACGTGACCTTGAGCACCGGCGAGTAGATGGAGTCGACCGGGATGCGCCCGATCTCCTGGCCCATCTGCTTGTTCTGCACGGCGGAGACGTAGCCGCGGCCGCGCTCGACCGTCAGCTCCATCTCCAGCTTGCCCTTGCCGTTGAGCGTGGCCAGGACCAGGTCGGGGTTGTGCACCTCGACACCGGCCGGCGGGGCGATGTCCGCCGCGGTGACCAGGCCGGGGCCCTGCTTGCGCAGGTACATCACGACCGGCTCGTCGTGCTCCGAGGAGACGACCAGGGACTTGATGTTGAGGATGAGGTCGGTGACGTCCTCCTTGACGCCCGGCACGGTCGTGAACTCGTGCAGAACACCGTCGATCCGGATGCTGGTGACAGCAGCGCCGGGGATCGAGGAGAGGAGCGTGCGACGCAGGGAGTTACCGAGGGTGTATCCGAAACCCGGCTCCAGCGGCTCGATAACGAACCGTGAGCGGAATTCGTCGACGACCTCTTCGGTCAGGGACGGGCGCTGAGCGATCAGCATGTGGTGATGCCTCCAGTCTTCGGCAACCGCTATTTGATGCCGTACTGACAGGGTACGGGCGGCACGGCACATCCGAGTGCCGTACCACCCACCCCACTTGAACAGCTGCCCCGAACAGAGTTCGGGATCAGCAGCCGGACCGCACTCGAATCACTTCGAGTACAGCTCGACGATCAACTGCTCCTGCACCTGGGTGTCGATCACCTGGCGCTCGGGCAGCGAATGGACGAGGATCCGCAACTTCGACGGGATGGACTCCAGCCAGGCCGGAACCGTCTTCTCGCCGGCCTCCGCAGCCGCCACCTGGAAAGGCGTCAGGCTACGGGAGGACTCGCGGACCTCGACGATGTCACTCACGGACACGCGGGCCGACGGGATGTCGGTCTTGCGCCCGTTGACAGTGATGTGCCCGTGCCGGACCAGCTGACGGGCATGGTCGCGGGACTTGGCGAAGCCTGCCCGGTAGACCACGTTGTCCAGACGGGTCTCGAGGATCCGCAGCAGGTTGTCGCCGGTCTTGCCCTGCAGGCGGTTGGCCTCGTTGTAGTACCCGCGGAACTGCTTCTCCAGGACGCCGTAGATACGCGCTGCCTTCTGCTTCTCGCGCTTCTGCAGCAGGTACTCGGAGTCCTTGGTGCGCCCGCGACCGTGCTCACCCGGGGGGTAAGGACGGATCTCGATCGGGCACTTCGCGCTCTCGCACTTAGCTCCCTTGAGGAAGAGCTTCTGCTTCTCCCGACGGCAACGCTTGCAGTCGGCCCCGGTGTAACGCGCCATGTCTCAGTTCTCCTGTTTCAGCTGGTCAGACTCGGCGGCGCTTCGGCGGGCGGCAGCCGTTGTGCGGGGTCGGGGTGACGTCCTGGATGGAGCCGACCTCGAGGCCCGTGGCCTGGAGGGAACGGATCGCGGTCTCACGACCGGAGCCGGGGCCCTTCACGAAGACGTCGACCTTGCGCATGCCGTGCTCCTGAGCGCGGCGGGCCGCGTTCTCGGCGGCCATCTGCGCGGCGAACGGCGTCGACTTCCGGGAACCCTTGAAGCCGACGTGGCCGGCGGAGGCCCAGGAGATCACGTTGCCGGTCGGGTCGGTGATCGAAACGATGGTGTTGTTGAACGTGCTCTTGATGTGCGCGTGTCCGGCGGGGACGTTCTTCTTGTCCTTGCGGCGCACCTTCTTGGCGCCGGCCGTACGGCCCTTCGGAGGCATATGGATTTACTCCTGTGGAGGTCGTCGGTCCTGCAACACGGACCGCTTGCAGCGTGTCCGGTGCGGACTACTTCTTGCCCGGCTTCTTCTTGCCGGCGATCGCGCGACGCGGGCCCTTGCGGGTGCGGGCGTTGGTCTTGGTGCGCTGGCCGTGGACGGGGAGGCCGCGGCGGTGCCGCAGTCCCTCGTAGCAGCCGATCTCGACCTTGCGGCGGATGTCGGCCTGGATCTCACGGCGGAGGTCACCCTCGACCTGGAGATTGTTGTCCACGTATTCGCGGATCTTGACGAGGTCCTCCTCGGCCAGATCCCGCACGCGGGTGTCGGGGTTGACGCCGGTCTCACCCAGAGTCCGCTGGGCAAGGGTTCGACCGATGCCGAAGACGTAGGTGAGGGCGACCTCGACGCGCTTCTCGCGCGGGAGGTCGACGCCTGCGAGGCGTGCCATTCCTTGGGCTCCTGATTGCTTTGCGGAGGTCTGCCGCAGCGCCGTCCCCTGCTGTGTGCCGTACGGACCGTGCCGTACACACACCCGTGAGCAGGGTCCCCGGCCTCCGACCGAGGGTGTCGTCCCCACCGACAAGAATGACCAGGCGGGGGGTCGGGCGTCTGCGTATGTACTTTTCACTTGCGTCGCGCGAAGAGTGCGATCTGTGCGAAGGTTCGCGGTCCTGTTTGCGTCAGCCCTGGCGCTGCTTGTGGCGCAGGTTGTCGCAGATGACCATGACCCGGCCGTGACGGCGGATCACCTTGCACTTGTCGCAGATCTTCTTGACGCTCGGCTTGACCTTCATGGATGAGGTTCTCCGGGTCAGGCCGCCGCCCCACGGACATGGGACAACGGCTCGATCTGTCGAGCTACTTGTAGCGGTAGACGATCCGCCCGCGGGTCAGGTCGTACGGAGAGAGCTCCACCACGACCCGGTCGTCGGGAAGGATACGGATGTAGTGCATCCGCATCTTGCCGCTGATGTGCGCGAGAACCTGGTGCCCGTTCTGAAGCTCCACCTTGAACATCGCATTCGGCAGAGATTCGACGACCGTGCCCTCGATCTCGATGGCCCCTTGTTTTTTGGCCATGCTCTAGCGCTTCACCTTCCGGGATCGGCTACCTGGGGTGATCCCGGGCATAGAAATACCCCGGGACCGACGAGCCAGTCTACGGTACGCGTCCCGCAAAGACGAATTCGGGTAGTCTCCCCGGCTATCAAGATCGTTATGCTCGCGCGGACGAAGTCGGCACGAGCACGCCGCCTTGCGAGAGCGGCCGAACGCCGGGACTGAGCGCAGTGTGGGCGTCAGGCGAGCGGATCGGGTGCGGCGGTGATCCCCAGCTCGGCGAGCTTCGCCTTGCCGCCGTCCGGCGCGGTCAGCACGAGCGGCCCCTCCTCGGTGAGGGCCACCGAGTGCTCCCAGTGGCTCGACCAGGTGCCGTCGTTCGTCTTGACCGTCCAGTCGTCCGAGAGCACGTGCGTCTTGGGGGTGCCCAGCGTCACCATCGGCTCGATGGCCAGGCACAGTCCCGGCACCAGCTTCGGCCCGCGGCCACGGCGGCGGTCGACGTAGTTCAGCAGGTGGGGGTCCATGTGCATCTGGGATCCGATGCCGTGCCCGCCGTAGTCCTCGACGATGCCGTACGAGCCGGAGGCCGGACGCGGCTGGCGCCGGATGTAGCCCTCGATCGACCGGGAGACGTCCACGAGCCGGTTGCCCTTGCGCACGGCGGCGATGCCCGCCCACATGGACTCCTCGGTGACGCGGCTCAGCTCATGCAGCTCGACCGGGTGCCCTTCGCCCACGAAGACGGTGATCGCGGCGTCGCCGTGCCAGCCGTCGATGATCGCGCCGGCGTCGATGGACAGGAGATCGCCGTCCTTCAGGACGGTCTGCCTGTCGGGGATGCCGTGCACGACGATCTCGTTCACGGACGTGCAGATGTTGCCGGGGAAGCCGCCGTATCCAAGGAAATTGGGCTTGGCGCCGTGGTCGGCGAGGACCTTCGCGGCGACCTCGTCCAGGTCCTTCGTGCTGGCGCCGGGCACCGCGGCCGCACTGCAGGCCTGGTGCATCGCCGCAACGACCAGGCCCGCCTCGCGCATCTTCGCGATCTGCTCCGGGGTCTTGATCTCCACCATGCGGCGGTGCCTTCCTCGACGGGTACTCAAAGGGATGACCACGGCCGGCGCACCGGGCCGTGGGTAGTGCTGCGGGAGGTCGGCACCCCCGCTTCACTCAGTGTGCCGTACAAGCCTGCGGCCGCGGACCCTGCCGGGTACCGCGACCGCATACGAAGCCCGTTCCGAACCGCTCTTCGTCAGTCGGCGACCGAATCCCTCGCGGTCTCGAGAGCCCGCATGGAACGCTCGGTCACCTCACTGACCTCGCCCAGCGCCGAGATGGTGGTCACGAGGTCCTGACGCTTGTAATGGTCGATGATCGGTTCGGTCTCGCTGTGGTAGACCGCCAGCCGCTTGCGGACGGTCTCCTCACGGTCGTCGTCACGCTGGTACAGCTCGCCGCCGCACACGTCGCACACACCGTCCCGCTTCGGGGCGCTGTACTCCGCGTGGAAGACGTGGCTGCTGTCGCTCCGGCAGATGCGACGGCCCGCGATCCGCTTGACGACCTCCTCCTCGGGGACCTCCAGGTCCAGTACGGCGTCGAGCCGCTGGCCCCTCTCCTCCAGGACCCCGTCCAGCGCCTCGGCCTGCGCGATGTTGCGGGGGAAGCCGTCGAGCAGGAAGCCGTTCGCGGCGTCCGGCTCGTCCATCCTGTCCTTCGCCATGCCGATCGTGACCTCGTCGGGCACGAGCTGACCCGCCCGCATGTACTCCTGCGCCTGCTGCCCGAGCGGAGTGCCCTGGCTGATGTTCGCGCGGAAGATGTCACCCGTGGAGATGTGCGGAATCGACAGGTTCTTGGACAGGAGCGCGGCCTGCGTTCCCTTACCCGCGCCCGGCGGTCCGACGAGGACGATACGCATCAGCGGAGGAACCCTTCGTAATTGCGCTGCTGAAGCTGGCTCTCGATCTGCTTCACGGTCTCGAGCCCGACGCCCACGATGATCAGAATGCTCGTCCCGCCGAACGGGAAGTTCTGCTGAGCACCGAACGCGATCAGCGCGACGGTCGGCACCAGAGCGATCAACCCGAGGTACATCGCACCCGGCCATGTGATGCGGTTCAGCACATAGCTCAGGTACTCCGCAGTGGGCCGACCTGCCCGGATGCCCGGGATGAAGCCACCATACTTCTTCATGTTGTCGGCAACTTCTTCGGGGTTGAAGGAGATCGCCACGTAGAAGAACGCGAAGAAGACGATCAGCACGAAGTACGTGACGATGTAAATCGGGTGGTCACCCTTCACGAAGTGCGCCTGGATCCACTGCGCCCAGCCGGCCTGAGAGCCGCTGAACTGAACGATGAGCGCAGGAATGTAGAGCAGCGACGACGCGAAGATGACGGGAATCACACCGGCCTGATTGACCTTCAGCGGAATGTAGGTCGACGTACCGCCGTAACTGCGGCGCCCGATCATCCGCTTCGCGTACTGCACAGGAACGCGGCGCTGCGCCTGCTCCACCAGAACCACCAGCGCGACCATGGCGAGGCCGCTGATGATCACCGCACCGAACTCGATCCAGCCGTCTGCGAGCTTGCCCTGCTTCTTGATGGCCCACAGCGCGCCGGGGAAGCCGGCGGCGATCGAGATGAACATCAGGATGGACATGCCGTTGCCGATGCCGCGGTCGGTGATGAGCTCACCGAGCCACATGATCAGCGCGCTGCCGGCAGTCATGCAGATCACCATCGTGACGGTGGTGAAGATCGACTGGTCCGGGATGATCTGGTCACGGACCTGGCACTGCGGGAAGAGGGTGCCACTGCGGGCGGTGGCCACAAGGCCGGTCGCCTGCAGGATCGAGAGCGCGACCGTGAGATAACGCGTGTACTGCGTGATCTTGGCCTGGCCGGCCTGGCCCTCCTTCTTCAGAGCCTCGAGCCGCGGAATGACCACGACCAGCAGCTGAAGAATGATGCTCGCTGTGATGTACGGCATGATGCCGAGCGCCAAAACGGTCAACTGCAGCAGTGCGCCACCGCTGAACATATTGACCAGCCCGAAGAGGCCCTGACTCCCCTTGGCCTCGTTCATGCACTGGTTGACATTCTCAAAGCTGACACCCGGCACCGGAACGTGCTGCCCCAACCGGAAGAGCACCACGATGCCGAGCGTGAACAACAGCTTCTTTCGCAGGTCGGGCGTCTGGAACGCCCGGGCGAACGCGGTGAGCACGGTGCCTCCTGCGCCCCCCGCGTCTCGCGCGAGAGGTGACGGTCTTGGGGTCGACAGATACCAACAGTGCCCGCCACCTTACCGGCGACGGTGCCCGCCGTGGAACGACGGACCGGGGACGCCCCGTTGGGACGTCCCCGGCCAGTCAGTCAACGAACTCAGCCGAGCTCGGTGACGGTGCCGCCGGCAGCGGTGATCTTCTCCTTGGCGGAGCCGGAGACCTTGTTGACGGTCACCGTCAGAGCCACGGAGATCTCGCCGGTGCCGAGCACCTTGACGAGCTCGTTCTTGCGAACGGCGCCCTTGGCGACCAGATCGGCCACCGTGACCTCGCCCCCCTTGGGGTACAGCTCGGCCAGCTTGTCCAGGTTCACGACCTGGAACTGCTTGTGGGCAGGGTTACGGAAGCCCCTGAGCTTGGGCAGCCGCATGTGCAGCGGCATCTGCCCGCCCTCGAAGTTCTCCGGAACCTGGTAACGGGCCTTGGTGCCCTTGGTGCCACGTCCGGCGGTCTTGCCCTTGGACGCCTCACCACGACCCACGCGGGTCTTCGCGGTCTTGGCGCCCGGAGCCGGCCGGAGGTTGTGGACCTTCAGCGGGTTGCTCTCCGCCATCTCAGTCGACCTCCTCGACCGTGACGAGGTGCCGCACGGTCTGCACCATGCCGCGCACCTCAGGACGGTCCTCGCGTACGGACACGTCGCGGACCCTCTTCAGTCCGAGCGTCCGCAGGGTGTCCCGGTGGTTCTGCTTCGTACCGATGACAGAACGCGTCTGCGTGATCTTCAGGCGAGCCATTACGCACTCACCCCGGCACGTGCCCGCAGCAGAGCGGCGGGCGCCACGTCCTCGAGCGGCAGGCCACGGCGGGCGGCGATCTCCTCGGGGCGCTGAAGGCCCTGCAGAGCCGCACGCGTGGCGTGCACGATGTTGATCGGGTTGGCGGAGCCGAGCGACTTGCTGAGCACGTCGTGGATGCCCGCGCACTCCAGCACGGCACGCACCGGGCCACCGGCGATCACACCGGTACCGGGCGAAGCCGGCTTGAGCAGCACGACACCCGCGGCTTCCTCACCCTGGATCGGGTGGGGGATGGTGCCCTGGATGCGGGGGACCTTGAAGAAGTGCTTCTTGGCCTCCTCCACACCCTTGGCGATGGCGGCCGGCACCTCCTTGGCCTTGCCGTATCCGACACCCACGGTGCCGTCACCGTCGCCCACCACGACGAGCGCGGTGAAGCTGAAGCGACGTCCACCCTTGACTACCTTGGCCACGCGGTTGATCGCGACAACGCGCTCAACGTACGCGGTCTTCTCGGCGGCGGCGCCGCCATCCCGGCCCTTGCGGTCCCGACGCTCGCCGCCACCGGCGCCGCCACCGCGGCGCTGGGGTCCAGCCATTGGAATTACCTCTCTCGTTTACGTCCGCTGCGCAGGAACCGCACTCAGAACTTGAGCCCGGCCTCACGGGCGGCGTCAGCCAGAGCGGCAATCCGCCCTGCGTACTTGTTGCCGCCGCGGTCGAACACGACGGTCTCCACACCCGCGGCCTTCGCACGCTCGGCAACGAGTGCGCCCACCTGCTTGGCCTGCGCGCTCTTGTCGCCGTCACCACCGCGGATCGACGCGTCCAGCGACGACGCCGAGGCCACCGTGTGGCCCGCCAGGTCGTCCACGACCTGGGCGACCATGTGGCGGTTCGAGCGCGTCACCACAAGACGGGGACGGGCGGGGGTGCCCGAGACCTTCTTGCGGATGCGGATGTGACGGCGCTTGGCGGCGGCGCGCTTGTAGGCGTCGCCCTTAGCGATCTTCACGCCGTATGCCATGGCTTACTTACCAGCCTTTCCGACCTTGCGGCGGATGGTCTCGCCCGCGTACTTCACGCCCTTGGCCTTGTACGGGTCCGGGCGGCGGAGCTTGCGGATGTTGGCGGCGACCTCGCCGACCTTCTGCTTGTCGATGCCCTCGACCGAGAACTTGGTCGGCGACTCGACCTTGAACGAGATGCCTTCCGGCGCCTCGACCAGGATCGGGTGGCTGTAGCCCAGCGAGAACTCCAGGTTGGAGCCCTTCGCCTGGACGCGGTAACCCACGCCGCTGATCTCGAGGTCCTTGCTGAATCCGTTGGTCACGCCAGTGATCATGTTCGCCACCAGCGTGCGGGACAGACCGTGCAGGGCCCTGTTCCGGCTCTCGTCGTTGGGACGCGAGACGACCAGCGCGCCGTCCTCGCCCTTCACGATCTCGATGGGCGCGGCAACGGTGTGCGAAAGGGAACCCTTGGGGCCCTTCACGGCGACCGCCTGGCCATCGATGGTGACGTCCACACCGGCGGGAACCTGGATGGGGAGCTTGCCGATACGCGACATTGCTTTACCTCCGTTCCCTTCCGTTACCAGACGTAGGCGAGGACTTCCCCGCCCACGCCCTTCTTCTGTGCCTGCTGGCCGGTGAGCAGCCCGTGGGAGGTGGAGATGATCGCCACTCCCAGGCCACCGAGCACCTTCGGCAGGTTGGTGGACTTCGCGTAGACCCGCAGGCCCGGCTTCGAGATCCGCTTGATGCCGGCGATCGAGCGCTCGCGGTTGGGGCCGAACTTCAGCTCGAGCACGAGGCTCTTGCCGACCTGGGCCTCCTCGGTCTTCCAGCCGGTGATGTAGCCCTCCTGCTGGAGGATCTCCGCGATGTGCGACTTGATCTTGCTGTGCGGCATCGCGACGGAGTCGTGGTACGCCGAGTTCGCGTTACGCAGACGCGTCAGCATGTCCGCGATCGGATCGGTCATTGTCATGTGATGGCCTTCGGCCTCTCTCGCCGGGGTTTCCTGTATGCGCCCTCCTTCTCCCTGTACAGGGACAGGACAGGTGGGGCGCGGGGACCTACGGCGTAGTAAGACGGTCACGGACGGCGGGCGGCCGGCCGCACACCTCGGCGGTGTGCGGTGGACACCCGTCCGGCCTTGATGCTCTTACCGAGAGTCCTGGCTGGCCCGTATTCGCTCGCCCTCCTCGCGAAGGGCGGGCGACGGGTTACCAGGAGCTCTTGGTCACGCCCGGCAGCTCGCCACGGTGCGCCATCTGGCGAAGGCACACGCGGCACAGGCCGAACTTGCGGTAGACGGAGTGCGGCCGGCCGCAGCGCTGGCAACGCGTGTACGCGCGGACAGCGAACTTCGGCTTACGGCTCGCCTTGGAGATCAGAGCCTTCTTAGCCATGGTCAGTTCTCCTTGAACGGGAAGCCGAGGTGACGGAGAAGGGCGCGCCCTTCGTCGTCGGTGGTCGCCGTGGTGACCACGGTGATGTCCATGCCCCGGACCCGGTCGATCTTGTCCTGGTCGATCTCGTGGAACATGACCTGCTCCGTGAGACCGAAGGTGTAGTTGCCCCTCCCGTCGAACTGCTTCTGCGACAGGCCGCGGAAGTCGCGGATGCGCGGCAGTGCGAGGGACAGCAGGCGGTCCAGGAACTCCCACATCCGGTCGCCGCGCAGCGTCACGTGCGCGCCGATCGGCATGCCCTCGCGCAGCTTGAACTGCGCGATGGACTTGCGGGCCTTGGTCACCGCCGGCTTCTGGCCGGTGATCGTGGTGAGGTCCCGGATGGCACCGTCCATCAACTTGGAGTCGCGGGCGGCGTCGCCCACACCCATGTTGACCACGATCTTGGTGAGACCGGGCACCTGCATGACGTTCTCGTACTTGAACTCGTCGTGCAGCTTGCCCTTGATCTCGGAGCGGTAGCGCTGCTTGAGGCGCGGTGCTTCAGTGGTGGCAGTCATCAGATGTCCTCACCGGTCCGCTTGGCAACGCGGATCTTGTTGCCGTCGTCATCGAAGCGGTATCCGACACGGGTGACGACCTTCTTGCCGTCCTTCTCCACCACGAGCTGCACGTTGCTCACGTGGACCGGAGCCTCGGTCGTCACGATGCCGCCCGTCTTCGAACCACGAGCGGTCTGGCCGGCCTTGGTGTGCTTCTTGACCCGGTTGACACCCTCGACCAGGACGCGGTCCTCGCGGGGGTAGGCCACGATGACCTTGCCCTGCTTGCCCTTGTCCTTGCCGGTGATGACCTGGACCAGGTCACCCTTCTTGATCTTCATCGTCACAGCACCTCCGGCGCGAGCGAGATGATCTTCATGAACTTCTTCTCGCGCAGCTCCCGGCCCACGGGGCCGAAGATGCGGGTGCCGCGGGGGTCGCCGTCGTTCTTGAGGATGACCGCGGCGTTCTCGTCGAAGCGGATGTACGAGCCGTCGGGCCGGCGGCGCTCCTTGACGGTGCGCACGATGACGGCCTTGACGATGTCGCCCTTCTTCACGTTCCCGCCCGGGATCGCGTCCTTGACGGTAGCGACGATGACGTCACCGACGCCCGCGTAGCGCCGGCCCGAGCCGCCGAGCACACGGATGGTGAGGATTTCCTTCGCACCCGTGTTGTCGGCGACGCGCAGCCGGGACTCCTGCTGGATCACGTCTATCTCCTGATCGTCTGCCGGTTCCCGGCAGGGTCACACCCGCGCGGGGCGTGCCCTGCCGAGCCTGGCGGAACTGTCCTGGGGGTCCCCAGGCTGATTGCCAAGCCAATTCCGTTCCGGAACTGCTTACTTCGCCTTCTCAAGGACCTCGACGACGCGCCAGCGCTTGGTCGCGGACAGCGGCCGGGTCTCCATGAGGAGTACGCGGTCACCGACCCCGGCGGCGTTCTGCTCGTCGTGTGCCTTGAGCTTGTTGGTACGGCGGATGACCTTGCCGTACAGCGCGTGCTTGACGCGGTCCTCGACGGCGACGACGACGGTCTTGTCCATCTTGTCGCTGACGACCAGACCCTCGCGGGTCTTGCGGAAACCGCGGTCCTGCGTCTTCTCAGTCACATTCGTCTCGCTCATCAGGCGCTCTCCACCGTCTCGATGCCCAGCTCACGCTCACGCATCAGGGTGTAGATCCGGGCGATGTCCTTGCGGACGGCCTTCAGCCGACCGTGGTTCTCCAACTGCCCGGTCGCCGCCTGGAAGCGGAGGTTGAACAGCTCTTCCTTGGACTCGCGAAGCTTTCCGAGAAGCTCCTCGTCGCCCAGCTCACGCAGCTCGGAGGCCTTCGTCCCGGCCGCCATCACGACTCACCTGCCTCGCGCCGAACGATCCGGCACTTCATCGGAAGCTTGTGGGCGGCGCGGGTGAGCGCCTCCTTGGCAATCTTCTCGTTCGGGTAGGACAGCTCGAACATCACGCGCCCCGGCTTGACGTTCGCGACCCACCACTCCGGAGAACCCTTACCGGAACCCATGCGGGTCTCGGCGGGCTTCTTCGTCAGCGGGCGGTCCGGGTAGATGTTGATCCAGACCTTGCCGCCACGCTTGATGTGACGAGTCATGGAGATACGAGCTGCCTCGATCTGCCTGTTCGTCACGTACGCGGCAGTGACGGCCTGGATGCCGTACTCACCGAACGAGACTTCGGTGCCACCCTTGGCCATGCCCGTGCGCTTCGGGTGGTGCTGCTTACGGTGCTTGACCCTGCGCGGGATAAGCATGGCGTCAGCCCTCCTTCCCGGCAGCGCCGGGCTCTGCTGCCGCAGCGGCGGGAGTCACGCTCTCGGCCTTGGGGGCCTCGGCGGAACCGCTCTGCTGCTGCGGCTTGCGGCCGCGGCCTCCGCGCTCGCCACCACGACGGGGGCGGTCGCTGCCACCACCACCGCGCGACGGGCGGTTGCCCGCACGGGCGGCGGCGTTCTCGGCGCGGACCTCGGCGATGTTCTTGACGTCACCCTTGTAGATCCAGACCTTCACGCCGATGCGGCCGAAGGTGGTCCTGGCCTCGAAGAAGCCGTAGTCGACGTTCGCGCGGAGCGTGTGCAGGGGCACGCGGCCCTCGCGGTAGAACTCCGAGCGGGACATCTCGGCGCCGCCGAGGCGGCCACCGCACTGGATCTTGATGCCCTTCGCGCCGGCCTTCATCGTCGTCTGCATGCTCTTGCGCATCGCACGACGGAAGGAGACGCGGGAGGACAGCTGCTCGGCGACGGCCTGGGCCACCAGCTGCGCATCCGTCTCGGGGTTCTTGACCTCGAGGATGTTGAACTGGATCTGCTTGCCGGTCAGCTTCTCCAGGTTGCCCCGGAGCCTGTCGGCCTCGGCGCCGCGGCGGCCGATGACGATGCCGGGACGTGCGGTGTGCACGTCGACACGTACGCGGTCACGGGTGCGCTCGATCTCCACCTTGGAGATGCCGGCCCGCTCCATGCCCTGCGTGAGCATCTTGCGGATCGCGACGTCTTCCTTGATGTAGTCCTTGTAGAGCTTGTCGGCGTACCAACGCGACTTGAAGTCGGTGGTGATGCCGAGGCGGAACCCGTGCGGGTTTACCTTCTGGCCCATTACCGGGTTCCTTCCTTGCTGCTCACGACCACAGTGATGTGGCTCGTCCGCTTGCGGATCCGGTAGGCGCGGCCCTGGGCGCGCGGACGGAAACGCTTCAGGGTCGGGCCCTCGTCGACGTACGCCTCGGAGATGAAGAGGCTGTCGGCGTCGGTGTGGTCGTAGTTGTGTGCGGCATTGGCGATGGCGCTGTCCAGCACCTTGCCCACCGGCACGCTCGCGGCCTGCGGTGCGAAGCGCAGGACCGCCTGAGCCTCCGTGGCAGGCAAGCCACGGACAAGGTCCACCACCCGGCGGGCCTTCATGGGCGTTACGCGCACATAGCGCGCGGAGGCCCTGGCTTCCATGGTTGTCCCTTCGGTGTCAGTCATAGGTCTTCACACCCCGCCATCAGCGACGACGCGACTTGCGGTCGTCCTTGACGTGGCCGCGGAAGGTGCGGGTCGGCGCGAACTCGCCGAGCTTGTGGCCGACCATCGACTCGGTGACGAACACCGGGACGTGCTTGCGGCCGTCGTGCACCGCGATCGTGTGGCCGAGCATGGCCGGGACGATCATCGAGCGGCGGGACCAGGTCTTGATGACGTTCTTGGAGCCTGCCTCGTTCTGTGCGTCCACCTTCTTGGTCAGGTGGTCGTCGACGAAGGGCCCCTTCTTGAGACTGCGCGGCATCTAACCCGCCTCCTAGCGCTTCTTGTTCGTCTTGCGGCGGCGGACGATGTACTTGTTGCTGGCCTTCTTCGGCGAGCGCGTACGGCCCTCCTTCTGGCCCCACGGCGAAACCGGGTGGCGGCCACCGGAGGTACGGCCCTCACCACCACCGTGCGGGTGGTCGATCGGGTTCATGACCACACCGCGGACGGTCGGGCGGACGCCCTTCCAGCGCATACGGCCGGCCTTGCCCCAGTTGATGTTCGACTGCTCGGCGTTGCCGACCTCGCCGACGGTGGCGCGGCAGCGGACGTCGACCAGGCGGATCTCGCCGGACGGCATGCGCAGGTGGGCCATGCGGCCCTCCTTCGCCAGCAGCTGCACGGACGCACCGGCGGACCGGGCGAACTTCGCGCCGCCGCCGGGCCGCAGCTCGATGGCGTGGATCGTCGTACCGACCGGGATGTTGCGCAGCGCCAGGTTGTTGCCCGGCTTGATGTCGGCCCCAGGACCGTTCTCCACGCGGCTGCCCTGCGACAGGCCCGCCGGCGCGAGGATGTAGCGCTTCTCGCCGTCGGCGTAGTGCAGCAGCGCGATGCGCGCGGTGCGGTTCGGGTCGTACTCGATGTGCGCGACCTTGGCCGGCACGCCGTCCTTGTCGTGACGACGGAAGTCGATCACTCGGTAGGCGCGCTTGTGGCCACCGCCCTGGTGGCGAGCGGTCACACGACCGGCGTTGTTACGGCCGCCCTTGCTGTGCAGGGGGCGGACCAGTGACTTCTCCGGCGTGGACCGCGTGATCTCGACGAAGTCGGCGACACTGGCGCCACGACGGCCCGGAGTCGTCGGCTTGTACTTGCGGATACCCATTTCTCAGTCCTCGTCCGATATCGGACGGTCCTGTCTCCGTCAGGAGACCGGGCCGCCGAAGATGTCGATGCGGTCGCCCTCGACCAGGGTCACGATGGCGCGCTTGGTGTCGGCGCGCTTCCCGTAACCGGTGCGGGTGCGCTTGCGCTTGCCCTGCCGGTTGAGCGTGTTGACCCCGCTGACCTTGACCGAGAAGACCGCCTCGACGGCCTGCTTGATCTGGGTCTTGTTGGCGCGCGGGTCGACGATGAAGGTGTACTTGTTCTCGTCCAGCAGCGCGTAGCTCTTCTCCGAGACCACGGGCTTGATCAAGATGTCACGGGGGTCCGTGAACGTCTTGCTGGTGGCGGCTGTTGCCTCACTCATCAGGCCTTGCTCCCTTCGGCCTCGGTCGCGTCGGCCTTCTTCGGGCCGGCCACGAAGGTCTCGAAGGCGGCCTTGGTGAAGACCACGTCGTCGGAGACCAGCACGTCGTACGTGTTCAGCTGACCCGGCTCCAGGATGTGCACCTGGGGCAGGTTGCGAGCCGACAGCCAGGCGTGCTCGTCGCTGCGCTCGGCGACCAGCAGCACGTGCTTGCGCTCGCTGACCTTGCCCAGCAGCGTCTTCGCGGCCTTCGTCGAGATCTCGTTCTCGACGACGCCGGAGACGACATGCACACGGCCGTGGCGGGCGCGGTCCGAGAGGGCACCGCGCAGGGCGGCGGCCTTCATCTTCTTCGGCGTCCGCTGCGAGTAGTCACGCGGCACGGGACCGTGCACGACGCCACCGCCCGCGAACTGCGGAGCGCGGGTCGAGCCCTGACGGGCGCGGCCGGTGCCCTTCTGGCGGTACGGCTTCTTGCCGCCGCCGCGGACCTCGCCGCGCGTCTTGGTCTTGTGCGTGCCCTGGCGGGCAGCGGCCAGCTGGGCGACGACGACCTGGTGGATCAGCGGAACGCTGACCCGCGCGTCGAAGATCTCCGAGGGGAGCTCGACGGTGCCGTCCTTCTTGCCTGCCGGCGAAAGGATGTCAACGGTAGTCATGGTTTAACCTCAGGCCCCCTTGGCCGCGGTGCGGACCAGGACGAGGCCGCCGTTCGGACCCGGGACCGCGCCCTTGATGAGCAGCAGGCCCTTCTCCGCGTCAACGGCATGGACGGTCAGGTTCTGGGTGGTGACCCGCTCATTGCCCATGCGGCCGGGCATGCGCGTGCCCTTGAAGACACGGCCGGGCGTGGCGCAGCCGCCGATGGCACCGGGCTTGCGGTGGATGCGGTGCGCACCGTGCGAGGCCTTGCCGCCGCGGAAACCGTGGCGCTTCATGCCGCCGGCGAAGCCCTTGCCCTTGGACTTGCCCGTCACGTCCACCTTGCCGCCGGCCTCGAAGGTGTCGGCGTTGATCTCCTGGCCGGGCGAGTACTCACCGGCGTCGGAGGTACGCAGCTCGACGAGGTGACGGCGGGGAGTGACGTCCGCCTTGGCGAAGTGGCCCTTGAGGGGCTTGTTCACCTTGCGCGGGTCGATCTCGCCGAAGGCGATCTGAACGGCTTCGTAGCCGTCCTTGTCTGCTGTGCGGACCTGGGTCACGACATTGGGCCCGGCCTTGACGACGGTCACGGGAACGACGCGGTTCTTGTCGTCCCAGACCTGGGTCATGCCGAGCTTCTCGCCCAGGACACCCTTGATCTGCTTAGCCATCTTCCCGCACCCCTCAGAGCTTGATCTCGATGTCGACGCCGGCCGGAAGGTCCAGGCGCATCAGCGAGTCAACGGTCTTGGGCGTCGGGTCGAGGATGTCGATCAGTCGCTTGTGGGTGCGCATCTCGAAGTGCTCGCGCGCGTCCTTGTACTTGTGCGGCGACTTGATGACGCAGTACACGTTCTTCTCTGTGGGCAGCGGCACCGGGCCCGCGACCGACGCTCCAGTACGGGTCACCGTCTCGACGATCTTCTTCGCCGAGTTGTCGATGACCTCGTGGTCGTAGGCCTTGAGCCGGATGCGGATCTTCTGTCCCGCCATGGCTACTTCGTAGTCCTGTCTCTCGTAAACGCTCTGGAACCCATGGGTGCCGTCCTCCTCGACTTCCGACCCACGCGGTCGGGCGTGTCGCATCCCTTCCCGCAATGAACCGCGGAGGTTTCTCTCAAGAGAAAGGATTGGGGGTACGGACCCACCGGGCGCCTGGCTGGAAGCCCCTCCTGCACTTCCCGGAAGATTCCCGTACTTCCGCTCCTGATAAGGGGCGACGAATACTCTGGGACTCGCTTCCGGTCCTCCCGGCGGGAGGCGCACAGCATCGGCACTCAACCGAGCAACCTGGACAGTGTGCCACATGGCGTTTGGCGCACGCCAATCGGGATGATTGCCTGCCGCTGCGGGCTCGGAGCGCTCACCTGCCCGGCAGGCTGCCCGCCGGGGGACGTCCTCAATCGTGCGCTGAATTCAGCACTTCGAGTGCCCGGTCGATGTGCTCGCACGTGTTGAAGAGGTGTGGCGAGAGCCTGATGTTGCCCTCGCGCACTGCGACGTGCACGTTCGCGGCCGTCAACGCGGCGGCAGCGATCTCCACCGAGCCGCGGCTCCTGGCGAGGACCACGAGGTTGGAGCGCTCCTCCGGCGTCTGCGGGCCGACAACCTCGTAGAGGTCCCGGTCCACGCCGTCCAGCAGTTGCTGCACCAGTCGCTGCCCGTGGGCGTGGATGCCGTGCACGCCGAAGCCGCCGAGCAGTTCGACGGAGCTCGTCCAGGCGGCGGTGTCGAGGAAGTCGGCCGGGCAGAAGACGTCCAGGGCACGGACGCCCAGGTCCTCGATCGTGTACGTACGCATGTGTTCCAGCCCGCGGCCGCGCTGCTGGGCGAGCCAGTAGACCCTGCGGGGGTCGAGCAGCTCGGTCAGGGCGGGATCGAGCCAGGCGAAGCCGGTGCCGTACGGGCCGCACATCCACTTGTAGCCGCACGAGGCGAGCGCGTCGACGGGAGTGCCGGCGACGTCGACGGGCCTGGCACCGACCGCCTGCGAACCGTTCACCACGAGCAGCGCTCCCGCCGCGTGGCAGATCTCACCCAGCGCACGCAGATCGGCAGCGGCACCGGTGAAGGAGTCGACCCAGGTGACCGCCATGACGCGGGTCCGAGCCGTGAGGGCCTGCCGCACCCGCTCGGGATCGAGCCTCCCGTCCGGGCCGCGTCGCACGAACCGGACGCTCACTCCGCGCTGCCGCTGCGCCAGCCAGGGCAGCACGGTGGCCGGATAGTCCCCCTCGACGCAGAGCACCTCGTCGCCGTCCCGCCACGGGAGCCCGTACGCGACGAGGTTCATCCCGTGGGACGTGCTGTCGCCCAGAACGATCTCGTCGGGGCGGCCTCCGACGAACTCCGCGAGCAGCGCCCGCAGTCTCTCGGGGCGCTCGGTGAACGCTGCGTCCGGGATGAGATGCGGGGTCGCCTTCTCCCGAGCCGCCTCGACTGCCGCGTGCACGGCGGCTTCCGGCATCGGGCCCTGGTGTGCGGTGTTCAGCCAGACATGACCCGCCTGGTCGCTGAAGTACCGGGCGTAGTCCGGCTGTTGAGCGGCCACGCCGGACTCGTCGGGCGCCACGGCCGTGCTCGGGTCGTCCGCCACCAGCCCCTCCTCAACCGCCGGCCGCGACGGAGACGACGCAGTCGTCGCCCCGGCACACGGCGTGCTCGCAGAGCCGGCAGATCCGGCGGGCCGACGTCCGGTCTCCGGGAAGGTGCGGGAGGACGGCCCGAAGAGCGCGCTCCAGGCTTCCGGTCTCCTCCGGCGAGAGCCGTCCGACGACGCCCTCCAGTGCCTCCCGTCGCGCCCGGAGCATCCGGCGGCCCGCGTCCTCGCCTGCCTCGGTCAGCCGGAGTCCGCGCGTACGGCCGTCCGGGCCCGGCCCGCGCAGCAGCAGCCCCGAGTCGACGAGGCGTCCCACGACCCGCACGCAGCCCGAGTGCGTCATGGCGAGAGTCGCGGCCAGGTCCGACACGGACTGGCCGGGCCGCGCCCGCACGGTGAGCACCGCGGCGACGCCCGCGGGGTCGAGCCCGGACTCCTCCCGGAGCGAGTGGTCCAGCAGGTCTCCGAGGCCGACGGCCAGGGCGCCGAGCCAGTTCGCCGTCAGTTCCTTCGTCGGTGCCATCGAGGAAGTGTGACACAGACACATGTCTCCCGCATACGTATGTGCACGGCCGGGATCGGGGCCAGGAGCGGGGCCGACGGGTAGCCGTACGCTGCGGTGCCCCGGCGTCGTCTAGACGGGCTCGGCCGTCCGGAACGTGCGCCTGTACGCGAGCGGCGAGACGCCGATGGCCGCCTGAAGATGCTGCCGGAGCGAGGCCGCCGTCGCGAAACCCACCCGGGAGGCCACTTGGTCCACGGACAGTTCACTGCTCTCCAGCAGATGGCGCGCCCTGGCCACGCGCTGCTGGATGACCCATCGGCCGGGGCTCATTCCCACCTCCTCGCGGAATCTGCGGGCGAAGGTGCGACCGCTCATCCTCGCGTGCCCCGCCAAGTCGCTCATCGTCAGCGGCAGATGGAGCCGCTCCAGTGCCCACTGCCTGGTCGCCGACGTGCCCGCATCAGGGGCGTCCGGAACGGGATGCTCGATGTACTGCGCCTGGCCTCCGTCCCTCCAGGGCGGGACCACACAGCAGCGGGCCACGCGGTTCGCCAGTTCGGCGCCGTGGTCCTTGCGTACGACGTGCAGGCACACGTCCATGCCGGAGGCGGCACCGGCCGACGTCAGCACATCTCCGTCGTCGACGAACAGCACATCCGCGTCCAGCTCCACGGCCGGGAAGAGACGGCGGAAGTCATCGGCCAGCGCCCAGTGCGTGGCTGCCGGACGGCCGTCGAGCCGGCCCGCGGCGGCCAGCACGAAGGCTCCCGTGCAGATGGACACGGTGCGAGCACCGGGCGGGATGAGATCGAGCGCTCGGGCGACCGGCTCCGACAGCGGCGCGGTGGCCTGCGACATGTCGAAGGGAGGGATCACCACCGTGTCAGCCGTCCGGAGCACTTCCGGGCCGTGGCCGACGACGATGCCGAAGTCGGAGTCACTGCGCACCGGGCGCCCGTCGACGCTGCAGGTGATCACCTCGTAGTGACCACCCGCGGAGCCGAACACCCGGTTGGGGATGCCGAGTTCGAAGGGATAGACGCCGTCGAGGGCCAGTACCACGACACGATGCATGGCATGATCCTATCGAATGCTGGCATTCCTGCCATTGCCGGTGGCAGTCGAAGACGACAGCCTTGAGGCATGAGACAAACCGATACATCCGGCACCATGCGTGCGATCAGCCAGGACGAGCTGGGTGAACCCGGGGTGCTGAAGGAAGTCGAGCTGGAGCGGCCTCAGCCGGGCCCGGGCCAGGTCCTCGTCAGAGTCCGCGCCGCCGGGCTCAACCCGACGGACTGGAAGCACCGGCGGCTGCGCCTCTTCCTGGGCGATCCCCCGTACGTCCTGGGCTGGGACGTCTCCGGCGTGGTGGAGGCCACCGGGCTCGGCGTCACCTTGCACGAACCCGGCGACGAGGTCTTCGGGATGCTGCCGTATCCACACGGGGCGGGCTCCCACGCCGAGTACGTCACCACGCCTGCGCGGGCCCTCGTCCGCAAACCTGCCGGACTGTCACACGTGCAGGCCGGTGCCCTGCCCCTCGCGGCACTGACAGCCTGGCAGGCACTGGTCGACACTGCCGGGCTCCGCCCCGGCCAGCGCGTTCTGATCCATGCCGCGGCCGGCGGCGTCGGCCACCTGGCAGTGCAGATCGCCAAGGCCAGGGGCGCGCACGTGACCGGAACAGCCAGCTCGGGCAAGCACGAGATGCTCCGCGAGCTCGGCGCGGACGAGCTGATCGACTACCGGGAGGCGGACTTCGCGGAGGCGGCCCGGGACATGGACGTCGTCCTCGACACCATCGGCAGCGACGACTACCGCAGCCGCTCCCTGCGGACCCTCCGCCCGGGCGGCACCCTCGTCTCGATCATCCTGCGGGAACGAGAGGCACTGGCCGAGGAGGCGAAGAAGCTCGGCGTCCACGGCAAGGTCATGCTCGTCGAGGCCGACCAGGCCGGCATGGGCGCCGTGGCAGCACTGGCCGAGGAGGGCAGGCTGAAGGCAGTCATCGCAGGAACGTTCCCGCTGGCGGACGCCGCCAAGGCCCACGAGCTGGGCGAGACCGGCCGCACCACCGGAAAGCTGGTGCTGGAAGTCGGCTGAGCCGGAGATCACCGCCCCGCGACTTCCATCCGCGCCGTGCTGTCCGCGTCCGCGCCGGGGTCACCCGGCCGCGGACGCGGCAACGGCGTGCGGGCCCCGGACGGTCTCGCCACCCGGCACCGGCTCCCCCGCGTCCGCGCCCGTACCGACGATGCGGTTGTCCGCGTCCACATGGACGACGGCGGGCCGCAGCCGCCGGGCCTCGGCGTCGTCGACCTGCGCATAGCTGATCAGGATGACCAGATCGCCGGGATGGACCAGGTGGGCAGCGGCTCCGTTGATGCCGATGACGCCCGAGCCACGCTCGCCCTCGATGACGTACGTCTCCAGACGCGAGCCATTGGTGATGTCGACGATGTGGACCAGCTCGCCGGACAGCAGATCGGCGGCTTCCATCAGTTCGGCGTCGACCGTGACGGATCCCACGTAGTGCAGATCGGCCTCGGTCACGGTGGCACGGTGGATCTTGGACTTGAACATGGTGCGCAGCATGCGTCGCTCCTGGGGAAGAAGGTCGCGCCCTCGCGAAGAGGTGCGCGCCGACCCGGCCATCGTAGGCGACAGCGGCAAGGGAACCGCAGGACGGGCACAGGCACCGCCGTCCACACGGAGCGGCCCACGTCGTGAGCGCCGTGGCTCACGACGTGGGCCGTCGTACGCGTGGGGCTGATCAACCCTGCTTGACGGCCGAGACCTCGAACTCGAGCGTCACCTTGTCGCTCACGAGGAATCCGCCCGTCTCCAGCGCGGCGTTCCAACTCACGCCGAAGTCCTGGCGGTTGATCGTCGTGCTGCCTTCGAGACCGATCCGGCTGTTGCCGAACGGGTCGGTGGCCTGGCCCTCGTACGTGAACGGGACGGTCACCGAGCGGGTCACGCCCTTGATGGTGAGGTCGCCGGTGACCTCGAACGTGTCCTCCCCGCTCTGCCGGACCCCCGTGGACCGGAAGGTGATCTCCGGGTACTCGTCCATCTTCAGGAAGTCGTTGCTCCGCAGATGGGAGTCGCGGTCCGCGTTGCGGGTGTCGATGCTCTCGGCCTTGATGACCAGCTCCACCGACGACTGCTCGGGCTTCTCGCCGTCGATACGGGCGGTGCCGGTGAAGTCGTTGAAGGCACCCCGGACCTTGGTCACCATCGCGTGACGTGCGACGAAGCCGATGCGGGTGTGGGTCGGGTCGAGGACGTACTCCCCGGTCAGCGTGGCGTGGTCATTGGCAGTGGTCATTGCGTTCCTCCAAGGGTCACGATGCTTACGCCAGCACCAACCTTGTTGAAGGATTAACTATTCCTGCCGGGGCTGTGCCGTCACTTCCCGGTCCCGGACCTCCCCGCACAGCACGGAGGGCCCGCACGACCGGAGTCGTACGGGCCCTCCCCCGGCTTCAGCAGCCGGTTAACGCTCAAGGCGTCGAGGTCACTTGACGATCTTCGTGACCTGGCCGGCGCCCACGGTACGGCCACCCTCACGGATGGCGAACTTCAGGCCCTCTTCCATGGCGACGGGCTGGATGAGCGAAACGCTCATCTCGGTGTTGTCGCCCGGCATGACCATCTCGGTGCCCTCGGGGAGGGTCACGACACCGGTCACGTCGGTGGTGCGGAAGTAGAACTGCGGGCGGTAGTTGTTGAAGAACGGGGTGTGCCGGCCACCCTCGTCCTTCGACAGGATGTAGGCCTGACCCTCGAACTCCGTGTGCGGGGTGACCGAGCCCGGCTTGATGATGACCTGGCCGCGCTCGACGTCCTCGCGCTTGATGCCGCGGAGGAGCAGACCGACGTTCTCACCGGCCTGGCCCTCATCGAGGAGCTTGCGGAACATCTCGATGCCGGTGACGGTCGTCGAGGTCTTGGTCTCCTTGATGCCGATGATGTCGACATTCTCGTTGACCTTGAGCACACCACGCTCGATACGGCCGGTGACGACCGTGCCGCGGCCGGTGATCGTGAAGACGTCCTCGATCGGCATCAGGAACGGCTTCTCGACGTCACGCTCCGGCTGCGGGATCGCACCGTCGACGGCGTCCATGAGCTTGGCGACCGAGTCGGCCCACTCCGCGTCGCCCTCGAGGGCCTTGAGCGCGGAGACCTTGACGACCGGTACGTCGTCACCCGGGAACTCGTACTCCGAGAGAAGCTCACGGACCTCGAGCTCGACGAGCTCCATGATCTCCTCGTCGTCCACCATGTCCGCCTTGTTGAGGGCGACCACGATGTACGGAACGCCGACCTGGCGGGCCAGGAGCACGTGCTCCTTGGTCTGCGGCATCGGGCCGTCGGTGGCTGCGACCACGAGGATGGCGCCGTCCATCTGCGCGGCACCGGTGATCATGTTCTTGATGTAGTCCGCGTGCCCCGGGCAGTCCACGTGAGCGTAGTGACGGTTCTCCGTCTGGTACTCGACGTGCGCAATGGAGATCGTGATTCCGCGCTGGCGCTCTTCGGGCGCCTTGTCGATGTTCTCGAACGCGGAAGCCTCATTCAGGTCCGGGTACTTGTCGTGCAGCACCTTGGTGATCGCCGCGGTAAGAGTCGTCTTACCGTGGTCGATGTGACCGATGGTGCCGATATTGACGTGCGGCTTAGTCCGCTCGAACTTCGCCTTCGCCACTGGGGTCCTCCTGTGGACTGGTGCTGTACACCCTCCACATTCTGCGGAGGGGTTCAGATGGTCGTTATGAACCGGTCAGGACCCCGAGGGGGATGCCCTTGACCAGTTCGCTTGGGGGGCTGGCGGACGAGGACCCCGGCACAGCCGACGGACGAGCCGTACGGTCTGTGCCGAAGTGCCCCGAATGCCTTTGCTCCAGCCTAAGGGGTGAGGAACGGTGAGTTACTCGCCCTTGGCCTTCGCGATGATCTCCTCGGCGACGCTCCGCGGAACCTCGGCGTAGGAGTCGAACTGCATGGAGTAGTTCGCGCGGCCGGAGGTCTTGCTGCGCAAGTCCCCGACGTAGCCGAACATCTCCGACAGCGGGACCAGGCCGGTGATGAGCTTGGCGCCACTCCTGTCGTCCATGGACTGAACCTGGCCACGACGGGAGTTGATGTCGCCGATCACATCGCCCATGTACTCCTCGGGCGTGGTGACTTCGACCTTCATCATCGGCTCCAGCAGTGCCGGGCTCGCCTTCCGCGCGGCCTCCTTGAACGCCATGGAACCGGCGATCTTGAAGGCCATCTCCGAGGAGTCGACGTCGTGGAAGGCACCGTCGAGCAGCGTCACGCGGACACCGGTCAGCGGGTAACCCGCCAGCACACCGAACTCCATGGCCTCCTGGCAGCCGGCGTCCACGGACGGGATGTACTCCCGCGGGATGCGGCCACCGGTGACCTGGTTGACGAACTCGTAGCCGTCACCCTCGAGCGGCTCGACGGCGATCTGCACCTTCGCGAACTGACCGGAACCACCGGTCTGCTTCTTGTGGGTGTAGTCCACCTTGTCGACCGTCTTGCGGAGCGACTCGCGGTACGCAACCTGCGGCTTACCGACGTTGGCCTCGACCTTGAACTCGCGCTTCATGCGGTCGACCAGCACATCAAGGTGCAGCTCGCCCATGCCCGCGATGATCGTCTGGCCGGTCTCCTCGTCGGTCTTGACCTGGAAGGACGGGTCCTCCTCGGCCAGCCGCTGGATCGCGACGCCCAACTTCTCCTGGTCGCCCTTGGACTTGGGCTCGATCGCGACCTCGATCACGGGAGCCGGGAACTCCATCGACTCCAGGATCACCGGGTTGCTCGCGTCGCAGAGGGTCTCACCGGTGGTGGTCTGCTTGAGACCCATGACGGCGACGATGTCGCCGGCACCCACCGACTCGATCTCCTCACGCTTGTTCGCGTGCATCCGGTAGATCTTGCCGATGCGCTCCTTCTTGCCCTTCACCGAGTTCATCACCTGCGAGCCGGTTTCCAGCTTGCCGGAGTAGACCCGGATGAAGGTGAGCTTGCCCAGGTGCGGGTCACTCGCGATCTTGAACGCGAGCGCCGACATGGGCTCCTGCTCCGACGGCTTCCGCGTCAGGACCTCTTCGGGGTCCTTGACGGAGTGACCCTCGATCGCCTCGACGTCCAGGGGGGACGGGAGGTAGCGGGCGATGGCGTCGAGCAGGGGCTGAACGCCCTTGTTCTTGAACGCCGTTCCGCAGAAGACGGGGGTCACGGTCGTGGTGCCCTCGGCGCCGGTGGAGGCGAGGGTGATGCGGCGGATCGCCGCGTAGAGCTGATCCTCGGTGGGCTCCTGGCCCTCGAGGTACAGCTCCATCATCTCCTCGTCGTTCTCCGCGACGGCCTCGAGCAGATTGCCGCGCCACTCGTCGGCGGCCTCGGCGTGCGTGGCCGGGATGTCGACGGTGTCGTACATCTCGCCCATCTTCGCCTCGGGCGACCAGACCAGCGCCTTCATGCTGACGAGGTCGACGACGCCCTTGAAGTCCGCCTCGGTCCCGATCGGGATCTGCATGACCAGCGGCACCGCGCCGAGGCGGTCCACGATCATGTCGACGCAGCGGTGGAACTCCGCGCCGGTGCGGTCGAGCTTGTTGACGAAGCAGATGCGCGGCACGCCGTAGCGGTCCGCCTGACGCCAGACGGTCTCGGACTGCGGCTCGACGCCGGCCACACCGTCGAACACCGTCACGGCACCGTCGAGCACACGCAGCGCACGCTCCACCTCGACGGTGAAGTCGACGTGGCCGGGAGTGTCGATGATGTTGATGGTGTAGTCGACGTCGTTGAGCGGCCAATGAGTGGTGGTCGCGGCAGACGTGATCGTGATGCCGCGCTCCTGCTCCTGGGCCATCCAGTCCATCGTGGCAGCGCCGTCGTGGACCTCACCGATCTTGTAGCTGCGACCGGTGTAGAACAGGATCCGCTCGGTGGTCGTCGTCTTGCCCGCGTCGATATGGGCCATGATCCCGATGTTCCGGACCTTGGCCAGGTCAAGTGAAGTGGTAGCCATAAGGCTTCAGTCTTCTCTCGGTCTCGATGGGGTCTGCGACTACCAGCGGTAGTGCGCGAAGGCCTTGTTGGACTCGGCCATCTTGTGGGTGTCCTCGCGCTTCTTCACGGCGGCGCCGAGCCCGTTGGAGGCATCGAGCAGCTCGTTCAGCAGACGCTCGGTCATGGTCTTCTCGCGGCGGGCGCGGGAGTAACCCACGATCCAGCGCAGCGCGAGAGTGGAGGAACGGCCGGGGCGGACCTCGACCGGAACCTGGTAGGTGGCGCCACCGACGCGCCGCGAGCGGACCTCGAGGGTCGGCTTGACGTTCTCCAGCGCGCGCTTGAGGGTGATGACCGGGTCGTTGCCGGTCTTCTCCCGCAGGCCCTCCATGGCGCCGTAGACGATGCGCTCCGCGGTGGAGCGCTTGCCGTTCAGCAGCACCTTGTTGATGAGGGAGGTCACCAGAGGAGAACCGTAGACCGGGTCGATGATGACCGGGCGCTTCGGGGCGGGGCCCTTACGAGGCATGCTTACTTCTCCTTCTTGGCGCCGTAGCGGCTGCGAGCCTGCTTGCGGTTCTTGACGCCCTGCGTGTCGAGGGAGCCGCGGATGATCTTGTAGCGAACACCCGGCAGGTCCTTCACACGGCCGCCGCGCACGAGCACGATGGAGTGCTCCTGCAGGTTGTGGCCCTCACCCGGAATGTAGGCCGTGACCTCGATCCCGCTGGTCAGACGCACACGCGCGACCTTACGCAGGGCCGAGTTCGGCTTCTTCGGGGTGGTGGTGAAGACACGCGTGCAGACGCCGCGACGCTGAGGGGAACCCTCGAGTGCGGGCGTCTTGTTCTTCTCGACCTTGTCCTGCCGGCCTTTACGGACCAGCTGCTGGATCGTAGGCACAATTTCTCCGGTTTCTGTGTGCCGTCTCGGTAAAGCTAACCTGGGCCACTCTCCCGACCCACGAGGTCGGGCGTGTCGAAGACTGCAGAGTCCCGCGCGAAGGCGAAGGGCCCCTCAGGTGAGAAGCATGCAGATCCGGTGCCACCGTCCGCACTTCCCGAGCGTCTGATCGCTTACGAGAGCGCAGGGGGCACCCCAGGCACAAGGTCAGAGCGTACCTACCGCGTCGTCCCCGGTCAAAACAAGCCTCCACGCGGCACACGGGCCTCCGCGGCCCCAGGTCGGCGGCCCGTCAGGACACCGTGAAAGGAAGGCCGCTCAGCCCGACGCCGTTGCGACGAGCGCCGTCAGACCGCTGAGCACAAGGAAGATCCAACTGAGAATCAGTCCCGCCGTCGCCGAGCCCTCGCCACGCTCTCCCGTGCGGCGGATCTCGTTGCGCGCCTTGTGCCCGAGGATCACTCCCGGAGCCGCTCCGATCCAGAACAGGTACGGGGCATGGAGCCCCCACAGCAGCGGTGCGGTGATGAGGGAGAGGACAGGGGCCGCGATGCCGCAGACGAGCGCCGCAGCCGCCGTGCCGTTGTGCCGGCGGGGCACCGAGTACGGCGCGATGTGCTGCGGCTGGAAGGGCACCAACTGGCCCTGTGCGAAGGAGCGTTGAAAGGTCGGAGGGACGGCGCTCGGCCCGTTGGGCACGTCGCTCGTCAGCTGCTGAAGCTCCTCCACCGTACGGGCCGCGAGAGCGCGCCCCACTCGGTAGTCGTACTCGTCCTTGGTCAGCCGGCCCTCCGCGTAGGCGGCCTTGAGCACGTCCCCCGCCCGGTCCCGGTCGGCATTCCCCGCGAGCATCCGCACCACCCCCTTTGACACATCATGCACAGAGGGCGACCGTCCCGGTAGGGACGGCCGCCCTCTGTAGCAGAGCTATGACCTCGGGTCAGGCGTTGTACGGACCGTAGTCGTAGTCCTCGAGCGGGACCGCCTGGCCGGAGCCGGTGCCGAACGGCGAGTAGTCGATGTCGTCGTAGCCGACGGCCGAGTACATCGCGGCCTTGGCCTCCTCGGTGGGCTCCACCCGGATGTTGCGGTAGCGGGACAGGCCCGTACCGGCCGGGATGAGCTTACCGATGATGACGTTCTCCTTGAGGCCGATCAGGGAGTCGGACTTGGCGTTGATCGCCGCGTCCGTGAGGACCCTGGTCGTCTCCTGGAAGGACGCCGCCGACAGCCACGACTCGGTCGCCAGCGAAGCCTTGGTGATACCCATCAGCTGCGGACGGCCGGAGGCCGGGTGACCGCCTTCCGCCACGACGCGACGGTTCTCACCTTCGAACTTCGTACGCTCCACGAGCTCGCCCGGCAGCAGCTCCGCGTCACCGGACTCGATGATCGTCACGCGGCGCAGCATCTGCCGGATGATGATCTCGATGTGCTTGTCGTGGATCGACACACCCTGCGAGTTGTAGACCTTCTGGACCTCGCCGACCAGGTGCACCTGGACCGCACGCTGGCCGAGGATGCGCAGCACGTCGTGCGGGTTGGTGGCACCGACCGTCAGCGCCTGGCCGACGGTGACGTGGTCGCCCTCGCCCACCAGCAGCCTGGCGCGCTTGCTGACGGCGTACGAGGTCTCGTCCGAGCCGTCGTCCGGGGTGACGACGACCTTCTTGGTCTTCTCCGTCTCCTCGATACGGACCCGGCCGGCCGACTCGGAGATCGGCGCGACGCCCTTGGGCGTACGGGCCTCGAACAGCTCGACCACACGCGGCAGACCCTGCGTGATGTCGTCACCGGCCACACCACCGGTGTGGAAGGTACGCATCGTCAGCTGGGTGCCGGGCTCACCGATCGACTGGGCCGCGATGATGCCGACGGCCTCGCCGATGTCGACCAGCTTGCCGGTGGCCAGCGAACGCCCGTAGCACATGGCGCAGGTGCCGACCGCCGACTCACAGGTCAGGACGGAGCGGGTCTTGACCGTCTCCACGCCGTACCGCACCAGCTCGTCGATGAGCACGTCGCCCAGGTCGGTGCCGGCCGGTGCCAGCACCTTGCCGTCGACGACGATGTCCTCGGCGAGGCAGCGCGCGTACACGCTGGTCTCGACGTCCGCCGCCTTGCGCAGCACGTCGTCCGCACCCTTGGCCGCGATCTCCAGCTTGAGGCCGCGGTCGGTGCCGCAGTCCTCCTCGCGGATGATCACGTCCTGCGAGACGTCGACGAGACGACGCGTCAGGTAGCCGGAGTCGGCGGTACGCAGAGCGGTGTCCGCGAGACCCTTACGGGCACCGTGCGTGGAGATGAAGTACTCCAGCACGGAGAGACCCTCACGGAACGACGCCTTGATCGGCCGCGGGATGGTCTCGTTCTTCGCGTTGGACACCAGACCGCGCATACCGGCGATCTGACGCATCTGCATCATGTTCCCTCGGGCGCCCGAGTCCACCATCATGAAGATCGGGTTCGTCTTCGGGAAGTTGTCGCTCATCGCCTCGGAGACCTCGTTGGTCGCCTTGGTCCAGATCGCGATGAGCTCCTGCGTGCGCTCGTCCTTGGTGATCAGGCCGCGCTCGTACTGCTTCTGGACCTTCTCGTCCTGAGCCTCGTAACCGGCGATGATCTCCGGCTTGGCGTCCGGGACGACGACGTCCGAGATGGCGATGGTGACGCCGGAACGGGTCGCCCAGAAGTAACCAGCCGACTTCAGGTTGTCCAGCGCCGCCGCCACGGTGACCTTCGGGTAGCGCTCGGCCAGGTCGTTGACGATCTGGGAGAGCTCCTTCTTGCCGACCGAGTACTCGACGTACGGGTACTCCTCGGGCAGCAGCTCGTTGAAGAGCGCGCGGCCCAGCGTCGTACGCAGCCGGAAGCCGTCGCCGGGCTGCCACTCGGGCTCACCCTGCTCGGGCAGCGGCGGCGTCCACTCCGCAGGCGGTACGGAACCGATCGGGAAGCGGATGTCGATCTCCGCCTGGAGCGAGAGCTCCCCGGCGTCGAAGGCCATGATCGCTTCGGCGGTCGAGTTGAACGACCTGCCGTCGCCGATGGTTTCGCGCTGCTCCTCGGTCGTGGTGAGGAAGAACAGCCCGAGCACCATGTCCTGCGTCGGCATGGTCACCGGCCGGCCGTCGGCCGGCTTGAGGATGTTGTTCGAGGACAGCATCAGGATGCGGGCCTCGGCCTGCGCCTCCGCGGACAGCGGCAGGTGCACGGCCATCTGGTCACCGTCGAAGTCCGCGTTGAACGCGGTGCACACGAGCGGGTGGATCTGAATGGCCTTGCCCTCGACCAGCTGCGGCTCGAAGGCCTGGATGCCGAGGCGGTGCAGCGTCGGCGCACGGTTCAGCAGAACCGGGTGCTCGGCGATGACCTCTTCCAGCACGTCGTAGACGACCGTGCGGCCGCGCTCGACCATGCGCTTCGCCGACTTGATGTTCTGCGCGTGGTTCAGGTCCACCAGGCGCTTCATCACGAACGGCTTGAAGAGCTCCAGCGCCATCGCCTTCGGCAGACCGCACTGGTGCAGCTTGAGCTGCGGGCCGACGACGATCACGGAACGGGCCGAGTAGTCGACGCGCTTGCCGAGCAGGTTCTGGCGGAACCGGCCCTGCTTGCCCTTGAGCATGTCGGACAGCGACTTCAGCGGACGGTTGCCGGGACCCGTGACGGGGCGGCCGCGGCGGCCGTTGTCGAAGAGCGCGTCGACGGCCTCCTGCAGCATCCGCTTCTCGTTGTTCACGATGATCTCGGGCGCACCGAGGTCCAGAAGCCGCTTGAGGCGGTTGTTGCGGTTGATGACGCGGCGGTAGAGGTCGTTCAGGTCGGAGGTCGCGAAGCGGCCACCGTCCAGCTGCACCATCGGACGCAGGTCCGGCGGGATCACCGGCACGCAGTCCAGCACCATGCCCTTGGGGCTGTTGCTGGTCTGCAGGAACGCGGAGACGACCTTGAGGCGCTTGAGCGCACGGGTCTTCTTCTGTCCCTTGCCGGTACGGATGATCTCGCGGAGCCGCTCCGCCTCCTCGTCCAGGTCGAACGTCTCCAGGCGCTTCTGCAGGGCAGCAGCACCCATGGAGCCGTCGAAGTAGGTCCCGAAGCGGTCGCGCAGCTCGCGGTAGAGCAGCTCGTCGCCCTCCAGGTCCTGGACCTTGAGGTTCTTGAAGCGGGACCACACCTCGTCGAGGCGGTCGATCTCACGCTGCGCGCGGTCGCGGAGCTGCTTCATCTCGCGCTCCGCGCCCTCGCGCACCTTGCGCCGGACGTCCGCCTTGGCACCCTCGGCCTCGAGTTCGGCCAGGTCGGACTCCTGCTTCTTGGCGCGTGCCTCCAGGTCGGCGTCGCGGCGCTGCTCGATCTGCTGGCGCTCGACACCGACGTGCGCCTCCAGGGACGGCAGGTCGCGCGTGCGGCGCTCCTCGTCGACGTACGTGATCATGTACGCCGCGAAGTAGATGACCTTCTCCAGGTCCTTCGGAGCGAGGTCCAGCAGGTAGCCAAGGCGCGACGGAACGCCCTTGAAGTACCAGATGTGGGTGACGGGTGCGGCCAGTTCGATGTGGCCCATCCGCTCACGGCGCACCTTGGCGCGGGTCACCTCGACACCGCAGCGCTCACAGATGATGCCCTTGAAGCGGACGCGCTTGTACTTGCCGCAGTAGCACTCCCAGTCCCGCGTCGGACCGAAGATCTTCTCGCAGAAGAGTCCGTCCTTCTCGGGCTTGAGGGTGCGGTAGTTGATGGTCTCGGGCTTCTTGACCTCACCGTGCGACCACTGACGGATGTCGTCAGCGGTGGCGAGGCCGATCCGCAGTTCGTCGAAGAAGTTGACGTCGAGCACTCTCGTCAATCCCTCTCAGGGTTGTGTCGATGAATGGTCTGAGCGGGGTTTGGAGGGGTCACCTCCAGGCCCCCAGGGCCGAAGGGGGAGGCCGGAACGCCTGGCGAACGCGTCCCGGCCGGACCCGTCAGACCTCTTCGACGCTGCTCGGCTCGCGCCGGGACAGGTCGATACCGAGCTCTTCCGCCGCGCGGAAGACGTCCTCGTCCGTGTCACGCATCTCGATGGACATGCCGTCCGAGGACAGCACCTCCACGTTGAGGCAGAGCGACTGCATCTCCTTGATGAGCACCTTGAACGACTCAGGGATGCCCGGCTCAGGGATGTTCTCGCCCTTGACGATGGCTTCGTAGACCTTCACGCGGCCGGTGACATCGTCGGACTTGATGGTGAGGAGCTCCTGCAGCGCGTACGCGGCGCCGTACGCCTCCAGGGCCCACACCTCCATCTCACCGAAGCGCTGGCCACCGAACTGTGCCTTACCGCCCAGCGGCTGCTGGGTGATCATGCTGTACGGACCGGTCGAACGGGCGTGCAGCTTGTCGTCGACCAGGTGGTGCAGCTTGAGGATGTACATGTAGCCGATCGAGATCGGGTCCGGGAACGGCTCACCGGAGCGGCCGTCGAACAGGTGGGCCTTGCCGGAGGGCAGAACCATCCGGTCGCCGTCCCTGTTGGGGACCGTGGCCTGGAAGAGGCCGGTGATCTCGTCCTCGCGCGCACCGTCGAAGACCGGGGTGGCCACGTTGGTGCCCGAGGCGACCTCGTCGGCGCCGATCTGCTTCAGGCGCCGTGCCCACTCCTCGTCGATGCCGGCAACGTTCCAGCCCTGGCTGGCGAGCCAGCCCAGGTGGATCTCCAGCACCTGTCCCGGGTTCATCCGGGACGGGACGCCGAGCGGGTTGAGGATGACGTCGACAGGCGTGCCGTCCTCGAGGAACGGCATGTCCTCGACCGGGAGGATCTTGGAGATGACGCCCTTGTTGCCGTGACGGCCGGCGAGCTTGTCACCGTCGGTGATCTTCCGCTTCTGCGCCACGTACACGCGCACCAGCTGGTTCACACCCGGGGGCAGCTCGTCCCCTTCCTCGCGGTCGAAGACGCGTACGCCGATGACCTTGCCGGTCTCGCCGTGCGGCACCTTCAGCGAGGTGTCACGGACCTCACGGGCCTTCTCACCGAAGATCGCGCGCAGCAGCCGCTCCTCCGGCGTCAGCTCCGTCTCACCCTTCGGGGTCACCTTGCCGACGAGGATGTCGCCCGCCTCGACCTCGGCGCCGATGCGGATGATGCCGCGCTCGTCGAGGTCGGCGAGGACCTCCTCGGAGACGTTCGGGATGTCCCGGGTGATCTCCTCGGGGCCGAGCTTGGTGTCACGAGCGTCGACCTCGTGCTCCTCGATGTGGATCGAGGAGAGGACGTCGTCCTGCACCAGACGCTGGCTGAGGATGATCGCGTCCTCGTAGTTGTAGCCCTCCCAGGGCATGAAGGCGACCAGCAGGTTCTTGCCGAGCGCCATCTCACCCTCGTCGGTGGACGGGCCGTCGGCGAGGACCTGGCCGTCGATCACGCGGGAGCCCTCGTCCACGAGCACCTTCTGGTTGAAGGAGGTGCCCTGGTTGGAGCGGGTGAACTTCGCGACGCGGTACGTGGTGTAGGTGCCGTCGTCGTTGGCCACCGTGACGTAGTCGGCCGAGACCTCCTGGACGACACCGTCCTTCTCGGCCTTGATGACGTCGCCGGCGTCGACCGCGCAGCGGTACTCCATACCGGTGCCGACCAGCGGCGACTCGGCCTTGATGAGCGGCACGGCCTGCCGCATCATGTTCGACCCCATGAGCGCGCGGTTGGCGTCGTCGTGCTCGAGGAAGGGGATCATGGCCGTCGCGACCGACACCATCTGGCGCGGCGAGACGTCCATGTAGTCCACGTCGTCACCCGGGATCAGGTCGACCTCGCCGCCACGGCGGCGGATGAGCACCCGGTCCTCGGCGAAGCGCATCTCTTCGGTGAGCGGCGCGTTCGCCTGGGCGATGACGAAGCGGTCCTCTTCATCGGCCGTCAGGTAGTGCACCTCATCGCCGACGACACCGTCGACCACCTTGCGGTACGGCGTCTCGACGAAGCCGAAGGCGTTCACCCGCCCGTACGAGGCGAGCGAACCGATCAGACCGATGTTCGGGCCTTCCGGCGTCTCGATCGGGCACATGCGGCCGTAGTGCGAGGGGTGCACGTCACGGACCTCGAAGCCCGCGCGCTCACGGCTCAGACCACCCGGGCCCAGCGCCGAGAGACGGCGCTTGTGGGTGAGACCCGAGATCGGGTTCGTCTGGTCCATGAACTGCGACAGCTGGCTGGTGCCGAAGAACTCCTTGATGGAGGCGACGACCGGCCGGATGTTGATCAGCGTCTGCGGCGTGATCGCCTCGACGTCCTGCGTCGTCATCCGCTCACGGACGACACGCTCCATACGGGCGAGACCCGTGCGGACCTGGTTCTGGATCAGCTCGCCGACGTTGCGCAGACGGCGGTTGCCGAAGTGGTCGATGTCGTCGGTCTCGATGACGATCTGGTCGCCCTCGGCCGACGTCGACTCGGTCTCCCCGGCGTGCAGCTTGACCAGGTACTTGATCGTGGCGATGACGTCGGCCGACGTGAGCACGCCCGAGTCGAGCGGCTCGTCGCCGCCCAGCTTCTTGTTGATCTTGTACCGGCCGACCTTGGCCAGGTCGTACCGCTTCGGGTTGAAGTAGAGGTTCTCGAGCAGCGTCTGCGCGGCCTCACGCGTCGGAGGCTCGCCCGGACGCAGCTTGCGGTAGATGTCGAGCAGCGCGTCGTCCTGACCCTGGGTGTGGTCCTTCTCCAGGGTGGCGCGCATCGACTCGTACTGGCCGAACTCCTCGAGGATCTGCTCGTTCGTCCAGCCGAGCGCCTTGAGGAGGACGGTCACCGACTGCTTGCGCTTGCGGTCGATGCGCACACCGACCATGTCGCGCTTGTCGACCTCCATCTCCAGCCAGGCACCCCGGGACGGGATGATCTTGGCGGAGTAGATGTCCTTGTCGGAGGTCTTGTCGATGGAGCTGTCGAAGTAGACACCGGGCGAGCGGACGAGCTGCGAGACGACGACACGCTCGGTGCCGTTGATCACGAAGGTGCCCTTGTCCGTCATGAGCGGGAAGTCGCCCATGAAGACCGTCTGGGACTTGATCTCGCCGGTCTCATTGTTGGTGAATTCAGCGGTGACGAAGAGCGGAGCCGCGTACGTGAAATCGCGCTCCTTGCATTCGTCGATCGAGTTCTTGGGGGGCTCGAAACGGTGATCGCGGAAGGTCAGCGACATCGACCCGGAGAAGTCCTCGATCGGGGAGATCTCCTCGAAGATCTCTTCCAGACCGGACTTCGTCGGGACGTCGTTTCCGCTCTCCAGCGCCGCCTCGACCCGGGACTTCCAGGCCTCGTTGCCGAGCAGCCAGTCGAAACTCTCGGTCTGGAGGGCAAGGAGGTTGGGAACCTCGAGGGGTTCCTTGATCTTCGCGAAAGAGATACGCAGCGGGGCGGTGCTGGCGCCGTTGTTCGAATTGGCGGTCGAGGCAGTGCGCGAGGCGGCCAAGAGGGGGTCCTTCCGAGGGCTCGGACTCTCTGCGCGCATACCGGTGCCCCTGGCGACGGGCAGGGAGCAGCTAACAGGCAGCGCAAAGGGTCAGTGTAGCCTCAAGGCCCACTGATGTCCAGAGCAGATTTCGGGACCGGGCTCGGTCCCGGTCTCCGCCTCCAGCCGGTGGCAATCTCTCCTCCGGGAGGACCCTGTCCTTTGTTCCCTCCGGGAGGGCCCCCTAGTTGTTCATCTCCGCCTCGGCCCATCCCGACGGCCTCGGTACGTCGGGACGGAACGTGCTTGCCGCAACACTTCCCGCTTCGTGCTCGATCCATGCCTCGGAACCCGGATCGATGCGAACGGCGCGTCCAGAGAATTACGTGCCGAGGGGAGTTCGTCAAGGGCCCCACGGCGGCGGAGATCACCATACCCGCCGGTTCCGGGCACCCCTGGGACCGCTTCGGAGACGCCGAAGGGCGACCACCCGGCTGGGTGATCGCCCCTGGCTGAGGGGGTCGTACGACCCCGTTGATCACTTGACCTCGACGGAGGCGCCGGCGCCCTCGAGGGACTCCTTCGCCTTGTCCGCGGCGTCCTTCGCGACCTTCTCGAGGACGGGCTTCGGGGTGCTGTCCACGAGCTCCTTGGCCTCCTTGAGACCCAGGGAGGTCAGCTCGCGCACGACCTTGATGACCTGGATCTTCTTGTCGCCGGCGCCGGTGAGGACGACGTCGAACTCGTCCTGCTCCTCGGCCTCCTCGGCGGCACCGCCACCCTGGCCGGGGGCGGCGACGGCGACGGCGGCCGGGGCGGCGGCCTCGACGTCGAACTTCTCCTCGAACTTCTTCACGAAGTCGGAGAGCTCGATGAGGGTCATCTCACTGAACTGCTCGAGCAGTTCGTCCTGGCTGAGCTTCGCCATGGTGGCGGTCCTTCCACTAGTCCGGCTGGTGCCGTGTGTACGTATCGACGGGTTCGTCAGACTTCGAGCCCGCTGCGACCGGGTGCGTGTGCTTGCCCGGCCTCGACGGGAGCCGAATTACTCGGCACCGCCCTGCTCGACCTTGCTGCGCAGCGCGTCCGCGGTACGGGCGAACTTCGACAGCGGGGCCTGGAAGGTCGCCGCGGCCTTCGCCATGGACGCCTTCATGCCGCCGGCCAGCTTGGCGAGCAGCACCTCGCGGGATTCGAGCGCCGCGAGCTTGTTCAGGTCGGCGGCACTGTAGAGCGCGCCGTCGACGATGCCGCCCTTGATTTCCAGGGCGGGGTTGTCCTTGGCGAAGTCACGAAGACCCTTCGCCGCCGCGACCGGGTCACCGGTGACGAAGGCGACGGCCGACGAGCCCGTGAAGAACTCGTCGAGCTCGTTGAACCCGGCCTCTTTGGCCGCGATCTTGGTCAGAGTGTTCTTCACCACGCGGTACTGGGTGTCCCCACCGAGCGAGCGGCGCAGCTCCCTGAGCTGGGCAACCGAAAGCCCTGTGTACGCGGTGACCACTGCGGCGTTGGAGTCACGGAACTTGTTCGTGATCTCCTCAACGGCGGCGATCTTGTCGGGCGCGACCTGCTCCCTCGCCATGAGCCTCGGCCTCCTTCCGGGTGATGAGACCGCTCGGAAGGGGCTGGAACGACGAAACGCCCCAGCGCAGGCGCATGGGGCGTGGCTCGACCGGGACGACGCACGTCTCCCCGGGAGCTTTCCTCATCACCTACGCGGGTCGCCCGCAGCTAGCGGATCCTTCGGCCGTCGTGCCTCTTGGATGAGCACGACGACGACCAGCGGTCTTTGGCTTCGTACGAGATTACGCGAAGGCCCCCTCCGGCACCAAATCCGATGCCTGAGGGGGCCTTCCGAATGCCTGCCGGGGCGGGCGCTCAGCTGCGGCCGGGCAGCGCGTCCTCGAAGGCCAGGGTGTCGGACGCGGCGGGCGCCTCGACGGAGACGTCGGTGCCGTAGTCCGAGTAGTAGACCGTCGAGTCCAGGTTGCCGTTCTTGCCCTTGGCGCGCTCCTGCTTCTTCACGATCAGGTCGTCGCCGTCGATCCAGAGGTCGACCTTCTCCGTGTCGAAGCCCTGCTGCTCGAGCTGGTCGGACAGCTGGTCCAGTTCCTTCTCGGTCAGGTTCTTGGACTGCATACGCGCCAGCTCGGCGACCTCGACGGTGCCGCTGTAGTGGGTGGTCTTCTTGCCCTTGACGGTCTCGGAGCCGACCTTCTTCACCTTGCCGCTGGCCAGGAGCAGATCGACCGAGCGGGCCGGGTTGTTGTTCTGCATCTGGTCCTTGATCAGGGCGCCCGATGGGCCGGCCTGCTTCGCCAGCCTGTCGTAGTCGTACTTCATCCAGTGCTTGCCCTTGCCGGCCGTGGAGGCGAACTGGTCACCGAGGTTCACGTACATCGCGTCCTCGGTGTAGCGGGCGGGCATGGGCTTGCCGCTCGTCGGCAGGGCCCTCGCGCCGGCGCCCTGCTGCGTGACGGTCATCTCGGCGGTGGTGCCGCCGCCGGACCAGTCGATCGAGCCCTCTGTCTTCGTGGAGATCTCACCCTGCGGAGTGCCCTGCTTCTGGTCGCCCTCGACCTTCGCGGACTTCTTCTCCTCGGTGCTCTTCGACGCCTGTTCCAGCGCGCTGACGGCCACCTGCGCCGGCGAGAGGCCCGCCTTGTCCTTGGAGCCGCCGCCGGAGTCCGTACCGCCGGAGCCGCCGCAAGCCGTGAGACCGGCCGCCATCACAACTCCGGCCGCCATCATGGCAATTCGGGCCTGGCGCATCTGATTCCCCCTGTATTTCCACTTGTTGAGCAGTACGCACAGGACCCTATCCCGGACGGAGCCGGCGCGTGTGCAACACAGCACCGGGCCCCGCCCTCCGGGGAGGACGGGGCCCGGTGTTCAGTGCGGCCCGCACGGGCCCGAGCGTGGCGCTCAGACGGCGGCGGGGTCCTCCTCGGCGAGGAGGTTGCGGGTGCGGTTGGGGTCGACAGGGATGCCGGGGCCCATCGTGGTGGTGATGGACGTCTTCTTCACGTACCGGCCCTTGGCGGCCGAGGGCTTCAGCCGCTGGACCTCGTCGATCGCCGCGGCGTAGTTCTCGACGAGCTGTGTCTCGTCGAAGGACGCCTTGCCGATGATGAAGTGGAGGTTGGCGTGCTTGTCGACACGGAACTCGATCTTGCCGCCCTTGATGTCGTTGACGGCCTTGGTCACGTCGGGCGTGACGGTGCCGGTCTTCGGGTTCGGCATCAGACCACGCGGACCGAGCACGCGGCCGAGGCGGCCGACCTTGCCCATCAGGTCCGGGGTGGCGACGACGGCGTCGAAGTCCAGACGGCCGCCGGCGACCTCCTCGATCAGCTCGTCGCCGCCGACGATGTCGGCTCCCGCGGCCTCCGCGGCTGCTGCACGGTCACCGGTCGCGAAGACCAGGACCCGGGCGGTCTTACCGGTGCCGTGCGGCAGGTTCACAGTGCCGCGCACCATCTGGTCGGCCTTGCGCGGGTCGACGCCCAGACGCAGGGCGACCTCGACGGTCGCGTCGAACTTCTTGGTGGAGGTCTCCTTGGCGAGACGCACGGCCTCGAGCGGGGCGTAGAGACGCTCCCGGTCGATCTTGGCGTCCGCCTCGCGGAAGTACTTGCTGCGCTTCACTTCTGCTCCTGAGTGTGTCGTCGTGCGGCTGTGACCGCACGGCGGTTACGGAGTCGTGGTGCGGGCCTGCGCGGGCCCTTCCACGGGAGGGACGGGCCGGTCAGCCCTCGACGGTCACGCCCATCGAACGGGCGGTGCCGGCGATGATCTTCTCGGCCTGGTCCAGGTCGTTGGCGTTCAGGTCGGGCATCTTCGTCGTGGCGATCTCGCGGACCTGGTCGCGCGTGATCTTCGCGACCTTGGTCGTGTGCGGAGTGCCGGAGCCCTTGTCCACGCCCGCGGCCTTCAGGATCATCTTCGACGCCGGCGGCGTCTTGGTGATGAAGGTGAAGGAGCGGTCCTCGTAGACCGTGATCTCCACGGGGATGACCCAGCCGCGCTGCGACTCGGTCGCCGCGTTGTAGGCCTTGCAGAACTCCATGATGTTGACGCCGTGCTGGCCGAGTGCCGGACCGACCGGCGGTGCCGGGTTGGCGGCGCCGGCCTGGATCTGGAGCTTGATCAGCCCCGCGACCTTCTTCTTCTTGGGAGGCATGCTCTCTCCGGGTCTTTAGTGAGAGGTGATTCGTCCTTCACCCTGTGAACGGATGAAGGCATACCGCACCACGATAGCCCGTACCGTGGTCGGCCCTGAAACCGGCTGCTCAGGAGGGCCGCACGGGTGCCGCCGAACTGACGGCCAAATCCAGTTGACCGGCTCGTCGGGTTCCGGTGGCAATGCCGGGTGCTACCTCCGGTCGCCTCCGCCCCCTTCGCCATGGCCGAGCCGTCGGACGACACAGCCCGCTTCTCCATCGTCGAACTCGAGACTCCGGCACTGGCCGCGCGGCCCTGCTGTGGGCCATCGACATGCCCAACAGGAAGGCACCCCTGGGGATTTCGCTCCTCCCCGACTTCCGCGGCCCGGCTTCGGCTCGGACGTCGTCCGCCTACTGTGCGAGAACGGGTTGGCGGTTCGCGCCATGCAGCGCCTGCGGGTTGAGACTCTTGGTCGAAGGCACGCTGCGGCGCTCGGCCTGGGTCCACGGCTCGTTCGCCGACACGGTCGTCCTCGGTCTGCTCGCCGACGAACGGGCTTCCTGGGCACGGGAGATCCGCGCACGCATTACAGTCCCCGGGTCCTCAGAGGACGTCGTAGGTCAGGTGCGTCGCCGTCGATGTGGACGTCACGCTCCGCTGCGCCAGCGCGCGCTGCGAACCGCCGCTGAACAGGGGCGTTCCGGAGCCCAGCACGACGGGTGCGAGGTGCAGCGTCAACTCGTCGACCAGTCCGGCGTCGAGCGCCGAGCCGATCAGGGCGCCGCCGCCCATGAGGACGACGTCGAGGTCCTTGCCCCTGTCCGACGACGCGGCCTCGGCACGCTGGCGCGCAGCGGCCACCGCGTCATTCAGACCGGTGGTGACGAACGTCCAGTCGAGGTCGGTGAGCCGCACCGACTCCGGCGGCGAGCTCGTCACGACGACGAACGCGGGCTTGCCGACCTCGCCGGCGCCGTAGCCGGTCGTGTCGTCCCAACCGTGCGGCCCGTCGACGACGTCGAAGAGCCGGCGGCCGAGGACGACGGCGCCCGAGCGGGCCGTCGCCTCGCGCAGGACCCGGCGGTCGCCGGGGTCGTCGGAGAACGCCCAGGTGTGCAGGGCCTCGCCACCGGCGCCCAGACCGCTGTCCGGGCCGGGGTCGGCCCCGGTGACGAAGCCGTCGAGGGACACCGAGATGTCAGCGATGATTCGAGTCATGCCAGGGCAGACACGATCTGCCGCCCGAACTCATCGTGCACGCAAGGGAGGCCCGCAACCCGCGGTCCCCGCGGCCCATGACGGCTCACAGGGCATGAAAAGGCCCCTGCTCAACGCCGGTGCGCTGGCCAGGGGCCTTTCGCGTGCTCGATCGCTCAGTTCTTCTGGAAGTGGTGGGCCGAGTCTGCCACGTGCGTTGTTTCCTCGGTACATCCTCTTGACCTGCGCAGATCCTGTGTGGCCAGTTGTTGGCGTCTGTCACCGTTGGCCGCTCTTGGACGGCCCAGAGACGGCCCAGCTTCGTTGTTGGCAGTGTCTGACGTCCGACACTGCTCCCGCCTCCTCCGTTGGAATTCCAACGCTGCCCAGAGGTCGGCGGAACGGCTTTGGGGTGGAGCTGGCTTGGAGCGAGAGATCATGGCCCTTACGCTTCTGCGAATCGGGCTGGCTCCTCGCCTGCCCGCAATAGCCCGATCTGGGCCATGATCTTAGAGGCTCGCTCCAAGTTGGCTCCGTAAAGCCGTGGAGCCGGCCGACCCCACCCAGCACCCTCTTTCACTCCCGCCCTCTTCCTCCTGCGCCTTGGGGTTCGGCTGGTGACTGCTCCGGGCCTGGCGTGGGATTCGGTGTGCAACCGATCGGTGCTTCGATCCGGCTGGTTGTCGGTGGCTTGCCTGTGGGCTGTGGGTGGTGCGTTGCCCGTGGGGCGGGGTGTTTCTGCTCTCGTCAGTCCGGCGCTGGCTTTGGTGGATCAAAGCGTGAAACGGACATCCCGCGGCTGTCTTGCTGCCGCGGGGCCGGGGCGGGCGCGCCGAAGGCAGGCGCCCGGCCCCGAGCCCCGAGTGGCCCGCACTGCGGGCCCGGGGTGTGTCCGTAGCGACGGCTGTGAAGCCGATTGATCTGCCACGCGACCGGATGCCCGAAGGGCAAGAGCTTCCCCGCCAACACGGCGCCGACACCGACACGTTGCCCTCCAGGGCGGAGCCTTCCGGCTGACCCGGGCCTGAGTTCGGGAGCTCCCGTGCGAAAGCTTCCCCGTCTCCCCTCTCCCTGCCGTGAGGCTGACCGGTGCCGACCACCCACGTTCGGTCTCCGGTCCCCACTGAAGCGCACCCCACCAGGCGGCCCCCCACCCCTCCCCGCCCATCGGGCGGGGTCTTGATGAGGTAGAGAAATCTGTAACGGATTTAGGTCGGGCGCTGAAATAGGGCGCCTGACCTGCGGTGTCCAAGGTCGACTATCCGCACGAGCGTGAAGCCATGATTCGCGTAGTAGCTGTGCAGCCCAGGGTTCGTCTTCCAGGCATCCAGGCGGAGCCACGCCTTGCCTTGTTGCGAGGCACGCTTTGTCGCCCAGTCGAGCATGATCGCTCCTAGATCCATCCCGGATGCAGCTCGACTCACGGCCATGCGGTGCACATAGAGCGCATCGTCCGGGTCGTCCGCGTCGGTCCAGAACTCGGGGTCTGCGTAGTCGTCCACCGTTATCGTCCCGACTGGCTCACCATTGCAGATCACGAGGAAGCACTCTCCGTGTTCTAGTGCCTTCTCAATGCGGTCTCGATGAGGGGGAAACTGCCACTGGTCGATCCCGCGTGAGGCCAGCCACTGGGAAGCCTCGGTCAACAGCGCTTCGACGACTGCTCGTTCATCGGGTTGCGCGGCACGGATGCGGACGTGGTTCATGCTTCGTCGCTTGGTGCCTCGCGCCGCCGCTCGTAAGAGATCACGTGTCGATCTCCAGGCAGGACGGTGATGGCGACGCGGACAGGTTTGCCGGCCTCGGTGTAGCCAGTGCAGATGTGGTAGCCGATCGGGGTCCCGGGCAAGAGCTCCAAGCGTCGTACCTCGTCGGGCGTTGGCATCCGAACGTAGAGCTCATCGATGGCACGTTCCTGGCGGTATCCCAGTGCGGCGAGCACCTCGTTTGCCCCTTCTGGGATGTTGTCCGGCCGCATGATCGCGGAGTCTTGAACTATCGAGAGCGGATAGAAGCTGTCGTTGAGGTTGAAGGGCTCCCCATCGAGGTGGCGGACCCTCCGTCGAGAGACAACGAGCTCCCCTGCGTCGAGTTGCAGCCGCTTGGTGACCTCGGCCGTGGGCTCCACGATGCTGACTTCAATGTCTTGGTCCGCGTCGCGACTTGCGTTCTCGGTCATGAACGCGTCCATCTCAGGCGTATACGGCCTGGGGCGGAACTCGGCCTGGGGGCGGAAGATCATCGGTTTCCGGTCGCGGACGAAGTGACCGACTGGCCTAGCGGAGATGATCAAACCCTCGTTGACCAAGATCTCTAGTGCGGCACGCACGGTCCCGCGTGTGACCCCGTACTGATCCGTCAGCTGGGCCTCAGTTGGCAGCTTGGCTCCCGCCTCCAGCGTCCCGTCTGCGATCTGCTGTCGAAGATCGTCAGAGATCTGCTGCTTAAACGAGCCGCGACCCACCTTCTTGACTGCCATGCCACCCATGAAACAGCGAGTGGGACCACATTGTCCAGTCAATGCAAGCAATGCCCTTGACGACAGCTCCACCTAGGGCCACGATGAGTGTTGTTCGCATTGTTTGAACAATGCGGTGAACCCGGAGGGCGGCGCGTCTACCGCCAAGCAGCTCGCCGCCCTCCTTCGTCCCTCGAAGGGGAGATCCCATCATGCCTGCAACGTCCGCGCCCGTCGTCATGCACGCCCAGCGTGGTTGCCCTGCCTGCGGTGAATCGCGGTGCGCCGATCCTGCCGAGTGCCTGTACTTCCTGACCTCGCGCCCGTGGGGCGACTGTGAGCGCTGCGAGGGAAGTGGCTGGGCCGATGAGCTCACCGCCATGGCGTTCGGCATCTTCTGCGTCTTCTGTTCCGGGTCCGGTCTGACGGAGCACAGCTACGCCAGTGCGCTGGGAGAGATCAGCGAGAACGCTCGGGTTCGTCTTGAGGGCTACACCGACCACTTGAGGGTGCGGCTGGCCGACAGCACGCCGGAGCTCCAGGCGGTGGCCGCATGAACCACACCGACCACGACACCGCCTCGTCCTCCACCGAGGGACGCACGGTCTTCTTCCAGGGCCGCGTAGAGATCGGCCCTGAGGACGAGCCCCGCCCCGGCTACGGCGCCCAGTCCTTCACGCCGCAAGCCCCCCTGCTCGCCGGGGGTGCCGAGTGACGCACTTCCCCGTCGCGCCCGAAGCAGTGGCCCCCTCGGCTGCCGCGTTCGGCACCGACCCCGTGACCCTGGCGGACCTGCTGCGGGTGGCCAACAGCCCCGGTTTCGACCGCTGGCAGGAACAGGTACGCCGCACTGGTGGCTGCTCCGACCCGATCCGTCTGCAAGGCGGTACCGTCACCCGCGACGCCAAGACCGGGCAGGTGCTCTACTCCTACTCCACCGACTCCGAACCGGGCGGCACGCTGCGACTGGCGTGCGGCAACCGCCGCGCCTCGCGCTGCCCTTCGTGCGCCTGGACCTACGCCGGGGACACCTTCCACCTCATCCGGGCCGGACTCACCGGCGACCCCCGCAAAGGCACCCCCGTCACGGTGCGCACGCACCCGAAGGTCTTCGCCACGCTGACCGCGCCCTCCTTCGGCCCCGTGCACAACCGTCCCGCCTCGGGTCGCTGCGCCTGCGGTACCCGACACCCGGAAGATTCTCCGGCACTGGGGACAGCGGTCGATCCGGAACGGTACGACTACGCCGGGGCTGTGCTGTGGAACAACCACGCCGGGGCCCTGTGGCAGCGCTTCACCATCTACCTGCGCCGCGAGATCGCTGCACGCGCTGGACTCTCCCAAGCGGCGCTGGCGGACCAGGCCAAGGTGTCCTTCGGGAAGGTCGCAGAGTTCCAGCGCCGTGGCGCGATCCACTTCCACGCCATCGTCCGCATCGACGGCCCCGAAGGCCCGGAGACGGTCCCGCCCGCGTGGGCGTCGACCGGTTTGCTCGAGGACGCGATCCAGGCTGCTGCCGCGCGGGTCGCGCTGCCAGTGCCGGCATCCGGCGACCACCCCGCCCGGGAACTGCGCTGGGGAACCCAAGTCGACGTACGTCCCGTTGGTGGCGATGACGGGCAGGAACTCAACGAAGAGGCTGTGGCTTCCTACGTCGCCAAGTACGCCACCAAGGCAGCCGAGACGACCGGCACCCTGGACCGCCGTATCGGGGAGCTCTCGGAACTCGACAAGCACCCCGAACTGCCCGACCACACACGGCGGATGATCCGCGCCTGCCGCGATCTCGATGAGCACTACCCCGACCGGAAGCTGTGGGCCTGGGCTCACATGCTCGGCTTCCGAGGCCACTTCTCCACCAAGTCCCGCCGCTACTCCACCACGTTGGGAGCGCTTCGCCAGGTCCGTGCCGACTACCGCGCCCGCCAGGAACGCCACGAACGCGGGCTCCCCGACCCCGACGACACGGAGGGCTCCACACTGACGCTCGCCCACTGGACCTACGCAGGACACGGACACACCCCCGGTGAATCCTGGCTTGCCGCCACCATCCACCGCGAGCTGCAAACCAACCGCGAAACCGCGCGCGAAGCACTTGCAGACCTGGATGACTTGGAGGTGGCGGCATGAAGCGCACCCTGCCTGAGCGCTACCTCACCCCGTTGGACCTCGCGGACCTCCTGGGCGTCCCGGTCGAGACGGTCTACCAGTGGCGACGCAAGGGCACCGGTCCCCGCGGTTTTCGCGTCGGCCGGCACCTTCGCTACGACCCCGAAGACGTCCGGGCCTGGGTCACCTCCCAGATCGAGGAGGCTGCCTGATGGCCGGACACGTCCAAGACCGCTGGTACAAGACGATCAGTGGGCCCGACGGCACGACCGTCAAGGTCAAAACCGACCGACACGGCACCGGCTTGCGCTACCGCGCCCGCTACGTCGCACCTGACGGCACCGAGAAGAGCCAGTCCTTCCCCGACAAGCAGAAGCGCAAGGCAGATGCCTGGCTCGCCAATATCGAGGCGGACATGAGCCGGGGACAGTACATCGATCCCAAGGCGGGCAAGATCACATTCCAGCGCTACGCCATGGACTGGCTGGCAACGCAGACCACCGACGTAGCGACTCGGAACGCGGTTGAGATGCGACTTCGGCTCCACGCCTTTCCGCATCTGGGTGCGCGTCCGCTCGCCTCGTTCCAGCCCTCACACATCCGCTCGTGGGCACGGCTACTGGAAGACACAGGAGCCGCCAGCTCGTACCGGCGTGTGATCTTCGGGAACGTCTCGGCCGTGCTCTCGGCTGCTGTCGATGACGGCTACCTCGCGCGGAATCCCTGCCGCGCGCGGTCGGTGCAGCGTCCGAAGTCTTCGGCCGGCCGAATTGCTCCGTGGACTGCGGAGCGGGTTTTCGCCGTACGCCAGTCTCTGCCTGATCGCATGCGCGCGATGATCGACGTTGGCGCGGGATGTGGGCTCCGCCAGGGCGAGATCTTCGGACTCGCAGTCGATGACGTTGACCCACTGGCGGGTGTGCTGCACGTCACGGCCCAGGTGAAGCTCGTGAACGGGCGGCTGCTGTTCGGACCCCCGAAGAACGGCAAGCTCCGGGATGTTCCCTTGCCCGACGCGGTGGCCTTCGCTTTGGCTGAGCACTTGACTGCGTTCCCTCCGGTGGAAATCACTCTGCCGTGGCTCCGCGCCGATGGCCCCCCTGTGACGAGGCTGCTCTACTTCACGGGCTCGGAGCTGGGAGCTCTGCGGAGGAACGACTTCAACAATCACGCCTGGAAGCCTGCTCTCGCACAGGCCGGTGTGATTCCGGTGCCCGGGCCGGGTGAGAGGTACAAGGAGTCCCGCGAGGACGGCGTTCATGCGCTCCGGCATTTCTACGCCTCGGTCCTGCTCGACTCTGGCGAGAACATCAAGGCGCTGAGTGCCTACCTGGGTCACTCAGATCCTGGCTTCACCCTGCGCACGTACACGCACCTGATGCCGGCCAGTGAGACCCGCACCAGAACCGCCGTGGACGAGATGTATCGCACGGCCCGGAAGCCCCCCACGGCCCCATGACGGCTCACAGGGCATGAAAGAGCCCCTGCTCAACGCCGGTGCGCTGGTCAGGGGCCTTTCGCGTGCTCGATCGCTCAGTTCTTCTGGATCTGGTCGAAGCTCAGCTCGACCGGGGTCTCGCGGCCGAAGATCTCGACGAGGCCCTTGACCTTCTTGGAGTCGGGGTTGATCTCGTTGATCGTCGCCTGGAGCGTGGCGAACGGGCCGTCCGTGACGGTGACCGAGTCGCCCACCTCGAAGTCCAGCACCTGGACCTCGACCTTGCGCCCCGGGCCGCCCGCGGGCTTGCCCTCCTCCTCGGCGACCGCGGCCTTGGCGGCCTTCTCCTCGGCCTCCGGCGCGAGCATCTTGACGATCTCGTCGAGGGTCAGGGGGTACGGGTCGTAGGCGTTGCCGACGAAGCCCGTCACACCCGGGGTGTTGCGGACGACGCCCCAGGACTCGTTGGTGAGGTCCATGCGCACGAGGACGTAGCCCGGGAGCTTGTTCTGCCGGACCGTACGGCGGTCGCCGTTCTTGATCTGGACGACCTCTTCCTGCGGCACCTCGGCCTGGAAGATGAAGTCCTCGACGTTGAGGGAGACGGCGCGCTGCTCGAGGTTCGTCTTCACGCGGTTCTCGTAGCCCGCGTAGGTGTGGATCACGTACCACTCGCCGGGGAGGAGACGAAGCTCGTCGCGGAGCACGGCGACAGGGTCCTCGGCCTCCGGCTCCAGCTCATCGGCCTCCTGCGCGGCGGCGTCCTCGGCGGTCTCGGCGATCTGATCCGACTCGACGTGGAGCGCGGCTTCCTCCGCCGGCTCACCGGCGGAGGACTCGGCCGCTTCTGCCTGGTCCGCGTCGTCCGCACCCTCGACGATGTCGCGTGCGGTGTCGTCGCCCTCACCGGGCTCGACGGCATCGTTCAGGTTGGGATCAGACACGGTGACTGCTTCTTCCTGACTTCATGGGTTCGAACATACGCAGAGCACCGCGCGGCAGTGCGTCGCGGGCTCAGCCGAAAACGTACTTGACGGCCTCTGTGAACCCGTAGTCAATCACGGTCACAAGACCAATCATGATGACAACGAAGACAATCACCACGGAGGTGTACGTCGACAGCTGATGCCGGGTGGGCCAGACGACCTTGCGGAGTTCGGCGATGATCTGCCGGTAGAACAGCCCCAGACGACCGAAGGGGCCCTTCTTGCCTCGCTTGCCCCCACGACGGGGCCTGTTGCCCTCCGACGATCCGCCGGGCTCTGGGACCTGGGTGGTATCCGTGATCTCTGTCACTCGTCCTCACCTGATCCGGGTCGATGCCGTGCGGCATCCGGCCCGGCCGCACAGCGGTGCATTTCAGTACGTACGCAAGCACTCACACGCCGCGCGGGCGGTGTGTGGAGCAGGGCCGGAGGGACTCGAACCCCCAACCGCTGGTTTTGGAGACCAGTGCTCTTCCAATTGAGCTACGACCCTTTGTGATTCCCCAACTTACCCCATCGGAACGACTGCTCGTTGATTGCAGCAGGCGACGAGCCGGGAACCGACGACGTGTGAGTGTACGTGGTCGCCGCCCGGGCGTCGAACACGTAAGGCAGCCCCCCGAGCAATCCCCGGTGCCGGGGTGCGAGGCCGTCTGGGACCATGCCTCTATGAGCGCTGCAACGCCACCTGCACAGTCACCCACCGAACGACGTGTATCGGCCCGTGTCGGGTCGATCTCCGAGTCCGCGACGCTCGCCGTCGACGCCAAGGCGAAGGCCCTGAAGGCCGCCGGGCGTCCGGTGATCGGCTTCGGCGCGGGCGAACCGGACTTCCCGACGCCCGACTACATCGTGGACGCGGCGGCGGAAGCATGCCGCGACACGAGGAATCACCGGTACACACCGGCCGGTGGCCTCCCCGAGCTGAAGTCCGCGATCGTCGAGAAGACACTGCGCGACTCCGGCTACGAGATCGACCCCGCGCAGGTGCTGGTCACCAACGGCGGCAAGCAGGCGATCTACGAGTCCTTCGCCGCCGTCCTGGACCCGGGCGACGAGGTCATCGTCCCGGCGCCGTACTGGACGACCTACCCGGAGTCGATCAGGCTCGCGGGCGGGGTGCCCGTGCCCGTCGTTGCCGATGAGACGACCAACTACCTCGTCAGCATCGAGCAGTTGGAGGCGGCGCGCACGGAGCGCACGAAGATGATCGTCTTCGTCTCCCCCTCCAACCCCACCGGCGCCGTCTACTCGCGCGCGCAGGTCGAGGCCGTCGGCAAGTGGGCCGTGGAGCACGGGCTGTGGGTCATGACGGACGAGATCTACGAGCATCTCGTGTACGGCGACGCCACCTTCACCTCCCTCCCCGCGGTGGTTCCCGAGCTGCGTGACAAGTGCGTGGTCGTCAACGGCGTCGCCAAGACGTACGCGATGACCGGCTGGCGCGTGGGCTGGATCGTCGGCCCGAAGGACGTCGTGAAGGCGGCGACGAACCTGCAGTCGCACGCGACTTCGAACGTCAGCAACGTGGCGCAGGTCGCCGCCGTCGCGGCGGTCTCGGGCGACCTCGACGCGGTCGCGGAGATGCGCACGGCCTTCGACCGCCGTCGCCGCACGATCGTGCGGATGCTGAACGAGATCCAGGGCGTCGTCTGCCCCGAGCCGGAGGGAGCCTTCTACGCGTACCCCTCCGTGAAGGGCCTGCTGGGCAAGGAGATCCGCGGCAGGCGCCCGGCCACGAGCGTCGAGCTGGCGGAGCTGATCCTGGAAGAGGCGGAGGTCGCGGTCGTTCCGGGCGAGGCGTTCGGCACCCCCGGCTACCTGCGGCTCTCCTACGCGCTCGGGGACGAGGACCTGGCCGAGGGCGTCTCGCGCATGCAGAAGCTGCTGGGCGAGGCCCACGACTGAGAACTCAGGTCGAGGGCATCGCGTAGCCCCTCTCCCCTTTCCTTGTTCGTCAGGACGGTCCTCCGGTGTACGTACCGGGGGACCGTCCTGACGTTCGGCCGAGCGCTCGTTCAGGGTGGGCGGCTACCGGCATGCGGGAGGTTTGCGGCAGGATCTGTGGATGGCTGTCCGAGATCTGCGCACCTTGCCCAAGGCCCACCTTCATCTGCATTTCACGGGTTCGATGCGTCCGTCCACGCTGCTGGAGCTCGCCGACAAGTACGGCGTGCACCTGCCGGCCGCGCTGAGCGGCGGTGAGCCCCCCAGCCTGAGGGCGACCGACGAGCGGGGCTGGTTCCGCTTCCAACGGCTCTACGACATCGCGCGCTCCTGTCTGCGGGAGCCGGAGGACATCCGGCGGCTGGTGCGCGAGGCCGCCGAGGAGGACGTGCGCGACGGCTCGCAGTGGCTCGAGATCCAGGTGGATCCGACCTCGTACGCGCCCCGTCTGGGCGGCCTCATCCCGGCGCTGGAGATCATTCTGGACGCCGTGGAGGGCGCGGCCCGTGACACCGGCCTCGGGATGCGGCTCGTGGTGGCGGCGAACCGGATGAAGCACCCCCTCGACGCCCGTACGCTCGCGCGGCTGGCCGTCCGCTTCCGGGACCGGGGCATCGTCGGCTTCGGGCTCTCCAACGACGAACGCCGGGGATTCGCCCGCGACTTCGACCGGGCCTTCGCGATCGCGCGCAACGGCGGACTCCTGGCAGCGCCGCACGGCGGCGAGCTGACAGGGCCGAGCAGCGTGCGCGACTGCCTGGACGACCTGCACGCCTCCCGCGTGGGGCACGGCGTACGGGCGGCAGAGGACCCGGCCCTGCTGGCGCGGCTCGCGGAGCGGAACGTCACCTGCGAGGTCTGTCCCGCCTCGAACGTCGCCCTGGGTGTGTACGACAAACCCGAGGACGTGCCGCTGCGCACGCTCTGGGACGCGGGGGTGCCCATGGCCCTCGGCGCCGACGACCCGCTGCTGTTCGGGTCCCGGCTGGCGGCCCAGTACGTCATCGCACGGGAGGCGCACGGGTTCACGGACCACGAACTGGCGGAACTGGCACGGCAGTCGGTGCGCGCGGCGTCGATGCCGGCGGAGGTGCGCGAGAAGATGCTCGCCGGCATCGACGAGTGGCTCGCCTAGGTCCTGTCTGACAAATAGCGTCGTCCGTCCGTCCGTCCGTCCGTCCGTCAGGACGTGGGTTGCGGTGTCTGGTGCGTGCGGTCGCAAGGCGGAGGAGGAGAGCGCAGCGGGCTGCGCCGACGAACGACAACGCAGCGAACGTGCGTGCCAGGCGTCGTAACCCAGACGGGAATTGTCAGACAGGGCCTCGGCTCCGGACGAGCCCTGGCCCGGCCCTCGTCCGGGCCTGTTACGGAGCCTCGTCCGGGCCGATCCCGGCAAGCAGCGTACGCACGAGACCCGCCGCGAACTCCTCCAGCGGCTGCGTCGCCTCCGCACCGCCCCCGATGCTGAGCAGGATCGCGCGCTGGTTGCACGCGCCCAGCAGGAGCGCGGCCGCGGACTCCGGGTCGGCGCCGGGGCGGATGCGTCCGGCCTCGCGCTCGGAACGCAGATAGCCGGCGAGCGCCTCGACCGGCTTGTGCGGCCCCGTGCCGAGGCTGCGCATCGCCGCGTCGTGGCGGCGCAGCAGCTTCGGCTCGGCGAAGAGGGACGCAGCGATGGGAAAGCTCTGCTCGTAGAAGCGGGCCGCGCTCACGGCGATGTCGACGAGGTTCTGCTCGACACTGCGGCGGCCCTCGGGCCCGTCCCCCGCGGCGGACTCCCCGTTGAGCTCGTGGAGCAGCGGATTGAGCGGGGGCAGCCGCTCTTTCAGCACGTGGACGAAGATCTCCTCCTTGCCGGCGAAGTGCTTGTAGAGGGCGGCCTCCGAGCAGTTCGCGGCGCGGGCGATCTCCTTGGTCGTGGCCCGGGCGAGGCCGATGGTGCGCATCCGTTCCTCGGCGGCGTCGAGGATGCGTTCCCGGGTGGAACGGGCGGGATCCGTTGGGCGAGTGGGCATTCACTCACCTTAGTGGCAGAGTGGTGAGTGAACACTTACCAACCACGTCCCGTCCGGGTGACACGGTCCGCCGAACAACACCGCCTCGGGACAGAAGGAAGGACCGAACCGATGCGCTTCACGGTCTTCGGGGCAACCGGCGGCACCGGCCGCCAGCTCGTGCGGCAGGCGCTGGACGCCGGGCACGAGGTCACCGCGGTGGTACGGGACCCGGCCCGGCTGCCTGTACCGGACGAGGGTTCCGCACGGCTGGAGGTCGTCACCGCCGACGTCACCGACCCGGAAGCTCTGGCGCCCGCGCTGTCCGGCCGCGACGCCGTGCTCTCGGCGCTCGGCGCACCGAGCAACAAGGCCGCGGGCATCGCCTCACGCGGAACGCGGGCGATCCTGGCCGCCATGGAGACGAGCGGGGTACGCCGCTACATAGGGGTGAGCGCCGCTCCGGTGGCGCCGTTCGGCGAGGACGAGAGCCTGTTCTTCCGCACGGTGGCGGTGCCGTTGGTGCGCCGGGCCCTGCGCCGCGTGTACGCGGACCTTGCGGTGATGGAGGAGGCGGTACGGGCGAGCGGTCTGGAGTGGACGCTGGTGCGGCCGCCCAGGCTGACCGACCAGCCCGCGAGCGGCACGTACCGGCGGACGATCGGGGCCAATGTGCCGCGCGGACGCACCGTCCCGCGCGCCGATCTGGCCGCCGCGATCCTGGAGATGGTGGAGGACCCGGCGACCGTGAGGCAGGGCGTCGGCGTCGCCTCCTGAACCGGGCCCGCGGGCGAGGACATGCACGTGACGCACGCGGGACGTGCTCAGCGACCGCGATGCCCGACCGGCCTGGGGAGTCCGGCCGTTGCTACAGGGCGCAGCCGACGGTCACGGGCTCGTTGACGAGGGTGACGCCGAACGCCTCCCGCACTCCGTCCCGCACCTCGCGGGCCAGCGCGAGCAGGTCGGCCGTCGAGGCGTCTCCGCGGTTGGTGAGCGCGAGGGTGTGCTTGGTGGAGATGCGGGCCGGGCCCGTCCCGTAGCCCTTCGTGAATCCGGCGCGGTCGATGAGCCAGGCCGCCGAGGTCTTCGTGCGGCCGTCCTCCCCGGGGAAGGCCGGCGCCGCGACGTCGCTGCCGAGGCGCTCGGCGACGCGGACGGTGAAGGCGGCGAACTCCTCCTCGTCCAGGATGGGGTTGGTGAAGAAGGACCCCGCCGACCAGGTGTCGTGGTCCTCCGGGTCGAGGACCATTCCCTTGCCGGCGCGCAGCTTGAGGACGGTCTCGCGCGCGGTCTGCGCCGACACCCGGTCGCCCGGCTCGACACCGAGGACGCGCGCGGTCTCGGCGTACTTCAACGGCGCCGACAGGCCTCCGGCGTCCTCCAGTTCGAAGCGCACCCGGAGGACGACGTAGCGGGACGGGTCGGCCTTGAACCGGCTGTGGCGGTATGAGAAGCCGCACTCCGAGTTCGGGATGGTGACCGTCTCGTCCGCTCGGCGGTCGTACGCGACGACGTCGGTGATGGTCGCGGAAACCTCCTGCCCGTACGCGCCCACGTTCTGGATCGGGGTCGCGCCGGCGGAGCCGGGGATGCCGGCCAGGCACTCGATGCCGGCCAGACCCGCTTCGACGGTGCGGGCGACGGCGTCCGACCAGTTCTCGCCCGCGGCCAACTCCAGGCGCGTGCCGTCGAGTTCGAAGCCGGCGGTGGCGATGCGCAGGGCGGTGCCCTGGAAGCCCTCGTCCGCGATGACGAGGTTGCTGCCGCCGCCGACGATCAGCAGGGGGGTGCCCGCGGCGTCGGCCTCACGGACGGCGGCAACGACCTCCTCGTCGGTCGTGGCCGTGCGGAGGCGGGCCGCAGGGCCGCCCAGGCGGAAGGTGGTCAGCGGGGCGAGGGGCGCGTCATGGAGTTCCTGCACGCGCTCAAGCGTACGAGAGCGGGCGGGCCGGGCGCCCCCGGCGGCGCCCGTACCAGTGAGCCTCCGGCGCGCGTCGCCGCTCAGGCGAGCCGCACGACGGCCCGGGACATGCCCAGAACCTTCTGGCCCGCGCTCATCACCGTCAGGTCCACGCGCACGGTGCGCGCCTCGTCGTCGAGCTTCGCCGCCACCTTGCCGCTCACCTCGATCGCGGCGCCCTTGTCGTCGTCGGGCACGACGACGGGCCTGGTGAAGCGCACGCCGTACTCGACGACGGCCGCGGGATCGCCCGTCCAGTCGGTGACGACCCGGATCGCCTCGGCCATGGTGAACATGCCGTGGGCGATGACGTCGGGCAGGCCGACCTCCTTGGCAAAACGCTCGTTCCAGTGAATGGGGTTGAAGTCACCGGAGGCGCCCGCGTAGCGCACGAGGCGTTCGCGGTCGACGGGGAAGGTGCTCGCGGGCAGTTCCGTCCCGGCCTCGACGTCGGCGTACGCGATCTTCGCTGCCATCACGCTCCCCCTGTCCCCTGCGCGGACGGCTCCTCCTCGGGGCCGCGGGCGACCAGCTTGGTGTGGGCGGTCACCACGTGCTCGCCCGATTCGTCGTGCACCTCGCCGCGTACGTCGAGGATGTCGTTGCCTGCCATCGACTTGATCGCCTCGATGGTCGAGGAGACCGTGAGCCGGTCCCCCGCCCGCACGGGACGGGTGTAGGCGAACTTCTGGTCGCCGTGCACAACTCGGCTGTAGTCGAGGCCCAGTTGAGGGTCCTCGGTGACCTGGCGGGCCGCGCGGAAGGTGATGGCGAAGACGAACGTGGGCGGCGCGATCACATCGGGGTGCCCGAGGGCCTTTGCCGCTGCCGGGTCCGTATAGGCCGGGTTGGTGTCGCCGATGGCCTCGGCGAACTCGCGGATCTTCTCGCGTCCCACCTCGTACGGGGTGGTGGGCGGATAGTTCCGCCCCACGAAGGACTGGTCTAGCGCCATGGGCGCGTCACCTCCTGAACGGTGATGATGCAGCGGCCGTCGGCCTGTGGGCCCCGGAAGCGGCCGCGAGCCGCGGCGGGCAACGACACGAGGCCGCCCCCGGTGCGGGGACGGCCTCGTGACAGGGCCTGGTTCAGCGCGTCTCGCGGTGCGCCGTGTGTGCGTTGCAGCGCGGGCAGTGCTTCTTCATCTCAAGACGGTCCGGGTTGTTGCGCCGGTTCTTCTTGGTGATGTAGTTCCGCTCCTTGCACTCCACGCAGGCCAGCGTGATCTTCGGGCGGACGTCTGTGGCAGCCACGTGAGTGCTCCTTGACGGACAGATGGGCCAGAACGCAGGAAGAGTAGCCGATCGAAGGACCGAACCCACAATCGGCTACATTCGGTGAAGTAGCGGTGACCGGACTTGAACCGGTGACACAGCGATTATGAGCCGCTTGCTCTACCGACTGAGCTACACCGCCACGATGCGCGGACTCCCATCTCCCGACGGGAGATCTCACACATCAGAGCCCCAAAACGGAATCGAACCGTTGACCTTCTCCTTACCATGGAGACGCTCTGCCGACTGAGCTATTGGGGCGAGCGGTGAAGACATTACACGCCTGACAGCCAAACGTGAAATCCGTATCGCACCCGTCCAGCGCCGTTCGGGGGCCGTGCTTCCAGGGTCTCATCCCGCGTCTCCGAAGGCGCCAAAGTCCCCTCGCACCACGTCAGTACGACTATTGGCCTCCTCCTCGCCGGTGCCCCCCGCGCGCCCTACTCTCGACTCACGCTGCGTGATCATGATCATCCGCCGATGTGGGGAGTGCGATGGCCGACAGCCAGTCAGATGGGCCGGGCGACGGTGAAGGCCCGCGCGACGAATCTGACGCGAACCGGGGCCAGGACGGCACCGGGAACGGCCAGACGGACGGCGGCCCGGCCGGTGATGCCTCCGAATCCCGGAACGACGCCCCCAGGAGCGACGCCCCTCGCGAGTCCGCCGGGACCGACGGCCCCAAGGCGGAAGCCTCTCCGGCGCGTGACTCGCACGGCGCCTCCGCCCGCGACTCCGCCGCCCCCCGCGACGTCACCGGTGACAGCACCTCTCCGCGCCCGCTCATGCTGTGCGGGGCCCGTCTCGCCGACGGCCGCACCGTCGACGTCCGCCTGGGCGGCGGCCGCATCGAAGCGGTCGGCACGGCCGGCAGCCTCGCGCAAGGTCCGCAGCCGGGCGGCGCCTCGCGCGTCGACCTCGCCGGATATCTGCTGCTCCCGGCGCCCGCGGAGGCACACGCGCACTACGACACGGCGCTGACAGCCGTCTCCCCCACCTCGGCAGGGCCGCCTCGCAGCGCGCCCGAGGACGTCCAGCGCCGCACGACGGAGGCGGCCCTTCAGCAACTCGGGCTGGGCGCGACGGCGACGCGGACGCATGTGCACATCGGCGACGTCGCGGGGCTGCGCTCGCTGGAGGCGGTCCTTCAGGCACGCCGGGCGCTGCGCGGGCTGGTGGAGCTGAGCACCGTGGCGGTGCCCCGGCTGCTGACCGGGGTGGCGGGGGCGGACGGTCTGTCGATGCTGCGGGACGCGGTGAAGATGGGCGCTTCGGTCATCGGCGGCTGCCCGGACCTCGACCCCGACCCGGCCGGTTACGTGGATGCCGTCCTGGAGGTCGCCGCGGAGCACGGCTGCCCCGTCGACCTGCACACGGACGGTGCCGATCCGGCACGGCTGTCCAGGCTGGCCGCCGCGGCGGGCGGGCTGCGCCCCGGAGTCGCGATCGGGCCGTGCGCGGGCCTGGCCAGGCTGCCGCACAAGCCCGCGGTCCGCACGGCCGAGCGCCTGGCCGCCGCGGGGGTCACCGTCATCTGCCTGCCGCAGGGCAACTGCGGTGTGCTGGAGCGTCCTTCACAGACTGCGCCTTCGCGCGTGGCGCCCGTACGGCTGCTCAGGGCGGCGGGCGTCACCGTTGCCGCGGGGAGCGGGGCGCTGCGGGACGCGGCGAACACGGTGGGCAGGGGCGATCCGCTGGAGGCCGCCTACTTGCTGGCGTCGCACGGCGAGGCCACTCCGGAGGACGCCTACGACACGGTCTGCGCAAGGGCCCGTACGACGATGGGCCTGCCCGAGGTGCGGGTGGAGGCGGGCTTCCCCGCGGAGCTGGTGGCCGTGCGCGGTACGGAATTGGCGGGGGCGCTTTCGCTCGCGTACAGCCGAGTGGTCGTGCACCGGGGGCGTGTTGTCGCACGCACCAGCGCGGCGCGTGAGTTCTGCGACTTCACCGGTACGTCCGAGTTCGACCTGCCGAGGCAGTCGCAGGGCTGAGCGCCCGCCGGGCTGACGGTGCCTCATCACCGTCCGCTCGGCGGTGACGTACGGTCGGAGGCATGCGCACAGTCATCGCCGGTGGACACGGTCAAATCGCAATGCGGCTGGGGCGTCTGCTCGCTTCGCGCGGGGACGAGGCCGCGGGCATCATCCGCAACCCGGAGCAGGCGGACGATCTGAGGGCGGCGGGTGCGGAGCCGATCGTCTGCGACCTGGAGTCGTCCTCCGTCGAGGAGGTGGCCGCGCATCTGCGGGGCGCCGACGCCGTGGTCTTCGCCGCCGGAGCGGGCCCGGGCAGCGGAGCGGCGCGCAAGGAGACGGTCGACCGTGCGGCTGCCGTGCTGTTCGCCGACGCGGCGGAACAGGCAGGCGTACGGCGCTACATCATCGTCTCGTCCATGAACGCGGACTCCGGGCTCACGGAGCCGCCGCCCGGCATGGACCCCGTGTTCGCCACGTATCTGCGGGCCAAGGGCGCTGCGGACGACGACGTGCGGGCGCGCGGTGGCCTCGACTGGACGGTGCTGCGGCCGGGGCGCCTCACCGACGGCCCCGGTACGGGCAGGGTGCGGCTCGACGAGCGCACGGGACGCTCCGAGGTGCCGCGCGACGACGTCGCGGCGGTGATCGGGGCGCTGCTGCACGCGCCCGGCACGGCAGGTCTGACGCTCGAACTGGTCAGCGGTGACACACCTGTCGACGAGGCGGTCGCACAGGTCGCACTGCGCTGAGGCGTGGCGTCGGCGGGCCTGGTCCTGTCGGGCCGGACCGGCCGGGATCAACCGCCCGCGCTGCGGCGCAACTTGGCGAGTTCGGCGTTGAACTGCGCGCCGACGAGCAGCGCGAGGTTGGACATCCACAGCCAGATCAGGAAGACGACGATCCCGGCGAGCGACCCGTACAGCCGGTGGTAGGTGCCGACGTGCGAGGCGTAGAGCGCGAATCCGAGTGACGCGACGAGCCACAGCATCACCGCGAGCGCGCCGCCCGGAACCCGCCGTCGTACGCCTCGCGTCTCGGCGGGCCCGGTGCGGAAGACGACCAGCACGAGCACCGCGACCAGGCCCACCAGCAGCGGCCACTTCATCGTGTTCCAGGCGCCGGCTGCGAAGCCGCCCATCCCGAGGAGCCCTCCGGCCGTACGCGCGACCTCACCGCTCAGCATGAGCACGAACACGCTGGAGACGAGCAGCGCGAGCAGCACAAGTGCGGTCAGCACGATCCGCGGAACGGTCCGCCAGACCGGACGGTGGTCCTGGACGCCGTGCATCGCGTGCAGCGCGCGCCGGAAGACGCTCAGGTAACTGGACGCGGACCAGAGCGATCCCGCCGTGCCGAACACCGCGAGCAGCCAGGCCGCCGTGCTCTGCGCGGCCATGTCCTTCAGCACGCCCGCCATGAGCTCGCCCGACTCGGCGGGAAGGACGGTCGTGACGCGGGCGATGAGCTCCCGTGTGGCGTCCGTACCGGCGAGTCCGACGGCCGAGACCGTGACGAGCAGGGCGGGGAAGATCGCGAGCACGGCGTAGTACGTGAGCGCGGCGGCCCAGTCGGTCACGTCGTCGTTCCAGACGGAGACGGGCGTGCGGCGCAGCGCGACGCGGCAGTCCCCGGCGCTGGGCAGGAGCCCGGCCGCGTACGAATCGCCGAGGGCGCCCCCGGTCGCCGCCGGAGCCGGTGTCCCGGGACGCGGCGCGGACCCGCTCCCGCGGTCCGCTCCCCCGGCTTCTCCCCCGGTCACGCCTGTCGTCACTCTTGTCCCTCCGCCTTGCTGGTGTCCGCTCGGGTGCGGCTCGTACGCGTCCGGCCGCCTTAGCCGCGCGGAAACATCGAGCGTATGCGCACGCCGTCGGAGGGTCGTAGGCCGGCCGTTCCCGTCAGCTGCCGCCGAGGATGATCAAGATGAAGATCACGCAGCAGAAGATGCTGACGAGCCAGCTGTGCGACTCGAGCCAGTCCCTCACCTGCGGCATCGCGGCCTGCGTCCAGTGGCGGGAGATCGTGAAGACGATCAAGGGCAGCGCGGCGAGGAACACCACCGCGCCCAGGAACGGCAGCACTCCCGCGTAGCCCGAGGCGTCGCCGCGCAAGGAGATGCCCACGGTCAGCATGACGATGATGTCGGACGGCATCAGCAGGATCAGCAGCAGCCCCGTCCTGAAGGCCTGCGCGGGGCCCGCGGAGAGCAGCCCGGTCAGCCACTTCGGCGGCCGTGACGTCCGGCGCCCCAGATACGTCTTGACGGCGAGCGCCACCAGGAGCGCGACGAGGACGTACTGGACGATGCGGCCCGCGGAGCTGCGGCCCGCCGAGTGGCCGGTGCCGCTTCCAAGGTCCAGCAGGTCCGCCAGCCCGAACGCGGCTGCGGTGCCTGCGGCGGTGGAGAGCAGGATCCCGGCGATGAACGCGCCGGAGAGCCGGTACGGGCGGGGAGTCGTCGTCAGAATGACGGCCGAGATGATCTGAGGCCCGGCCAGCATGGTGATCGACAGCGGCAGTACGTCCAGCGTCACGGCACCAGCTTCCCGCCTCACGGCGCCCGCCGGCCGGGTGGCGAGCCCCGGTGCACCCGCCGGTGGCGGCCGGGTGTGGCTTGGACATGGAGCTGTGCAGGTCCTCCGAGCTGGGGAAACGTCTCCGGTCGCAGGCTGTGGAGATTCTGCCAAACTAGGACATAAGCACCTGAACAGGTGAAGATAGACCTTGCAAGAGGGAGGGTCTCGACATGGCAACTCACGCTGCCGGCGGCGCGCATGCGGGCACCGCCGTTCGCGGTACCGGCAAGCCGGCGATGTTCACCGGCTGGACGAAGCTGGCCGGTGCGCTGATGTTCTTCGGCGGGCTGCTCGCCGTTTCGTCCGGTGTCGCAGCCCTGCGCGAGGACGCCGTCTTCGCGTCGACGCAGAGCTACGCCTTCGATTACAGCCTCACGGGCTGGGGATGGGTGCACCTGTTCCTGGGCGCAGCAATAGCGGTCGCCGGCATCGCTGTGATGCTGACGGGTGCTACATGGGCCCGATGGATCGGGATAGCCCTTGCCGGCCTGGGCATGATCGCCAGCTTCATGTGGCTGCCCTACTTCCCGCTCTGGGCAGTGATCACGCTGGCGGTGGACGTGTTCATCATCTGGGCGCTGTGCGCGGGCATGGGCACACGATCCCAGACGTCCCAGACGTCCACGTAACACCGCGGAGGCGATGGCTCCGGACCGAACTTGCGGTCCGGAGCCGTCGTTGTGGCCGCGCCCGGTCTCCCGCAGGGGCGGGAAAATCCAGGGCGCCGCCACGCATGCGCGGACGGCGGCACCGGCTCATCGGCATGCGGTGAGGCCCAGTTCGGACAGTAGGCTCCTTGCGCGCCGTTCGATCTCGTCCCGGATCGGACGGACCGCATCCACGCCCCGGCGCGCCGGGGCGTCGAGCGTCCGGTCCAGGTAGCGCTGGCCGGGAAGAAGGGGCAGGCGTCGCCGCAGCCCATCGTGATCACGACGTCCGAGTCCTGTTCCGCCTTCACGGGCAGGGCCTTCGGCACCTCGCCGGCGATGTGTCGATGCACGGCTCGCGCACGGCCTCGACCACCGCAGGGTTCACGGCGTCGGCCGGGCCGCCGGTTCGTGCTGCTTCGTGCGGCGGGGAGTCCGGAGGCCGGGAGTTCGGTGGCCTCCGAGCGGTCGACGTCGATGAGACCAACATGGGCCACGCCTGAGTGAAAGCGGTGTTCCCGCTCGGGGCGGCAGGAAGTGCGCGGGTACGGATGCGCTCGCCACACAGATCACGACCCGTATCTGACAGAGAGAGGGGAGTGCACGAATGGTGAGCAAAAGAAAGATCGCCGCAGCGCTGGGCGCCACCGCCATCATCACGCTCATCGGGGCCGGTGGAGCGCAGGCTCAGGACCACACCGGCGGGGAGCGGCCGAAGGGCTGCACCGACAGCGGTTCCGCGGGCAACGAGGCCGCCCGCGCGAAGTACGTCGCCCTGGTGTGCAACGGCAAGGTCTACACCCTGACCGTCGACGAGCGCACAACGCCCGGGACGCCCGTCGGCGGCTGGGTCAACGCGAGAGCCCCCCGCCACGTCACCGACGTATCGGTGGCCTCCAATACCCAGGACGTCGCCGGCGGGCCGGTGTTCATCACCGTGCTGACCAAGAACGGACGGGCCTGGGAGGGCTCGTGCGCCGCCACCGCCGGCCAGCCGCTCGGGCCGTGCACGTTCACGCAACTGCCCAGGCCGCCCCACTGACCGGACACCCCGACCGGTGCCCGTCGGCGCTCAACCCCTCGCGTGATCCACTTCCGGCGGCGCTGTGACTTCTTGCCGGCGAACCCCCGGTGCCCTCGTACGGCACCGGGGTTCGCCGGCTGCGGATGGCCGGGGGCTCCACTGCGGGCCAGCTCCCCCTCGTCCCAGGAGAACGGTGAGCGGGAGAGACCTTGCAGGTCCGGTCACCCGCCGAGAGGTGATCACGGCGGATCGTGATCAGGAGATGGACGGCGAGGGCAGGCGGCAGTTCATCCGCCTCGGCGCAGGGGTTGCCAGTTGCCTGAGCTTGTCGGCCGTGCTCGATCCCGCATCTGGATCTGACTCGCTTGCGGGAAGCCCATGAACGTTTCCAATGTCGATCCGGATCTGCGGCGCTGCCCGTCCTCCGGGACCTTTTTCGAGACGAACGATCCCGATGTGGGGCGCGAATACATCAACGCCGCCTACGGAACCCGCGCGCGCATCAGGGGTAGCGAGCACGATGAGCTGGTCAGGCACGCCCGCCACGACTTCGGTTCCTTCTCCGTGAACGACCGTCCCCCTGGCTCGCGGGCCAGTGGCGCAGCGCCGTCGAGCATCTCCGCAGCGTCATCGAGGCGAACCCCGACGCGATGAACGAGCCGCTCCTGATCGGGAACCTGGCCCGCAACCCGGCGGAGAACGCGATGGCCACATTCCCCAACTCAGAGGAACGGCAGCCCACTTCGGCGGAGGGCCGCGACGCCACACCCGCGGCGGTACACAGGGCGGTCGCGTTCATCGAGTCGAACGCGGAGACGGACATCAGCCTCGCCGACATCGCCAACGCGGCCCGGGTAGCACCGCGCGCGCTGCGGCTCGCCTTCGCCCGGCATCACAGGACTAGGGCCTTCGGCTTTCTGCGTAGCGTCCGTCTGGATCGCGCGCACTTCGAGCTCCTGGCCGCCGCGGGGTCCGGGTCTACCGGGCCGGGCGCCGGTGCCGGCACCGGCAGGGGCACCGGCGATACGACGGTGGCCTCCGTCGCCGCGCACTGGGGGTTCGCGACACCGGCCGTCTTCGCCGCCTCGTACCACCACACCTACGGCGTGAGCCCCGACGAAACCCTCGCGGCCTGACGGCGCGTGCGTTCGTGGCCCGGGGTGGTCGAAGCCCTCACGCCTCCAACGGGAACCGGGAACCGGTACACCTCGAGGCGGCGACTCCCTGACCTCGCGCCTCACGGTCCACGACCACATCTGCGACTTGAACCGGCCCCTGACCGTCGTGCTCGGTCAGGGGCCGGCCTCGTCCGTGGGGGCGTCAGGATGCGAACCCAGGAGTGTTCAGGCGGCACATCTGCGGTCCCCCTGGCCCCGGCCGCCGCGGGCCCGTCAGAAGTGGGTGTTCTGCACCCAGCCCCAGCGCTTCGCGTTCGGGACGTAGACCTTGGTCCAGCCGGCCTTGCGTTCCGACGTCCGGTGCACGTGCCAGTCGGCCTTGACGTTGCCGATCACGAACCGGTTCGGGAAATCGCGCAACGTGCCCTTGCTGTCGATCCGCTTCGAGTCGACCACGGAGCCGGGCGAGACGCGGAAGTCGACCTTGCGGTAGTGGTCCTTCTCGACGGCGCTGCGCCCTTCGAGGGTGCGCTTGGGCACCGCGCGCCCGGCGGGATAGGAACTGCTCGGCGTGGGGAACGGCTCGCCGCCCACCGAGGTGCCGATGCAGCTGGGGTCGACGAATCCCCACCAAGGGTGCTTCGGGCTGTTGCGGTACTTCTTGTCGCTGATCATCGCCCAGCGGCTGTTGACGTTGTAGCGCCAGGCGACGACTTCCCCGGGCTTGATGGTCCAGGACGGATCGTTACCCACGACTCCGTCCTTCGGGTAGTTCTCGTACACCCGGCAGCTCTTCGCCACGTTGTAGTCGAGGATCAGGGCGACATCACGTGCGGCGTTCGCTTCCGGCAGGGCCAAGAGAGCCAGCGTGACACTGCCGGCCACACCTAAGATCGACGTTCTCAATATGCGCTTGCGCATGAATGCTCCTGTTCCCGTTGGTAGTTCTTCGGCTCGATGCCTCTACTCGGCACAACCCGGCAATCTCTACTCGGCACAACCCCGCAATCGAGTTCACGCCCCCGCCCACGCTCGGTCAGGGAGGGCCTGCAGAGAGCTGGTTCGTCGCGAATCGTTGCCCACGGGACGGTGGCGGAGCCCCAACTTGAGGTAGTTCAGAGGAAGGAGTCCGGGAGCCGGGGTCGGCCCTGCGAATTGCTGCCCGGCGGACGGGACGACGGGCACAGCCGATTCCCTGATCGAGGTCTTCCTGAGAGTCGCGAGCTTCGGAAGATGCTGGTTCCGGGCAGCCGGCCGAAGTCACGTCACCGACTGGCTTCCGGTTGGGCTCACGAGAAGTCGTACGCGGCCCAGTCGTTGACCCGGACGTATCCGAGGCGTTGGTAGAGCGCGTTGCTGGTGGGGTTGGCAGGGTCTGCGAAGAGCACGACGTCCGTTGCTCCTGCGGCCAGAGCGGCCCTGCTCACGTCGACCGTCACGGCGCCCGCGTAGCCGCGGCCCCGGAGGTGAGCCGGGGTGTAAACGGGGTCCACCCGGACCATGTCGGCCGTCATCGAAGTCACGGCCGCCATGGAGACGGGAATGCCGTCCGGGGCTTCCCAGAACGTGAAGTGTTTGTCGGCGAAGCGCGAGCCGGCCCAGGACTCGGCGTCCACGGACGGGGTCTCGCCGACGGCGTCCATGAACTCGCCGCACCAGCGCACGATTTGCTCATGGTCCTGTGCGCCGGCGACCCGACTCCGGCCTTCCGGAGGCGTCTGCTTCGGGGTGGTGAGCGTGCCAAGACGGTACAGACGGATCCGCGTGCTGAGTCTCGGCGTCGTGCCTGTCTGGCGTTGCCAGGTCTCGGCGAAGGCGGTGGCGGTGTCGTGGTCCGCGGTGACGCCGGAGAGGGAGTGGCCGAGGTCAACCAGATGTGCGGCTAGGGCGCCTGCATGCTCAGGGGTAAGTGGGGTGAGGCCCAGGCGGTGGGACGGAAGGCGGTAGAAGACGGCGCGGACCCCGCCCGCTCGCTCCAGACGGCCGAAGACAGTGGCTTCGGCTCCGTATGCGTCCGCCCCACGCGTTCGCAGTCTTTCGATCACCGTCAGCGGCATGGTGTGCAGGGCGGGTCGCGAGCGCAGGAAGTCTCCGGCTCGAGCGAGAAGGTGATCGACATCTTCGGTCAGGTGCCAGCCGTCCGAGCGCATGTCTCATGGTCGCGTACTCCCCGTCGGGAGTCCGTGCCACGCCCGTGCGGGACAGGGCGGGGAGCCGAGGGAACGACGGCGTCTCCCAGTGATCACGCAAAAGCCGACCCCTGACCGTCTTGCTGGTCAGGGGTCGGATTCATCGCTGTGGCGGCGCTAGGATTCGAACCTAGGAAGGCTGAGCCGGCAGATTTACAGTCTGCTCCCTTTGGCCGCTCGGGCACACCGCCTGGGTTTTGCTGCCCGGCCCGCCCTTGGGCGGTGCTCCGCGGCAACGGTGTAAACCATACCCGATGACCGGGGGTGCTTCGCCACCCGGTTGATCAGGGGTGCGGGCGCTGCTCAGTGGCTAGGCTGACCGCGCGGTGCGCGTCGCGGACCGCTTCTCTGACGGATCAATCACGAGGAGCCAACTCACCATGGCGGACTCCAGTTTCGACATCGTCTCGAAGGTCGAGCGGCAGGAGGTTGACAACGCCATCAACCAGGCCTCCAAGGAGATCTCGCAGCGTTACGACTTCCGCGGCGTGGACGCCTCGATCGCGTGGTCGGGCGAGCGGATCGAGATGCGGGCCAACGCCGAGGAACGGGTGAAGGCCGTTCTCGACATCTTCCAGTCCAAGCTGGTGAAGCGCGGGATCTCGCTGAAGGCACTGGACCCGGGAGAGCCGCAGTCCTCCGGCAAGGAGTACAAGATCTCCGCGACGCTGAAGGAAGGCATCGCGCAGGACGAGGCCAAGAAGATCGCGAAGGTCATCCGCGACGAGGGCCCCAAGGGCGTCAAGGCCCAGGTGCAGGGCGACGAGCTGCGGGTCTCCTCCAAGAGCCGCGACCATCTGCAGGAGATCATCGCGCTGTTGAAGGGCAAGGACTTCGACTTTCCGCTGCAGTTCGTGAACTACCGCTGAGCAGCGGCCCGTTGACCTCCGGCACTGCCCCGGCGCGTACGTCGCCGGGTCACGGCATGCGGCACTCAGGGGGCACGGCGAGGCACGGCATCGCGAGCCGTCCCGGTCGTGCCCCGTGCCGCGACCGTGCGCCGGCCCGGCAGGGAGCGCGGTGTGAGTGAGGTCACCGCATGAGCGAGCAGCACGTGGATGGTGAGGAGGTCTTCGGCGGGCACCCGCGGCCGGCTCGTACGGGCCTGGAATCACGCGGCCCGACCGAGGGCTCCCCTCCGGACCAGGCACCCGTAGGCCTCGTGCCGGACCCCGTCTACCGGCGCCGCCCCGCCATGCGCTCCAGTCGCGCGACCCGCTGAGCCATGGGCGGGTGCGTCGAGAAGAGGCGGGCCATGCCCTCGCCGCGGCGGAACGGGTTCGCGATCATCAGGTGGCTCGCCGTCTCCAGCCTCGGCTCCGGCGGCAGCGGCAACTGCTTGGTGCCCGCTTCGAGTTTGCGCAGCGCGGACGCCAGGGCGAGCGGATCTCCGGTGAGCTGGGCGCCCGACGCGTCCGCCTCGTACTCGCGGGAACGGGAGACGGCCAGATGGATGACGGTGGCCGCGAGGGGCCCCACGATCATGATCAGCAGCATGCCGAAGATGCCCGGACCCTCGTCGTCGTCGCTGCGCCCGAAGGGGATCAGCCAGGCGAAGTTGACGAGGAACATCACCACCGAGGCGAGGGCGCCGGCGACCGAGGAGATGAGGATGTCGCGGTTGTAGACGTGACTCAGCTCATGGCCGATGACGCCGCGCAGCTCGCGCTCGTCGAGCAGGCGCAGGATGCCGTCGGTGCAGCACACGGCCGCGTTGCGGGGGTTGCGTCCGGTGGCGAAGGCGTTCGGCGCCTGCGTGGGCGAGATGTACAGGCGGGGCATCGGCTGCCGGGCCGCCGTGGACAGCTCGCGCACCATCCGGTACAGCTCGGGTGCCTCGAACTCGCTGACCGGGCGGGCACGCATGGCGCGCAGCGCGATCTTGTCGCTGCGCCAGTACGCGTAGCCGTTCGTGCCGAGGGCGACGAGCAGCGCGATGACGAGGCCCGCACGGCCGAAGAAGCTGCCGATGACGATGATGAGTGCCGACAGTCCCCCGAGGAGCAGGGCCGTCCTCAGCCCGTTGTGCCGGTGCACAGTACGCCCTCCAGTGGTGCATCAGGGGAACCCTGAGCCGCGTGGTCCTGCCACGGTTCGCTGGAACCTCTCCGCCCTGGTCAACGCCGGGAGCCGGACAACAGTTCCCTGCCAGGGACGATGTAGCCCGTACGGCCCTGCGGGGCCTTCCGCTTGCGGGATCCGGGGCGTGCTGCCCGTGCGGGAGCCCGTTAGCGCAGGCCCCCGGCGGTGAAGGTGAGCACCAGATCCGGGTTCAGGGACAGGGCCACGCCCGCTGCCGCGGTGAGGGCGATCCCGGCCGCCAGCGGCGGCGCCATGCGGGTCCGCTGCGGCTCTTCGCCGGCCTGTGCGGCGACGGCGGCCGCCGGGGGCCGGAAGGCGAGCGCGGTCCAGCGCAGGTAGTAGAAGAGGGCGATCACCACGTTCACGGCCATGATCACAGCCAGCCAGCCGAGGCCGTTGGCGACGGCCGTGGAGAAGATCGCCACCTTCGCGAAGAGGCCGATCACGCCGGGCGGCAGGCCGGCGAGGCAGAGCAGGAAGAAGGCGAGCGCGAGTGCGGCCAGCGGGTGGGCCGCGTACAGGCCGCGGTAGTCGGCCAGGCGGTTGGCACTGCTGGTGCGGCTGATGTGCGCGACGACGGCGAAGGCGCCGAGGTTCACGGCCGCGTACATCAGCAGATAGGCCACGGTGGCGCCGACGGTGGACAGGGCCGGGCCGGAGGGCTCGCTGCCGCCGACGTCGGACGCGGCGGCGGCGAGGGGCACCAGCAGGTACCCCGCCTGCCCGACGGAAGACCAGGCGAGCAGCCGCACGGCGCCGTGCGCGCGGTCGGCGCCCTGGCGCAGGGCGGCGGCGTTGCCGGCGGTCATCGTGACGGCCGCGAGCACAGCCAGGGCGGTGCCCCACAGCTCCGCGCGGGTGGAGAAGGCCTGGACGAGGAGGAGGACGAGGCCGGAGATCCCCGCCGTCTTGCCCACGACCGAGAGGAACGCCGCGACGGGCACGGGCGCACCCACATAGGTGTCGGGGACCCAGAAGTGGAAGGGGACGACCGACGCCTTGAAGGCGAAGCCGACGAGGGTGAGGGCGATGCCCGCGCTGCCGAGTGCGTCCAGCTGCGGATCGGCCCTGGTGAGGCCCTCGCTGATCCCCTTGAAGTAGAGAGTGCCGGTGACGGCGTAGAGGAAGCTCGCACCGAGGAGGGTGACGGCTGTGGCGGTGACGGAGGAGAGGAAGAACTTCAGCGCGGCCTCTGCCGATCCGCGGCTGCCGCGGCGCAGCCCGACGAGCGCGAAGGCGGGCAGCGAGGCCGTCTCCAGCGCGATGACGAGGGTGACCAGGTCGCGGGAGGCGGGGATGAGGGCGGCTCCGGCGGTGGCGGACAGCAGCAGGAACCAGTACTCGCCGGCGGGCAGCCCCAGGTCGCGCACCGCGGGCATCGAGAGCAGCGCGGTGACGAACGCGGCGCCCAGCACGAGGAATTGGAGCACCAGCGCGAGGGTGTCGGCGGAGTAGGCGCACGCCTGGGACCCGTCGGGCAGGCAGAAGGTCTTGAGGTTCCTCGTACGGAGGAAGAGCAGGGGCAGCGCCGCCAGCAGCAGCGTCACGGCGGAGACAGGCCCGAGCAGCCGCTTGCCGCGCTCGGACAGGAAGAGGTCGGCGACGAGGACCGCGAGCCCCGCCACGGCGGCGATCGTCGGCGGGGAGATCGCGAGCCAGTCGACGGACTGCACGGCGGAGGCCGCGAGTTGCGTCGGCTCTCCGAGGCTCGTCGCGTGCAGGGGCTGTGCCGCCCGCACGGCCTCCGCCGCACCGTGTGCCGGGAGCGTCATCGGCTCACCCCCGGCAGGAGGCTCTGCACGGCGGGGTCGGTGAGACCGAGGAGGAGCGCGGGCCACAGTCCGGCGGCGACGGTGAGGACGACGAGCGGCGTCCAGGCCGCGTATTCGTAGCTGCGCAGCTCCGGCAGGTGCACCGTCACGGGCTCGGGGTGCGGGTGCTCCCCCGCCTCCCCGGACTCGGCGGGCGCGGCCGTGCCCGGCTCCGGGCCCTGGAGCTCCGGGCGTTCGCGGGCGTGGGGGGCTTCGCGTGCCTCGAACGGGTCACCCATGCAGACGCGGCGCACGACGACGAGCATGTACGCGGCGGTCAGCAGCGTGCCGAGGCCGCCGATCGCCATGTAGGTGACGAACGCGGATCGGTGGAGGCCACCGGCCGGGTCGTAGGAGCCGAGCAGCGTCAGCATCTCCCCCCAGAATCCGGCGAGTCCGGGCAGCCCGAGCGAGGCGACGGCGCCGAATGCGAGGAGCCCGCCGAAACGCGGGGCGGTGCCGTACAGCGCGCCGCCGGTGTCACCCGCGAGGGTGTCGAGGTCGGTGCTGCCGGTCCTCTCCTTGAGCGCGCCGACGAGGAAGAAGAGCAAGCCGGTGATGAGGCCGTGCGCGACGTTCGCGAAGAGGGCGCCGTTGACGCCGGTGGGTGTCATCGAGGCGATGCCGAGCAGCACGAAGCCCATGTGCCCCACGGACGAGTACGCGATGAGCCGCTTCAGGTCGCCGTGCGCGCCACGGCGTGCGAGGGCGAGGCACGCCAGCGATCCGTAGACGATGCCGGTCACGGCGAGCGCGCCGAGGTACGGAGCGAAGGTGCGCATGCCCTCGGGCGCGATCGGCAGCAGGATGCGTACGAAGCCGTACGTGCCCATCTTCAGCAGGACTCCGGCCAGCAGGACGGAGCCGACGGTCGGTGCCGCGGTGTGGGCGTCGGGCAGCCAGCTGTGCAGCGGCCACATCGGGGTCTTCACGGCGAGGCCGATGCCGATGGCCAGTACGGCGAGTATCTGCGTGGTGCCGCTCAGGGCCGGGTGGCTGTCGGTGGCGAGTGCCACCATGTCGAAGGTGCCGGTCTTGAAGCCGATGAGGAGCAGACCGAGCAGCATCACGACGGAGCCGAGCAGCGTGTAGAGGATGAACTTCCAGGCGGCGCGGCCCCGTTCACGGGGCTCGGCCACGCCCCAGCGGGCGATCAGGAAGTACATCGGGACGAGCACGGTCTCGAAGGCGAGGAAGAAGAGCACCAGGTCGAGCGTGGCGAAGGTGGCGAGCGTCCCGGCCTCGAGGAGCAGGATCAGCGCGACGAACGCCTGCGGGCTGCCGTCGCGGCGGCCGGTGGCGTCCTTCGGGCTGCCGTCCTCCGGGCGGCTGTCCCCCGTGCCATCGGTGGACGCGCCGTCCGCGGTGTCGTCCGCAGCCGCCTCCTTGTCCTTGGCGGCGTCTCCGTCGGCACCGGCATCCGCGTCCGAACCGGCGCCACCGTCCGAACTTGCGCCACCGTCCGAACCGGCGGGCGCCGCCTTGGCGTTGGTGCCGTAGCTGTAGAGCGCGCAGAGGAAGGCGAGCAGGGCGGTCAGCACGAGCAGCGGCAACGAGACGCCGTCCACGCCGAGATGGAGGTGGATGCCGAGGGAGGGGATCCACTCGACGTCCGACTCGGCCTGCATGGTGTCCGCCCGGCCGGTGTCGAAGCCGAGCGCGAGGACCACCGTGGCGGCGAGGACGACGCCCGTGACGGTGACGCCGTGCCGGAGCACGGCCTGCGCCGGGCCGCGTCCCTTGAGGCCGGGGGGCGCCGGCAGCAGAGCGGAGGCCGAGCCGAGCAGGGGAACGACGAGGACGGCGATGAGGAGCGCCTGCATGACGGTGTTGCTGAGCGAGATCACTGTCAGGCCCCTCCGGTTCCGGCGGCGACGAGGACGACGGCCACGGTGAGCAGCAGCGAGCCCACGATCAGCGCGCCGAGGTAGGTCTGCGTGTTGCCGGTCTGCGTGCGGCGCACGAGGGTGCCGAGCAGCCGGGGCCCGAGGCCGGCCCCTCGTACGTAGGTGTCGATGACCTCACGGTCGACGAAGCGCACCAGGCGCGCCGCGGCCCTGGTGGGACGCACGAACAGCGCGCTGTAGGCGGCGTCCAGGCGGAAGCCGTGCGCGGCGGTCCCGTGCAGGGGGCCCAGCAGCAGGCGTCCCGGGTCGGCGGGGTCGGGGGCGGAGGCGATGTCCCCGTAGACGGGTTCGTGCGTGGCGATGGCCTCGGCCTCGGAGAGGGCCGGGTCGCCGTGCGGGTGTGCGACGACGGCTCCCATGGGCGCGCGGGAGGCGGCGAGCGCGGTGGTGTGCCGCCACGCCGCGTACATCACCAGACCGCCGGCGAGCGCGATGCCGGTGGCGAGCACGGACGTCGGAAGGGAGGGAGCGAGCGATTCGCTGTCGAACCAGCCCGGCAGCGCGCCGAAGGCGAGTCCGAGCCCGATCGACGGCACGGCCAGGACCCACAGCACGACGTTCATCACGACCGGTTCGCGCCCCTGTTCCTCGGCCGCCTCGCGCGGCCCTTCGCCGCGGAAGGCGAGCAGCCACAGGCGTGTGGCGTACGCCGCGGTCAGCAGCGCGCCGAGCATTCCGGCCACGAGCACGACCCAGCCGCCCGCCGGGGTGACGCCGCCGTGCGCCTCGCCGAACGCGGCGTGCTCCGCGGCGCCCAGCACCGCCTCCTTGGAGAAGAAGCCGCTGAAGGGGGGCACGGCGGCCAGGGCGAGCAGCCCGATCGTCATCGTCCAATAGGCGTCGGGGGCGATCTTGTTGAGGCCGCCCATGCGGGACATGGCAGCGAGCGAGTTGGTGCCTGCCGCATGGATGACGACGCCCGCGGCGAGGAAGAGCAGTGCCTTGAACGCTCCGTGCGTGAGGAGGTGGAAGACGGCGGCGCCGCGGTCGGCGACGGCCAGCGCCCCTGCCATGTAGGCGAGTTGACCGATCGTCGAGTAGGCGAGGACGCGTTTGATGTCGTCCTGCGCGAGCGCGGAAAGAGCCGATCCGACGATCGTGACCGCCGCCATCACCGCCAGCACGACGAGCGCGGCGGCCGAGGCCGCGAAGACCGGCAGCAGCCGGGCGACGAAGTACACGCCGGCGGCGACCATCGTGGCCGCGTGGATCAGCGCGGAGACGGGTGTGGGACCCGCCATCGCGTCCGGCAGCCAGGTGTTCAGCGGGAACTGCGCGGACTTGCCCGCCACACCGGCGAGCAGCAGCAGCGCGATGAGAGTCGGGTGCGTCAGCTCGAACTGCGCGAGCTGGGAGGTGAGTTTGCCGGTGATGCCGCTGATGCGGAACGTTCCCGCCTCGGTGGCCAGCACGAGGATGCCGATGAGGAAGGGCACGTCGCCGAGCTTGGTGACGAGGAAGGCCTTGATCGACGCGTCCCGGGCGACGCGCGTCTCCCAGTAGTGGCCCACGAGGAAGTACGAGCAGATGCCCATGACTTCCCAGCCGACGAGCAGGACGATGAGGTCGTCCGCGTAGACGACGAGCAGCATCGCGGCGGTGAAGAGGGAGACGAACGCGGCGTAGCTCGCGTAGCGCGGGTCCTCGCGCAGATAGCCGGTCGAGTACAGCTGCACGCAGGAGGCGACGACGCCGACCAGGACCGCGACGAGGACGGCGAACCCGTCGAGTTGCAGGGCCAGTTGGACGGGGAGGGCGGCGGAGCCCGTAGGCGTGAGCTCGGTAGCGGCCCTCAGGGGCTCTCCGCCGCCCTGCCGCACGGCGACCGTGATGGCGAACGCCGTCGAGAGGAGAGTGGGAAGCACGGCCAGCGGCCGGGCGAAGCCGGGTGCGCGCCGGCCGGTGAGCAGGCCCACGACGGCGCCCATGAAGGGCAGCAGGGGGACGAGGGCGGCAAGGGTCGTGGTGCTCACGCTGTCTGCCTCCCGCTGTCGGTGGATGCGGTCACGCCGGCCGTACCGCTCGTTCTCCCGCCGGCCGCACCGCCCGGTTCGCCGGGGCGGTCCGCCTCGTCACCGTCCGCGCCGGGGCCGCCCTCACGGAGATCTCTGAGCCGGTCGATGTCGGAGGTGCCGCGGCTGCGGTACACCAGCAGCACGATGGCGAGGCCGATGCCGATCTCGGCGGCGGCGATGGCGATGGTGAAGAGGGCGAGCGCCTGTCCCGTGTGGAGCTCCTCGCGGAGCCAGACGTCGAAGGCGACGAGGTTGAGGTTGACGGCGTTGAGCATCAACTCGACCGACATCAGCATGAGGATGGCGTTGCGGCGCGCGAGGACGCCGTAGAGACCGGCGGAGAAGAGCAGGGCTGCGAGCACGGCCGGGTACGCGAGATGCATCAGCGCTGCCCCTCCTCGTTCTTCTCCGGCGCCGCCCGTCGGGAGAGGACTATGGCACCGACGAGCGCCGCGAGCAGCAGTACGGACAAGGCTTCGAAGGGAAGAACCCAGCCGCGGAAGAGCGCCTCGCCCGTGACCCGGGTCGATCCCCCGGCGGCGACGTCCAGGTCGATCCAGGTGGTGCGGAAGGCGTCGACGACGAGCGTGACGAGCGTCGCCGCCGAGGCGACGGCGACGAGGAGCGCGATCCACCGGTTTCCGGAGTCGGCGTCCGGCGAGCGCCCTATGGGCGCCTTGGTGAGCATCAGCCCGAAGAGGAGGAGCACGACCACCGAGCCCACGTAGATCAGGACCTGGACCCAGGCGATGAACTCGGCCGTGAGGAGCAGGTATTCGACGGCCACACCGCCGAGCGCCGCCACCAGCCACAGGGCGGCGTGCACGAGCTGCTTGGTGGTGACGGTGACGAGTGCGGCGCCGAAGGTGGCCAGCCCCACGAGCACGAAGACGATCTCGACCCCGGTGGGTGAGAGGAACCCGGGATGGGCGGCTGCCGCGGCGAGGATCACCGATCGCCCTCCTGCTCGTCCCGCGCCGTCGCGGACGGGCCGGACGGGTCCGTCCCGGTCTCTCGCGGGGGCTCGCTCTCCCCGTCGGACTCGGCCTGCTGCTCGGACTCGGCCTGCTGCGCCGCGAGTTTGTCCGCGGCCTTGTGCGCGGCGCCGAGCTCCTTCGGCTCCTCGGCCGCGGGATCCAGCGGCGGCGGCTCCGGCACCGTCCACATCCACTCACGGAGCTTGTCCCGCTCGTGGGTGAGGTCGCGGATATCGGTCTCGGCGTACTCGAACTCCGGTGACCAGAACAGCGCGTCGAAGGGGCAGACATCGATGCAGATGCCGCAGTACATGCACAGCGCGAAGTCGATCGCGAAGCGGTCCAGGACGTTGCGGCTGCGCTCCCGGCCCCCGGGGGTGGCGGCGGGCATCGTCTCCTTGTGCGAGTCGATGTAGATGCACCAGTCGGGGCACTCGCGGGCGCACAGCATGCAGACCGTGCAGTTCTCCTCGAAGAGCCCGATCACCCCGCGGCTGCGCGGCGGCAGTTGGGGCAGGGAGTCGGGGTAGTGCGCGGTGACCGAACGGCGCGTCATCGTGCGAAGGGTGACGGCCAGCCCCTTGGCGAGTCCGGAGCCGGGCACGGGCATTACTGGATCACCACCTTGACGACGCCGGTGAGGGCGATCTGGAGAAGGGCGAGCGGGACGAGCACGGTCCAGGCCACGCGCTGGATCTGGTCCTCACGCAGACGCGGATAGCTCACCCGCAGCCAGATGACGACGAAGGCGAGGACGGCCGTCTTCAACAGCGTCCACACCCAGCCGAGTTCACTGTCGGACGGGCCGTGCCAGCCACCCAGGAAGAGCACGGCCGTCAGCGCGGAGAGCACGACGATGCCCGCGTACTCGGCGAGCAGGAAGAGCGCGAACCGCAGTCCTGTGTACTCGGTGTAGGCACCGAAGATGATCTCGGAGTCGGCGACCGGCGCGTCGAACGGCGGCCGCTGGAGCTCCGCGAGACCGGCGGTGAAGAAGACCAGCCCGCCGATGATCTGCCACGGCAGCCACCACCACTGCCAGGCGTCCAGGATGCCCGGGAGCGAGAGGGTGCCCGCGGCCATCGCGACGGAGGCGGCGGCCAGCAGCATGGGGAGTTCGTACGCCAGGAGCTGTGCCGCCGTACGGAGCCCGCCGAGCAGCGAGAACTTGTTGTTGGAGGCCCAGCCGCCCATCAGCGAGCCGAGCACGCCCACGCCCATCACGGCGAGCACGAAGAAGACGCCGGCATCGACGACCTGGCCGACCGCGTCGCCCTTCCCGACGGGAATGGCGATCAGCACGATGAGGTACGGCAACAGCGCGATGGCCGGGGCCAGTTGGAAGACCCGGCGGTCGGCACCGCTCGGCACGATGTCTTCCTTCTGCGCGAACTTCACGCCGTCCGCGACGAGTTGCGCCCAGCCGTGGAAGCCGCCCGCGTACATGGGGCCCACGCGGCCCTGCATGTGGGCCATCGCCTTGTGCTCCGCCTGTCCGACGATCAGCGGAAGCAGCAGGAAGGCCAGCAGCACGGCGAGCAGCCGCCAGAGGACGTCCGCCACATCCATCAGGCGCCCTCCTCCGTCTGCCCGTCACCGGACCCACTGCCGGCGTCGCCGCCGTCGCCCTCACCCCGGTCGCCGTCACTCGCGTCACGTCCGCCACCGCTGTCACGCTTGGCCGGGCGGGCATCGTGCCACGGCGCGTCGGAGGCAGGGGAGGCACCGGACGCACCCGGCGTCCGCTTCTCCTCTGGAGGCTGCTCCCGCGTGCGGTCCGTTGCCTGGTCCTGGGCCCCGTCCTGGGCCCGGTCCTGGGCCCCGTCCTGGGCCTGTTCGGGCGCCCGTTCCTGAGCCCGGTCCCGGGCCGGGTGCTGCTCTGACGGCTGCCCGGCCTGCTCTGACGGCTGCCCGGCCCGCTCGCCGGGCTGCCGCGCACCGTCGTCCTGCGGCTCGCCCGTCTCCCCGGCACCGCGCTGGCTGGCGGAGCCCGCGCTCGCCGACCGGGCTCGCCGGGCCGGGCGTTCCGCCGCACCCGCACGCCCCGCACGTCCGCGCGCGGGACGGGACGGCACGGGCGGAAGCTGCCCCTTCAGCGGGCCCCACTCGTTGGGGTCGGGGACGCCGGGCGGCAGCATCTGCCTGCGCTTCGGCGCACCGTGGGACGACTCGCCGGGCTCCACCGCGCCGGGCCACGCCTTGGCCACCCGTGCGGCGAGCACGAAGTCCTTGCGCAGCGGATGCCCTTCGAAGGACTCGGGCAGCAGCAGAGGAGTCAGATCGGGGTGGTCGGTGAAGGCCACTCCGAACATCTCGTGGGTCTCGCGCTCGTGCCAGGCCGCACCCGCGAAGACACCGGTCGCCGTGGCCAGTACGGGCGCCTCGTGCGGCACCGTCGTACGCAGCAGCAGCCGGTGCACGGGACCACCGGGCCGCCCCGCGTCCGGCAGCGCGGCCACGTGCGCGCACACCTGGAAGCCGGTGCCCGGCTCGTCCACCGCGCTCAGCCAGTCGAAGAAGCGGCAGCCGAGGGCGTCCCGGGCGGTTTCCAGCGCTGGAATCCAGGAACCGGGCGGCACGTCGACGGTCAGCAGGCCGTACGCCTCCTCGGCGCGCGCTCCCTCGCCGAACAGCGCCTCGGCACCGTCGGGCAGCCAGCCGGCCGGCGTCGTCGCGGACTCGGGCAGCGCGGGGGCGGCCGCCTCGTCCTGCTCGGGTGCGGATTGCTCACCGGAGGAGGCGGGGGCTCCGTCCGCCCCGCTCGCCCCGCGCGGCTCGCGCCGCTCGCGCGGCTCGCCCGGCTCGTCGGTCTGCTTCGGCTCGTCGGGCCCGGTCACCGGCCGTCGCCCTCCTCAGGCGCGCGGCCCGGCTCCCCGCCGGTGTCCGCGTCCTTCGCGGGCGGCGGCGCGACCAGGCCGCTCTTCAGCGCGGCGGCCGACGGACGCCGACCGGCGCCCTTGCCCGGCTCCGGCCCGGCGGACGGCCCGTACCGCTCCGCCGTCGACTCCTGCGCGATCTTCTCCTGGAGCTTCAGCACGCCCTGAAGCAGCGCCTCGGGCCGCGGCGGGCAGCCCGGCACGTACACGTCGACGGGGATGATCTGGTCGACGCCCTTCGTGACGGAGTACGAATCCCAGTACGGGCCACCGCAGTTGGAGCAGGCCCCGAAGGAGATCACGTACTTCGGCTCCGGCATCTGCTCGTACAGCCGCTTCACCGCGGGCGCCATCTTGTCCGTGACCGTCCCCGAGACGACCATCAGGTCCGCCTGCCTGGGGCCGGGCGCGAAGGGGATGACGCCGAGGCGGATGAAGTCGTGCCGGGCCATCGAAGCGGCGATGAACTCGATGGCGCAGCAGGCGAGTCCGAAGTTGAAGACCCAGAGGCTGTACCGGCGGCCCCAGTTGAGGATGACCTTCATCGGTTCGGGGGCGAGCCTGGCCAGCGGGCCGATCGCCCTCGCCGCCACCGTTCCGGCGCCGGATGCCGCCGGCGGTGCCGGGTCCGGGAGGTCCACCGGACCTCGCCCCGTGTTCGTCACGTCCATTCCAGGACGCCCTTCTTCCACGCGTACAGCAGGCCCACGGTGAGGAACCCCAGGAAGATGAACATCTCCGTCAGCGTGATGCCGCCGAACCCGGGCTCCGCGAAGACGGTCGCCCACGGAAAGAGGAAGACCGAGTCGACGGCGAAGATCACATACAGGAAGGCGTAGACGTAGTAGCGGATCTGCGTATGGGCCCAGCCCTCTCCGACCGGGTCGACTCCGCATTCGTACGTGAGGAACTTCTCACGGGTCGGCACCACCGGCCGCAGCAGCCGGCCGGCCCCGAAGGCCACGGCGACGAAGAGCACTCCGACCACCGCGACCAGCCCGACGACCGAATAGCCGTGGAAATAGTCCGGCACGTCCGCCCTTCCTCACTCGCAGGCTGCTCGCCGCTCGCTGTGTCGGTGTTCCCCGGCGCGGTGCGCCGGCCGCGAGGGCCGCGATCCGGCGCGCACCGTGGGCGACTTTCACCACGCCTTCCGCGTCATGCGTCCAGCGCTTTGTACGCAGGGGAGTCTAGGGCGTGCGCGCAATCTTTCACCCGGCGGGACCGGGCAGCCGATTCCATGCCGCATGTGCCCCTGTATGGGGCCGTTGTCGCCGGAAACCGCCCCTTGCCATGCCGCGTACGGCCGGAGAAAATCGCACAACGCTTGTCGGGGGCCACTCAATTCCCTGTTTTCCACGGCGATTTGGTGCGTCTCTGCCGGGCTACGCGCGTAACCCCCCACGAGAGGAAAAACCCGTGCAGAAGCAGCGGAAGAAGATAGCGAGACTCATAGCGGGTGCCGCTGTGGCGCTCGCGGCCGTGAGCCTCGCCCCCATGGGCATCGCCATGGCCGGCGAGGACGGCGCGGCGAAGGCCACCTCGCAGTCGAGCGTCGAGCAGCACTCCGACGACATCAGCGCCAAGATCGTCGGCGGCACCGAGGCCAAGAAGGGCGAGTTCCCGTGGATGGTCCGCCTGTCCATGGGCTGCGGCGGTGCGCTGTTCGAGAAGGACGTCGTCCTGACCGCCGCCCACTGTGTGGACGGTAGCGGCCCGAACGACAGCATCACGGCCACCGGCGGCGTCGTCGACCTCGAGGACGCCGACAAGGTCGAGGTGAAGTCCAAGGAGGTCCTGCAGGCCCCGGGTTACGACGGCAAGGGCAAGGACTGGGCGCTGATCAAGCTGGCCAAGCCGATCGACCAGGAGACGCTGCCGATCGCCGAGGACGACGCCAACAACAAGGGCACCTTCACCGTCGCCGGCTGGGGCGCGGACAAGGAAGGCGGCGAGCAGCAGCAGAAGATGCTGAAGGTCGACGTTCCGTTCGTCGACGACGACACCTGCAAGGGTGCCTACAGCGAGCTCGTCGTGGGCGAGGAGCTGTGCGCCGGTGACATGGAGAAGGGCGGCATCGACAGCTGCCAGGGCGACTCCGGCGGCCCGATGTTCATCAAGGACGAGAACGACAAGTTCGTCCAGGTCGGCATCGTGAGCTGGGGCGAGGGTTGCGCCCGCAAGGGCAAGCCCGGTGTCTACACCGAGGTGAGCAACTTCGCGGCCGACATCAAGAAGGCGGCGGCCGACCTGGGCTGACGCCCGGCCGTACGGTCCCGTTCATCTGACGACGACGCCCGTGCCTGCGCCTCCGCGCAGCGCGGGCGTTGTCGTGCGCAGGCGCTGTCGTCCGGAGGCGCTGTCGTGCGCAGGCGCTGTCGTGCGCAGGCGTTGTCGTGCGCGGGGGCGAGGGGCGACCGCGGGCCGTGGTGGGGTTAACCCCACGCCGTCCCCCCGCCCTACCCCATGGCGCCACCCCCCGTCACCCGGCAGTCTTGGCCCATGACCGCGAGTGCACACCGTCCTGGTGCCGGGGAACCTCACGACGAACGCCTTCCGCCGCCGGCGCCGGTGCTCGGCGCGCAGACGTGGCGCGAGATCGTTCATCTGCTGAGCAACATGCCGGTCGGTGTGGCGGGCTTCGCCTACGTCACGGTGTTCATCTCCGCCGGCGCGGCGCTCTCGTTCACTCTGGTCGGGCTCCCGCTGCTCGCGATCACGCTGGTCGGCGTCCGTCCGCTGGGACGTTTCGAGCGGGCGCGTGCAAGGAAGCTGCTGCGCGTGCACGTGGAGGAGCCGAGCCCGCTGCGTGCGCGTGAGCGCGGGTTCCTGCCCTGGCTGTGGACGCGGCTGAGGGACTCGGTGGCCTGGCGGCACGTGCTCTACTTCTTCGTCCGCCTGCCCTGGGACTGGCTCACCTTCGGGCTGGTCCTGCCCGCGCTGTTCGTGGCCTGGCCGGTGCTGCCGTGGCTGACGCGCGGCCTGACCAATGTCGACCGCGCGTTCGTACGTGCACTGCTCTCACCCTCGGACGAACTGGAGCGGCGCATCGCCGAGCTGGAGTCGGATCGTGGTTCGGTGGTCGACACCGCCGCCGCCGACCTGCGCCGCATCGAACGCGACCTCCACGACGGCGCCCAAGCACGCCTCGTCGCCCTCGCCATGGACCTCGGCCTCGCCAAGGAAAAACTCCTCGAAGACCCCCAAGCAGCCGCCGCCATGGTCGGCGAAGCACACGGCGAAGTGAAACTCGCCCTCCAAGAACTCCGCGACCTCGCCCGCGGAATCCACCCCGCCATCCTCACCGACCGCGGCCTGGGCCCCGCCCTCTCATCACTCGCCGCACGCTGCACCGCCGACGTCACCGTCACCGTCGACCTCGACACCCGCCCCGCCCAAGCCATCGAAGGCATCACCTACTTCACCGTCTCCGAACTCCTCCAGAACATCAGCAAACACTCCGCCGCCCACACCGCACGCATCGACCTGTGGCGCACCGAAGACCGACTCCTCCTCCACGTCACCGACGACGGACACGGCGGCGCCAACACCACCACCGGCACCGGACTCGCCGGACTCACCGAACGCCTCACCGCCGTCGACGGCCTCCTCGCCATCAACTCCCCCACCGGCGGCCCCACCACCATCACCGCCGAACTCCCCTGGCGGGGGCGGGACGAAGACCAAGGGCGAGGCAGCGACAGCACGGCTCCCCGCAAGCGCGGGCGCAGGCAGCGCCTGCGGAGCGGCTGACTCCGGCCCGCCGGAGCCGCTGCCTCCTGGACCAGGGCCCCGCCGTCACCAGGGGTGGGGTAAACCCCCGCCACGAGACGCGTGCTCACGCCATGGCCGCGGAACGTGCCGTCGGCGGATTCTGTGAGTGAGGCTCGCGTGGGCCGTGCACCGGGCCCGGCCCCGGCTCGCCACCCCGCCGGGCCCGCCTCGCGCCCGGTGCGCGTACGGCATCCGCCCCACGGACCCGGAAGGACGGGCACATCCCATGGCCACCGCATCCGACATTGCGCGGCCCCGCCCCCACGGGGTGCCGGGTGTGCTGCGCGCCCCCTTCGAGGGCCGCACCTGGCTGGAGTTCCTGCACGTCGTCACGGGCATGCCGCTGGCGTGCGTGTACTTCGCGTACGCGGTCACGACGCTCTCGACGGGCGCCGGGCTGCTGATCACCTTCCTCGGAGTGCCCATCCTCGCCGCGGGCCTGCTGGGCTGCCGCGCGGTCGGCCGCCTGGAGCGGGCACGCGCAAGGGTGCTGCTGCGCCTGGAGATCGCCGAGCCCGAGCCCGTACGGACGCTCCAGCGGCGCAACGGGCTCATGGCGTGGGTGGGGGCGCTGCTGCGCAGCGGCGTCTCCTGGCGGCACCTGCTCTACACGGTGCTGCACTTCCCGTGGGCGGTCTTCTCCTTCGTCGTCACTGTCGTCCTGTGGACCCTGGCGTGGCCGCTGGCGCTGTATCCCGCCTGGCAGTGGGTCTATCCGCGGTACCTGGACCAGCCCGGCATCGGGTGGTCCGAAGGCCGCACCGCGGGCTGGTACGCGGACCGGCCGCTGGAGCTGCTGGCCGTCGCCGCGACGGGAGCGGCGCTGCTGCTGGTCACGCCGTGGGTCGTGCGGGGACTCACCCAGGTCGACCGTCTGATGGTGCTCGGGCTGCTCGGCCCGTCCTCCCTCGCGACGCGCGTACGGGAGCTGGAGTCGGATCGTGGTTCGGTGGTCGACACCGCCGCCGCCGACCTGCGCCGCATCGAACGCGACCTCCACGACGGCGCCCAAGCACGCCTCGTCGCCCTCGCCATGGACCTCGGCCTCGCCAAGGAAAAACTCCTCGAAGACCCCCAAGCAGCCGCCGCCATGGTCGGCGAAGCACACGGCGAAGTGAAACTCGCCCTCCAAGAACTCCGCGACCTCGCCCGCGGAATCCACCCCGCCATCCTCACCGACCGCGGCCTGGGCCCCGCCCTCTCAGCACTCGCCGCACGCTGCACCGCCGACGTCACCGTCACCGTCGACCTCGACACCCGCCCCGCCCAAGCCATCGAAGGCATCACCTACTTCACCGTCTCCGAACTCCTCCAGAACATCAGCAAACACTCCGCCGCCCACACCGCACGCATCGACCTGTGGCGCACCGAAGACCGACTCCTCCTCCACGTCACCGACGACGGACACGGCGGCGCCAACACCACCACCGGCACCGGACTCGCCGGACTCACCGAACGCCTCACCGCCGTCGACGGCCTCCTCGCCATCAACTCCCCCACCGGCGGCCCCACCACCATCACCGCCGAACTCCCCTGGCGTGACTGACCCGCGCCCGTACCCGAGCGGGGCGGCAACCTGCCGCCCCGCTGCCGCGTCCCCCCGTCCGGCGGCCCGGCTTCTGGAATGCTGAGCGCGTCGCAGGCGTCTTAGAGAGCAGGACGCAGGGAGAAACCGGGGGCCGTGAATGGCGAAGGACGTGGAGGACAGGGTGCGCGTGGTCATCGCCGAGGACTCGGTGCTGCTGCGCGAGGGCCTGACCCGGCTGCTCACGGACCGGGGCCACGAGGTCGTCGCGGGCGTCGGGGACGGCGACGCGCTGGTCAAGACGGTCGCCGACCTCGCCGCCGCGGGCTCACCGCCGGACGTGGTGGTCGCGGACGTACGGATGCCGCCGACCCACACGGACGAGGGTGTGCGCGCCGCCATCGCACTCCGCGAGGCCCACGCCGACCTGGGCGTCCTGGTGCTTTCGCAGTACGTGGAGGAGCAGTACGCCACCGAACTGCTCGCCGGCTCCAGCAGCGGCGTGGGCTACCTGCTCAAGGACCGCGTGGCCGAGGTGCGGGAGTTCGTGGACGCGGTGGTCCGTGTCGCCCATGGCGGCACGGCGCTCGACCCGGAGGTGGTGGCCCAGCTGCTGGGCCGCAGCCGCAAGCAGGACGTACTGGCGGCGCTGACTCCGCGCGAGCGGGAGGTGCTGGGGCTGATGGCGGAGGGCCGGACGAACTCCGCGATCGCACAGCAGCTCGTGGTCAGCCACGGCGCCGTCGAGAAGCACGTGAGCAACATCTTCATGAAGCTGGGTCTGTCACAGAGTGACGCTGATCACCGCCGCGTGCTGGCGGTGCTGACGTACATCAACTCCTAGCCGTGCCGGCCGAGGGCCGCCGCAGGTCCCCGGCAGGTCCGGCATCCGGTCGCAGGCGTCCTGAGCAGGGCGTACGGCGGCCGGCGCAAAGGAGGAGGAGAGTCGCACAGGGTACGGATCCGGAGGCCACCGGGCGTCTCACGTACTCGTCCGCGATGTGGTCACTCCAGGGAAGGTAACCCTTACCGACGTACGATGGCTGGCGAGCACGCCGCCTCGAGGAGGTCCGATCCACCGTGACCAACCAGGTCAACAGCCCGGCCGGGCAGCGCCCGGGCGCCGATGAACCCGCCGCTCGCGGGACGAACGGCTCAGACGCCGTCGATGCCGTCGGCGCGAACGGGGGCGCCCGCCCTGCTTCCGGCAAAGAGGTGCGGCGCCTGGAACGCGTGATCATCCGCTTCGCCGGAGACTCGGGCGACGGAATGCAGCTGACCGGGGACCGCTTCACTTCGGAGACGGCCTCCTTCGGCAACGACCTCTCGACGCTGCCGAACTTCCCGGCGGAGATCCGCGCCCCCGCGGGCACGCTCCCGGGCGTCTCCTCCTTCCAGCTGCACTTCGCGGACCACGACATCCTCACGCCGGGCGACGCGCCCAACGTCCTCGTCGCGATGAACCCCGCGGCGCTGAAGGCGAACATCGGCGACGTGCCGCGCGGCGCGGAGATCATCGTCAACACCGACGAGTTCACCAAGCGCGCCATGGCCAAGGTCGGCTACGACGTCAGCCCGCTCGAGGACGGCTCGCTCGACGGCTACCGGGTGCACGAGGTGCCGCTCACCACGCTGACCGTGGAGGCGCTGAAGGAGTTCGACGTCGGCCGCAAGGACGCGGGCCGCTCGAAGAACATGTTCGCCCTGGGCCTGCTGTCGTGGATGTACAACCGTCCGACCGAGCAGACCGAGCACTTCCTGCGGACCAAGTTCGCCAAGAAGCCGCAGGTGGCCCAGGCCAACATCGCCGCATACCGGGCCGGCTGGAACTTCGGCGAGACCACCGAGGACTTCGCCGTCTCCTACGAGGTGGCGCCGGCCACCACCGCGTTCCCGCCCGGGACGTACCGGAACATCTCCGGCAACCTGGCCCTCGCGTACGGGCTGATCACCGCCTCCCAGCAGTCCGAACTGCCGCTCTTCCTCGGCTCGTACCCCATCACCCCCGCCTCGGACGTGCTGCACGAGCTGTCCCGGCACAAGAACTTCGGGGTGCGCACGTTCCAGGCCGAGGACGAGATCGCCGGCATCGGCGCAGCGCTGGGCGCGGCCTTCGGCGGCGCGCTCGGCGTGACGACGACCTCCGGGCCGGGCGTGGCGCTGAAGTCGGAGACCATCGGCCTCGCGGTCTCGCTGGAACTGCCGCTGCTGATCGTCGACATCCAGCGCGGCGGCCCCTCCACGGGTCTCCCCACGAAGACCGAGCAGGCCGACCTGCTCCAGGCCATGTACGGACGCAACGGCGAGGCTCCGGTGCCGGTCATCGCGCCGTCCACGCCGGCCGACTGCTTCACCGCGGCCCTGGAGGCGGCGCGCATCGCGCTGACGTACCGCACTCCGGTCTTCCTGCTCTCCGACGGCTACCTCGCCAACGGCTCCGAACCGTGGCGCGTACCGGAGCCCGGTGAACTGCCGGACCTGCGCGTGCAGTTCGCCCAGTTGCCGAACCACCGCCTCGACGACGGCACCGAGGCCTTCTGGCCGTACAAGCGCGATCCGCAGACCCTGGCGCGGCCCTGGGCCGTACCGGGCACGCCCGGCCTCGAACACCGCATCGGCGGCATCGAGAAGCAGGACGGTACCGGCAACATCTCCTACGACCCGGCCAACCACGATCTGATGGTGCGCACGCGTCAGGCCAAGATCGACGGCATCGACGTCCCCGACGTCGTGGCCGACGACCCTGACGGCCTCGCGACCACGCTCGTGCTGGGCTGGGGGTCGACCTACGGGCCGGTCACCGCGGCCGTCCGCCGGCTGCGCAGGGACGGGCAGCACATCGCGCAGGCACACCTGCGCCATCTCAACCCGTTCCCGTCCAACCTCGGCGCTGTGCTGAGGCGTTACGAGAGGGTGATCATCCCCGAGATGAACCTGGGCCAGCTGGCCACCCTGATCCGCGCCGAGTACCTCGTCGACGCCCACTCCTACACCCAGGTCAACGGCATGCCCTTCAAGGCCGAGCAGCTCGCGACCGCACTGAAGGAGGCCTCCCTCGATGACTGAGACGACCGGGACACCCCGGGAGAGCCAGGCTCTCTCGCTGGTGCCGAAGGCCGAAGCCGAGCAGAGCATGAAGGACTTCAAGTCCGACCAGGAAGTGCGCTGGTGCCCCGGCTGCGGTGACTACGCAGTACTGGCCGCCGTGCAGGGCTTCATGCCGCAGCTCGGCCTGGCCAAGGAGAACATCGTCTTCGTCTCCGGGATCGGCTGCTCCTCCCGCTTCCCGTACTACATGAACACCTACGGGATGCACTCGATCCACGGCCGTGCGCCCGCCATCGCCACCGGCCTCGCGAGCACGCGGCGCGACCTGTCGGTGTGGGTCGTCACGGGCGACGGCGACGCGCTGTCCATCGGCGGCAACCACCTCATCCACACGCTGAGGCGCAACGTGAACCTGAAGATCCTGCTCTTCAACAACCGGATCTACGGGCTCACCAAGGGCCAGTACAGCCCCACGTCGGAGACAGGAAAGATCACCAAGTCGACGCCGATGGGGTCGCTGGACTCCCCGTTCAATCCCGTCTCGCTGGCGCTGGGCGCGGAGGCGTCCTTCGTGGCCCGCACGGTCGACTCGGACCGCAAGCACCTCACGAGCACGCTGCGGGCGGCGGCCGACCACCACGGCACCGCGCTGGTGGAGATCTACCAGAACTGCAACATCTTCAACGACGGTGCGTTCGAGGCCCTCAAGGACAAGCAGCAGGCCCAGGAGGCAGTGATCCGCCTGGAGCACGGCGAACCGATCCGCTTCGGGGCTCCCGGCGAGGACGGCCTGGGCTCGAAGGGCGTCGTCCGCGACCCGGCCACCGGTGACCTGCGCGTCATCGACATCGCGGAGGAGGGCAGCGACGGGGTGCTCGTGCACGACGCGTACGCGGAGTCCCCGACGACGGCGTTCGCGCTCTCGCGCCTGGCCGACCCGGAGACCCTGCACCGCACGCCGATCGGGGTGCTCAGGGACGTGAACCGGCCCGTGTACGACGCGGACATGAACACGCAGCTCGAGGCGGCCGTGGAGAACCAGGGCAAGGGTGACCTCGGGGCGCTGCTCGCGGGCAACGACAACTGGACTGTCGCCGGCTGACGCGAGCGTTCAACTCGGGCGCGGCCCCGCCGGATTCCTTCCGGAGGGGCCGCGTCTCACTGTGCGGCGGTGCCGCTGCCCAGCCCTGCTGCGCTGTCAGTACCGTCATGTGAAACGGAGATGACAGCTGCTTTCCGCGGGCGTTACGGTCGATGCGGCATCGGCGGCTCTTCCGAGACCCGAGGAGGACGGTTCGTGGGAACCCGAAGCGACCAGCGCACCGGCCTTCTCTACGGCTTCGCGGCCTACGGCCTCTGGGGGATCCTCCCGCTCTACTGGCACCTGCTGGAATCCACCAACCCCGGCGAGGTGCTCGCACACCGGATGGTGTGGTCCCTGCCGACGGCACTGGTGCTGCTCGCCGTGCTGCGGCGCTGGTCATGGATCCGTCCGCTGCTGCGGCAGCCCAAGCGGCTCGGCCTCGTCGTCGTTGCCGCCGCGGCGATCTCCGTGAACTGGGGGCTGTTCATCTGGTCGGTGAGCGTCGGCAGGGTCCTGGAGTCCTCCCTCGGCTACTTCATCAATCCGCTGGTCTCCATCGCGTTCGGCGTGCTGCTGCTGCGTGAACGGCTGCGGCCCGCTCAGTGGACAGCCGTGGGCATCGGCGGTGTCGCGGTGACCGTCCTCAGCATCGGGTACGGGCAGGTGCCGTGGCTGTCGATCGCGCTCGCCCTCTGCTTCGCCACGTACGGGCTCGTCAAGAAGCGCATCCTGCTGGACGGTGTCGACAGCTTCAGCGCCGAGACCGCCGTCCAGTTCGTGCCCGCCATGGGCTTCCTGATCTACCTCGGTGCCAGGGGTGAGGGTTCGTTCATCTCCGGCGGCGTGGGCCACGCGTTGCTGCTCGCCGTCTCCGGTGTGGTCACCGCGGTTCCGCTGATCTTCTTCGGGAGCGCGGCCGTGCGGCTGCCGCTCTCCACCGTCGGACTGCTCCAGTACGTGGCGCCGGCGCTGATGTTCGTGCTGGGACTGCTGGCCTTCCACGAGGAGATGCCGCCGGAGCGCTGGGCCGGCTTCGTACTGGTCTGGTTCGCGCTGTGCGTGCTCACCTGGGACGCGCTGCGCACCAGGCGCCGGGCACGCGAGGAGCTGCGGAAGGCCGCGGCGCGTGCGGAGGAGTCCGCGGCGACCGGGGACCGGACCCCGGCCACCTCCACGTCTTCTGCCCCCTCCTCCTCGACGGCCGCCTCCGCGTCCTCACCGGCGGCGCCCCCGTCCCCGTCCTCGCAGCCCAGCTCTAGGCAGTGATGTCGCGGACGGTGAACCGCGCCCAGGCCGCGGAGCCGAACACGGCCGTGTACAGCGCCTGGAGGCCGAAGTTCTTCACCAGCTCGTCCCAGTAGACGGGGTCGCGCAGCAGGTCCGCGAAGCTCAGCCAGTAGTGCGGGAAGAGGTAGGGCTGCACGGCGTGCAACTGCGGGATGGTGTCCACGATCTGAACCATGAGCAGCAGACCCACAGTGGCCGCCATCGCGGCGATCCCGCTGTTCGTGAGGGTCGAGATGAACAGACCGAGAGCGGCCAGCCCGGCCAGCGAGACGGCCACGGCCACCGCGATGGCCAGCGCGCGCAGCAGGCCCTCGGAGAGGGGGACCGTCGTCCCCGACAGCAGGGTGACCTCACCGAGCGGGAAGAGGACCGCGCCCGTGGCGAGGGCGAAGACCGCGACGACGAGGGTCGCGGCGAAGCAGAAGACCATCGTGCCCGCGAACTTCACCAGCAGCAGCCGCGTGCGTCCCGCCGGAGCGACCAGGAGATAGCGCAGAGTCCCCGCGTTGGCCTCGCCGGCCACCGAGTCACCCGCGACGACGCCGACCGTCATCGGCAGGAAGAAGGGCAGCGTGGCGGCGAGCGAGGTGAAGACGAGGAACAGGCCGTTGTTGGTGATCTGCGAAATGAACGCCGGTCCGCCGCCGTCGCCTCCGCCGCCCGAACCCCCGTCCCCCGTCTCGATCTTGACCGCGATACCCACCAGCACCGGGATCACCGCGAGCACACCCAGCAGCGTGACGGTGCGCCAGCGGCGGAAGGTCGTGAGCAGTTCGCTGCGCAGCAGACCGGACGTGCGCAGGCGGCTCTTCTCCTCCTGCGGCGCAACGGTCCGGGGAGAGCCGGAGACACCGCCGATGACATCAGCCCGCGACATCGAAGCCCTCCCCTGTGAGCGAGACGAAGATGTCCTCCAGCGACGCGCGCGTCACGCCGAAGCCCCGCACGCGGACCCCGGACCGTACGAGCGCCGCGTTCAGGTCGGCGAGATCCGGCACGCCGGCCGTATCCGGCGATCCGGGTCTTCGCGCCGCCTCCGTCAGCGGAAGTTCGCCCGTGACCTCGTCGCCGAGCACCGTCAGGTCGGCAACGCCGTGCTCCTTCAGTACGCGCGCGGCATCGGCGCCGTCCGGTGTGGTGACGGTGACCCGGCCGCGGGCGCCCGCCGACATATCGGCGACGGTTCCCTGCGTGACGAGCCGCCCCCGGTTCATCACCGCCGTGTGGGTGCAGACCTGCTCGATCTCGTCCAGGAGGTGGGAGGAGAGGAAGACGGTGGTGCCGTCCTGCGCCAACGCCCGTACGAGTGAACGGATTTCGCGCATGCCCTGGGGGTCGAGGCCGTTCGTCGGCTCGTCCAGCACCAGCAGTTCGCGCGGCTTCAGCAGAGCAGCGGCGATACCCAGGCGCTGCTTCATGCCGAGCGAGTACGCCTTCGCCTTCTTGCCCGACGCCGCCGAGAGCCCGACACGCTCCAGCGCGCCCTCGACCCTGGCCTTGCGGGTACGGGGATCTGCCGTGGGATCAGCGGCGTCGTAGCGGTGGAGATTGGCCCGCCCGGAGAGGAAGCCGTAGAGCGCGGGCCCCTCGATGAGCGCACCTACGCGCGGCAGCACACGCCGGGCCGTGGACGGCATCGGCTCGCCCAGCACATGTACGGCGCCCTCGGTGGCGTCGATGAGGCCGAGCAGCATGCGGATCGTGGTGGTCTTGCCCGAGCCGTTGGGCCCGAGGAAGCCGAAGACGCTGCCGCGGGGAACGGCCAGGTCGAGCCCGTCGACGGCGAGTTGACCACCCCGGTAGCGCTTGCTGAGCCCGCGCGTCTCGATGACCGCTGCGTGGGACGGCTGAGCCATGGCGCTCCCGTGGTCTGTCGGTGCAACTGCCTGCGCGACCGTCCGTCCCCACCACCCGGTGCGGGCGATGGGGACGGACGGCCGTTCACGACTTGCCGAAGGAGGAGGTCACTTGGCAGCGGCGTCGGCGGCCTTGATCAGGCCCTCCTTCGTCACGGCGCCCACGTAGACCTTTCCGTCGTCCGTCATCAGGGCGTTGACGAGCCGGGTGTGGAAGATCCGTCCGGTGCCGAAGTCGCCCTTGGCCTTCTCGGTGAAGCTGTCGAGAAGCCCGTCGGCCTGCGGCGACTTGCCGTCCTCGCCGCGGGGTGCCGGGGCGCCGGGCATGCCGCTCGCCCCGCCCTTCCCCATGTCGATCTCGGCGACGGAGCCCCAGCCCTTGCCGAGCGTCTTCAGTCCGGAGAGGCCGAGCCCCTCGCCCTTCTCGAAGTCCTTGAACTTCTCGCCCTTGCCGTGCTTCTGCAGCTTGTCGAACCTCTCGGCGGCTCCCGGCCTGCCCGGGTGCTCGCGCGGTGGCCTTCCGTGCGGCGCCTCGGTGACGTCGGTGCCCTTCGGCGGCTTGAATTCGAAGGTTCCGGCGTCCGGCTTGCCGAAGTCGACCTTGGTGTACCGCACATCGACGACCGGTTCGCCACCGCCCTTCGGGGCGAGGGTGAATGTCAGTGGTGTGCCGTTCTCCGCATCGACCGCGATCCGGATGGAGTCGACGGTCGAGTGCTGGGCACCCTTCGGCTTGATCACCAGCTGGTACGCGTCACGGCCGGCCACCTGCGCCGTGCCGTCGACGGTCACGGAGGTGGAGTCGTCCGCCGCCTTCAGCGCCTGTTTGGCCGCCTCCTGCGGTGTGACGTCGCCGATCCCGCCACCGCCCGGCATCCCGCCGTGGCCCTTGCCGTGCTTGCCGTGCTTGCCGTGCTTGCCGTGCTTGCCGTGCTTGCCCGCGGCGCCCTCCGGTGCCTTCGCGTGGAAGGCGGAGTCGGAACCGCTGTCGTACGTCCACACCTCGTCGCCGTTGTGGATGAAGCTGTACTCGGACGCGTCCTCGACGAGGGAGACGCGCTGCTTGTCCGGGCCGTCAGCGGCGACGCGGAGGGTGTGCTCGCCGGAAGCAAGCTCCATCAGCTTCTCCTGGGGTTCGGCCACCCCGCCCTTGCCGCCGTGCTCGCCGCGCTCGCCGTCACCGTGCGGGCCGCCGCCGAACAGGCCGCCCTGCTTCCCGCTCCCGTCGGCGGCGCCGGGCAGCTCGGGCAGGCCCAGGTCGGTGCTGATCTTCACGGTGCCCGACATGTGCTGGGTGTCGGACGCGGCCATCTTCGCCACCAGCTCCTCCGCCGAGATCTTCGGCAGATCGGGGGCACCGACGTCCGCGAGCGCCGGGACGAGTCCGATGGTCACCGCGGCGATTCCCGCGACACCGACCGGTATCCCGTACCGGACGGCCTTCCTGCCGGATGTCCTCGGTTGGATCTGTGCCATGTCGTGCCCTACCTCCGGGTCGGTGGCCGGTTCTGTACGTGCACTCGTCCGTCCCCTGCCTTCGGCGGGGAGACCCCACGCCTGCCTTCGGCGGGGAGACCCCACGCCTGCCTTCGGCGGGGAGACCCACTCCCGCTCGGCCATTGTCCCCGAATTCCACGGGAACGTGCGGGGTGGAGTCTCAATGGCACCAAACCGGTGAGCGTTTGGCGTCCGCCCGAAGAGGCAAGTCCGCGTACTCCTGCGGGTGGAGAGGCGGCGGCGCATGTCCCCCGTGCGGAGGCCGCCGATGGGGGCCATCCCTGAATCGTTCAGGCGCCCCGCGGTGCATGGCCGACCGGTGTGCGGACCCGAACGCCGCAGGTGACGCGGGCTTTGCGCAGAGGTTGACGCGGAGTCGTACGCGGGTGGGGCGGACCCTCAGGCGGCGCGGTGCACGACGGCGTCGCACAGCTGCGAAAGCGCCGCCTTGGCCGCGCAGTCGGGCAGCGGCATCAGCGTCTCGCGCGCCTCGTTCGCGTAGCGGATGGTGTCCTGACGGGCCTGCTCCAGGGCGGGGTGCGCCCGCAGTCCCGTGAGGGCCTCGGCGTGACGGGCGTCGTCCGTCAGATCGCCTCCGAGCAGTTCGAGCAGCGCCCGGTCCTCGGGCGTGGCCTCCGGGGAGGCGGCACGTGCCTGGAGATGCAGCACCGGGAGGGTGGGGATGCCCTCGCGCAGGTCGGTGCCGGGCGTCTTGCCGGACTCGTGGGAGTCGCTCGCGATGTCGAGTACGTCGTCCGCGAGTTGGAAGGCGGTGCCGATCCGCTCCCCGTACTGGGTGAGGATGGACACGACGCTCTCTTCCGCCCCGGCCATCAGCGCCCCGAAGCGTCCGGCAACCGCGATCAGCGAGCCCGTCTTGCCCGCGATGACGTCCAGATAGTGCTGCACCGGGTCGCGGCCCTCGCCGGGACCGGCGGTCTCCATGATCTGCCCGGTGACCAGCCGCTCGAACGCCTCCGCCTGGATGCGGACGGCCTCGGGACCGAGGTCGGCGAGGATGTGGGAGGCGCGGGCGAAGAGATAGTCACCGGTGAGCACCGCCACCGAGTTGGTCCAGTTGACGTTGGCGCTGGGGACTCCGCGCCTCACGTCCGCCTCGTCCATCACGTCGTCGTGGTAGAGCGTCGCCAGGTGCGTCAGCTCCACCACGACGGCCGAGGGCACCACGCCGGGCGCGTGCGGGTCGCCGAACTGTGCGCCGAGCATCACCAGAAGAGGCCGGAAGCGTTTCCCGCCGGCGCGAACCAGGTGCTGCGCGGCGCCCGTTATGAACGGGACGTCGCTCTTCGTGGCCTCGAAGAGGCCTTCTTCGACAGCAGCCAACCCCGCCTGGACATCGGCTTCGAGAGCCTTGTCCCGCACGGTCAGTCCGAAGGGCCCGACTTCGGTCACGAGGGGGTCTCCTGTCTGCATACGACGAAGGAGCGAACACGGGGAACGCTCACTGCTTTCACTTTCGGGTCGTCGCCATCACGGGCAGCGTATCCGGTCGCGTGTCGATCTCCGTGGGCGCGTATGCCCTCACGCACATGGGCCCCGCAGCGGGGCGTCCCGGGCCGTGCGCTGCGCCGTTCTCCCCGGTCCGCCGCTCGCATTCGCACCGCGTCCCGCCGGGCCCTCGCCGCCCTCTGCCGTACGGGAGCCCTTGCGCGAACGGCCCGCCGCGGTGCCCGTACGCTGAGCTCGCCCGTGACCGGCGACGATCTCGAAGGCGAGGCACCGTGACAGACGCAAGACCGCTGGACCTGCCCGAGGGCGACCCCTTCGGCCCGGACAACCTCCCGTACGGCGTGTGCACCACCCCCGAAGACCCCGGCCGGCCGCACATAGTCGTGCGCTACGGCGACCACGTGCTGGACGCGGGCGGTGCCGCGGCGGCCTTCGGCTCGGCGCACGCGGATCTCCTGCGGCAGCCGCTGCTGGGGCCCCTGATGGCGGCGGGACGTCCCGTGTGGCAGGCGGTGCGCGGGGAGCTGCGCGAGTGGCTGACCGCGCCCGGGCACCGGGAGACCGCGAGCCGGTTCCTGCGGCCCCTGGCGGACGTGACGATGCGTCTGCCCTTCGAGGTCTCCGACTACGTCGACTTCTACGCCAGTGAGCACCACGCCACGAACGTCGGAAAGATCTTCCGGCCCGACAGCGCCGCGCTGCCGGCCAATTGGAAGCACCTGCCCATCGGCTACCACGGCCGCGCGGGCACCGTCGTCGTCTCCGGCACACCTGTCGTGCGGCCCAAGGGCCAGCGCAAGCCGCCCACCGAGAACGCGCCGGTCTTCGGCGCCTCGCGGCGGCTCGACATCGAGGCCGAGGTCGGCTTCGTCGTCGGCACCCCATCCGCGCACACCGACAGCGTGCCGCTCTCCGGCTTCCGCGACCACGTCTTCGGCGTGACGCTCCTCAACGACTGGTCGGCGCGCGACATCCAGGGCTGGGAGTACGTGCCGCTCGGCCCCTTCCTCGGCAAGTCCTTCGCGACGTCCGTCTCCGCGTGGATCACTCCGCTCGACGCCCTGGACGCCGCCCGCACCGCGCCGCCCGCCCGCGACGTGCCGCTGCTGCCCTACCTGGACGACTCGGCCGAGCCGGAGCCCGGCGGCATCGATCTGCGCATCACCGTGAGCATCAACGGTCACGCGGTCTCCGAGCCGCCGTTCTCCGCGATGTACTGGACCGCCGCGCAGCAGCTCGCGCACATGACCGTGAACGGAGCCTCGCTGCGCACGGGCGACCTCTACGCCTCCGGCACCGTGAGCGGGCCGGAGCGCTCGCAGCGCGGCTGCCTGCTGGAGCTGACGTGGGGCGGCAAGGAACCCCTCGAACTGCCCGACGGGAGCCGGGGGTTCCTGGAGGACGGGGACGAGGTGACGCTCTCCGCATGGGCGCCGGGACCCGGCGGCAGCCGCATCGGGCTGGGCGAGGTCACCGGCACGGTGCGTCCCGCGCGGTAGGGGCCCGGGACGTGCCGGGGTTCCGCCCCCGGCACGCCCTGCCTGCTGTCCGAACGTCGCGGGGCCTCAGCCCAGGGGCCCTCCGGGCGTCTCCCGTACCGCATCGAGTCGTTCGCGCACCCACGTCTCCACGTCGTTGACGTGGCGGCTCGCCGCCGCGAAGGCGCCGAGGCTGTCACGGGCGCGCAGCGCGGCATGGATGTCCATGTGCTGCTGATGAGTCCAGGCGAGCACGTCGGACTTGACCAGGGCCCGCCAAGTGCGGGCCCTGGCCGTCCTGTTGCTGACGGAGGAGACCAGCGACTGAAGGGTGCGGTTGCCCGTCGCAGCGACGATGTCGGCGTGGAACGCCAGGTCCTCGCGGACGAGTTCGCGAGGATCCTGCATCGTTCGCATGCGCTCGATGCGCTCCAGCAGCCCGTCGAGCGCTGCGTCGTCGATGCGGGTCGCGGCGATGGCGGTGGCGCCGGGCTCCAGCACCTTGCGGCACTCGAGCATCTCGTCCAGGGCGGTGTCCTGGGCGAGATCGAGGAAGCTGCCGATGGCGCTCATGAGCCGTTCGGGACGCAGGTCGGTGACGAACGTGCCGTCGCCGCGCCGCACTTCGAGGACTCCGGCCATGGCCAGCGCCCGCACGGCCTCGCGCAGCGAGGGACGGGACAGCTCCAGTTCACCGGCGAGCACCGACTCGGGAGGCAGCCTGTGCCCGGGGGCGAACTCTCCGCTGCCGATGCGCTGTTTCAGGCGGCTGATCGCCACGTCCACGACGCTGCCGACACCGTTCGCACCCGGGTCGCCGGCTCCGCTCGTCTCGCCGTCCTCGCCGGCTCTGTCGGAAGTCATGCCGGTCAGGATGTCACCGGGGCCGCGTCGTCGCTCCACACCGGCCCGTCCGGGAAGCGGTGGGCCTCCAGCGTCTCGCGGCGGATCTGGGCGCTGTAGCCGGGGGCTTCGGGCACGCGGTAGCGGGAGCCCTCGACCCGTACCGGGTCGTGGAAGTGCTCGTGCAGGTGGTCGACGTACTCGACGACGCGGTCCTCCATGGAGCCGCTGACCGCCACGTAGTCGAAGACCGAGAGGTGCTGCACCAGTTCGCACAGGCCGACACCGCCGGCGTGCGGACACACAGGCACGCCGTGCGCCGCGGCCAGCAGGAGGGCGGCGACCGCCTCGTTGACGCCGCCGAGCCGGCACGCGTCGATCTGGCAGATGCCGATCGCCTCCGCTTGGAGGAACTGCTTGAACATCACGGCGTTGTGGGCGTGTTCGCCGGTGGCGACGTGGACGGGGGCGATGCGGCACTGGATGGCGGCGTGGCCGAGCACGTCGTCCGGGCTGGTCGGCTCCTCGAACCACCAGATGTCGAACTCCTTGAGCGCGTCGGCCCATTCGATCGCCTCGTCGACGCCGAGCGTCTGGTTCGCGTCGATCATCAGACGGCGGTCGGGCCCGATGATCTCGCGGGCGATGCGGCAGCGGCGAACGTCGTCGTCGATGTTCGCGCCGACCTTCAGCTTGACCGAGTCCCAGCCCTGCTCGACGGCCTCGCGGCACAGCCGCGCCAGCTTCTCGTCGTCGTAGCCGAGCCAGCCCGCGCTGGTGGTGTAGGCGGGGTAGCCGTGCTCGCGGACGTACGCCTCGCGCTCGGCCCGGCCGGGCACCCTGGACTCCAGCAGCTCCAGGGCCGCCTCCGGTGTGAGCGCGTCCTTGAGGTAACGCCAGTCGACGAGGTCGACGATCTGGCGCGGGGTGAAGTCGGCCAGCAGCTTCCACACGGGCTTGCCGGCACGCTTAGCCGCCAGGTCCCAGGCCGCGTTGATGACCGCGGCCGCCCCGAGGTGGATGGCGCCCTTGTCGGGGCCGAGCCAGCGCAGCTGGCTGTCGCCGAGGAGGTGACGCGAGAAGCCGCCGAGGTCGCCCGTGATCTCGTCGACGGACATGCCGACGGCGCGCCGGCCGATCGCCTCGGCGGCGCCGACCGCCAGATCGGTTCCCCGGCCGATGGTGAAGGTGAAACCGTGCCCCTCGGACACCTGCGGGCCCGCGTCGTCCGCCGTTCCGTCTCCGTCGTCACCGACGTGCAGGATCACGTACGCGGCGGAGTAGTCGGGCGCCTCGTTCATGGCGTCGGAGCCGTCGAGGGCTCGCGAGGTCGGGAAGCGGACGTCGATCGTCTCGACGTCGACGATGCGGGCGGTCATCGGCACTCACTCCTGAAACGTGCGAGAGGGCGGCGAAGGGCTGCGGGGTCCCTGGGGGTCCCCCCCGGGCCGCGAGGCCCAGGGCGACGGTGCCCGCGGGGGACGAGGTGATCACCCGAAGGCGCCCACGGGGCACACCGAGACCAGGACACGACCCAAGATGTCAGATGTCTCGCCTCGCCGCCAGACCTCCCCCCGACCTTCCCGGGACATAAGGCCAGATGAACAAACCCTTGTCAGGGTTCGACGTGGAAGCTACCTTCCAGCGGTCAGATGTCTCAGCGGTATCGGCTGTGTTTCCCACCCCCGCCACCGTTGCCCTCATCCGCGCGTCCACGCCTCCGCCGTCCCCATGGAGCCCCTTTGATGAACGAGGCCCCAGCAGCCGAAGCCGTACGCCGCAAGGTGTCCCGGCGCCTGCTGCCCCCGCTCTTCGTGATGTTCGTGCTCAGCTTCCTCGACCGTACGAACGTCGCCCTCGTCAAGTCGCACCTCGCCACCGACGCCGGCATCGACGCCGCCGCCTTCGGCCTCGGGGCCGGCATCTTCTTCGTCGGCTACGCGGTGCTGGGCATCCCGTCCAACCTGGTGCTCCACCGCTTCGGAGCCCGCCGCTGGCTCGCGCTGCTGATGCTCGTGTGGGGACTGCTCTCCTGTGCGATGGGGCTGGTGGACGGCCCCGCGAGCTTCTACGCTCTGCGGTTCCTGCTCGGTGCCGCGGAGGCCGGCTTCTTCCCGGGCGTGATCCTCTACATCACCTACTGGTTCCCGGCCGAGGACCGCGGCAAGGCCACCGGGATGTTCCAGTCGGCCGTCGCCTTCGCCAGCATCATCGGCAACCCCGTCGGCGGCTATCTGCTGGGTCTGCACGGTCTTGCCGGTCTGGAGGGCTGGAAGTGGATGTTCATCCTCGAAGGCGCACCCACGGTCGTCGTCGCGCTCGCCGTGCCCTGGCTGCTCACCGACCGTCCCGAACAGGCCCGTTGGCTCAGCGCCGCCGAGCGGAAGCTACTGGCCGACCGCATCGCCGCAGACGTCCCGGACGAGCGGCAGCGCGTCCCTGCGAAGGCCGGCAGCGTGCTCCGCGACAGCAAGGTGCTGCGGCTGATGTTCGTCTACTTCGCCATCCAGATCGGCGTCTACGGCGTGACGTTCTGGCTGCCCGCCCTCGTCGGCCGCATCGAGGGGCTCGGCGACCTGGGGATCGGCTTCGTGTCGGCGCTGCCCTGGGTGTTCGCGTTGCTCGGCGTCCTCGTCCTGCCGTGGATCTCGGACCGTACGGGCAACCGGCGCGGACCGCTGCGGCTCGCCCTGCTGCTGACCGTCGCCGGGCTGATCGGCGGTGTACTCCTGCCGCCGGTGCCCGCCGTGGCGGCCCTGTGCGTCGCGGCGTTCGGCTTCCTGGGCGCACAGCCGGTCTTCTGGACGGTGCCGCCCACGATCCTCTCCGGCGCGCAGATGGCCGGCACGATCGCCCTCATCTCCGGGTTCGGCAACCTCGGCGGCTTCCTGGGCCCGTACCTCATGGGCTCCATCGAGGAGGGCACCGGCTCCGGCGCGAACGGGCTGTACGCCATCGCCGCCGTGGTGACCGCCGGGGCCCTCGTCGTCACAGGTTTCCGCTGGGCGGGCACGCAGCGGCACTCCACCCCGGAAGGGCCGGGCGGCGCGCAGCCGGACCCGGCACGGCGGGCAGCAGCACACACCGGAACGCAACAGGCAGAAAGGAGCAGCGATGACACGCATCGTGCGATTCGCTGACGACAGCGGAACCATACGTACCGGCGTCGCGGACGGCACCGGAGCCATCCGCACGTTCGACGGCACACGGCGCATCGCCGACCTGCTGCGGCTGTCCGCAGGGGAGCTTCGCTCCCTGGTCGAGAGCGCCGCAGGCACGCCCGCCGTCTTCGCCGAGGGCGACGTGGTGCTGCTGCCGCCGCTGGACGGAATGATGGAGCTGTGGGCGGCCGGCGTCACCTACGAGCGCTCACGCGAGGCGCGCGTCGCCGAGAGCACCGAGCAGTCCATCTACGAGCGTGTCTACGAGGCCGAGCGCCCCGAACTCTTCTTCAAGGCGCAGCCCTGGCGGATCGTCACCGACGGCGAGCCGATCGCCGTACGGGACGACTCCGAGCTGAACGTGCCCGAGCCCGAACTCGGGCTCGTCCTCAACAGGCAGGGCGAGACCGTGGGTTACGTGGTCACGGACGACGTCAGCTCCCGCTCGATCGAGGGCGAGAATCCCCTCTACCTGCCCCAGGCGAAGATCTACGGCGGAAGCGCCGCGGTCTCCTCCGGCATCGTGCCCGCCTGGGAGCTCGAAGACGTCTCCGCGCTGCGGATCACCCTCACGATCAGCCGCGACGGTGCCGTGGCCTTCGAGGGCGAGACCTCGACGGCCGCCTTCCACCGCGACCCGCACGGCCTGGCCAAGTACCTCTGGCACGCCCAGCCGTTCCCCGAGGGCGCCGTGCTGGCGACCGGCACCGGCATCGTCCCCAGCATGGACTTCACGCTGAAGGGCGGCGACACGGCACGCATCGAGATCGAGGGTGTGGGCGTGCTGTCCAACCCGGTCGTCGGTGACCAGGCCATGCTGGACTGGCTCGTCGAGGCGGTGGACCGGCCGTTGGTGCGGCGGGACCGGCAGGGCTAGGCCCTGTCTGACAAATAGCGTCGTACGTCCGTCAGGACGTGGGTCGCGGTGTCTGGTGCGTGCGGACGCAAAGCGGAGGAGGAGAGCGCAGCGGGCTGCGCCGACGAACGACAACGCAGCGAACGTGCGTGCCAGGCGTCGTCGTCGTGCGGTCGTGCCACCACAGCGGCATCGGGGTCCACAGCGCCGTCGGCGCGGCCGCTCCGAGGTACGCCGGGACCACGGCGGCCATGGGCCTCACGGCACGCCCGCCGAGCAGGGGCACCCGGTGCGGCGCCCTCTCGCACCACGGCGGGACGAGGCCGAGCACGGGCAGCGCCGGCGGCTCGCTCACGACGCTCAGTCCGATCACGTGGGCCGTGCCGGTCGCGTGGGCCGGTCGCGTGGGCCGGTCGCGTCGAGCGCGAGGTCCGCGTACCCCTCGTTCGTGCAGCCCGAGTGCGGGCGCGAGACGCCACAGCCCGGTGGGCAGGTGACAAGTGCCACCACGTGCGCGGCAGTTACCGCCCATCGGGGCACGGGTGTGCTCGCGTCCACCGGAGTTGCCGTCGTCGTGATGGTCCGGGTCTGCCTGGAAGCCGCTTTGGCCCTCGTCGTTGCCGAGCGGACGAGGCCCTGACGCCGGCCCCCGGATCGGTCCTCCGTTCCCCGCCCGGCGGGAACGGGAACCGGCCGCTCATCCCCCGGAACGAGGCTCTCTCCGCCGTGCGGCACGCGAAGGACCGGAGCCGGGAGCCACGCCACCCCGTGCCCGGCGCCCGACGCGGGCCCCATCGCGACGCGTTGACGGCCGGTCCGCCCGACAACGGGTCGGCGCCGGGACCGGCCTCTCTGCCTGTTAGTTCTCCTCGGGCAGCTTCACCGGGACGTCGGAGACACGGGCGTAGACCTCCGTCGTGCCGCCCTTCCAGGTCACCTTGATCGACTTGGACTCGACCGCGCCGACCTTGCCGTTCGTACGGCTCTGGTCCCCGCCGTCGGGGCACTTGAGCGTCAGGCTCTTCTGCCCCGCCGCGTCACCGAGGGAGCCCGTGCAGTTCCTCCCCCGCTCGCGCAGCAGCGTCACCTTGTCGCCGACGAAGGTGAGCACGTACTGCTTGCCCTTCGCCTTCCAGATGCCCGTCAGCTTGCTGGACTTGCCGGACCCGCCGCTGTTGCCGTCGTCCGCCGCGTCGTCGGGCGCCTGCTCGGTGGCCTCGCCGGACGGCTTGTCCGGCTTCTGCGCGGACTCCGACGCGGACGCCTCCGGCTTGCCACCTCCGCCTTGTCCCTTGTCGCTCTTGGCGCCGTCGTCGTCGCTGCTTCCGCAGCCGCTCACCAGCAGCGCGCCGGCCGCGATCACGGCCACCGCCCCCGCTGCCCTCCGCGCTGTCGTGCGCACGCGTACTCCTTCGCAGTTCTCCGGCTCCGGCCCGCCTTTTAGCAGGGCCACGTCAAGCTAGCAGGCGCCCGGTCCGCTGAAAACGCCGCTGCCCGGCCCCCGTTGGAGGTGCCGGGCAGCGGCGTGGCGTGAAATTCACCGCGGGCTAACGGACGAAGACACCCGCCTGGTTCGCCAGGTCCAGGAAGTACTGCGGTGCGACGCCCAGCACGATCGTCACCAGCACGCCGACGGTGATGGCCGACGTCGTCCATGCGCTGGGGACGGCGACCGTCGGCCCGTCCGTCTTGGGCTCGCTGAGGAACATCAGGACGATGACGCGGATGTAGAAGAAGGCCGCGATCGCCGAGGCGATCACACCGACGACGACGAGCGCGCCCGCGCCGCCCTCCGCGGCCGCCTTGAACACCGCGAACTTGCCCGCGAAGCCGGACGTCATCGGAATGCCCGCGAACGCCAGCAGGAACACCGCGAAGACCGTGGCCAGCAGCGGCGAACGGCGGCCCAGCCCGGCCCACTTGGACAGGTGTGTCGCCTCACCGCCCGCGTCCCGTACGAGCGTGACGACCGCGAAGGCGCCCAGCGTCACGAACGAGTAGGCGCCCAGGTAGAAGAGCACCGAGGAGACGCCGTCACGCGACGTGGCGATGACACCGGCGAGCAGGAAGCCCGCGTGCGCGATCGACGAGTAGGCCAGCAGCCGCTTGATGTCGGTCTGGGTGATGGCCACGACCGCGCCAGCCAGCATCGTGAGGATCGCGACGCCCCACATCACCGGACGCCAGTCCCAGCGCAGACCCGGCAGCACCACGTACAGCAGACGCAGCAGCGCGCCGAACGCGGCCACCTTCGTCGCGGCCGCCATGAAGCCGGTCACCGGCGTCGGGGCGCCCTGGTAGACGTCCGGGGTCCACATGTGGAACGGCACGGCACCGACCTTGAAGAGCAGGCCCATGACGACCATGGCGCCGCCGATCAGGAGCAGCGCGTCGTTGGCGGTGGTCTCGGCGAGGATCGCGCTCGTGGCCCGGTCCGCGTTGCCGATGACGCGGGCGATGCCCGAGTAGCCGAAGGTGCCCGCGTATCCGTACAGCAGTGCCGCACCGAAGAGCAGGAACGCCGAGGAGAAGGCGCCCAGCAGGAAGTACTTGACCGCCGCCTCCTGCGAGAGCAGCCGCCGGCGGCGGGCCAGCGCGCACAGCAGGTAGAGCGGGAGGGAGAAGACCTCGAGCGCGATGAAGAGGGTCAGCAGATCGTTGGCGGCCGGGAAGATGAGCATGCCGCCGACCGCGAAGAGCAGCAGCGGGTAGACCTCTGTGGTCGTCCAGCCCGCCTTCGTGGCCTCCCGCTCGCCCTCACCGCCCGGCACCGACGCGGGCTGCGCGGCGAAGGAGTCGACGTGGGCCTGGCCCTTGTGCGAGCGCGGCTCCAGCCGGCGCTCGGCGAAGACGAAGACCGAGACCAGCCCGACCAGCAGGATCGTGCCCTGCAGGAAGAGCGCCGGCCCGTCGACGGCGATGGCGCCCATGCCCGCGATCGCGGCCTTGGTCGTCCCGTGCCCCGTGACCGCGAGACCCAGCACCGCCGCGAAGGCGGCGGCGAGCCCGAGCGCCGTGAGGATCAACTGCGCGCCGTAGCGCAGCTTCCGGGGCAGGAACGCCTCCAGGACGATGCCGATGACGGCCGCCCCCAGCACGATCAGCGTCGGGGACAGCTGCGCGTACTCGATCTTCGGGGCCTGGAGTTGCTCGGCCCCCAGTGTCCACAGGCTGGGGACAGCCGCTGCCGTCCCCGCCGTTGCCACCGCGCTCACTCGTGGTCACCTCCGGCGTGCTCAGCCGGCTTGTTGTCGGACCGGCCCGTCTCGGCGACGGGGTGGTCCGGTTCCGGGTCCTTCTTCTGCACGTCCGACAGCGTGTGCTCGACGGCCGGGTTGACGATCTGGGTCAGGGGCTGCGGGAAGACCCCGAGGAAGATCAGCAGCGCGACGAGCGGTGCCGCCACGGCGAGTTCACGCACCCGCAGGTCCGGCATGGCCCGCACCTCGGGCTTCTCCACCGGCCCCGTCATCGTGCGCTGGTACATCAGCAGCACGTACAGCGCGGCGAGGACGATGCCCACCGTCGCGACGACGCCGGCCACCGGGTAGCGGCTGAACGTGCCCACCAGCACCAGGAATTCGCTGATGAACGGAGCCAGCCCCGGCAGCGACAGCGTCGCCAGGCCGCCCACGAGGAACGTCCCCGCGAGCACGGGCGCGACCTTCTGCACGCCGCCGTAGTCCGCGATGAGACGCGAGCCGCGGCGGCTGATGAGGAAGCCGGCCACCAGCATCAACGCGGCGGTGGAGACGCCGTGGAAGACCATGTAGAGCGTGGCGCCGCTCTGGCCCTGGCTGGTCATCGCGAAGACGCCGAGGATGATGAAGCCGAAGTGGGAGATGGACGCGTAGGCGATCAGCCGCTTCATGTCCCGCTGGCCCACGGCCAGCAGCGCACCGTAGAGGATGCTCACCAGCGCCAGCACGAGCACCACCGGCGTCGCCCACTTGCTCGCCTCCGGGAAGAGGCCCAGGCAGAAGCGGAGCATCGCGAAGGTGCCGACCTTGTCGACGACCGCGGTGATCAGCACGGCCACCGGGGCCGTCGCCTCTCCCATCGCGTTGGGCAGCCAGGTGTGCAGCGGCCACAGCGGGGCCTTCACCGCGAAGGCGAAGAAGAAGCCCAGGAAGAGCAACCGCTCGATGTTCGTGTCGAGTTGGAAGCCGCCGTCCGCGCGGGCCTCCAGGATCCGCTGGAGCGAGAAGGTGCCCTCGCCCAGCTGGTCGGAGGTGACGACGAAGAGGCCGATCACCGCGGCCAGCATGATCAGGCCGCCGACGAGGTTGTAGAGCAGGAACTTCACGGCCGCGTACGAGCGCTGCTTCGCGGCCTCCTCCTCGCCCGCCGCGTGCGCGCGGTCCCCGAAGCCTCCGATGAGGAAGTACATCGGGATGAGCATCGCTTCGAAGAAGACGTAGAAGAGGAAGACGTCCGTCGCCGCGAACGAGATGATCACCATCGCCTCGGTGGCGAGCATCAGCGCGAAGAAGCCCTGAGTGGGACGCCACCGGCGGTTGGGCCGCGCGGGCTCCAGCTCGTCGGCGTCGTGCCAGGCCGCCCCGATGATGAACGGCAGCAGCAGGGCGGTGAGCGCGATCAGTACGGCCGCGATGCCGTCGACACCCAGCTCGTAACGCACGCCGAAGTCCGCGATCCACGCGTGCGACTCGGTGAGCTGGTACCGCGCGCCGCCCGGGTCGAAGCGGGCCAGAACGATCAGCGAGGAGACCAGCGTCGCCACGGAGAAGAGCAGCGCCACCCACTTCGCGGCGTTCCTCTTGGCGGCGGGCACGGCCGCGGTGGCGACCGCGCCGACCGCGGGCAGCGCGGCCGTGACCGTCAGCAGGGGAAAACCTGCACTTGCTACAGACATGAGACTCAGACCGCCCTCATCAGCAGGGTCGCGGCGACCAGGATCGCCGCGCCGCCGAACATCGAGACCGCGTACGAGCGGACGAAACCGTTCTGGATCCGGCGCGTACGGCCGGACAGGCCACCGAAGGCCGCAGCGGTGCCGTTGACGGCTCCGTCGACCACCTTGTTGTCGGCGTAGACCAGCCCGCGCGTCAGGTACTCGCCGGGCTTGACCAGGACGACGTGGTTGATGTCGTCCTGCAGCAGGTCGCGACGGGCCGCACGCGTCAGCAGGCTGCCGCGCGGCGCCACCGACGGCACCGGCCGGCGCCCGTACTGCAGCCAGGCCCCGGCGACGCCGAGGATCAGAGCCACGACCGTCGCGCCCGTCACCGCTGCCGCCGAGAACGGCGAGTGGCCGTGCTCGAACTGCGTGACCGGCTCCAGCCAGTGGACGAAGGACTCGCCGACCTTGAACAGGCCGCCCGCGAAGACCGATCCGAAGGCCAGCACGATCATCGGGATCGTCATGACCTTCGGGGACTCGTGCGGGTGCGGCTCGTTCTCCTGCCCGCGCCAGCGCTCCTCGCCGAAGAAGGTCATCAGCATCACGCGCGTCATGTAGTACGCGGTGATCGCGGCGCCGACGAGCGTGACCGCCCCGAGGATCAGACCCTGCGTGCCGCCCTTGGCGAATGCGGCCTCGATGATCTGGTCCTTGGAGAAGAAGCCGGACAGGCCGGGGAAGCCGATGATGGCGAGGTAGCCGAGCCCGAACGTCACGAAGGTGACCGGCATGTACTTGCGCAGGCCGCCGTACTTGCGCATGTCGACCTCGTCGTTCATCCCGTGCATCACGGAACCGGCGCCGAGGAAGAGGCCCGCCTTGAAGAAGCCGTGCGTGACGAGGTGCATGATCGCGAACGCGTAGCCGATCGGGCCGAGTCCGGCCGCGAGCACCATGTAGCCGATCTGCGACATCGTCGAACCGGCCAGCGCCTTCTTGATGTCGTCCTTCGCGCAACCGACGATCGCACCGTAGAGGAGCGTGACCGCGCCGACCACGACGACCGCGGTCTGCGCGTCCGGCGCCCCGTTGAAGATGGCGCCGGAACGGGTGATGAGGTAGACGCCCGCGGTCACCATCGTCGCGGCGTGGATCAGGGCGGAGACCGGTGTCGGGCCCTCCATCGCGTCCCCGAGCCAGGACTGCAGCGGCACCTGCGCGGATTTGCCGCACGCGGCGAGCAGCAGCATCAGCCCGATCGCGGTCAGCTTGCCCTCGCCGGCGTCCGTCGCGTTGCCGAGCACCGGCGCGAAGCTGAAGGTGCCGAAGGTGGTGAACATCAGGAAGATGGCGATGGCCAGGCCCGCGTCACCGACGCGGTTGACCAGGAACGCCTTCTTCGCCGCCACCGCCGCGCTCGGCTTGAACTGCCAGAAGCCGATGAGCAGGTACGAGGCGAGGCCGACGCCCTCCCAGCCGACGTACAGCAGAAGGTAGTTGTCGGCGAGGACGAGCAGCAGCATCGCCGCGAGGAACAGGTTGAGATAGCCGAAGAAGCGGCGGCGGCCGACGTCGTGCTCCATGTAGCCGACCGAGTAGATGTGGATCAGCGTGCCCACACCGGTGATCAGCAGCACGAACGTCATGGCCAGCTGGTCGAGCTGGAAGGCGACGTCCGCCTGGAAGCTCTCCACCGGCACCCAGCTGAACAGGTGCTGGTGCAGGGACCGTTCCTCCGCCGGCTTGCCCAGCATTCCTGCGAAGAGGACGACGCCGATCACGAACGAGGCCCCGGAGAGCAGCACGCCCAGCCAGTGCCCGCTCCGGTCGAGTTTCCTGCCGCCGCACAGCAGCACCGCCGCGCCCAGCAGCGGGAAGCCGACGAGCAGTCCGATCAATGACTCCACTGGTTCGTACCCCTTACAGCTTCATCAGGCTGGCGTCGTCGACCGAGGCCGAGTGGCGGGAGCGGTACATCATCACGATGATCGCCAGCCCGACCACGACCTCGGCGGCCGCGACGACCATGACGAAGAACGCCATGATCTGGCCGTCGAGATTGCCGTGGATGCGGGAGAAGGCGACCAGGGTCAAGTTCGCCGCGTTCAGCATCAGTTCGATGCACATGAACACCACGATCGCGTTCCGCCTGATCAGCACCCCGGCGGCGCCGATGGTGAACAGCACCGCGGCGAGATAGACGTAGTTGACGGGGCTCACTTCGCGGCCTCCTCTTCCCGGGCCTTGCGGGCCTCAGGGCCGCCTTCTCCCGCGTCGTCGGCGTCCTGCACGTCCCGCTCCGGGTCGTGAGGTTCGCCGTACATCCGTCCGGTGTGCTCGGTCTGACCGTGGCTGTCGGCCGTGCGCTGCTCGAGCGCGGCGACCCGGTGCAGCGCCTCCTTGCCGACCTCGCGCACCTGGCCGCGCTGGCGCAGCGTCGCGCTGATGGTCAGCTCGGACGGCGTGCCGTCGGGAAGCAGGCCGGGACGGTCGACGGCGTTGTGCCGCGCGTACACCCCGGGCGCGGGCAGCGGCGGCAGCTGCGTGCCCCGCTTGACGCGCTCCTCGGCCTGCTCGCGCTGCGACTTGCTCTTCTCGATGCGCTCCCGGTGCGTCAGCAGCGTCGCGCCGACGGCGGCGACGGTGAGCAGCGCGCCCACCACCTCGAAGGCCACCACGTACTTGGTGAAGAGCAGAGTGGCCAGCGCCGGTACGTTCCCGCCCGCGTTGGCCGAGGCGAGCCCTTCGAAGGAGTGCACCGAGGCCTGGCCGATGCCGGAGACGAGCAGGATGCCCAGCCCGAGACCGCAGGCGGCCGCGAGCCAGCGCTGGCCCTTGAGCGTCTCCTTGAGCGAGTCGGCGGTGCTCACGCCCACCAGCATCAGCACGAAGAGGAAGAGCATCATGACGGCGCCGGTGTAGACGACGATCTGCACGATGCCCAGGAAGTACGCGCCGTTGGCGAGGTAGAAGAGCGCCAGGATCACCATCGTGCCCGCGAGGCACAGCGCCGAGTGGACCGCGCGGCGCAGCAGCACCGTGCCGAGCGCGCCGAGCACGGCCACGGTGGCCAGCACCCAGAACGCCCCTGTCTCACCCGGCGAGGTGGACGTGGCCGCGAGGTCGAACGCGGCGGCGGAATGCGGCATGGCCGCCATGGCGGGCATGGTCACCGACCCTCCTTCGAGTCGTTCCCGGAGCGGTTGCCCTCGGCCCGCGCGGCCGCGCCCTGCAGGGCGACGTCCGCCTCGGCGGCGTCGCGCGAGGAGGGGTCGACACCGTCGGCGTGGGAGACGGGGGCGTCGGTGACCACGGGCTGCGCTCCCGGCTCGGACGAACCGAAGGTCCCGGCCGACTCCTGCGGGTCGCCCGTGTCGGTCACCGGCTGCCGTTCGGTGCCCGGTGCCGCCTCGGTCACGAGCCCGCGGTAGTAGTCCTTCTCCGTCATGCCCGGGAAGATGGCGTGCGGAGAGTCGACCATGCCCTCCTCCAGACCCGCGAGCAGCTCCTCCTTGGTGTAGATGAGCGATTCGCGGGAGGAGTCGGCGAGTTCGTACTCGTTCGTCATCGTCAGCGCGCGGGTCGGGCACGCCTCGACGCACAGGCCGCACAGGATGCAGCGCAGATAGTTGATCTGGTAGACGCGGCCGTAGCGCTCACCCGGCGAGTAGCGCTCCTCGTCGGTGTTGTCCGCGCCCTCGACGTAGATGGCGTCCGCGGGGCAGGCCCAAGCGCACAGCTCGCAGCCGACGCACTTCTCGAGCCCGTCGGGGTGCCGGTTGAGCTGGTGGCGGCCGTGGAAGCGCGGTGCCGTGGGCTTCTTGTACTCCGGGTACTGCTCGGTCAGCCGCTTCTTGAACATGCCCTTGAAGGTCACGCCGAAGCCGGCCACGGAGCTGCGGGGGGTCTCGGGGTGCATCCCCTCGGCGTCGTTGTCAGGCACCGTCGGCCTCCTTTCCGTCAGTGTTCTGGGCGGACTGCCCGTCCCGGTCCGTACCGTCCGCGGCCTCCGACGCACCGGACGGCCCGACCAGCGCACGGTCGTGGCGCGAGCGGCGGCGCGGCACCGGCGGCAGGGTCTGCCCGGGCAGCGGCGGTACGGGGAAGCCGCCCGCCATCGGATCGAAGACCTCGGAGTCCGCCTCCTTCTTGGCGGCCTCGTCCTCGGCCTCCTCCTTGCGTCCGCGGAATACGTCGATGACGAAGGAGATCAGCAGGATCGCGAGGGCCGCGCCGGCGACCCAGTAGACGATCCCCGCGAAGTCGTAGCCCTCGTTGCGCATCGCCCGCACGGTGGCGACGAGCATCAGCCACACCAGGGAGACGGGGATGAGGACCTTCCAGCCCAGCTTCATGAACTGGTCGTAGCGCACACGCGGGAGCGTGCCGCGGATCCAGACGAAGAAGAAGATCAGGGCGCAGACCTTGAGGAAGAACCAGAGCAGCGGCCACCAGCCGTGGTTGGCGCCCTCCCAGTACGTGGAGATCGGCGCCGGCGCCCGCCAGCCGCCCAGGAACAGGGTGGCCGCGAGGGCGGAGAGCGTGACGATGTGCACGTACTCGGAGAGCATGAACAGCGCGAACTTGATGGAGCTGTACTCGGTCTGGTAGCCCGCGACCAGGTCGCCCTCGGACTCCGGCATGTCGAACGGGGCGCGGTGCGCCTCGCCGACCATCGAGACCATGTAGATCAGGAACGAGACGGGCAACAGCGCCGCGAACCAGGTGTCCTGCTGCGCGTCCACGATCGCCGACGTCGACATCGAGCCGGAGTAGAGGAAGACGGCGGCGAAGCTGAGCCCCATCGCGATCTCGTAGCTGATGACCTGCGCCGTGGCGCGGACGGCTCCGAGCAGCGGGTACGTCGAGTTCGACGACCAGCCCGCGAGGACGACGCCGTACGCACCGATGGATGCGGTGGCGAGAATGTACAGCGCGGCCACCGGAAGGTCGGTGAGCTGCATCGCGGTACGGGTGCCGAAGATGGAGACCTCGTTGCCAGGCGGCCCGAACGGGATGACCGCGATCGCCAGGAAGGCGGGGATGGCCGCGAGGACCGGCGCCAGCAGGTAGACGACCTTGTCGGCTCCCTTGACGACGACGTCTTCCTTGAGCATCAGCTTGATGCCGTCGGCCAGCGACTGGAGCATGCCCCAGGGGCCGTGCCTGTTGGGACCGATGCGCAGCTGCATCCAGCCCACGACCTTGCGCTCCATGACGATGGAGATCAGGACCGTCACCATCAGGAACGCGAAGCAGAAGACGGCCTTGAGCGCGATCAGCCAGATCGGGTCCTTGCCGAAGAAGGACAGGTCCTCCTCGGCAAGGAACATGCCGGACTGATGGATGTGCGAGAGCGCGCTCACGCGCCCACCTCCTCGTCTACGGCGCGATCGCGCGCTGCCGGTGCCGGCGCGATGCGGACCAGCTCACCCGGGAGGGCGCCCGTGTCCGCCTGGACGCCGCCGCCCACCGAGTTCAGCGGAAGCCACACGACTCGGTCCGGCATCTGCGTGATCTCGAGCGGGAGCTGGACGCTGCCCAGCGGCCCGGAGACCGACAGCACCCCGCCGTCCTCGACGCCCGCCTCGGCCGCGGTGGCCCTGGAGAGCCTCGCGCGTGCCGGGTGCCTGGTGCCGGCCAGTGCCTCGTCGCCGTCCTGGAGCCGGCCCTGGTCCAGCAGCAGCCGGTGTCCGGCGAGCACCGCCTCACCCTTGCCGGCCTGCGGTGTCGAGGACCCGCTCGAGGACGTCGCCGTGGAGGCCTGGCCGGGCACGCCGTGCGGGTCCGCCGCCTGCCTGTCCCACTGGCCGAGCCTGTCGATCTCGCCGCGGATGGTGCGCACGTCGGGCAGGCCCAGGTGCACGTCGAGAGCATCGGCGAGCATGTGCAGCACCCGCGCGTCGGGCTGTACGTGGCGGCGCGTCATCTGGTCCGCCTTGAGCGACGCCTCGAACGGCCGTGCCCGGCCTTCCCAGTTGAGGAAGGTGCCGGACTTCTCCACGACGGCGGAGACCGGGAGGACGACGTCCGCCCGTGAGGTGACGTCGCTCGGCCGCAGCTCCAGGCTGACGAGGAAGCCCACCTCGTCCAGCGCCTGTGCCGCGCGCGCCGGGTCGGGCAGGTCGGCGAGCTCGACGCCGCCGACGACCAGCGCGGCGAGCTCACCGTCCACGGCGGCATCGATGATGCCGGCCGTGTCCCGGCCCGTTCCGGCGGGCAGTTCGGCCAGGCCCCAGGCGCGGGCGACCTCTTCGCGGGCGCGTGCGTCGGAGGCGGGACGTGCACCGGGCAGCAGCGTCGGCAGCGCACCGGCCTCGATGGCGCCGCGCTCGCCGGCGCGGCGCGGAACCCACACCAGCCGGGCGCCGGTCGCGGCGCTCGCACGCACCGCCGCGGTCAGCGCACCGGGCACGGCCGCCAGCCGCTCGCCGACGATGATCAGCGAACCGTCGGCGCGCAGCGCGTCGGCCGCGGCCTCGCCGGACTCCTCGAGCCCGACCCGTCCGGACAGCGCGTCCAGCCACTCGGTCTCGGTGCCCGGTGCGGCCGGCAGCAGCGTGCCGCCCGCCTTCTCCAGGCCGCGAGTGGCGTACGAGGCGAGGGAGAAGGTGCGCTGGCCGTACTTGCGCATGGCCTTGCGCAGCCGCAGGAAGACGCCGGGCGCCTCCTCCTCGGCCTCGAAGCCGACGAGGAGCACCGCGGGCGCGGCCTCGAGGGCGCTGTTGGTGATGCCCGCGCCGTCCAGGTCGCGGCCGTGGCCTGCGACCCGGGAGGCCAGGAACTCGGCCTCCTCACGGGAGTGGACGCGTGCGCGGAAGTCGATGTCGTTCGTGCCCAGGGCGACGCGGGCGAACTTCGCGTACGCGTAGGCGTCCTCGACGGTGACACGGCCACCGGTCAGCACGCCGGCACGTCCACGCGCACCGGCCAGCCCGCGGGCCGCGGCCTCCAGCGCCTCCGGCCAGCTGGCAGGCGCCAGTTCGCCGTCGTCGCCGCGGACCAGCGGTGTGGTGAGGCGGTCGGGGCGCTGCGCGTAGCGGAACCCGAAGCGGCCCTTGTCGCAGAGCCATTCCTCGTTGACCTCAGGGTCGAAGCCGGCCATGCGCCGCATGACCTTGCCGCGCCTGTGGTCGGTACGGGTCGCGCAGCCGCCCGAGCAGTGCTCGCACACGGAAGGCGAGGAGACCAGGTCGAACGGGCGCGAACGGAAGCGGTACGCCGCCGAGGTCAGCGCGCCGACCGGGCAGATCTGGATCGTGTTGCCGGAGAAGTACGACTGGAAGGGGTCACCCTCGCCGGTGCCGATCTGCTGGAGCGCGCCGCGCTCGAGCATCTCGATCATCGGGTCGCCGGCGATCTGGTTGGAGAAGCGTGTGCAGCGCGCGCACAGCACGCAGCGCTCGCGGTCCAGCAGCACCTGGTCGGAGATCGGCACAGGCTTGGCGAAGGTGCGCTTGGCGCCCTCGAACCGGGTGTCGGCCTCGCCGGTCGACATCGCCTGGTTCTGCAGCGGGCACTCGCCGCCCTTGTCACAGACGGGGCAGTCCAGCGGGTGGTTGATGAGCAGCAGCTCCATCACGCCGCGCTGTGCCTTCTCCGCGACCGGCGACGACAGCTGCGTCTTGACGACCATGCCGTCGGTGCAGGTGATGGTGCAGGACGCCATCGGCTTGCGCTGGCCCTCGACCTCGACGATGCACTGCCGGCAGGCACCCACCGGGTCGAGGAGCGGGTGGTCGCAGAAGCGCGGGATCTCGATGCCCAGTTGCTCCGCGGCGCGGATGACCAACGTGCCCTTGGGCACGGAGATCTCGGCGCCGTCGATGGTGAGCGAGACCAGGTCCTCCGGCGGTGGTCCGTCGCCCCCCGAGGAGGTCTTCGCGTCTGTGGTGACTGTCACGCCTTCACCTCCGGGTGAGCGCTGTCGTGGTGGCCGTCGGCCCAGATGACCGACTTCGCCGGGTCGAAGGGGCAGCCGCCCTCCTCGATGTGCTGCTCGTACTCCCCGCGGAAGTACTGCAGCGACGAGAAGATCGGGGAGGCCGCGCCGTCGCCCAGTGCGCAGAACGACTTGCCGTTGATGTTGTCCTGGATGTCGTCGATCTTGTCGATGTCGGCCTTGGTGGCCTTGCCTGCCTCGAAGTCGCGCAGCAACTGGACGAGCCAGTACGTGCCTTCGCGGCAGGGCGTGCACTTTCCGCAGGACTCGTGCGCGTAGAACTCGGTCCAGCGTGTGACGGCCCGTACGACACAGGTCGTCTCGTCGAAGCACTGCAGCGCCTTGGTGCCGAGCATGGAACCGGCGGCGCCGACGCCCTCGTAGTCGAGCGGCACATCGAGGTGCTCGTCGGTGAGGATCGGCGTCGAGGAGCCGCCCGGCGTCCAGAACTTCAGCCGGTGGCCGGGCCTCATGCCGCCGCTCATCTCCAGCAGCTGGCGGAGCGTGATGCCGAGCGGCGCCTCGTACTGGCCGGGGCCCGCCACGTGGCCGCTGAGCGAGTAGAGCGTGAAGCCCGGGGACTTCTCGCTGCCCATGGAGCGGAACCACTCCTTGCCCTTGTTCATCAGGGCGGGCACCGAGGCGATGGACTCGACGTTGTTCACGACGGTCGGGCACGCGTAGAGACCGGCGACCGCCGGGAACGGCGGCCGCAGCCTCGGCTGCCCCCGGCGCCCCTCCAGGGAGTCGAGCAGGGCCGTCTCCTCGCCGCAGATGTACGCGCCCGCGCCCGCGTGCACGGTGAGTTCGAGGTGCTTGCCCTCACCCAGCGCGTTCCTGCCGAGGAGGCCCGCCTCGTACGCCTCGCGCACGGCCAGGTGCAGCCGCCGCAGTACGGGCACGACCTCGCCGCGCAGGTAGATGAACGCGTGGGAGGAGCGGATCGCGTGGCAGGCGATGATGATGCCCTCGATGAGGGAGTGCGGGTTGGCGAACATCAGCGGGATGTCCTTGCAGGTGCCCGGCTCCGACTCGTCGGCGTTGACGACCAGGTAGTGCGGCTTGTCGTCGCCCTGCGGGATGAACTGCCACTTCATGCCCGTCGGGAAGCCCGCGCCGCCGCGGCCGCGCAGGCCGGCGTCCTTCACGTACGCGATCACGTCGTCCGGCGGCATGGCGAGGGCCTTGGCCAGACCGGCGTATCCGTCGTGGCGCTTCTTGTACGTCTCCAGCGTCCACGCCTCGGGGTCGTCCCAGTGCGCGGAGAGAACCGGGGTGAGCAGCGTCTCGGGGGATTCGGTCGCCATTACTCGCTCTCCTCCCCCGACTCCGGCCGCACCGGGTTGGCCTCGCTGGCCGGATCGGACGCAGACGTCGACTGCGGCAGATCGTGCGAACTGGGGTGGCTCTGCGGGGCTTCCTCACCCGGAAGCGGCATGGGCTGGTCGGCGGGACCGGCCGGGCCCCGCGGATGCGCGAGCCTGCCTGCGGGCGCTTCGCCCCTGGCCAACCGCAGCCCGGCGATGGACGGTTCGCCCCCGCCGCCGGTCGCCTCGACGGCGCCGGGGCGCTGGTCGGGGAAGCCGGCGAGGATGCGCGCCGTCTCCTTGAAGGTGCACATCGGCGCACCCCGCGTCGGCAGGACCTCGCGTCCGGCGCGCAGGTCGTCGACGAGCCTGCGGGCGGATTCGGGCGTCTGGTTGTCGAAGAACTCCCAGTTGACCATCACGACGGGTGCGTAGTCGCAGGCCGCGTTGCACTCGATGTGCTCCAGCGTGACCTTGCCGTCCTCGGTGGTCTCGTTGTTGCCCACGCCCAGGTGCTGCTTGAGGTCGTCGAAGATGGCGTCGCCGCCCATCACCGCGCACAGCGTGTTGGTGCAGACGCCGACCTGGTAGTCGCCGGAGGGCTTGCGCCGGTACATGGAGTAGAACGTCGCGACGGCGTTCACCTCCGCCGTCGTCAGGTCCAGCATCTCGGCGCAGAAGCGCTGCCCGGTGGGCGTGACGTGCCCCTCCTCGGACTGCACCAGGTGCAGCAGCGGCAGCAGCGCGGAGCGGCTGTTGGGGTAGCGGGCGATGATCTCCCGTGCGTCCGGCTCCAGCCGCTCGCGCACGTCGGCCGGATAGTCCGGCGCCGGCATCGCGGGGATGCCGAGCATGGGTGCTTCGGGGGCACTGCCCCGGTCGGGCGCGGTGGTCATCGGTCGACGCCTCCCATCACGGGGTCGATGGACGCCACGGCCACGATCACGTCGGCGACCTGGCCGCCTTCGCACATCGCCGCCATGGCTTCGAGGTTGGTGAAGGAGGGGTCACGGAAGTGCACGCGGTACGGACGGGTGCCGCCGTCGCTCACGGCGTGCACGCCGAGTTCGCCCTTCGGGGACTCCACCGCCGCGTAGGCCTGCCCCGGCGGGACGCGGAATCCCTCGGTGACGAGCTTGAAGTGGTGGATCAGGGCCTCCATGGAGGTGCCCATGATGTTCTTGATGTGGTCCAGCGAGTTGCCGAGACCGTCCGGGCCGAGCGCGAGCTGCGCGGGCCAGGCGATCTTCTTGTCGCCGACCATGACCGGTCCGGGCTCCAGGCGGTCGATGCACTGCTCGATGATGTGCAGCGACTGGCGCATCTCCTCCAGCCGGAGAAGGAAGCGCCCGTAGGAGTCGCAGGTGTCGAGCGTCGGCACCTCGAAGTCGTACGTCTCGTAACCGCAGTACGGCTGCGACTTGCGCAGGTCGTGCGGGAGACCCGCGGAGCGCAGGATCGGGCCGGTGGCGCCGAGCGCCATGCACCCGGCCAGGTCGAGGTAGCCGATGTCCTGGAGGCGGGCCTTGAAGACGGGGTTGCCGGAGCACAGCGCGTCGTACTCGGGCAGGTTCTTCTTCATCTTCTTCAGGAATTCGCGCAGCGCGTCGACCGTGCCGGGCGGAAGGTCCTGGGAGAGGCCTCCGGGGCGGATGTAGGCGTGGTTCATCCGCAGACCGGTGATCAACTCGTACAGGTCCAGGACCAGTTCGCGGTCTCGGAAGCCGAAGATCATGACGGTCGTCGCGCCGAGCTCCATGCCGCCGGTGGCGATGGCCACCAGGTGCGAGGAGAGCCTGTTCAGCTCCATCATCAGGACGCGGATGACGTTGGCGCGGTCCGGGATGTCGTCCTCGATGCCGAGCAGCTTCTCGACCGCCATGCAGTACGCCGTCTCGTTGAAGAACGGCGTGAGGTAGTCCATGCGCGTCACGAACGTCGTGCCCTGCGTCCACGTCCGGTACTCGAGGTTCTTCTCGATGCCGGTGTGCAGGTAGCCGATGCCGCAGCGGGCCTCGGTGACCGTCTCGCCGTCGATCTCGAGGATGAGCCGCAGCACGCCGTGCGTGGAGGGGTGCTGCGGGCCCATGTTGACGATGATCCGCTCGTCGTCGCTCCGGGCGGCAGCGGCTGCGACCTCGTCCCAGTCGCCCCCGGTGACGTCGTAGACGGTGCCCTCGGTGGTCTCGCGGATGCCCGCGGGTGCGTGGGCAGGGGTTGGCGTGCTCATCAGCTGTACGACCTCCGCTGGTCGGGAGCCGGGATCTGGGCGCCCTTGTACTCGACGGGGATGCCGCCGAGCGGGTAGTCCTTGCGCTGCGGGTGGCCCTGCCAGTCGTCGGGCATCATGATCCGCGTCAGCGCGGGGTGGCCGTCGAAGACGATGCCGAAGAAGTCGTACGTCTCGCGCTCGTGCCAGTCGTTGGTCGGGTAGACCTCGACGATCGAGGGGATGTGCGGATCGGCGTCGGGCGCGCTGACCTCGATCCGGATCATCCGGTTGTGCGTGATCGAACGCAGGTGGTTGACCGCGTGCAGCTCCCGGCCCTTGTCGCCGGGGAAGTGCACGCCGCTGACCCCGGTGCACAGCTCGAAGCGCAGCGCCGGGTCGTCCCGGAGGGTACGTGCGACCTGTACGAGGTGCTCGCGTGCGATGTGGAAGGTGATCTCGCCGCGGTCGACGACCGTCTTCTCGATGGCCTCCTCGGGAGCAAGTCCCTGCTCCTCCAGGGCGCCTTCGAGTTCGTCCGCCACCTCGTCGAACCAGCCCCCGTAGGGACGCCGGCTCGCACCGGGCAGCCGGACCGTACGGACGAGGCCGCCGTAACCCGAGGTGTCGCCACCGTTGCTGGCGCCGAACATCCCGCGGCGGACGCCGATGGCCTCACCGGGATCCTGACGGGGCGCGGGCACGGAGCCGTTCCCGTTCTCCCCGTTGGCGCTGCTGTCGTCCTTGTTGTTCTCGGTCAACGCAGGAGCCCCTTCATCTCGATCGTCGGGAGCGCCTTGCGCGCCGCCTCCTCCGCCTCACGGGCGGCCTCTTCGCGGTTGACGCCGAGCTTCTCGCCCTGCACGTGCTTGTGCAGCTTGAGGATCGAGTCCAGGAGCATCTCGGGGCGCGGCGGGCAGCCGGGCAGGTAGATGTCGACCGGAACGATGTGGTCGACGCCCTGCACGATCGCGTAGTTGTTGAACATCCCGCCGGACGAGGCGCAGACGCCCATGGAGATGACCCACTTGGGGTTCGGCATCTGGTCGTAGACCTGCCGCAGCACCGGAGCCATCTTCTGGCTGACGCGGCCGGCCACGATCATGAGGTCGGCCTGGCGGGGCGACCCGCGGAAGACCTCCATGCCGAAGCGGGCGAGGTCGTAGCGGCCCGCGCCCGTCGTCATCATCTCGATGGCGCAGCAGGCGAGTCCGAAGGTCGCCGGGAACATGGACGACTTACGCACCCAGCCCGCGGCCTGCTCGACGGTGGTCAGCAGGAAGCCGCTCGGCAGCTTCTCTTCGAGTCCCATTGAGTACCTGCCTTAATCCCATTCCAGGCCGCCGCGCCGCCAGTCGTAGGCGTACGCGACGCCGATGAGGGCGACGAAGACCAGCATTTCGGCGAGGCCGAAGATCCCGAGGGAGTCGAAGTGGACCGCCCACGGGTAGAGAAAGACGATTTCGATGTCGAAGACGATGAAGAGCATCGCCGTCAGGTAGTACTTGACCGGGAATCGCCCGCCGCCGGCCGGCTGCGGAGTCGGCTCGATGCCGCACTCGTACGCCTCCAGCTTGGCCCTGTTGTAGCGCTTGGGGCCGATGACCGATGCCGCGACCACCGAGAAGATCGCGAAGCCCGCCGCGATGGCTCCCAGTACAAGGATTGGCGTGTAGGCGTTCACCGCTCCCCGCTCCTTCCAGTCGACCCTGGGGACCCTCCCGGACCGGTGGGCCCAGTGGGACCGTCGACGCTGACTGCCGGCTGTCCGCCGGGCGAATGGTCCGCCTCCCATGAAGATCGCTTCTATGTGAGGCAGTTCACAAGCCCTTGCGGGAGGCATCTTATGCCCGGGCCTTGTGATCTGCGACACGGGGTCCGGTTAGGAGTTTGTGATCTCCACCACCCGGAGCCGAAGTCGCACGTCAGAGGAATGTCGATCTTCAAGTGCGAGGGCGCGAAAGCCCTTTCGCCGAACCCGTGTGAAAGCGGCCGTCGGGGCAGCGCACACACCGCGTCGCGGGGTCGAAGACGCACCCGGCGACTCCACCCCGGCGGCCGTGAACCGATACCCGAACGAGATCCGCGCGCAGCGCGAGCGAGATCCCCGGCCCCCGACCGGAAAGTGCACCTCGACTCGGGGCGGGAAGCCTCTCCGCACGCCGGCAGGCGCCGGCAGCGGGTCGTTTGTGAACGTCGGAACAATCGGCCTCGGCCTGACGACTTTCTTCACGCTCCACACATCGTCTCCTCGCTGCCCAAAAGGGATGACGACACTTCAATCACCCATTCATGAACAGACTTGACAGTGGGAGCGTGACCTGCGCCACACACTTCCTTGACAGCTCCTGCCACCTTTGCACACGAGGCGCAAGGGGTGATATGCGCCAGATCAATGCACGCAATACGGACAACTGCGTGGTCACAGTCCCGTAGTTGGACGGCCACCGTGACCGGACCGAGACCTTTGGAAGATCAACTCGTCCTCAACTGGGCGAATACGGGCCCACTGTGGCGCATCGCACCTTCTTTGAACGGATCATCCCGGGGCTGCTATCCATGCCTCATGTCCCGGAACGCTCACGTACCCAGACACCGGAAACCCCGCACCAGCAACGTGAACAAGGCGCTGCGTGCAGGGGCGACGGGTGGCGTCTTGGGAGCAGTCGCCCTCACCACGGCGATCTCCCCGGCGTCCTCGGCGGCCGAGAAGCAGGATGAAGCCACCGAGACAGTCGAAATGGCTGCGGTCAGCAACACGGTGGAGGGGTCCACCTCCAAAGCAGCCGACTCGCTCAAGACCAACGCACTCCAGCGACAGGTGACACAGGCCGAGGCCAGTGCCGCGGACCGTGCGCAGGCTGAGGCGCGCAAGGCCGAACAGGCCGCCGAGCGCAAGGCCGAGGCCGCGCGCAAGAAGGCCGCCGAGGAGCGCGCTTCGCGCACCAGCGAGCGCACGTCTCTCTCGGCCGGCAGCGGCAACATCGCCGGAGTCATCAGCTTCCTCAAGGCCCAGGTCGGCAAGTCATACGTGCTGGGCGCCAGCGGGCCTTCCTCCTACGACTGCTCCGGACTGACGCAGGCCGCCTTCAAGCAGCTCGGCGTGAGCCTGCCGCGCACCTCCCAGGCGCAGTCCACCGCGGGCACCTCCGTCTCCATGGACTCCCTGCAGAAGGGCGACCTCCTCTACTGGGGCGGCGCCGGCAGCGCGTACCACGTCGGTGTCTACGTCGGGGACGGCAAGTTCATCGGCGCGCAGAACTCCTCGACTGGTGTCGTCGAGAAGCCCCTGGACTACGACCCGCCGACAGGCGCACTCCGCCTCACCTGAGACCCGCCCGCCTCACGACGTCGAAGGGGCCCGCCGCGAACCCGCGGCGGGCCCCTTCCGTCTGCCTCCGTAGTGTGCAGGGCGTTCCCGTGCCCGGATCCGTGTCCTCCCGCTGCCGACGCCCGGTCAGCGCTGAGGGACGTCCGGGAGCAGGGCGTCCGGATGGTCGATGAAGATGTTCGTCATGAAGCCGTTGAACTGCGGGATGTGGGCCCACCAGGGATTACTGAAGCCCTCGGTGTTGACCAGGTCCCCGCGCTGCTGGAAGTCGACGGTCACCTTCGTCGGGCCGTTGAGGGTGTGCACCACGGGCGAGTCCAGCTTGGGCTCGCTGTGCACCTTCACGCCCGTGCCCCACGTCCCGAACTCCCGGCCACCCGGCTGCGGCTCGCCCGGACCGGGCGGTGGCGGCGCCGGCCGGCCGCCGTCGACGGCCGCCGCCGTCTGGTCGAGGAGCCGGCGTGCCTCCCCCTCCGCCTGGTCGTACCTCTCCGGGTAGGCGGAGCGCTGCACGCTCTGCGCCAGGTGTCCGGTGGACTGGTTCTTGTCCTCCGCGTCCGACTTGATCGCCCTCTCGAAGTACGAGCGGGCCGCGTGGTTGACGTCCAGGATCTGCTCCGGCGTGCCCCAGCCCTGCGACGGCCGCTGCTGGAAGACGCCGAGCGAGTCGCTGTCACCGTGGTTGAGGTTGCGCATGCCCGATTCGACGATGCCCGTCTCGAAGGCCGAGAGCATGACCTTGTCGTTGACCTTCAGATCCCTTCCGGCCCGGTAGATGGTCTTCGCTGCTTCGAGGTCGTATGCCATGGATTTCCCCCCGGTCTGTCGTGAGCCGTTCTCCTGCGCGGAATTCGCCGGCGCTGGAGCCTGTTCCCCTGCGCCCTGCGCTCCTCGTGCGCCATGCGCGTTCGCGCCCTGCGCGCCCTGTGCGTTCGTCGTGTCCTGCTCGTCCGTGTCGCCGAGGCGGGCCAGTTGCCGCTTTCCCCAGTCCCGGATCTCTTCGAAGGCCATGGTGCTCCCTTGCGTCGGCTCTCCCGTCGCCTCAGCGCTGGGGGACTCCCGGCAGGAGGGAGTCCGGGTGATCGATGTAGATGTTCGTCATGAAGCCGTTGAACTGCGGGATGTGGGCCCACCAGGGGTTGCTGAACCCGTCGGTGTTGACCAGGTCACCGCGCTGCTGGAAGTCGACGGTCACCTTCGTCGGGCCGTTGATGGTGTGCACCACGGGCGAGTCCAGCTTGGGCTCGCTGTGCACCTTCACGCCCGTGCCCCACGTCCCGAACTCCCGGCCACCCGGCTGCGGCTCGCCCGGACCAGGCTGAGGCGGCGCCGGAGCCGGCCCGCCCTGCCCGCTCAGATGCCTCTCGACCTCCTTGCGGAAGCCGTCCATGTCGCCCGGCCAGAAGGCCGGGTCGCTCTTGCGCTCCGGTGCCCACTCCTTGTGCCCGATCGCCCGCGACGCGGGCTGATGCACGTGCCTCAGCAGCACCGCCACCCCGCGTGGGTACGAGTCGAGCTGCTCCGGTGTCCAGTCCGGGTGCGTGCCAACGGACTCGGCCTCGACCCCGATCATGTACTCGTTGCCCTCGTCCTTCGGCACGCTCTCCCAGGGGCCGCCCTTGCCCGCGTGGTACGCCACCCCCGCGGCGATGACGATCCAGGTGCCGTCCCTGGCCAGACCGAGCTGGGCGCGGGGCCCGGGCAGCGAGGCGTCGCCGTCCCTGACGATGTTCAGGCTCGGGTAGTTGCCTTCGGCGGGGCCCGCGGTGTGGTGCAGCAGGATCCCCCTCACGTCACCCATCTCGCCGTGACCGCGCGTCTGCCACCCGCCTTCCTCCTGGACCTTCAGGCCGCCCTGCCTCAGCACATCGGCCAACCACGTCATGTTCGGCATGAGGTGTCCCCCTGTTTCCTTGCCGGCGATCCCAAGAGCCGTACGGTGCAGGGCAGTTGGGCCCCCACGTCGGCCCGTGTCCGTTCGCTCCCAACACTCGGCGGGAAGCACCCGCGCGCCCAAACACGTTCGATCTGACTCGAAAAGCGCAGGTCGCGAACGGTCTGGCTGGAACAGGAAGTTGACAGCGAAAAGGCCGGGCCCTGCATCCTGAACAGGCAAGAACCCCCGAAGAGCTCGTCCTCTTCGGGGCCACGGGGGACAGAAACGAGGTACCAGTCATGCCCATCCGCATCCACTTCGAGGCAGAGGACCTGGCAAGGACTCAAGTGGCAGGGGCGCCCGACCCGTTGTGGGAGACGCTGCTCAGCCTGCACGTACTTCAGGAGCGGGAAGGAACATCAGTCTTCGGGAAGTGGAGGAAGCGCACGCGCGCGCTGGTCCCGGCATACGTCAGGCACTTTCTGTGCGCGCTCGCACCGCCCCGCGGATACTCACCGGACTTCCTCACTCCCGCCGAGTCCGCGAACGGGCTGGAGGCGGGGCTCGAAGCCCTGCTCTCCACTTCCCGCGAGCGCCTCGGCACGGACATGAGCAGGCTCGCCGTGAACCGCCATGTCCCGGAGCGGGCGAGGGATGTCGGCCCGCGCGGCCTGGAGCGCCTGGCCGACGCCATCAGCAGCTATCACGCGCAGGCGATCGCTCCCTACCACACGCAGATCCGCGGCCATCTGGAGGCCGACCGCGCCGAGCGGGCCCACCGCGTGCTGAACGGCGGGGTCGAGCACTTGCTCGACGGCCTGCATCCGAACCTGCGCTGGGAACCTCCCGTGCTGGAGGTACGGGGCACTCACGTGGACCGTGACGTTCCGCTGGGCGGTCGCGGTCTGCGTCTCGTCCCGTCGTTCTTCTGCCGGCGCAATCCGGTCACGCTGCGGGAGGTGTCCCTCCAGCCGGTCCTGGTCTACCCGGTCGAGCACCAGCCGGGATGGGACGAGGCGGACTTCAGGGTGCGCCCGAAGACGGACAGCGAGGAGAGCCCGTGTGCCGCGCTTCTCGGTCGGACCCGCGCGGCGGCACTCGAGGTCGTGGCCTCCGGCTGCACGACGTCGGAACTGGCCCGCCGTCTCAACATCTCACCGGCGACGGCCACCCACCACACCGCGATCCTGCGGGAGGCGGGTCTGATCACCTCGCACCGTGCCGGCGCAAGCGTCCATCACACGCTGGGATCTCTGGGCTCGGCGCTGCTGCGGCGGGCATCGCACTCGGGAGACGCGCTGCCTGCCGCGTGAGTTGACCAGGGGCGGCCCGATGCGGGCCGCCCCTGCTCTCTCGCCGGATCGTGACGGATCGTCCCAGCAGGCGCCCGCTAGGCCCGCGGAGCGACCTTGCTGAGGCCGTTGATGACCCGGTCCATCGCGTCGCCGCCCGACGGGTCGGTGAGGTTGGCCAGCATCTTCAGTGCGAAGCGCATCAGCAGCGGGTGGGAGAGGCCGCGCTCGGTCGCCACCTTCATCACCTTCGGGTTGCCGATCAGCTTCACGAACGCGCGGCCCAGCGTGTAGTAGCCCCCGTAGGTCTCCTTGAGGATCTTCGGGTAGCGGCGCAGGGCCAGTTCGCGCTGTGCGGGCGTGGCCCGTGCGTGCGCCTGGACGATCGTCTCCGCGGCGATCACGCCCGACTCCATGGCGTACGCGATGCCTTCGCCGTTGAACGGGTTCACCAGCCCGCCCGCGTCCCCCACGAGCAGTAGCCCGCGCGTGTAGTGCGGCTGCCGGTTGAAGGCCATGGGGAGGGCGGCCCCGCGGATGGGGCCCGTCATGTTCTCGGGGGTGTAGCCCCACTCCTCCGGCATGGACGCCGTCCACGCCTTGAGGATCTCGCGCCAGTCCAGCTCCTTGAAGTCGTCCGAGGTGTTGAGGACACCCAGGCCGACGTTGCTGGTGCCGTCGCCCATGCCGAACACCCAGCCGTAGCCCGGCAGCAGGCGGTCCTGTGCGCCGCGCCGGTCCCACAGCTCCAGCCAGGACTCCAGGTAGTCGTCGTCGTGGCGCGGGGAAGTGAAGTACGTGCGGACGGCGACGCCCATCGGACGGTCCTCGCGCCTGTGCAGGCCCATCTTGAGGGAGAGGCGCGTGGAGTTGCCGTCCGCGGCGACGACGAGCGGAGCGTGGAAGGTGACCGGGGTCTTCTCCTCGCCGAGCTTGGCGTGGACACCCGTGATGCGGCCTCCCGCGTCCAGGATCGGCTCCCCGACGTTGCACCGCTCGTACATGCGGGCACCGGCCTTCTCCGCCTGCCGGGCCAGCTGCTCGTCGAAGTCGTCGCGCTTGCGCACGAGCCCGTAGTCCGGATACGTGGCCAGCTCCGGCCAGTCGAGTTCGAGGCGCTGACCGCCGCCGATGATGCGCAACCCCCTGTTGCGCAGCCAGCCGGCCTCCTCGGAGATGTCGATGCCCATGGCGACGAGCTGCTTCGCGGCACGCGGCGTGAGGCCGTCGCCGCACACTTTCTCACGGGGGAAGGCGGTCTTCTCGAGCAGCAGCACGTCCAGGCCGCTGCGGGCCAAGTGGTAGGCGGTGGTGGCCCCGGCGGGGCCGGCACCTACGACGATCACATCGGCGGTCCGCTCGGAGGTGACGGTGTCAGTCACAAGGACTCCCGCAAAGGCTGGGTACTGGGCAGTTGCAGTCTAAGAGGACGGTCCCGGGCGTCCGGGCACCCCCTGGGGCCACGCAGTGCGTGGACCCGGGGGACATCGCGTCCGTTCTCATCGGGAGGCGGCGGCCCGCGGCCTCACGTGCGAACGCCGCGGTGCAGGGCCACCACGCCGCCCGTCAGGTCGCGCCAGGCCACCTTCTCCCAGCCCGCCTGCTGGAGATGGCGTGCGAGAGCGGGCTGGTCGGGCCAGGCGCGGATCGACTCGGCGAGATAGACGTACGCGTCGGGACTGGAGGAGACGGCCCTGGCGACCGGAGGCAGCGCCCGCATCAGGTACTCGGTGTAGACGGTGCGGAACGGCGCCCAAGTGGGGTGGCTGAACTCGCAGATGACGATGCGGCCGCCGGGCGCGGTGACGCGGTGCAGCTCCCGCAGGGCGTCGTCGGTGTCGTGCACGTTGCGCAGCCCGAAGGAGATCGTCACGGCGTCGAACACGCCGTCGCGGAACGGCAGTCGGGTCGCGTCGCCGGCGGTGAACGGCATCCACGGGAGCCGCTTCTTGCCCTCCTTCAGCATCCCGAGGCTGAAGTCGCAGGGCACCGTGTAGGCACCCGCCGCGACGAAGGGCTGCGACGAGGTGCCCGTACCGGCTGCCAGATCGAGTACGCGCTCGCCGGGCCGCGCGTCGACGGCCCTGGCGACGGCACGCCGCCACAGCCGTGTCTGCCCGAGGGAGAGCACGTCGTTGGTGATGTCGTACCGCGCGGCGACGTCGTCGAACATCGCGGCGACTTCGTGCGGCTGCTTGTCCAGGGATGCGCGGGTCACGGTCCCATTGTGTCCCGTCCCACGGACCGGCGGTCCGCCGGGGCGCCGCCGGGGCCGTCCGGGCCGTCCGGGCCGGCGGCGGCTAGGGCGTGAGCAGCCACCAGACCAGCGTGAGGACCGCCAGGGCTCCCAGGGCGGCCACGGCGATCTGGAGGACGCGCTGCCCGGACGGTACGGCGAAGACCTCGTACACGGTGCCCGAGGGGTGCGTCGCCGGTGCGGGGTGTGCGTAATGGACGCGGTGCGGCAGCAGGGGCACCTCGACGCGGGTCAGCCGGAGGATCTCCAGGGTGACCTCGCGGGCGACTTCACCCTGCTTCTTCGTCAGGTCCGGTGCCAGCCCCTTGGCGGCCTCGTCGTCCAGGTCCGCGACCGACGCGGTCCCGGCGTCGCCGCTCAGCACTTCCGTACGCCAACTGCCGTGACGGCGCGCCTTGTTCCAGGTGTGCCAGGACACGCTGTGTTCCGGCCGGCGGATGGCTCCCGTCTCCGGCTTCCTGGTGATCGTCCCCGCGGTCCAGACCGTGAACCTCCCGGTGCCCTTGCAGTCGTCGTGGCGCACCGTGCCGGAACCCCGGCACGTGGGACAGTCTCGGAACCCCGTCTCCTCGCACAGCGCGCAGGGGACATCGCCCCTGCCCTGGCACGAGCGGCAGGCGACGCCCCGCTCCCCGCACTTGACGCACGTGAGGCGCTTCTCCGTACGTGCGGGTCGCGCCGCGTCGGGCCCTGCCGCGCCCGCAGTGCCGCCGGACGCCGCGCAGTTGAGGCAGGAGTTCTCGCCCGCGCACGCCTCGCAGTCGGTGCGCGGCTCGCAGCGCAGCCTCTTCCGCCCCCGGCACTCACCACACCTGGTCCGGCCGCGGTCGCAGTCACGTGAGCAGGGCTCCGAGGACTCCGAGTCCCGCTTGACCAGCCGGAGTTCCATCGGCTCCGCAGGGTTCCGCGGCGGGTCGAGGTGGTATCCGTCGAGGTCGTCGTACCTCGGCCGCTCCGACAGGTCGAAGTCACCCGGCTCGCTTCCGGGGCGCTCCGCGCGGTTCTCGATGCTGCGGACGATCCGCCCCTTCACCAGGGTCAGCGGGGCAGGCTTCCACGTGTCCGGCGGACCCGCCTTCGTCAGCTCGCCACGACGGTCGAGGTGGCGCCGTACCGCTTCCAGAGCGTCCTCGTCGTCCAACTCGCCCCCCACTCCCCGGCTGGTGCACCCCTGTCCGGGCCGCGGCGGCCTGATACGGACATGCGGTGCACCAGCGGACCTACCCCCGCAACGGGCGCCATACGCACCGCGGCTGAGGACGCGTCAGCTCCCGGCCGTCACTCGGCCGGGGCTCGCGGGACGCGCGGCGGGGCCGCCGGAACCCACGCGGCCGGCCTGCCCCGCCAGGGGCTACTTCGCCTCGATCAGGTTGAGTTCCGGGTGCGCGCTACCGCCCTCGATCGCCGTCGAGGAGAAGTGCGAGACGACGCGGTCGTCGGAGGGGTCGTCCGCGGGGTCCTCGTGGACGACCAGGTGCTCGTACGTCGTGCTGCGCTGCGCCGGGACCCGGTCCGCGGAACGGATCAGTTCGAGCAGCTCCATCCGGTTCGAGCGGTGCTTGGCGCCCGCCATGGAGACGACGTTCTCCTCCAGCATCACCGAACCGAGGTCGTCGGCGCCGTAGTGCAGGGAGAGCTGGCCGACCTCCTTGCCCGTCGTCAGCCACGAGCCCTGAATGTGCGCCACGTTGTCGAAGAAGAGCCGCGCGATGGCGATCATCCGCAGGTACTCGAAGATGGTGGCCTGCGTCTGGCCCTTCAGGTGGTTGTTCTCCGGCTGGTACGTGTACGGGATGAAGGCGCGGAAGCCGCCCGTGCGATCCTGCACGTCGCGGATCATCCGCAGGTGCTCGATCCGCTCAGCGTTGGTCTCACCGGTGCCCATGAGCATCGTCGAGGTGGATTCGACGCCGAGGTTGTGCGCCGTCTCCATGATCTCCAGCCAGCGCTCGCCCGATTCCTTGAGCGGCGCGATGGCCTTTCGGGCCCGTGCGGGAAGCAGCTCGGCGCCAGCGCCCGCGAAGGAGTCGAGACCTGCGGCGTTGATGCGGCGGATCGCCTCCTCCGGCGTCACGCCGGAGATCTTCGCCATGTGCTGCACCTCGGACGCGCCGAGCGAGTGGATCACGAGCTGCGGGAAGCGCTCCTTGATGGCCGCGAAGTGCTCCTCGTAGTACTCCACCCCGTAGTCCGGGTGGTGGCCGCCCTGGAACATGATCTGCGTGCCGCCCAGTTCGACCGTCTCCGCGCAGCGGCGCAGGATGTCGTCCAGGTCGCGCGTCCATACGTCTTCGCTCTTCGGTGAGGCGTAGAAGGCGCAGAACTTGCAGGCGGTCACACACGAGTTGGTGTAGTTGATGTTCCGCTCGATGATGTACGTCGCGATGTGCTCGGTGCCCGCGTAGCGCTTGCGCCGGGCGGCGTCGGCCGCCGCGCCGAGGGCGTGCAGCGGCGCTGAGCGGTACAGGTCGAGCGCTTCCTCGGGGGTGATACGGCCGCCCTCGGCAGCGCGATCGAGAACGGCCTGACGGTCGGCGGTTTCGGACACCGGGGCGTCCCTCCGGAGGTGGCTGGCGGCATTTTCCTTGCCGGGCCAGCGTACGCCAGGGGCCCGTGGCGGCCTCGGCCAGCGCCCCCGGCGTCAGTCCCTGACAGGCTCGTGGTCGCCGACCGGTTCCCGGTCCCGTCCCGGCTCGTGCAGCAGATCCACCCGGACGTCCGCGGGGTAGTCACCGGTGGCGGCGGTGCGGCGCACGAACTCCTCGACGCCCTGCAACTGCCGCCCGGCGAGGCGGAAGTCGAGGGTCGTGAAGTACCGCTCCAGCACCGGCGGTTCGAAGACCTCCCAGCGCGCCGCGTGCTCGGCGACCTTGGCGACCTCTTCCAGTGCCAGGTCACGGGAGGAGAGGAAAGCGCGGTGGACCTCGTCCACGGTCTCCGGGTGCTGTGCCAGGTAGTCCCGGCGCACGGCCCACACCGCCATGACGAACGGCAGCCCCGTCCATTCCTTCCACAGCTGGCCCAGGTCGTGGACCTCGAGACCGGGCTCGGGCAGGTTGCGCAGATAGGCGCGGAGCCCGAGGTCGCCGATGACGACGGCGGCATCGGCCTCGTCCATCATCCGCTCCAGGTCCGGCTCGCACGTGAAGTAGTCGGGCCGCACACCGAACCGCTCGGAGAGCAGCAGCCGGGCCAGCCGTACGGACGTACGCGAAGTGGAGCCCAGGGCGACCTTCGCTCCGTCCAGCCTGTCCAGCGGCACACGCGAGACGATCTCGCAGGACATCACCGGACCGTCGCAGCCCACCGCGATATCCGGAAGCGCAACGAGCTGATCGGCATTCCGGAGGAATTCGACGAGCGTGATGGGGCCGATATCGAGATCCCCGTTCACCAACTGGTCGCTCAGCTTTTCAGGGGTGTCTCTTGTGAGCTCCAGATCGAGCAGGGAGCCGGTGTGAACAAGACCCCAGTACAGCGGGAGGCAGTTGAGGAACTGGATGTGCCCCACACGCGGACGGGATCTGGGAACCCTTGGAAACTCAGTCACACCCGGAGCGTACGCCGCGACCCACGGCGGCCCGTCACAGCCCCGGCCCGGGGAGCCCGGCCGGCTTCCCGGCGGGCGGTCGCCGGGGAAACCGACCAGCGCACGGCCGAGATCGTTCGCCCTTCCGCACCACGCGGCACCGTGCTAGGCTCGCGGACAAGTTGCAGTTTGGTTTCCTTGCAGTACAGAGCCTGCGGAGCATGTGACCGCGGGCTCTCGTCGTTTTCAGAGACTTCTTAGCGGGGTTCTGGGAGCAGGGCGACCCTTATAGGCCCAAGGAGGGCTTATGGCTACCGGAACCGTCAAGTGGTTCAACGCTGAAAAGGGCTTTGGCTTCATCGCCCAGGACGGCGGCGGTCCCGATGTCTTCGTCCACTACTCCGCGATCAACGCGACTGGCTTCCGCTCCCTGGAGGAGAACCAGCTCGTGAGCTTCGACGTGACCCAGGGTCCGAAGGGGCCGCAGGCGGAGAACGTCACCCCTCAGTGACCTGAGTCGTACCACCCAAGGAGCCCCCGCCGGAATCGTCCGGCGGGGGCTCCTGCCGTGTGGTGGGTGTGGGGGGGGAGGCGAGCGCGGCTCAGGAGCGTTCGTGGCCGGCGAGCGCGGCGGCCTTCTCCGCGGACGCCGACCGCTCGTCGCGGGCGGCCTCCACCGCGAGGTGCGGGTACGCGTGCGCTCATCGGTGCCGACGCGCACGTCCGAGACCTCGGCCACCCGTGGGTCGCAGCTCAGGTCGCGCTGATGGCCTCCTTGTGGTCCGGGCCAGCTGACCGGGGTCCGGCTGCCGGGTTGCCGCGGTGTCCATGTGGCGTGCTCCTTCGTGACTGCGCCTGCCTGCTGACCGCTGGCCCGCTCATTTGCCCCGGGCCTGTCCTGTGCCGGTCTCATCGTGTGGGGGCTCCGGAGGGGTGGCCGGATGGACCGCTGTCCGCGCCCGGCCCGGCGTCGAGCACCGCTTCGAGCACCGCCGCCGGCGAGACGGCTCCGGGATCCGGCGTTCCGATGCTCCGCTCGGCGAGCGGCCGGGCCCCTCCCAGCAGCGGGCGCAGCCGCGACGTACTGCCGCCCGCCGCGACCGCCGGCGAAGGAGGAGGGGCGGGAAGGTCTGCCGGACCGGATCGGCATCCCCACGTCATCGTTGCTGGCTACGCCGACGTGCTGCCCTTCATGATCGGCGGCGTGGAGGCCGGTCGCCTCGCGCCGTACATGACGGACCACGGCGCCGGACGGACGTCACGGACGTGAGGGCCGGCGATGTGATGACCGTCCACGGCGTGACGGGGCGGCTGGCCTCCCTGGTCATCCGGAGCACTCGCCGAGATCCGGGGCCCGCGCCGATGTGATCCGGCTCGGGCTGTGGATCTGGATCGTCTTCGACGCCCTCCGTCTGCCGGCCGCCGCCTGGGCACGGCCGTCGGCTGGTTCTGCTTCGCCTTCACCTGCGGCCTTCGACCCTGGGCTCCGAGGGGCGAGCCTGACGATTCCGCCCCTCGGGGAGCTGGGACCCCTTGGTCCGCGCTCGGGCTCATCGCCGCGGGCGGACCGCCGTCGCTGTGCGAGGCGGGCGCGTGCCCGTGCGGGCGGCGACGGGCCGGTCCCGCCCGAACCGGCCACGAGGCAGGGCCTGTTCAACAACCCCATCGTGAAGTCCCGCGTCGCCGTGGGCCGCGCCGTGCGGATCCTCGACACCCGCTGGCCGGTGCGGACGGTGTCACCATCGTCTTCACGGCGCTGTACCTCGTGGCGGCGGCGCTGACGTTCGTCCTCAAGCTGCCCGAGGAGGAGGGCGGTCGGCCGCGGACGGCACCCCGGACAGCGGCGGCGCCACGGAGCGCGTCGCCGAACCCGAGGCGGCGAAAGCCTCCGCCGCCGCTCCGGCGAGCGGACGCAGAGCGAACGCAGCGCGCCGGGCCCGCACGGAGACGTGCGGACCCGCCACGTATGCGCGTACATCGGCCCGACGCGACAGCGGTGATTGAAACCGTGAACAGCCCGGCAAATAGGGAAGATTCCCTGCTCAGGGACTGTACGTGTGTGCTAAAAGTGAATCCGCTGTGGGGTCAATTTGTGGCCGCGGCAGTACCGTCTGTCATGCACCGGGTTAAGGGGACCATCGGGAAACGCTCGGAGCACGGGAGCTGCTCATGTTGACCACATGCCCGCACTGCGGCACCAGATCGCCTGCGACGGCAGACGCCTGCGCGGGATGCGACCGCGCCTTGTATCCACTGACGGCGCCACCGCCGCCGCCACCTTTCAAGTTCCGCACCAGGACCAACTATGTCCGGCTGGGGATCACATTGGGCGTCATGGCCCTCCTGGTCGGCGCGGGAGCGTCCTCGGGCATTCTGATGAACCGTGAAGACGCCCGGGACAACCGCGCGTCCGACAATCAGGTCTCGCAGTACAAGATGGTCGACACTGGGGCCTCACCCGAGCCCTCGGTGACCACCGAGGCGGCATCGCCGAAGCTCAAGAAGAAGAAAAAGGCCAAGTCTCCCAGTCCCTCCACGAGCAAGCCGGCCACGAGCGCACCCGCGAAGCCCAAGCCTCCCGAGGACCCGTCCCCCGGCAACGGGCTGCCGGCCGGATTCCGCACCGTCGTCGACGACAGGGGCTTCTCCCTTGCCGTGATGAAGGGCTGGGACCGCAGGGAGCTGAGCCCCACCCAGGTCGGCTACATGCCGCCGACGGGCGACGAATACCTCCAGATCAGCGAGGTGGAAGGCGCACCGAGGGCCTCCTTCATCAACTACCTGGAGATGGAGCAGGCCATGCAGGAGTCGTCCAACGGCTACGAGCGCATCAGCCTGTCGCACGTCGAATACCAGGGGCACCCGGGCGCGCGCTGGGAGTTCATCTACACGCCGGAGTCGGGCGAGCCGATGCACGTTCTGCAGCAGGCGTACATCGACGACGAGGGCACCGAGTACACGATCTACGTCGAGGCCAGGCACCGCCTGTGGGACTCCGGTACGGAGCAGGTCTTCACCACGGCTCTCAACACGTGGAAACAGCCTTAGAAGACAGGTGAGGGCACGGCGGCCGGCTGAAGGGAGCAGGTTTCAAGTCCCTCACGGTCGGGGGCGGTTGACCGTTTCCCCCGGGTCGACCGCCCCCGACGTCTGAGCACCGCCCGGGCGCCGCGCGGGGCGTCGCACCACTTGTGTGCGGCCCCGCACGGCGCCGGACAGGCTGCCGCGCGCTACTTCCGTACGCCGCAGTTCGAGCCGCTGTTGAAGTACTCCTCGTCCCCGATGACACCGCTCCACTCGATGCAGTGCCCGGTGCCCTCCTCCACGTACACGGGGCCCGCGTAGGTGGTGAACTCGCCCTCGTCGACGACCGGTTCGGTCTCCTCGTCGTCGAGGAGCACGCGGACGGTTGCCGCCATGTGGATCGGGTCGTCCTTCGCGTTGCGCACGGTGACGACGCAGTTCTTGCCGCTCTTCGAGTTGTACGTCAGGAAGACGGTGCCCAGGTCGGCGATCCCGGCGGAGTTCACCACCGAGTACCCGGCGCCGCACGCCCCGTTGTAGGCCGCCTTCGGTGCGGGGCTCGCGGCAGCGGCAGCGGTGACACCCGGCGTCGTGCCGGTGGCCGTCGTCGCCGCGGAGGCGGAGCCAGCGGTCGTCATCAGGCCCGTGCCCGCGACGAACAGGGTGACGGCTGCCAGAGCAGCACTCTTCGAACGCATAACTGTTCCCCCAGTCATGGTCATCTGTCTTGCCCGGTCGATGGTCGGTCGATCGGGATCGGCGGCATCCGCCGGTCCATCAGAAGAGACCGGCGAACAGATGCGGGGGTTGTACACGGATCTCGGCCAAACCGGCGGGCTGTCGCTGATGCCCGCCGGCAGAGGCGGACGTGTTGCATTACTGACCGGCTCGCCAGTCAGCACCACAACGGCGGTTCACCTGTGTTTCTGTCCGACTTCTGAAAGCGATGTTGCGTTTTCCTCAACACGCTCGTACGGTGACGCCCATGCAGCAGGAGTCATCGAGCCGGGTCGCGGACGCCGTCGGCGACGTCTCCGCACGCGTACGGCAGGTGATCGGCGAAGTCGGTTGCAGCCAGCGGGAGTTCGCGCGGCGCATCGTCATGGACCCCTCGAAGCTCTCCCGCTCTCTGGGCGGCAGCCGCCGCTTCACCGTCGCCGAACTGGCGCGCATCGCAGACGCGGGCGACGTGGACGCCGCGTGGCTGCTGGGTTCGGGCGCGGGAGCCGGTGCCCGCTCCGGGCCACGGAGGGGCAACGGCGACGCGGGCGGGAACGCCGCCTCAGCGGCGCCCGAGGGCGGCCGGCCGCTTCAGATCGTCCGCGAAACGGTGCGCCTCATCGCCGAATCCGGCTTCCACGCCGTCCGGGTCTCCGACATCGCGGAGGCATGCGAGACGAGTACCGCCGCCATCCACTACCACTTCCCCGGCCGTGCCGAACTGCTCGAGGCCGCCATCCGCTGGTGCATGGACGAGGACACCGCGCGCCGTGCCGCCCGCACCGCCGAGGCCCGCGACGCGGCGGACGAACTCCGCCAGCTCATCGACCTGCAGATCCCGTCGAGCCCGCAGCAGCGCCGGCAGTGGCTGGTCTGGCTCGACCTGTGGGCGGAGGCGGCCCGTTCCACCGCGGTCGGTCAACTCCACGTCGACTACTACCGGCAGTGGCGTACGACCGTCGCCGACGTGATCCGGCGCGGCATCACGCAGGGCGTCTTCCGCGAAGTGGACCCGGAGTTCGCCGCCCTGCACCTCACCGCTCTCATCGACGGCCTGGCCGCCCAGGCCCTGGCCACGGCACCGGCCCCGGACCGGCTGGGGGCACGTCCCGGGACGGAGCCGCAGGCGGACGGCGCCGAGACCATGCGGACCGCGCTCCTCGCCCATGTCGAGACGGAGCTCGCCGCGAAGCCCGCCCCGTAGCCGACCACGCACCGCACAGCCACATCCGTCCGGACAGCCAACTGCCAACTGCCAACTGCCGATCGCCGATCGCGTCCCGACTCCCGTCCGACACTCACCCGATCCCGAATCCCTGTCCCGTCAGGCCGTAAGAGCGGAGGAAGACCATGCCCATGAACAGCTCCGTCATCATCACGTGTGCGCTCACCGGTGCCGGCGACACCGTCGGCCGCAGCCCGCACGTCCCGGTGACTCCCGAGCAGATCGCACGCTCCGCCGTCGAGGCCGCGGGCGCCGGCGCCGCGGTGGTGCACATCCACGTGCGCGACCCGGAGACCGGCGTAGGGGCGCGCGATCCCCGCCTCTACCGGGAGGTCGTCGAGCGGATCAAGGAGACCGGGACCGACGTCGTCATCAACCTGACCGCGGGCATGGGCGGCGACCTCGTCATCGATCCGGAGAACCCGCTGACGCACCTGCCCGGCACCGACCTCGTCAGCGGCATCGAACGGCTGCCGCACGTCGAGGACCTGCTCCCCGACATCTGCACCCTCGACTGCGGCTCGCTCAACTTCGGCGAGGGCAGCAACCTCTACGTCTCCACACCGGACATGCTGCGGGCTGGCGCCAAGCGCATCCAGGAGCTGGGCGTGCGGCCGGAGTTGGAGATCTTCGACACCGGTCAGCTGTGGTTCGCCAAGCAACTCCGGGACGAGGGACTGCTGGACGACCCGACCGTCTTCCAGCTGTGCATGGGCATCCCGTGGGGTGCGCCTGCGGAGCCGGGCGTCCTGAAGTCCATGGTCGACATGCTGCCGGAGGGCGCACAGTGGGCCAGCTTCGCTCTGGGGCGGATGCAGATGCCGTGGGTCGCGCAGTCGATCCTGCTCGGCGGCAACGTTCGGGTCGGCCTGGAGGACAACCTCTACCTCAGCAGGGGGGTCAAGGCGACCAACGGCCAACTCGTCGAGCGCGCCGTGCAGATCACCGAGCTGCTGGGCGCTCAGGTCGCCACGCCCGACCAGGCCCGCGAACGCCTCGGGCTGAAGCCCCGCGCCTGAGCGGCCGCCCCTGAGCGGATCTTCCGCCGCCCGGGCGCGAAGTCCCAGGGCGCGAAGTCCCGGCGCCCAGGCGCGGCGCCCGGCCCCAGCCCCCGGAGACCCGCACTCCCACTCCCCCACACCCCCACATCCCCGCAGCAGCAACCGTGAGGACACCACCAGAATGACCGCACCCTCCCCCGGCCCGTTCGCCGCTGCCTTCCCGCCCGAGGCCGTGCGCCGAGTCGCCTGCGTCGGAGCCGGCGTGATCGGCGGCGGCTGGGCGGCTCACTTCCTCGCCCGTGGCTACGACGTCACCGCCTGGGACCCGGCCCCCGACGCCGAGCGGAAGCTCCGGCGGCTCGTCGACGCCGCCTGGCCCGCCCTGGAGCAGCTCGGCCTCGCCGAGGGCGCTTCTCGCGGTCGGCTCACCGTCGTGCCCGAACTCCGTGACGCCGTCGCGGACGCCGAGTTCGTGCAGGAGAGCGCGCCCGAGAAACTGGAGCTCAAGCGCTCGCTGCTGGCGGAGCTGGACGCCGCCGCCCCGCCGGGCGCCGTCATCGCCTCGTCCACGTCCGGCTATCCCATGACCGACATGCAGGGCGAGGCCACCGACCCGGGACGGCTGCTGGTCGGCCATCCCTTCAATCCGCCGTATCTCATCCCGCTCGTCGAAGTCGTCGGCGGCGAGTCGACCGACCCCGGCGCCGTCGCGTGGGCGTCGCGCTTCTACGAGGTGGCTGGCAAGTCCGTCATCACCATGGACCGCGAACTGCCGGGCTTCATCGCCAACCGCCTCCAGGAGGCGCTGTGGCGGGAGGCGCTGCACATGGTCGCCAACGGCGAGGCGTCCGTACGCGACATCGACGCATCGATCACCGAAGGACCGGGGCTGCGCTGGGCGTTCATGGGGCCCTGCCTCACGTTCGCGCTCGCGGGCGGTGAGGGCGGAATGGCCCACATGCTGGACCACTTCGGTCCGTCGCTGAAGTCGCCTTGGACGCGGCTGGAGGCGCCGGAGCTCGACGCGCCTCTGCGTGATGCGATGGTCGAAGGGTGCGAGGAGGCGGCCGCCGGCCGCTCCATCGCCCAGCTCGTGGCCGAGCGCGACCAGGGGGTCATCGACGTGCTCCGGGCGACGGGCCGCCTGCCGCAGGGCAGCGGGGGGCACAAGGACCGAGGGGACGCCACAGCCGAAGGAGAGAGCACGTGAGCACAGATCAGGGCGAGACGACCGAGGGGCAGGCCGCAGCGCAGAGCGAGCCGCCCGCCGAGGAGCAGAGCGACGGGACGACGCCGGGTTCCGGTGCCGTTTCCGGTTCGGGTGCCGGTCCCAATTCGGGTGCCGGTCCCGCGCAGGACGGGCTGATCCCGGACCACACGGCGACGGTCCGCCCGGAGTGGATCGACTACAACGGCCATATGAACGAGGCGTTCTACGTGCTCGTCTTCGGGCACGCCACGGACGCCATGATGATCGAGACCGGCATGGGCCAGCAGTACCGCGGGGAGAGCGGATGCTCCCTGTACACGGCGGAGGCCCACGTCCGCTATCTGCGCGAGGTCTCCGAGGGCACCGAACTCACCGTGCGCACACGGATCCTGGGAGTCGACGCGAAGAAGGTGCGGCTCGTGCTGGAGATGCGTGCCGCGAACAGGAAGGACCCGGTGGCGACGTCCGAACTGCTGATGATCCATGTCGATCAGTCGGCGGGCCGTGCCGCGCCCTTCCCGGACGCGGTACGCGAGCGCTTCGCGTCGCTGACGGAGAAGGCGCCGGAGTGGGCCGGCAGCTCGATCGGGCCCGTGCCCAAGTCATAGGGGCCGGTGCGCCACAGCACCCACAACGCCCCACGCCACGGGACTTCGCCACGCGGCGTCTCATATGACCGTCCGCATCGCGGTCATGCGTTGACGCGGCGCAGGCGCCACCCACAAAATGCGGTCATGATCCAGCACACCCGTACCGCCGCCGTCGGACGCCTCAGCGTGCCGTGGCGGCGCGGGTGTGAGCGGTCCGGTCGATAGCGCGTCGCATCGCGCATGCACGCTTCGCACACGCGGGTGCGCACGCCGACTCCCTGAGCCGACCGTCGACTTCGAAGGATCATCACCATGACCGTCACCCCCTCAGCCACCCCTGTCCTGCGCGATGCCCGCGTGCCCGCCGACGGCATGTACGAGGGGCGCCGCACCCTGAACCGTCTGCCCGAGGGCACTCGTGAACGCCCGTACGAGCTCTTCGACATCGCACCGCAGGGCCGCCTGATCGGCGCCGAGATCAGCGGCGTCGACCTGTCGCGTCCGCTCACGCCCGAGCTGCGCGAGGAGCTGAACAGGGCGCTCCTGGAGTGGAAGGTGCTCTTCTTCCGCGGCCAGGGCATCACGTCACAGCAGCAGCGCGACTTCGCCGCGAACTGGGGCGAGCTGGAGACCAATCCGCTGCTGGCACGCGGCTCCTCCGCCGAGGTCGTCCGCTTCGAGAAGGGCGGCAGCGGCGCACCGACCTTCGAGAACGTCTGGCACACGGACGTCACCTTCCGCGAACGGCCCGCCCTCGGGGCCGTGCTCCAGCTCCACGAGGTGCCGCCCGTCGGCGGCGACACCATGTGGGCGGACATGGCCGCCGCGTACGACAACCTGCCCGACTCCGTGAAGGCACGCATCGACGATGCGACCGCCGTGCACGACTTCATCCCGGGGTTCGTGCGGTTCTACGGCCCGGAGCGGCTGATCCCGATGCAGGAGGAGTTCCCGCCCGTCGAACACCCGGTGGTGCGCACGCACCCCGAGACGGGCCGCCGGATGCTCTTCGTCAACACCTCCTTCACCACGCACATCGTGGGCATGGACCGTGACGAGAGCGACCGGCTGCTGAGCTTCCTCGTCCGGCAGGCGCACGTGCCGGAGTACCAGGTGCGCTTCCGCTGGCAGGCCGGCGACATCGCCTTCTGGGACAACCGCGCGACGCAGCACTACGCGGTCGACGACTACGCCCCGCACCGCCGGGTCGCGGAGCGCGTCGCGATCGCGGGCGACCGGCCCTTCTAGGAGCAGGCCCCAGGGAGAAACAGCGCTCCCGCCCCCGTGGTTCCGTGACGGAGCGACGCCGGGGGCGGGATCGCCCTGGTGGCCCACGCCGCCGCGGACGAGAACCCGGACCGGGCGGTTCCGGCGCCCTGTACCAGGGCCCAGCGGGCCACACCGGGCTGCGGGACCGTCGGGGGCGGCGGAACGCGAAGTGCACATGCAATGATGCGCTGTTGTGACTACCAGCCGATCTGCCTCGCGGTCGCGCTTCGATCAACTCACCTACGACCTTGATCGCTTGGGCGTGAATCGCCAAGCCTCCGGGCGAGTGCGAGTCGCCATGCACCGCCGCGCTCAGCTAAAGGGCTGGGTCATCCAGGCCGCGACATCAACGACACTGTCCTTGGCGGCGGCCATCTACTTGGCGCACTTGATGGACTTCCCCACGCGCGCAGAATTAGAAAGGCCGGACATAGTCTCTGGCCAGAGGATGACGGAATCGCAGATCAGATTCATTCTTGCAATCCCCAAGTGGCCCCTCTTTGCACTCCTCACAGTGCTCCTCACAGCAGCACTCTTGGCCGCCTTCAGCATGGCGCTGGAAGACACTCGCGGAAGATCCTTTTGGTACATCAAGGACACTGATTCATTCAAGGCCGCACGTCGATACGCACTGGTCATGGTGATCGCGGACACCATCACAGCGTGTGCGGACGCCTACGAGTCGAGACGCGAAGAGCGCGCACCTGCCCTCCGTCAAGTTTCACGACACCTTGCAGCCGTGACCCGATCGCTGCGGACTGCCTATAAATACCGCGGCTCGGTTCCTCTCCGGTCTCACCGACGCCAGATCCTGGATATGCATGCACGTCAAGTCATTGCAGCGATCCACAAGACCGAAGAACGCCTGGACCGCGATACACAGAGCGCTCTCCAGGAACTGAGTGAAATCCTGCTGACAATTTCCCAGCGCTACTGCGATGCCCGTGTCGGCGCCTTGCTGAACGACGAACAGATCGAAGGAGTTCAGCCCGGCCCTGACCGTGAGTGGCTGAGGATCGTCGCGTGGGCCGCGCTTTCCACAGGAGCTGTGATCCTCATTTCGAGGTTGGGTCTTTCCAGCGGCGCTGAGCCGATCGTGATGATCTTCGTCGTCCTCATTGTCATGGCAATTGTCTGGAACCGAAAGGTACGGCAAGCATTCGACCTGTTGGGGATCGTCGTCGGCGGTCCCTGAACACCCGCGTAGCGTCTCCCTCTTGTGACGGCCAGCGCGGTCCCGCCCCCGTGGTTCCGTGACGGAGCGACGCCGGGGGCGGGATCGCACCTTCGAAGCGCGTGCGGGACGCCGGTCGCGAAGGAGCAGCGGGCGGCGGTCCGTTCACACCGTCCGCGCAGCGCACCCGCGGGACGCCTGATGCCTGCGGGGCGAGGAAGCGCTTGTGAGCACGACGCCCGTGCGGCGCAGGGGGCCAACGTTGTGCTCTGCGTGCACAACTGCGGCGCAACCCCTTCACGAGATACTGACGGGTCAGTACGTTCCATCCCAACGAGCCCAGCATTTCTGAATCGTTGGGAGACCCCCCATGCAGAGCCCCACCCGAAGAGGCCCTCGTACCGGAGGAGCCCGAACCAGAGCGGTCACCGCAACAATGGCGGTGGCCGCTCTGTGTGTTTCCGGCGGCGCGGTGGCACCGGCTGCCGCTGCCGCCGGCGGTCACGCGGCCACATCCCACGCCGCGAGCAAGGGCACGAGCGCGAGCGCCGGCACCGCCGCGGCCGGGCAGCCCGGCGACATCGTCAGCGCCGAACCGAGCGAGTTCCAGGTCTTTCCGGGCGTGCCCATCCCCACGCACGCCTGGACGATCAAGTACAACTCGACCGACGCGAACGGGAAGTCCAACACCGTCTCGGGCACCGTCCTCGTCCCCAAGGACGACCGCGAGGGCCCGCGCCCCCTGCTGACGTACGCGGTCGGCACCGTCGGAATCGCCGATCAGTGCGCGCCGTCCGTCAACTTCCCGGTGGGCAAGACGAAGGAAGCACCGCTGATCGAGGGGGCCTTGCTGCGCGGCTGGGCCGTCGCCGTCACCGACTACGAGGGGCTGGGCACGCCCGGCACGCACACCTACACCGTCGGCCGGGCCGCCGGTACCGCGGTGCTGGACGCGGCCCGCGCCGCCCAACGCCTGCCCGGGGCACAGGAGAAGGGGGTCTCCCAGGACTCGCCCGTCGGCATCATGGGCTACTCGCAGGGCGGCCAGGCCAGCGGCTGGGCGGCGGAACTCGCCGGCACCTACGCCCCCGAGCTGAAGGTCAAGGGCACCGCCAGCGGCGGCGTCCCGGCGGACCTGCCGAAGGTCGCGGAGTACAACGACGGCGACGAGGAAGCCGGTCTGGTGCTGATGTCGGCGATCGGCCACGACGCCGCGTACCCCGAACTCGGCCTGGACCGCTACCTCAACGACGAGGGCAGGCGGATCACCGGGATCATGAAGGAGGGCTGCCTGGCCGAGGCGTCGGAGGCCGGGGCGAACAAGTCCGTCGAGGACGTCACCACGAAGGATCCCAACCAGGAACCGGACTGGCAGCAGCGTCTCGCCGAGGACAAGCTGGGCACCAAGGCACCGGGCGCGCCCGTGTACCTGTACCACGGTGAGGCCGACGAGATCATTCCGCACGACGTCGGGAAGCAGCTGCGCGCCGACTGGTGCGCGAAGGGCAACACCGTCGAGTGGACGAGCTTCCCGCTGTCCCCGCACGCGGGTACCGCGATCCTCGCCTCGATCCCGGCGATGAACTGGCTCTCCGATCGCTTCAAGGACGAGCCCACACAGGGCGACTGCGGCAGCTGAGCCCCTCGGCACGAGCCGCGCCCGTAACGGCTCCCGGCCCCGCTGACCTGCGCAGGACGCAGGTCAGCGGGCCCGGGGGCCCGGGATTCCTTCGACGAGACGGAAGCTCTCGAGGACGACCTCCGTCGTGTCGTCGACGGTGAACTCCGGGTCGCCGAGCGCCGTACGCATGGCGCTGCTGTTCCAGAAGTCCTCGTGGTCCGAACGCCAGGCGGCCACGGACTCGTGGCCCTCACCCTCGTCCTGGACGTGCCCCAGGTCCACTTCGCCGAGCGCGACGACGCGGACCTCGGTCGTCTCGATGACGGCGACGGGATTCGCGGCCGAGTCGATGACGACGGCCCTGGACCCGCACTCGGGCAGTGGCTCGCCGTCGTGCCGGTACTCGCGAAGCAGGCCCGTCGTCGCGGTCTTGCGGCCCTGAAGTATCGCTGCGACGAGCTCTTCCCGCAGCGGTCCGGGGAAGCCGAATTCGGCGCGCGGCAGGGAGGCGAGCTCCTGCGGCAGTGCGGATTCCGATGAGGAAGTCATCCACTCACCCTAGGACGGCGGCCACGTGCTCCCGGCGGCACGTAGCCGGCGCCCTTCGCCGGTGGCGCCGTCCTGCACGCACGCTCTCCCCCACTTCGCGGGCGGGGGCCCGGCGGCCGGGGTGCGTGAGGCCAACACCGGCTGCACCGCCGGGTCGACGAGCGTGGGGGGCCGCGACGTGTCCGCGTGCGCCACGTGCGTAGGGGCGGCAGAAGTACGACGGGATCAACAGCAGCCCGCGGCCGTGCAGATGCACGTCGTGGTCGGCGGGGTGGTCGCACTCCAGCACGGGAGGGTCTCAGCGGATGACGGGCCCGAACGTACGGAGCATCGCCTCGGTCCCGCGTCCCGCAGTGCCACTGGACGAGAGCCCGCCGTGCGCGGTCATCCGCGGTGCGCGCGCAGATGCGCTGCCACGACATGCCGAGGGCGAGCCGCCGGTAGCCGCGCAGCGCCGCCCCAACTGGTGGAGTCCGGGCACCGCGCCCCCCCCGCGGACCCGGTCCACGACTTGAGGGGCCCGTTCGCCGCCAGCCGGCCGATCTGGTGGCTCAGCCGGCTCCGCGGCGTCGAGAGCAGCACGTCCAGGCCCGACTCGAAGCGCACCCCGCGGTGGCCACCGCGGCGGCCACCGCGGGGTGCCTCACCGGTCGTACAGCTTCGCGATCTCCCGCTCGAAGTCCCGCAGGATCGCAGCCCGCTTCAGCTTCAGGGACGGCGTGAGATGCCCCGCGTCCTCGGTGAAGTCCTGAGGGAGGACCGCGAAGCGGCGGATCGATTCGGCGCGGGAGACCATCCGGTTCGTCTCGTCGACCGCCTGCTGGAGATTGGCGAGCAGGTCGCCGTCCTGGACGAGCTGTTCGGGGGTGAGGTCCTGCTTCTTGTGCATCTGCTGCCAGTGGGCGAGACCGTCCGGTTCGAGGGTGATCAGCGCGGTGATGTACGGCCGGTCGTCGCCGATGACGAGGCACTGGCTGACGAGCGGATGTGCGCGCAGCCAGTCCTCCATTGGTGCCGGGGCGATGTTCTTGCCGCCGGAGGTGATGATCAGGTCCTTCTTGCGGCCGGTGATCGTCAGATAGCCCTCGTCGTCGAGGGTGCCGATGTCGCCCGTCGCGAACCAGCCGTCGTGCCCGACGTCCGGGACGGCGCCGTTGCGCTGCGGGTCCCAGTAGCCGCCGAAGACGTGCGCGCCCCTCAGCAGCACCTCCCCGTCGTCGGCGATCCGCACCGCCGTACCCGGTACGGGCCAGCCGACGGTGCCCAGGCGGGGCTTGAGCGGCGGGGTGCATGTGGAGGCCGCGGTGGTCTCGGTGAGCCCGTAGCCCTCGAACACCGAGATCCCGGCGCCCTCGTAGAAGGCGGCGAGGCGCGAACCGAGCGGCGAACCACCGCTGATGACATAGCGGCACCGGCCGCCGAGCGCGGCACGTATGCGGCGGTAGACCAGCAGGTCGTACAGTCCGCGCGCCGCCTTCAGACCGGCGCGGGGGCCGTTCCCGCGTCCGTGCTCCTGCTCCTCGACGGCCTCGCCGTATCGGCGGGCGATGCGCGCGGCGCGGTCGAAGGAGGAGGCGCGGCCCATCTTCTCGGCCGTGGCGCGTCCGGTGTTGTAGACCTTCTCCAGCACGTACGGGATGCCGAGCAGGAACGTCGGGCTGAAGCCCCCGAGATCGGCGAGGAGTTCCTCGGTCTGGATGCTCGGCGCGTGCCCGAGCCGTACGCGCGCCCGCATGCACCCGACGGCGACCATCCGCCCGAAGACGTGCGAGAGCGGCAGGAAGAGCAGCGTCGAGGCCGGGTCCTTGCTGACGGACTTGAAGACGGGGTGCAGCAGTTCGATGGCGTTGTCGATCTCGGCGAAGAAGTTGCCGTGGGTGAGGACGCAGCCCTTGGGCTGTCCCGTCGTGCCCGAGGTGTAGATGAGGGTCGCGATGTGTTCAGGGCTCACGAGCCCGCGCCGCTCCGCGACCGCTTCGTCGTCCAGGTGCCTGCCGGACGCCGCGATCTGGGAGAGCCCGCCGGCGTCGAACTGCCAGAGGTGTTCGAGTGCGGGCATGGCGCCGCGCTCCGCGGAGAGCATCCGCGACTGCTCCACGTTCTCCACGGCACAGCCGCGCGCACCGGAGTGCTGGAGGATGTAGCGGGCCTGAGCGCTGGAGGACGTCGGATAGATGGGCACGGTGACGAGCCCGGCTGCCCAGCCCGCGAAGTCGAACAGCGTCCACTCGTACGTGGTGCGGGCCATGATGGCGATCCGGTCCCCCGCCTCGAGGCCGAGTCCGATCAGGCCCTTCGCGACGTTCAGGACCTCGTGCGCGAACTCGGAGGCGGTCACGTCCCGCCAGGTTCCGTCCGGCTGCTTGCGGCTGAGCACCGCTTCGAAGGGCGCCTCGACGGCGTTGGTGAACGGGATGTCGCCGAGGGAACCGCTCGTGACCACGGGTGCGAACGGAGGCATGCTGACCTGCCGTACGACGCCGTCCAGCACCTCCTTCTCCGGCTCGACGAGCGTGGGGCCCGCGGAGGCGGGCGCAGGGACTGGACTGGCGGGCTGGGTCGTCACGAGCGGCTCCTGTTCGTGAGGTACCTCGTTGAATTCGGCTGATTCAGCGGACCGGCCGAGCCGGCGGATCGGGGAAGGACGCTCAGGCCCTCTCCAGTACGGCAGTCACCCCCTGGCCCCCTGCCGCGCAGACGGAGATCAGACCTCGCGCCCCGGCTTCGGCTCCCTCCCGCTCCGCGAGGAGCTTGGCGAGGGTGGCGACGATGCGGGCGCCGGTCGCGGCGAAGGGGTGTCCGGTGGCCAGCGAGGAGCCGGCGACGTTGAGGCGTTCGCGGTCCACGGGCGTGAGCCCGCGCTTCTCCCAGGCCGCGAGAGTGGCCAGCACCTGGGACGCGAACGCCTCGTGGATCTCGAAGAGTTCGAAGTCCTCGATGCCGAGTCCGGCGCGCTCCAGCATCCGGGGAACGGCGTAAGCGGGAGCCATCAGCAGACCGTCCTCGCCGGGCCTGCCGTCCTCCTCGTAGAAGCTGACGGCTCCCGTCTCGTAGGCGGTCAGATACGCCAGCGGCGCGAGGCCGTGCCGTTCGGCCCACTCCTCGCTCGCGAGCAGCACTGTCGCGGCGCCGTCGGTGAGCGGGGTGGAGTTGCCGGGCGTCATCGTCGCGTCCGGTTCTGAGGTGCCGAAGACGGGCTTCAGCTCGGCGAGTTTGTGCGCTGAGGTGCCGGGCCGCAGGTTCTGGTCGCGTGCCAGGCCCCGGAAGGGGACGACGAGGTCGTGCAGGAAGCCGCTGTCGTAGGCGGTGGCCAGGTTGCGGTGGCTGGCGGCCGCGAGCGTGTCCTGGTCGGCCCGGGTGATGCCCCAGTCGCGTGCGGTGCGGGCCGCGTGCTCGCCCATGGACAGGCCGGTCCGCGGCTCGGCGTTGCGCGGGATCTCCGGTACGAGGTGGCGCGGGCGTACGCGGGAGAGTTCCTTCGCGCGGTCCTTGAGCGTCTTCGCCCTGCGCGTCGCGAGGAGGATGCGCCGCAGCTCGTCGTTGACGCCGAGCGGTGCGTCGGAGGCGGTGTCGGCGCCGCCCGCGATGCCCGCGTCGGTCTGGCCCAGCGCGATCTTGTTGGCCACGGCGATGACAGCCTGCAGACCGGTTCCGCACGCCTGCTGGATGTCGTAGGCGGGAGTGCGCGGGTCGAGCCGGGAGCCGAGGACGGTCTCCCGCGCGAGGTTGAAGTCACGGCTGTGCTTGAGCACGGCACCGGCGACGAACTCCCCGACCCGGCGTTCGCCGGTCAGCCCGAACCGCTCGATCAGTCCGTCGAGTGCGGCCGAGAGCATCTCCTGGTTCGAGCAGGACGCGTACGGTCCGTCCGAACGTGCGAAGGGGATGCGACTTCCGCCGATGACGGCAACTCGCCGCGGGGTGGAACCAATGAGGCCGCTGGAACTCATCCTCGACCAAACTCCTGACCTGTAAGTAACCTTACTCGGAAGTAAATCTACGCGAGCTGGAGGAATCGGGGAATGGCTGACCGATATCTGCATTGGACCAACACAAGGCCCGGCCGCCTCGTGACCCGCCGGCTCGGCCTCCCCCGTCCCGTACCGCTGCACCGCTGGTCGGCGGAGCGGCCCGTACTCGGAGACGGCCCTTCCCCTCACCCTGTGCTGCACCTGACGCCCGTGCCGCCTCGCGGAAGCGAGGGCGACGCCGGTGCGCACACGAAGGAACTCACGGCGGTGCTCGCGGGTGCCGGTCTCCCCGTCCGTACTGACTCCGACGGTGCGGAACCGGGCGAACGCCATGCCGCCGTGGTGGTCGACGCTACGGGCATCCGCGACGTACCGGGACTGCGACGGGTGCACGAATGCCTCCACCCCGTCCTGCGATCCGTCGTCCCGTGCGGCCGCATCGTGCTGCTCGCCGCACGCCCCGACGACGCCGACCACCACCAGGCCGCGGCGCAGCAGGCGCTGGAGGGCTTCGTGCGCTCGCTGGCGAAGGAGACGGGCGGCGGACGCACGGCGCAGCTGGTACGGCTCGCGCCCGGAGCCACGGTCGCGGACGCCGAGTCGACCCTCCGCTTCCTGCTCTCGCCCAGGTCGGCCTACGTCAGCGGCCAGGTCATCGAGATCGGCGAGCACCCGTCCGCCGGAACCGCCGCGGAGACCCCGGCGATCGACTGGGAGCGGCCGCTCCAGGGACGCACGGCGCTGGTCACCGGCTCCGCGCGCGGCATCGGGGAGTCCGTCGCGGCGACGCTGGCACGGGACGGCGCCCACGTCGTCTGCCTCGATGTCCCGCAGGCGGAGGCCGAGTTGAACCGCGTCGCCGAGGCCCTCGGCGGCACGGCCCTGCCGCTCGACATCACCGCGGACGACGCGGGTGCCCGCATCGCGGAGGCGCTGCCGGACGGCGGCCTGGACGTGCTCGTCCACAACGCGGGCATCACCCGGGACCGCAGGCTGGTCAACATGAAGGCCGAGCGGTGGGACCAGGTACTCGAGGTCAATCTGGCTTCCGTGCTGCGCACGACCGACCACCTGCTGGCGGCCGGCGCGCTGCGGCGCGGCACGGGGCGCGTCGTCGCCACCGCTTCCATCGCGGGCATCGCGGGCAACGTCGGCCAGACCAACTACGCGGCGAGCAAGGCCGGAATCATCGGTCTCGTGCGCTCGCTCGCGCCGCGCGCCGCGGCGGAGCACGGCGTCACCGTCAACGCCGTGGCACCCGGCTTCATCGAGACGAAGATGACGGCCGCCGTTCCCTTCTTCATCCGGGAGGCCGGCCGGCGCATGAACTCCCACTCCCAGGGCGGCCTCCCCGTGGACGTCGCCGAGACCACCGCCTGGCTGGCGGGACCCGCGTCCTCCGCCGTCAACGGCCAGGTCGTACGGGTCTGCGGCCAGAGCCTGCTGGGGGCGTGAGCGTCATGCCAATTCGCCGTCTCTCCGCCCCGCCGAAACTGGCGCTGGTCCTCGCCCGGGGAGCCCTCGCCTCACGTTCCAAGCGCGGCCCGTACGAGCAGGCCCGGCTGCCCGACGAACGGCTGATGCTTCCGGATGCGCGCATCGACGCCGGACGGCTGCGCGCGTACACCCGCGTCTGCGGCTTCGCGGACGGCACCGGGCCGGCAGTCGGGCCGCCGGCGGGGCAGCCGGTCGCGCAGGGCGGCGCACCGGCCGGCTCCCCGGTCCCGGCCACCTTTCCGCACATCCTCGGCTTCCCCCTCGCGATGCGGCTGATGGCGCGGCCCGACTTCCCCTTTCCGATGCTCGGCCTCGTCCACACCGGCATCGAACTCACCCAGTACCGCGCGCTGCGCCCGGACGACCGCCCCGAGATCTCGGTGCACGCCGAGGGCCCGGCACCGCACCGTCGCGGCAGCAGCTTCGACGTCGTGACCGAGGCACGGCTGGGCGGTCAGCTGGTGTGGCACTCACGCAGCACGTATCTGTGCCGTCACCGCACCGCGGACACCTCCGGCAAGGGCCGAGGTGTCCAGGGCATCGGGCGCCGGGAAGACGACGCGGAAGCAACGGCCGCGCCGCTGCCCCTGCGTGAGCACTGGGACCTGCCATCCGGCCTCGGACGCCGGTACGGGCGCGCCTCCGGCGACCGCAACCCGATCCATCTGCACCCGCTCAGCGCGAAGCTCTTCGGCTTCCCCCGTCACATCGCGCACGGCATGTGGACCTTCGCCCGCTCCCTCGCCGGGACGGGCGCCGCCGCGGGCAGTGAACAGCTCACCGCCCGCGCGGAGTTCAAGGCCCCGGTGCTGCTCCCCTCGACCGTCGCCTACCACGGGGACGAGCCGACGGCATCAGCCGGCGGCTACCGCGCCCCCGTCCGCGTGCACCGGTTCGAACTGCGCAGCGGAGAAGGGGAGCGGCAGCGGCTGCACCTCACCGGTGAGGTGACCAGCGAGCGCCCTTGATCATCTGTTCCAGGCCGGTCCAGCAGAAGTTCATCAGGGTGGCGGCGGTCTCCTTCGGCGAAGGGGCCGCCTCCGTACGGGCGTTGGCCCACACCGCGAGCGACTCGGCCGCGCCGACCATGGCGTGCGCGAGCCCGGACACCTCCCGCTCGGCGAACTTCTCGTCGCAGCCGGCGTCCACGGCGGCACGGGCCAGCAGCAGCGTCACGAGCTCCGTGATCTCCGCCCGCATCGCGGCGATCTCACGGGCGAACGGTTCGCCCTGGGTGTCGGCCCTGTGCAGCACGGACCAGCCGTCCGGCCGCGCCGCGGTGTGCGCGAAGAACGCGCACAGCCCCTTCCACAACTGCTGCTCGGCACGGGCGCCGGGCACCTCGCTCTTCCCGGTGCCGCCCCGTACGGCCTCGACGAGAGCCGCCCGCTCCCTGCGTATGCACGCCGTGAACAGGTCTTCCTTCGACTTCAGATACAGATAGACCAGCGGTTTGGAGACGCCCGCCTCCTCGGCGATGTCGTCCATCGACGCCGCCTGGTAGCCGTGCCGTGCGAATCCCGCGACCGCGGCGTCGAGCATCTGCCGCTCGCGCACCTCCCGCGGCATCCGCCGGCGCCCCCCGGTTCTCGTGCTGTTGGTCCCCACCTGTACGCCCCTCCGCCCCATCTCCCCCGTCTCCCCACGGAATACTCGGACGTAAGCGTACGCGGACCCTGCGTCAACTCACCTGGCGAGCGCCGGGTTGCCGCACTTCACAAGCGGGGCCGACGCCTCCACCGCTTCTGCCCGCCGCCGCGCCCGTCAAGCGGCAGCACGGCACTCGCGTGCGATTCGCCGGGCACGGGCGCGGGATGAATCCTCCGATACGGGGGCACACCTACCATCCCCGACGTGGATCACACATCGGCCTCCCGCCGGGGAGACGGAGGGCTGGAACGCCTGGAGAGCCTCTCGGACAACGTCTTCTCCATCGCCATGACGCTGCTGGTGCTCGACATCACGGTGCGGCGGGGCCTCAGCACCGAGGGGTTCCTCGAGGCCCTGCATCTGACGCTCCCCCACATCGCCGCGTACGCGCTGAGCTTCGCGGTCATCGCGGAGTTCTGGCTCGACCACCGCCGCATCCTGTCGGCCTTCCCGGCGGTCGACGCGAGAGTCACCGGCGTCACCCTGCTCGGCCTCGGCCTCACCGCGCTGCTGCCCTTCCCCACCGCTCTGCTCGCCGAGTACAGCAGCCAGCCGCAGGCCGTCGCCGTCTACGGGCTGAACGTCGCCGCGCTGAACGCCGTCCATCTGTCGCTGCTGCTCACCTCGCACCGGCGCCTCGGACGCACGGACGACGCCTCCGCACTCCGGACCCGCCGCCTCGACACCTTCGACCTCGCCAGCACCGTTCTCGTCTTCGGCGTCACGGTCCCCCTCGCCTTCGCCTCCCCCACCGCCGCCAAGTGGGTCTGGCTCGCCCTCGTCCCGGCCAAATTCCTGATCGGGCGCAAGCAGGAACGCGCCCGTACGCCATCGGGTGGACAAACGGGGTGACGCGCGCTCAGCCCCGCTTCGTCGCAAGCCCCCCTGCTTACGGTTTCGCAGAGGGGCAGGCAGGGCTGTTCCGATCGATGAAGGAGAGCCGATGGCTGAGCAGCATGCGAAGAGCAGTCCACGCCGACTCGGTTACCGAACCGGAATCGGCGGCGAACTGATCGCCGAGTTCCTCGGCACCTTCGTCCTCATTCTGATCGGCTGCGGGTCGGTCGCCGTCGCCGTCGTCGGCCTCTCCGGCTCGGGCCGGCAGGAAGGGGCCTTCGGCCCTTCGAACTGGCTGATCATCTCCTGGGGATGGGGCCTGGCGGTCGTCTTCGGCGTGTACGTCGCCGGAGGTATCAGCGGCGCCCACATCAATCCGGCCGTGACGCTCGGCTTCGCGGTGCGCGGCCACTTCCCCTGGAAGAAGGTGCTCCCCTACTGGGGGGCACAGCTGGTCGGCGCCTTCGTCGCCGCCGCCACCGTGTACGCCACGTACCACTGGGCGATCGACGCGTTCAACGCCAAGGAGGGGACGGGAAGAGAGAAATCCCTTCCGACCTTCTCCATCTTCGCCACCTTCCCGGCCGAGTACTTCGGTAATTCGTGGTGGGGACCGTTCCTCGATCAGATCGTCGGCACCGCGTTCCTGCTGCTTCTCGTCTGCGCGCTCATCGACATGCGCAACACCGCACCGATGTCGAACATGGGACCGTTCCTGATCGGTCTCGTCGTCGTCGCGATCGGCCTGACCTACGGGACGAACGCGGGCTACGCCATCAACCCGGCCCGCGACTTCGGCCCCCGGCTCTTCACCTTCTTCGAGGGGTGGGGAGCGATCGCCTTCCCAGGGAATTTCGACTGGTTCAGCAGTTATTGGTGGATCCCCATCATCGGACCGCTCATCGGCGGCGTCATCGGAGCCCTGGTCTACGAGCACCTCATCAGCAGGGTCATCACGGCCCGCGGCCAGGTGCACCCGGAGGGGGAAGCGGGCGAGGCGGAGTAGCGACGCGGGGCGGCGCACCACCCCGGAACCACCCAGGAAACGACGAAGACCTCCGTAACCGGAAGCCCCGCACGGCTCCGGGACCGGGGGTCTTCGTCGTAACCGGCCGCCTCGGGCGGAACGGCGGACGACGGCAGGGAGGGACGGACGGGCGATGGTGGGCCTGGAGATCGTCGTCGTCCTGCTCTTCGCGGTGCTGGCGCTCAGCTGGACCGCCCGGCGGCTGGGGCTCAGCGAGCCGGTGTTCCTGCTGCTCGGCGGGGTCGTGATCGGGGTCGCCGGCCGGTTCCCGCCCCTGCATCTGCCCGCGGACGTCGTACTGCTCATCTTCCTGCCGCCGCTGCTGTACGCGGAGTCGCTCACCATCTCGCTCCATCAGGCGCGGGCGAATCTGCGCGTGATCGTCCTGACGTCGGTGGGGCTCGTCCTGATCACCGCGGTGACCGTGGCGGGCACCGCGTACGCCTTCGGACTGGCCTGGCCCATCGCCTTCGTACTCGGTGCCGTCCTCGCACCCACCGATGCCACCGCTGTCGCATCGGTGGCGCGGGGTCTGCCGCGCAGGGCGATGACCATGCTGCGGGCGGAGAGCCTCGTCAACGACGGCACTGCGCTCGTTCTCTTCGCCGTGGCCGTGGAGATCGCGACAGGCGAGACGTCCTTCGCATGGGGGCCCGTGATCTGGGACTTCGTGCTGAGCTACGCGGGCGGCGTGGGTATCGGCGCCACCGTCGCCCTGCTGGTGATCCTCGTACGACGGAGGCTGCACGACGCGACGGTCGAGAGCGGGCTGAGTGTGCTCACGCCGTTCGCCGCGTATCTGCCCGCGGAGCTGGCCGAGGTCTCGGGCGTGCTGGCCGTCGTCGTCTGCGGGCTGATCGTCAGCAGGGCCGGACCGACGCTGGTCCAGGCACGCAGCCGCGTCCAGACGTTCGCGTTCTGGGGCGTGACGACGTTCCTGCTCAACGGAACGCTCTTCGTGCTGGTCGGCGTGCAGCTGCCCGCGGCGGTGACCGGACTGCGCACGCTGACGCTGGGCGAGGCGTCGGCACTGGCGGCGGCCGTCGCCGCGACGGTCATCGGCACGCGGCTGCTGTACGGGAACACCATGCCGTACGTGATCCGTGCCCTGGACCGGCGGCCGCTGCAGCGTGCCCGCCGGGTCCCCACGAGGCAGCGCATGCCGCTCGCGTGGGCCGGTGTGCGGGGCGCCATCTCGCTCGCGGCGGCGCTGGCGGTGCCGGTGCTCTCGGCGGACGGGTCGCGGCTGGCGGGGCGGGACGTGATCGTGTTCGTCACCGCCGCCGTCATCCTGGTGACCCTGGTGCTCCAGGGCCAGACGCTGCCGGCGGTGATCCGCTGGGCCCGGCTGCCGCCCGACCCGGACGAGGAGAGCGAGGAACTGCTCGCGCGGCGGCGCATCGTGGACACCGCGCTGCGCGAACTGCCCGGCGAGGCGGCGCGCGTCGGAGCGCCGCAGCACGTCACCGACCGTCTCGGCCAGGAGCTGCGCGAGCACGCCGACGATCTGGACGCGGGCGGCCCCCGTCACGAACACGAGCACGAACTGCGTTCCGTCCTGCTGAGGGTGAAGCGGGACGCCCTCGTCGCGCTGCGGGACGCGCACGACATCGACGACGCGGTGCTCCGCCGCGTACAAGCGGGCCTCGATGCCGAGGAGTTGCGCCTCGAGCTGCGCGAGGGTGCCCGGCGGGTCTCGGAGAGCGCCGGCGGCGGCCCCGACCGGGACGGCAGCCCGGACGGCGGCCCGGACGAGGGCGAGGACGGCCCCGACACGGGCGGCCCGGGCACGGGCAGTCCTGGCGGGAACGGCGGCGCACCGGGAAGCGGCGGCCCCGGCCGCACGGAGACCTGAGCGGCGGCCGGGGCGTTCGAGCGGGGTGCTCAGACCACCCAGGGCCCGGTGAGTGCCTGCACCGCGGAGCCGTCGAGGTCCGAGAGCTTCGTGCTGCTGAACTCCCGCGCCCACTGGGAGGTCTGGATCCGGAAGGCGGGCTCCGGGTCGGTGAGCGCGGAGAGGACGGGCTGCGCCGCCTGGGCCGATGTCTGCGCATCGTCACCGCTGAACTGCTCGAGGGTGCGGGTGATGTAGGCCCGTACGGCGCTCGCGTAGGGGCCGGCGGACTCGACGACCTGCTGGGGGTCGACACCCAGGTTGGAGACGAACTCGCTTGTGACAGCGCCGGGTTCGACCACCGAGACGCGCACACCGACGGCGGCGGCGACCGGTGCGAGGCTCTCCATGAAGCCCTCGACGGCGAACTTCGCGGCGCAGTACGCCTCGTTGAAGGGCTGCCCGACGACTCCCCCGACGCTGCTGACGGTGACCAGCCGGCCGCCGGACGCCCGCAGATGAGGCATGGCCGCCTTGGTCACCTGGACGACGCCGAAGAAGTTCACCTCCATCACGCGGCGCACGTCCTCGACGCTCTCGTTCTCGATGGTCCCGACGTGGCCCGCGCCGGCGTTGTTGACGACCGCGTCGAGTCTGCCGTGATCGGCGACGACGCCGTCGACGCAGGCGGTCACGGAATCAGGTTCCGTCACGTCGAGCCTGCGGATGTCCAGCTCGACGCCCGCCTCCGCGGCGGCCTTGCGCAGGGCGTCGGCGCGCTCGGGGGCGCGCACCGTCGCCACCGTCCGGAATCCGGCCCTGGCGGCTGCGACGGCGGTGGCCAGTCCGATGCCGGAGGAGGTGCCGGTGATGAGAACGACCTTGGAAGACATGACAGTTGAAGCCCTTCGGCGAGTGGAGTGGTTTACGTGTGTGCGCACACACATTACATATTCGTGTACGCACACACAACTGCGTAAGCTGGAGCCATGCCGACCGGAAAGCTCAACCAGCGGGAACTGCCCGTCGCCGACCGCGCCTTCTACGGCCTCGTCTGGGCCGGAACCGTACTCACCGAGCGCGTGGGCCAGGCACTGACCAAGGCACACCAACTGCCGCTGTCCTGGTTCGAGGTCATGCTGTGGCTCTCCCAGCAGGACGAGCCCGTCTCGGCGTCGGCTCTGGGCAACAGCACGATGCTCAGCCGCAGCCAGGTCTCCCGCGTGCTGGACGCCCTGCAGGCACGGGAGTTGGTGACGCGCTCCCCCGCGCCGCACGACGCGCGTTCCGTCCAGGTCGCGCTCACCCCGGCGGGGCGGGAGCTCTTCGCCGAGGCCGACGCCACTCGCAGGGCCTGCCTGGCCCCCGTCTTCACCGACGTACTGGACGAGGCGGATCTGCGGGCACTGGACACCATCTGGCAGAAGCTCAAGAAGCACAGACAGGGCTGACTCGACGGCTCCCGGAGCGTGCCGCGAGCGTCTCCGTCACCGGAAAGGCCCGCCGGTACGTCCCGCCCAGGACGCCGATGGGGCGTCCCGGCACGGCACGTACCGGCGAGCTCAGCCGGCCACCTCAGGCTGACGACTCCTGGGCGGAGAGCGGCGTGGCGATGTCCTCGAGGGAACGCCGCTCGGCCGGTACTGCCAGGAACGCAGCCACCACACCGGCGATGCACATCAGGCCCGCACCGATCTGGAAGGCGAGGGTCGTGTCGGCGAGGACGCCGTTCTCGGTGAGCTCGGCGAAGATCAGCGGACCGGTGATGCCTCCCACCGCCGTGCCCAGCGCGTAGAAGAACGCGATGGCCATGGCACGGGTCTCCATCGGGAAGATCTCACTGACCGTGAGGTAGGCCGAACTCGCGCCCGCGGACGCGAAGAACAGCACGACGCTCCAGCAGGCGGTCAGTGTCGTCGCCGACAGATGACCACCGGCGAACAGCGCCGCCGTGCCGAACAGCAGCGCCCCGGACCCGATATAGGTGCCGGAGATCATTATCCGGCGCCCCACGGTGTCGAAGAGCGGACCGAGGAGAATCGGGCCGAGGAGATTGCCGATCGCGATGGCTACGAAGTAGTAACCCGTGGCACCGGCAGGCACCTCGTAGAAGGCCGCGAGAATGGCACCGAACCCGAAAGTGACGGCGTTGTACAGAAATGCCTGACCGACGAAGAGCGAAAGCCCCAGAAACGCACGGGAACGGTACTTGGAGAAGACCGTACGCGCGATCATCCCGAAACCGACGGCCTGACGCTGATTGATGACCATCTCTCCGGCGGGCTCGGGCAAGCTGCCCTCGCCGTGCTGGGCGATGCAGCGTGCCTCCGCATCCTTCACGATTTCTTCGGCCTCGTCGCCGCGTCCATGGATGAACAACCACCGTGGACTCTCCGGCACATTCCGCCGCACCACCAGGATGACCAGGCCGAGGACGACACCGAAGGCGAACGTCAGGCGCCAGCCGACGTCCTTCGCGAAGATGTCCGTGTCGAGCATGGGGATCGAGAGCATGGCTCCGGCGGCGGCTCCGAGCCAGAAGCTGCCGTTGATCATCAGGTCGACGCGGCCCCGATAGTACGAGGGGATGAGCTCGTCGATCGCGGAGTTGATGGCCGCGTACTCGCCTCCGATGCCGAATCCCGTGAGGAAACGGCACACGAAGAACCACCAGCTGTCGAACGACAGGCCGGTCAGAGCGGTCGCCGCGAGGTAGACGGCGAGCGTGATCAGGAAGAGCTTCTTACGTCCGTAACGGTCGGTCAGCCAACCGAAATACAGCGCACCGAGACACGCCCCCGCCACGTACAGAGCGGCGCCCAGTCCCGTGACCTGGGCCGAGGTGATGGCCAGTCCGCTCCCGGGCTCGGACAGCCGCCCGGCGATGTTGCCGACGAGCGTGACCTCCATCCCGTCGAGGATCCACACCGTCCCGAGGCCGATCACGATCATCCAGTGCCAGCGCGACCAGGGCAGTCTGTCGAGGCGGGCCGGTACTGCCGTTCTGACTGTGCCCGATGAAAGCGTCCCGCTGCTTCCACCTTCAACTGCCATTGCATACTCCGTCTGAATTGTTCACTGTTTTCAGGTCATGCCGCTCGCCCCCTGCCGTCAGAAGACGAGCTCAACCGGCATGCCTGGCCGCACAGTTAACACGCTCGGTCAACCGGGGAAGTGCCGTATCGAAACACAGGTCCGGACGGCTTTCGGCGCAAGTCACGGGCGCCTGACGGCACTTCACCCATGGCGGAACATCCCGGACGGGGAATCAGACTCCAAGGACCCTTCGAAATCAGATTGAAACCATCCGGGAGGGGCTCAGGGAATTGGCATATGCCCCGCACCGATTGGGGTCCGATGGATATGGAAACGGCGGGCGGAACCGCGTGACTCGGGCTCGTCCCGGCGCACGCCGCATCCCCTCGGCAAGCCCCGGCGGGACGGCCGGAGAGGCACTGGCACCGGCACGGCACCCTCGACGATGCTGCCGCCCATGAACTGGATACCGCTGCTGTCCACACTGTCCGGCGCCGTGATCGGCATCGCCGCCACCGTGATCGCCGACCGCAACCGATGGCGCCGGGAGGAGAACCGGCACGCGCTGGAGGTGCGACGTGAGGCGTACACGGAGTACGTCACCGCACTCAAGGCAGCCGGTGAGGACATACGGGCCGTCGCTCTGGGCGATCACATGAGCGGGTCGGCACGTGAGGCCGCCGTACGCGAGGCCTTCCGCGGCACCGGGCTCTACACGGCGAGCGAACGCCTCTGGCTCGTGGGCCCGCAGCACGTCGTGGCCGCCGGGAACGAGGCCTTCCACAGCCTGCGCCGCCTGCGCGACGCCTACGCCGGTGGCGCGACCGTCGGATCCGACGAGGACGCGCCCCTCATCGCACAGCGCCGCACGGCGATGGCCCTGATGCGCAACCGCATGCGCGAGGACCTGGGCGTCGGACCCCTGGAGCTCGACTGACGCCGGGGCCGGGAGCCGCACGCACCTCGGTGCCATGATGATCGCCGGTGGCGGGAGTCGCCCCGTCGAACGCCCGGCAGGACGCAGAGCCGGCGCACCCGCCCAAAGCAGCGCTCCACGCCCGTGTGCGGGACCGGCAGCGAACACCGCTCAAGGAGAGCTCGTGGAAGAAGTGGAAGAAGACGCGCAGCACGAACAGGCAAGCCCCGAGGTGCAGAAGCGCATTCAGGAGAGCTTCGACCGGCAAGGGCTGATGGGCCACCTCGGAGCCCGCATATCCCACATCGGACCGGGGCGCGTGCACATCGTCCTGCCCGGGCGGCCCGAAGTCACCCAGCAGGACGGCTACTTCCACGCGGGAGCCACCAGCGCCGTCGCCGACACCGCCGGCGGCTACGCGGCCTTCACCCTCTTCCCCGAGGACACCGCGGTGCTCACCGTCGAGTACAAGGTCAATCTCCTGGCACCCGCCGTCGGCGAGTACATCGAGGCGGTGGGCACGGTGCTGAAGCCGGGCCGCACCCTGACCGTCTGCCGGCTGGAAGTCTTCTCCGTCAAGGACGATCAGCGGAAGCTCGTCGCCACCGGCCAGCAGACGTTGATCTGCGTGAGCTGACCAGAGATGACCGGCACCCCCGGCACCGCCGTCACGTAAGGAGGCCCCTGATGAACGACGCCCCCGAAGGGCTCCCGGCCTGGGTGACCTGGCAGCGCCGGCCGTTCCCCGACGCCAACCTGCTCCTGCTGCACGGGCGCCAACCGGCCCTCGTCGACAGCGGGTTCGTCGGCCACGCGGAGGAGACGGCCGCCTGGGTGCGCGCGCACGCGGGGCATCTGACACGGGTCGTGAACACCCATTGGCACTCCGACCACGTCGGCGGGAACGCCCTTCTGCAGGCCGGAGGTGCCGGCATCGCGGCCAGCGCCCCCGACGCCCACGCCGTCGCCCGGCGCGACGCGGGCTGCTGCGTGGCCGAGTATCTCGACCAGCCGGTCGCCCCGTACACCGTCGACGAGCCGCTGGAGGACGGGCAGGTCCTGCGGCTCGGGGACGCCGACTGGGAGGTCGTGCGCACGCCCGGGCACACGCCCGGCCATCTCTCGCTCTGGCAGCCCGAGGAGCGGCTGCTCGTGGCCGGAGACGCGCTCTCGGACTACGACGTGGGCTGGGTGAACCTCGCCCTCGACGGGCCCGACGCGGCGGCCACGGCCCTCGACTCCCTGCACCGGCTGGCCGGCTTGGCCCCGCGCGTGCTGCTGCCCTCGCACGGTCCGATCCCCACCGACCCCTCCGCGGCCTTCACCTCCGCGCTGCGTCGCGCCCGGCGTCTGGTCGACGATCCGGACGGAGCGGTCTGGTACGGCGCCCGGCGGATCTTCGCGTTCGCCCTGATGATCCGCGACGGGATCCCCGCCGACGAGGTCGAGCCGTATCTGCACGCACGGGCCTGGCTCACGGACGCGGCACGGCAGTTGGGCAGGTCCCCGGAAGCGCTCTCGGCCGAGCTGGTCGACACCATGCTCCGCAGCGGCGCCGTCGTCCACCGCGACGGGCTGCTGCGCGCAGCCGCGGAACACACGCCGGTCGCGCCGGAAACGCTGCGAGTGCCGTACCCGCGCGCATGGCCCACGCCCGCGTCCCCCGTGACGGGAGTCGCGGAACCGCAGTGACCCGGGCGCCCCACGAGGGAACCCCGTGACCCGGGCGCCCCGCGAGTCAGGAGCCCGAACGGCGTTCCGCGCCCCCGCCGTTGGCCGGGCGCCCGCTTCGTCCCGTATCGCGAACCGCCCACGCGTACGCACAGGACCACATAGGCGCGGAGCGGGCGATGCGGCCCACCAGGCGTGTTCGCGCAGGGACTTGGAACGGGCGCAACTCAGTAGTAGGTTTCGCCGGTCCACCCCCCCACGGGCACGGGCCCTGCGCCCGCGCGAGCGAAGAGGTTCCACGTGAAGCGTGTTACTAGCCGCGCCAAGATCTCCATAATCGGCATATCCGGCTTGCTGGTCGCGGGCATCGCGGTACCGAGCGCGTTCGGCACCACAGAGGACCCGAACGGTCCCTCCGCGGACAACGACCGAAGACGCGGTGCCGAACTCTCCGTCACAGCAGGCGGATCCGAGTCCGCGGCGATCAGCCGTCCCTCGGACAGGCGGGGACCCAACACCCTGAAGACCAAGAGCGTCACGCTCACCTCCTACGACGCCGAGGACGGCCGGGCCGTTCTCACCCGGAAGACCCGGGGCGGCGGTGCCGGCGCCGTCGACGTCCGCGAAGGCGATGTGATCGCCAGCCCGCCCACCAAGTCGGCCCCCGCGGGCGCACTCGTCAAGGTCAAGGACGTAGCGTCCAGCGACGACGGGAAGACCGAGATCCGCACCTCCCGGGCCAACCTCACGGAGGTCTTCGGCGGCGCGAAGGCCGATGGGAAGGTCCCGGTCTCGCCCTCGGCGTGGAAGGTCGATCCGCTGGTCAAGGGACTCGACGTCGAGCGGGGCGCGGCGAAGGCCGGGCGCGATGCCAACGGCGACAACCTGCACCTCGACTTCGACACCCCGCTGCCCGACGGGGACGAGTCGGACCAGGTGCCCCCGACCCAGGTGGGCGGCTACCTCGACTTCTCACCGAAGGTGGACTTCTCCTACGACGGGCACGGCTCTTCCGACCCCGCCGAGGCGACGGCCTCCATCGGTGTCGGAGGGGACTACAAGGCCGGCTGGAGCGTCAAGGGCACCGTCGCGGAGCCCGATCTATCACGTCGCATCCCCGTGGCCGAGGTCAAGGCCCATCCCGTGATCATGGTCGGTCCTGTGCCGGTCGTCGTCACGGTGAAGCTGACGCTCGTACTGAAGGTGCAGGCGAACGGCCGGATACAGGTCGACGTCCAGAAGGACGTCAACGGAACGGTGAAGGTCGGCACGCGGTACGCCAAGGACTCCGGCTGGGAGTCCGACAACCAGGCCGACGGCACGACCCTTCCCGGCGGCAGGGCCGACGTCTCCGGCGAGGGCGAACTGCGCACCGCGCTCGGCCCCGAGGCGGACGTCAGCCTCTACGACACGGTGGGCGTGACCGCCTTCCTCGGGCCGTACCTGAGGGCCACCGCCCAGTTCTCACAGCAGACGCCGGGCGGCGCCGACGGACGCGGCGCGTGGCAGCTCCACGGGGGCCTGACCCTGGAGAGCTCCCTCTACGCGCAACTGCCGTTCGTGATCATCGGCAACCGCCCGTCCAAGCGCATCGACTTCCCGCCCATCACCCGCGAATGGTTCATCACGAAGGGCGAGTTCCCGGCCGCTTCCTGAATGCCGAGCGGACCGTGGGAGTGGCCCGCCGCTGGAACTTGATCCACAGCCGATGGATCAAGATCGGTCCCGGCGGCGGGCCAGGACCAGGCGGCAGCGCGGGCTGCCGTCCGGCCGGCGGCCGAGGCGCTCCAGGGGGACGGTGTTGACCGTGAAGCCCGCGTCGAGCAGGTCGCGGCTCACCTCCGGGAGGCGGAACCTCCGGTAGTACATGACGAAGCGGGGGTGCCAGAGCGCGTTGCGCACCCGCATCGCGGTGTCGAATCCCCACAGTGTCCAGTACTGGCGCGAACCGACAGGGGGCGGCGCCGCGACGGGGAAGGCGAACAGGCCGCCGGGACGCAGAGCGGCGTGGACCTGCGCGAACAGCGTGGGCCGCTCGTGCGGCAGGAAGTGGCCGAACGCCCCGAAGCTGACCGCCAGGTCGAAGGCATCGCGGGCGGGCAGCGCGCGGGCGTCGGCCCGCACCCACTCAGCGTCGGGCACCGCACGGCGGGCCTCGGCGAGCATGCCCTCGCTGAAGTCGATCCCGGTGACGGGGCCCGTGCACACCCGCCGCAGCACCCGGTCGACGCCGAGCCCGGTGCCGCAGCAGAGGTCGAGCCCCGCCCCGAAGGGGCCGAGCGGGCGCAGCGCGCGAGCGGTGGCGTCCAGGACTTCGTCCGGGGTCCGGAACGGGGTGGCGTGGAACTTCGGCGCGAGCAGGTCGTAGCCGCGCTGCGTGGAGGACAGCGCCTGGCGGGCCAGCTCGGCGAGGCCCGGTCCCTCCCGGGAGATGAACAGCGTCACGCCCTCACGCTAGCCCGCGCTTCGCGCGCCGGGTCACGCGCCCGGGTCGGGGACGACCAGGACGACGTCGGTCACTGCGCGTGGGGCAGCGCGTCGTAGTCCACCAGACCCGTCTCCTCCACCACTGCGATGTGGTCGAGGACGATCGTGTTGGCCCTGGTCGCCAAGGAACGGACCATCGAATTGCGGGTCTGGTCGCGCACGAGGCTCAAGAGGTTCAAGGTTCCGCCGTCCTGCTTCCGCAGATGGTTGACGAGGACCTCGTCGAGCTTCTCGCCCCTGGCCTTGTCGATGTCGTCCAGGTACTTCTGCTGTGCGGCCGTCGGCCGGTTCGGCAGCGTCACCCTCAACGCGCGAGAGGCCTGGATGACCCGCTTGTCCAACTCGGTGTCCCCGTCGACGACATGGTCCCCGACGATCCGTACCGACCTCTTCGTGCTCTGCTCCCGTGCGGTGCGTCCGGCAGGCAGCTCCCACAGACCCGCGGCCCGCACATTGCGCATGAAGTCGCGGTCCAGCGAGGTGAGCGGTCCGTATTCGGTCTTCCAGGTCCCCTTGCCGTCGTCGTGCCATCCGGATCTCGAGAGTGCGGCGGACCGGTTCCCGTCGAAGAAGTAGATGGGCACCAGCAGCGCGGCAAGGGTTGCGACGAGGCCGAGAACGACCAGCGCGGTGCCGGCCGCCCGCCCCGACGGCGCGGTGGAACTCATCCCTTTTCCCCCTCCACACAATCCTCCGAGCGCGGTGGACAACAGCGGAGACTAATGGTGCGCGTGAGTTCGTGCTCGTGGAATCGTCCCGATCTGACAAACCCTTTCGGCATACGCCGACAGTGCTGCCTCTGGTGAGACCTGGACTTCGGAAAGGCTCGTCGTCCCGACCGCAGGGCGGTTCTCGCGCTCGGAGCCCCGGGTCGATTCCGTCGCCCGATCACCGGCTCGGGGCGGCCTTATCGCAACGCCGCCCGCAGCACGCTCCCGTGGCCGGCCACCCACCGGTACGCGTCCTGCACGGACTCCACGGCCCCCTGGTCCCGCAGGCGCACCATTGCCGGGTCCCCGTCGGCGGCGCCGGTCTCGATGCCCCGCCGGCACCGGTCCTGCCACCACGGGATCGTGTCCACCAGCGTGTGCCGATCGGCCAGCCCGCCCGCACAAATCAGAAGTCCCCCGAAATCCCAAAGGTCTTCTTTGACCCCACTTGCTGAAAGGGCTTTGTGCTCTGTCCGAAATCCCGCCGGTGAATCGCGAGCCCGCCGGTTGAATGGTTCCGATGACGGCAATGCATGCGGATCAGGTCCGTGCGGAGCTGCTCGGGGCAGGGCGTGCCAGAACCGAGCAGGCGCGCGGCAACTGCCGCTTCGACGGCCACCAGTTGGCCTAGGTGGTGACCGCGGCGGCGGTTCCTGCGGAGATCGCTGCCATGGTTCGCATCACCGCGGTGTTCACCGCTTCCGCACCCCAGCTGTCCTGCTCCAGTTCCTTCGCACGCTCGTGGACCTTGCCCGACCACGGGATGGAGCGGTGCAGGCTCGTCAGGGTGCCGCTCGCGGAGAGCAGCCCCACGAGCGCCGCCGTACGGGCATCGGGCTCCACGTCGTCCACCAGGACGGCACGCACCTTCTTGACCAGGGCCTTCTTGTGCCGGGTGTCAGCGAGCCTCATCGACGTCGCAGTGAAGACCCCCAGCCACTTCCTGCTTTCGCGGCGCAACATCCCTCGCTCGACGAGTCGTTGGAGGACGGGCTCGCGCAGTCCGGTGCCGATCTCGGCGAGGAGACCCTGTACACCGCGTACTCGCCTGGCGACCTTGTCGTGGGCGCTCCGGAGCATGGGGTCCGGCAGCGGGCCGCCGGAGGCGGCCCGCACCTTCAGGCCGGTCAGTCCCCTGTCGTTCCCATCGACCTTGACGTGTCCGCCGAGACCGAGTTCGACCAGCACGGCGCCGCCCAGCGTGTAGTACAGGGTGCCCTCTCCCGCTATCACTCCCGACGTGTCGTCCATCATCAGCAGCATCAGATCCTCGACGATGAGCAGCTCGTTCCGCATGGTCTCTTCTCCTGCCGTGGTCATGGGGTCGGGGTTGCGGCACGCGGGTGACGCCACCAGGAGCGCGTCCGCGAGCCGGACATGGTCGAACGCGTCGCCGCGGGTACCGGCGGTCGGGCGGCCGCCCGGGGGCTGCCACCGCTCACGACACACCGTGCCGCTGCGTCACAGTCAAGCGGTCCGTGACGACGAGCCGGCCGGCATGGGGCCTTGCCCGTGCCGCTACGGCATGGTGTGCACTGGTCGTATGGCCTGGAGCACCCGACAGATCGCCGAGCTCGCCGGCGTCAGCCTGCGAGCGGTCCGGCACTACCACGAGGTCGGGTTGCTGGCCGAACCCGAGCGGCGCGCCAACGGCTACAAGCAGTACGGCGTCGCGCACCTGGTCCGGCTGCTGCGCATCAAGCGCCTCTCCGATCTCGGGTTCTCACTGGCGCAGATCGCCGCCATGGGCGACGTCGAGCACCACCCGGAGGAAGCCCTGCGCACCCTCGACGCCGAACTCGCCGCCACCATCGAACGCCTTCAGCGGGCCCGCGCCGAACTCGGCCTGATTCTGCGCCAGTCGCTGCCGGCGGATCTGCCTCCCGAATTCGCCCCGGCTGCCCGTACGGAGATATCCGACGCCGACCGGTCCCTGTTCACCGTGATGACGCGAGTCCTCGGGCCGGCACCTCGACAGGCCTGGGCGGACGTGATGCGGAACCAGTCCCATGACCCCGTGAGCAAGGAGTTCGACACGCTGCCCGCCGACGCCGACGAGCACACCCGCCAGGACATCGCCGAGCGCATGGCGCCCTCCACCCGGAAGATGTTCGACGAGTACCCGGACCTGCGCGCACCGGAGGCGGACGCTCCTCACGGGGAGGCATTCGCCAAAGAGACCATGGGGAAGGCGCTCCGAGACCTGTACAACCCCGCGCAGCTCGACGTCCTGCAGCGCCTCAACGCACTGCTCGCCACGGGCTCCGACGGGGAACCGGCCAGGCCGCCGGAGACTCCGGGCGAGAGCAACCGTAGCCAGTCGCAGCGCCGGGAACCGCAGGGGAGCTGCCAACTACCGGCTGCCGGACACCAGTTGGTGTGCCGGGACGGACGTGGCAGGCCGAGCGGTCCTGGCTCAGGGTTCGCGCCCCGCGCCTCCTACGCAGGTGCCGACCCCCCTACGTCGCAGGTCGTACGAAAGCCGCCCCGTGGATGGATTCGTCCCGACTCCTCGGCACGACAGAGTCATTCCACCTGAAAGCTGAAAGGAAGGAACGGCTGTCGTGCGAATACGACGCATAGCACCACCCTTGCTCGTTGTGGGGGTCACCGCGGCGTTTGTTCCCGGACTCGCTCCCACGGAGGTGGCCGCGGCGGAACCACTCGGACAGTTCGAGAGCCAGAGACCTTCGTGGCACCGCTGCGACCCCGAGATGCCCGCAAAGTTCCAGTGCGCCACGATCAAGGTCCCGCTCGACTACGACCGCCCCACCGGCAAGAAGATCAAGCTGGCCATCTCCCGTATCAAGACCGCCGTTCCGGGCAAGCGGCACGGCGCGATGCTGTTCAACCCCGGAGGCCCGGGCGGCGAAGGCCTCAGCATGCCCCTCTACATGAAGGAATCGCTGCCCAAGAAGATTCGCGACCAGTACGACCTCATCGGCTTCGACCCGCGCGGCGTCGGCAAGAGCAGCCCCGTCACCTGTGATCTTTCGGACGCCGAGCAGAACTTTGAACGCCCTTACAAGCCCGAGACGTTCAACAGTGACGTCAAGTGGGCACGGACCGTCGCGAAGAAGTGCCGTGACAACAACGGCGACAAGCTCCCGCACATCACGACCCGCAACACCGCCCGCGACATGGACGTGATCCGCGGCGTGCTGGGCGAGAAGAAGATCTCCTACCTGGGCATCTCCTACGGAACGTATCTGGGCGCCGTCTACACGCAGATGTTCCCCGAGCGGTCGGACCGCTTCGTACTGGACAGCGCGGTCGACCCGGCACGGGTCTGGCGGGGCATGATCCAGATATGGGCGTCGGGCACCGAACCGGCGTTCACCCGGTGGACCAAGTGGACCGCCGAGCGCCACAGCACCTACAAGCTCGGCAAGACCTCCGCCGAGGTGCGGAAGACCTTCTGGGCACTCATCGCCCGGGCCGACCAGAAGCCGATCCCGTACGAGGACGACAAGCTCAACGGCGACGAGATCCGCTCCATGCTGCGAAGCCGGTTCTTCAGCCCCAAGGAGGCGGCCACCGTCGTCGCCGATCTGAAGGAGGCGGCCGACGGCGGGCCGAAGGCACGCAGCTCCGCGGCCGCGGATGAGATCACGGACAACATGACCGCGTCGTTCTGGTCCGTCGTCTGCGGCGACACCTCTGCCTGGCCCAGGGACCCCGAGCAGTACCGCCGCGACGCGATCCGGGACAAGGCCAAGTACCCGCTCTACGGCGACTTCGGCTCCAACATCACGCCCTGCGCGTTCTGGAACAAGCCTGCCGAGCCCGTCACCGACGTGAACAACGGCGTGGGCACGCTCACCGTCCAGAACCAGTGGGACTCCCAGACTCCCCTGGCCAGCGGCCGCGGCATGCACCAGGCGCTGAAGGGCTCACGCATGGTGTACGTCCGAGGCGGCGAAGGGCACGGCGTCTACGACAGCGACCCGAAGGCCTGCGCGAACCGTGCGGTCAACGCCTACCTGAGCACCGGAAAGCTTCCGGCCAAGGACGTCACCTGCAAGGCGGCGAACAACAAGGACCGCGACGCGAACGAGCACCCGCCGTCAGCACCGCGGCGCGTCCCGGGACTGCCTGACCGCTTCTGACGACGCGAAGGGTGTGGGCCCCGTCATGTCAGGGGCCCACACCGCGTCCGTGCTTGCCATTCCCGGGACGGCACATCGACTGTGGCCGGCGCGAGGGGAGACCGGCCGGGGTTCCTTCTTGCCCACCCGGAGGGCTCTTCCGCAGGACGACCACCCGCGACCGTCACAGGCCGAAGCTCCGGGTGGGCTTGCGCTCACCCGCCGGACGCCACCGCCCACGTCGGCGCCTGCCCCGGCGCCAGCTCGACGAAATCGGGCAGCCCGCGCAGAGCGTTCTCGGCACCGCCCGGCGTGTACGTCGCCACCAGACGAAGGGGCCGCCAGCCGGTGTTGAACGTGGAGTGCAGCGTGCCCTTCGGGATCCATACGGCGTCGCCCGTGCGCACCGTGAACTCCGGGTCGTCGCCGACCGTCTGCCTGCCCTCGCCTTCGACGACGTAGAGGATCTCGTCGGCGTCGGGGTGTTCGTGCCTGTCGTGGCCCTTGTTGGGGTTGATCACGACCTCTCCCAGAGTCGAGGACGCACCGGGAACGGCGTCCGGCGTCACGTGCCACTTGATCGACCCCCAGTCGAAGACCATCGTCGGGAGCGTGCTCGGGTCTCGGCGCATGAGAAATCTCCTCTGTCCGGGTGGCGTTCGTTGCTAGTCGGCGGAGGGAAGCTGCTTGAACGCACGGAGCTGGCCGGCGATCGCGCGTTCCGTGGGCAGCCGTTCCATCGACGAGGCGCCGAAGAACCCGGTGATGCCCTGTGTCCGGTCCAGGACGTAGCGCACGTCGTCCGGCTCTGCGAGCGGCCCGCCGTGGCACAGCACGTGGATGTGGGGCGCCACTGCGACGGCCGCGTCGCGCATCTCCTGGACGCGGTCGACAGCCTGGTCGAGAGTGATCGTTGTCCTGGCACCGATGCTGCCCTTGGTCGTCAGGCCGAGGTGCGGGACGATGATGTCGGCGCCGGCCTGCGCCATGGCTGTGGCTTGCTCCGCGTCGAACACGTAGGGCGCGGTGAGCAGTTCGCGCTCGGCAGCAAGCCTGATCATCTCGATCTCGAGGTCGAAGCCCATGCCGGTCTCTTCCAGGTTGGCGCGGAAGACGCCGTCGATGAGCCCGACGGTCGGGAAGTTCTGCACCCCGGTGAACCCGATCGACCGCAGTTGGTCGAGGAACCACGGCATCCGTCGAAAGGGGTCCGTGCCGCAGACGCCTGCGAGGACGGGAGTGGATTCGACGACGGGCAGCACCTCCCCGGCCATTTCCAGCACGATCGCGTTGGCATCGCCGTAAGGCAGCAGGCCGGCCAGCGAACCGCGTCCGGCCATCCGAAAACGCCCCGAGTTGTAGACGATGAGCAGGTCGACGCCGCCTGCCTCGGCTGCCTTCGCGGACAGCCCGGTGCCGGCGCCGGCACCGATGATCAGCCGCCCCTCCTCGATTTGGCTGCGGAAGGCGGCGAGTGCCTGATCACGATTCATGGCGCCTCCTCTGAATGATTCCGTGCAGATGGTCGGCAGCCGATTCCGCGAACTCGGCGTCGTTGACGTGCAGTTCGGTGTCGACGACCTCGACGGAACTGCCGTCGACCGCCTCGAGCGCAGCGCCGACACACGCGGCGTCCGCCTCCGGGTCCCAGAACGCCCCGCCTGGAGCGTCGAGGGCCGAGAATCCGCCACGCGGTACGAACAACGCGGCCGGGCCGGTCGACGCGGCGAGCTTCCTGCCCACCACGCCACCGATCTCGGCGGCCTCGACCGTGCTCGTCCGCATCAGCGTCACCGCCTCGTTGTGGGCCAGCAGTGTGCGTCCCTCGAACTGCTCAGGCACCGTGCTCCGGGCCCCGAAGTTCACCATGTCGAGTGCACCGAGGCTGACCACCTGCGGCACGCCGGCAACGGCTGCGGCGGTGAGCCGGTCCGGACCGGCGGACAGCACACCGCCGCCGACCTCGTCTGCGATCTCCGTCGTGGTCAGGTCGAGCACCCCCGAGAGATGGCCCTCGGCCGCGAGCGACTCCATCGTGCGTCCGCCCGAGCCGGTCGCGTGGAACACCAGGACCTCGTAACCCAGTTCTTCGAGCCGCCGCCGCGCCGTTTCCACGGCGGCCGTCGTGACGCCGAACATGGTCGCCGCGACGAGTGGCTTGTCCTGCGGCGCCGCCCCCGCAGTTCGCCGGGCGTCGAACGCGGCGGCCATCCCGGCGACCGCTGCCGCCGCGTTGGCGAGGACCTGCCGGGAGATCGAGTTGATGCCGGCGATATCGACGACGCTGTACATCAGCGTGACGTCGGAGGTGCCGACGTAGGTGGAGACATCCCCGGCAGCCATTGTCGAGACCAGCAGCTTCGGCAGACCGACGGGCAACGACTTCATGACGGTTGCGGCGATCGAGGAGCCGCCGCTGCCGCCGAGGGCGAGCACGCCACTGAGCCGCCCTCGCGCATGCAGGTCATCGGCAACGGCCTTTGCCCCGGCAGCCATCGTCGCCAGCGCGTGCCCTCGGTCCTGCCGGGCTCTCAGCGCCTCCAGGCTCGTTCCCGCAGCCTCGGCGACGGCGGCGGCTGTCACGTCGGCCTCGAGACCGGGCTCCCCCAGCACTCCCGTATCGACGAGCACGACCTCGAGCCCCCGCTCGACCACCAGGTCGCGAACGAATGCGTACTCAGGGGCCTTGGTGTCCAAGGACCCGCACAACATCACTGCCAAGCCGGTGTTCCTCCTTCGGTTTCGATCGTGACGCGGGGGACGGTCGCCTCATGCTCCGGGCGGCCGACTGCCCCCTCTCAAGGGCGAGTTCCAGTGTGGACGGCCCAAGGGCCGGGGGCGGCTGGTGGCTGCACGTGACCGCGCCGCGCCTGTCGCCCGGTGGGACCGGATGGTGCCGCCGGCTGCAGCTCATTCGGTCAGCGGTGGGCGGGCGTCGGGGCGGGCCGGTGTCCAGCGCACCGGCAGGTGAGTGATGCCGTTGATGAAGTTGGAACTCAGGCGGACCGGCGGCCCGTCGAGTTCCAGCTCCGGCAGGCGGGCGAGCAGCTGGGTGAAGAAGATCCGCATCTGCATGCGGCCGAAGTGCGCGCCGAGGCACATGTGGGGGCCCTGACCGAAGGCCAGGTGGTCGTTGGGCGCGCGGGTGATGTCGAACCGGTACGGGTCGGGGAAGGCACGCTCGTCGAAGTGCGCGGAGGCGTGGTAGACCACGACCTTCTCCCCCCGCGCGATCCGCTGCCCGGCGAGTTCGGTGTCCCTGGTGGCGGTGCGTCGGAAGCTGAGCACCGGGGGGTGCCAGCGCAGCATCTCCTCGACGGCCGAGGGCACCAGCCCGGGGTCGGCGCGCAGCCGCCGGTAGGCGTCGGGATGTTCCAGGAGGGCCAGGACCCCGCCGGGCAGGGCGCTGCGCACGGTGTCGTTGCCGGCGATCACGACGAGGAAGAAGAACATCGCCAGTTCTTCCTCGGTCAGCGGGCGGCCGTCCTCGACGGTGGCGGTGGCCAGCGCGGTCATCAGGTCGTCCGAGGGGTGGCTGCGCTTGTGCCGGGCGAGTTCGTGCGCGTAGTCGAACATGTCGCGCAGCATCGCGGGTGATCGCGGGTTGACCGGTCGTCCGTCGGCGTCGCGTACGACGTCGGCGTGCTCGGGGTCCTGGTAGCCGATGACCCGGTTGGTCCACTTCAGCAGCAGGTCGCGGTCGGATGCGGGGACGCCGAGCAGTTCGGCGAGGTTGGCGAGCGGGAAGTCGTCGGTGACGTCGAGTGGCAGGTCGCAGCTCCCGCGCTCGGCGACCGCGTCCAGAAGAGCGGTGGCGCGTGCCGTGATCTGCCCGGTGAACTGCTCCAGCCGCCGCCGGGTGAAGATGGCGGCGGCCAGGTGCCGGATCCTGTTGTGCTCGGGCGGGTCCATGTTGAGGATCATCCGCCGGATGAAGCCGAGGTCCTCGGGGGCGGGGTCGCGGATCTGGGTGGCGCCGAGCCAGGACGAATAGTCGGCGGGGTTGCGCAGCACGGCACGGACGTCCCGGTAGCGGGTGACGGCCCAGTACCCGGGCCCGGCCGGCCAGTCGTCCACCTCGTGTTCGTCCTGCCGGCAGACGGGCGCCTCGTCGCGGAGGCGACGGAAGCTGTCGTGCGGGATGCCGCGTGCGAACACGCGTGGGTCGAACACATCGGGTCTCGCCGTGGGTTGGGGCATCAATGCCTCCCCAGGAAGCGCTCGACGCAGGTGGCGAGGGCCACCGGGGACTCGTCCATCGCGTAGTGCCCGGCGTCGGGGAAGATCTCCAGCTCGAGGTTCGGGTACCAGGCTCCGAAGGTCGCCCGCATGGTCTCGGCGCCCAGCGCGGGGTCGTGCCGCCCGGCGATCACCTGGATCGGCACGTCGCTGCCCTTGATCTCCGTGTGGAAGTCGGTGCGCGCCCAGGCGGGAAGGTAGGCAGCGAACGCGTCGCGGTCCGAGTGCTCCAGCGAATGCCGCACCATGGCGTCCAGCCAGGTGCCGGTGAGCCGGTTCCCGGTGGTGAAGTCGATGATCGCGCGGCGGTTGGCGGGGCTGTCGGCGGCGCCCTCGAACAGCTGCCGGCTCTGCTCGTCGAACGGCACACCGCTCGCGGGCACCGGCGACACGCCGACGAGCGCCTTCACCCGGTCCGGCGCGTCGGCGTACACCCGCTGCATGACCGATCCACCCATCGAGTGCCCGAGCAACGAGAAGCAGTCGACGCCGAGTTCGTCGGCCGCGGCCAGCACGTCGCCCGCCGCCTCGGCAATCGAGTAACGGCCCGTCTCGCCGCGACGGTCGCCGTAGCCGCGGTAGTCCAGGAACACATAGCCGAACGCCTCCCGGTCCAGGTGCGGCAGCAGGGCCTGCCACGACCGCGACGAGCCGAACCAGCCGTGCAGAACCAGCACGGTGTGCGTTCCGGTGCCGACACGCTTGATGCTCATGTTCCGCCCTCCGCCTTCGAGTTGGGCCTCCGGCGATGCTAGGCCGACGTCCCGGGCCAGGGAACACGGCGCCGTCGCCGCCTCCACGAGGAACCGCGTGTCCTTTCGATTCGACCGCCTGCCGCCGGCCACGCCCCCACCACGAGCCTCGGGCCGGTGTCACACCCCGCGGCTAGCCTTTCCGGGCACGTGCCGGCCGGTGACGCGGAAACCTCATGCGACTGACGAACCGGCTGTCCCGCTTCCCTTCCCGGACTCGACGAGTGGAGATCTGATGGCAGGACAGTTCGAAGTGATCTCGGAGATCGACCGGCCGATCGAGGAGGTCTTCTCCTTCCTCGCGGATGGTGAGAACGACCCGGAGTTCAGCCCCCGGGTCCTGGAGATCGCGAAGACGACGGACGGTCCGGCAGGCGTCGATACCGTCTATCGCAGCACGGTCAAGGACGCCGGGATGAAGACCCACAGGGAGTTCCGGATCACCGAATTCGATCCGCCCCGCAGCATCCGATGGACGGAGACGTCGAAGAACCTCGTCACGGGCGAGGGCGGTTAAGACCTGGAATCCGCGGGCGACGGCAGGACGCGGGTGCGGTTGTTCAACACCTTGACGGGACACGGGCCCGGCAAGCTGATCGTCGGCGCCGCGCTGAAGGCGGCCCGCAAGGAGGCGGACCATTTCGGCAAGCGCATCAAGTCCGCAGTGGAGTCCGCCCGTTGAGGACCCGTTGAGGACCCGTTGAGGACCCGTTGAGAACCGGCGTACCCGCGGCACACAGGTCCAGTGCTTCGCGGGTACGCCTGCCGGGGCGGCAGCCGGAGTCCCGAGCGGCGACCGTGACTTGGTTTCCGCGGTTCGGCACATTGCGTCTCGGCCGGTCGAACTGGATGCGGCTGTCGACTCCGCTCTCCGGAACCCCCTTTCGGCGAGGGCCGACCGACCGTCCCGATTGCCTGCGGAAGGGCACTGCGAGGTCGCGACGGATGTTCACTCCGAAGCGCGCACGGCTTCCGCGATCTCCTCGTCCGCCAGGGCCATGGCAGCGTCGGCACGCCTGTACCAGACCTCACGCCTGGCAGGGGCCAGGGTCGCCCAGGGGTGACGCTCGGCGGAGAACCCGAGCGTCGCGTACAGCGCCATCGCATAACGCTCACGGCGGTGAGCATTGCCGTCGGCGGTCACTTGGTCTCCTCCATGGTGCTGGTGGGTCGGGCGAGGTTGGGCCAGGGGTCATGTGCCACCCTGTGCGCCGTCAAGGCATCGGACCTGACGGCGCATCGGATGCGGGGCCCGGGACTGCCGTCCTTTCCGTCGGGACAGCGCCGCCCAACCTCCGGTAAGCCGTGCGGCCAGTATGCCGACCCCGCCACGGTCCCCCAGTCTTCGGAGCTGAGCCGAGTCATGGGAGCGGCGATGGCCATCACCGGGAACGTCCGGCCTCTGGATTCGTCACGTACCGCGCGGCGCTCCTCCTCCGCCACGGCGAGCTGCAGATCGTGGCGATGACGTCGGCGCAACGGCGGCCCGCCGGGGTATCGCTGAATTGCTGAACCGGCAAAGAATTTTGCGATCATCCCGCTGTCGGCTGGATGATCGTCGATGCCGCCCTTGACCGCTGAGACGTCAGCCCGGTCCGGACTGCTCGTCCGCACCACCCCGCCCGACGCCACCAGGAGGAACGAACCATGTCTCAGCCACCCGCCGCTGACGGCGCCCATCGTCTGGTCTCCTCGCCGGCCGGCCGAACACACCTGGTGGAGCAGGGCAGCGGGCCTCTGGTCCTGCTCCTGCACGGGTTCCCCGAGTCGTGGTACGCCTGGCGTCACCAGCTGCCCGCACTGGCCGCCGCCGGCTACCGGGCGGTGGCCATCGATGTCCGCGGCTACGGGCGCTCCTCCAAGCCCGACGGGGTGGAGGCGTACCGGATGCTCGATCTGGTGTCGGACAACGTGGCCGTGGTGGAGGCCCTGGGTGAGCGGTCCGCGGTGATCGTGGGGCACGACTGGGGCGCGACCATCGCCGCGACCTCCGCCCTCGTCCGGCCCGAAGTGTTCCGCGCGGTCGGGTTGCTGAGTGTGCCCTACACGCCGCCCGGCGGCCCCAGGCCCAGCGAGGTCTTCGCGCAGATGGGCGGCACGGACGAGTTCTACGTCTCCTACTTCCAGCAACCGGGCCGGGCCGAAGCCGAGATCGAGCCCGACGTCCGCGGCTGGCTCGCGGGCTTCTTCGCGGCCCTGTCCGCCGACACCATGCCCTCTCCCGGCGCGCCGGACCCGCACTTCGTCAGCCGTGACGGCATGCTGCGCGACCGCTTCCCCGCCGGCCGGCTCCCCGCCTGGCTCAGCGAACACGAACTTGACGTCTACGCCGGGGAGTTCGAACGCACCGGCATGGCCGGAGCCCTCAACCGGTACCGGAACATGGACCGGGACTGGGAGGACCTCGCCGCCTTCGAGAGCGCCCCCATCACCCAGCCGTCCCTGTTCATCGGCGGCAGCCTGGACTCCTCCACGACCTGGCTGGCCAACGCCATCACGGAGTACCCCACCACGCTGCCCGCCCTCGCCGCCTCGCACATCCTCGAGGGCTGCGGCCACTTCATCCAGCAAGAACGCCCCCGGGAGACCAATCAGATCCTGACCGACTGGCTCACGGCTCTCGCTCCATGAGGCACGGCCCCACGCACTGGCTGGGGCTTCCCCAGGAGCTGCGAAGCAGATGATCTGCGAGTACGAGCGCGGACGCGGTCGCGGCGGAGCGCGCAGGACTTCAGTTCCCTTCTGCTTCGACGGTCTGGCCCGACGCCGCGCGGAGACCGTGCCGGAGCGCTCGGCCGTCGCCGAAGAACGGCAAGAGGAACACGATGTGCGCGAGGTACCACCAGGACAAGGACCGGTCGAGACCCGAGATCCACAGAACGGCACCCACCGCGACGCAGGCGGACGGCCCGGCCAGGGCCACCACGGCCGCCTGCCGCGCGGTCATGGTCCCTTCCGGCACGACCGACGTGCGCAACGCTGACCGCTCGATCGTGATGTGAGTGACCGTACGGATCCGCTTGAGGACGACGACGTGCGCCGACTCGTGCAGAGCGAACCCGACCACCATGCCCAGGGCGGCCGGTTTGACCAGCAACACCCAAGCCATGGTGGCCGGTACGGCGTCACCGGAACGCGCCATCCAGGCCAGGGCCGCGGCCAGGAGGCCACCGACCAACGCCAGCAGAGGCCACACCTGCGCGGCCACCGCCAAGGCGACGGTGCGGACCTTCAGGTCATCTGCCCGACTCGTTGAGGAGCTGCTCACGGCGCTGCTTCAACCCCCGGTAGATGGCCGCGGTCATGGTCAGGAAGGCCGTCAGCAAGATGAACAGGACGACGAGCGGGACCGGATTGTCGACGCCCGCGGTGATGCCCAGCGCCCCGTTGTCCTTCTTCACGGTCTCGAAGACCATCGACCCGAAGAGCGCCTTCCGTTCGACGATCTGGTCAGGACCCGTTGAGAACATAAGGACGAGAAGGGTCACCACTGCGGTGCCCAGCGTCAGCAGCGCGGCCCCCAGAGCGGACTTCACTACCGACATGGCCTTGATCATTCCTTCTCCTCGACTCGCTTGTTTGGATTCCTTGGATCGCGTACCAGACGAACGCGACGGCTCCCCCGGAAAGGCAGACGACCACCGCCCAGGGCGGGAGACTGAGCAGACCCAGGCCGATCACTGACAGGCCGACAACGACGATGAACACCGACAGCCCCAGGAACACCGAGAACGGGTTGTCCTTCTCTGCCGGGAAGACGATGCTGATGCAGGTGGTCACCCCCGCTCCGCCCACGCAGGACGCCAGTGCCACGGCGCTGGAGAGGAGCAGGTGCGGGAAGAGCGCGACCGTGATCGCGAAGGCGGGCACGGCGAACAGGGCGAGCAGGACCAGCTGCGCCCTGATGAGCCGCACATAGACCCGCCAGGCCGGCTCCTGCGCACCCGGCAGCACCCTCAACTGCTGTGTGGCCGTGAACTGGTAGAGGCCGCCGAAGGACAGGGCGGCGAGGCCCCACAGGGGGTTCACCGAGGATTCGGACAGCAGCAGGTAGGCGAACACGGCCAGCGCCATCGCGGCGGCGGCCACGGTCTGCGCGCTGCGCAGCAGGCACCAGTCGTAAGGCCCGAGAACGCCTCGCAGCCGCACGCTTCCGGGAAGCTTCAGGTATCGGGCCTGACGTACATGCTGGTTCGGGGCGAGCGCGAAGACCAGGGCCACGAGCAGGGCCGACAGTGCCGCCCCGGCGGCCAGCGTCAGCCAGGGCCCCTGTTCGTTCCAGGCCCAGGACACCGACGTGACCCACGTGTACTCGGTCCGCTTGCTGAGGTACGCGCCGGAGACGTCCGAGATCATCGGCGTCATCTGCCCGAAGTAGTACGCGAGCATCGCGAACAGGGCCAGCACGTTGAGGATGCCCGCCATCCTGCTGAGCCCCAGCAACATCCACAGCCTGGTCAGCAGTTGGTAGAGGACGGACAGGCCCAGGTAGGCCAGGACGACGGGCAGAACGACCGACGCGGTGATGTATCCGCTCGCGGACGGTCCGAGGATGATCAGCGCGCTCACGGAGAGGGAGACCAGTCCCGCGGCGGCGACCAGGGCCGTCATGGCTGCCTCGTAGAGGAGGAACGCCGCCGACCGTTCCCGGTTGGTGACGGGCAGCTGGTAGCTGAGCCTGAGCATCCCTTCGGCGTTGATGAACAGCACCTTCACCAGGAGGAAGGCGATCTGCACCCACAGCAGGATGGACACCGTCGCGGTGTCGAACAGCAGCCGCCACACGGCTGCTTCGCCTGCCATGGGCCGCAGGAAGTAGTAGGAGGCGGTGCACATGGCGCCCAGGAGCACAACCGCCGCCGCCATCACGAACACCCTGACCGGGGTGGACCTCAGAAAGCCGGCCCGCAGCACCCGGCGGAGGAAGAAGACGAAGAGCATCCTGGCCAGGACAGCCGAGTGCTTCAGCCGTACGCCGGTCATCGCTCGGACGTTTCGAGGTAGTCGAAAACCATGGCGGCAACCGATCCGTGTTCCTCGACCAGGTCCTTCGTCTGCTCGTCACGCACCACATAACCCAGGTCGAGGAAGAGGGTCCTGTCGGCCAGGCGCTCCAGCACGGCGAAGTCGTGCGTGCACAGCAGGACGGAGCGGCCCTCGTCGCGGACCTTCCTGAACTCCCCTTCGGCGAGGTGCAGCGCTTCGATGTCGATGCCGTTGAGGGTCTCGTCGATGACGAGCAGCGGCGGGCGGATGACGAGCGCGGAGACCAGCTGCGTCTTCTTCCGCATACCGTGCGAGTAATCCTCGATGAGGTCGTCGTAGCGGCCTTCCATGGCGAACTTGCGGAACAGGCCGAGCGCTTCACCGTGGTCGACGTCGAGGCCGAACAGCTTGCCCATCATGGAGATGTACTCGCGGGCGGTGAGGAACTCGGGCAGGTAGTCGTTGCTGGAGAGGTAGATGGCCTGCTTCTTCGCCTCGGGCCGGGCGTGCTCGTGGCCGCCGATCCGGATGGATCCCGACTGAAGACGGACGAGGTCGAAGATGTTCTTGATCAGTGTGGACTTGCCGGAACCGTTGGGACCGACGAGACCGACGATCGTGCCTTCCTCGACCGTGAAGGAAACGTCCAGCAGGACGTTGACAATGCCGTCGTAGGAGTAGCTGACGTCGTTGACATTCAGGAGAGACACTGTCGCGGGATTCCTTTACCGAGTCCGTCAACCAGGGTGGTGTCCAGGAAGCCCGGATGCGGCCCGGGCTTCCTGGACACCGTTCGAATCAGCTGTCAGGCAGCTACACGCATTCGGCGCTGACCTTCAGACCGAAGTCCTTGAAGGACCAGCTGCCGGTGAAGCTCTTGTCCTGGTAGACGACGCACCAGATGACCAGGCCGGCGTAGATGGTGGCGCCCAGGCCGAGAATGACGGCGGTGAAGATCAGGAACCACGCGTCGTAGCGGAGAAGCCCCTTGTCGACCTTGGATCTGATCGACGCGAGGGCACGCTCGGGCGCCGTGGTGGCCGCCACGTACGCAGCGATCGACGCGGACGTGGCCGCACTGGCGGACTTCGCCCTCACCGGCTCGGCGGTCCCGGGTTCCCGTACGAGAGTTGACGCAGACACAGTTCTTCTCCTCTGCGGTTGATGTTGACCCGGTGAAAAATGCCATGCTCATGACAGATGCCGCTAGTGTCCTCAGGGGCACTGTTCGATGCATTTCCGGTAGTTCGCAATCACGGCCGCCTGCGCGCGTGAGGAGATCTCCAGCTTGGTGAACACGCTGGCCACATGCTTCTTGACCGTTCGCTCGGCCACGTGCCAACGGCCGGCTATGACGGAGTTCGGCAGGCAGTCGCCCAGCGCGACGAGAACTTCGCGCTCACGGGCGGTCAGAAGAGACAGATCTGCGGCGCGCACCCATGACGGCACGCTGATGCCTCCGCAGCAGACGCGAGACCCGTCGTGATCAACACGTCTGTCTGATGGCAGGTCCACTTCCCGATCCCCCGTGGCAGCGGTCACGCGCCTGAGCGTTCGGCTGCGTATGACCTGGTCGGCTTGGTCAGAACCCCATGTCGCAGCGCTTACCGTAAGCGGGGCTTGAACCACGGGCAATGCAGCGATGTGAGCTGGCGCTTATTCGACTACGCAGGATCGGGCGACGGAATCATGGCCGAACTGCGAACCAGCGAGGCCCCCATGTGAAGAACCGGTGAAAGTGGAATGACCGAGGTCAGGGGTGCGCGTACCGGAAGTGGCCGATACCCGTTGGGTGACATGGCTACTTTTTTCAGCTGAGGTGGCCATTTTCAGCCGCTGCCGAAGGAACTTGCTGTCGCCCTCCGTGTCCCCAGGGGCCGTCTCAAGACGCAGGACGGTGCGGCCGTGGACAGTCCACGGCGGCAGGGGACGCCGCACCGCCGATGCCCGCCGAGTACGCGCGCCACGGGACGGGGACACCGGCAACTCCCCCGACTCGCGGAGGAGCCAAGGGAGTTGACGAGCGGTGCGTTGACGGGCCGTGCGCCAGGACGGTGCTACGCCGCCACGGCGCCGGCCGCGACTCGGGGTCGAAGGCCCCCATGGGCGGAGCGCCCTAGAAGAGCTCGGCCTCCAGCATCTGCACGATCGTCTCGGCGGCCGCCTGCATGTCGTAGGTGGGATCGTCCAGCCCCTCGGCCACGACAGCGTCGATCATCCCGCCCACGAGGACGGCCAGTGTGCGCATGTCGCGGCCCTCGGCTCGGCTGCGGTCCCCTCGCGCCTCGGTCAACAGGGCGGCGAGGGGTTGCCGGCGTTCCGCGCGCGCAGGCCCGGTGGCCCCTGCGGGGGTGTCTTCGTCCTTGCTGACCTGATGCAGCCTCGACTCCACGATCATGCGGGCGTGCTTGGGGTGCTCGGCGAAGTGCCCGACCATCCGCCGGACATAGGCGGCCGGTGCCTGCTCGGCGGTGACCGCGTCCACGGCCTGCCCGACGTCGGCCACCAGCTCGTTGAGGACCTGCTGATACGCGGCCTCCAGTACGGCGTCCTTCGTCGCGAAGTGGTAGACGACCGTGCCTTTGGTGACCCCGGCGGCCTGCGCGATCCGCGCGAGGGAGGCGGCGGCGTACCCGTGCTCGGTGACCAAGTCGATCGTGGTTCTGGTCAGTTGGGCACGCCGTTCCCGCTCGATGCGGCTCGGCCCTTTACCCCCTGGGCGTCGTCCTGCCATGGCAGGAGGCTACCCGCAGCCTGCTAATCTTTGACCACGCGGTCAAATTTTTCGGACGACGAGCAGGGGGAAGCACGATGGGAAGGCGTCAGCAGGACGACGGCACCAAACCGTCGCGGGGCCGGCCCGACCGCAAGCCCGGCTGGAAGCGACGACGACGCACGATGCTCGCGATCACTGCCGCCGTCGTCGTGGTCACGGTGCTCACCGCGGCCTTCGCGCTGCGCACCCCCTCTCCCGTCGGCCACTGGAACTCCGCGCAGGCACAACAGGAGTTCCTGCGCGACTACAAGGCCGCCATGGAGGACATGCCGGAGCCGGACAGGACCCTGGACGTCCGTACCCGATTCGGGTTCGTACGGGTCTACAAGTTCGAGGGCACAGGCCGCGACGACGTCGATCCGCTGGTGCTGCTGCCGGGTCGCTCCTCGCCCACCCCCGTGTGGGCGGACAACATGCCCTCCCTGCTGAAAGTCGCGGACGTGTACGCCGTGGACCTGCTCGGTGAGCCCGGCATGAGCGTGCAGGAGGCCCCGATCGCCACCGACGCCGACAACGCCGCGTGGCTCGACCGGACCCTCGCGGCGCTGCCCGAGGAGAAGTTCAACGTTCTGGGCCTGTCCATAGGCGGATGGACTGCCACGAATCTGGCTGTCCACCACCCGGAACGGATCAACGCCCTGATGCTGATCGACCCGGTCTACACCTTCAGCGGCATGCCCGCGGAGACGGCGGTGAGGGCCATCCCTGCCTCGGTGCCTTGGCTGCCCAAGTCCTGGCGCGACTCGTTCAACTCCTACACCGCCGGCGGCGCACCGGTGGAGGACGTACCCCTGGCCCGCATGACCGAGACCGCCATGAGCACCTACGCGATCAAGCTTCCCCAGCCCACCCTGATCTCCGAAGACGACCTGGCAGGTCTGAAGATGCCCGTGCTCGCCATCCTCGCCGGCGACTCCGTCATGCACGACATCGACGCCTCCCGCCAGGTCGCCGAGCGCCGTCTGCGCAACGGAACCGTCGTGGTCCACGAGGACGCCTCCCACGCCGTGGGCTCGGAACAACCCGAGGACATCGCCCGCCAGGTCCGCGAGTTCCTCGCCGCCCCCTGACCCGGGCCCGTTAGAACACGGAGCAGGGGGAGTTGACGAGTCCTGCACCTGGACCGGGCCACGCCACCGCGGCCGCGGGCTCTGGCTCCGGCTCCGGCTCGAAGGGCGACGAGCTGCCGTACTGGCCATCGATCAGTGGGCTCCGAAGCCGATGGAGAGCCGATTTGGTCAGGTGCCGGCAGGGGCCTTGGTCTCTTCGGCTGTTTCCGGCGATGGGGGCGTGTTCTTGGGATAGAGCATGGAGCGGGCCTGGGTGCTGTCGAAATCGTTCTCCCACTTGCCGATCACGATGGTGGCGATGGCGTTGCCGAGGACGTTGATGAAGACCCGGCCCTCGTTGAGGATGCGGTCGATCCCGACGATCAGTGACAGGGCGGCCAGGGGGATGTGGCCGACTGCGGTGACGGTGCTGGCGAGAACGATGAACGCGCCGCCCGCGATGCCGGCAGTGCCCTTGCTGGTGAGCATCATGACCCCCACCATGACCAGCTGTTGCTGCCAGGACAGGTCGATGCCGACGGCCTGGGCCATGAACATGGAGGCCATCGTCAGGTAGACCGCGGAGCCGTCAAGGTTGAAGGAGAAGCCGGAAGGGATGACGATGCCGACCACGGGCCGGCCGACGCCGAGGGTCTCCAGTTTGCGTACGAGCTGCGGCAGGACGGCCTCGCTGGAACAGGTGCTGAGCGCTACGAGCAGTTCGGCCTTGAGGAACCGCATGAGAGCGAACAGTCCGAGGCCGCAGATCCGCATGATGGCGCCCAGCAGCACCAGGACGTAGACGATGCAGGTGGCGGTGAACAGGACGATGAGATAGGCGAGTTGTTTCAGGCTCTCGGCACCGTAGGTGGAGACCACCATTGCCAGGGCACCGAAGGTGCCCACAGGAGCCAGCCGCATCACCCAGCCAACGATCCGGAACACCACGTCCGAGAGGGCGCGGATGCCGTTGGTCAGTGGGGCCGCCTCCTCCCCGGCCATGTTCAGCGCTATCCCGAAGACGATCGAGACCAGCAGGGCAGCCAGGATCGCGTCCCCCGTGAGCGCACCGAACAGCGAGGTGGGGATCAGGGAAGAGATGAACCCGGTGAAGGTGGCGTGTTCTTCGCTCGTCTTGGGGACATCGTCAGTGTTCAGCGTCGAGGGGTCGACGTCGAGCCCGGCGCCGGGTTGGAAGACGTTTGCGACGACCAGGCCGATCAGCATCGATGCCAGCGACAGCACGAGGAAGTAGCCGATCGCCTTCACGCCGATCCGGCCGGCCTTGCGCAGGTTGTCCATGGAGGCGATGCCGGTGGTGACCACGCAGAAGACGACGGGTATCACGATCATCTTGACCAGTGCGATGAACCAGTCGTTGAGCGGGCTGAGGGCTTCTCCGAAGCCGGGTGCGGCGGTGCCGACGGCGATCCCGAGGACTGCCGCCAGCACCACCTGGAACCACAGCTCACGGATGAGTCGGTTCAGCCGCGATCGCAGCGGGCGATCGGAGGCGGTGGTGGTGGAGGTCATGGTTCGTGCTCCCTTGCGATGATGCTGAAGTCCCTGTCCTGTGAAGTGCAGGGGACGAGAGGCAGTCCGCGTCCCGGGTGATGTGTGGTGCGCAGATGCAGTTGTGCGCTGGTGGCCTGAACTCCTGGGTCGTTCGGGCGGCTTGGGCTCGATGCGGTCAGGTGTGCAGCTCGCGCAGCACCCTGTGGAAGGCGGCCTTGCCTTCGAAGCCAACTCCCGGGGTGTCGGTGAGGCCGACCTGGCTCTTCTCGACGACTGCGCCGTCGGCGAAGCCGCCGGTGGGCTGGAACTCGCCGGGATAGGACTCGTTGCCGCCGAGCTTGAGAGCGGCGGCGATGTGCAGGGAGAACTGGTGTCCGCCGTGCGGGATGCAGCGGCGTGAGGACCAACCGTGCTGACGCAGCATGTCCTGTATGCGCAGGTACTCCACCAGGCCGTAGCTCAGCGCCGGATCGACCTGGATGACGTCACGGTCAGGACGGAGGCCGCCGTAACGGATGAGGTTGCGGGCGTCCTGCAGGGAGAAGAGGTTCTCGCCGGTGGCTATCCGGCCGGAGTAGTTCTCGGCGACCACGGCGTTGAGGCGATAGTCCAGTGGGTCGCCGATCTCCTCGTACCAGAAGAGGCCGTAGGGCTCGATCGCCCGTCCGTACTCCAGCGCGGTGGCCAGGTCGAAGCGGCCGTTGACATCGACGGCAAGCCGGGACCCGTCCCCGTCCAGGACGTCGATGACGGCCTCGATTCGCCGCAGGTCCTCCGCCAGGCCGGCGCCGCCGATCTTCATCTTGACCACGTCGTACCCCAGGTCGAGAAAGCCGCGGATCTCGTCCTGCAGATCGCCCAGGGACTTGCCCGGGGCGTAGTAGCCACCAGCGGCGTAGACGAAGACCGAGTCGTCGGGCTCGCCGTCGCCGTAGCGATCCGAGAGCCACCGGTACAGCGGCTTGTCCGCGATCTTGGAAGCGAGGTCGAACAGTGCCATGTCCACCACACCGACCGCGACCGAACGTTCCCCGTGTCCACCGGGCTTCTCGTTGCGCAGCATGATCTCCCATGCCCTGGCGGGATCCAGCTCTCCCTGCTCGTCCAGCAGGCTGCCGGGCTCGGCGTCCATCAGCCGCGGCAGGATGCGCCGGCGCAGGATCTCCCCCGCGCTGTAGCGGCCGTTGGAGTTGAAGCCGTACCCCACGACGGGCCTTCCGTCGCGGATGACGTCACTGACGATCGCCACGATCGAGCAGTCCATGGAGCTGAAGTCGATCCAGGCGTTCCGGATTGAGGAGCTGATCGGGACGGTGCCTTCGTAGACAGCAGTGATCTTCACTCGGACCTCTCTAATATCTTATAAGTTGCGAGGATGTTAGAGTGAGACGACCGAAGAGGCGCTGTCAAGGGCTAGGACATCGGGAGGGATCCGCAGGGGCGATGGAAGGCACGAACCTTTTCCTCAGCAAGAGCGATCTTGCCTACTCGGAGCTCCGTCGCCAGATCCTCTCCGGCGCCATCCCGGCCGGTTCACGGTTGGCCCAGTACGAACTGGCCGGCTCCCTCAACATGAGCATCACGCCCCTGCGCGAGGCCATCAGGCGGCTCAGCAGCGAGGGGCTGGTCGACGTCGAGACCCACCGCGACGTCCGGGTGTCCTCCATGAACTCCGAGGAGGCGCGGCAACTTTTCGAGGTACGGCTCTCGCTGGATCCCACGGCGGCCGAACTCGCCGCGACACGGCGCACTCCCGAGGACATCACCGCCATGCAACATGCGGTCGACAACCTGCTCCCCGTCACGCGCCAGTGGGGCGAGGATGCGCTCACCGCCCATCGCACCTTTCATCAGGCGTTGTACCGCGCCTCCCACAACGACGTTCTCATCCGCCTCCTGGACGACCTGTGGGACAAGTCCGACCGCTACCGCCGCCTCGGCCTCGAACTTCCGCCCGGCGACGAACCCCGGACGCGGGACCTCCAGGAGCACCACGACCTCGTTGAACTCATCAAGGCCGGCCAGGCTGGGGACGCAGCCCAGCTCATGCGCGACCACATCATCCACAGCCTGACCGCCTCCGCCATCACCGCGCTCGAAGACCGCGAAGGTACCCAGGCAGGCTGAGCCCGCCATGGGAATCAGCCGCAGCGAGGGCCACGCGGCCCTCGCGCGTGCAGCCTCGGTGGCATTCAGCGCGGTGACACGGCACCTGCAGGCTCCGCTCGAGCCTCAAGCAGAGCCCGCGGGCGCGGACCTGATCGCGGTGGATGCCGTGGTCGTAGCCGCGCTCGGCGAACGACGAGTCCGGTCTGCAACGAGGGTGTCTCGACGCGCCGCCGCGGACAGGCGGGCAGCCGCCGATCCCTCGGGGTAGCTACGCCGCCGCGGCTGACTGCACCTCAGGCTCGAAAGCATCCAGCCTCGCCCCCCGCGCGCTCGCGTACTTGTCGCGGTCCAGGATCTTCTCCCGCGCCGAGACCAGCACCGGAATCACCGCCTGGCCCGCCACGTTCGTCGCCGTCCTCATCATGTCCAGGATCGGGTCGATCGCCAGGAGGAGGCCGACGCCCGCGAGGGGAAGGCCCAGCGTGGAGAGGGTCAGGGTGAGCATGACCGTGGCGCCCGTGAGGCCCGCGGTGGCGGCGGAGCCGATGACGGAGACGAAGACGATCAACAGGTATTCGCGCAGGCCCAGTTCGATGCCGTAGAACTCGCCGATGAAGATGGCCGCGATCGCCGGGTAGACCGAGGCGCAGCCGTCCATCTTCGTCGTCGAGCCGAAGGGCACCGCGAAGGACGCGTACTCGCGGGGGACGCCGAGCCGTTCGGTCACCTTCTGCGTGAGGGGCATGGTGCCCACGGACGAGCGGGAGACGAAGGCCAGCTGGATCGCCGGCCACGCGCCACGGAAGAACTGCAGCGGGTTGACCTTCGCGACGGTGGCCAGCAGCAGCGGATACACACCGAAGAGGACGAGGGCGCAGCCGATGTAGATGTCGGCGGTGAACGTGGCGTACTTGCCGATGAGATCCCAGCCGTAGTCCTTGATCGCCGTGCCGATGAGGCCGACGGTGCCGATCGGCGCGAGCCGGATGATCCACCACAGCGCCTTCTGCAACAGGGCCAGCACGGCCTCGCCCACCGACAGCAGCGGTGCGGCCTTCTCTCCGAGCTTGAGCGCGGCGACGCCCACCACGGCGGCCATGAAGACGATCTGCAGCACCTGAAGTTCGGTGAACGGCGTGATGATGTCGGTCGGGATGATCCCGGTGAGGAAGTCCAGCCACGAACCCGACTCCTCGGGCTTCCCGGCGTCGTCGGTCGAGAGGCCCGTGCCCGCACCGGGGTTCGTGAGCAGGCCGATGAGGAGGCCGATGGCCACGGCGATCAGCGACGTGGCCATGAACCACAGCAGGGTCCGCGTGGCGAGCCGCGCGGCGTTGTGCACGTTGCGCAGGTTCGTGATCGAGACCATGATCGCGAAGAAGACGAGCGGAGCGACCGCCAGCTTCAGCAGCTGGACGAATATCTCGCCGGTCTTCGTGAGTGCCGTTGCCAGCCAGCTGATGTCGCCGCTGCGCGCGACCCAGCCGAGCAGCACGCCCAGGAGGAGCCCCAACAGGATCTGGGCCCAGAACGGGACTCCGGGTATCCGTCCGCGCGACGACGAGGATGGGGACGGAGGCCCAGCGGAATCACGGGCCGAGGTGCCTGAGGTGATTTCCGACGAGCCGGGGGTTTCTGAGGACGAGGGCACGGTCGACTCCCGCTGGAAAGTGGGTCTTCGGGTCCCCGGAAAGAACTCCACCGGGGCGTTACGAGCACCCACAACGCCGCGCGGTGGAGGCGCCATTCCCAGCGGCTGTTAAGAGCGTGTGACGAGCCTCGTACGAGGCGAGGCCCGGTGCGCCGGGCGCCGGCGATCGCGCCGTTACGCGACGCCGTCCTCCTGGCTCTGGTTCGCCGAGAGCCGTTCCTTGGCCCGGTCCACGCCGCTGACGAGCTGCTCCGACATGGCGTCGCGCTGCTTGCGCAGCAGTACGAAGCTGAGCGGGGCCGAGACCACGAGCGCGAGCAGCACGACCCACAGCGGGTTGGACCTGCCGATGCCCTCGGGGATGATCCCGGTGTACGCGAGAACGGCGACGACGAGGAGGCAGCCGGCGAAGACGCCGGCCCGCATGGCGGTGTAGCGGAGCGTTGCGTGCGACTTGCTGCTCACGAGGGTCTTCTCCGGACTTCTCGGGTGACACGTGCGCCGTTCCTTCTCCGGCGCCGGGGGCTCGGTGCGGCTGCTGCCTGGCACCGGGCGGCCCCATCCAGTCAAACACAGCGCCGGAGACGATCACTCCGGCCCCTTCCCCCGACCGCCGCTCCCCTCGGCGGTGGCCGCCGAACGTCCGGGCTCTATGCGAGGTCCATCCAGAGCGTGACGTCGTCGCGAAAGTCATCGTCCGCGACCTTGATCGCGTCCGGCAGGCGCCCGACCTCGCGGTATCCGCAGGCCTCGTAGAACCGCTCCAGGCCGAGACCGCCGCGGCAGGTCAGGCGCAGGGCGGTGATGTCGTCCATTCCCCTGGCCGTCTTCTCGATCGCGGACATCAGGTCCCGCCCGTGACCCCTGCCCTGGAGTGAGGGACGCACCATCACGGTGTAGACGGAGCACCAGTGGCGCTTGAGCCGGTGCGCGTTGAGGAGCAGGAACGCGCCGGCGGCGACCGAGCCCTGCTCGTCGCGGCCGACCAGCATCCGTGCCCGGCCGGCATCGACGGAGACGAGGTGGGCCATGAGGTCCTGGCGTATCGCCTCCGGTGTCACCGGTGGCACGAAGCCGACGGCACCTCCGGCGTTGGTCACGTCGGCCCACAACGTGCACAGTTCGTCTCGCAGTTGAGCGTTGACGGGCGGGTCGAGTTCGAACGTGAGCGGCATGGGACCGACCATATCCGAGTATTCGACGGGGATTTTCCGTGACCCATTCGGTCTCATGCGCACCTCCGAGTGTCCGCTAGTCAGTGAAAAGGTAAAGATGACCGGCGCGCCGCCAGAATTTGGATGATCGCCTTTGTAAAGGTCTCTCTGTTTCGTGACGGGAGGCGGAGGCATCCATGGTGGACAAGAGAAAGTCAGCGGTGCGCGGGCTGTGGTGCGTGGTGTTCTGCGCGGCCGCGACGGTGTCGCTGTCGCCCCCGGCGACATCCCAGTCGGCACCCGAACCGCGTCAGGCGCTCAAGGAGCGCTATCACGCGACGTTCCACGGCGGAATCGCGACTGCCGCGAACGCGTCGATCACATGCCGCAAACCGGTGGGCAACGCTGCTCCCTGCAACTCGGTGCAGAACGGCGGTCCGGGCCGGAACAGCGAATACGACATGTTCTACTCCGACGTCGACGGTGACCCGAACACGTACAACTCAACGCGGGCGTCCCTGCGCATGCCCGAGAACTCCCGGGTCAGGTACGCGCGCCTGTACTGGGGCGGCAATCTCCGCGTCGGAGAGATCAAGCCCGCCAAGGACAACGGCCGGGTGCTGATGGCCGAGCCCCGCGGTTCGTACCGCGCGCTCAAGGCCGACACGGTCAGCAAGCACAGCCGCACGGGCGGGCCGGACGCCTACCAGGCCTCCGCCAACGTGACGAACCTGGTGAGGAACAGCGGCCCCGGCACCTACACGGTGGCGCAGCTCAACGTCGCCAAGGGCCACTCCAAGGCCGGTGCCTGGGGCGGCTGGACGCTCGTGGTGGCGTACGAGCACGACAAGTCGCCGGTCCGGCACCTGAGCGTGTGGGACGGATTCGCCGCGTCGGACAGCCGCTCCGACGGCGTGCCCATCGCGACGCGCCCGACGAGTTTCGCCCCGGGCGCCAAGGGGGCGGTGGGTGTCGTCGGTTACGACGGCGACCGCGGTTCCACCGGAGACTCCGTCCTCCTTTCCGCCAACAAGCGCAAGGGCACGCCGCTCTCCAATTCGGCGAACCCGAAGGCCGACGCGTTCAACTCGACGATCACCAACAGCGGGCGCCAGGTACCGGGACGCGTTCCCGCCCACCGCAACACGCTCGGATACGACTCCGACCGGTTCGACGCGCGGGAGGCTCTGCGCCCCGGCGGGAACAGCCTCCTCTTCCGGTTCACACCCGGCAAGGACGACTACCTGCTCGGCGCTCTCTACACGCAGGTCGACGCCCGCCGCTGAAATCCGCGATTCCCCCATTCCGCGAAGAATTCCGTCCGGTAGTGACGTTGAGGAGACGTTCGGGTGCTTTCCCAGCGCAGAGAACGAAGAGACCGGCTCACGGTCCTTCATCTGGCACAACCGGTCGAAGGCGGGGTGGCCAGGGTCGTGACCGACCTGGTCGGGGCCCAGACGAAGGAAGGCGTACGCGTCGTCGTGGGCTGCCCGGAGGGCGGAAGCCTCTCCCGGCAGGCCGCGGCGGCGGGTGCGGAAGTGGAAGTGTGGGCGGCCGAGCGAGAGCTCGGCCCCCACGTCGCCGCCGAGACCCGGCGGGCGTACCGGCTGATCCGGCGCGTGGACCCCGACGTGGTGCACGTCCACAGCGCGAAGGCCGGACTGGCAGCCCGGCTGGCCCTGCGCGGCAGGGTCCCCACCGTGTACCAGCCGCACGCATGGTCGTTCGAAGCCGTCGGAGGACTCACGGCACGGCTCGCCCGCGCCTGGGAGCGCTGCGCCGCGCGCTGGACGGACCGCGTCCTGTGCGTCAGCGAGGCCGAACGCCGTACCGGAGAGCGGGCCGGAGTGACGGCGCGCTGGGCAGTCGTGCACAACGGCGTGCCCGAGACCGAGACCGAGGGACGGGACGAGGCGCGTGCCGCGTCGCCCCTGCTGAGCGAGGTGCCGGCGCAGGCGCCGCTCGTGGTCTGCGTGGGCCGCCTGTGCCGCCAGAAGGGGCAGCGGATCCTGCTGGAAGCGTGGGCGACTGTCGCCGAGCGCGTGCCGGGTGCCTGGCTCGTACTTGTCGGCGACGGCCCGGACCGCCGTGAGCTGACGGCGGCCGCCCCGGACCGGGTGCTGTTCGCCGGCGCCAGCGACGAGGTCGACCGCTGGTACGCGGCGGCCGATCTGGTCGTGCTGCCCTCCCGCTGGGAGGGCATGGCGCTCACTCCGCTCGAGGCGATGGCCTGCGGGCGCCCCGTCGTCGTCACCGATGTGGGAGGCGCCCGGGAGTGCCTGCCCCCCGGCCAGCAGGAGCAGTGCCTGGTACCGCCGGGCGACGCACAGGCACTGGCCGACGCGGTCACACGCCTGCTGGGCGAGCCGGAGCTGCGGGACTTCATGGGTGAGGCCGCACGCAAGCACGTACGGGCGGACTTCGACGTGCGCCGGACCGCGGAATCCGTGCTGCGCCTGTACCGGGAACTGCTCGACGTACCGGCCCCCAGGGGCAGTTGGCGGGCGGGACAATGACGACGGACGGCACGGACGAGAGATCCAGCAACGCGCGCGTCGCGACCCGTCCGGATTCTGTGGCGGGACCGGACGGGGGCGTCGTGGTGCGGCCCCCGCAGCAGGCGGGCGACCGGACCGTACCCCCGCCCGTCGGCAGCCTGCGCAAGCGGCGGAACCTCCTGCGGCTTCGGCACCGTGGCGCTGCGGCGCTGGCCGTCGCAGACGCGGCCGCCTCCGTTTCCGTCGTCGCGGCCGTCGGCGGGGCCGACGCGGACAGCCTGCTGCTCGGGCCCGTCGTCTTCGGCGCGCTCGCCCTCAACGCGCAGGCGGGCCTGTACCGGCCGGGGCTGCGGGCGTACGCGCTCGACGAGCTTCCCGCGCTGGCCGCCCGTGCGGCGCTGGCCTGGTGCGTGGCCGCAGCGCTCCTCGCGTCCTTCGACCGTCCGGCGGCACTGAACTGGGGCGTCCTGCTCGCCGCCGTCGCCGCGAACGCCGCCCTGGCGGGTATGGCACGCGCCCTGGTGCACTGCTTCCGGCGGATCAAGGCACGGCGCCGGCCGCGTCCGGCGCTGATCGTCGGCAGCGGGCGGCTCGCCCGTACGGTCGCGGGCGTCTTCACCGAGCACCCTCGCTACGGGCTGCAGCCCGTCGGGTTCGTCGACCTCGTCGGCGAAGCGGAGGGCGAGGACGGCGACGAGGCCGGCGAGGACGACGGCGCGCCGCTGCCCGTGGTCATGGTGCTGGAGGACGTGACGAGAGCCGTCATCCAGAACACCGTCCGGGACGTTGTGTTCCTGCGCTCGCCCTGGGAGGAGACGCAGAACGCGCTGCTGGCAAGGGCGTTGGGCGAACGTGGAGTGGCCGGCTGGCTGGTTCGGCCCGGCTGCGCGGTCGGCGTGCACGGCACCCACGACACGGGCCCCTCCCACGTGTGGGGGTTCTCGTGCAGGCGTCTGTCCCTTGAGTGCCCCGGTTCCGGATGGAGCTGGCGCAAGCGGCTGCTCGACCTGGCGCTCGTCGTACCGGCGCTGGTCGTGGCCACCCCGCTGCTGGCCGCCTGCGCGCTGGCCGTACGGATCTCGGACGGGCCGGGGGTCATCTTCCGGCAGGAGCGCGTGGGGCTCGGAGGCGGTCCGTTCACACTGCTGAAGTTCCGCACGCTGCGGCCCGAGAACGAGACGGAGTCGGCGACGCTGTGGAGCGTCGCGGGCGACGACCGGATGAGCACCGTCGGGCGGATGCTGCGCCGCACCTCCCTGGACGAGCTGCCGCAGCTGTGGAATGTGCTGCGCGGAGACATGAGCCTCGTCGGGCCGCGACCCGAACGCCCCTACTTCGTGGAGCAGTTCAGCAAGGACCTCCCGGGCTATGCCGAGCGGCACCGTTCGCCCGTCGGCATCACCGGCCTCGCCCAGGTCTACGGGCTGCGCGGCAACACGTCCATCGAGGACCGGGCGCGCTTCGACAACCACTACATCGAGACGTGGTCGCTGTGGCAGGACGTGCGGATCATGTTCCGCACGGTGACCTCGTTCTTCCGCCTCGAAGGCCGGTGATCGGGGTGACGGTCGCACTACCGGAGAGCCGGCGTCCACCCGGCGACGGCGGCCGGAATCTGCCGGGACATGACCGGGATGCGAGCGGACGCAGGTACGGCACGAACGGGCCGGCGGCCGGGCCGGAAGGTCCGGAAGGTCCGGACGGCGAGCGGGATACGCGGCGCGGGCCGCCCGTGACGAGCCCGGCGTTCTGGCGCCGATGGGCCCCGATGGTGCCCGCAGTGGCCACCGTTCTCATCCTGTGCGTGCCGGTGCAGACCGGCGACGTGACCACTTCGGGCAAGATCACTGCCGCAGACGCGGCCTCCCTGGTGCTGGTGGTGTGGTGCCTGGTGAGGCTGCTGCGCGGACGCGGCGGTCGGCTTACACCCACGGCGGCTTCGGTGCTCGGGGCACCGGCTGTCGCCTTTGCGGTGGCGACCGCCGCGTCCGCCGATCCGATGGCGAGCCTCCCGGGCTTCGTCCGGTATCTGCAGATCTTCGTGCTGGTCCCGGGTGCGCTGCTGCTCCTGCTGCGCGGCACCCGCGACTTCCGGCTGCTGTCCTGGGCGTTGATCCTGCTGGCCCTGGTGCAGGGAGCCGTCGGCGTCGTACAGAACCTGACCCGGACCGGCGCCTCGTACATGGGCCAGGACGTGCGCGCCGTGGGCACGTTCGGGCCGCTGGACGTCATGGGGATGTCCACGGTGGTCTCGCTGGGGCTGGTGACCGCCTTCGCGCTCGGCCTCGCGGACCGGCGCGCCATTTCACGGCGGCAGCGCGTCACCGCGATGTGGTGCGCCGCGGCGCTGGTTCCTCCGCTCGGCCTCTCCTACAGCCGCGGCGCGTGGATCGCCACGGCGGTCGCGTGCGTCGTGGTACTGCTGCTGGCGGGCGTGCGCAGAGCGGCGCTCATCCTCCTCGCGCTGGCCGCCGCGTCGGTGGTGCTGGTGGGGGGCTTCGGGGTCGGATCGTCCATGGTCCAGGAGCGGCTGACGAGCATCACCGACATCAGCGCGGCCCCTGACCGGTCCGTCACCGACCGCTACAGCCTCTGGTCGGCCGCCACCGCGATGTGGCAGGACGACCCCGCAACCGGCGTCGGCTTGAAGAACTTTCCCGCGCACCGCGACGGGCACGCCTCGTTGGGGCTCTCCTCGGGCAGCGACACCGCCGGGGCAGGCATGCAGTTCCAGAAGGAACCGCTGCTCTCCCCGCACAACATGTATCTGCTCGTCCTCAGCGAGCAGGGCCTGATCGGGGCCGTGGCTGTCGTCGGCAGCGGAGGCGTGCTGCTCGTGTGCGGTCTGCGGCGCCTGCACGCCGCCCGCCGGGCGCACTTCGGCGGCGGTCCCGCGGACGCCCCCGGCGCCGCCGACTGCGGGCTGGCGGCCGTCGGACTGCTGGTCTGGCAGGGCGTCGACTTCCTCTACGCCGACATCGGCGGCCCGTCGACCGTGCTGACCGCGGTCCTCCTCGGAACGGTCGCCTGGTGGGCCCTGGCCCCCTCCCCCGCGGCCGCCGCTCCCCTCCCGAACTCCCCCGCGACGAGCGCCGACGACAAGGCAGAGGCATCCGCCCGATGACGGAAACGCACGCCTCCCGCACCACCACTCAGGACGCGGCGACGCTCACGGGCACCGGCGCCGGGAGCGACGGCAACGGCAGGGCAGGCGACGCAGGCCCTCCGCCACTGGGCAGGTTCCTCGCCCGCGCCGCCGTGATCACCGCTGCCCTCACGGCGGCCGGCGCGTTCTTCGGCCTGCTCCGGGACCAGGCGATCGCCAGCCTCTTCGGCGCCGACGCCGACACCGACGCCTTCCTCGTCGCATGGACCGTCCCTGAACTGGCCGCGACGCTGCTCATCGAGGACGCGATGGCGCTGATCCTCGTCCCCGCCTTCAGCCTCGCCCTCTCCCGGCGGGCGGCGGCCCGTTCGGGCGCCGCGGACGGCGGCGCCCTGCTCGACGCGGAAGCAGCTGACGGACTCGACCCGGTGCTGGGTGTCGTGAGGCGGACCCTGCCGCGGCTGCTGCTGGGGCTCACCGCGACCGCCGCGCTCATGCTGCTCGCCGCTCCGCTGCTGGTGCGAGTGCTGGCACCGGGTCTGCCGGACGCCCGTACGGCCGTCGACTGCATGCGTCTGACGTCCCTGACCGTGGTGACCTTCGGGCTGGCCGGCTACTTCAGCGCCGCGCTGCGCGCCCACCGGCGCTTCGTCGCACCCGCGGCGATCTACGTCGCGTACAACGCGGCGATCATCGCGGTCATGTTCGCCGGGCACACCCTGTGGGGCGTGCGGGCTGCGGCCGTGGGGGTCGCGGTGGGCGGCGGCCTGATGGTGCTGGTCCAACTGCCCTCGTTCATCAAGCAGTTGCCGTCGCGAGAGAAGCGCAGGACGGCAGCCGGGCTCCGCAAGGCCGTGACTGCCACGGATGCCCCCGCGACTGCGACGGCGTCCGCGAAGGTCCCGGGGGGCCCGGGGGGCCCGGCCACGACGTCCGGCAGCCCCGTGCCGTCCGACGGCACCGGCCCCGTCGCCGCCCCTCCCGTGCCGGACTCTCCGGAGGCGACCGCTCCCCCGGCCACTGCCGCAGCAGGGCATTCCGCGTACACCGGCCGCATCGCGCTGCTCGGCCTCGGCGTGCTGGCTCCCGTCGTGTGCTTCGCCATCAGCCGCCAGGCGCAGGTGCTCTTCGAGCGCTATCTGGCCTCGCCCCTGCCCGCGGGCGCCATCTCGCACCTCAACTACGCGCAGAAGGTCGCGCAGATGCCGATGGTGCTCTCGCTCATGGTGTGCACCGTCACCTTCCCCGTCGTGGCACGCGCCATGGCGGAGGGCGACAAGCAGCGGGCGCGCCTGCGCGTGGAGCGCGACCTGGCGCTGGTCGGGATCGTCGTGCTGCTGGGTGCCGCCTACGTCATCGCCTGCGCGCCGCAGCTCATCCAACTCCTTTTCCAACGGGGCGCGTTCGACGCCCGCGACACCGCCGACACGGCGTCCGTGATGCGGGTCTACAGCTTCGGGCTGCTCGGTCACAGCCTGGTGGGCGCCCTGGTGCGTCCGTTCTTCTCCGGTACGCGGCCCACCTGGTATCCGGCCGCGGCGATGGCCGTGGGACTCCTCGTCACCGTCGTCGCGGGGGCGGTCGCCGTGCGCCCGTGGGGAGTTCACGGCATCGCCGCCGCCAACGCCACCGGGATCCTCACCACCGCGCTGCTCCTGCTGCACGGCCTCGGTGCCCGCGTGGTCGCCATCGATGTACGCCGGGTCGCCGCCGGGCTGGTCCGGTTGCTGCTGGCGGCGGCCGTAGCCGCAGCCGCGGGCTGGGGTGCGGCCCGGCTCGTCGCCGATCCGCTGGCGGGTGCCGCGGCCGGCGGCGTGACCGTCCTCGTCGTCTTCGCAGCCGTGGCCCGCCTCGTCAGGGCCCCGGAGGTGCCTCAGCTGTTCGCCACCGTCAAACGAAGGTTCGCTCATGTCCGCTGAGTTCCGTGCCCGCGTCCCCGCTCTGCCGCTGCCATCGCCCCAGCGACGGGTGCCCGTACCGGCGTCCACACGCGAGGCGGTGACCGCCCCCGCAACCGCTCGCACAGGCATGCGGCGGCAGAGGCCGCCTTGGGTGCTGATGTACCACTCGGTCTCCAGCTGCACGGACGACCCGTACCGGATCACCGTCTCTCCGTACCGCCTCGACCGGCAGTTGCGCTGGCTGCGCGGACGCGGGCTCTCCGGCGTCAGCGTGGGTGAGCTGATGCGGGCGCGCGCCGCCGGACGCGCCGCCGGACTGGTCGGGCTGACCTTCGACGACGGCTACACCGACTTCGTCGACGGCGCGCTGCCGCTGCTGCGCAGGCACGGATGCACGGCCACCGTCTTCGTACTGCCCGGGCGGCTCGGCGGCGAGAACGCCTGGGACGAACTCGGCCCCCGCAAGCCCCTCCTGGACGCCCAGGGCATCCGCACCGCTGCCGCCGAGGGCATGGAGATCGGCTCGCACGGCATGATGCACACCGATCTGACCACGGCCGACGACACCACGGTCGAGCGGGAGACGAAGCAGAGCCGCGAGATGCTCGCGGACATCACCGGCACCGATCCGGAGGGTTTCTGCTACCCGTACGGGACGGTCGATCCCAGGGCCATCAAGGCGGTGCGCAACGCCGGTTACGGCTACGCCTGCGCGATCGACCCCGGAGCGCTCACGTGCATGCATGCCCTGCCGAGGGTGCACATCGACGCCTCCGACACCTCCGTACGGCTGTTCCTGAAGCGGACGCTGAACCCGCTCCGCCGCAAGGCGCTGCCCCCGGAGCCGCAGGTGCCGAGTGACGCCGGTGCGGAGGCCGGAGAGGACGAGGGAGCGGTCGGCAGCGGAAGAACCGGCGGCGGCCGATGAAGGTCGCACACATCATCACCGGGCTCGGCGTGGGCGGCGCCGAGCAGCAACTGCGGCTGATGCTGCGCCATCTGCCCGTCCGCTGCGACGTGTTCACGCTCACCGCACCGGGCGCCGTGGCCGAGGGCATCCTCGCCGACGGCCACCGCGTCACCCACCTGGGCATGACCGGCAACCTCGACGCGACGGTCATGCCGCTGCTGGTCCACATGCTCCGTGAGGGCCACTACGACCTCGTCCACACACACCTCTACCGGGCCTGTCTGTACGGCCGCCTCGCGGCACGGGTCGCCGGTGTGCGTGCCGTCGTCGCCACGGAGCACTCACTCGGCGAGGACACGATCGAGGGGAGGCGGCTCGGGCCCGGCATCCGCGCGCTGTATCTGGCCTCCGAACGGCTGGGCTGCGCCACCATCGCCGTCTCCGACACCGTCGCGCAGCGCCTGCGGCGGTGGGGGGTGCCGGCTTCCCGGCTGCACACCGTGCCCAACGGCATCGACGCCCACCGCTTCCGCTTCGACCCCCTGGCCCGCGCCACCACACGCGGGCGGCTCGGCATCCCCCAGGACGCCTTCGTCGTGGGCGGGGTGGGGAGGCTGGTGCCGGGCAAGCACTTCGAGACGCTCGTACGGGCCGTGTCCGTACTGCCCGACGCGCGGCTGGTGCTCGTGGGCGACGGCCCCGAACGCGAGACGCTCCACGGCATCGCCACGGCGCTCGGCGCGCTCGACCGTATCCACATGCTCGGCGAGTGCGACGGGACGGTCGCCTCGGCCGGCGTCGGTGCGTGGGAGATCCCGGACCTCCTCGCCGCTATGGACGTGTTCGTCTCGCCCTCGTCCGAGGAGTCCTTCGGGCTCGCGGTTCTCGAAGCCCTGGCGGCGGGACTGCCGGCACTGCACGTGACGTGCCCGGCCATCGACGACCTGCCGCCGGAGGAGGCACCCGGCGCCCGCCGCATCGGCACCGGCGTGCCGGAACTCACCGCGCTCCTCTGCGAGTACCAGAACGCGGGGCCCGTACGGCTGCCCGTACCGCCCGTCGTGGAGCGCTACGACATCGCCCGCAGCGCGGAGCGGCTGATGGCCGTTTATCGCGCCGCGACGGGCGCACCGCAACTGCCCGCAACGGCGCCGGCCGCGGCGACTCCCGTACCGGCACCGACATCCCTACCCCTGACAACGAGGTGAGTCCTGCCATGCCCAAAGCCGTACAGGGATCGGCCAACAACCCCACCGCGGACGGCTCGGCGCGCACGACGCAGTCCCGGCACGACGACCGCTCGTCGAACTCCGGCACCGGCGACGGTGCGAAGGCCGCGGGCCGCGAGAGCGCGGAGAGCACCCCGGAGAAGAGCCCGGCCGGCACGTCGGGGAGCGAAGCGGCGAAGGCCGACGCGGCCGACGCCCGGCCCGGCACCACGACGGACCCGAAGACGGACTCCGGGGCCGGCACCAACGCCGACACCAAGTCCCGCTCCAAGCCCGGCCCCAAGTCCGGCACCACGACGGACGGCAAGAAGGACGTCGGGCGGGAAGACAGGAGCGACGCCGACTCCGGCGGTAAGCCGGACGCGAAGGCGCAGCCGGTCACCGAGCCGAAGAACGGCACGAAGGCCGAGACCGGTACCAAGGTCGAGGCCGGCACCAAGACCGGGGCGGGCACGAAGACCGAGACCGGCACGAAGGCCGAGACCGTGACCGAGCCGGAGGCGGGGCCGAAGACGCAGTCCGGCGCCAAGAGCGGGACCGGCGCGGACGGCACCGCCAAGGACGCCAAGGCGGGACGAGACGGAAAGCGCAGGTTCCGGGGCGGGAAGCCGGCGGCCTCGGCGCCGCCGATGAGCGGCAGAAGCAAGGCCTCCGCTCTGACCAGGACGACTCCCCTTCGGCGCAACGCCGTTGCCGGGGGCGGCTCCTCCGCGCGGGCGGGCGTGAACCCGCCCGTCCCTGAGCCCTCGGTGCCTTCGGGGCCGCGGCTGTCCGTCCGTCTCAGGGCGTGGCTGCGCCGCGCGCCTCGATGGTGGCCGCTGCCCCTCTGCCTCGTACTGGGTGCCGGTGCCGGCGCCACGTACTCGGAGATCACACCCCCGCAGTACGCCGCCATCAGCTACGTCGTCGTCTCGCCGTCCGGCCCGGCGGAGGCGGGGGGCGCGCTGGGCTACGCGCAGGCGTTCGGCAAGATCGCCACGGATCCCGCGATCCTCGCCGACGCCGAGAAACGGGCGGGCCTGAGGCGGGGCACGATCCGGCAGGGCATCCAGGCCACCACCTCACCCGACGCCCCGATGGTGCAGATCACCGCGACCTCCTCCAGCGCCTCGCAGGCGGCGAAGAACGCCGACGCCGTCGCGAAGGCGCTCACGCACACGGCCAAGGCGTCGGTGAAGCGGACCGGCGCCCGCCTGACCCTCCTCTCCCAGGCCGTGGCACCGGCGACGCCCGTCTCACCGTCCCGGGAGGTCACGGTCGCCGTGGGTGCGTGCGCGGGCGGGCTGCTCGGCGGGCTGGCACTGCTCGCCCGCCCGCAGTTCCGTCGCCGCCCCGAGTACACGGACAGCCCCGTGGCAGCCGGCGGCGGCCGTGTGCCCGAGGAGACCACCGGCTCCGGTCCCACGCCGGAGGCCACGAGCGCCAACTCCCTGACGGAGGCGGGACGATGACCACTGCCAGTGTCTGCCGCGACCCGTCGGAATTCACCGCCCTCGCCCGGGAGTGGGACGAACTGCGCGGGCGCAGCCAGGGCTCCACACCGTTCCAGTCCCACACCTGGCTGAACTCCTGGTGGCAGTCGTACGGCGGGACGGGGTGGCTCCGGGTCGTGCTCGTACGCGACAGGGGCCGGCTCGTCGCCGCAGCACCGATGATGCTCACGCACCGGCCCCTGCCGACGCTGGTCGCACTCGGCGGCGGCATCACCGACTTCTGCGACGTGCTGCTGGACGGCGAGTTCCCGGACGCGGCCACGTCTCTCGCGAGGGCGATGCACCTGGCCGCACGCGGAGCGGTCGTCGACCTGCGCGAGGTGCGCCACGGTGCCGCGGCGGAGCAGCTGTACGACGCCTGGCCCGGTCCGCGCCGGAAGCTGAAGGACTCCGTGTGCCTCGAACTGCCCGGGGTCCCCATGGAGAAGCTGCTGGAACGGCTGCCCGTCGGCAGCGCGAAGCGCACCCGCCAGAAGCTACGCAAGATCGACAAGATGGGGATCAAGGAGCACGACGTGCTGCCTTCGGAGGCGGCCGGTGCCGTCCGCACCCTCCTGAAGCTGCACGCGATGCAGTGGGAGGGCCGCGGGGTGACACCCGAGCATCTGCGGCCGCGCTTCCGCGCCCACCTGGAGAGCACGGTCGAGCGCATGACGGAGAGCGGCGACGCGACCATCACCGAATACCGCGTCGACGACGAGGTCGTGGCCTCGGACATCACCTTCACCAGCCGGGACATGGTCTGCGGCTACCTCTACGGCGCACACCCGAAGCTGCGCTCCCAGCGCGTCGACATCACCACGATGCTGCTGCGGCACGCCGCCGCGCACGCGGCATCCACAGGGGCCGACACCCTCAATCTGCTGCGCGGCGCGGAGCCGCACAAGCTGAGGTGGCAGGCCGAATCCGTCGCCAGTCAGCGACTTGTGATGGCCCGCAGGGAGATGGCGCCCGCGATGGGAGTGCATCTCGCGCAGGCCAAGGGGCGCGAGCTGGCGGCCGCGGCCGTGCGGCGAGCCAGGAACGCCGGCTGGACGGAGCGGTTCCGTCCGGGCGGTGCCGGGCGGCCAGGGGCGGACGCGGCCGCGGAGCCGGAGAAGCAACGGTCGTGAACGTCGCGTCGGGCTCCTCCGTCTCGGGGGCGGAGGAGCCCGACGCGCCTTCCGGGCGGCGGCCGTCAGTCGTAGAACCCCGCCCGGGAGATCCACGAATTCCGCGGCACCTTGTCGAACCGCAGGCAGTACTTGCCGACGGCGAAGCAGTCCTCGTACCACGGGATCCGCGCCCCCGATCCCGTCGGCACGGGGACCGCCGTGCGTGAGGGCGAAGGCATCGGTGCGGGCGAGGGCGCCGTGGTCGCTCCGGCGCCGGGTGACGGCGCGGGCGTGCTGCCGGACCGGCCGAAGAGCACTGCACGGTAGGTCTCGGCGGAATCGGGATTGTGGGGGCACTGCCACACGCCGTGCGGGCAGTAGTCGGTGAGGGTCTGGTACAGCGGCTTGTGGCGGGCGAACCAGTCGAGCATCCGGCGCACGTACTCCGGGTTGTCGCCGTTGCGGAACAGACCCCACTCCGGGTACGAGATGGCCTTGCCGTGCTTCCTGGCGAAGTCGACCTGGGCCTGGAGACCGTACGGCTCGCTCACCTGCTCGTCGAAGGAGAGGCCCTCCGGCTGGTCGTAGGCGTCCATGCCGATGATGTCGACGACGTCGTCGCCCGGGTAGCACTCCGTCCACGGGTAGGCGTCGCGGCCGCGGCTCGGCGCGAAGTCGAAGCGGAACTTCTGTCCGGGCACCGAGCGCATGGATGTGACGATCCGCCGCCAGTACTTCTTCCACGCATCGGCGTCGGGTCCGCAACGGTGCGAGTATGTCGTGCCGTTCATCTCCCAGCCGAGCACGATCACGGTGTCCGGCGCCTTCAGCTGGACCAGGCGTTCGGAGAGGGTCCGGAAGTGGCTGTCGAAGCGGCCGTCCGCACCGGCACGCAGCAGCCCGCGCACCTCGCGGTCCGACAGGCCTTCCTCGTTGCGTTCCAGCATCGGCACGTTGAGCACGAACATCCGGTCCTGCTGGGCCCGCCGCCACTTCGTCCACGGTTCGAGGAAGCCGGGCCGGCCCTCGATGTTGGACCATCGGTCGCCCGGAAGGTACGTGTGACCCACCTTCAGCTCCGTACCGCCGAGCCAGCGTTGCAGCTGCGGGATGTGCTGTACGCCCTCCGGATCGGCACGGAGGAACGCGCCGAGCGGGGCGAGCGGAGCCTGGGCGGACTGGACGCTGGTCAGGGAGGCGGGCCGGGCGGACGAGCCGGCGCCCGTCGGTTCGGAGCTGGGGCCCGAAGTCGGTACGACATCGCTCGACGTGACGCTCCGGATGAACGATTCCGTCTCGAAATCGGGCAGATTCATCGGCAGGACCGTACAGGAAGCGAGAAGCCCGCCGGCGATGACGAGGCCGCAGACCTCCTTGTATCCGCGGCGTTTGGGGCTCCGCATCCGTTCTCCTGTCCTCCGGTGACCTCAGTGGTCACAAAACACGCATTTCAGACCTAACCGTTCGGCACGGCTCGGTGCGGTCTGATAGGCCAATGGGGATATTTTCTCCCTGTTCGCACTATTCATGACGCAAGGACAGATCAATGCCGTTCGACACGGAAGTCCCCGCCCTCCTGCTCCGGCTCGACCCCAATCCGTTCCACCACGGAACACTCGGAGCCATCAGGTCCCTCGGGCGCACGGGGATCGAGGTCCACCTGGCGGAGGCGGCGCCGGGCCCCGTGGACCGCTCCCGGTTCGTCCACCGGGTGCATTCGCTGCCCCCGGGCGGCACTTCGGACACCGAACTCGAACGGGCACTCTCGCGCATCGCGGACGCCATCGGCAGGCCCGCGGTGCTCATCGCGCTGGACGACCGTGGCGCGATCGGCGTCGCCTCGCTCAGCGGGCGCCTGCGGGACCGCGGCTTCCTGCTCCCGGACGTCGCCCCGGACCTGCCCGCCCGGGTCGCCGACAAGGCCGAACTCGCCCGACTCTGCTCGGACCTGGGCATCGCGCACCCGGTCACCGTGGCACCGGACAGCGCCGCCGAGGCGGCACGCGAGGCGACGCTGCTGGGACCCCCGGTGATCGCCAAGTGGAGCAGGCCGTGGCTGCTGCCCAAGGGGATGCGCAGCACCACGCTCGTACGGACCCCCACCGAGGCATGCGAGTTGTACGAGCGCAGCGCTCACGCCGGCAGCCGGCTCCTGCTGCAGCAACGGCTGGCCGGGGGCCGCGGAAGGGACTGGTTCTTCCACGGTTACGCGGACGGCGACCGGGGCTTCCTCGTCGGCGGCGCGGGACGCAAGGAGCGCTCATGGCCCCCGCGCACGGGCCTGACGGCGGTCGGCACCTGGATCGCGAACCGTGAGGTCGAGGAGGAGGCCGCACGGCTCGCGGCGCGGGTCGGATACCGCGGCATCCTCGACCTCGACTTCCGGCTCGACCCCGTGACGGGCAGCTACAACCTGCTCGACTTCAACCCGAGGCCCGGCGCGCAGTTCCGGCTCTTCACCGATGACGGCGGGCTCGACGTCGTACGCGCACAGCATCTGCATCTGACGGGGCGTGAGGTTCCCGCCCCGTCCGGCGGGCAGGGGCGGGTCTTCGTCGCCGAGAACTACGCCCTGCTGTCGGCCCTGGTCACGGCGGCTTCGCTCGGCCCGGGACGGCGGGAGGAGCCGCATGAGTGGGCGGAGCGAGGTGACCGGGGTGAACGGAGGGGTCACCGCGGTCGCCGGCAGCAGGGACCCGAAGCAGGGGGCGGCTCCCGCGCCGTGGAGCGCGCCTGGTTCGCGGCCGACGATCCGCGTCCGTTCTTCGCCATGGCCGCGGCCTGGTTCGCCCGAGGCGCTCTCAAGGTCTGGCAGCGCGTCAGATCCGTCCGGGCGGCGCTTCCGGCGTCGGCTCCGGGCCTGCCGTCAGCAAGGCATTTCCGCTCCACCCGTGATGAGCGATCAGTGAAAGATCAGAGAGAAGGAAACGCATGTACGACCTCGTAGTGGTGGGCGCTGGTCCCTACGGCCTCTCCATCGCCTCGCACGCAGCGGCCGCCGGACTCAACCTGCGCGTCCTGGGCCGTCCCATGGCCTCGTGGCGGGACCACATGCCCAAGGGCATGTTCCTCAAGTCCGAGCCCTGGTCCTCGAACCTCTCCGACCCGGCCGGTACGCACACGCTCGCCGCGTACTGCGCCGCCCGCGGCATCACGGTGGAGCACGGAAAGCCCCTGCCGATCGGCACGTTCACCGACTACGGGCAGTGGTTCGGCAACAAGGCGGCGCCGGCGGCGGAGGAGCAGACGGCGACGTCGATCATTCCGTGCGCCCGCGGGTTCCGCGTCGAGACAGCCGAGGGGGACGTGCTGGTGACCCGCACCGTCGCAGTCGCCGTCGGTGTCATGCCGTTCGTGCACAAGCCGGGCCCGCTGCGGAAACTGCCGCCGGGGCTCGTCTCGCACAGCAGCCACCACCGCGATCTGAGCCGTTTCAGCAACAAGGACGTGACCGTGGTCGGCGCCGGGCAGGCGGCGCTGGAGACCGCGGCGCTGCTCGCCGAGGCGGGCGCACACGTGAGGGTCGTGGCCCGTACCGACCGCATCAACTGGAACTCGCAGCCCCAGCCGCTTCAGCGCTCGCTGCTCAAGTCGCTCCGCGACCCGCACTGCGGACTCGGCACCGGCTGGCCGAGCTGGGTCTTCTCCGAGATGCCGTGGGCGGTACGGAAGCTGCCGGGGGCACTGCGGCAGCACATCGCGCGCACTGCGCTCGGCCCTGCCGGAGCCTGGTGGCTGCGCGACCGCTTCGAGTTCGCCGTGCCGGTGCTGCTGGGCAGTCGTCTCAGCTCGGCGGAGCAGGTGCGCGACCAGGTGCGTCTGCGCCTGGAGTCCGACGACGGCGCCGTGCGCACCGTCGAGACGGACCATGTCGTGGCGGCGACGGGCTTCTCTCCGCGGCTGGCCCGGCTGGCGATGCTGGACGAGTCCGTACGCAGCATCCTGCACCGCGTCGGCACCAGCGACGCACCCGAGCTGAACGCACGGTTCGAGTCCTCGCACCCGGGGCTGTTCTTCGCGGGGCTGCTGGCGACACCGTCCTTCGGCCCGTCCATGCGCTTCGTGTACGGGGCGACATTCGCCGCGCACCGCGTGGTGCAGGGCGTGCAGCGACGGCTGGCCGAGCCACGGCTGGCGACCGTGCCGCACGCCGCCCGCTCCCGTGCGATCGAACAGCCCGGCAGGAACGGGCAGTTGACGGGTTACGCCCAGGGCCAGGCACCCGGGCAGGGCCGGCGCCGCACGCAGGGAGGGCGAGGACCGACGGCCGTGCGCCGCTGAGCCGGGCGCGCCCGGGGGCGCCCCGCCCGGAACCCTGAGGCAGGAGATCGGGGTATCCCGGGCCGGCGCGCCCCGGGGCGGACGCATCAGGAGGAGCCGAGCGCGGCGGCGGCCACACGCAGATCGGAGACGAGGCCGTTCCGCACGTCCTCGCGGTCCTCGGGGTCGGTGCGCAGCACCGCGGACGGATGGATCGTCGCGACGATGCGCCTCTCCTCTCCGTACACCTCCCGCTCCATCAGGAGACCGCGCTCCTTGGTCACACGGAACGAGGAGCCGAACAGCGCCTTGCCGGCCGTCGCGCCGAGCACCACGAGCACTTCCGGCCGGACGAGGTCCACCTCGGCGGCCAGCCACGGGCCGCAGGCCGTCATCTCCCGCAGCGTCGGGGCCTTGTGGATGCGCCGCTTCCCGCGCCCGCCCGAGGGGTACTCCCACTTGAAGTGCTTGACCGCGTTGGTGACGTAGGACTGCGCGGGGTCGATGCCCGCCTCCTCGAGCGCGTCGTCGAGGATCCGGCCCGCGGGTCCGACGAACGGTTCGCCGCGCCGGTCCTCCTGGTCGCCGGGCTGTTCGCCGAGGAGGAGCACACGGGCGGGCGCACTTCCCTTCCCGAAGACCGTCTGTGTCGCGTCACGGTGCAGAGGGCAGCCGCGGCAGTCCGCGGCCGCCCTGCGAAGTGCGTCGAGACCCGCCTTGCCGCTCCTGCTCCCGGAGGGGAGGAAGGGCTCGGCGGTGTAGTCGTCCTCGGGACCGCCGGACGCGGCCCTGTTCCGGTCTGGGGGCATGCGCGCGCGGGTACCCGCGGCGGACGCCCCCAGACGGGGTCGAAGGTGTGGACCCCGGACTCGGTCGGGGGACTCAGATGCGCATGGGCTGGGGCGACTCGCGGCGCTCCGGGTCCGGCCCGTCGTACTCGCGGATGACCTCGTAGCGGGTGTTGCGCTCGACGGGCTGGAAGCCGGCGTCGCGGATCAGGTCGAGCAGGTCCTCACGCGTCAGCTTGTCGGGCGTCCCGTAGTTGTCCGCGTCGTGCGTGATCTTGTACTCGACCACGGATCCGTCCATGTCGTCGGCGCCGTGCTGGAGCGCCAGCTGAGCGGTCTGGACGCCGTGCATGACCCAGAAGACCTTCACGTGCGGCACGTTGTCGAACAGCAGGCGGGAGACCGCGAAGGTCTTCAGCGCCTCAGCGCCCGAGGCCATCGTGGTGCGCGCCTGGAGCCGGTTGCGGACCTTGCCGTCCTGCATGTCGACGAAGTCGTGCTGGTAGCGCAGCGGGATGAAGACCTGGAATCCGCCCGTCTCGTCCTGCAGTTCACGCAGCCGCAGCACGTGGTCGACGCGGTGGCGGCGCTCCTCGATGTGCCCGTAGAGCATCGTGCAGGGAGTCTTGAGGCCCTTCTGGTGCGCCAGGCGGTGGATGCGCGACCAGTCCTCCCAGTGGGTGTCGTGGTCGACGATGTGCTGGCGGACCTCCCAGTCGAAGATCTCGGCGCCGCCGCCCGTCAGCGACTCCAGGCCCGACTCGATGAGGATGTCGAGGATCTCGCTCGCGTCCATGCCGGAGATCGTCTCGAAGTGCTGGATCTCGGTGGCTGTGAACGCCTTCAGCGAGACGTCGTCGGGCAGCGCCTCCTTGAGGGCGCTGAGCGAACGCGGGTAGTAGCGCCAAGGCAGCGTCGGGTGGAGGCCGTTGACGATGTGGAGCTCGGTGAGGTTCTCCCCCTCCATCGCCTTGGCGAGCTTCACCGCCTCCTCGATGCGCATCGTGTACGCGTCCTTCTCCCCCGGCTTGCGCTGGAAGGAGCAGTACGCGCAGGAGGCGGTGCACACGTTCGTCATGTTGAGGTGGCGGTTGATGTTGAAGTGAACGACGTTGCCGTTCTTCCTCGTTCGCACCTCGTGGGCGAGACCTCCGAGCCAGGCGAGGTCGTCGCAGTCGTACAGGGCGATGCCGTCCTCACGCGTCAGCCGTACACCTGCGCGGACCTTCTCCTCCAGCTCGCGCTTGAGCCCAGAGTCCATGCGTCGCCCTCCTAGGATTTCTGCTTCGAGCGCCTTTTTGAGCCTACTCCCCGTGCCCGGGGGCCGCGGGACCGGCCGGTCCCGGCTCCCCGAACGGCCTTGCGGGGCCCGGGGATCAGGTCTCGTTCGGCAGGTCGGTGACCCGGTTCTCCCACTTCGTCGAGAGCACCACTGTCGTACGCGTTCGGGAGACACCCTTGGTGCCGGACAGGCGGCGGATGAGGCTCTCCAGCGCGTCCACGTCCGAGGCGCGGGCCTTGAGCATGAAGGAGTCGTCCCCGGCGATGAACCAGCAGTCCTCGACCTCGCTCAGCTCGCGCAGCCGCGCCGCCACGTCCTCGTGGTCGGTGGCGTCGGTGAGCTGGATGCCGATGAGGGCCGTGACGCCCAGGCCGAGCGAGGGCGCGTCGACCGTCGCCCGGTAGCCGGTGATGACACCCGCGGTCTCGAGACGGTTGATGCGGTCGGTGACGCTGGGGCCGGAGAGACCGACGAGCCGGCCCAGCTCGGCGTAGGAGGCCCTGCCGTTCTCACGCAGCGCCTGAATGAGCTGCCTGTCCACCGCGTCCATGGGTCCTGGTGCCTCCGTTGCCGAATGCTTGGGGGCTCCCCGCCGGCGGCAGGGGAACCGTGGGCTCCGCGAAATCTCCGGTAACGAATCTAAGGCATGGGGACTGCTCGCCCTCAGACACCTCTCCTCTAGTCGCCCCGGGGCCCTTCCGTCACCCGCGGACCCGTCCCCCGAGGCCGCGCGTAGGCTCGGTCGCGTGACTTCCACGACCGGAACCAGCACGCCTCGTACGCCGTGGATCGTCGGTGTCTCCGGCGCTTCCGGCACGCCGTACGCGGCCGCCGTGCTGCGTGCCCTGCTGCACGCCGGGGAGTCCGTGGACCTCGTGGTGAGCCGGGCGGCGCGGCTGACGATCCTCGACGAGACCGGGCATCCGTTCCGCGACGCGCACGCCCAGGAGGATCTGCGGCGCTGGCTCTCCTTCGGCGCCGACGGCACACCGGACGCGTTCGACCCGGACGTCTCGGCCGTGCGGCACTGGCCCGCCGGTGACCTCGCGGCGGGGCCCTCGTCCGGCTCGTATCCGGCGCGGGGGATGCTCATCGTGCCGGCGAGCACCGCGTGCGTGGCCGGTGTCGCGCTCGGGCTGTCGAAGGACCTGCTCCAGCGGGCCGCCTCCGTGACGCTCAAGGAGCGTCGGCCGCTCGTCGTCGCCGTGCGGGAGACGCCGCTGCACGGGCAGACGCTCCGGCACCTCGTCTCGCTGGACGACGCGGGCGCGGTGGTGCTGCCCGCGTCGCCCGCCTTCTACGCGGGCGGCAGTACCGCGCAGCACCTCGTCGACTTCGTCGCGGGCCGCGCGCTCGACGCGGCGGGTGTGCCGCACAAGCTCTACCGGCGCTGGGAGGGCGAGTTGGGAGGCCGCGCCTCCGGAGCGTAGGTCCGGCCCACGACTGGCGTCGCATGCCGGTTTTGGTATTGGCTCGGGGGATGCAGTTCTTCCGTCCGCCGTACGGGCAGCTCCGTCCCACCACTGCGCACCGCGTCGCCGCCGTCGCGACCTGTGCGCTGCTGCTCGCCACCTCCGTGTCGGCGTGCACTTCGGCCCAGCGCCTCACGACCGGCATGAAGGTGCGCAACTCCGTCGTGAAGCTCGGCGACCAGCCCGCCGCGACCGTCATCGTGTCCGTGGACGGATCACCCCGCGAGGCCCGCGAGTTCCTCACCGCACGGGCCGGCGGGAAGCACCGCGCCTCGAAGCAGGCCGCGCACATGCTGGCTCACGCCGAGTTGACCGTATCGGCGGGTACGGACGACGAGGAGGAGAAGACTCCGCTGAAGGAGATGCCCCAGTCCGACGCCGCGAACGTGGCGGCGGCGCTGAACTTCGGCGGCAAGGACGTCGCGGCGGTCAAGTCCGTCGAGGACAAGCTGTATCTGCGGGCCAGCCTGCGGGCCCTGGTCAAGCACACCGTCGGCTCGAAGGACGCGCGCGAGACGGCGTCGGAGATCGTCGCTCTCGCGGACGACCTCCCGCCCACGATGGCGGCGGCCGAGGACGCGCTCAACGGCGAGTGGGTGCGCGCGGACGCCGAGGCATTCGACGACTTCGCGCGGGTGGCCGTGACGCTCGCGGAACGGGAGCGGGACAAGCAGATCCAGGAGGACAAGAAGAAGGAGAAGGAGAGGAAGAAGGGCAAGGACGAGAAGGGCGACAAGGGCAAGAAGGACAAAAGGGAAGAAAAGGACCACGGCAGCGAGAGCGACGATGCGAGGCGCAGCCGCGAGATCCGGGACGCGGTCACCATCGGCTCCGCGCTCGACGGTCAGTCCCAGCGCGAATTCATCAGCGGCGTGCAGGATCTGCTGCGCAAGCACGCCGAATTCGAAGCCAAGGGCGAGCGGAGGGGCGCGGAGCACGTACGCATGACGCTGCCCGGGCGCGCGGCGGCGAAGGATCTCGTCGCCGCCCTTCGGCCCCTGGGCGCCGAGATCGACCCCGCACGCGTACCCGAGGGCGACATCGCGGGAGACCTGTCGATCCGGCGCGGGCAGCTCACCTCGCTCACCCTCGATCTGGGCCAGTTCACACGGGGCGACGCACACCTGCCTCTGCGCCTGGAGTTCAGCAGTGGCGACGCCGTCGCCGTGACCGCTCCCGGCGGCACCAAGGAGCTCGAGCCGCAGGACCTGATGGCGACCTGGATGTATGGCGCTCTGGGCACGGAGAAGTTCTGAGGCCATCCTGGAGTTCCTGGACTGCCCGATCCTGGACCTGGAACTCCGCGAGCCCACTGCCACGTTCTCAAGGTCACAGGCATCGGCTCCGCGACTGTCTCTCAGGGGGAGACTCGATGGCGTACGGATCAGGCTCCGGCATAAACAGCACGAACAGTGACAGATCGCCGCGGCAGGGCGCCAAGCCCGCCGCGAAGCTGATCCTGCTCTGGACGGGGCTGCTGTGGCTCCTCGAAGCCGTCGACCAGGCGACGGGCAACGCTCTGGACACCTTCGGCATCGTCCCCCGCAGGCAGGGCGAGCTGGTCGACGTGATCCCCGCGGCCTTCATGCACTTCGGCTTCGGCCACCTCATCGCGAACACGGTGCCGCTGCTCGTGCTCGGCTTTCTCGCGGCGCTGCGCGGAACCGGGCGCTTCCTGGCCGTCGCCTTCACGATCATCGTGGTGAGCGGGGTCGGCGTGTGGCTCGTCGCGCCCGACGGCAGCAACACGGCGGGTGCCTCCGGCCTGATCTTCGGGCTCTTCGGCTATCTGCTCGTGCGCGGCTTCGTGGACAGGCGGATCACGGACGTCGCGCTCGGCGGTGTCGTCGCCGTGTTCTACGGCTCGATCCTGTGGGGCGTGCTGCCGACGGAGGCCGGGATCTCGTGGCAGGGCCACCTCTTCGGCCTGGTCGGCGGCATCGTGGCAGCCTTCATGACCTCGACGGCCCGTGCGGCGGGAGGCGGCAAGCCGGCCTGGCACTGACCTGGGCCGTCTCGTTGCCGGCGCAGCACCGCCCGGCCGTACGCGTGCCCGACGGCATGGTCAGACGCTCAGGCCCCGCACCGACAGGTCCAGCAGCGCGCAGACGAACAGCGCGATGCCGATGAACCCGTTGACCGTGAAGAAGGCCCGGTTGAGCCGGGAGAGGTCGCCCGGCCTGACGATGGAGTGCTCGTAGACGAAGGCGACCGCGACGATCAGCAGGCCCAGCCACCAGAAGACGCCCGCCCCGGTCAGCACCCCGAACCACGCCAGCAGCGCCACCGTGACGACATGGCTGCCGCGCGCCCCGTGGAGCGCCGCCGCGATGCCGAACCGCGCCGGGACGGAACGCACCCCGTGCGCACGGTCCGCCGCGACGTCCTGGCAGCCGAAGATCAGGTCGAAGCCGCCGATCCACACGCCGACCGCGAGGCCCAGCACCACGGCCTCCCACGACCAGGCGCCGGTCACGGCGAGCCAGGCGCCGACCGGCCCTATCGCCTGGGCGAGTCCGAGGATGGCGTGCGGGAAGTCCGTGAAGCGCTTCCCGTACGGATAGACCACCATCGGCACCACCGCGACGGGCGCCAGCGCCAGGCAGAGCGGGTTGAGCAGGGCGCACGCGCCCAGGAAGACCGCGACCGCGACCAGCGCACCCGTCCACGCGGACCGCACCGAGAGCGCACCGGTGACGAGTTCGCGTCCGGCGGTGCGGGGATTGCGTGCGTCGATCTCCCGGTCGATGATCCGGTTCGCGGCCATGGCGAAGGTGCGCATCCCCACCATGGCGACGGTGATGAGCAGCAGCTCCCGCCACTGGACAGCACCGCTCCCGCGGAACATCGCCGTGAGCGCCGCGATGTAGGCGAATGGCAGCGCGAAGACGGAGTGCTCGATCATCACCAGCCGCAGGAAGGCCTTCACGCCTCCGCGCGGCGGGCTGACATCGGCCCGTGCGCCGTCGCCGGTCACGGCATCGCCGCTCAAAGCCCGTACTCCTTCCAGCGCTCGGTGACGAGCCGCGCGACGTCCGGATCGGACTCGATGGCGTGCGGCCAGCCGCCGTCGCGCGTGTAGCCCTCCTCCGGCAGCTTCGTGGTCGCGTCGACGCCGGCCTTGCCGCCCCAGAACTGCTGGTACGAGGCGTGGTCGAGGTGGTCCACCGGCCCCTCGACGACCGTCAGGTCGCGGGAGTAGTCGACGTTCCCGAGGGCCCGCCACGCCACCTCGTGCAGATCACGCACGTTGCACTCCGCGTCGACGACGACGATCAGCTTCTCCAGGGAGAGCATGTGTGCACCCCAGATGGCGTGCATGACCTTCTGGGCGTGCTTCGGGTACTTCTTGTCGATGGAGACGATCATGCAGTTGTGGAAGCCGCCGGCCTCGGGCAGGTGGTAGTCCACGATGTCCGGGACGATGATCTTCAGCAGCGGCAGGAAGAACCGCTCCGTTGCGCGCCCCAGCGGCCCGTCCTCCGTCGGCGGCCTGCCCACCACGATCGACTGGAAGACCGGGCGCTTGCGCATCGTCACGCAGTCGATCGTCAGCGCGGGGAAGTCCTCCTGCGGCGTGTAGAAGCCGGTGTGGTCGCCGAACGGCCCCTCGGGCAGCGTCTTTCCGGGCTCCAGCCAGCCCTCCAGCACCACTTCCGCGTGGGCGGGCACCTGGAGCGGCACGGTCCTGCAGTCGGTCATCTCGACGCGCTTGCCCTGCGTGAAGCCCGCGAAGAGGTATTCGTCGATGTCGCCGGGCAGCGGAGCCGTCGAGGCGTACGTCACGGCGGGCGGGCAGCCGAAGGCGATGGCGACCGGCAGCTTCTCGCCGCGCCGCGCGGCGACCTGGTAGTGGTTCCGGCTGTCCTTGTGGATCTGCCAGTGCATTCCGATGGTGCGGCGGTCGTGGCGCTGGAGGCGGTACAGGCCGAGGTTGCGCACGCCCGTCTCGGGGTGCTTGGTGTGCGTCAGACCGAGGTTGAAGAAGGAGCCGCCGTCCTCGGGCCAGGTGAACAGCGCGGGCAGCGCCTCCAGGTCGACGTCGTCGCCCTCGAGGACCACCTCCTGGACGGGTGCGCCCTTCACCTTCTTCGGCGGTACGTGCGTCATCGCGCCGAGCTTGCCGAACGCCTCCCGCATCCCGACGAAGCCCTGCGGCAGTTCGGGCTTGAGCAGCCCGCCGATCTTCTCGCTGATCTCGTCGTACGACTCGAGGCCGAGGGCCTTCAGCAGGCGGCGGTCCGTCCCGAAGACGTTCATCGCCAGTGGAAGGGAGGAGCCCTTCACGTTCTCGAACAGCAGCGCGGGTCCGCCGGACTTCTGAACCCGGTCGACGATCTCACCGATCTCGAGGTACGGATCGACCTCTGCCTTGATCCGCTTCAGGTCCCGGTCACGCTCCAGCGCCCGCAGCAGCGAGCGGAGATCGTCGTATGCCATGCGCCCCAGTATCCGGTATGGGTCCCCCCGCTTCACCGGCCGCCCCCGGGCCCTTCCGGACACCGTTACGCTGGCTTACGTACGCACGGCGCGCAAGCCGTGGCACGTGCTCCCGCGCGAACGCGAACGCGGACGCACAAACGAAGACAAGCAAGACGAACCGCACAAACCGCACTTCCGGCCCACCGTGCCGAGTCGGCTCGCCTAGGGGGCGTCCCACATGCTCAGGTATCTGCCGTTCCTTCTCGTCCTGGCGGTGTGGATCTACGCCTTCATCGACTGCCTCAATACTCCTGAGAAGGAAGTACGGAAGCTGCCGAAGGTGGTGTGGGTCATCATCATCCTGCTCTTCGGGCAGGTGCTGCTGGGCCCCGTCGCATGGTTCGTCGTCGGACGGCCGCGCAGGAACGCACCGTACGGTGCGACGCGTCCCGACGAGCGCCGCTGGGTCGCGCCGGACGACAACCCCGAGTTCCTCAAGTCCATCAAGGGCGGTTCGCAGCCCGGTGGATCGCAGGACGACGGCGAGGCCGGCGACGAGCGGAAGGTCACGGGCGGCACGGGCGGAGCCGACGCCCGCCCGGGCTCCGGCGAGGGCGGCGTCACGGACGGCACGGAGGGCGGCACGGGCAGCACGGACGAGGCAGGGCACGAGCCGCGTCCCGGGGCCGAGCCGCAGGAGGCCGAACTGCGCCGCCGCGACGAGGAGTCGAGGCGGCGCGACAACGGCCAGGGCGGTCCGGACGAGACCCCGCCGAAGAGCTGAGCACCGAGGAGGTCCGTACCCCAGCGGGCGCCCGGAACCCCGCGGACGGGGCGTGGACGGGCGGGACGAACGGGTCCCGGTTCCTCAGCCGACGCCCGCGTACGAGTGCTTGCCGTTGAAGAAGATGTTCACGCCGTAGTAGTTGAACAGGAAGCACGCGAAGGCGATCAGCGCCAGGTAGGCGGCCTTGCGGCCCTTCCAGCCGGCGGTCGCTCGTGCGTGCAGGTAGCACGCGTAGGCGACCCACGTGATGAACGACCAGACCTCCTTGGGGTCCCAGCCCCAGTAGCGGCCCCAAGCGTCGCCCGCCCAGATGGCCCCGGCGACGATGGTGAAGGTCCAGAACGGGAAGACGGCCGCGTTGATGCGGTAGGCGAACTTGTCGAGCGAGGCCGAGGACGGCAGCCGCTCCAGGACCGACGTGGCGAAGCCGCCCGGGGTGCCGCCGCTCAGCAGCTTCGTCTCGTACCGGTCCCGGAAGAGGTAGAGCGCCGTCGAGACGAAGCCGAGGTAGAACAGCGCGCCGCAGGTGATCGCCAGCGAGACGTGGATCCACAGCCAGTACGAGTGCAGCGCGGGCACGAGCTGGTCGCTCTCGGTGTACAGCACCGTCACGGCCAGGCCGAGGTCGAGCAGGACGGTCGCCACCAGCGGAAGCCCGATCCAGCGGACGTTCTTCTTCGCGACGAGGAAGGCGAGGTAGGCGCCGACGGCGACCATGGAGAAGGCCGTCGAGAACTCGTACATGTTGCCCCACGGGGCACGCTGCACCGAGAGCGAGCGGGCCAGCACGCCCGCGACGTGCAGCAGGAACGCGAGGGTCGTCAGGGAGACCGCGATCCGGCCGTACAGGTCGCCCTGTTCGTCGCCGGCGGCGGCACCGGGGCCGTCCGGCAGTTCGCCGCGGCGGCCCGCGGAGGAGCGGACGACGACCTTGGGACGCGGACGCTCCAGCACCGACGTGCCGCCGGCCGCCGCGCCCTTCGCCGCCGAGGACTTCCCGGTGGCCGCACCCGCTTCCGAACCGGCGGCGTCCTCGCCCTTCTCCCCCTCCTTCTCGCGGCCGGGGCTCAGCGCGGCAGCCGTACGTGCCACCTTGCTTCGGCTGCCGAAGACCCATTCGGCGATGTGCGCGACGAAGGCCAGGGTGTAGACGGCCATCGCCGAATAGATCAGGTAGTTGCTGATCTCGGCGAGATTCTCGTTCGTTCCGGCAGCGGCGATGTTCACTTGCGGTCTCCTCGCGGCGAGGCTTCGGCGCCGTCCTCGGCCTTGTCCTTGTCGTCCTTCTGGTGTTCGTTCTCGGCCTTGTCCTTGTCGTCCTTCTGGTGTTCGTTCTCGGGCTCGTTCCCCGCCTGCGTGTCCCCGTCAGCCGGGGACTCACCGGCCGCGGACTCGCCGGCCGGTGGCCCGTCCTGAACGGGCGGGGCCTCCGCCTGCATGGCGTACGCCAAGTCGCCCAGCTCCTCGGGGAGTCTGGCCGACTCGCTGCGCCCGAGCCCGGCCATCTCCACGACCGTACGTCCGTCGGGCCCGGCGACCGCCCGCACCCACACGCGCCGGCGCTGGATGAACAGCGAGCCCGCGAGGCCGCCGATCGCGGCCAGCGCACCGCCCAGCGCCCAGCCGTTGCCGACCTCGTGGACGATCTGGAACTGGGCCCACTGGCGCACGCCTTCGAACTTCAACTCGGCGTCGCCGTCCGGCAGTTTCATCGTCTCGCCCGGCAGGATCTTCTTCGCCAGCGGGCTTCCGTCGGCCTTCTTGAACTGCTTCATGCGCTTGGTGTCGAGCTGGTAGACGCTCTGCGCGGCTCCGAACTCCATCCCGAGATCGCCGTGGTAGGCGGTGAGGAAGAGCACCGGATACTTCAGGGACGGCGACTGCGAGAACATCGTGCCCGTCCCCGAGCCGCCGAAGGTCGGCACGAAGAAGCCCTGGAAGCCGAGTTGGTCCTTGCGGCCCTTTGCGTTCCGGTAGTCGGTGACCTTGACGACCCCGGAGGAGGTGAGGTTGCCGTCCTGCGGGAGGAAGGCGACGGGGCCGCGGTACGCGGTCCGGCCCTCGCCGTCCTTGACGGAGACGACGGGTGCGTAGCCGTTGCCGTTCAGGAAGACCTTCGAATCGCCGATCTGCAGCGGGTGGTTGACCTTGATCGAGTCCTGCTTCTCCTTGCCGTCGGCGCCCTTCCAGTACGAGACGTCCGCGCGGTAGCTGCGTGCGGTGCCCTTCTGCGGACCGGACTCCTCGTACGTGGCGTGGAAGTCCTTGAGGCTGAAGCCGAACGACTCCAGGTCGTCCGGCTCGAACAGGGACCCGGACTTGAAGTCGTCGTACTGCGGCAGGGTGTTGGAGAAGCCGTCGCCCTTGACGATCAGCTTGCCGCCGTCGGACTTCCACAACTGGCCGGCGGCGAACGCCAGCAGCAGCACGATCAGGGCGATGTGGAAGAGGAGGTTGCCCGCCTCGCGCAGATAGCCCTTCTCCGAGGCGACGGCGTCACCCTCGCGCTCGACGCGGAAGCGCCGCCCCGCCAGCAACTTCCTGGCCCCGCCGAGCACTTCGTCCGGGGCGGCGTCCGTGTGCCAGGTCGTGTAGGCCGGCATCCTCTCCAGGCGGCGCGGCGCGCGGGGCGGCCTGCTGCGCAGCTGTCCCACGAACTGCCAGGTGCGGGGGACGATGCAGCCGGCGAGCGAGACGAAGAGCAGGATGTAGATCGCCGAGAACCAGACCGACGTGTAGACGTCGAAGAGCTGGAGCTTCTCGTAGACGGGCGAGAGCACGTCGTGCTTCTTCTGGAAGTCCTCGACCTTGACCCTGTCGACGTTGCTCTGCGGGATCACCGAGCCGGGGATCGCCGCGAGGGAGAGCAGGAAGAGAAGGATCAGCGCGACACGCATGGAGGTCAGCTGCCGCCAGAACCAGCGCGCCCAGCCGATGACGCCGATCGAGGGGACGTTGAGCTTCTCCTCGCCGGGCGCGGTGGACAGCGAGGAGAGCTGGGACTCGGCCTCCTGCGCGAGCCGCGCCTCCTCCGAGGCCGGGCCCCCGGCGGCGGGGTTGCCGTTCCCGCCGCCTGTGCCGGCTCCGGCGGCGGTGTCCGATCCGGTGTCCGTCGTACGCATCTCAGATTCCCACGGTGTAGTCGGACGACCAGACTTGAAGGTCGTACACGATCCGGTCCCAGACCCCGGTGACGAGCAGCAGGCCGACCGCGACGAGCATCACGCCGCCGGCCCGCATCACCCACGCATAGTGCCGCTTCACCCAGCCGAAGGCACCCAGCGTGCGGCGGAAGGCGACGGCGGCGACGACGAACGGCAGCCCCAGCCCGAGGCAGTACGCAACCGTCAGCAGGGCGCCCCGCCCGGCGCTGGCCTCGCTGAACGCCAGGGTCTGCACGGCGGCGAGGGTCGGCCCGATGCACGGCGTCCAGCCGATGCCGAACAGCACGCCGAGCATGGGCGCGCCCGCGAGGCCGACGGACGGGCGCCGCTGGATGCGCAGTTCGCGCGAGGTGAGACGGGACAGCGGGCCGAGCGCTCCCATGAACGCGAGCCCCAGCAGGATCGTCAGCGCGCCCAGCACTCTGGAGATGACCGCCCGGTGCTCCTGCAGCGTCGCGCCGAAGCCCCCGAACAGGGCGCCGCCGGAGACGAAGACCGCGGTGAAGCCGAGGACGAAGAGGCCCGCCCCGAGGAACATCCGGCCGCGCCTCGCCTGCGCCAGGTCCGTCCCGCTGACGCCGGTCACGTAGCTGAGGTAGCCGGGCACGAGCGGCAGGACGCACGGGGAGAAGAAGGAGACGAGACCGCCCAGAACGGCCACGGGAACGGCAAGCAGCAGAGCCCCGCTGAGAACCGTGTGGTTCACCTCCGCCGGACCGGCCGCCAGAGCGGCGCCGGCGGGGGATGCCGCGGCGGTGGCGAGCGCGCTCATGCCGGGGTCACTTCTCCGCCGTCAACGGGTCGAGCGCGGAGCGCAGTTCCTTCTCGCCGAGCTCCTTCAGCGCCCGCACGGCGATCTTCCCGTCGCGGTCGAGGATGAGCGTGGACGGGATGGCCTGCGGGGAGAGGCTGCCCTTGGGGAAGCGCAGGATGAGCCTGCCGCTGGGGTCGTAGAAGCTCGGGTAGTCGATGCCGTAGTTGCGCTCGAACGCCTTGGCGTTGGCGCGGTCCAGATCGCGGGTGTTGATCCCGACGAACTGCACGTCCTTGCCCTCGGTGTCCTGGGCGACCTTGGCGAGGTTGGGTGCCTCCGCGCGGCAGGGCGCGCACCAGGAGCCCCAGACGTTCAGGACGACGATCTTCCCCTTGTAGTCGGAGAGTTCCAGGCGCTTCCCGTCGACACCTTTGCCCGAAATGTCCGGCGCCTTCTGCCGTTCGCCTCTCTTGACCTTGGTGATCTTCCCGGTGCCCTGCACGAACTTCGTGTCTCCTGACGACGAACCGGCCTTGTCGTCGGTGCACCCGGCCAGCACCGACGCACCCGCCGCGAGCAACGCGATCAGCAGTGCGGGGCGGTGCCGGAAGGCACGGGTCTGACTCATGTGAAAAGTTTCGCATGGGCCCGGGGCTGATCTTCCGCGCCCCCCTTGTGCCCGTAACGCACAGGGCGTCCGCAGTTGCGGCGGCCCGGCGTCGGGCGGGCGCGGCCGGCGGTGGCGGCCGGGCGGCACGCGGTGGGCCGCAGCGCCACGTCAGGCCCCGCGTCCTCCGCCGCCCCTCGCCGACTTGGCTCCCGCGCGCAGATGGGGAGGCACCAGGTCGCGGGCCGGCTCCGAGTAGCCGACGGAGACGATCTTGTCCCCGTTGAAGGTGAACGTGGTGAGGGAGGCGAGGGTGCACTGCCTCCGGCGCGGGTCGTGCCACAGCCGGCGGCGCTCGACGAAGCTGCGCAGCGTCCAGATCGGCAGCTGGTGCGAGACGCAGACTGCCTCGTGGCCGCGCGCGGCGTCGCGCGCGGCGTCCAGGGCGGTGCGCATCCGCTGCACCTGGTGGACGTACGACTCGCCCCACGACGGCCGGAAAGGGTTAAAGAGGTGGCGCCAGTTCGCGGGCCTGCGCAGCGCGCCGTCCCCCACCCCCACGGTCCGGCCCTGGAAGACGTTGTCCGCCTCGATCAGATCCTCGTCGCTGGCGACGTCCAGCCCGTGCGCCTTGGCGATGGGTGCCGCGGACTCCTGGGCACGCTCCAGCGGCGAGGCCACGACGTGGGTGATGTCGCGGTCGGCGAGGTGCTCGGCCACCCGGTCGGCCATCCTGCGGCCCAGCTCGGACAGGTGGTAGCCGGGCAGCCGTCCGTACAGGACCCCGCCCGGGTTCGCGACCTCACCGTGGCGCATGACGTGCACGACGGTGACGGTCTCGTCGCCGCCGGCGCCATCGCGGAAGCTGCTGGCACCCTCGCGTCTTCCGGCCTCGTACTCCGGACCCGTACGGTCCGCGGCGCTCATGCGGTCGCCTCCGCGGCGGCGCGGGCGGCGGCGGGCAGAGCGTCGGCTACGCGCTCCAGCGCGCCGTCGTCATGTGCCGTGGAGACGAACCACGACTCGAAGGCGGACGGCGGCAGATAGACGCCCTGCTCCAGCATCGAGTGGAAGAGCGCCTTGAAGCGGAACGCCTCCTGGGCCTTCGCGCCCTCGTAGTCCGTGACCGGCTCGTCGGTGAAGAACACGGAGAACATGTTGCCCGCGACCTGCAGTTGGTGCGCGACACCTGCCTTGCTCAGTGCCTCGGTGACGGCACCCCGCAGCTGCTCGGAGGCCGCGTCCACCGCCGCGTAGGCCCCGTCGTCCAGCAGCCGCAGCTGCGCGACCCCGGCGGCCGTGGCGACCGGGTTCCCGGACAGCGTCCCGGCCTGGTAGACGGGGCCGGCCGGGGCGAGGCGCTCCATCACGTCACGCCTGCCGCCGAAGGCCGCGGCCGGGAAGCCGCCGCCCATCACCTTGCCGAACGTCATCAGATCGGGGACGACTTGGTCGATCCCGTACCAGCCCTGCTTGCTGACGCGGAAGCCCGTCATCACCTCGTCCGAGATGAAGAGCGCCCCGTACTCCCGGCAGATCTCCTTGAGTTGCTCGTTGAAGCCCGGCTTCGGCGGCACGATCCCCATATTGCCGGGGGACGCCTCGGTGATGACGCACGCGATCTCGTCCGGCTGCGCGGCGAACGCGGCACGTACGGCCTCGGGATCGTTGTACGGCAGCACGATCGTCTCCGCCGCCTGCGCGCCCGTCACGCCCGGTGTGTCGGGAAGGCCGAACGTCGCGACGCCCGAACCCGCCGAGGCGAGCAGCGCGTCGACATGACCGTGGTAACAGCCCGCGAACTTCACGACCTTCGCGCGCCCAGTGAAGCCGCGCGCCAGGCGGATCGCGGACATCGTGGCCTCCGTACCGGAGGAGACCAGCCGCACCTGCTCGACCGGCCCGATCCGGTCCACGATCTCCTCCGCGAGCGCGACTTCGTCCTCGCCGGGCGTGCCGAACGACGTGCCCCGGCTCACCGCGGCCTGTACGGCGGCGATCACCTCGGGGTGGGAATGGCCCAGAATCATCGGCCCCCACGAGCAGACAAGATCGACGTACTCACGTCCGTCGGCATCCATGAGGTACGGACCGGCACCGGACACCATGAACCGGGGCGTACCACCCACGGCTTGGAAGGCGCGGACGGGAGAGTTCACGCCTCCAGGCGTCACGACGGAGGCGCGGTCGTAGAGCGACTGCGATACTGGGGCCTCGTACGAGTAAGTCACGAGGGCCATGGTGTCAGAGCATTCCCACGGCACGGCGTCGTCGTCCCGTCGGTGGGTATACGGGACATGCGGAGCCGGTCGGATACCGGCCCGGTAACACGGGGATTACCCGGGCGCTGCGGGGCGTTTCACGACCGGCAGGACGGGGAGGTCTCTGACACGATGATCGGGTTGCGCGGCGGCGGCCGCGAGTGGTCGGGTGGTGACATGCAGCGCGGTGGTGGACTGGGAGAGGGTACCGGGGACCTCGGTCCGGAGCGCGCACGGGGACGCCATCGCAGAGACGCGGTGGAAAGAGACTTCGGGAACAGCAAGGGTGGCGGCCGAGTGGGGGTGACCTACAAGTACTTCGGCGCCCCGGACGGCGCTACGGCGGCCCGGGTTCCTGTCTCCATGCGCCCCGAAGAGCTCGGCGGGGACGAGTTGGGTCACGGCATGTTCACCAAGATCAAGCCGGAGACCATGGCCGCGATGGTGCTCACGGGCATCGAGGGCATACCTCTCCACCGGGTGCCGCCCCTGGAACTCGTCGTGCTGCACCCGGATTACGCCGTCGTGAAGCTGCCGATGACCGTCGTGGACCCGCTGCGGGGCATCGGCGAGGAGTCGGTGGGCGCGGCGGCCTTCATCTGGTCCACGGTGCCGGACCGGTCCGGCCCTCAGGACGCGTTCAACGTGTACCAACTTCTCCATGAATGGCAGGACTTCTCCGACCGCCTGCACATGGCCGGCCACCAGCCGTACTGCCTGGTGTGGCCCTGAGCCACCGTCCGTACCGTCCGGTGCTGCCCTGAAGACCTTCCGGCGCTGCGGCCCCGACGCTGCGGCCCGGCCGGGCCCGCGCCGTCGACCACGGCTCACCCTCATGCACTCGCTGCGCGAACCCTGCTGCGACGCGGGCGCAGCCGCCCCGCTCCGGCGGAAGGAGCGCGGGGCCGGCTCGGTCAGGCGCCCTCGGTATGGCGCCCTCGTTCAGGCGCCCGAAGTCCCGTTCCTGCCGGACGCGTTCTCCGCTGCCTTCTTGAACTCGCCCAGGTCGTAGTTGGTGAGCGTGGAGTCCAGTTTGGTCAGGGCTCCCAGGCGTTCGACGAAGTCCTGCGGGTTGTACTCGATCTGCAGCGTCACCCGGCTCGTCGTGTCGCTGAGCCTGTGGAAGGTGACCACTCCGGCGTGCTCGACGCCGTCCGTCGTCTTCCAGGCGATGCGCTCCTGAGGGATCAGCTCCGTGACCTCGGCGGTGAAGCTCTTCTCGGCTCCGGGGAGCGAGAGCCACCAGGAGAAGGACCGGTTGTCGATACGGACGACGTCCTTCACGTGGCTCAGGAACTTCGGCCACTCGGCCACGTCGCTCCACAGCGCCCAGCTCACCGCGAGCGGAGCTTCGACGTCCACGGTCTCTACGAGGGAGGACGACACTCTTCGTCACCTCTCAGGGAAAGGGGCTCGTTACGGCGCGCTGAGTACCCGTGGACGGAGATCCAAGGCATGTTCGCGGGCATCGATTCGCGGGGTCCCTGGTCGCGGGGGCTTTCCGCCCAACCTCTGTTCGCCGGAACCGGGTTCGGAGCCGGATTCGCCGGAGCCCGGCCGCCTGAGCCTTCCGCGCCGGGCGTGGTCGCCCGGTTGCAGCGCGCTCCGGCCGCCTAAGGGCTCTCGGCCGTCAAGTAGCGCCGGACCGTGGGCCCGAGCCAGTTCACGATCTCCTCGTGGGTCAGCGACACCGCGGGTGGCAGCCTCAGCACGTACCGGCTCACCGCCATGCCCAGGATCTGTGAGGCAAGCAGGGCGGCGCGCGCGGGGACCTGCGCCGGGTCCGGGCACACGGCGGCCACCGCGGGCGCGACCTGGTCGCGGAAGACCGCGTGCACGCGGTCCGCGCCCGCGGGGTTGGTGACGCCGACGCGCACCATGGCGTTCAGCGTCTCGTCGCCCTCCCAGCGGTCCAGGAAGTGACGTACGAGGCGCGTGCCGACCTCCTCGGCGGGGACGCCGGTCAGGTCCGGCAGCCGCAGGTCGATCTCGGAGGCCGCGGCGAACAGGCCCTCCTTGTTGCCGAAGTAGCGCATGACCATCGACGGGTCGATGCCGGCGTCCCGCGCGATGGCGCGGATGGTCGCGCGCTCGTATCCGTCCGTCGCGAAGCGCTCGCGGGCGGCGCGGCGGATCGCGGCCCGCGTCGCGTCGGAGCGGCGCGGGGCCCGGCCCTCCGTCGCCTGCCCCTGGGAGGCCGCGAGGTGCGTGGCCTCCCCCGTGCCGTCTCCGGCGGCGGAACCGGCCTCTGCTCGGTCTTCCATGCCAACGAATGTAGGCCAACGTGCGTTGACGCACCAGACGACCGGGTGAACCGCTGGACGGTGATGCGACGCCTGCGGCCTGCCCTCAGGGGACGGGGGCCAGGGAGGGGAGCACGATGTCCCGGTGCACGGAGCGGATGTGCGTCTCGACCGCCTCACCCGCGCGTTCGGCCTCCCCGGCCTCCACCGCGTCGTAGATCGCGCGGTGCTCCGCGCGGAGCCTGGCGGCGACCGCCTCCCAGTCCTCCACCCGGTGGAAGACCGTCAGCAGGGTCTGCCGGACCGCGTTGCGCACGGAGACGGTCAGGTCGGCCACCAGAGGGTTGCCCGCCGCCTCGGCGATCGCGACGTGGAAGTCGGTGTCGTAGTCGTTGAACGCCTCGCGCGGGAGCCCCACTTCGTCCATGCGGTCCAGCTGTTCACGCATCCGCGCGAGGTCCTCCGGCCCGGCCCGCTCGGCCGCCAGCCTGGCGCTCGACCGCTCCAGGACGGCACGGGCCTCGACCACGTCGTCGAGGGAGAAGTGCGCGAGCGCGATGTGCAGCCGGAGGAACTGGGTGAGCCCGGCGCCGGGCATCGCGGCGATCACGTTTCCCGAGTCCGGGCCGGTGCCGACCCGGGGGCGAAGCGCTCCCTGGGCCTCCAGCACGCGCAGCGCCTCCCGGATCGCCGCCCTGCTCACGCCGAGCATCTCGCTCAACTCCCGCTCGGGCGGCAGCCGGTCGCCCACCCTGAGCCTTCCGTCGAGGATGAGCTGCTCGATCCGCGTGAGGACCAGCTCGTACGTACGTGAGCGGGTCACGGGTTCCCAGTCGTCCGGTCCGGCCATGAGAACCTCCCAGATCCGCGACGTCGGTCCGCTCCCCGGTGCAGCTGACAGGGGATCACGCGGTGGCGGTGAGCGTAACCCAATCGCCCGTACTTTGGTCCGACCAAGTTTTGGCAGTCATGTGCTGTCTCTGGACAGGGAGTTGGGCTCTTCATAGTGTGTGGCAGCTTCGAACGCATGGTCTGACCAATCCGTACGGGGATGCCCTTGTACCAGCCCGCCCTCTCCCCTCTCGCCGGCGGCCTCGCCCTCTCGGCCCTCGTCGCCGCTCTGCCGCTGGTGACTCTCTTCCTTCTGCTCGGAGCGGCACGGGTCAAGGCGCACTGGGCCGGCCTCTCCGCACTGGCCGTCGCGTTGGGCATTGCCGTCCTCGTGTACGGGATGCCGTTCAAGCTGGCCGCCCTGTCGGCGAGCGAGGGCGCGGTCTTCGGCCTCTTCCCCATCGGCTGGATCCTCGTCACGGCCATCTGGCTGTACCAACTCACCGTCGTCAGCGGCACGTTCGAGGACCTGCGCCGGTCGCTGCGGCTCATCAGCGACGATCCGCGCGTCCTGGCGGTCGTGCTGGCCTTCTGCTTCGGCGCCCTGCTGGAGGCGCTCGCCGGCTTCGGCGCACCCGTGGCGATCACCGGCATCATGCTCATCGCCCTGGGGTTCCCGCCGTTCCGCGCGGCCGTGACGGTGCTCGTCGCCAACACCGTTCCCGTGGCCTTCGGCGCCATGGGCATTCCCGTCATCACGGCAGGCGAGCTGACGAAGATCCCGTACACCGAGCTCGGCTCGTACGTCGGCCGCCAGGTGCCCGTTCTCGCGCTCATCGTTCCGCTGCTGCTGACGGTGCTCGTGGACGGCTTCCGCGGGCTGCGCCAGGTCTGGCCCGTGGCGGTGGTGTGCGGAGTGACCTTCGCCGTCGTGCAGTTCGTCAGCTCCAACTACATATCCGTCGAACTCACGGACATCATCACCTCCCTCGCCAGCCTGGTGGCCGCCGTCGTCTTCCTGCGGTTCTGGCAGCCGCGCGGCAGCGAGCAGGCGAGGGCGGAACTGCTCGCCGCCGGGGGCGGATCCGGAGCCGGCGGCCGCCCCGGGGGCCAGGGGCAGCCAGGTCCCGGCGGGCGCACATATGGCGGCCGCAGCCACGGGGGTCAGTCGGTGCCGGCGTCGCGGGCCGCCCACGGCGGGGATCAGGCCGGCCAATCGACGCACGCCGGGCACGCGGGACATGAGACACGGCCGGAGACCGACAGCAAGCGGCTGGCCACGGCCTTCGCCCCGTACATCATCGTCATCTCCGTCTTCTCCGTGGCCCAACTGTGGACCCCCGCCAAGGAGTTCCTGGGCAGCATGAGCATCTCCGTCCCCTGGCCGGGACTGGACGGGAAGCTCCTGACCGTCGCGGGCGACGAGGTCGACGCCACCGTCTACAACCTGGCGTGGCTGTCGTCGCCCGGGACCCTGCTGCTGCTCTCCGGGGTGCTCACCGCGCTCGTCCTCCGCATCGACGCGCAGGTGGCGCTGAGGGAACTCGGGGCCACGATCGTCAAGTTGCGCACGGCCCTCCTGACCGTCGCGGCCGTGCTCGCACTCGCCTACGCCATGAACCTCTCGGGCCAGACCATCACCATCGGCACCTGGATAGCCGGGAGCGGGAGCGCGCTCGCTCTGCTCTCGCCGGTGCTCGGCTGGTTCGGAACGGCGGTCACCGGGTCCGACACGTCCTCGCAGGCGCTGTTCGCCAGCCTTCAGCACACCGCCGCCAAGGGAGCGGGTCTCGATCCGTCACTGCTCGTCGCGGGCAACGCCTCGGGCGGTGTGCTGGGCAAGATGATCAGCCCGCAGAACCTGACCATCGCCGCCACGGCCGTCGGCTGTGCAAGCCAGGAGTCCGAGCTGCTGCGCTCGACACTCAAGTGGAGCCTCGGACTGCTGCTGATTCTCTGCGTGTTGATCTATGCACAGTCGGGCATCCTGGCCTGGACGCTGCCCTAGGTCGTTTGACATTCTTTGCCCCGGCCCGTGGCTTGCCGTGAGGAAGACCTGAGAAGTGGACCGCTTGTCCCCGTACACGTCATCCGACCCCCGCAGGCCCGCGTTCAACCGTGAGGCGGCGCGCAGCACGCGCCAGGCGCTCGGGATGCGGGCCGAGGACGTCGCGTCGACCATGCTCAGCGCCTACGGAGTGCAGGTCACTCCGCTGACCGTCCTGAGCTGGGAGTCCGGCGACCAGAGCCCCGGGGAGCGGGAGTTGACCGCCCTGGCCGGCGTGCTGTGGTGCTCCGTCGGCGATCTGATGGGGTCGCTCAGCAACGTGCACCAGCACCGCCTCGCCCGCGGGGTCTCCACCTTCGACATGGCGCTGCGCCTGGGCCTCTCCCCCGCCGAGTACGAGGAGATGGAGCGGAGCGGGCGCTGGCAGTTGACCAAGCGGCAGGCCGAACTGCTCGGGGACGCGCTGGCGTTGCCGCTGCGCGCCCGGCTGGACATCACCGGGAGGGACGCCCAGGTCGGCGAGCTGCTGCGCCGTGCGGTCACGACCCGCTGGCAGCCGTACGTGCAGCCCGTGTGCAAGCTGCTCGACCTGCCCAGGGCACGCGTCGGCGGGATCCTGCACCACCTGCACTCCGAGTACCAGGACATGGTCGGCACAGTGGACTGGGGCGGCGGAACGATCTCCATGGAGCCCGGCGAGGAGGGGCACGCCTTCCTCGAGCGCCTGGTGGACGTCTTCTGCGCGCGGCTGGAGGCCTGAGCGCGCACCTCCCGCGAGCGGCGCCGCCGGCGGACGGCCCCGCGTCCGGGCCTGACCCGAGCCGGCACGCCGGAGACTCCCGTGAGAGGCCGCGTGAGGACGGGGCCCGCCCATGCCGACCTCGTTCCCATGCCGACCTCGTTGACCCGCGGCCGTTCGAAGGGCGACCTCGCACCTCAAAGGGCGACCTCGCACCCCTTCACAGTCATGCCAACACCCGTAGGCCAACGTGCGTTGACACCCCCTGCGGGCCGTCCTACCGTTGTGCCAACGGGCGTTGACCAACGTGCGCCGGCATCCGCATTCCCGGGAGGATTCCATGGCTCGCAGCGGCACGGACGGCACGGCTCCCACCGGCACCCCGCACGCAGAGACCCCCGGCACGTCGGACGTGCTCGTCGTCGGCGCCGGGCCCACAGGGCTGATGGCCGCCGGCGACCTGGCCGAGGCGGGCCACAGGGTGACCCTCGTCGAGCGACGCGACGAGTCGATCAGCAACCTCTCCCGCGCGCTCGTCGTGCACGCCCGCACCCTCGAGCAGCTGGACGCCCGCGGGCTGGCCGACGAGCTGATCGGCACCGGCGCGCGGATGGAGACGCTCGGCTTCTTCGGACGGGCGGTGCTCCGTCCCGGGCAGCTGCCGGGGCGCTTCCCGTTCGTGCTGATCACCGGCCAGTTCGAGGTGGAGAGGCTGCTGGAGCGGCGCGCCCGCAAGGCCGGAGTGACCTTCCTGTACGGCACGGAGGTCCTCGGTCTCCGACAGGACGCGGCCGGCGTCGAGTTGGACGTCACCGAGGCACGGCGGCCCGGCCAGGACCCGGACGCACCCACCCACGACGACCGCCCGGCGGAAGACAAGGTCCCCGCAGCGGTCCGCACGCTGCGCGCCCCGTATCTCATCGGCACCGACGGCGTTCACAGCACCGTCCGACGCCTCCTCGGGCTGCCGTTCCCCGGCAAGTCCGTCATCCGCTCCATCGTGCTGGCCGATGTGCGGCTGTCCGACCCCCCTGACACGCCCTTCCTCGTCAACGCGACGGAGGACGCCTTCGCGCTCATCGCCTCCTTCGGCGGCGGCTGGTACCGGGTCATGGGCTGGAACCGCCACCGGCAGCGGCCCGATGGAGAGAGCGCCGGCCTCGAAGAGGTCCGGGAGCTCACCCTCAACGCGCTGGGCTCCGACCACGGGATGCACGACCCCCGCTGGATCTCCCGCTTCCACAGCGACGAACGGCAGGCGCCGCGCTACACGGTGGGCCGCGTCTTCCTCGCGGGCGACGCCGCGCACGTCCACTCGCCGGCCGGCGGGATGGGCATGAACACCGGGCTCCAGGACGCCGCGAACCTCTCCTGGAAGCTCTCGGCGGTGCTGCGCGGCCACTCCCCCGTCACGCTGCTGGAGACGTACGACAAGGAACGGCACCCGGTCGGCACCCTCGTGCTGCGCATGAGCGGCGCGATCATCAGGCTCGCCCTCGCCCGCTCCGCCGCGGGCCGCGCATTGCGCTCCACCGGCGCCGAAGTCGTCAACCGGGTACGGCCGTTGGCGAACCGCGCGGTGCGCATGGTCTCCGGCATCGGCATCTCCTACCCGTCGCCTCGCGGCTCCCACCCGCTCGCCGGGAAGCGCGCGCCCGATCTGCCGCTCACCTCGGGACGGCTCTACGAGACGCTGCGCAAGGGCGCGTTCGTCCTCGTCTCGCCCCTCGCCGCTCCGCCCCCGAACACGAGCGAGGAGGCCGACGACCGTACGGTGCACGTCCGTTCGGCAGCCGTCGGCAAGCGGACCCTGCTGGTGCGCCCCGACGGCTACATCGCCTGGGCGAGCGACAGGCCCGACCCGCGGGGGATGCGCCAGGCGCTGGCCGAGTGGACGGGATCACCGGCCCTGCGCGTGGCGGACTGAGGCCTGCGGGCGGCGGCGCCCGTGCTCCGGCACCCCGTCCACGCGCGGCGCTCTCACGTACCCTGCGGACATGCTGATCGCGCGCTCCGTCGCCCTCTTCGCGCTCGCGGCGCTGATGGAGATCGGCGGAGCGTGGCTCGTCTGGCAGGGAGTGCGCGAACACCGCGGCTGGGCCTGGATCGGCGCCGGTGTGATCGCCCTGGGCGTCTACGGATTCGTCGCAACCCTCCAGCCCGACGCCCACTTCGGCCGCATCCTCGCCGCCTACGGGGGCGTCTTCGTCGCCGGCTCGCTCGCCTGGGGCATGGTCGTCGACGGCTTCCGGCCGGACCGCTGGGATGTGACGGGGGCGCTGGTCTGCCTCGCCGGAGTCGCGCTGATCATGTATGCACCCCGTGGTGAATGAGCGGGGCCCGCGACCGCCCCGGAGACAAGTGGCCCGTACGACGTAGCCTTTGCGCCATGAGCATCCGTACTGCCGTCATCAGCGGCGCCAGCAGTGGTATCGGCGCCGCCACCGCACGCCAACTGGCCGCCGCCGGCTACCGGGTCGTGCTCACAGCCCGGCGCCAGGACCGCATCGACGCCCTGGCCGCGGAGTTGACCGACGCGGGCCACGAAGCCGTGGCCCACACGCTCGACGTCACCGACCGCGCCGCCGTCGACGCCTTCGCCGCCGGGCTCGACCGCTGCGACGTCCTGGTCAACAACGCGGGCGGCGCGCTCGGCACGGACCCCGTCGCCACCGCCGACCCGGCCGACTGGCGCCGCATGTACGAGGTCAACGTCCTCGGCGTACTGCACCTCACGCAGGCGCTGCTGCCGGCGCTGTGCCAGTCTCCCCCTGGGCCTGACGGCCAGGGTGGTACCCCCGACTCCGGCGAGGGGACGGTCGTGGTCGTCTCCTCCACCGCGGGCCTGGCCACGTACGAGGGCGGAGGCGGTTACGTGGCAGCCAAGCACGGCGCCCACGTGCTGGCCGAGACGCTGCGCCTGGAGCTGTGCGGGGAGCCCGTACGCATCATCGAGATCGCGCCCGGCATGGTGAAGACCGACGAGTTCGCGCTGACCCGCTTCCGCGGAGACGCCGAGCGCGCCGCCAAGGTCTACGAGGGCGTCGACGAGCCGCTCACCGCGGAGGACGTGGCTGACACGATCACCTGGGCCGTGACCCGCCCCAAGCACGTCAACGTGGACCTCCTGGTCCTCCGTCCCCGCGCCCAGGCCTCGAACACGAAGGTCCACCGCGAACGCTGACGCGAGCCCCGGAGCCGCGCGGGCGGACACGTCCCGGCCCGTGCCCTGGTCGTGCCTGCCGCGAGGGCCCGTCCGGTCCGCCGTGACGGCCGTCCGGACGTCCCGCCACGAGCGGGCACGGGCGGCCACGACCGGGCGGTACCGCCGGCCTCGACGGCCCGCGGCACCACCCGGCCCGCTCACCCCTTGACGCAGACGACCTGCTTCAGCTGCGCCACGACCTCGACGAGGTCGCGCTGCTGGTCGATGACCTGCTCGATCGGCTTGTAGGCACCGGGAATCTCGTCCACGACCCCCGAGTCCTTGCGGCACTCCACGCCCCGCGTCTGCTCCGCCAGGTCACGGGCGGAGAAGCGCTTCCGCGCGGCGTTCCGGCTCATCTTCCGGCCCGCGCCGTGCGAGGCCGACTGGAAGGAGGCCGGGTTGCCGAGCCCCTTCACGATGTACGAGCCGGTGCCCATCGAGCCCGGGATGATGCCGTACTCCCCGTCACCGGCCCGGATGGCGCCCTTCCGCGTCACCAGCAGGTCCATGCCCTCGTAGCTCTCCTCCGCCACGTAGTTGTGGTGGCAGGAGATCACAGGATCGAACCGGGGCTTCGCCTTCTTGAACTCCTTGCGGAGCACGTCCTTGAGCAGGCCCGTCATCACGTCGCGGTTGTGCTTCGCGTACTCCTGCGCCCAGAACAGGTCGTGCCGGTACGCCTCCATCTGCGGGGTGTCCGCCACGAAGACGGCGAGATCGCGGTCGACCAGGCCCTGGTTGTGCGGGAGTTCCCGCGCCACACCGATGTGGAACTCGGCCAGCTCCTTGCCGATGTTCCGCGAGCCCGAGTGCAGCATGACCCACACGGCGCCGTCGGTATCGAGGCACAGCTCGACAAAGTGGTTGCCCGAGCCGAGCGTTCCCATCTGCTTTGTGGCCCGTTCCTGACGGAATTTGACCGCTTCGGCGACGCCGTCGAAGCGCTTCCAGAAGTCGGACCAGCCCGCGGTCGGGAACCCGTGGAGCTTGCCCGGGTCCACCGGCTCGTCGTGCATCCCCCGCCCCACCGGGATCGCCTGCTCGATCTTCGAGCGGAGCCTGGAGAGATCACCGGGCAGATCGTTCGCGGTCAGGGACGTCTTCACCGCGGACATGCCGCAGCCGATGTCGACGCCGACCGCGGCCGGGCACACCGCGCCCCTCATGGCGATCACCGAACCGACCGTGGCCCCCTTGCCGTAATGCACGTCAGGCATGACCGCGAGCCCTTCGATCCACGGCAGCGTGGAGACGTTGCGGAGCTGCTGCATGGCGACGTCCTCGACGCCCGCCGGATCGGCCCACATGCGGATCGGGACGCGGGCGCCCGGCACCTCGGTGTAAGGCATGTTTCTCGACTCCCCCATGGACGGAAAACAAAAAGGCCCACCGATTCCACGAAACGGAAAAGCTGGACTTCGCGCAACATATGCACCCCCTGGACGGACGGCCCAGGCGTGCGTGCGGTAGACATTGTCTTCCGTGGCCCCGTCACGGCTTCAACTCGTTTTCGACCCGGCGGCAGAAGCGCCGAGCAGGAGGCAGACAGTGCAGCGGAGGGCAAGGACGTATCTGACCGGCGTCGCGCTGGCCGTCATGCTCTCCGGAGGTCTCACCGCCTGCACCGGATCGCCCGACGAGGGCAACGGCGAGGACACCAAGGCAGGCAACTCCTCCTCCGCCCCGCCTCCGGCCGAACCGGGCAAGTACCGCACGCTCCCCGAGCCCTGCGGAGCCGTCGGCATCGAGACCCTCAAGAAGCTGCTCCCCGGCGCGGAGGCCGCCGAGAGCACCTCCGGAAGCACCACGTCGGGCAAGAACGCCGAGGCCGGTCCGGACTCCTCCCCGTACAAGGGCGAGGCCACGGTCACCTACGACACCGACCGCCGCGTGGGCTGCCGCTGGAAGAGCGCGACGAGCCTCGCCACCCGCCATCTCGCCGTCGACCTGGAACGCGTCGTCTCCTACGACCCGGCCGTGAGCGATGACAAGCGCGCGCAGCTCCTCTACGACGAGCGCGCGGGCCAGGCCGAGATCCCGACCGGCGAGGACAGCGGCTCACCGTCCGAGGACGGCAACGGCGACGAGGGCGAGAACGGCGACGCGAACGGCGACGCCAAGGGCGGCGACAAGAGCGAGGACGCCGGGAGCCAGGACGCGGAGAACAAGGGCGACGACGGGAGTGAGAAATCCGACAGCGGCGCCAACGGCGAATCCGACAAGGACCCCGACGCGTCCCAGTCCCCGGATGAGGATCTCTCTCCTCGTACTCTCGACGGCATCGGCGACAACGCCTACATCGACGACCAACTGGACACCGCGGACTCAGGTGTCCACCGTGACATCACGCTCGTCTTCCGCAGCGCGAACGTGATCGCCACGATCCGGTACGACCAGTGGCTCACGGACAAGCGGCGCACCCCGGACAGCGCCGAGTTGCAGGAGAAGGCTCGCAGCGTGGCCGAGGAACTCGCCGGGGACTTCGACGACAACTGACGCAAACGACTGGAAGCGAAGGAATCATGTCCCGTAGCACTCAGCGAACATCACAGCGACGCTCACCGCGTCTCGCCCGGACGCTTGCCTGCGCGGCAGTGGCGGTCCCCGCGCTGCTGGTGGCGGGCTGCTCCTCCGACTCCGGCGGCGGGACCGGCGGTTCGGCCTCCTCCGACGACGGCGGCGGTGAGGCGAGCGCGGCTCCGGTGAAGATCAAGGAGCTGCCCGACGCCTGCAAGACCGTCTCCCGTGACACGGTCAAGAAGCTGACCCCGAAGACGGACAACGCCTCCGGCAAGCGGATCGGCTCCGGCAACACCAAGGACTCCGGCAGCTGCCTGTGGAGCGGCCTGGACAAGTTCGACTACAAGCAGCTGACCGTCTCCCTCAAGCGCTTCGAGTCCGACGCCTCGCGCGGCTCCGGCGACGAGCTGGCCGGCACCTTCCTGACGCAACAGGCCGACGCGGTCAAGGCGGAGAAGACCATCTCCGACGTCAAGTCCTCCGCCGCATCCGGGATCGGCGACAAGGCCACGTCCCTCAGCTACAAGGTCGAGAAGAAGGACGGCAAGAAGTCCGAGGACTTCCGTGAGCACAGAATCGTGGCGCGCAGCGCCAACGTCGTCGTGACGGTCGACTACGCCGGTGCCGGCTTCGAGAGCGGCAAGACCCCCAAGGCCGACGACCTGAAGAAGAACGCCGAGAAGGCGGCCAAGGAAGCGGTCGCTTCCCTGAAGTGACGCCCCGCCCCGCGGCGCACCCGTGCGGCAAGGACTTGACGCATGTGCCAGTCTGGTGCGCCGCGCAGGTTTCCAAGGGTGGGGGACAACTCCAGTGCAGGCCGTTCAACTGACTCGTACACACCGCATATTGGTCGCGGTGGTCGTCATCGGTGCCGTGACGATCGCCGCCATCGGCTTCGCCGGGTCCTTCGCCGCCGTGCGCGACCTCGCCGAACGGAAGGGCTTCGGTGCCTTCGCGCCGTTCTTCCCGATCGGCATCGACGCGGGCATCGTCGTGCTGCTCGCGCTGGACCTGCTGCTCACCTGGATCCGCATCCCCTTCCCGCTGCTGCGCCAGACCGCGTGGCTGCTGACCGCGGCCACCATCGCCTTCAACGGCGCCGCCGCCTGGCCCGACCCGCTCGGCGTGGGGATGCACGCGGTGATTCCCGTCCTCTTCGTCGTGGCGGTCGAGGCCGCGCGGCACGCGATCGGACGCATCGCGGACATCACCGCCGACAAGCACATGGAGGGCGTGCGCATCTCGCGCTGGCTGCTCGCCTTCCCCTCCACCTTCCGGCTGTGGCGCCGGATGAAGCTGTGGGAGCTGCGCAGCTACGACGAGGTCATCCGCATGGAACAGGAGCGGCTCGTCTATGAGGCCCGGCTGCATGCCCACTACGGGCGCAACTGGCGGCGCAAGGCCCCCGTCGAGTCGCTGATGCCGCTCAAGCTCGCGCGCTACGGCGTGCCGCTCTCCGAGACCGGGCCTTCGGGTCTGGCGGCTGCCGGCATCGACGCACCCGCGACGCTGACGCGTACGAGCGGCGCGGCGCCGGCACTCACGTCCAAGGCCGAGGGGCGGCAGCGCGCCGAACTCACCGCGGGCGCCGAGCAGCCGGAGGGCGCGGAGAGCCGCAGGGAGCGCCATGACGGACGCGCCGCGGGGGTCGCACAGGGGCAGTCGCAACCGCCGCAGCAGTACGTGGAGCACGCGCACGAGGACCAGGACGGGTACGGGGAGTACGCGTACGAGCAGCAGGACGGGTACGGCGAGCACGGGTACGAACAGCAGGCTCAGTACGGGCAGTTCGGGGCGGTGGAACCGGAGCAGCCGCAGCAGCGGAACGACGGCGCCGCACCGGCACAGCCCCATCAGGCACAGCAGGCACAGCAGCGGACGCAGGCCGACGACGGCCCCGCCCGTGAACCTGCGTCCGCCCGTGAACCGGCCGCCGCCCGCGAATCCGAACCCTCCCGCGACTACACCTACGCCTCGGAGACACAGCCCTCCGGCCCCCAGGTCACCGTCCCCGTGGGCCCCGGCCGGCGCCGCGCGCTGGGCAACTCCAACGCGCCCGGCGGCGGCAGCGGCCCCGCCTATCTCCCTCCCCAACGGGCCCAGGAACAGCAGCTGTTCATGGAACCGCCGCCGGCGGGCGGCGCGGGCGACGAGTACGACTTCGTACCCGAGCGCGATCCGGCACCACCCGCGCCTTCCGCCTCCGACGAGGCCGAGCCTGTGGGCATACCGGACGGCGTGCCCCGTGACGAGTTCTACTTCCTCGCCTACCGCCAGTTCGTCGCCGCGCAGGCCAGCTTCCCGAACGCGCGGCAGCTCTCCCGTGCCCTGCACGAGCGGCACGGCGTGACCAACGTCGACGGATCGCTCCTCAGCGAGGCCTATCTGCGCACCTACATGCGGGAGTTCAAGGAGCGCTACAACACGGAGATGGGGCTCGCGGGCTGAACGCCCCGCTCAGGGCAGCCCCGCGTCACGCGCCCAGCAGCTTGCGCACGCGGTCCGACCCCACCGCCAGCAGCAGCGTCGGCAGCCTCGGCCCCGTCTCGCTGCCCACGAGCAGCTTGTAGACGAGCGCGAAGAACGACCGCTGCGCCACCTTCAGTTCGGGCGTCGGCTTGGCGTCCGGATCGATGCCCGCCTGCACCTTCGGCACCCCGTAGACGAGCTGCGTCAGGCCTTCGAGCGACCAGTGGTCCTCCAGCCCGTCCAGCAGCAGACGCAGCGACTCGCGCTGCTCGTCCTCCAGCGACTCCAGCAGCACCGTGTCGGGCTCGTCCCGTACCCGCGTGCGCTGCTCCGCCGGGACCTGTGTGGTGATCCAGCGCTGCGCGCGGTCCAGGCGCGGGCGGACCTCGTCGAGGGAGCGCACGGGACGCTCAGGATCCAGTTCGCTCAGAATCCGCAGCGTCTGCTGGTCGTTCCCCGCGGTCACGTCCACCACGGACGCGAGCGTGCGGTACGGCAGCGGGCGCGGCGTCGAGGGCAGCGGCCCGGCGGCCGTGGAGGAGGCGCGCAGATGCGCGGCAAGGTCCGCGGGCTGCGCGGTGCCGGCCGCGATCTTGCGCTCCAGGGCGTCCCACTCGTCGTAGGTGCGCTGGATCTCCTGGTCGAAGGCGACCTTGAAGGACTGGTTCGGCCGGCGGCGCGCGTAGAGCCACCGCAGCAGCGGAGCCTCCATGATCCCGAGCGCGTCGGCCGGCGTGGGCACACCGCCCTTCGACGACGACATCTTCGCCATGCCGCTGATCCCCACGAACGCGTACATCGGGCCGATGGGCTGCTCGGCGCCGAAGATCTCCTTCACGAGCTGCCCGCCGACGACGAAGGACGATCCGGGCGACTGGTGGTCGACGCCGCTGGGCTCGAAGATCACGCCCTCGTACGCCCAGCGCATCGGCCAGTCGACCTTCCACACCAGCTTGCCGTGGTCGAACTCGCGCAGCAGCACGGTCTCGCTGTGCCCGCAGCTGCCGCAGGTGTACGTCAGCTCGGTCGTCGCGTCGTCGTAGGCCGTGACCGTGGTGGTGTCACGCTCGCAGGCCGTGCAGTACGGCTTGTACGGGTAGTACGCGCCGCCGCCCGCACCCGAGCCGTCGTCCTCGGCAGCGGCGCCCGAGCCCTCTTCGGCCTCGATCTCCGCGGCGTCCGGTTCGCTCTGCTTCTGCTTCTTCCCGCCGGAGGCGGAGGCGGCCTTGTCGAGCGTGCGGTAGCGGTCCAGCACCGCGTCGATGCGCTCCCGTTCGCGCATGGCGAAAAGGATCTGCTCGCGGTACGCGCCGGAGGTGTACATCTCCGTCTGGCTGATGCCCCGGTACTCGACGCCGAGCTCGGCGAGCGAGTCCGCCATCGCCGCCTTGAAGTGCTCGCCCCAGCTTCCGTGCGGGCTGCCGGGCGGCGCCGGCACGGAGGTCAGGGGCTTGCCGATGTGCTCGTCCCAGGAGGCGTCGACGCCCTCGACGCCGGCGGGCACCTTCCGGAACCGGTCGTAGTCGTCCCAGGAGATGATGTGCTCGCACGCCACGCCACGACGCTTGATCTCGTCGGCGACCAGGTGCGGCACCATCACCTCGCGCAGGTTGCCCAGGTGGATCGGGCCGGACGGTGAGAGCCCGGACGCGCAGACGACTGGTTTCCCGGGCGCGCGACGCTCCGCTTCGGCGATGACGTCATCGGCGATGCGGGAGACCCAGTCGGTCTCGACGGCGGTCTGAGGCACGTCCGGCACTTCCTTCTCTCTGCGCTGCCATGTCTGCGGGGCCCATTCTCCCACTGCGCCGAGCACGGTTTCACGGGGCTTATGGCAAGGAAGCCCGGGCGTCCACGCCAGGGAGGAATCGACTCCTGAGGTCGGCGGGGCGTACGGCCGTCGTGTCGCTGTATCGCAGGTCAGGGCGATTGCCAGTGGCCTCAGCCAGGTTCGCGGGGTGAAGCCGGTCGTGCACGTGAAGCTTCTTCCGTCGCCGGAACAAGCAGCGGCTGGAGGCAATCGTGCCTGCGGGGGACCTGGGCAAGCCCGCATCCGAGCGGCGAGTGAAAGCCGGGTCGAAGCCGATCACCTTCCGCAGCCAGGCAGCTCAGCCCTTTGACGACCGGTGTTCGTCGTGGCAGCACGACGCATGCACGGTGAGTGTCTGGACGGTTCCAGGACGGCTGCGCGGTTTCCTTACGCGAGCCGGGTCGCAAGCCAGGCGCACGCGCTCGGCCGACCGCAGGCTTGCGCGCACGACCCGGCTTGCAGCGACCGGGCGGACCAGCCCCGACCCTTCAGGGCCGGGAAGTTGACACGTAATACCGCGGCGACGGCCGGGGGGCCCGCGTGAAATACTCGTATTCCGACCCAACACCCACGTACGGAACGGCTCGCATTCATGCCCTCGGTCCCGTCGCTCGCCGCCACGCTCCACAAGCGCCTCGCGGAGGCCCTCTCGGCTGCCCTGCCGGAGGACACTCCCGGAGAGTGGATCGACCCCATGCTGCGACGCAGCGACAGGGCTGACTTCCAGGCCAACGGCGTCCTCGCGCTCGCGAAGCGCGTCAAGGCCAACCCGCGTGATCTGGCGGGCAAGGTCGTGGAAAGTCTGCCGCCGAACGAGGAGATCGCCTCCGCCGAGGTCTCGGGCCCCGGCTTCCTCAACATCGACGTCACCGACGCCGCCGTCCTCCGCAATCTCGCGGCCCGGCGCGACGACGAGCGGCTGGGCGTCCCGTACGGCGAGCAGCCCGGCACCACGGTGATCGACTACTCGCAGCCGAACGTGGCGAAGGAGATGCACGTCGGCCATCTGCGCTCGACGGTCATCGGTGACGCGATCACCCAGATCCTGGAACACCAGGGCGAGAAGGTGATCCGGCGCCACCACATCGGAGACTGGGGCACCCAGTTCGGCATGCTCATCCAGTACCTGGTCGAGCACCCGCACGAGCTGGACCACGAGTCGGACTCGGCCGACGCCAAGGACGAGGGCGAGGCCGCGATGACGCGCCTCAACCGGCTCTACAAGTCCGCCTATTCGGTCTTCGAGACGGACGAGGAGTTCAAGGCGCGGGCCCGGGACCGGGTGGTCTCGCTCCAGTCCGGCGACGAGGAGTCCCTCGCTCTCTGGCACAAGATCGTCGACGAGTCCAAGACGTACTTCCAGGGCGTCTACGAGGTGCTCGACGTCGAGATCCGGGACGAGGACATCGTCGGCGAGAGCGCCTACAACGACGGTCTGCAGGCCGTGGTGAAGGATCTGGAGTCCTCCGGCGTCGCGGTGCGCTCCGAGGGCGCCCTGTGCGTCTTCTTCGACGACGTGAAGGGCCCCGACGGCACGCCCACACCGCTGATCGTGCAGAAGTCCAACGGCGGCTTCGGCTACGCCGCGACCGACCTCGCCGCGATCCGGGACCGCATCGGCGAACTCGGCGCCGACACCGTCCTGTACGTCGTGGACGCCCGGCAGGCCCTGCACTTCCGCATGGTCTTCGAGACCGCGCAGCGTGCCGGCTGGCTCCCCGAGGGCGCGGCCCGGCAGCTCGCCTTCGGCACGGTCCTCGGCAAGGACGGCAAGCCGTTCAAGACGCGGGCCGGCGCGTCGGTGCGGCTGGTGGACCTGCTGGAGGAGGCGACGCAGCGCGCGGCCCTCGTCGTACGGGAGAAGGCCCAGGACCTCAGCGAGGACGAGATCCAGGAGCGGGCCGCCCAGGTCGGCATCGGCGCGGTCAAGTACGCGGACCTGTCCAACTCGATGACGCGCGACTACGTCTTCGACCTGGACCGGATGGTCTCCCTCCAGGGCGACACGAGCGTGTATCTCCAGTACGCCTACGCGCGCATCCAGTCCATCTTCCGCAAGGCGGGCGGCGAGAAGCCACAGGTGCACCCGACGCTGGAACTCGAGCCGCCGGAACGCGCGTTGGCGCTGCACCTGGACGAGTTCGGCGACACCCTGGCGGCTGTGGCCGAGAGCTACGAGCCGCACAAGCTGGCCGCGTACCTGTATGAACTGGCCACGCTCTACAGCCCGTTCTACGAGAACTGCCCGGTGCTGAAGGCGGAGACGCCGCAGCTGGTGCAGAACCGGCTGTTCCTGTGCGACCTCACGGCCCGCACGCTCCGCCAGGGCATGTCGCTGCTCGGCATCCGCACGCCCGAGCGGCTCTGAGAACGCGCCGCCCCGGCCGGCCGACGGCCGGGGCGGAGGCGGCCGGCCGACGGCCGGGGCGGAGGCGTTCCTGCTGTGCGAAATGCTTCAGCTGTAGGGAAGGTTGTCGCCCTGGTGGCCTCCGCCACCGCCCATCTGGGCCTTGTACTTCCACTGGTTGCTGTAAGGGTCCACGCCGGCGGCGACCCGTCCATCCGCGCTCAGACCGGTCCCCCGCTTCCTCCGCCTGGAGACGACGGCGGCCATGCCGATGAGAAGCGCTACGCAGACAACCAACGCGACGAACACGACCATCTGTTCATTCCCCCTGGGTACTTCTTGGTCCTTGGTCGTTCCGGACTCTTCACCACGCGTTCCCGGCGGCGGCGAGGCCGAAAGCTGATCTGAGGCAGATCAGAGGTTCCATTTGTGACGATTCCTCTCGGTCCTTGGTCCGTGAGGAGCTCGATGGCTCGGGACGGAAAGGTCCACCTCCGTGGATCGGCGACCGCCCCGACGTGCGCCCTCGGGGCTCGCCACACCGGTGAGACCCGGCCGGTGCAGCGGCCGAACCTGTTACCCCGCGTCATTTCCCGGGCGGCGGGAGTCGGTACAGGTGGGTCGCGCCGTCGAAGGTGGCCGCCAGTTGGTCGCCGTCCGGGCTCAGGGCCACTTCGTCGATGTAGTCGTACGTTTTGATGGGTGAGACGTCCATCTTCCGGCACTGACTGTCCCAGAGGAGCACGGCCTTTTTCCGGGTGGCGATGAACCGTGTGCCGTGGGCGTCGATTCGTGGCATCGCCGATTCACCTCGGATTGTGCATCGGAGTTTGCCGCTCTTCAGGTCGCGCACCTCGGTTCTGTAATCGCGTTCCGAGCGAATGACAGACCTTATGAGTGTTTTCCTGTCATTCACGGCCGAGAGATCGCTCTCAAGCGACACTCCCCCCGGGGCCTTCAGGAGGGACTCCTTTCCTGCATCCACTTCCCGCGACAGCAGCTCCTCCCGCTCAGTCGCCATCATCAGGTAGCGACCCCCCGTGCTCAATATCACCTTGGCGGTGGGTGGTTCAGGGCCGTTCACGGGTTGAGGCGACCTCAGTCTCGCAGGACCGTTCCACGGAACTTCCCACGCCCTCGAGATGGGCTCGTCACTGCCCATATTGGGCTCGAGTAACACCGCGCCCTTCTCGCCCGTAGCAATTCCGCCGCCCTCATAAACGGGCGGTGCGTTAAGCCTCCCTGCCGTGACCCCTTCTCCCGTTTCGGTGTTCCACCGTCGCACAATTTTCTGGTCGTCAACCGTAATGAGGACGTGCTGTCCCGGTGGCCCGAACGCCATTGCCTCGACGTTGCCGGTGGGCAAGGTCGTGCGAGAGGTGTCCTCGGTCAGGGTCTGGTTGACGAGGAGGGCGCCTGTCGCGAACACGGATACGGCGGCGGCAAATTGGAGGCGGCGTCGGCGGACGATCCGGGTTTGGAGGACCGGTTCACGATCTTGTGCCAGGGAGCGGCCGGCGAGACGTTCTTGTAGGCGGATGTGGCGGAATTGGTACTGGCCGCCGGACTGGCGCAGCAGTTGGCGCTCTCGGGCGTCGGCCAGGAACCGGGTGTAGCGCCAGGGCAGTTGGCCCTTTATCGCGAGGACGAGGTGGAGCAGGGCGAATCGTGGCCAGGCTCGGGAGAGGAGGATCAGAAGGGCGAGTACGGCACCGGGCAGCGCGGTGACAGCAAGTGTCGGCAGGAGCCGGTCGTAGATGCCCGTCTCGATGGCCGTCTGGGAGGCGGCTTCGGTCAGGGACATCTTCGATTCCCCGGTCAGCGCCAGGACCGCGATGAGCGCGGTGGAGGCGGCTGCGCACAGCAGCGGGAAACCTGTGATCCCGAGGACGGTTCCGGCTAAGCCCGCACCCAGTACGGACGAGCTGCGGTCCTGGTTCAGCAGTCCCATGGGGGTGGTGCGAGTGGAGTGCTGGGGTGGGGTGTTGAACCAGTTGCGGACGGCGAAGGCCAGACCGATGGCGGTCGCGGCGCCCACGGCGACTGCGGTCAACCGGACGGAGAAGACCAGTGCCGTTGGAGACCATTGATCGCCGGCGGTCACGAGGACGCCGGCGGAGCCAAGCAGGGTTACGGCTACGAGCGATGTCAGGGCGAAGCCGGTGCGGAATCCGCTGCGCAGCCGGTCCAGGGAGCCGCGTAGGGCGAAGGATATGCGGCCCGGTGACTGGTCCGGTGCCCCGTACCAGGTGAGCATCACCAAGACCGCCACCGTCACGCCGGTCCAGACGGGCCAATCGATCTGGTGCAAGTGGGCCGCCTTCTGCGCCGCTGTCACGGCAAGCAGGAAGATCAGCCCGACCCCGATGCCGATCAGGAGTCCTGTCCAGCGGGAGAGGAGGCGGCGGCTCATGCGCCACCACGCTAGGTCCCGTTCACGGTGCTGGTGAAGGTACGTGGCCAGGAACGTCAGCCACCGCTCCGCCTTCTGTGACTCCTCCTGCCACCTGCTGTCCGTCTGCTGGGGGAGGGTGCCGGGCGGTGGGGCGTATGCGGCGGGAATGGTGTGGTCGACGAGGTGGTCTTCGATGGCGTGCCGGCCGTCGAAGTCGAGGAGTTCGCGCGGGTCCCGGTCGCAGTTGCGGTAGACGCCCCGTGCGAGGGAGAGCGCCAGCGGGGTGGACAGCGCGGTGGCCACCTGCCCGTCGGGACGTTGCCGCAGTTGGGCGTAGACCGGTTCCCAGTCCACCCCGTCCGGCCAGTTGACCTCGGTCAGGTAGGCGATGGTGTCCGCCACGGACACCGGCGCCACCTCGACCACCGGCGCTCGGCGAAGTGGGGGTGAGCCGCCCTCGATCACGTCCTGGTACTCGACTGAGCGGCAGGTCACCACGACGCCGCGACCATCGCCGCAGGCCTCGTTGAGACCCCGTACGGCGTTCCGGCGGGCCGCTTCGGGTATCTCGTCGAGCCCGTCGAGGACGGGCAGCAGCATCCGCCGGTTCAGCAGGAGGCGCGGGACCTGCGGTTGTCCGCCGTAGTAGGAGGTGGCCAGGGTGCCGACGATCCAGTCGTCCAGCGATTCGCTGACCGGGTCCCAGCCCGAGACGGACAGCAATACGGGGACGGGGGTGTGCGAGTCGCGGTCGGCCAACAGGCCGAGCGTCAGCATGATGGCCAGGACGGTCTTTCCGGCCCCCGGCTCTCCAAGGACCACCAGCCTGCTGCTGGGCACTTGCCGAAAGCCGGCCGCCAGCTGGGAAGCGGCGCGGTGGAAGTTCCCTTCCAGGCGCCCTTCGAGGGAGAGCCGCGTGACGCGCCCGGCCTGAGGCCCGACGACGGTCTCGGTCGGGGCGGTCACCGGTCGGGCGGTGGCCGCCCAGGACAGCGGGATCACTGCCGGGTCCCGCAACTGACGGTGCTCGACCTCGTCCGACCACTGCTCCCGCACCGTGGCCGCCAACTGGTCGGCGGCTTCGGCCGCGTCCGGCGGGGGTGGGCGCGGGGGAAGGAGCTGGGCGACCGCCGCCGCGAACGACCACAACCCGGCGAACATGCTCACGACACCGACCAGTTCCGCCTCAGCCTGTTCATTGGCCGTGAACAGCGCCCATGCCAGGTGGAGCGACACGTAGGTGAATAAGGCGAACAGGATGAGCCGCGGCCAGCGGCGCCGCGCATGCTCGGGAATTCGTATCACCCGCAACACAGTGCCATGCACGTGTCCCAGATCACTAAACGGGCCTGCGCGCGCCGTAACCGCCCAAAGGGAGTCGGATACGCGTCAGTTCCGAGCCCGCGGGCGGCTAACTCGCGGCAAAGCCCGTGAACGCACTCCAACTCGCCGCGCTGAACGCCAGTTGAGGACCGGCGATGTCCTTCGAGTCCCGCACGCGGACCCTGCCGGGGGCAACGGCCGCGACCTCGACGCACTCCGGGCCGTCGTTGCTGCTGTAGCTGCTCCTGACCCATTCGGGCGTGGAGCTGTTCTCGGCAACGGACTTGAGTGTCATGTGTCTCCCAAGGCTCTTGCGACCAGGGCCAGGGACTCACTGGGTGTAAGCGCCTGCGCACGGATGATCCCATACCGCATCTCCAGGAGCTGGACTTCCTTCGGATCGGAGATCAGGCGGTTGGTGAGCTGGACTTCGGTGTGCCCCACCGCCGTACCACCCCTGAGCTTCAGCAGTTGGAACGGTCCGCCCATGCCTGCATGGTCGTCGCGGGCCGTAGGCATCACCTGGATGTTCACGTTCCGCAACTGACCCACCTCCAGCAGGCGTTGGAGCTGCCGCCTGAGCACAGCGCGACCTCCGACGGGCCGGTGGAGCGTGACCTCCTCCTGGACGAAGGTGAGCATCGGGGCGGTGCTGCCGCTGATGACCGCCTGCCGGGCCATGCGGGCGGCAACCTGCTGGTCGACCTCGTCGTCCCGTAGGCGGGCTTCCTCATCAGGAACAACGCCCGTGCGTACTCCTCCGTCTGAAGCAGCCCGTGCATGTTGTGGTTGGCGTACGCGCCGAGTTCGACCGCCTCGGCCTCCAGCTTCGCCAGGTCCCGGACCTTCTTCGGGTACCGCGCCTCGGCGACGTCCTTCGACATCGCCGCGAGGATTCCGCCCGCGCCCAGCGCGTCGTCGGCAGCGGTCAGGAATTCCGCGCGTGGCACTCGCCGTCCGCGCTCCACGGACGAGACCTGGTCGAGGCAGTAGCCGATGGCGGCGCCGAGTTCGGCCTGCGTCATGGACGCCCGCTCGCGCCACAGCCTGACCAGCCGCCCGACGGTTCTCACGACCGCCGTGGTGTCGTCCGAGTCGTCCCCGTCCCGTACCGGCCGCTCGGCCCCGTCCCGTACCGGCCACTCGCTGCCGTCCCGTACCGGCCACTCGCTGCCGTCCCGTACCGGCCGCTCGCTGCCGTCCGGTCCGCGTTCCGCGCCCTCGCTCATGCCCGCCTCCGGTGCCCCGTGCCCACCCCTGCCCGTCCTGCTCAACCTGTGCCGGGGACGTACCGTCACGCGCCGGAACCGGTACACGGGCCGTACAGGCGGGGCGCGGCGCGGCCGGGGGACGGCCACCCCAGGGCCTTCGACCTGGGGAGGCCCCCGTGTCCGGCGGGTAAGGGCGCGCGCGTCCGCACGGACGCGCGTAGCATCCACCGCCGGGAGACACCCGCTGACGCCGCATCAGGAGGACACCCATGCGCCGGGAACGCTCAGAACCCTCGAGACGGACCGCTGCCCTCTACGGCCTGGCCACCGCCGCCCCCTTGGCCCTGGCGGGCCTGGGGGGACCCCCAGCCGTGGTGGGATTCGACCCCACGACACGCGCCTGGGCCACGGAACGCACCCGGCCGCCGCGCTCCGCGAGCGGCGACTTCGACGATGTGCCGCCCCTGGACGGTGAGTTGCTCACCGACGACGCCTCGCGCGACGCCGCGGCCGAGGACTTCGGGCACATCGTCCACCGCCGCCCGGCGGCGGTTCTGCGCCCCGGTTCCGTCGACGACGTCGTGGTGATGGTCCGCTTCTGCCGCAAGCACGGCATCCCGGTGGCGCCCCGCGGCCAGGGGCACGCGACGCACGGGCAGGCTCAGACCGAGGGCGGCCTGGTGATCGAGACCGCCCCGCTGAAGGACATCGGCTCCGTCCTGGGGGCACCTCCCAGGACGAAGGCCCTGGGGGACGGCACGGTGACCGTGGGCGCGGGTGCGCGCTGGAGCGCCGTCGCCAAGTCCACGCTGCCCCAAGGGCTCACGCCTCCGGTCTTCACCGACTATCTCGAACTCTCCGTCGGCGGCACGCTGTCCGTCGGAGGTCTCGGCGGTCAGGCCCACCGGCACGGCACCCAGACGGACACCGTCAGCGAACTCCAAGTCGTCACGGGCGCGGGCGAATTGGTGCGCTGCTCGGCGACGCGGAACGCCGACCTGTTCGACGCCGTGCGTGCGGGCCTGGGCCAGTGCGCGATCGTGGTGGGCGCGACGCTCCGACTCGTACGGGCTCCGAAAACCGTGCGGCACTTCCAGCTCCCCTACCGCGACCTGGCCGTCTTCCTCGAAGACCAGCGGCGGCTGACCACCGAGGGCCGCTTCGACTACGTCGAGGGGCTCGTGCTCCCCGACGAGACCGGGGCCTTCCGCGTCCATGTGCTGGAGGCCGTCGCGTACGGGCCGCCCGCGGGCCCCGAGCCGGACGACGAGGCGCTGCTGGCAGGGCTGCGCTTCGAGAGCGCGGGCATGACCGCGGACACTCTCGACTACTTCACGTTCCTCGACCGGCTCGCGCCCTCCGTCGCCGACCAGAAGGAGCAGGGCCTCTGGGACGACCCGCACCCGTGGCTCAACCTGCTGCTGCCGTCGTCTTCCGTCGAGGACCTGGCCTCCGGCATCCTCGACGCCCTGAAGCCGGAGGACGTCGGTGCGAGCGGAGTGGTGCTGCTCTACCCGCTGCGCAGGGAGGTGCTGCACACGCCGATGCTCCAGATGCCGGACGACCCGGCGCCGTACCTGCTCGCGGTGCTGCGCACCAGCCCGCCGGACGATCCCGCCACCGTCGACCGGCTGCTCGCGGCCAACCGTGCCGCGTACGAGAAGGTCCGCGACGCGGGAGGCAAGCAGTACCCGGTGGGCTCCATCCCCTTCCAACGCTCCGACTGGCGGGACCACTTCGGCCGCGCCTGGCCGGCGCTGGAGGCGGCCCGCCGCCGCTACGACCCCGCGGGCATCCTCGTCCCGGGCCAGGGCATCTTCTGACCGGGAGGACCATGAGTTCACAGGAGGCGTCGGCCGACCCGCAGGACCTGCTGGCCAGAGCGGCACGGCTCGCGGCTGGGGGCACTCCCCCTCGCTCCTCCCCCTGGCTTCGCCGGGAGGTGCCCCCAGGGGGGACCCCCACCCAGGCCGAAGGCCCTGGGGGAGGCCGGCGCATCCTGGGGATCGCGGGGCCGCCGGGCGCCGGCAAGTCCACCCTGGCGGCCTTCCTGGTCGACTCGCTCGGTCCGGCCCGGGCCGTGCACGTCCCGATGGACGGTTTCCATCTCGCCGACGCCGAACTGCGCCGCCTCGGATGCCTCGACCGCAAGGGCGCGCCGCACACCTTCGACCCTTACGGCTACGCGGCGCTGCTGCGGCGGCTCCGCCATCCCCGCGAGGGCGAGACCGTGTACGCGCCGGGATTCGATCGGGAGTTGGAGCAGCCCGTCGCCGGGTCCCTGCCGGTGCCGCCGGAGGTCCCGCTCGTCGTCACGGAAGGCAACTACCTGCTGCTGGACGAGCCCGCGTGGCGGCCGGTCCGCCCGCTGCTGGACGAGTGCTGGTGGGTGAGCCTCGACGACGGCATACGGCTGGCCCGGCTCATCGACCGGCATGTGCGGTACGGGAAGTCGCCCTCCGAGGCGGAGAGTTGGGTGCACCGCTCCGACGAGGCCAATGCCCGCGTCGTCGCCGCGGGCCGGGAGGCCGCCGACCTCGTCGTGGAATTCCCGTCCTGAACGCCGCAGCCGGCGCCTTCCTCGAGCGCCCGGGGCGGATGGCCAGGTCACCGGCGCAAAGGTCCCGCCGCCCAGGACCTTCAACACGCAACCATCGTTCTGATAGTTTCAAATCGGCTGCACCGAAGGGCTGTTGACGAACCGGCAAGGGCACGGACGTGATTCGCCCTGCACCCGTCCTGGCAGCGGCAGAAGAGGAAGCACAGCGATGACCGGATCCGGCGCCCGTCCCCAGCAGATCGACACCAGCAAGGCCCACTCCGCCCGGATGTACGACTACTACCTCGGCGGCAAGGACTGGTATCCGGTCGATCAGGAGGCGGCGGAGAAGGTCAAAGAGGTCTTCCCCTTCATCGTCACCGGCGCCCGCGCCAACCGGGACTTCATGCACCGTGCGACGCGGACGCTCGCCACCGAGTACGGCGTGCGGCAGTTCATCGACATCGGCACCGGCATCCCCACCGAGCCCAACCTGCACCAAGTCGCGCAGGAGGTGGCCCCGGACGCACGCGTGGTCTACGCCGACAACGACCCGACGGTGCTGGAGTACACCGACGCGCTGACCCTCAGCAGGCCGGAGGGCAAGACGGCCTACGTGCACGCCGATCTGCGGCACGACGCCGTGCTGGAATCGCGGGAGCTGCGCTCAACCATCGATCTGGACAAGCCCGTTGCGCTGTCGATGCTCGCCGTGACCCACTTCCTCCCGGACGAGGACGGGCCCGTGGAGATCGTGCGAGAAATGGTCCAGCGCCTCGCCCCCGGCAGCTTCCTGGTGCTCTCGCACGCCACCCCCGACTTCAACCCGGCCGCGGAGAAGGCCGTGGAGGTCTACCGGGCGAGCGGGACCCCGGCGCAGATACGCACCAAGTCCGAGATCATGCGCTTCTTCGAGGGCACGGAACTGATAGAGCCGGGCCTGACCACGACTCACCGCTGGCGCCCCGACGGTGACTCCGGCATCACGGACGCGGACGCGTTCTTCTACGCCGGCATCGGAAGGAAGCCCTGACCGGTCCTCGCCTCCCGACGGGACGTCTGATTCCGTCCCCGTACGCACCGGAGGGCCCGCGCTACAGCTTCCCCGCGGCCTCCGTGGCCCAGTAGGTGAGGATGAGGTTCGCACCGGCGCGCTTGAAGCTCGTCAGCGTCTCCATGATGGCCCGGTCCCGGTCGATCCAGCCGTTCTGCGCGGCGGCCTCGACCATCGCGTACTCGCCGGAGATCTGGTAGACGCCGACGGGGACTTCGGCCCGCTCGGCGAAGTCGCGGAGGATGTCCAGGTACGGAAGCCCCGGCTTGACCATCACCATGTCCGCGCCCTCTGCCGCGTCGAGGGACAGCTCACGCAGCGCCTCACGGGCGTTGTTCGCCGGGTTCTGCTGGTAGGTGTTGCGGTCGCCCTTGAGCGAGGATCCGACGGCCTCACGGAACGGGCCGTAGAACGCCGAGGCGTACTTGGCCGTGTAGGCGAAGAGCGCCACGTCCTGGTGGCCCGCCTTGTCCAGCGCGCGGCGTACATAACCGATCTGGCCGTCCATCATGCCGCTGGGGCCCAGCACATGGGCCCCGGCCTCGACCTGGACGCGGGCCATCTCGGCGTACCGCTCCAGCGTCGCGTCGTTGTCGATCCGGCCCTGCGCGTCCAGGACGCCGCAGTGGCCGTGATCCGTGGTCTCGTCCAGGCACAGGTCGGACATGATCACGATGTCGTCTCCGACCTCTGCACGTACGTCCCGCAGCGCGACCTGCAGGATGCCCTCGGGGTCGGTGCCGGCGGTGCCGACAGCGTCCTTGTCGGCCTCCTCGGGCACGCCGTAGATCATGATGCCGCCGACGCCCGCCCGTACGGCCTCGGAGGCCGCCTTCTTCAGCGTCTCCCGCGTGTGCTGGACGACGCCCGGCATGGACGAGACGGGCACCGGCTCGCTGATGCCGTCCCGTACGAAGACGGGAAGGATCAGGTCCGCCGGGTGCGGCCGGTGCTCGGTGACCATGCGGCGCATCGCCGGGGTGGTGCGGAGCCTGCGCGGCCGCACGGACGGGAAGCCGCCCGGGACGGCGCCACTGCCGACACCACCGGCACCGGCACCGCCGGGAACGTGCGCTGTCACGACGATCGTGCCCTCCTCCTGGCCGGGCGCTTCTCGCTCGGCCGCTTCACCACGTCGCCGGCGGCGACGGCCTCGGCGCGGCGCTCCGCGCCGAAGTCCGCCAGCGCCTCGGCCAGTTTGTGCACCGACGGCTCCGGCGACATGACGTCCACCCGCAGCCCGTGCTCCTCCGCCGTCTTGGCGGTGGCCGGGCCGATACAGGCGATGACGGTCACGTTGTGCGGCTTGCCGGCGATGCCGACGAGGTTCCGCACCGTGGACGACGAGGTGAACAGCACCGCGTCGAAGCCGCCTCCCTTGATCGCCTCCCGCGTCTCGGCGGGCGGCGGCGAGGCGCGCACGGTGCGGTACGCGGTCACGTCGTCGACCTCCCAGCCGAGCTCGATGAGCCCGGCCACGAGCGTCTCGGTGGCGATGTCGGCTCGCGGCAGGAACACACGGTCGATGGGGTCGAAGACGGGGTCGTAGGGCGGCCAGTCCTCCAGCAGCCCTGCGGCGGACTGCTCACCGCTGGGCACCAGGTCCGGCTTCACGCCGAACTCGATCAGCGCCTTGCCGGTCTGCTCGCCCACCGCGGCGACCTTGATCCCCGCGAAGGCGCGCGCGTCCAGCCCGTACTCCTCGAACTTCTCGCGCACCGCCTTCACGGCGTTGACCGAGGTGAAGGCGATCCACTCGTACCGCCCGGTGACCAGGCCCTTGACCGCACGTTCCATCTGCTGCGGCGTGCGCGGCGGCTCCACCGCGATCGTGGGCACCTCGGCGGGCACGGCACCGTAGCTGCGCAGCTGGTCGGAGAGCGACTCGGCCTGCTCCTTCGTGCGCGGGACCAGCACCTGCCATCCGAAGAGCGGCTTGGACTCGAACCACGCCAGGCGATGACGCTCCGCAGCGCCGCTGCGCTCGCCGACCACGGCTATGACCGGCTGCCCGCCCTCGGGGGAGGGCAGCACCTTCGCGGACTTGAGCACCTGCCCGATGGTGCCGAGCGTGGCGCTCCACGTCCGCTGCCGGGTGGTGGTGCCCGCGACGGTGACCGTCAGCGGGGTCTCGGGCTTGCGGCCGCCGGCGACGAGTTCGCCCGCGACGGAGACGACGGAGTCGAGGCTCGTCGAGACGACGACTGTGGCGTCGCTGGCGCCGACCTCGGTCCAGCATCTGTCGTCGGCGGTGCGCGCGTCGATGAAGCGGACGTCGGTGCCCTCCGCGTCGCGGAGCGGGATCCCGGCATACGCGGGCACGCCCACGGCGGTCGCGATGCCGGGCACGACCTCGAACGGGATGCCTTCGCGTGCGCACGCCAGCATCTCGCGCGACGCGTCCGCGTCCAGGCCGGGATCGCCCGTCACCGCTCGCACGACCCGCTTGCCCGAGCGTGCGGCTGCCATGGCAATATCTGCTGCACCGTTCGCGGCCGCGTCCGCTGACGCACCGTCAGCTTTCGCGTCCGGCTTCGCCTCGGCTTCCACCCGAAGCGGCGTGTCCACCCCTGCCCGCGCGTGGCCGCGGACCACGTCGTACACATGCGGGTCGGCCACAAGCACGTCGGCCTGTGCCAGCGCCTCGACGGCGCGCAGGGTCAGCAGACCCGGGTCCCCGGGCCCGGCACCTAGGAAGGTGACGTGTCCGTGTGCGCCGTAGAGGTGCCGGACTGTCGAGTTGTGGGCAGTGGTGGGGCTCAAAGTGCTCGCTCCCCCATCAGACCGGCCGCGCCCTTGGCGAGCATCTCGTCGGCGAGCTCACGACCCATGTTCTCCGGGATCGCTGTGCCCTCCGCGGACGCCGGTACGGGACCGGTGGTGGACAGCTGCACCAGCGTCTCGCCGTCGATGGTTCCGACGACGCCGCGCAGGCGCATTTCGGTGACAACCTGCCCGTCGTCCAGCAGGTCGGCGAGCGCTCCCACGGGTGCGCTGCAGCCGGCCTCCAAGGCGGCGAGCAGGGTTCGCTCGGCGGTCACGGCGGCCCGCGTGTGCGGGTCGTCGAGCTCGGCGAGCTGGGTGGCCAGGTGTGCGTCGGCCGACGCGCACTCGACAGCGAGGGCCCCTTGGCCGGGGGCCGGCAGCACGACGTCGGGGCTGAGCAGTTCGGTGACCTCGTCGAGGCGTCCGGTGCGCTCCATCCCGGCAGCTGCGAGCACCACGGCGTCGAGTTCGCCTGAGCGCACATACCCGATGCGCGTGTCGATATTCCCCCGGATCGGCACGGTGTCGACCTCGACGCCCAAGCTGCGTGCCCAGGCGGCCAGTTGGGACATCCGGCGGGGCGATCCCGTGCCGATGCGGGCGGGCCTGCCCGTGATCCGCACCGTCGCCGCGAGCTCTTCGAAGCCGAGCCCGTCGCGGGCGATCAGCACGTCACGGGCGTCGGCACGGCGGGGCACGGCAGCCAGGTTCAGCCCTTCGGGCTGCGCTGTGGGCAGATCCTTGAGCGAGTGGACGGCGAAGTCGATCCGTCCGTCCAGCAGCGCTTCGCGGAGAGCCGTCACGAAGACGCCAGTGCCGCCGATCTGCGCGAGCTGTTCCCTGCTGACGTCGCCGTACGTCGTGATCTCGACCAGCTCGACGGGGCGTCCCGTCAGCCGCCGCACCTGCTCGGCCACGAGCCCCGACTGGGCCATGGCGAGCTTGCTGCGACGGGTGCCCAGGCGGAGGGCGTTCGCTGGGCTGTTGCTCATGTGCTCACCTCGTCGCGCCCGGCCGTGTTCGGGCCCGGGACGCCTGCTTCGTCGTTCTGCTCGGCCCGCCGTGCCGCACCACGGCGTTCCGGGGACTCGGCGGGCTCCGGGACGCCGGGGGTCACGGGGCTGCTGACGGCTGCGACCGTCTGCGGGTCGAGGTCGAAGAGCTCGCGCAGCGCGTCCGCGTATCCCGCGCCGCCGGGCTCACCGGCCAGCTCCTTCACACGCACGGTGGGCGCGTGCAGGAGCTTGTCCACGACGCGCCGCACGGTCTGCGTGATCTCCGCGCGTTGCTTGTCGTCGAGGCCCTGGAGCCGGCCCTCGAGCCGGGCCATCTCGGAGGCGACGACGTCCGCCGCCATCGTGCGCAGGGCGACGACCGTCGGGGTGATCGTCGCGGCCCGCTGCGCGGCGCCGAAGGCGGAGACCTCATCACTGACGATGCTCCGCACCGCGTCCACGTCCGCGGCCAGCGGCGCGTCCGCGGCCACCTCCGCGAGCGACTCGATGTCGACGAGCCGCACCCGCTCGGTGCCGTGCAGGGCCGCGTCGATGTCGCGGGGCATGGCCAGGTCGAGCAGCGCCATGTCCCCGCCGGGCCCTGCGGCGACCTCCGCGTCGGCGGCGGAGCGCCGCTCCAGCGCCTCGCGTACGGCCTCCTCGGTGAGGACGAGACCGGTGGCGCCCGTGCAGGAGACGACGATGTCCGCGCGGGGCAGCTCCGCCGCGAGGCCGTCGATCGGCAGAGCGTGTGCGCGCGGACCGTGCCCGGCGCTCAGCGCTGCGACCGGCGCCGCACCCGCGGCGAGCCCGGGCCCCAGCCCGGAGGCCAGCCGTTCGGCGCGGTCCAGGGTCCGGTTGGCGATCACCAGTTCGGCCACACCGGCCCGCGCGAGCGTCGTCGCGGCGAGGGACGACATCGATCCCGCGCCGATGACCAGGGCGCGCTTGCCCCGCACCCAGTCCTCGACGGGGGCCGGACGGGCGAGCTGTTCCAGGCCGAAGGTGACGAGCGACTGCCCGGCCTTGTCGATGCCCGTCTCGCTGTGGGCGCGCTTGCCCGTGCGCAGCGCCTGCTGGAAGAGGTCGTTGAGCAGCCGCCCCGCGGTGTGCTGCTCCTGGGCGACAGCGAGGGCGTCCTTGATCTGGCCGAGGATCTGGCCCTCGCCGACGACCATCGAGTCCAGGCCGCAGGCCACCGAGAACAGGTGGTGCACGGCCCTGTCCTCGTAGTGCACGTACAGGTGAGGAGTCAGCTCGTCGAGGCCGACGCCGCTGTGCTGTGCCAGCAGCGTCGACAGATCGGCGACGCCGGCGTGGAACTTGTCCACGTCGGCGTACAGCTCGATGCGGTTGCAGGTGGAGAGCACCGCGGCCTCGGCGGCGGGCTCGGCGCTCACGGCATCCTGAAGCAGCTTGCCGCGCACCTGGGGCGCGAGCACGGCCCGCTCCAGGACGCTCACCGGGGCACTGCGGTGGCTGAGACCGACGACCAGCAGACTCATGCGGGCATCACGGCGGGGCGGTCCCCGTCAGATCCCGGCTCGGGACGCTTGCTGACAGCCGCGGCGGGCGGGACCGCCGGAGGGGCCGTCTCCTCCTCGGGCGCTTCCTCGCCGGCCTTGCGCTGCTCGTGGAAGGCGAGGATCTGAAGCTCGATGGACAGGTCCACCTTCCGTACGTCGACGCCCTCGGGGACGGACAGCACGGTCGGGGCGAAGTTGAGGATGGAAGTGATCCCGGCGGCCACGAGCCGGTCGCACACCTGCTGCGCGGAGCCCGCCGGCGTGGCGATGACGCCGATGGATACGCCGCTCTCGTCGACGATCTGCTCGAGCTGGTCGGTGTGCTTCACGTCGATGCCTGCGACGGACCTGCCGGTCAGGGACGGGTCGGCGTCGATGAGGGCGGCCACGCGGAATCCGCGGGAGGCGAAGCCCCCGTAGTTGGCGAGTGCGGCGCCGAGGTTACCGATACCGACGATCACGACGGGCCAGTCCTGCGTCAGACCCAGCTCTCGCGAGATCTGGTAGACGAGGTATTCGACGTCGTATCCGACCCCGCGGGTGCCGTAGGAGCCGAGATAGGAGAAGTCCTTGCGCAGCTTGGCCGAATTGACCCCCGCCGCGGCGGCCAGTTCCTCGGAGGAGACCGTGGGCACCGAACGCTCGGAAAGCGCCGTCAGGGCCCGCAGGTACAGCGGAAGCCGGGCGACGGTGGCCTCGGGGATCCCTCGGCTCCGGGTCGTCGCCGGTCGGTGGTTTCGGCCAGTTGCCACGGTGCTCCTGCCGTTTGCGCGAAGCGGTGAGCGATCTCGCGCGAGCCGCGCGTTCCGAACGCTCCATCGCGACAAGGCTATGCCTTTGTGAACGCGTGCACAAAGATGGAGTCCGATTTGTCCGGTCAACGTGACCGGTGCCACATGCAACACGCGCGACACACGTCACTCCTCATCTGCCACCGGTCGTGACCGGCGCTGCCGCGAAAGGGCCCAACTCCCTTGCCCAGCACGGCAACCGGTCCTCCCGGGGCCGTCCGAAGGCCGCCGTTGTCCCGTCGGCTAGCTCTCCAGCGCCTTGCGCAGCCGTTGCGGGTCCACGCGCCAGAAATCGTGCTGCGCACCGTCCACCAGTACAACCGGGATCTGCTCCCAGTACTTCCGGTACAGCTCCTGGTCGTCCTCGATGTTCTTCTCCTCCCAGGCCGCTCCGGTCTCGGCGCACACCCGCACGATCACGTCCCGCGCGATGTCGCACAGATGGCACCCGGGCTTACCGATCAGGGTGACAGTCCTCATGCCCGCCATTGTCACGCTTCTCCGGCACCACACGTCACCTCCCCGCGGCTTCACATCCGGCACCGCTGCCGCCGGATGGGCCGTCCCTGATGCCCGTACGTACAGGTACGGGACGGTCACGGGCACTCCCGCCGCCCGGACAGGGACGGCGGGCACGCCTAACACCCGTACGCAACCGGTGAGTTCCGAATGTGTCCCGTACGGCCCACAGTTGGACATCCGGGCGTAACAGGCGCGCGCCACGAAGTGGCTATCCTCGGTGTCATGCCCTCCCGTCCCTCTCCCCGTCACGCCTGGTCCTGGATCGCGAGCCGGGCCGGCTCCGCGACCGCGCGCAGCGTGCTCGCCGGCGAGGCGTCGGCCGACGCGGCACGCAAGCACGAGCTTGAGCAGCGGCAGGCGGAAGAGCTCCAGCAGGGTGTCTTCGAGGCGGCGCAGGCGGACGAGGACGAGGAGTCCGAGTTCCCCGTAGCGGGCGACATCCGTGCGGCCGCCTTCTTCGACCTCGACAACACGGTGATGCAGGGCGCCGCCCTCTTCCACTTCGGCCGCGGCCTGTACAAGCGCGACTTCTTCGAGAAGCGCGAACTGGCCCGGTTCGCCTGGCAGCAGGCCTGGTTCAGGATGGCGGGGAACGAGAACGCCGGGCACATGGCGGACGTGCGCTCCAGCGCGCTCTCCATCGTCAAGGGCCACAGCGTCTCCGAACTGACCGCCATCGGCGAGGAGATCTACGACGAGTACATGGCCGGCCGCATCTGGCCCGGCACGCGTGCGCTCGCCCAGGCACACCTCGACGCGGGACAGAAGGTCTGGCTCGTGACCGCCGCTCCCGTGGAGACGGCGACGATCATCGCCCAGCGGCTCGGACTGACCGGCGCGCTCGGCACCGTCGCGGAATCGGTGGACGGCGTCTACACGGGACGGCTGGTGGGCGAGCCGCTGCACGGCCCCGCCAAGGCCGAGGCCGTACGGGCGCTCGCCGCGGCGGAGGACCTGGAGCTGGAGCGGTGCGCCGCGTACAGCGACTCGGCGAACGACATCCCGATGCTCTCGCTCGTCGGATATCCGTATGCGATCAATCCTGACAGCAGGCTTCGCGAGCACGCGCGCGAAATGGGCTGGCGGCTGCGCGACTACAGGACCGGGCGCAAGGCGGCGAAGGTCGGCATCCCGGCGGCCGCCGGCGTCGGCGCGGTGGCGGGCGGAGCGGCCGCGGCGGTGGCTCTGCAGCGCCGTCGCCGGTAAGGCCGCAGTCCGGCCGGCCACGTCCCGACACGCCGTATCGGCCAATGGCGCGCGGCAGTTGGGCCCGCGTTTCGCACATCCCGCGCACGGTCCTTCCCGCCAGTCACGCTTCGGACTTCCGGGCACAAGTCGTAACTCGAACGACAAGTTGTGATCAGCAAACGATCGTTGAGCTGTTCACAGTCTGTTCAATTGAGGGCATCAACGCGTAACAGATCCGACTGAATCGGCGATTTCAGCAACTACGCGTAGCACTGTCTATACGAAGCGTTATTCTCCTCAGACGCAATCGGTACCCGCACGCCCCTACCGGGTCGAACGGTCCCGTACTGCACGTGATGGAAGCTCTGCCTCTGGGAGTCCCGTGTACCCACACGTCGGGGTTGACGCCTCGGGCCTGGCTACGCTGCGCAGCACGGTCGTTGCGGCACTCGGCCGGCTGCGCGATCTTGTCCCCCGCGCGTATGCCCCCGCCCTCGCATCGGCCGTACCCGTCCCCGCCGGCCACCGCTATGTCATGGCGCACCGCGCCGCCACCAGCGCGGCCGTCGGCGCGCCCGCCGCCCACGCCGCCCCGGCCGTCTCCGCCGCGTCCTCCGGCAGTGTCGGCAGGCGCACCCGCAGCTCCGCATCGGGAAGCGCGGGCACCTCCAACGCCCGGCGCGCCCGTCCAGCGGTCTCGGACGCCGACGGCCGCCGGATGATGGATCTCGTCGAGCGGGCGCAGGCCGGCGAGGCCGAGGCCTTCGGCCGCCTCTACGACCAGTACAGCGACACGGTGTACCGGTACATCTACTACCGCGTGGGCGGCAAGGCGACGGCCGAGGACCTCACGAGTGAGACGTTCCTGCGGGCCCTGCGGCGCATCGGCACCTTCACCTGGCAGGGCCGGGACTTCGGCGCATGGCTGGTCACCATCGCCCGCAATCTCGTCGCCGACCACTTCAAGTCGAGCCGCTTCCGGCTGGAGGTGACCACCGGCGAGATGCTCGACGCCAACGAGGTCGAGCGCAGCCCGGAGGACTCCGTCCTGGAGTCGCTCTCGAACGCCGCCCTGCTCGAGGCCGTACGCAGGCTCAACCCCCAGCAGCAGGAGTGCGTCACGCTCCGCTTCCTCCAGGGCCTGTCGGTCGCCGAGACCGCCCGTGCCATGGGGAAGAACGAGGGCGCCATCAAGACCCTCCAGTACCGGGCTGTCCGCACTCTCGCGCGGCTGCTGCCCCAGGACGCCCGCTGAGCCCAACTCGCGCTTTGCGCTGACCAGTTCATCCATTTTTGCCGGGCTTGGCGTTCACCACAGCGTGACTCGGTGCATGCATGTGGTCACATCATCGTGAGTCCGTAACCCGAGTGGCTTGCCGCTCGTTGTCGGGGTGCAGTCTCCCCGCACCCGTGGCGCGCAAGGGTTTGCTCACACTTCCGAGTGAACATGAGCGCTTTCCCACAACTTCCATCCGTGGTGGGGAGTGGACCGTGCTGACGAGAGGAGGTGCCGCCCGTGATCGGGTCCGCAGCCGCGAGCAAGCGGGCTGCCGCCTTCGCACAAGCCCTGGACGAGCACGCGCTCGACGAGGCCGGGGCGGACAACCGGACGGCTGAGGTGGTCGGGAGCGCGGGCATCACTGCACCGGTGCCCGTTCCCGCGCCCGCGCCGGTCCGTCCGTTCCAGGCGGGCGACAGCGTGGCGACCGCCGCACGTGCGGCGGAGAGCTCGTCCGGGGAAGACGGGGACAGCGAGCCCGAGCTGCTGCTGGGTCTGGCGGAGAGGCTCCGCTCAGTGCCCCGGCCGGCGCTGGCGCCCGACGTCAAGACCGTCCAGCGGGCGCAGCTGATCGCCGCCATGGAGGCGGAGTTCGCCTCACCCGAGGCGCGCACCCGTCAGGTGCCGGCACAGCGGGACGGCCGAGGATCCAGGAAGGGCGCCCATCGCGCCCCCACCGCCGGCCCGTTGAGCAAGCTCCGCCCCAACTCCCGTCTCGGCAAGGGGCTTGCCGCCGGCGGGCTCGGCGTCGGAGTCGCCGCGTCCGCGCTCGGCGGCGTCGCCGCGGCGAGCAGCGAGGCCCTGCCCGGCGACTCGCTGTACGGCCTCAAGCGAGGCATGGAGGATCTGCGCCTCGACTTCGCGGACGACGAGACGGACCGCGGCCAGGTGCATCTGGACCGTGCGTCGGCAAGGCTGCGGGAGGCCCGCCGCCTGATGGAAGGGGCCCGCGGCGGCGCCGAGTTGGACGACGAGTCGATGGGCAAGGTCCGCAGGGCCCTCGCCGGGATGCGCTACGACGCGGCCGAGGGACACCAGCTGCTCAGCTCGGCGTACGAGAGGGATGGCCGCATCGGACCGATGCGCTCGCTCTCCTCCTTCAGCTCGGGGAACCGCGAGAGCTGGGCGAAGCTCCAGCGGAACCTCCCCCCGCAACTCTCCGACGTACGCGACGACGTGAGTTCGGTCTTCGACGCCATGGACCACGACATCACCCCGATCGCGGGCCTGCTGTCCGGCTCGGACAAGGAGTCGTCTCGCGGCCAGGGGCAGGGCGGTGAGGGCCGGAACGGTCACGGCCGTACGTCGCCCGGTCCTTCGTCGACGTCCTCGTCCGGTGTCTCGGGGGACGGGCGCGAGGCCGGCGGGAGCGGCGAACCGTCGCCGACCGGCTCGGATCCGCGTGCCGGAGAACTCATCGGCGGTGGCGGCCTCCTGGACCCGTCGAGGGACGCGGACGGGAATCCGTCGCACCCGGGCTCGGACGGCGATTCGCAGCAGGATTCGCAGGTCACACTGCCGCCCATCGTCCCGGATGTGCTGCCGGGGCTGAAGAAGCTCTCGGAGAACGGCAAGTAGCGCGGCGGGAGAGCGGCGCAGGCGACGCCCCTTCGGTGCACCGGGCAGTGAAGTCCGGGACACAGGAGGGGCGTTGTTCGTTCCGTCCCACGGTCACTGTCGGCGGGACGTGTGCCCCCTGACGCGTGCCCTCCCGCCGGGTACGGCTAGAAGAACACCGACCGGCGCTGCACCAGCAGCTTGTAGAGCGTGTGCTGGATGGTCTCGCGTATCTGGTCCGTGAGGTTGAACATCAGCATGGGGTCCTCGGCCGATCCGGCCGGGTAGCCGTCCGTCGGGATCGGCTCACCGAACTGGATGGTCCACTTCGTCGGCAGCGGCAGAGCTCCCAGCGGCCCGAGCCAGGGGAACGTCGGCGTCACCGGAAAGTACGGGAAACCCAGCAGCCTTGCGAGCGTCTTGGCGTTGCCGACCATCGGGAATATCTCCTCGGCCCCGACGACCGAGCACGGCACGATCGGCGCCCCGGCGCGCAGCGCGGTCGACACGAAGCCGCCACGCCCGAACCGCTGCAGCTTGTAGCGCTCCGAGAACGGCTTGCCGAGCCCCTTGAACCCTTCCGGCATGACCCCCACGACCTCGCCCCTTGCCAGCAGCGCCGAGGCGTCCTCCGAACAGGCAAGCGTGTGCCCTGCCTTGCGCGCGAGCGCGTTGACGACGGGCAGCATGAAGACGAGGTCCGCCGCGAGCAGGCGCAGATGGCGGCCGGCCGGATGGTTGTCGTGGACGGCGACCTGCATCATCAGACCGTCGAGCGGCAGCGTGCCCGAATGGTTGGAGACGATGAGCGCCGAGCCCTCGTCGGGAATGTTCTCGACACCGCGCACCTCGACCCTGAAGTACTTCTCGTACATGGGCCGCAGCAGCGACATCAGCACCTGGTCGGTCAGTTCGGGGTCGTAGCCGAAGTCGTCGACCTCGTACTCGCCCGTGACGCGCCTGCGCAGGAAGGCCAGCGCCTGTGCGGCCTTCCGCTCCCAGCCGCCCTCCGCCTGGGCCGCGTCCTGCGCCTCCGCGCCACCGCCGGACGCCGCATCGTGGCCGTCTCCACCGGAGTCGCTGCCGCCCGTGCCCGTGTTTCCCGTGCGCAGATGCCGCTCCCCGCGCGCCTCGTGCCGTTGGTACCCGCCGCGCCGCTCGTGCCCGTCGTCAGGAGACCCGAACGGGATGACCTTCGCATCAGCCACGCCGGCCGACCTCCTCGTCCTGCGCTCCTACCTCTGGTGGCTCCAGCATCGCAGCCACCCTGTCGACCGTACGGGCCAAGGCCTCCGGCGGCATCAGCCCCGGACCGCGGCTGCGCGCGAAGGCCGCCAGCGTCTCGCCCGTCGTGAACCGCGGCTCGAATCCGAGGACTTCACGCATCTGTGCCGTACGTACGACACGTCCGTGCGTCAGCAGCCGCACCTGCTCCGGCGAGAAATCCGTCGCCCCGACCGACTGCAGCAGCGACCTGCCCCAGCGGATCGCGGGAAGCAGCATCGGCACCGTCGGCCGCCCGAGCCTGCGTGCGCACTGGGAGAGCAACAGAGTGCCGTCCCCGGCGATGTTGAACGTACCCGCGCTGAGCGTGCCCCGCCGGGGCTCGCGGGCCGCCAGGCGCAGCACCTCGACGGCGTCGTCCTCGTGCACGAACTGGAGCCGGGGGTCGTAGCCGAGGACGGTCGGCAGCACCGGTAGCGCGAAGTACGCCGCGAGAGGTGAGTCCACGGACGGACCCAGCACATGTGCGAACCGCAGCACCGTGACGGACACGTCGGGCCGGCGCCGCGCGAAGCCGCGCACATACCCCTCGACCTCGACGGCGTCCTTCGCGAAGCCGCCGCTGGGCAGCGACTTGGCCGGAGTGGACTCGTCGAAGACGGCCGGGTCGCGCGGTGCGCCTCCGTACACGCTCGTCGTCGACTTCACGACCAGCCGGCGCACCGTCGGCGCCTTCTGGCACGCGCCGAGCAGCTGCATGGTGCCTATGACGTTGACTTCCTTGACCGAGCTGCGGCCGACCGTCCCCGGCACCGACGGCGGCGAGCCGTGCACATCCATGTGGACGACGGTGTCCACGCCGTGCTGCGCCAGCACTCCGGCGATGTCGGGCTGCCGGATGTCCGCCAGGACGAACTCGGCGCCGCCCAAGTGGTGCACGGGCTCCGTGATGTCGACGCCGACGACCCGGTCCACATCGGGTTCACGTTGGACACGGCGCACGAAATGGCCGCCCAGCTGCCGGGCCACGCCGGTGACGAGTACGACCCTGCCCAAGATCCCTCCCCTGACGCCCGCTTGCGGACCGTGCAGCATGAAGCGGGGTCACCGCGTGTGCCGGCCGACTCCGTTTCCGCGGATTCCGTTTCTCGCCTGTCCGCACACGCGAAGGCGAAACTCGGACGCCTGTACCAAACGAAACCGCCGCCCCACCGCACCGCACACCTGGTGCGGGCAGCAGAACGGCGGTCACCGACGAACTCGGCGCTCGCTCACTTCTTGTTGCGACGCTGAACTCGCGTGCGCTTCAGGAGCTTGCGGTGCTTCTTCTTGGCCATCCGCTTACGCCGCTTCTTGATTACTGAGCCCACGACAACCCTCGCTCACAAATCATCTCCGCTTGGACGGAGAGAACTGCCTTCACTCGGCGCGGGGCGTCCGAGCCCACACGACCTACATGAAGGGTCAGCCTACCCGGCGCCGGGCGCGGCTCGTAATCCGAGGGTCGTCGCGCGACGCCTTCAGGCCGTTTCCACCCCCACATAGGATTCCTGGAGGTATTCATGGACGGCCTGCTCTGGGACCCGGAAGGACCTGCCCACCCGGATCGCCGGCAGATGACCGCTGTGCACCAGCCGGTACACGGTCATCTTGGACACTCGCATCACCGAGGCGACCTCCGCCACGGTCAGAAAGTTGACCTCGTTGAGAGGTCCCTTGCCAGCAGCCATGTCACACCTGAACCTTCCGCACATGTCGGTCACCGGCTTCCCCTTCCGGCGACTCCCGCTCGCATGTGCGCTCCTCCCCAGATTAGGGGCGGGTGATGCAAGTGGGGAAGAGGAGTAGCGATCGGTCTCCTACTGTGACAGACACGCTCGATTGAGTACATAGTGCGCCAGCGGACGGTAGCTGTCGGACCGCGCAGCGTCATCGACAGGTACCGCAACTGACACCCTCCCCTCGGCCTGACCCACGAACGGCGCCGGATCATCCGTATCTGCGGGCCCGATGGCCTCAATACCCAACTGACCTGCTGCGCAGACCCATCCGTGGTCCCCGATGACCAGACCCGGCAGCGGTCCACCGTCCGCCATCGCGGCGGAAAGCACGGTCCGCAGCGGCAACGGCGAATGCGTGTGCACACCAGGCGCATCAACTGCCGGGCGCACGCCGGGTTCGTGTATCAGTGCAACACCCCGTGCGTAGCCGAGGGTGAGAGTGCGTACGCCGAACCGGGTCGTTATGTCGATACGTCTCCCCGTCGCTGATGTGAGGAGAGTGCATCCGGCCGACGATAGAGCTGAGGCCAATGTTGCGTAGAAGCCCAGAAGACGCGCCGGATGCCCCGTCCCCAGCAACACGGGAACCCGCCGCTCAGCCGCACTTCGCAGCCGGTCGGCGAAGGCGTCCAGCGCGGCGATGGTGCGCTCGGGATCGATGGTGTCGTGACCCGTGACAGTAGCCGCGTCGCCCGACACACCACAGGTTTCAGCCATAAGTGCCAGCAACGCCGGTACGGGCCACTCGCGTTCCGGTTCGAGCCCGATCAGCGCGCGCGGGTCACGAGCGGCGAAGAGCCGGTACCGGCGCAGACTCTTCTCCCGGCTGGTGGCCGTCGTGCCGGCAAGGCGGGAATCGAGGAGATGCGCACGCAGTTGGCTCGCGCCGGGCGGACCGTTGTCCGCCCCGACCTTCCCCGCCTCTGATCCGCCGATGCTCAGCACACCGCCCATGCTGGCGATCTGCGGCCCCCCGTGGCCCGTGCTCCGGGCCGCGACCACCTGGCGAAACCTTGTACGGGTGCAGGCTGCCGCCGGGACCGGGCTCTTCCCGTCCGGCTACGGCATCAGCCCGTGCGCCGGGAAGACGGCCTTCCTCGTCGCGTACACCGCCCGGTCGAGCGCGTCGGCAGGGTCGTAGCCCGTCTCCGCCCACCTGCGGCACTCCGGGTCGCGCCCGTCCGTCATCCGCTGCGGCGCCGCGGGGCTGCCCGTGCGCGCGTACACCAACTCCCGCCAGGACTCCGGGACTTCGGTCTCCGGCGGCACGGGCGCACCCGCGGCGATCGCCACAAGATGCGTCCATGTGCGCGGCACGACGTCGAACACGGCGTAGCCGCCGCCGCCCAGAGCCACCCAGCGCCCGTCCGCGTACTCGTGCGCCCAGCCGTGGAGCGATTCGGCGGCGATGCGGTGGGCGTCCACGCTGACGGCCAGATGAGCCAGGGGATCCTCGAAGTGCGTGTCCGCGCCGTGCTGTGTGACGAGAGCCTGTGGCCGGAATTCGCGGAGGAGGTCGGGCACCACACCGTGCAGCGCCCGCAGCCAGCCCTCGTCGCCGGTGCCGGCCGGAAGCGCCACGTTCACCGCTCCGCCCTCGGCGTCAGGGCCGCCGCTCTCCTCGGGCCAGCCGGTGCCGGGGAACAGCATCCGCGGGTGCTCGTGCAGAGAGATCGTCAGCACGCGGGGGTCGTTCCAGAATGCGTCCTGGACGCCGTCCCCGTGGTGCACGTCCACGTCGACGTACGCGACGCGCTCCGCCCCGTTCTCCAGGAGCCGCGCGATGGCCAGCGCCGCGTCGTTGTAGATGCAGAACCCGGATGCGGACGCGTGCATCGCATGGTGCAGCCCGCCTGCGAAGTTGACCCCGTGCTTCACTTCCCCGCGCCACACGGCGTCGGCGGCCGCCACGGACTGGCCCGCGATCAGCGAAGAGGCCTCGTGCATGCCGGCGAACGCGGGATCGTCCGGCGTACCGACGCCGAACTCGCCCGTCGCCGAGGCCGGATCGTCGGAGATCTGCCGCACCGCGTCGATGTAATCCTGTCTGTGTACGAGCCGCAGCGTGGAATCCCCGGCCGCCTTCGCGGAGGTCACCTTCAGGTCCTTGTGCGCGTCAAGACCGAGCGCCTCGACCAGCCGCATCGTCAGCGCCAACCGGACCGGATTCATCGGGTGTCCCGGCCCGAAGTCGTAACCGGTGACTGCCTCGTCCCACATCAACTGTGCGCCGCCACTCATCCCGACACCGTACCGGCATGGTCCGGGGACGGATCACAGAGCCCACCCGGAGCCGTCTGTTAGGAGAGCAGCGCCGGCAGCTGCTCCATGCGGGAGAAGTGGGCGGTCGCCCCGCCGAGCCTCTCGCGGGGCGTCATGGAAGCGAAGCCGTAGACGTCCATCCCGGCTGCCAGCGCGGCCTGCACACCCAGCGGGCTGTCCTCGACGACAGCGCACCGCTCGGGCCTCACACCCATCTTCTCTGCCGCAAGCAGGAAGAGATCCGGAGCGGGCTTGCCCCGACCGACGTCCTCCGCGCTGAAGATGTGCCCCTCACCGAAGTGCCCGTACAGCCCCGTCTTCCGCAGAGCCACCCTGATGCGCTCATGACTCCCGGACGAGGCGACGCAGTACGGCACACCGTCCGCGTCCAGTTTCGCCAGCACCTCGTGCACACCCTCCACGGCCTTCAACTCGCTCCGGAACGCGGAGAACACGCGGCCGTGAAAGGTGTCGTCGAAGTCGTCCGGAAGCCGCCGCCCCGACCGCTCCAGCACCAGGTCGTGAATGCGGTGCACCGCCGAACCCATGTAGTCGCGCACCGACTCCTCGAACGTGGTCGGATGCCCCAACTCCGTCAGATACTCGGCGAGTACGCGATTGGAAATCGGCTCGCTGTCCACCAGCACACCGTCGTTGTCGAAGACGACCACGTCATACCTGCCCATGCGGCAACTGTACGGGCACATGAAGAAGCCCCGTTGGTGTGTGTGGGTTGTTGTCCCACCCTTCCAACGGGGCTTCTCCTACAGATAGTTCGGCGGTGACCTACTCTCCCACACGCTCCCGCATGCAGTACCATCGGCGCTGTAAGGCTTAGCTTCCGGGTTCGGAAAGTAACCGGGCGTTTCCCTCACGCTATGACCACCGAAACACACCCCCAGCACAACGGCCGAGGAAACTCATGTGTGTCAGCGCACTCTTCAATTAAAACCAGCTGAACAACATGGGGTTGTTGTTTCAGATACCGCACAGTGGACGCGAGCAAATCTGTGGTCAAGCCCTCGGCTTATTAGTACCGGTCAACTCCAACCCTCACGGGTCTTCCATATCCGGCCTATCAACCCGGTCATCTCCCGGGAGCCTTAACCCCACAATGGGGGTGGGAGTCCTCATCTCGAAGCAGGCTTCCCGCTTAGATGCTTTCAGCGGTTATCCCTCCCGAACGTAGCCAACCAGCCATGCTCCTGGCGGAACAACTGGCACACCAGAGGTTCGTCCGTCCCGGTCCTCTCGTACTAGGGACAGCCCTTCTCAAGACTCCTACGCGCGCAGCGGATAGGGACCGAACTGTCTCACGACGTTCTAAACCCAGCTCGCGTACCGCTTTAATGGGCGAACAGCCCAACCCTTGGGACCGACTCCAGCCCCAGGATGCGACGAGCCGACATCGAGGTGCCAAACCATCCCGTCGATATGGACTCTTGGGGAAGATCAGCCTGTTATCCCCGGGGTACCTTTTATCCGTTGAGCGACGGCGCTTCCACAAGCCACCGCCGGATCACTAGTCCCGACTTTCGTCCCTGCTCGACCCGTCAGTCTCACAGTCAAGCTCCCTTGTGCACTTACACTCACCACCTGATGACCAACCAGGCTGAGGGAACCTTTGGGCGCCTCCGTTACATTTTAGGAGGCAACCGCCCCAGTTAAACTACCCACCAGACACTGTCCCTGATCCGGATCACGGACCCAGGTTAGACATCCAGCACGATCAGAGTGGTATTTCAACAACGACTCCACACCCGCTGGCGCGAATGCTTCACAGTCTCCCACCTATCCTACACAAACCGAACCGAACACCAATATCAAGCTGTAGTAAAGGTCCCGGGGTCTTTCCGTCCTGCTGCGCGAAACGAGCATCTTTACTCGTAGTGCAATTTCACCGGGCCTATGGTTGAGACAGTCAAGAAGTCGTTACGCCATTCGTGCAGGTCGGAACTTACCCGACAAGGAATTTCGCTACCTTAGGATGGTTATAGTTACCACCGCCGTTTACTGGCGCTTAAGTTCTCAGCTTCGCCACACCGAAATGTGACTAACCGGTCCCCTTAACGTTCCAGCACCGGGCAGGCGTCAGTCCGTATACATCGCCTTACGGCTTCGCACGGACCTGTGTTTTTAGTAAACAGTCGCTTCTCGCTGGTCTCTGCGGCCACCACCAGCTCCCCCAGCACGTGGGATCACCAGCCGTGGCCCCCCTTCTCCCGAAGTTACGGGGGCATTTTGCCGAGTTCCTTAACCATAGTTCACCCGAACGCCTCGGTATTCTCTACCAGACCACCTGAGTCGGTTTAGGGTACGGGCCGCAACAGCACTCGCTAGAGGCTTTTCTCGACAGCATAGGATCATCCACTTCACCACAATCGGCTCGGCATCAGGTCTCAGGCCTATGTCATGCGGATTTACCTGCATGACGCCCTACACCCTTACCCCGGGACAACCACCGCCCGGGCTGGACTACCTTCCTGCGTCACCCCATCACTCACCTACTACAAGCTCGGTCCGCCGGCTCCACCACACCAGCAGCATCCCGAAGGACACCACTGGGGGCTTCACGGGCTTAGCATCACCTGATTCAGCGTTGGCGCACTGCCACGGGTACCGGAATATCAACCGGTTATCCATCGACTACGCCTGTCGGCCTCGCCTTAGGACCCGACTTACCCTGGGCAGATCAGCTTGACCCAGGAACCCTTAGTCAATCGGCGCACACGTTTCTCACGTATGTATCGCTACTCATGCCTGCATTCTCACTCGCATACCGTCCACAACTCGCTTCCACGGCTGCTTCACCCGGCACACGACGCTCCCCTACCCACCCCAACAGGCGTTAGCCCTCATGTTGGAGTGACACGACGTCGGCGGTGTGCTTGAGCCCCGCTACATTGTCGGCGCGGAATCACTTGACCAGTGAGCTATTACGCACTCTTTCAAGGATGGCTGCTTCTAAGCCAACCTCCTGGTTGTCTCTGCGACTCCACATCCTTTCCCACTTAGCACACGCTTAGGGGCCTTAGTCGATGCTCTGGGCTGTTTCCCTCTCGACCATGGAGCTTATCCCCCACAGTCTCACTGCCGCGCTCTCACTTACCGGCATTCGGAGTTTGGCTAAGGTCAGTAACCCGGTAGGGCCCATCGCCTATCCAGTGCTCTACCTCCGGCAAGAAACACACGACGCTGCACCTAAATGCATTTCGGGGAGAACCAGCTATCACGGAGTTTGATTGGCCTTTCACCCCTAACCACAGGTCATCCCCCAGGTTTTCAACCCTGGTGGGTTCGGGCCTCCACGAAGTCTTACCTCCGCTTCACCCTGCCCATGGCTAGATCACTCCGCTTCGGGTCTTGAACACGCTACTCAAACGCCCTCTTCGGACTCGCTTTCGCTACGGCTCCCCCACACGGGTTAACCTCGCAACATGCCGCAAACTCGCAGGCTCATTCTTCAAAAGGCACGCAGTCACGACACAGGAAGAAAACTCCCTGTGCGACGCTCCCACGGCTTGTAGGCACACGGTTTCAGGTACTCTTTCACTCCGCTCCCGCGGTACTTTTCACCATTCCCTCACGGTACTATCCGCTATCGGTCACCAGGGAATATTTAGGCTTGACGGGTGGTCCCGCCAGATTCACACAGGATTTCTCGGGCCCCATGCTACTCGGGTGGTCCTCAAACAAGTTGCCGACATTTCAGCTACGGGGGTCTTACCCTCTACGCCGGGCCTTTCGCATACCCTTCGCCTACATCAACAATTTCTGACTCGCCGACCGGCCGGCAGACCGATCAAGAGAACTCCCACAACCCCGTACATGCAACCCCTGCCGGGTCTCACACACATACGGTTTAGCCTCATCCAGTTTCGCTCGCCACTACTCCCGGAATCACCGTTGTTTTCTCTTCCTGCGGGTACTGAGATGTTTCACTTCCCCGCGTTCCCTCCACACACCCTATACATTCAGATGCGGGTGACAGCCCATGACGACTGCCGGGTTTCCCCATTCGGACACCCCCGGATCACAGCTCGGTTGACAACTCCCCGGGGCCTATCGCGGCCTCCCACGTCCTTCATCGGTTCCTGGTGCCAAGGCATCCACCGTGCGCCCTTAAAAACTTGGCCACAGATGCTCGCGTCCACTGTGCAGTTCTCAAACAACAACCAGCCACCCACCACCCCAGACCACACAAGCCTGAGTACACCAGGGCCGGCAACCAAGAGACACACACCACCACCACAACAACAACAACAGCGGTGGCGCCCGCACTCTCAGACACCCAACAGCGCGCCCAACCCCCTGACACCACCTGCTCGTTCCACACCCCACCACCCCTCGCAAACCGAGGGACGGAGAAAGCAGTACTGGAAGCAGGCCCGCGTCAGCAGGCTGAATAGTCAACGTTCCACCCATGAGCTACCAGCACCGGACGTGCGCCGGTGTACTGGCCTCTGCAGCCGCACCCCTTACACCGTGATGGCGTAGAGAGCGGGACTGAAGATGCTCCTTAGAAAGGAGGTGATCCAGCCGCACCTTCCGGTACGGCTACCTTGTTACGACTTCGTCCCAATCGCCAGTCCCACCTTCGACGGCTCCCTCCCACAAGGGGTTGGGCCACCGGCTTCGGGTGTTACCGACTTTCGTGACGTGACGGGCGGTGTGTACAAGGCCCGGGAACGTATTCACCGCAGCAATGCTGATCTGCGATTACTAGCGACTCCGACTTCATGGGGTCGAGTTGCAGACCCCAATCCGAACTGAGACCGGCTTTTTGAGATTCGCTCCACCTCACGGCATCGCAACTCATTGTACCGGCCATTGTAGCACGTGTGCAGCCCAAGACATAAGGGGCATGATGACTTGACGTCGTCCCCACCTTCCTCCGAGTTGACCCCGGCAGTCTCCCGTGAGTCCCCAGCACCACAAGGGCCTGCTGGCAACACGAGACAAGGGTTGCGCTCGTTGCGGGACTTAACCCAACATCTCACGACACGAGCTGACGACAGCCATGCACCACCTGTACACCAACCACAAGGGGGGCCGTGTCTCCACAGCTTTCTGGTGTATGTCAAGCCTTGGTAAGGTTCTTCGCGTTGCGTCGAATTAAGCCACATGCTCCGCCGCTTGTGCGGGCCCCCGTCAATTCCTTTGAGTTTTAGCCTTGCGGCCGTACTCCCCAGGCGGGGCACTTAATGCGTTAGCTGCGGCACGGACAACGTGGAATGTCGCCCACACCTAGTGCCCAACGTTTACGGCATGGACTACCAGGGTATCTAATCCTGTTCGCTCCCCATGCTTTCGCTCCTCAGCGTCAGTATCGGCCCAGAGATCCGCCTTCGCCACCGGTGTTCCTCCTGATATCTGCGCATTTCACCGCTACACCAGGAATTCCGATCTCCCCTACCGAACTCCAGCCTGCCCGTATCGAATGCAGACCCAGGGTTAAGCCCCGGGCTTTCACATCCGACGTGACAGGCCGCCTACGAGCTCTTTACGCCCAATAATTCCGGACAACGCTCGCACCCTACGTATTACCGCGGCTGCTGGCACGTAGTTAGCCGGTGCTTCTTCTGCAGGTACCGTCACTTTCGCTTCTTCCCTGCTGAAAGAGGTTTACAACCCGAAGGCCGTCATCCCTCACGCGGCGTCGCTGCATCAGGCTTCCGCCCATTGTGCAATATTCCCCACTGCTGCCTCCCGTAGGAGTCTGGGCCGTGTCTCAGTCCCAGTGTGGCCGGTCGCCCTCTCAGGCCGGCTACCCGTCGTCGCCTTGGTAGGCCATCACCCCACCAACAAGCTGATAGGCCGCGGGCTCATCCTGCACCGCCGAAGCTTTCCACCCCCAAGGATGCCCAAGGAAGTAGTATCCGGTATTAGACCCCGTTTCCAGGGCTTGTCCCGAAGTGCAGGGCAGATTGCCCACGTGTTACTCACCCGTTCGCCACTAATCCACCCCCGAAGAGGCTTCATCGTTCGACTTGCATGTGTTAAGCACGCCGCCAGCGTTCGTCCTGAGCCAGGATCAAACTCTCCGTGAATGCCTTCAAAAAGACAGACCACAAAGAGCGGCACAACCAGGAGGAATAATCCCAGTCGTGCACAGCGTCCTCGCTGTCATCAAAGAAATCCACACCCCCAAAAACCCAGGGGTGCGGGGTATCAACATATCTGGCGTTGACTTTTGGCACGCTGTTGAGTTCTCAAAGAACGGACGCTTCCATCACAACCCTCACGGGCCACTCCGGGCGCTTCCCTCTCGGTGATCCCGACACTATCAGATCTGAATTCCCGCTCCGAACGGACCGGAATTTTCTTCTCTGATTCCCCTGCCGGGAGGGGGTCGTCTTCCGACGCGGCCGCCACAGTAGAGGAACTCCCCCGGCACCTCAAAATCGAGACGCCTCACAACCCACACCGAACTGATTTCCGCACACACAGGCACACGAAAAACAGCCCCGCGTTAAGGGGGATCGCACCATCAGTGGTTGCCGTCGGACGGCGGGAGTGCCGCCGGCGGAGCCATTACGGCTGACCGGCAACTGTTGGAGCCTACACCACGTGCGAACGCCCCCCAAAACCGCTCCCGGTGGAGGCACGTGGAGGTGAATCAGCGCTTGCCCGCGGCCAGTTCGCGGCTGCGGTCGCGCGCCGCCTCGAGGGCGTCCAGGACGGCGGCGCGCACGCGGTGGTTCTCGAGTTCGCGGATGGCGTTGATGGTGGTGCCGGCCGGCGAAGTGACGTTCTCCCGCAGGGTCACCGGGTGGTCGCCGCTGTCGCGGAGCATCGCCGCGGCACCGATGGCGGCCTGCACGATGAGGTCGTGGGCCTTGTCACGCGGCAGCCCCAGCAGGATCCCGGCGTCCGTCATCGCCTCGACGAGGAAGTAGAAGTACGCCGGACCCGACCCGGAGAGCGCGGTTGCCGCGTCCTGCTGGGACTCCGGCACGCGCAGGGTCTTGCCGACGCCGTTGAAGATCTCCTCGGTGAGGGCGAGATGGGCCTCGGTGGCGTGGCTGCCGGCGGAGACCACCGACATGGCCTCGTCCACGAGTGCGGGGGTATTGGTCATGACGCGGACGACCGGAGTACCGGGCTGGAGGCGCTCCTCGAAGAGCGAGGTGGGAAGGCCGGCGGCGCCGCTGATGACGAGGCGTTCGGACGGGGTGTGCGGTGCCAGTTCGTCCAGCAGCGTGTGCATGTCCTGCGGCTTGACCGTGAGGATGAGCGTGTCCGCGTGCTTGGCGGCCTCGGTGTTGCTGACGGCCTCCACGCCGTGCCGGTCACGCAGTTCCTTGGCCCGTTCGGGGCGGCGTGCGGTGACCAGGAGGTTGGACGGTGACCAGCCGCCCCTGAGCATCCCCGAGAGCAGGGCCTCACCGATCTTGCCGGTGCCGAGGACAGCGACTTTCTGGGTCATCGGGTGGTTCACCTCGTCCAGTGCGTACACGTGCTGTCTTCATCCTCGCACCGGCTCCCGGGCCGCGGCGCATCCGTCCGGCTGGTGGATGCGCCGCGGCCCGGCGGTCATGGCGTGCGTCGCCGCAGGGTCGCCGCGCCCACGAAGAGGACGAGGAGGGCCGAGCCCGCGACGATGACGCCGTCCCGTACGAAGTCGCCTGTGGGATCGGAGTGCTGGAGCACCTCGTTCATGCCGTCGACGGCGTACGACATGGGCAGGACGTTCGAGATGTACTCGAGGACGGGCTGCATGCTGTCGCGCGGCGCGAAGAGGCCGCACAGCAGGATCTGCGGAAAGATGATCGCCGGCATGAACTGCACGACCTGGAACTCCGACGCGGCGAAGGCGCTCACGAAGAGCCCGAGGGCGGTGCCGAGGATCGCGTCGAGCAGGGCGATCAGCAGCAGCATGCCCGGCGAGCCCGCGAAGTCGAGGTCGAGCAGCCACACGGCCACGGTCGTGGCGATGGATGCCTGAACGACGGCGAGGACTCCGAACGCGAGCGCGTAGCCGGCGATCAGGTCCCCCTTCCCCAGCGGCATCGACAGCAGTCGCTCCAGGGTTCCCGAGGTGCGTTCGCGAAGGGTGGCGATGGACGTCACCAGGAACATCGTCACCAGCGGGAAGATGCCGAGCAGGGATGCGCCGATGGCGTCGAAGGCGCGCCGGTCGGCGTCGAAGACGTAGTACAGGAGGACGAGGAGCAGGACGGGCACGAACAGCAGCAGGCCGATCGTGCGGTGGTCGTGGCCGAGCTGGCGCAGTACGCGCCGGGCGGTGGCGAGGGTTCGGGCCGGCTTCATGGCTGTTCTCCGCGGGTCAGGGGCCAGCAATTCGGGGGTAGCGGGGCACGGGTGTGCGGTGCCGCGGCGTGCATGGGTCAGGAGGCGGCGGTCTCGGCCCGGCGGGCCTCGTCCACCAGGTGCAGGAAGGCGCCTTCGACCGAGTCCGTGTGCGTACGGGCGCGGAGGGCGGCCGGGGAGTCGGCGGCCAGGAGCCGGCCGGAGCGCATGAGCAGCAGGTTCTGGCAGCGGTCCGCCTCGTCCATGACGTGCGAGGAGATGAGGAGGGTGGTTCCGCGCTCGGAGGCGAGTCGGTGGAAGAGGTTCCACAGGTCGCGGCGGAGTACGGGGTCGAGACCGACCGTCGGCTCGTCGAGTACGAGCAGTTCGGGGGTGCCGAGCAGGGCGACGGCGAGGGAGACGCGGGAGTGCTGGCCGCCGGAGAGGTTCGCGGTGAGGGAGTCGGCGTGGGAGGTGAGGTCCACGTCGTTCAGGGCGCGGTCCACCATCCCAGAGCGCTCCCGGCGTGGGATTCCGAGCACGGCCGCGTAGTAGTCGAGGTTCTGGCGTGCGGTCAGGTCGCCGTAGACCGAGGGGTCCTGGGTGACGTAGCCGACGCGGGCGCGCAGGGGCGCCGAGCCGGCCGGGCGGCCGAGGACGTCGAGGGTGCCGGTGACCTTGGCCTGGGTGCCGACGAGGGCGCGCATGAGCGTGGACTTGCCGCAGCCGGACGGGCCGAGCAGGCCGGTGACGCTGCCCGCGGGGACGTCGAAGGTGAGGTCGTCGACGACCGTACGGCCGCCTCGGACGACGCTGAGGCCGGCCGCGTGGATCGCCGGGCGTCCCGACCCCTGTGAATCACGTGCTGCCGGTCCCGGAGGACGCTTATTCATCATGTGATGAATTGTGTGGCGCACCCCTGGCCTGCGTCAAGCGCCGATGACGACTGCTCTCGCACGCACGTATGACGCACGACCGGATCGGGGACGGGTTACAGCCATCCACCCGTCGCTTTTCACGCAGAGTGCCTGTGCCGACTTGCAAACGCGTACGGCCTGATTGACACAATGAAGCCCTCTGTCAACGAGCGGTCGGGCGGATCGAGGGAGGCTTGATGCCGGCGAGCACGCGCAGCGGCGTACGCGCCTTCGTCAGCGCCATGGTCCTGATGCTCGCCGCCCTCCTGGGCGCGGAGTGCGTGTCCGCGCAGGCCATGGCCCAGGGAATGCGCCCGGCGACGGCGGCTGCCGCGTACTCGGCTGTCCCGTACGAGCACTCCGGCGCGGCCGAGGACGACTGCAAACCGAGACACGGACCGCGGCGCTCGACCGGGGTCCAGGTGCCGAGAGGCACTCCCGGACGCGTGTGCGACTGCGATGTCCACACGATCCGGGCGCATCGGCGGGCGGAGTCCATCACTGAGAGTGACTTCGCTGCGCGTGGCCGGGCGGTCGACCGGCCCCTGCTCCACCAGACCTTCCGCTGCTGATCGTTCGCGCGCACCCGCGTCCCGTCCGTGCGGACGGACGTGCCGGCCGGCCCCGGGCCCGCCCCCGCACGAGTCCTCCGCTCCCCTCTTCGTTCAGCGAACCCTGCAGCGACCCGTCGCGCCGTCTCCCGCCGTCCCATGCGGCGTGGGCGGCGGGCGGGCTGGAGATGCCCCATGCCTGTGAAATTCAAGGCCCGCGCGACCCTCCGGGCCGATGTCACCGCGTCCCTCGTCGTCTTCCTCGTCGCACTGCCGTTGTGTGTCGGCATCGCCGTCGCGTCCGGCGTCCCGGCCGAACTCGGCCTGGTCACCGGAATCGTGGGCGGCCTCGTCGTCGGTCTGCTGCCGGGCAGCAGCCTCCAGGTGAGCGGGCCCGCGGCCGGCCTGACGGTGCTCGTGTACGAGGCCGTGCAGGCGTACGGTCTCGCCGTTCTCGGCGTGCTGGTGCTGTGCGCCGGACTGCTTCAGCTGCTCATGGGCGCGCTGCGCCTGGGCAGGTGGTTCCGGGCGATCTCCGTCGCCGTCGTGCAGGGCATGCTCGCGGGGATCGGCATGGTGCTGATCGCGGGCCAGGTCTATGCGATGGCCGACGCGAAGGCGCCCGCCGGAGGCCCCGCGAAGATCGTGGGACTGCCCGGTCTCGGCGGCGACCTGCTCGGCGGAGGCATCGCACCGACCGCTGCCCTCTTGGGAGCGGGGACCATCGCCGTGCTCGTCCTCTGGCCCAGGTGGAGGCGCGCCGCGAAGGTCCTGCCCGCGCCGCTGGCCGCCGTGGGGCTCGCGACCGCGGCGACCGCCGCCTTCGACCTTCCGGTCGCGCGCGTACGGGTGCAGGGCGTGCTGGAGGCCGTACAGCCGCCCGGCGCACAGGACTTCGGGGCGCTGCTGTCGGTCGGAGTGGCCGCGACGGTCCTGGCCTTCACGCTCATCGCGTCGGCCGAGTCGCTCTTCAGCGCGGCGGCCGTGGACCGGCTGCACGACGGTCCCCGTACGGACTACGACAAGGAGCTGATGGCGCAGGGCGCGGGCAACGCGGTGTGCGGTGCGCTGGGCGCGCTGCCGATGACCGCTGTCATCGTGCGCAGCTCCGCGAACGTCGCCGCGGGGGCGCGGACCAAGCTCTCGCGCGTGCTGCACGGGGTGTGGCTGCTGCTCTTCGTGGCCGCGCTGCCGGGGGCGCTGGGAATGATTCCGGTGGCCACGCTGGCGGCGGTGCTGGTGCACGCGGGCTGGAGGCTCATTCCCGTACGGCAGTTCGTGCCTCTGTGGCGGGACCACCGCGCGGAGGCGGTGGTGCTGGCGGTGACCGCGTTCGCGATCGTGGGGACGAACCTGTTCGAGGGCGTACTGGTCGGGCTCCTTCTGGCGGTGGTGAAGACCGCGTGGGAGATCTCGCACGTACAGGTCGAGACGGAGGACGCGGGCGCGGATCAGGCGCTGCGCGTACGGGTGCTGGGCAACGCGACGTTCCTGCGGCTGCCCAAGCTGCTGGACCAGCTGGAGTCCCTGCCCGCGGACCGGAGCGTCGAGCTCAATCTGGCAGGGCTGCGGCACGTCGACCACGCGTGCGGGATGGCACTGGCCGCGTGGGAGGAGGAACACAACTCCCGTGCGGGGGCTGCGCCTTCGCTCTCACCGGCAGCTCAGGGGCCCGCGGGCTCCGGGGGCCCGGGAGGGTCCGCGCCGCCACCCGGCTGACGGGCGGCTCGGGGGCGGGTGGCGTCCGTCGGGAGTCGCGGGTGGCCGGCGGTCATTCGACCTCGCGCATCATCTTCCGGTCCAGCGAATCGATGGAACGCCGGGCCGTCGTCAGCTCCTCGATGCTGCGACGGTGCAACTCGACGTTGTCCTCGAGGAGTTCCGCGTACTTGCGGGCGAGTTCCTTGTACTGCTCCTCGCGTGCCGCGAGCATGCGGGCGCGCCACGTCGCGGCGATCTGCCACACGAGCACGATCAGCAGGACGAAGACACCCGCGGTCCCGATGGCCGCTGCCCAGACCCCGGCAGGATCGGCGACGGCGAGGCCGACTGTTCGCTCACTCACTTCGCTGCCTCTTTCTCCGACTCCTGCGGGAATGTGCGCACTTGATGATGCGCACAGGGCAGCCGGTCCGGGAAAGACGCCACCGCGGACATCGGGGGCCGTTCAGGGTTCTCCCCGAGTCGGTTCCGGGTGCTCCGGTGCGCAGCACCCGGAACGGGCCGCACGGCGGACCCGTAGGGGTCGCGTACGGCCCGTTCGGGACGGACGGCCGTGGCGGTTGCGGGCTAACCGCCGAGCTGAGTCAGGTCGCGCACGGCACCCTTGTCGGCGCTGGTGGCCATGGCCGCGTAGGCGCGCAGCGCCGTGGACACCTTGCGGTCGCGGTCGCGGGGCGCGTACCGGCCGTTCAGCGCCTCGCGGCGCGCGGCGAGTTCCTCATCCGGGACGTTCAGCCGCATGGTGCGGTTCGGGATGTCGATGACGATCTCGTCGTCGGTCTCGACGAGTGCGATCGTGCCGCCGCCCGCCGCCTCCGGCGAGACGTGGCCGATGGACAGGCCCGAAGTGCCGCCCGAGAAGCGGCCGTCGGTGATGAGCGCGCACGCCTTGCCGAGCCCGCGTCCCTTGAGGAACGACGTCGGGTAGAGCATCTCCTGCATGCCGGGGCCGCCCTTGGGGCCCTCGTAGCGGATGACGACGACGTCGCCCTCCTTGACCTGCTTGGTGAGGATGGCCTCGACGGCCTGCTCCTGCGACTCGCAGACCACGGCCGGGCCGGTGAAGGTGAGGATCGACTCGTCGACGCCGGCCGTCTTCACGACGCAGCCGTTCTCGGCGAGGTTGCCGTAGAGGACGGCGAGGCCGCCCTGCTGGGAGTAGGCGTGCTCGATGTCGCGGATGCAGCCGCCCGCGGCGTCGGTGTCGAGGGAGTCCCAGCGCTCGGACTGCGAGAAGGCCGAGGCGGAACGGACACAGCCCGGCGCCGCGTGGAAGAGCTCCGTGGCCTTCGCGGAGGGCGAGCCGCCGCGGATGTCCCAGCTCTTGAGCCAGTCGGCCAGAGACGGGGAGTGCACGCTGTGCACGTCCTCGTTGAGCCGGCCCGCGCGGTAGAGCTCGCCGAGGATGGCGGGGATGCCCCCGGCCCGGTGCACGTCCTCCATGTAGTACGTGCCGTTCGGCGCGACCTTGGTCAGGCAGGGCAGCGAGCGGGAGAGCCGGTCGATGTCCGCCATGGTGAAGTCGAGCTCGGCCTCCTGGGCGGCGGCCAGCAGGTGCAGGATCGTGTTGGTGGAGCCGCCCATGGCGATGTCGAGGGCCATGGCGTTCTCGAAGGCGGCACGGGAGCCGATGCTCCGCGGCAGCACGGTCTCGTCGTCCTGCTCGTAATAGCGCTTGGCCAGCTCGACGACGGCGGCGCCGGCGTCCTCGTACAGCGCCTTGCGGGCGGTGTGCGTGGCGAGGACGGAGCCGTTGCCCGGCAGCGAGAGGCCCATGGCCTCGGTGAGGCAGTTCATCGAGTTGGCGGTGAACATGCCGGAACAGGAACCGCAGGTGGGACAGGCGCTGTCCTCGATGCGGCGCATGTCCTCGTCCGAGACGCTCTCGTTGGCGGACTCGGAGATGGCGCTGATCAGGTCGAGCTTGCGGACCGTGCCGTTGACGAGGGTCGCCGTGCCGGACTCCATGGGGCCGCCGGAGACGAAGACGGTCGGGATGTTGAGCCGCATCGCGGCGTTGAGCATCCCGGGCGTGATCTTGTCGCAGTTGGAGATGCAGATCAGGGCGTCGGCGCAGTGCGCCTCCGTCATGTACTCCACCGAGTCCGCGATCAGGTCCCGGGAGGGCAGCGAGTAGAGCATGCCGCCGTGGCCCATGGCGATGCCGTCGTCCACGGCGATGGTGTTGAACTCGCGCGGGATGCCGCCCGCCGCCTTGATCGCGTCGCTCACGATCCTGCCCACGGGCTGCAGGTGCGTGTGCCCGGGGACGAACTCGGTGAAGCTGTTGGAGACCGCGATGATCGGCTTGCCGAAGTCCTCGCGCGCTACGCCCGAGGCCTGCATGAGAGCTCGGGCACCCGCCATGTTGCGGCCGTGTGTGACGGTGCGGGACCTCAGCTCGGGCATGGTGGAACTCCCTCGTACGGTGCGTGCGCCTTCCGGTGACGCGCGATGTCTCCGGTGCGCGCCGCCCGGCGCCTGCGTTCGCCTCGCCTGCGGGGCGGCAGCTCGCACATTCGGTAGCGCCCGAGGATACGCCCACACGCCCGCGATCCGGACCTCGGGATCACATGCTGAGACCTGCCGTCCAGGGAGGCCGCACGGCCCGCCGGCGACCTGCCCGCCGGGCCTCAGCCGGTGAGGTGCCGCTGCACGACGGGCGCGAGCCGGGGGATCAGGTCCTCCGGCCGGGCCGACGCGATGGGCTCGACCTTGATCACGTAACGCAGCATGGCCGTGCCCACGAGCTGGGCCATCGCCAGCTCCACCCGCAGCTCCGGGTCCGGCCGGTCCAGACCCCCGGCGACGCGCTCCAGCAGGTTGCGTGTGATGAGCCCCCGGAAGATGGACGCCGCGGTCTCGTTGTTGACGGCGGAACGCATGATGGCCAGCAGCGGATCACGCGTAACGGCGTCCTCCCAGATCATGAAGATGTAGCCGACGAGCTGTTCGCCCCACTCCTCGGGGTCACCGGAGAGCAGCAGGTCCGGGATGCCCAGCGCGGGCGCGAACGCGCCCTGCACGGCTGCCGTGAAGACCTGCTCCTTAGTGCCGAAGTAGTGGTGCACGAGGGCGGAGTCCACGCCCGCGCCGCGCGCGATCGCCCGGATCGACGCCTTGTCGTAGCCGCGCTCGGCGAACTCCGCACGTGCCGAGCCGAGGATGCGGTCACGGGTTGCCGGCTCTCCGGCGGCCTTCTCCGCCGAGGCGGGGCGGCCGCGTCTGCGTACCGGCCCGTTCGCGCTCACCGCTGGCCTTGCGCGGACGCGTCCCCGACGGACGCCGAGGCCAGGTGGAGCCGCGTGTACGCGAGTGCCTCGGCGAGGTCCGTCTCCCGCTCCGCCGCGGACATCGCGCGCCGGGTGTTGACCTCGACGACGACGTGGCCGTCGAAGCCGGTCGCGCCCAGCCGCTCCAGCATCTCCGCGCACGGCTGCGTGCCGCGTCCGGGGACGAGGTGCTCGTCCTTGTTCGATCCGGTGCCGTCCGCGATGTGCACGTGCCCGAGCCTGTCACCCATGCGGTCAAGCATGGCAAGGGTGTCGGTGCGGGACGTCGCGGTGTGCGAGAGGTCGATCGTGAAGTGCCGGTAGTCGTCCTGCGTGGGGTCCCAGTCGGGCGCGTAGGCAAGCATCTCGCGGTCGCGGTAGCGCCACGGGAACATGTTCTCGACGGCGAAGCGCACGTCGGTCTCGCCGGCCATCCGCCACACTCCGCTGACGAAGTCGCGCGCGTAGTTGCGCTGCCACCGGAAGGGCGGGTGCACGACGACCGTCGACGCCCCGAGCCGCTCGGCCGCGTACCGCGCACGCTGGAGCTTCACCCAGGGATCCGTGGACCACACGCGCTGCGTGATCAGCAGGCAGGGCGCATGCACGGCGAGCACGGGCACGCCGTGGAAGTCGGAAAGGCGGCGCAGTGCCTCGATGTCCTGGCTCACCGGGTCCGTCCACACCATGACCTCGACTCCGTCGTAGCCGAGACGTGCGGCGATCTCGAAGGCCGTCGCCGTCGACTCCGGATAGACGGAGGCCGTGGACAGGGCGACCTTCACATCGGGGACGCGCGCAGCAGGTTGAACCACAGCAGACAGCCTAAGGCTCCGGCCGGATGATCAATCCGGCAGCGGAAGGCCACCCCGCCGCGGCGCACCCACTGATCGTCCCGCTGGTCACAACGCTGCCGCGACGCCCCATGGGGGCCCCGGCAGCGCACGTACGGCCGCGGCTGCCGTGAGGGATCTCACGAGCCGCGCAGGTGGTCGAGGCGGCGCAGGATCACGCCCTCGCGCAGCGCCCAGGGGCAGATCTCGACCTCGTCCACGCGGAAGAGATCCATGGCGGCCTCCGCGACCATGGCGCCGGCGAGGAGTTGGCGCGCCCTCCCCTCGGAGACCCCGGGCAGTTCCGTACGTTCCTCGACGGTCATGGCGGCCAGGCGCGGGACCCATTCCTCCAGCCCGGCGCGGCTCAACCGCCGCTCCACGTAGGGGCCTTCGGAGCTGCGCGCCGCACCGGCGATGCGGGCGAGCTGCTTGAACGTCTTGGACGTGCCCACCGCGTGGTCCGGGGGGTTGAAGCGGGTGAACTCGCCGACGACGCGGGCGATTTCGGCCCGTACGTGGCGGCGCAGCGACCGCAGCGCCTCCGTGTCGGGCGGATCACCGGGCAGCCAGCCGCTGGTGAGCCTGCCGGCGCCGAGGGGCAGCGAGACGGCGGCGTCCGGCTCCTCGTCCTGCCCGAACGCGATCTCCAGCGAGCCTCCGCCGATGTCGAGGAGCAGCAACCGGCCCACGGACCAGCCGAACCAGCGACGCGAGGCGAGGAAGGTGAGCCGCGCCTCGTCCTCGCCCGTGAGGACCTCCAGCTTGACGCCGGTCTCCTCGGCGACGCGTACGAGTACGTGCTCCGCGTTGGCAGCCTCGCGCACCGCGGAGGTGGCGAAAGGGAGAAGGTCCTCGACGCCCTGGTCCTCGGCGACCTGGAGTGCCTCGGCGACGGTGGCGGCGAGACGGTCGATGCCGTCGGAGTTGATCGCGCCCTCCCCGTCGAGGAGTTCGGCGAGTCTGAGCTCTGCCTTGTGGGAGTAGGCGGGAAGGGGTCGCGCGCCGGAATGCGCGTCTACGACGAGCAGGTGGACCGTGTTCGAGCCCACGTCGAGGACACCGAGTCTCATACGCTCACGCTAGCCGTATCGGGCGCCGCCACGGCTACGCTGGGGCACGTGGGTAAGACGAAAGCGGCGAAGCGCCGGAAGCAGGGCAGGCAGGTAAAGCCGGGGCAGCCGGGACAACAGGCCCAGGGAGCTCAGGAGGCACAGGGCCACCAGGAGGCACAGATCGCACAGCAGCGGGCCGGCGAGAGCGGTGCGGTGGACGAGGACCCGCAGGGCCAGGACGGCGCAGGCCCCAGGTCCGAGGAGACCGGCCTGGACTTCCCGCGGGCATGGGTGGAGTTCCCCGACCCCGCCGACGACGAGCAGGTCTTCCGCTGCGACCTGACCTGGCTCACCTCGCGGTGGCACTGCGTCTTCGGGCAGGGCTGTCAGGGCATCAGGCCGGGCCGCGCGGACGACGGCTGCTGCACGCTGGGCGCGCACTTCTCCGACGAGGAGGACGAGGAGCGCGTCGCCGCGCACGTGGCCCGACTGACGCCCGAGACATGGCAGTTCCACGACGTGGGCACCGGGTCCGGCTGGGTGGAGAAGGACGAGAACGACGGGGAGAGGCAGACGCGCCGCTGGGAGGGCGCCTGCATCTTCCACAACCGGCCCGGGTTCTCCGGCGGTCAGGGCTGCGCCCTGCACCAGCTGGCGCTGCGGGAGGGCCGGGAGCCGCTGGAGACGAAGCCTGATGTGTGCTGGCAGTTGCCCATCCGCAGGACCTTCGAGTGGGTCGAGCAGGCGGACGGCGAGCAGGTGCTGGTGGTGTCGATCGGCGAGTACGACAGGCGGGGTTGGGGGCCGGGAGGACACGACCTCCACTGGTGGTGCACCTCGGCACCGTCCGCGCACGGGGCCGGCGATCCCGTATACGTCTCGTACAAGCCGGAGTTGACCGAGCTGATGGGCGAGGCGGGCTATGAAACCCTCGCCGGGCTGTGCGAACAGCGGCTCGGTGCCGAGGGCAACGGCGGTGCGACTTCCGGTTCGGGGTCGCGGTTCACTCCGCTGCCGCTGCTGGCGCCGCACCCGGCCGACCCGCAGCCGGCGCGGAACTGAACGAGGGCGGTGGCCCCGGCCGGTCGGCCAAGTCGACCGGCCGCCGGTGCCGTTGCCCGCGTCAGCGGGGGGACGAACTCGGCTCGCCGGAGGACGGAGGATCCGACGGCGGCGGCGTCGTCGGCTCCTCGGACGGCGGCGGAGTGGGATCGTCGGACGGCGGCGGAGTCGGGTGGTTCGACGGCGGCTTCGGTGAGGTCGATCCGGAACCCCGTCCCTGGATCGTGACGACCGCGCCGGACGGTGCGACCCGGATGTGCGCGGACCAGGCGCCCGCGGGCTCCCTGCTGCGCACGACACCGACCCGGACCGTGATGGTCTCGCCGGGGCGCAGCACACCGCTCGTGCGGCTGAAGACCAGCCATGACGCATCGCCGGACATCGACCAGCGCACGGGTGAACTCCCGCTCGCCGTCAGCCTGATGAGCGTCGCGCCGCCCACGGGCCGTGCGTCGACGGCCAGCCGGCCGGCGCGCGCGGTGGCGCCGTCCTTGTCCTTGGCGTCCTTTTCCTTGTCGTCCTTCTTGCGCGAGTCGGCGCCCTTGCCGTGCTTCCGGTGGCCGTCGTGCCCGCGCGTACCGTCCTGCGCCGCGTTCTCGAACGGCTGCCCGCGCAGGGCCGAATCCTCGTCGGGGCCGGCGGCCGATACGGACGAGCCGTCCGACTCCCCGGTCAGCGGCGCACCCCGGTACGCGGCCCACAGCGCGAGCACCGGGGCGGCGATGACAGTGGCCACGACCGTGGTGGTCACGGCCCTGGAGCGCAGCTTGTCGCGGCGCGCGCCACGGTCCTTGATCTCCACCGGGAAGCCGGTCCTGTCGAACCGGGGGATGTGCTTGTGACGCGCCCGCCGCACGGTGAGCACGGCCGCCTCCACAGCCGGACGCGGGGCCTCGAGCACGGCCAGCACAGCGGTGCCCGCCGGAGCGGTGCCCGGCCACGCGACCCCGGACATGGCCCGCTCGGCGGCGCGGCGGCAGTGCGGGCACTCGTCGACGTGCTTGACGAGCTCGCGCCGGAAGGCGGGGCCGAGCAGCAACTGGTCCTCACCGGCGAGACCCGAGACGGCGGGGCAGCCACCGGACTTGACGACGGCGAGCGCGGCGCGGGTGCGCTCCACCTCGCAGGCCGCCTGTGAGAGCACGGCGCTCGCGGCCTCGGCGCTGAGCGACAGCACGGCGGCGACCTCGTGCGCGGGCAGGCCGTGGCGCACGGCCAGTTCCAGCGCCTCACGCTGCTCGGGCGTGGTGCCGGCGGCCTCCGGCCAGGCGAGGGCCGCGAGGTCGCGGCGGCGCTGCGTGCGGGCGGCCTCCGTGAGATGCGCGGCGGTGGCGGGCACCGTGCCGCGGTTGCCCTCGCGGCCGTTCTGCTCGGCCAGACGGCGCAGGCAGACCCAGCGGGCGAGCGCGTACAGCCATGGCCGGTGCAGGGCGCGGCGGCAGGGGGCGCGGTCACGCTCGTGCTGCCGGTCGGCGATCACGAGCGCTTCCCCGACGGCGCTGATGGCCGCGTCGTGCTCGCACATCACCGACAGGCAGTACGTGAACAGGCCGTCCAGGTACGGCTCGTAGCGAACCAGCCCGGACTCGGCCGGCTCGCCCTCCGGCGCGGCCTCGGCCGTGGCCGTCGCAACTGAGGCCGCGCCGGCGCCGGTTGACCGGCCGACAGACCCCTCGGCCTCGGGCCACGCGACCGTGCCGGCGGTGGTGCCCGCCGTGCGCACGGCGCCGGAGGTGCCCGCCGCGGCGTCGGCGACGGCCGAAGCCGCCGCAGCGGCCTTGCCGTTCGCCCCCGCCTTCGGGGACGCGCCGCCTCTGCTGAAGACCTTGGACGCACCGGAGCGCTGGTGCTGCTTCGGCCGCCGCACCGAATGCGCACGGTGTGCACCGGTGGTGTGCGTGGGGTGGTCGCGCCTGCTGCTCATCACCCGGAGACGGTAGGCGGGCGGCGCTCCCGCTGCGGACCCAGTTGCCCAGGTTTAATCCTTACGGGTGACCATCTCCCACGAAAGGGGACGTGCCCCCTCACGAAGGGCCCAACTGCCCTTACACGCACGGGTGACACCGGGCGGCAAGAGAAGCTGCCGACGCCGCACACGCAGCGTGACCGGAAAGCGCGGAAGGCTTGGCCCGAGCCCGGACGCGACGTCACCGCGGGAGATTCGGGGAGCGTGCGAGCGCGGGTGGTGCCCGCGTTGTCAGCGCCTCCGTCTACGGTGACGACCATGGCTGCCCGCAAACCCTCCGCCAAGGACCGCCCCACGTACCGCTGTTCGGAGTGCGGCTGGCAGACGGCCAAGTGGCTCGGCCGCTGCCCGGAGTGTCATGCGTGGGGGACCGTCGACGAGGCCGGCGGCGCTCCCGCCGCGCGCACGACGGCGCCCGGCCGTGTCTCCGCCTCCGCGCTGCCCATCGGCCAGGTCGACAGCACGCAGGTCGCCGCGCGCGGCACCGGCGTCCCGGAGCTGGACCGGGTGCTCGGCGGCGGGCTGGTGCCCGGAGCGGTGGTCCTGGTCGCGGGCGAGCCCGGCGTGGGCAAGTCGACGCTGCTCCTGGACGTCGCGGCCAAGGCGTCCGACGAGGCCCATCGCACGCTCTACGTCACGGGCGAGGAGTCGGCCGGCCAGGTGCGGCTGCGCGCGGACCGCATCGGGGCGATCGGCGACCATCTGTACCTCGCCGCGGAGACGGACCTGTCCGCCGTTCTCGCGCACCTGGACGAGGTGAAGCCGAGCCTGCTCGTCATGGACTCCGTCCAGACCGTCGCGTCCCCCGAGATCGACGGCGCGGCGGGCGGTGTGGCACAGGTGCGTGAGGTGGCCGCCGCCCTGATCCGCGCCTCCAAGGAGCGCGGCATGTCCACGCTGCTCGTCGGCCACGTCACCAAGGACGGATCGATCGCCGGGCCGCGCCTCCTGGAGCATCTCGTCGACGTCGTCCTGCACTTCGAGGGCGACCGTCACGCGCGGCTGCGCCTGGTGCGCGGCGTGAAGAACCGGTACGGGACGACCGACGAGGTCGGCTGCTTCGAGCTGCACGACGAAGGCATCACGGGCCTCGCCGACCCTTCGGGGCTTTTCCTGACCCGGCGCGCCGAGCCGGTGCCGGGGACGTGCCTGACGGTGACGCTGGAGGGCCGCCGCCCCCTCGTCGCGGAGGTGCAGGCGCTCACGGTGGACAGCCAGATCCCCTCGCCGCGGCGCACGACGTCGGGCCTGGAGACCTCCCGTGTCTCGATGATGCTCGCGGTGCTGGAGCAGCGGGGCAGGATCAGCGCCCTCGGCAAGCGGGACATCTACAGCGCGACCGTCGGCGGCGTGAAGCTCTCCGAGCCGGCCGCGGACCTGGCGGTCGCGCTGGCGCTGGCGAGCGCGGCGAGCGACACCCCGCTCCCGAAGAACCTCGTCGCCGTGGGTGAGGTGGGTCTAGCCGGTGAGGTGCGCCGGGTCACGGGGGTTCAGCGCAGGCTCGCGGAGGCCGCCCGTCTGGGGTTCACACACGCCCTCGTTCCGGTCGACCCCGGCAAGGTCCCGGAGGGCATGCGCGTGCGCGAGGTCGCGGACATCGGGGATGCGCTGGCCGTGCTGCCCGCCCGGTCCAGGGCGTCCGGCGCACTCCGGGAGGGTGCCGCCCCGCCAGCGCAGTAGGGTGCGGCGCGCGCCGCCGGTAGACTTTGCCCCGGTCCCGCCCGTACGCACGAACGACCGAAGGAGTGCCGTGGCAGCCAATGACCGGGCAGCAGCTCCCGGCAGGACCGGTGGGGGAGGATCCGGTGCCGAGGGCCTGATGCGCGCCACGCTGAGCGCGGTGGCGCCCGGTACAGCCCTGCGTGACGGCCTTGAGCGGGTACTGCGAGGCAACACCGGCGGACTCATCCTCCTCGGCATGGACAGGAACGTCGAACCGCTGTGCACCGGCGGCTTCGTCCTGGATGTGGACTTCACGGCGACCCGGCTGCGCGAGCTGTGCAAGCTGGACGGCGCGCTGATCATCGACCGTGACATCACCAAGATCGTGCGGGCCGGCGTGCAGCTCGTGCCGGACGCCTCGATCCCCACGGAGGAGACCGGCACCCGCCACCGCACCGCGCAGCGGATCTCCATCCAGACGGGATACCCGGTGGTCTCCGTCAGCCAGTCGATGCGGCTGATCGCGCTCTACGTGGACGGGCAGCGGCGCGTGCTGGAGGACTCGGCCGCGATCCTCTCCCGCGCCAACCAGGCCCTGGCCACCCTGGAGCGCTACAAGCTGCGGCTCGACGAGGTCGCGGGCACGCTCTCCGCCCTGGAGATCGAGGACCTGGTGACGGTGCGCGACGCCTCCGCCGTCGCCCAGCGCCTCGAGATGGTGCGCCGCATCGCGACGGAGATCGCGGAGTACGTCGTGGAGTTGGGCACGGACGGGCGGCTGCTCTCCCTCCAGCTCGACGAGTTGATCGCGGGAGTCGAGCCGGAGCGCGAGCTGGTGGCCCGCGACTACGTGCCGGAGCCGAGCGGGCGCCGCTCACGCACGGTCGGCGAAGCCCTCGGCGAACTGGACAGGCTCACCCACTCCGAGCTGCTCGAACTGCCCACGGTGGCGCGGGCGCTGGGCTACAGCGGCGCCCCCGAGACGCTGGACTCCGCCGTCTCGCCCAGGGGATTCCGGCTGCTGGCGAAGGTGCCGAGGCTGCCCGGCACCGTCATCGAGCGCCTGGTCGAACACTTCGGTGGTCTGCAGAAGCTGCTCGCGGCGAGCGTGGACGATCTGCAGACGGTCGACGGAGTCGGGGAGGCGCGGGCCCGTTCCGTGCGGGAAGGACTCTCCAGGCTCGCGGAGTCCAGCATTCTGGAGCGGTACGTCTGAGGGACCCTGGTCTGCCGACAGTCGCACACCGGCGCGCGGCCGCCCTGCGCACGCCCGCTGCCGGGCACGTAGGGGAAGCGGCCCCTATTTCAGTTCGAAGGAGGCGTCGAGCTCCCTCACGCCCTTGACGTCGACCTCGATTTCGTAGTCACCGGGCTTCACCGAATCGCTCGCCGGCGTGCCGCAGTTGGCCACGCTGGGTTCGCGGTACCAGACGAATGTGTGGGTGGAGGTCCCGCTCCCGGAGAGCTGGTAGAGCGCGGGCTTCTCGTCGCGCACGCAGTCGTCGGACGCCCAGATCTTCTTGCCGCCGGCGCTCTTGATGGTGACGATCGACTCCTTGCGTCCCAGGTCGAGCTTGCAGGGCGTGCCGCGCTTGTTCCTCACCGTCAGCTCGAACTCGGGCTTCTCCCCCGGCTCGTACTCCTTGTGCACGCTGCGCAGGGTCACGGTGACGCCGGAACCGCAGGCCGGCAGCTTGGACCCGGCCGGTACGGCCGCGCCGCCGCCGGAGTCTCCCGAGCCGCCTCCCGCTCCCGAGCCGGAACCGCCGCCGCCGGCGCTGTCGCCGCCGGTGGCGGACGAGTCGCTGCCGCCGGGCCGCCAGCCCGAGCCTCCGCCCGACGATCCGTCACCAACGCCACCGGATCCGCCGTCCCCGTCGTCGCCTCCCGAGCCGCCCTGGGAGCCGGCGCCCTCGTTGGACTCGTCGCGCCCGCCGGGGCGTTCGGTGATGGCGGGACCGGAATCCGTCGGCCCGGGTGTGATGGTGCTGACGGGCGGCTTGCCGTCGTCGCCCTTGCCCTCGTTGCCGCTGTCACCGCCGCCCAGGCCGAGCGCCCAGACGGCCAGCAGAACCAGCAGCGCGACGATGACAAGAGCAACTGCCCTTCGGCGCCAGTAGATGGAGGAAGGGAGGGGGCCGATCGGATTACGCAGTGATCCCACGCGGAAACCTTACGAGACAACACGGGCCCCAAAGCCCGGTACCCGCCGCACGATGCGGCAACTTTTATGATGAACGTGCGGATCATCCGTATCCGAATTGCGAAGGCCCTGTACACACACCTCTCGTAGGCTGATGTGACGACACGCCACCGGCCCCGGACGGGCTTCCGATTCGGATGTCTCCGCACCCGGCGCAGGGCGGGTGCGGCGGTCGGCGCACCGCGATCTCGCCCACCGCGCCGCCCACTTCGCGCACGCGCGCTCCAACTCCCCGTCCCGCCGGGACAACGGCGCGTGCCAGGGATGTCACGACTCCGATGACCACCCCCGTCGCCTGTGCGTCGCGTTTCTCGGGCGGCTGCCTCCGTGTCAGGATCGGTTCTGCCATGACTGCGACCACCGAGACCGCTCCGCCCGAGCCCGAGCCCGGAGCCGAGTCGGCAGAAACCCCCGGCTCCTTCGAGCAGACCGCCCGCGCCCTCCACTCCCCCGTCGTCGACTGGTTCGACGCGAACGCCCGAGACCTTCCCTGGCGCCGCCCCGAAGCGGGCGCGTGGGGGGTCATGGTCAGCGAGTTCATGCTGCAGCAGACGCCCGTGAACCGGGTGCTGCCGGTGTACGAGCAGTGGCTCAGCCGCTGGCCACGCCCCGCCGACCTCGCCGCCGAACCGCCCGGCGAAGCCGTGCGCGCCTGGGGGCGGCTCGGCTACCCGCGGCGTGCTCTGCGCCTGCACGGCGCCGCGGCCGCCATAGCTGAACGGCACGGCGGCGACGTGCCGCACGAACACGCACAACTCCTGGCGCTGCCCGGCGTCGGCGAGTACACGGCGGCAGCCGTGGCCTCATTCGCGTACGGGCAGCGGCACGCGGTCCTGGACACCAACGTCCGCCGCGTCTTCGCCCGTTCGGTCAGCGGCCGGCAGTACCCGCCGAACGCCACCACCGCCGCCGAGCGCAAGCTCGCCCGCGCGCTGCTCCCCGAGGACGAGACGACGGCGGCGCGCTGGGCCGCCGCGACGATGGAACTCGGGGCGCTGGTGTGCACCGCACGCGCCCCCTCCTGCTCGCGGTGCCCGATCACGCATCTGTGCGCGTGGCAGCTTGCGGGTGCTCCCGAACACGTGGACCCGCCGCGCCGCACCCAGACCTACGCCGGGACGGACCGGCAGGTGCGGGGAAAGCTGCTGGCGGTGCTGCGCGAGGCGGTGACGCCCGTGCCGCAGGCCACCCTCGACCGCGTCTGGAACGACTCCGTACAGCGGGCGCGCGCCCTGGACGGGCTGGTGGCCGACGGCCTCGTCGAGCCGATGCCCGGCGGTGTCTACCGGCTGCCGCTCACCTGACCTCGACGGCGCCGCCGGTCCCCCGGGCGCGGCGGCGCCGTCGGATGCGCCGTCCCGGCGTCGTGCCGGCGTCGTGCCAGCGTCGTGTGCCGGGCTCGTCCTAGGAGTCGTCCCCTGCGTCGTCGACGCTGCCGCTCCAGGGCTTGCTCATGTCCAGCTCCTCGCTCTCCCGCTGCTGGGTGAGCGAGTACCAGTTGCCTGACGGATCGCGGAAGAGAGCCTCGATGCCGTACGGGCGCTCCTGCGGCTCCTGAAGGAACTCGACGCCCTTCGCCTTCAGCTCGGCATACGTCGCGTGGCAGTCGTCGGTGCTGAACACGCCCGCCCCGAGCGCGCCCTTGTTGACCAGCGCGGTCATGGCCTCGCGCGACTCCGGGTCCAGGCCCGGCCCGTCCGGGCGCATCAGCGTGAGCTGCACGTCCGGCTGCCCGGGAGGGCTGACGGTGACCCAGCGCATCTCGCCCATGTCCATGTCCGTGCGCTCGGTGAAACCGAGGGTCTCGATGAAGAACCTCTTGTCCCGCTCCTGGTCGGTGGACCAGACGGTGGTGATGGCCAGACTCTTGATCACGGTCAGCTCCGGATCTGTCGATGGGCAGGGATCTCGCCGCGGCAGTGCCCGCGGCTGCGTCTCACCTTTTCAGCGCCGCTGCCGGAGGGCTTCTCCGTTGTTGCGCTCTTCGCCGTCCGGCAAGGGCGCGCCGCCGGACGTGCCCTCAGGGCGCTTGCCCAGCGGACTCCCGGATGCCGGAGGGGGCTCCTTGAAGCCGCCGGTGAAGAGCATCGCGTAGCAGCCGGGAATCATCGCCGCCGCCCGGCGCCCGTGCTGCCTGCGGTAGGCGCTCGGGCTGGTGCCGGTCTGCTTCTTGAACCGCGCGGAGAAGGTGCCGAGGCTGGTGAAACCCACCGCCATGCAGATCTCCGTCACCGACAGGTTCGCCGAGCGCAGCAGCTCCTCCGCCCGCTCGATGCGGCGGCGGCTGAGGTACTGGCCTGGCGACTCACCGTAGGTGGCCTTGAAGGCCCGGACGAAGTGATACCGCGAGTAACCGGCATGGGCCGCGACGGCGTCCAGGTCGAGCCCTGGGTCGGACCAGTCGCGGTCCATGGCGTCCTTGGCGAAGCGCATGGCGCGCAGCCGCGCCATGCCCGGCGTGTTCATGCGTAGAGGCTGTCACACGGGGCTGACAGTGCCCTCGGGCTCCGGGGTCGGTTCGGTCTCGTCCTCGGCGGCCGGCTCACCGCCCTTGAGCGGGACCTCCTTGACGAACCAGGTGGCGACGAACATCAGCAGCGCCGTCACGGCCGCGACCAGGAAGACGGTGTGCGTCCCGTCGGCCACCGCGTGCTCGTATGCCTCCCGCACCTGCGCCGGCAGCCGCTCCAGCGACGCCGCGTCCAGCTGCGCGGGGGTCCCGCCGCCACCGCTGGGCCCGCCGCCCGCGGCCGCGCCCGCCCGCTCGGTCATGGTCTCCCGGACGCGGTCGGCGAAGAGCGTGCCCATGAGGGCGACGCCGAAGGAGCCGCCGATCGTGCGGAAGAGCGTGGTCGTCGACGAGGCGACACCCATGTCCTTCAGCTCCACGCTGTTCTGCGCGATGAGCATCGTCAGCTGCATCAGGAAGCCCATGCCGGCGCCGAGCACCATCATGTAGAGCGCGGAGGTGGTCCGGCTCGTACCGACATCCAGCTGCGCGAGGAGGAAGAGCCCGACGGGGATGAGGGCGCCCCCGATCACCGGATACGCGCGGTACCGGCCGGTGCGCGTGGTGGCGCGGCCCGTGGTCACGGAGACGACCATCATCGGCAGCAGCACGGGCAGGAGCAGCAGCCCGGAGTTGGTCGCCGAGGCGCCCTGGACGCTCTGCTGGTATAGCGGCAGGAACGTCATGGCCCCGAACATCACGAAGCCCAGCAGGAAACCGATCAGCGCCATCAGCGAGAAGTTGCGGCTGCGGAAGATGCCCAGCGGCAGCACGGGCTCCGCGGCCCGCCGCTCCACGACGAGGAAGGCCACGACCGCCGCGAGCGCCAGCACGGAGAGGCCGATGATCACGGACGAGGACCAGTCGTACTCCGTGCCGCCCCAGCTGGTGACCAGTACCGCGGAGGTGATCCCGGTGGTGAGCAGGACCGCCCCGGTGTAGTCGATGCTGCCCTTCGCACGCCTCCTGGGCAGATGCAGCAGGGTGACGACCATGACGAGCGCGATGCCGCCCAGGGGCACGTTGATGTAGAAGGCCCAGCGCCAGCCGAGGTGGTCGGTGAGGGTGCCTCCCACGAGCGGGCCGCCGATCATGGCGAGCGACATCACTCCGGCCATCATCCCCATGTACTTGCCGCGCTCGCGGGGCGGCACCAGCTCGCCCATGATCGCCATGGCGCCGACCATGAGGCCGCCGGCACCGAGGCCCTGGAGGGCGCGGAAGCCGATGAGCTGGGACATCGTCTGTGCGGCGCCCGAGGCGACGGAACCGGCGAGGAAGACCACGATCGAGGTCAGGAAGACGCCCTTGCGGCCGTACATGTCGCCGATCTTCCCCCAGAGCGGCGTCGAGGCGGCCGTGGTGAGGGTGTAGGCGGTGACGACCCAGGAGAGGTGTTCGAGGCCGCCGAGTTCGCCGACGATCGTGGGCATCGCGGTGCCGACGATCATGTTGTCGAGCATGGCGAGCATCACGGCGATCATCAGCGCGAAGACGGACATCCGTACGCTGGGGCCGGGCCCTCCGCCGGCCTTACCGGCCGGCTCTTCCGCTGTCTCCGTGCTCATCCCGCTCCCCCACATCACTTACTTGCCGACCGGCTAGTTGAGTACTATGAGCAAGTTAGGACGGCAGCTAGCCGGGCGTCAAGTAAGTTTTTCGGGAGACGAGGGGCCGAGGCTCATGACCAGGGGCAACACGCGGCAGCGCATTCAGGACGTCGCCCTGGAACTCTTCGCGGCACGCGGATACGAGAAGACCTCGCTCCGGGAGATCGCCGAGCATCTCGGCGTCACCAAGGCCGCGCTGTACTACCACTTCAAGACCAAGGAAGACATCGTCATCAGCCTGTTCGAGGACCTGGCCCGGCCCTGTGACGAGCTGATCGCCTGGGCCGGCGAGCAGCCTCCCGTCCTGGAGACGAAGCTGGAGGTGCTGCGGCGCTACAGCGAAGTCCTGCACCAGGCCGCCCCCCTGTTCCGCTTCATGCATGAGAACCAGGCGACGATGCGCGAGCTGAGCATCGGTGAGTCCTTCAAGGACCGGCTGCTGAAGCTGATCGCCATCATCCAGCTGCCGGACGCCGGACTGAGCGATCAAGTGCGCTGTTCCGCCGCGCTGTTCACGGTGCACGCGGGGATGTTCACGCTGCAGGACATCGAGAGCGATCCCGAGGACAAGCGTCAGGCCGTCCTCGAAGTCGCCCAGGAGCTGCTGACCACCGCGCACGGGGGCCGTGACTGACCCTGCCGACGCGGCGAGCGGTGGCTCGGCCGGGCTGGGGGACGGGCCCTTCCGGGCCGGGCACAGACCGCCGAGGCGCGGTTCCCCCTCCGATGGGAGAACCGCGCCGGGCAGAACCGCTCCGGCCGGACCGATCGGGACCGTTCCGGCCGGAGCCGGCGACCCGTCAGACCTTGACGCCGTGCGAGCGCATGACCTGGACCGGCTCCTTGCCGGACCCGTAGTCAGGCGTGCTGCGGATCTCGAAGTGCAGGTGCGGACCGGACGAGTTGCCGGTCGAGCCCGAAAGCCCGATCTTCTGGCCGGTCTTCACATGCTGACCGGACTTCACCTTCAGCTTCGAGAGGTGCGCGTACTGGGAGTACGTGCCGTTCTTGTGCTTGATGACGACGGCGTTGCCGTACGAGGAGCCGTCACCGGCTCCGTTCGGGCCCGCCTTGACGACGGTGCCGCTGTGCACGGCCTTCACCGGAGTGCCGGTCGGCACGGCGAAGTCCTGGCCGGAGTGCTTGTGCGACCAGCGGTCACCGCTGTTGCCGAATCCGGCACTCAGCTCGTACTTGCCGGACACGGGCTTGGTCCAGGAATTCGCCTTCTTCTTCAGGGAGCTCTTGCGGTCGGCACTGCGCGAACTCCGGTCTTCCTTCTGGTCCTCCGCTCGCTGCTGCGCCTTCTTCTTGGCCGCGGCCTGCATGTGCTGCTGGTCGGCCTGCGCACGCGCGGAATCGGCCTGTGACCGCGCGGAGTCGGCCATCTGCGACGCGGTTCCTGACGCGAAGACGTCGCTCTGCCCGTCCGAGTGGGCGGCGACAGCCGAGCCCGCGCCCAGGACCACCGATACGCCGAGCCCGGCCGCTATTACGGCGAGGCGGTTGCGGCTACGGGGGTTGTGCGCGTTCTTGGGCGTCTTCGACATACGGGTACTACCTCCGGAATGGCTTTGGGGGAACCCCCGGCGTGGGACCTCGGGGACAAATCATTGGTAACCCGCCCGATCCGGGATACCAAAGAGCGTTATTACTAATGCGGCCAGTACGGATAGAGCAGACGTCAAGGCACTCTTAAGGATTATTCGGACAGCGCCCAAGCGGCCGTCCCCTCATAACCGCTCTGTGCCGCGGCCCACCCGGAAACCGGAAGACCGGAACTCGGCGCCGCGGCACTCCTAACGCCGCTCGTACACGCCCGTCGGGCTGTGCCTCACCTCACGCCGAAGAGCACTGCGCGGCCGGTTCGCAGGGACTGCGAGTGACCCACGTCGCATGACCGTGTGTGCATCCGTGGACGGGAAGCGTGCATCCCTGCGACTCCCCAACTCCCGCGCCGGGCGCCCTTCCCGTCCCTTACGATCCGCCCATGGAGCCCGTCACGATCGCCACGCGCATCGCCTCCGCAGCGGTCGCTCCGATCGTCAAGAAGCTGTTCGTGCAGGAAGGCCCGGGAGCGGGCCTGACCGACCGGCCGGTCCGTGTCTCCTCCCTCGTCTCCTTCAGGGGCGAGAAGCGCACCCTTACTGACGGGGACCTGCGCAGGCTGGCCGCCGAGTTGACGGAGCGTGCCGTTCACGCGTCCGGCCCGCGCGAGGGCCCCTGCGAGGAGACCCGCCGCGAACTGGCCGACGCGCTCACGACCGCCCTGCACAGCCTCGGCGACCTGGACATGGACGACGTGCAGGCAGTTCGCCTCGGGCCCCAGGGCCTTGCGCGGAGGCTCACCGTCCCGCGCTCGCTCTCGGCCGACGCCGACGCCTACTTCGGGCCCCTCCTGCACACGGCCTGCCTGCACATCCTGGACTTCTTCAGCCGGCGCTCGACGTTCATCCCCCGCACCCTCACCGAGCAGACGCACCAGCTCGACCGCCTCATCAACACCGCGGACCTGCTCCTCGAACGCGTCCCGGCCCGGTCGGCGGAGGACGCCCGCTTCGAGCAGCGGTACGCGGAGCACATCGCCCGCAGGCACGGGGAACTGACCATCTACGGCCTCGACTTCGGCCACCACCGCGAATGGCGCCTCGACGCCGCCTACATACCGCTCGAGATCACGCAGGACACACCGGACGCCGAGGGGACACAGGGCGGCGCACAGGAGCAGGCACAGCCTCTCCGCTCGGGGGCACCGCTGGCGGCGGACCGCATCCTGGCCGGTCACGACCGTGTGCTGCTGCGCGGCGGGGCCGGCTCGGGCAAGACGACGCTGATGCAGTGGCTGGCGGTGACGGCCGCCCGTCAGGCCTACGACGAGCAGACGACACATCTGCTGGGCCGCATCCCCTTCGTACTGCCGCTCCGCCGCATCACGCACGAGGGCCTGCCCGCACCGGACCGCTTCCTGCACGCAGTACGCAGCAACCTCGCCGGGGCGCAACCAGACGGATGGGCGCTGCGGGTGCTGACCGCGGGGCGCGCGCTCCTCCTGATCGACGGCATCGACGAGGTGCCCGCGGACCGCAGGGAGGAGACGAGGCGCTGGCTGCGGGAGCTGACCGGCGACTTCCCCGGCAACCTCTGGCTGGTCACGTCGCGCCCGTCCGCCGCCCCCGAGAACTGGCTGGCCGGGCAGGGCTTCACGGAGCTGTCCCTCTCGCCGATGTCGCGATACGACGTCGCCGCGTTCATCAACCGCTGGCACAGCGCCGCCGAGGCGGAGCCCGGACATGCCGAGGCCCTCATCAGCGCCGTCCGCACCAACCCCGACCTGGGGCGCCTCGCCGTCAACCCGCTGATGTGCGGGCTGCTGTGCGCCCTCAGCCGCGAACGCTGCGGGGCTCTCCCGTACGGCCGCCGCGATCTGTACGACGCGGCGCTCTCGATGTTGCTGGAGCACCGCGACCGCGAGCGTTCCGTCCCGGTGCCGGACGGGCTGCGCCTCACGAAGGATGCCCAGTTGCTGCTGCTCGAGCGGCTGGCGCACTGGATGATCCGCAACGGACGCACGGAGATGGACGAGGAGGACGCCGTCGCCCAACTCGGCCGCTGGATGCCGCTGGTGGCGCCGGTCGACGCCACACCCAGGGAGCTCTTCCGCTACCTGCTCGACCGGTCCGGGGTGCTGCGCGAACCGGCGGAAGGCCGCGTCGACTTCGTCCACCGCACCTTCCAGGACGCACTGGGCGCCAAGGCGGCGGTCGAGGAGGGCGACTTCCCGCTGCTGCTCGACAACGCGCACAAGGATCACTGGGAGGACGTGATCCGCATGGCGGTCGACTACGCCCAGCCCATCGACCGGGCCCGGCTGCTGCGCGGTCTCGTCGCGCGGGTGCCGGACGAGGACGGTGCGGGCGGAACGGAGAAGGACGTGCAGCCCGGGGGCGTACGGAATCTCCTGCTGGCCGCTGCCTGCCTGGAGCATGCGACCGACCTGCATCCGCAGGTGCGCGAGGAGGTCACCGCGAAGACCTCGCGGCTCTTCCCTCCGAGGAGCATGGCCGCGGCCCGTCACGTGGCGGACATCGGCGGTCCGATGCTGCTGGGGCTGCTGCCCGGGCCTGAGGGGCTCACGGACGCCGAGGCCACGTGCGCGGTCGTGGCCGCGTCCCGTACGGGTACGGACGCCGCGCTGCCGGTGCTGGCCCGCTTCCGCGACCACCCCTCACTCGATCTGAGGCGTCAACTGGTGTGGGCGTGGCACCGGTTCGACACGGACGAATACGCGCGCGAGATCATCGCTCATCTCGACGAGTCGGAGCTGTACTTCACCGCGCACCACACCGACCATCTGCGTGCTCTGCGTGCCATGGGCGGCCGTTCGCGCATCCAGATCGTCGGCAAGTACCACCCCGACCAGCTGGTCGAACACCTCGACCCGCACAAGCTGACGCACCTGTGGCTGCGCGACGGCTACGCGCGTCAGGGTGGGCAGGAGTGGCTGTCGGCGTTCCCGCGCCTGCACACGCTCGTCGTCCCCGAGACGGCCCCCCGGTACACGGCAACTCTCCCCTCCCATCTGACAGTTGTGCGGGAGAGCGACGTGTTCTCCGTCGGCTGATGCCCGGTCGGCTCCCCGACCGTGGCCGAGGCGCGACTCGTCCGCATAGGCTGGATACACAACGTGATCTGACGCACACTCATCCGCTTCGCCTGTCAGCGCACTTCACCGCTGACACCAGCCCTGCCGGGAGTCCCCGAGTCCATGGATCAGCCCGTCGTACGTCTCGCCTCCTCCGTCGTCGACCCGCTCATCAGTCCTCTTCTCGTTCCGGGCCCGGTCGCCGCCGCTGCTCCGGCGTCCCCGTCGGGGCGGCTCATGGCCCATCTGGTCGCCTACCGCGGCGAGGAACCGACGCTGGGCCGGGCCGAACTGTCCGAGGTGGCCGCCGAGTTGGTCCGGCTGGGACTGAGCGGCACGGGGCAGCGGCTGCCCCCGGACGAGGAGCCCGGCGTCGCGACCCTCCTCGCGCACTCGTTGTGGGCGGTCGGCGACCTGGACACCACGGACGCGGAGGCCGTGCGGCTCGGGGCGCCCGCATACGCGAGGCGGCTGCACTCGGCCGTGCCGGACGCCGGGCCCGAACTCTCCTCCGAGGCCTCGTGGTTCTTCGAGGACCTGCTGGCGGCCGTATGCCTCCACTTCCTCCATCTGATCGTCCAGAACTCCCCTTCGCTCACCAACTCGCTTCCGGACCAGTGCAAGTACGTCCGCGAACTCGTCGAATTCGAGGACAGGGAGGCGCTGGCCGCATCGGCGGCCCGGCACCTGCCGGAGGACTCCGAGTTCGAGCTGCGGTATCTGCGGCACGTCGCGGAGCAGTACAACCGCGTCACCATCTACGGCATCGACCTGCCCAACCCCGACGCGCCCGACCACTGGTCGCTCGACGCGACCTACCTGAATCTCTCCGCCGAGTTCAGCGGCGACGGCGACACCGGCGAGACCGACGGCGACGGGGAGGGTTCCCCCGAGGGGAACGGCGAGCCGAACGACGACGAGCCCACCGCGTCAGGCGCCGGTGCGGGAGGGGCCGCCCCCGTCATGACCGCGGACCGCGCACTGGCCAGGCACAAACGCGTGCTGCTGCGGGGAGTCGCGGGCTCGGGCAAGACCACCCTCATCCAGTGGCTGGCCGTCTCCACCGCACGCGCGGCCCTCCCCGAGGAACTGCAGACGCTGCACGACCGCATACCTTTCGTGCTGCCCGTGCGCCGCTTCGCCACCGAAGGGTTCCCGGCGCCCGAGGAGTTCCTGTCGGCCGTGCACCATCCGCTCGCGGCGGAGGCACCGGACGGCTGGGTCGAACGCGTACTGGCCTCGGAGCGCGGCCTGCTTCTCGTCGACGGCATCGACGAGGCGCCGGAGCCCCAACGCGAGGCGGTCCACGTCCAGTTACGCCCGCTGCTGCAGAGGTACTCCGGCAACCTCTGCCTCGTCACCTCGCGCCCGCCGGCCGTGGACGCGGACTGGCTGGCCGAGGACGGCTTCACGGAACTCACGCTCGCCCCGATGAACCGCGACCAGGTCGCGGCCTTCATCACCGCCTGGCACACCGCGGCACGCACCGACGAGGGCAAGGACCACGCCCGCCTGAACGAGTACAAGGAAATGCTGCTGCGGTCCATCCCGCTCTTCCGCGAGCTGCGCGTACTCGCCACCAATCCGCTGATGTGCGGGCTGATCTGCGCCCTGAACCGCGACAGGTCCGGCTCCATGCCCAAGGGCCGCGGGGAGCTGTACGACGCGGCGATGAAGATGCTGCTGGAGCGCCGCGACCCCGAGAGGCGCGTCCAGGCGGACACGATCGTCCTGCCGCGTGCTCCCCGCGAGACCCTGCTGCGCAAGCTCGCTTTCCGCATGCTGACCGACGAGCGCACCGTGCTCGACCGCGCGGGCGCGCTACGGGAGATCGCGCACCACCTCCCGGCCCTGCCCAAGGTCGCGGGGCAGGGGAACCCCGAGCAGATCTTCGACCACTTGCTGGAGCGCACGGGGCTGCTGCGCGAACAGGCGGACAGGTCAGTGGAGTTCGTGCACCGCACGGTTCAGGACTACCTGGCGGCGAAGGAAGCGGTGGAGCAGGGCAGTCTGGACCTGCTGCTGGAGCACGCGCACGAGCCGGAGTGGGAGGAAGTCTTCCGCATGGCGGTCGCCCACGCCCGCCCGCGTGAGTGCGCGACGCTGCTGCAGGGACTCCTCGCCCCCGGAGCGATCGGGATGAAGCGGACGCGGCGGCGGCTGCTCGCGGCGGCGTGCCTGGAGTACGTCACCGAGCTGGACCCGGAGACCCACGCCCGCGTACGCCGCGAGACGCAGAACATGGTCTCGCCCACCGACGACCGAGGCGCCCGCGGACTCGGCTGGGTCGGCCCGATCGTGCTGGAGATGATCCCCGACCCGGCGTCGGTGACCGACGAGAAGGCGTACCGGCTGGCCCTCACCGTGACGCGCATCGAGGACGACGCCGCCGTCGACTACCTGGCCCGGATGCGGCACCGCAAATCGCTGAAGGTGCGCACCGAACTCGCCCGCGGCTGGCGCAACTTCGAGACCGAGCGGTACGCGGCCGAGGTCATCCGGCACCTCGACCCGGAAGGGCTCTTCTTCCCCGTCGCCGACCGGGCCGAGCTGAGGGAGTTGCGGAAGCTGGGCGGCAGGGAGCGGGTGAAGATCGTCGGCCGGTTCACACCGGGTGAGCTGCTGGACGGGCTCGTGGCCGACCGGCTCACCCATCTGTGGATCGCCTTCGACCTGGGCGCGGGCATGAAGATGGGGTGGCTGAGCTCGTTCCCGTCGCTGACCGCGCTGCGCGTGGATCCGCGGCTGCCACCGGTGACCGACGTACCGGACGGCATACGCGTCATCGAGCACCCGGCGTGAACCGCGAGAAGTCCCCCGCCACTCGGTGACGGGGGACTTCTCGCGGTTGGCCTGAGGCCTTACGCCTCCTTGGAGAGGTTGGGGCCACCGCCCGCCGCCGACTCCACCGGAGGTGCGTCGGGCAGGGCGGCCTTCTCCTCGCCGCGGAAGGTGAACTTCTTGTCCTCGTCGGTCTCACCCTCGGTGTCCACGACCACGATGTGGCCGGGACGCAGATCACCGAAGAGGATCTTCTCGGACAGCTGGTCCTCGATCTCGCGCTGGATCGTCCGGCGCAGCGGCCGGGCGCCCATCACGGGGTCGTAGCCCCGCTTCGCGAGCAGCTCCTTGGCGTCCGTGCTCAGCTCCAGACCCATATCGCGGTCCTTGAGCCGCTCGTCCACCATCGCGAGCATCAGGTCGACGATGCGGATGATGTCGTCCTGGGTCAGCTGGTGGAAGACCACCGTGTCGTCGACACGGTTGAGGAACTCCGGGCGGAAGTGCTGCTTCAGCTCGTCGTTGACCTTGGCCTTCATCCGGTCGTACCCGGCGCTGACGTCACCCTGGCCGGCGAAGCCCAGGTTGAACCCCTTGGAGATGTCCCGGGTGCCGAGGTTGGTCGTCATGATGATGACCGTGTTCTTGAAGTCGACGACCCGGCCCTGGGAGTCGGTCAGGCGGCCGTCCTCCAGGATCTGCAGCAGGGAGTTGAAGATGTCCGCGTGCGCCTTCTCGACCTCGTCGAAGAGGACCACGGAGAACGGCTTGCGGCGGACCTTCTCGGTCAGCTGACCGCCCTCTTCGTACCCCACGTATCCGGGAGGCGAGCCGAAGAGCCGGGAGACGGTGTGCTTCTCGCTGAACTCCGACATGTCGAGGGAGATCAGCGCCTCCTCGTCACCGAAGAGGAACTCGGCGAGCGTCTTGGACAGCTCCGTCTTACCGACACCGGACGGGCCCGCGAAGATGAACGAACCACCGGGGCGCTTCGGGTCCTTCAGACCGGCGCGCGTACGCCGGATCGCCTGGGAGAGCGCCTTGATGGCGTCCTCCTGCCCGATGACGCGCTTGTGCAGCTCGTCCTCCATGCGCAGCAGACGCGAGGACTCCTCCTCGGTGAGCTTGAAGACCGGGATGCCCGTGGCAGTGGCCAGAACCTCCGCGATCAGCTCCTCGTCCACCTCGGCGACGACATCCATGTCGCCGGCCTTCCACTCCTTCTCCCGCTTGGCCTTCTGGGCCAGCAGCTGCTTCTCCGTGTCGCGGAGAGAGGCCGCCTTCTCGAAGTCCTGCGAGTCGATCGCGGACTCCTTGTCCCGGCGCACGTTCGCGATCTTCTCGTCGAACTCGCGCAGGTCCGGCGGCGCGGTCATCCGGCGGATGCGCATGCGGGAGCCGGCCTCGTCGATCAGGTCGATCGCCTTGTCCGGCAGGAACCGGTCGGAGATGTAGCGGTCGGCGAGCGTGGCGGCGCCGACCAGGGCGGCGTCCGTGATGGAGACACGGTGGTGCGCCTCGTAACGGTCGCGCAGACCCTTGAGGATCTCGATCGTGTGCGGCAGCGACGGCTCGGCGACCTGGATGGGCTGGAAGCGGCGCTCCAGGGCCGCGTCCTTCTCCAGGTGCTTGCGGTACTCGTCGAGCGTCGTGGCACCGATCGTCTGCAGCTCACCGCGGGCCAGCATCGGCTTGAGGATGCTGGCGGCGTCGATCGCGCCCTCGGCGGCGCCCGCACCGACCAGCGTGTGCAGCTCGTCGATGAACAGGATGATGTCGCCGCGGGTGCGGATCTCCTTGAGCACCTTCTTCAGGCGCTCCTCGAAGTCACCGCGGTAGCGGGACCCGGCGACCAGGGCGCCCAGGTCGAGGGTGTAGAGGTGCTTGTCCTTGAGGGTCTCCGGCACCTCGCCCTTGACGATCGCCTGCGCCAGGCCCTCGACGACGGCGGTCTTGCCGACGCCGGGCTCGCCGATGAGCACCGGGTTGTTCTTCGTACGGCGCGAGAGCACCTGCATGACCCGCTCGATCTCCTTCTCGCGCCCGATGACCGGGTCGAGCTTGGATTCGCGGGCGGCCTGCGTGAGGTTGCGGCCGAACTGGTCCAGGACAAGGGAGGTCGAGGGCGTGCCCTCGGCGGGGCCGCCTGCGGTGGCCGCCTCCTTGCCGCCGGAGTAGCCGGAGAGCAGCTGGATGACCTGCTGCCGCACCCGGTTCAGATCGGCGCCCAGCTTCACGAGGACCTGGGCGGCGACGCCCTCACCCTCGCGGATCAGGCCGAGCAGGATGTGCTCCGTACCGATGTAGTTGTGGCCGAGCTGAAGGGCCTCACGGAGCGACAGCTCCAGCACCTTCTTCGCACGGGGCGTGAAGGGGATGTGGCCCGAGGGCGCCTGCTGGCCCTGGCCGATGATCTCCTCCACCTGCTGGCGGACCGCCTCGAGCGAAATCCCGAGGCTCTCCAGTGCCTTAGCGGCGACACCCTCACCCTCGTGGATCAGGCCCAGGAGGATGTGCTCGGTGCCGATGTAGTTGTGGTTGAGCATCCGGGCTTCTTCCTGAGCCAGGACGACAACCCGCCGCGCGCGGTCGGTGAACCTCTCGAACATCGTTAATCGCTCCTCAGAGCGGTCAGGCAGTAAGGGGACGCTCCCCTCTCTGTCCTTCCGCAGCTTAGTCCCGCAAGCGGGGACCGCTCATTCCATCTGCCGACTCCGGCCCGGCTGCGCCGACGGCCGGCCACGCTCCCGAGGGAAGCACAGTCGGGCCTCCTTCCCCGAACAGCCGACAACAGTTCCAACCCGATGGTGCGAGACGATGTTCCCGCAGGCCAGGCGTATCCACCCTGATTCACTACGCCCACGGCGAACGGCTCTTGGGCGAATGGCTCCCGGCTCGTCGTCATCGTTCTTCGCACCCCCGTGTCACCAGGTCTTTGTGCTGCTGTCCGGCCTGAAGCAGGCGGGACCGACCTCAGAACCTTCTTACCCGCTCGTACTGACACTCCATGCCGGGCTTGTCCGAGTCGGCAGAGGGCATCCGCTGAGGGCGAACAGCCTTGCACCTGGCGCTTCTCACACGTGTCACCTTGTGCGCACGCGTGAACACACAGAGCTGTCAAGTGTAGCCGCGGTGCAACGCCGCGTAACCCGGAGGGGGTTCGTCAGTTGCTCCGGTCGTGAGCTTCGCGATTACAGGGCCGCACGCGGCTCCCGGCGCCCCCGTCCGCGAGTGCGGGGGCGCCGGAGAGGGCGCCCCGGAAGGCGCCGGCGGCTATGACGCGCTGGTGCTTTCCGCCGATGCGGGTCTGGCGCTGCTTCGGCGCCCCGGCGTGCAAACGGGGCCTGTGGCCTTCGACGGGGAAAGCGGATGCGTTCAGCTGCTCGTCCCGGAGGGCAGCGCGGAGGAATTGCCGGGACTGCTGGAGTGGCTCGAATGGGGCGGCATCGAACTGGGGCTTGCGGGCCGTACCGCTTACGACCCTCGGGAGGCCGCCGTATGGCTGCGGCCTCCCGGGCCGGGGCGTGAGGCGGATCGCATCGATCTCGTACGGCTGGTCAGCGCTGCGGCGACGGAATGCCACCGGGCGAGGCTTCGAAGCACCGCACGTAAGTCGCGGGATCAGCCGTTGGCCTTCTCGTAGGCCTCTCGGATATTGGCCGGAACACGGCCGCGGTCGTTGACCTCGTAACCCTGTTCCTTCGCCCAGGCACGGATCTTCGCGGTGTCCTGGCTGCTGCCGCCGCCGGAGGCACGGCCCTTTCCGCGAGCCGAACGGCCGCCGGTGCGGCGCCCTCCCTTCACATACGGATCGAGCACCGTACGGAGCTTGTCCGCATTAGAGGTGGACAGGTCGATCTCGTAGGTCTTCCCGTCCAGAGCGAACGTCACTGTCTCGTCGGCCTCGCCGCCCTCGAGGTCGTCGACCAGAAGAACCTGAACCTTCTGCGCCACCGCGTACTCCCATTCGTCATCGATAACTCGATTACTGATACTGACGAAGAAAGCAAACCGCTTTTCGGGGAGAAACACAAACCCTCGGTTGAGTTTGTCCGGTCCACCGGCGGGATTGGCGGGATCTTTCGGACAAAGCGCCACCGTCATCCCTCGGTCGAGTGGCACGGGGCGGTCACGACTCCGTCACTCAGAGATGCAGAAGCATGCGACTGTTGCCCAGGGTGTTCGGCTTCACTCGTTCGAGACCCAGGAACTCTGCCACTCCCTCGTCAAAGGAACGCAGCAGTTCGCTGTAGACATCGCCGTCGACCGGCGTCTCCCCGATCTCCGTGAAGCCGTGCCTGGTGAAGAAGTCCACTTCGAAGGTGAGACAGAAAATGCGCCGCACACCGAGCCATCGCGCGGTGTTCACGAGCTTCTCCAGCAGGAGATGACCCACGCCTGTGCCCTTGAGGGCGGGATCGACCGCGAGCGTTCTGACCTCGGCCAAGTCCTCCCACATCACGTGGAGAGCACCGCATGCGACCACCTCGGCGTCGTGATCGCGTTCCGCGACCCAGAACTCCTGAATGTCCTCGTAAAGGGTGACCGTGGCTTTGTCGAGCAGGATGCGGTCGCGTGAGTAGACATCGATGAGGTGGCGCACTGCCCGCACATCTGTCGTGCGTGCACGGCGGACGGTGACTTCTGATACGGAAGGGGATGGGGACGCCATGAACGGGACGCTATCGCCCTTGCCGAAGGCGGTGCTCTCCGGGTCCGAGGCGTTCCACGCCGCCTTCCTGAGGCATCCCCATGGCCTTCCCGTAGGCGTTCCGGGAACGTTCCGTCACGGGTTCCCGAGCGGCTTCGCGAGTGGTTCCGTTCCGGGGTCCCGCTCCCATGCCTCGTGAGTTCCGCGAGTTCAGCACCGTTCTACGGCGTTCTACGGGACTCCACAGGTTCAGCGCGTTCCGCGTTCCCGCTGCGGTCCTTCTTCTGCGTTCCCGCCCGCTAGGCCTAGTGGGTCTCGCGCGGCGCTCTCTCCGGAGCATCGACATGCACATCGTTCAGCTGCACGACGCGCAACGCATCTCGTACGGCATCGAGCTGTTCCGGAGTCATGCGGCCGAAGAACTCCACGAGAGCGGCGGCGGCGTTGTCACTCGACGCCCAGGCCTCGTTCATGAGTGCGGCGGAGTAGGCGGCTCTCGTCGAGACGGGCTCATATCGATAGGCCCGGCCTTCTTGGCGTCTGCTGAGCCAGCCCTTCTGGTGGAGGTTGTCCATTACGGTCATGACGGTCGTGTACGCGATGGACCGGTCGTCCCGCAGATCCTCGAGAACTTCCCGCACAGTGACGGGACGGTTCCACCGCCATACCCGCGTCATGACGGCGTCTTCCAACTCTCCCAATGGCCGAGGCACGCCGTGAATAATAGTCGGAGTTGTCCCGAATAGCGCAGGGAAGATCGCGGATCAGTCCGCTTTCTTCTGCCTGACGCGCTCCGCACGGGCGAAGGCGGCGTCCACGGCCGCGTCCTCCTTGGCCTTGTTCGCGCCACCCTGGCTCTTCACGATCGTCACGATGAGAGCGGTGAATGCGACCGCCATCACGACGGGCGGTGTCAGTGCCGCGATGTAGTCCATGCCTGTCGTGCCTCCTTCAGAACCGGCCTCCAGACTACGGCAGCCCTCGAGGGCCCAGGAGACCGGCCACGGGCGCCTGAGGGAGCGGGAGGGCGCCCACGGTTCCCTCAGCCACGGCCGGCGCCCCTGTCGCGTACGGCCGGCGTCCCTCAGGTACGGCTGACGTTGCGCTCGTAGACGAGGCGGAGGCCGATCAGTGTCAGCCACGGCTCGTGCTCGTCGATGGCGGACGCCTCGCCGAGCACCATCGGTGCCAGGCCGCCGGTGGCGATGACCGTCACGTCGTCCGGGTCGTCGGTGAGCTCACGGGCGATGCGGTCGACGACGCCGTCCACCTGGCCGGCGAAGCCGTAGAGGATGCCCGACTGCATGGCCTCGACGGTGTTCTTGCCGATGACGCTGCGCGGGCGGGCCAGCTCGATCTTGCGCAGCTGCGCGCCGCGCACGCCGAGCGCGTCCACGGAGATCTCGATGCCGGGGGCGATGACGCCGCCGACGTACTCACCCCGCGCGGAGACGGCGTCGAAGGTGGTGGCCGTGCCGAAGTCGACGACGACGCAGGGGCCGCCGTACAGCTCGACCGCGGCGAGCGCGTTGATGATGCGGTCGGCGCCGACCTCCTTGGGGTTGTCCATCAGGATCGGCACGCCCGTCTTCACGCCCGGCTCGACGAGGACTGCCGGGATGTCGCCGTAGTAGCGGCGGGTCACCTCGCGCAGCTCGTGCAGCACGGACGGGACGGTCGAGCAGATGGCGATGCCCTCGACGTTGTCGCCGAGCTCCTCACCGAGGAGTGGGTGCATGCCCATCAACCCCTGGAGGAGCACGGCGAGTTCGTCGGCCGTGCGGCGGGCGTCGGTGGAGATGCGCCAGTGCTCGATGATGTCTTCGCCGTCGAAGAGGCCCAGGACGGTGTGGGTGTTACCGACGTCGATGGTCAGCAGCATCAGTCATCAACCTCTTCGCGCTTCTCGCCGGCGCCTTCCGTCTCGCGGAGGTCCAGGCCGATGTCGAGGATCGGGGAGGAGTGGGTGAGGGCACCGACGGCGAGGAAGTCGACGCCGGTCGCCGCGTAGTCCCCCGCGTTCTCCAGAGTGAGCCGGCCGGAGGACTCCAGCTGGGCACGTCCCGCGACGAGGGCCACGGCCGCCGAGGTCTCGTCGGGCGTGAAGTTGTCGAGCAGGATCAGGTCGGCACCCTCGGCGAGCACGCCCTCGATCTGGTCGAGGCGGTCGACCTCCACCTCGATGGGGATGTCCGGGAACTCGGCACGTACGAGTCTGAACGCCTCGGCGACGCCGCCCGCCGCCACCACGTGGTTGTCCTTGATGAGCGCCGCGTCGGAGAGTGAGAAGCGGTGGTTCGTGCCGCCGCCGCAGCGGACCGCGTACTTCTCCAGGGCGCGCAGCCCCGGCGTCGTCTTGCGGGTGTCGCGTACGCGCGTCTCGGCGTGCGTGCCGGAGTCGGCCGCGGTGGCGGCACGGGAGATCTCGTCCGCCCAGCTGCGGGTGACGGTGGCGATGCCGGAGAGACGGCAGAGCAGATTGAGGGCGCTGCGCTCGGCGGTGAGCAGGTCGCGGGTGCGCGTACGCACCGTCAGCAGCCGCTGCCCGGCCTCGACCCGGTCGCCGTCCTCGACGTGGCGCTCCACCTCGAACTCGTCCGTGCACACCACGGAGAGGACGGCCTCGGCGATGTGCAGCCCGGCGACGGTCCCCTCCTCCCGGGCGACGAAGTCGCCTGTGGAGACGGCGAGTTCGGGGATGGTCGCGACGGTGGTGACGTCGACGCCGTGGTCGAGGTCCTCCTCGATGGCGAGGTGGGCGATGTCCTCGACCTGTACGGGGTCGAGCCCCGCGTCGGCCAGGAGCCGCGCGAGGTCGGGGTCGAGGCCGCAGTCCAGCGGATCCAGGTCCCACGCGGCGTCCGCGTCCTCCGAGCCGGCGCTGCCGCAGCCGCAGGAGTCGCCGCATCCGCCGGACCGCGGGGTGAGGGCCGAGGCGGGACCGCCGATCTGGAGCAGGGGCACGTCGACGGGCTGAGGGCGTCGCTCCTCCGGGGAGTCCGGAAAGGGGCTGGTCACGGCTTCTCCGTAGGGGTGTGTGGTGGCGGGGCCTGCGATGCCTCGGAACGGTCCGGAGCGCTGCCGGGCTCCGGGCGGGCGTCCGCGGCCGGCGGGAACGCGGTCGGCGGAAATGCGGTCGTCGGGGTCGTACGGACGTCGAGACTACGGCCCGCTCCGCGCACGCCGATGACGAGGTGCCGGCGCCAGGCGGCATCGTCCCGGCCGGGGTGGTCCTCGCGCCAGTGGCAGCCGCGGGTCTCAGTCCGCCGGAGCGCGGCCGCGACGAGGACGCGGGCCACGAGGTGGAGGTTGGCGGTCTCCCACGTCTCGACACCGGGGTCGGCCGGCTTGTGAGCCGTGCCCGCGGGGAGCGCGTCGAGGCGGGCGGCGGCCTCGGCGAGGCTCGCCTCGGAGCGCAGGACTCCGGCGCCACCGGTCATGATGCGCTGGATGTCGGGCCGTGCCTCCGCGGGAAGCAGGGGCGTCACGCCGGGCCCGTGCGCGGCGTCGGTGGCCGGGATTGGGGAAGCGGGGGTCGCCTCCTCGCCGCTGCCCTCGGCACCCTCCCGATCGGCCGATGCCACGGCATCCGCGATGCGTTCGGCGAAGACCAGGCCCTCCAGCAGGCTGTTGGAAGCGAGCCGGTTCGCGCCGTGCACCCCGGTGCAGGCGACCTCGCCGCACGCGTACAGGCCGGGGACGGTCGTGCGGCCGTGCAGATCCGTGCGCACGCCGCCGCTCGCGTAGTGCGCGGCCGGTGCCACGGGGACGACCTCGGTCACCGGATCGATGCCGTGACTGCGGCAGGCCTCGAGGATCGTGGGGAAGCGGGACTCCCACATGGCGGCACCGAAGTGGCGGGCGTCGAGATACATGTGCTCGGTGCCCGGCTCCGCGCCCGCCTCTGAGGCCCGCCGCATGATCGCCTTGGCGACGATGTCGCGGGGCGCCAGCTCCGCCAGTTCGTGCTGCCCGGTCATGAAGCGCACACCGTCGGCGTCGACGAGATGGGCGCCCTCGCCGCGCACCGCCTCCGAGATCAGCGGCTGCTGACCCTCGGCGTCGGCGCCCAGGTAGAGCACGGTCGGGTGGAACTGCACGAACTCAAGGTCGCTGACCTCGGCCCCCGCGCGCAGGGCCAGGGCGACGCCGTCGCCGGTGGACACGGACGGATTGGTGGTCGCCGAGAACACCTGGCCCATGCCGCCGGTCGCGAGCACGACCGCAGGGGCGTGCACCGCTCCGACACCGTCGTGCTGACCCTCGCCCATCACATGCAGCGTGACGCCGGCGGCCGCGCCGTCCGCCGTCTTGAGCAGGTCGAGCACGAGGGCGTTCTCGACGGTACGGAGGCCACCGCGACCGCCGCGGCCCTCCCGTACGGCGTCGACCAGCGCGCGGGAGATCTCCGCGCCGGTCGCGTCACCGCCCGCGTGCGCGATGCGCCTGCGGTGGTGGCCGCCCTCGCGGGTCAGCTCTATCTCGCCGGTGCGGGGGTCGGCGTCGAATCGGGCTCCGGTGCCGATGAGGCGCCGCACGGCGGCGGGCCCCTCGGTGACCAGCGTGCGGACGGCCTCCTCGTCGCACAGCCCCGCTCCGGCGACGAGGGTGTCGTCGAGGTGCTGTGCGGGGCTGTCGCCCTCGCCGAGCGCGGCCGCGATGCCGCCCTGCGCCCAGCGCGTGGAGCCGTCGTCGAGGCGCGCCTTGGTGACGACGACCGTACGGAGCCCGGCGGCGTCGCAGCGCAGAGCTGCCGTCAGACCGGCGACGCCGGAGCCTACGACCACGACGTCCGCATCGATCCGCCAGCCGGGCGCGGGGGCTCGGAGCGGGCCCGTGCCGCCGCCGGGCACGGAAACGCCTCGGCGGTGACCGTGGCTCTTGCTTGCCGTGCCGGCAGCCTCGGCCGGCCCCTCGTGGCCTGGGGACTTCCCCTGGGGCCCCGTCATCGGAGCGGGCCGAGGGGCAGGAGGATGTTGTCGATCAGCCGGGTGCCGCCGACGCGGGCTGCGACCGCGAGCACGCCTTCTTCAGCGTCCGCCGCTTCGTCCGTACCCGTACGGGGCGGGTGGCCGGACTCCCCCGCGCGTTCGGTGAGTTCGGTGAAGTCGGCGGGATCGATCAGGGCCAAGTAGTCCACGTGCACGGGTGGTTCGCGACGGGCGGCGCCGTCCAGGACCGCTCGCGCCGCCGCCAGAGCGGCGTCGATACCGTCGGGCAGCGCGTCCCGCGCCGCGAACAGGGCCCCGGAGAGGGCGAGCGCGCTGGCACGCTCCTCGGGGGAGAGGTAGCGGTTTCGGCTGGAGAGGGCCATGCCGTCGGACTCGCGCACGGTCGGCACACCGATGACCTCCACGGGAAAGTTCAGGTCCGTCACCATCCGCCGGATCAGGGCGAGTTGCTGTGCGTCCTTCTGCCCGTACAGCGAGATGTCCGGTGCGGTCATGTGCAGCAGCTTCGCCACGACGGTGAGCACACCGTCGAAGTGCCCGGGCCTGTACGCCCCTTCGAAGCGTTCGCCCATCGGGCCGGCGGACACGCGGACCTGCGGACCGGCCTCCCCCTGGCTCCTCCCGCCGGCCGTCCGTGAGCCGCCGGATGCGGTGCTCTCCGGATAGACCTCCTCGACGGACGGTGCGAACACCACGTCCGCGCCCGCCTCTTCGGCCACTACCAGATCGGCGTCGAGCGTGCGCGGATAGCGGTCGAGGTCCTCGGAGGGGCCGAACTGGAGCGGATTGACGAACACCGTGACGACCACCTGCCCCTGCCGCCCCACGCGTTCACGTGCGGTGCGGATGAGCGAGGCGTGCCCGGCGTGCAGGGCGCCCATCGTCATGACGACGGCGCGATCCCCGGGCGCTCCGGCTCCGAACCCGGCGGCGGTGGCGCGCAGTTCGGCGGCCGTATGGACAAGTCGTATGTGCCGCAGGTGCGTTCCGGCTGCCACGCCGCCGTTCGACTCCGCTCCCGCGGTGTCCGGCGCCGCGGCAACCGACGCCGCGTTCTCTGCCGTGCCCTTCATCAGCGCCGGCCTCCTTCGGACAGGACGTCGAGCAGTTCCTCGGCGAGTTCGGGCTTGAGGAGGCCCTGGTCGAGGGCGCGGTCCGCGGTGGCTCGTGCCATCGCGAGGTAGCTGGCGACCATGCGCGGGGCGTGCTCCCCGAGTTCGGCGAGGTGCGCGGAGACGGTGCCCGCGTCGCCGCGCGCGACCGGCCCCGTCAGTGCCGCGTCGCCGGAGCGCAGGCTGTTGTCGAGCGCGGCGCCCAGCAGCGGCCCGAGCATCTTCTCGGGTGCCTCGACCCCGGAGGCGCGCAGCAGGTCGACGGACTGCCCGACGAGGGTGACCAGGTGATTCGCGCCGATCGCGAGGGCCGCGTGGTAGAGAGGCCGTGCCTCCTCCGCGATCCACTCCGGTTCGCCGCCCATCTCGATGACGAGCGCCTGGGCGGCGAGCCGCAGCTCCTCGGGCGCCGTGACGCCGAACGAGCAGCCCGCCAGGCGCTGTACGTCGACGGGCGTCCCCGTGAACGTCATGACCGGGTGCAGTGCTATCGGCAACGCGCCCGCGCGCAGGGCCGGTTCGAGCACGCCGGTGCCGTAGCGGCCCGAGGTGTGGGCGATGAGCTGGCCCTGCCGCACGGCGCCCGTCCCGGCGAGCCCGGTGATCAGCTCGGGCAGCACGTCGTCCGGCACGGTGAGCAGCACCAGGTCGGCCTGGGCCAGGACCTGGGGCGGGTCGACGAGCGGGACGCCGGGGAGCAGTTCCGCGGCGCGGCGGCGCGAGCGCTCCGAGACGCCGGAGGCGGCAACCGGCCGGTGCCCGGCCTGCCGGAGCGCGGCGCCGAGGGCGGGGCCGACGCGGCCGGTGCCGACGACGCCGACGGTGAGGCGTGCGGGCCGGTCCTCCGCCCGGGCGTGGCCGCTCAGGCCTCCGCCGGAGGCGTCCGGAGGGTGGGCTTGGTGCTGATCGTTCACGGCTTGGCGGCCTTCCGTATTCCGTTCCGGTCCTCGCCGGGTACCGGACGTCCTGCGGGCCATGCTATTCCTTCGCCGCGAGCGGGAGCACCGAAGGGGCGCACGGGGTCCGCGGACGCACCCTGCTGCGGCGACCGGCGCCCGAAGGGGCCGGGAAGCGCCGCGAGCGGCCGCCCAGCCGTCACCGCGAGGGGCGACGGGGGCACCCTGGCGGCCCGGGCCCCCGGAAGCGAGGATGCCCGTCATGGACGGACCTGAGCGGGAGGAACGGGCGCGGCTGCAGCGCGCATGGAACGGTGCCGTGCGCAAGCTCGCGGCGGGCCCCACCGCTGAGACCATCGGCGCTCGCCTGGCACGTCTGGCGGCGGAGGGCGCCGATGCGTACGACCTCACCGGCTGGTCCGACATGTACGGGAACGAGGACGGCATCGTCGGCGAGCTGGAGCGGCGCACGGCCGCCGCCCTCGGCACGGAGGCCGCCGCCTTCTTCCCCACCGGGACGATGGCGCAGCAGGCCGCGCTGCGCTGCTGGGCGGACCGTACGGGCGACTCCACGATCGCCATGCATCCGCTCGCTCATCCGGTGCGCTGGGAGGGCGACGCCCTGCGGCGGCTCACCGGCCTGAACGTGGTGCACCCGACGGACGCGCCCCGGCTCCCGTCAGCGGACGAAGTCCGGGACGTGGCCGAGCCGTTCGGCACCCTCGCGCTCGAACTGCCCCTGCGCGAGGCCGGGTTCCTGCTGCCGTCCTGGGACGAGCTGACGTCCACGGTCGCCGCCGCGCGTGAACGGGACGCGGTCGTGCACTTCGACGGCGCCCGGCTGTGGGAGTGCACGACGCACTTCGGCCGCACCCTGGCGGAGATCGCCTCGCTCGCGGACACCGTCTACGTCAGCTTCTACAAGTCCCTCGGCGGCCTGTCCGGGGCCGCGCTCGCCGGCCCTGAGGCAATCGTCAAGGACGCGGCCGCGTGGCGGCACCGCTACGGTGGCCAGCTCTTCCAGCAGTGGCCCACGGCCCTGGCCGCTGTGGTGGGCCTGGAGCGCGAACTGCCGCGCCTGCCCGAGTACGTGGCGCACGCGAAGCTCGTCGCGGAGGCGCTGCGCGGGGCGCTCGCGGAGTCGGACGTGCCGTGGTGGCTGGTGTCGCCGCGCGTGCCGCACACCCATCAGTTCCAGGTCTGGCTGCCGTACGGGGTGAAGGAGCTGACCGAGGCGAGCGCCCGCCAGGCGGAGGAGACCGGAACGCTGCTCTTCAGGCGCTGGTCCGAGCCGACGGGTGCGCCGCCCGGCCTGTCGATGCACGAGGTGACGGTCGCCGGGGACGGACTCGAGTGGTCCGCGGAGGACGTACGGGCTGCGTTCGCGGACTTCCTCGGCTTCCTGCGGGCCTCCGGGACGTGGTCCGCGTTCGGGTCCGGCGCGGGGGCGGATTGAGCGCGTGGCGGCGGCCGAGCCGTCGGAGCCGTCGGTGACCCCGGGCTTCTACTGCGCGCCGCCACCCGCCCTGACCAGCTTCGTCTCGTACGCGAGGACGACCGCCTGCACACGGTCGCGCAGTTCGAGCTTGGCCAGGATGCGGCCCACATGGGTCTTCACAGTCGCCTCGGAGAGCACGAGTTGGGCGGCGATCTCACCGTTCGAGAGCCCCTGGGCGACGAGGGTCAGCACCTCCCGCTCCCGGTCGGTCAGGCGTTCCAGCCCCCGCGAGAGGGGCTCGGGGGTGGTGGCGGGCAGCACCGTCGAGAAGCGGTCGATGAGCCGGCGCGTGGTGCTCGGGGCGACGACCGCGTCCCCGCTGTGCACGGCGCGGATCGCGGCGAGCAGATCGGCCGGCGGCACGTCCTTGAGCATGAAGCCGCTCGCCCCCGCCTTGAGCGCGGAGAAGGCGTACTCGTCGAGGTCGAAGGTCGTAAGGATCAGCACCTTCGGCGAACCGGGATTCCCGGAGCAGATGCGGCGGGTTGCCTCGACCCCGTCGACGTTCGGCATCCGCACGTCCATCAGCACGACGTCCACGGCCGTCGAACGCAGCGTCTCCAGTGCCTCGGCACCGTCCCCGGCCTCCGCGACGACCTCCATGTCCTGCTGCGCGGCCAGCACCATCCGGAAGCCGGTGCGCAGCAGCATCTGATCGTCGACGAGCATCACGCGGATCGTCATCGGGGCTCCTTCGAGGTGGTCGTGGCAGGAGGTGCGGACGCGTACGACCCGGGTGCGGCGTACGACTCGGGTGCGGCGTACGAATCGGGTGCGGCGTACGGCATTGATGCGGACAAGGGCTTCGTTCCTCTGCTGCTCAGTGGGCGGCCTTGAGCGGCAGCACGGCGCTGATACGGAAGCCGCCGCCGGGCCGGGGCCCGGTCTCCAGGCTGCCGCCGACCATGCCCACGCGTTCGCGCATTCCGATGAGGCCGTGACCGAGCCCGTCGGTGCCGCCGTCCTCGTACAGCTCGCGCTCCGCGCCCCGCCCGTCGTCCTCGGCGAGCAGCGACAGCTCGTCCGGGCCGTAGCGGAGCCTCACGGTCGCTCCGACCTCGGGGCCGCCGTGCTTGCGCGTGTTGGTCAACGCCTCCTGCACGACGCGGTACGCGGTCAGTTCGACGCTGCTGGGAAGCGGCCGCGGGGTGCCCTCTATCGAGAAGCTGACGGTGAGACCCGCGCCCCTGACCTGGTCGATCAGCTCCGAGAGCTGCTCGACGCCGGGCTGCGGGAGGTACTCGCCGATACCCTCCCTGCCCTCGCGGCTCCGGCCGCCGGAGCCTCCCGCGCTCCCGCCCTCGCCGGTACGGAGCACCCCGAGGAGGCGGCGCATCTCCGCGAGCGCCTGGCGGCCCGTCCCGGAGATCGTCTCCAGGGCCTGCTTGGTCTGGTCGGGCGCGGAGTCCAGCACGTACGCGGCGCCGTCGGCCTGAACGACCATGACCGAGACGTTGTGAGCGACGACGTCGTGCAACTCGCGGGCGATGCGCGCCCGTTCGGCGGCGGCAGCGATCTTCGTCTGGGCCTCGCGCTCCTTCTCCAGGCGCGTGGCGCGCTCTTCGAGCTGCGCGTAGTAGGCCCGGCGGGTGCGCAGCGAGTCGCCGAGCACCCAGGCGAGGAGGAAGGTCACCGTCAGGAATATGTCGCCGAGGATCGTACCGGCGAGCGACTGCCTCTCGTCGGGCCAGCGGAGCGTGGCGATGGTGGGAGCGAGGAGGGCGGCGCACAGCGCGAAGCGCGACGCCCAGCGGATGTTCCGGGACGCGACCGTGAAGACGATCACCAGCATGGCGAAGTTGGCGGGCCCCACCTCGACGTGCGTGACGACCTGTGCCACGCCGGTGCCGGTCGCCAGGACGAGCATCTTCTCCGGTACGCGGCGGCGCAGCGCGACCACCGTGCACATCGCCAGGACGATGGGGACCGCGGCTATCTGCTCGTCGGGGCCGTGCGGCAGGCCGTCCCCGTCGCCCTCCACGCTCGAGACGAGCCACACCGCCGAGATCATCAGCAGCAGGACAGCCCACGCGCTGTCCACCCAGGTGGGGTGCCGGCGGATGAAATCGTAAATGCGGTTCACATAACCCAGCGTATTCAGGCCGAGCACGTGCCGGGGTCAGCCGGAGGGGCGATCCCGGGGACGCCCGCCTACTCCGCAAGGTGGAGGAGGACCGTCCGCACCGCTCGCCTAACGTGGCCCCGTGAGCACACCCCACACCGGCCCGGAGCCCGGCGGCACAGGCGGAACGGACGACATCTGGCTGCCCTGGCGGGCCGCCGCGGAGCGCGCGCTCTACGGGACGCCGGGCGTGGCCGCGGGTGCGAGGGAGGACGAGGGCGGAGGGCGAGCCGGGGCAGCGGGGACGGACGGCTTCTTCGTGCGCGAGGCGGCCGCTGCCCACTTCCGTACGTCCGTTCACACCTCGCCGCTCTTCGCGGTAGCGGTCGCCCGCCTGCTGCGGCACGTCGACGACGCGCTCGGGCACCCCGGGGAGCTCGCCATGGTGGACGTCGGCGCCGGACGCGGCGAACTGCTCACCGGCGTGCTCGCGGCACTGCCCGCCGAAGTCGCCGCGCGCGTACGCCCCTGCGCGGTCGAGCGCGCTCCCCGCCCCGAAGGGCTGGACGAACGGATCGTGTGGTCCCGGCAGTTGCCCTCCCCGCGGCGAGCCGCCGGCCTGCTCTTCGCGAACGAATGGCTCGACAACGTGCCCGTCGACATCGCCGAGACCGATTCCGACGGGGTGCCGCGCACCGTCCTTGTGCGGACGTCGGACGGCGCCGAGCGGCTCGGCGAACCCCTGAGCCGACCCGACGCCGAGTGGCTGGAGCGGTGGTGGCCGCTGGGGCCGTCCGGCTCGGACTCAGACTCCGCCGGGCCCGCCGGCCCCGACCGCGCGGGCCGCGCGGAACCCGGGACACGCGCCGAGATCGGGCTTCCGCGCGACGAGGCCTGGGCAGCGGCCGTACGCACGCTCGGGCAGGGCCTCGCGGTCGCCGTCGACTACGGGCACTTCCGCGAGAACCGTCCGCCCTTCGGCACGCTCACCGGCTACCTCGACGGCCGCGAGGTGCACCCCGTACCGGACGGCAGCCGGGATCTCACGGCGCACGTCGCGATCGACGCCTGCGCGGCTGCGGGTGCGCGAGCCGCCGCCCGCAGCCACAGTGCCACACCCGCCGACGCGACGGAGACCGGCGGAGCGGCGCCTCCGGCCGTACGCTCCCAGCGCGACGCCCTCCACAGCCTGGGGATCGACGGTGCCCGTCCCCCGCTCTCGCTGGCGTCCAGTGATCCCGCCGCGTACGTACGGCAGTTGGCCTCGGCTGGCGAGGCCGCGGAGCTGACCGGCACGGGCGGGCTCGGTTCCTTCAGCTGGCTGATCCAGCCGCTCGGCGGCGTGCCGTCACCCTTCGGCTGACCGGCCCTCGTCGGTCGCGGAGGCCGGCGCACCGGGCTCCCCGTCCAGCGGGGCCCCGGCCTGCGGGGCGTGTGCGTGCGGGTCGTGTGCGTGCGGGGTCTGCGCCTGTGGGTCGTGTGCGTGCGGAGTCTGCGTCTGCGCTTGCGGGGTCTGCGCCGCGCCTCCGGTCATCCAGCGTTCCGGACGGGCCTCCCGGCGTCCCGTACGCGAGCGCTCCGCCTGGGCGTGCACCAGTGCGCGTGCCTCGTCCGCGTCGCGCAGCCGGGCCGCGGTCCAGCCGTTGGCGCCGTGGTCGACTGCCACGTCCGCCAGCCTCATCCTGCGCTCCCAGGGGCCCTGCACGAATCGCACGCTCTGCACCTTCGCGTGCGGGACGAGCGTGACCCGGCGGCTGACCAGCCCGCTGCGGGTGACGAAGACGGAGTCCGTCGCCCCGTGCCCGTAGCCACGCCACAGCAGCGGCACGCACCAGCGGGCGCGGCGGGGCACGGGAGCAGTCGTCCCGGCCGCGGCCGCGAGATCGACGCCGGGCAGAACGCGAGCGAGAACGGCGGCCGCCTCACCCCTCGGGGCGACCGGGATGAGCACCCCGCCCTTGTCCTTGCCGGCGCCCGCGATCTCCAGCTCGACGCGCACCCATCCACGGCTCCGCCACAGCAGCGGCTCGGTGATCCGCACGGACTGCACACGTCCCGGCGGCACGGTGGCGTGCTCCCGGTCCAGCAGGCCGTGGTCCAGGCGCAGCCCGTCCGGCGACTCGGCCACCGTCCAGTCGTACTCCTTGAGGAAGCGGCCGCCCGTGCTGGCCCAGACACCGCCGAGTGCCGGCACGAGAGCGGCGACGGCGCCGAGGGCGCTGTCGCTGGCGAAGTACACGAGGGTGGGTACGACGAGCATCATCAGCAGCGCACCCCAGCCGGTCCCCATGAGCAGCAGGCCGGTGACCAGCGTGCGGGTGCCGACGCGCAGCAGCTCGCGGGCGGGTGCCTCACCCGCCTCCGGTGCGGCGTCCGGGGCGATCCCGGCAGCGCGGGCGAGGAGTTCGGCGCGCAGGGCGACGGCCTCGCGCTCGCCGAGGAAGGCGAGTTCGTCCTTCGCCTCGGTGCCCACGACGTCCAGCTTGAGCTTGGCGACCCCGGCGACGCGGGCCAGCAGCGGCCTGCCCACGTCGATGGCCTGTACGCGGTCGAGCCGGATGTGGGCGGTGCGGCGGAAGACCAGGCCCGTACGGATGCGCAAGTCGGTGTCGGTGACGAGGTAGCTGGTGAACCACCACGAGAAGAAGCCGTAGGCCGCCGCCACCGGGAGCAGCACCGCGAACGCGGCCGCCAGCCAGCCCGGCGTCAGATGCGTGAACCACTCACGGGTGCGCTCGAAGTCGTGCACGGAGAAGGCGACCAGTCCCGCGACGGGCGCCCAGGCCCGGCGCCAGGGCGTGACGGGGTGCAGCCGCTTGCCCTCCGAACGGCCGGGCGGCGGGGGCCCCTCGCCGCTGTCCTTGCTCTTTTCCTGGCCGGTGTTTCTGCTCGTTTCCTTGCCGATGTCCGTGCCCGGGCCGATCCCGCTGCCCGCTTGCCCGGCGGCCGGATCCGCCCCGTCCTCGGCTCCGCGCACCTCGCTCACAGCTCCGCGCTCTCCACCCGGCTCACAGCCCCGCCGACCTGGCGCCGCCGAGCTCCGTGAGCCGGTCGCGCAGCCGTTCGGCCTCGTCCGGCACAAGACCGGGGATCTCGGCGTCGGTCGTGGCGGCGGCGGTGTGCAGCTGAACGCGAGCGAGGCCGTAGCGCCGCTCCAGCGGACCCGAGGTGACCTCCACGAGCTGCATGCGCCCGTACGGCACCACCGTCAGCTCCCGCCAGAGCACGCCCCGGGTGATGAGCAGGTCGTCGGCGCGCTCCGAGTACCGCCAGGAGCGCCAGTTGCGCTCCAGCGCGCCCCAGCCCCAGGCGGCGAAGGCGCACGGCAGCAGCGCGAACGCGGCCCACACCGGGCCAGCCGTCGGCCAGAGCACGCCGGCCGTCACGGCGGCCAGCGGCAGCAGCGTGCTCAGCAGCACGACCCTGCGCATCCGCAGCAGCGCACGCTCGACACCGCTCCACCGCTCGGGCTCCGCCGCGGGCCCCGGCTCGGAAGGCCCGGCGGTCCCGGGCCCGCTCGCGGCACCGGTCACGGCACCGTGCGCGGCACCGTGCGCGGCGCTTCCCGGGTCGTTCCCCGCGTCGGACATCCCCGTCCCCGTCGTCATGCGGCCACCCTACGGCCGGGTCAGGCGGGAGGGGCAGGCTCCGGGAGATACACCGCCGCCGGGGGACGCCGAGGGGGCGGGTGCGAGACTGAACCCATGAGTCAGCGGACGATGACGGACGGCACCGCGGCGGCACCCGACGGCCCGGGGAGGCCGACCACAGTCGGCATCGGCGGCGCCGCGGAGAGCTCCGACATGGTGCTCAACATCGGCCCCCAGCACCCCTCGACGCACGGGGTCCTGCGGCTGCGGCTCGTCCTCGACGGCGAGCTGATCAGCCAGGTCGAGCCCATCGTGGGCTATATGCACCGCGGCGCGGAGAAGCTGTTCGAGGCCCGCGACTACCGGCAGATCATCGTCCTCGCCAACCGCCACGACTGGCTGTCCGCCTTCTCGAACGAACTCGGCGTGGTGCTCGCCGTCGAGCGCATGCTCGGCATGGAGGTTCCCGAGCGTGCCGTGTGGATGCGCACGCTGCTCGCCGAACTCAACCGCGTCCTCAACCACTTGATGTTCCTCGGCTCCTATCCGCTGGAGCTGGGCGGCATCACGCCGGTCTTCCACGCGTTCCGCGAACGCGAGGAGCTGCAGCACGTGATGGAGGAGATCTCCGGCGGCCGGATGCACTACATGTTCAACCGTGTCGGCGGTCTGAAGGAGGACCTCCCGGCCGGCTGGCAGGGCCGGGCCCGGCAGGCGGTCTCCGACGTGCGGTCGCGGATGGACACCTTCGACCGCCTGGTGACAGGGAACGAGATCTTCCGCGGACGCACCCGTGGCGTCGGGGTCGTCGATCCGGCGATCGTGCACGCCTACGGGGTGAGCGGCCCCATCGCCCGTGCCTCCGGTGTCGACTTCGACCTCCGCCGCGACGAGCCGTATCTGGCGTACGGAGAGCTGCGCGACACCCTCAAGGTCGTCACCCGGACCGAGGGTGACTGCCTCGCCCGCTTCGAGGTGCTGCTGGAACAGGTGCACAACTCGCTCGACCTCGCGGACGCGTGCCTCGACCGCCTCTCGCAACTGCCGCCCGGGCCGGTCAACCAGCGTCTGCCGAAGGTGCTGAAGGCACCGGAAGGGGCCACGTACGCCTGGACCGAGAACCCGCTCGGACTCAACGGCTACTACCTGGTCTCCAAGGGTGAGAAGACGCCGTACCGGCTGAAGCTCCGGTCGGCCTCGTTCAACAACATCCAGGCGCTGAAGGAACTGCTGCCGGGGACGCTGGTCGCCGACATGGTCGCGATCCTGGGGTCGTTCTTCTTCGTCGTGGGTGACATCGACAAGTAACGCGTACGGGGGCGCGTGCGCCGCGGCTGTCAGAGCTGCCACGGACCGTGCGCCGGCCACCGCCGCGGGTCTCCGCGGCCCGTGAAGCGGCTCCGTGAAGCGGCTCCGTGAAGCGGCTGCGTCAGCCGACGTTGCGCACGCCGGTGTCCGACTTGGGCTTGGAACCGGTGGACGTACGGGGCTTCGGCGTCGAGGGCCCGGACTTCGCTTCGGACTCGGCTTCGGCGCTCTTGTCCGCCTCCGGCTCCGGTTCGGCGGCCGCATCCGGCCCCTTCCCGGCCTCCGGCTCGGGCTTCCCTGACTCGGGCTCCGGCTTCCCGGACTCCGGCTCCGACGATGAGCCGGTCTTCGCGGCCGGCTCGGGCTTCTTCCCGGCCTCGGGCTTCGTTGCCGGCTCGGAGCCCTCGGCGGGTTCGCCCTGCTTCCTTCCCGACTCTTCCGCCTTGCCCGACGCGCCCGGCTCCGGTTCGGTCCCGGACTCCGGCTTCGCGGAGGGCTCAGACATCGCGGAGGACCCAGGCTTCGCGGAGGACTCAGAGTTCGCGGAGGACTCAGAGTTCGCGGAGGACTCAGAGTTCGCGGAGGACTCAGGCTTCGCCACTGACTCCGGCTTCGCCGCCGATGCGGGGCCGGTGTCCGGGTCCGGCTTGGCTGCCGGTTCGGACTTGGCAGCCGATTCCTCGCGCTTCCCGGACTTCGCCCCGGTGCCCGCGCCCGCCTTGGTGGCCTGTTCCGGCTTTCCGGCCGGCTCCGGCTTTCCGGCCGGCTCGGGCTTTCCGGCCGGCTCAGGCTGCTGCTTGCCGGGCTGGTCCGCCTTGCCGGGCGCGCCCGGCTTCGCGGAGGACCCCCGCTTCGCGAAGGACTCCGGCTCCGCGGAGGACTCCGGCTCGCCCGACGCGGTCCCGTCCGTCCCCGCCTTGCTCTCGTCCGAGCCCGTCCCCGACTTTTCGGCGGTTCCGCTCGTCGGGCTCGTACCGCCGGGCGGGGTGCCGCCGGGCTCGCTCTCGGCGCCAGGTGTGTCCGCGGCCTTCGCCGACCGTCTGTCCGACGCGGACCCGGAACCGCTCCCGCCCCTGGGCGACTTGGGGTCCTGCGACGACTCCCCGCTCCCGGAGCCCGCCGCGTCCGCCCCGGAGGACTCCGGCGACTCCGATGCCTCCGACGAATCTTCGCGTACGGTCTCGTCGCGCTTGGCATGCCTGCCGGACGGACGAGGCGGCTCGGCGGCCGACGAGGCAGAGCCGGCCTCGGGTCCGGGCCGCCCGGTACGTGTCCGCGGAGCGGATGCCCCCGAACTCGCCCTTGCCGCCGCCCCCTTGGGATCCGTCCCCTCCGGCGCCCGGGACTCCCCGGCCTTCTCCGGCTGCTGAGCCTCCGTCGCGTCGCCCGACTCCTTCGTCCCGCCCGGCGCACTGGACGCCGCGGGCTGCTGCCCCGGGACGGGCCGGGGGCCCCGACTCCTCGCGCTGCTCGTGCCGTTCGTGCCGTTCGTGCCGGCGTTCGCGCTCGTAGGTCCCGGCTCCGGCTGTGCCGCGCTGCCGTTGATCGTCGGCAGGGAGGCCTCTCCCGTACCGGCCGCCTCGGACGTCTCGGACACCTCGGCCGTCTCCACGGCCTCCGCCTGCTCCGCCGCCTCGCGCTGCTCGCGCGGTTCACGGAGTTCGAACAGCTCGGAAGCCTCGCGGGGTTCACGTCCCGCCCTGGACGGCGCGGACGATGCGCCCTGCGCTCCCTGCGTGGCGGACAGCCTCTTCGCACGCCGCTTCGGCTTGGCCGCGCCCGCGGTGCCGAAGAAGTCGAACTTCCCGCTCTCCGGCTCTCCCGGCCGGCGCTCCTCGAGTGCGGGCTGCGGCTTGTACACGACCGCCTGCCGCACGGCCTCGCGCTCCTGTTCGCGCTGTTCACGCTCCCTGCGGAGCGTCTCCTGCCGTTCGAGTTCGTGCTCTTCCTGCTGCTGCTCCTCGCGCTCCTGCTCCGCGCGTTCCTGCATCCGCGCGATGTTGCGGCTGAGGTTCCGCAGTGCCTCGTTCGCCTGGAGGTAGGTCAGCGGGGTCGGGGCGCCCGACGGATGGCGGTGGTCCGTGGCCGTCGCGGCGAGGGCCTTGGTCGGCTCGCCCGACTCCAGTTGGAGCTGCCGCCGCCCCTCCAGGGCGCTCGCCCGCTCCGTCTCGGCATTCGCGTAGCGGCGCAGAAGATCCGCGTGTTCGTTGCGCAGCTGAGCCAGTTCGCCGCGCTTCTCGCGAAGCCTGGTCCGTGTCTTCTCCCGCCCCTGGCGGGCCTCCTCGAGTTGGCCCTCCAGTTCGGCCTGGCGCTCCTCGGCGCGCCACTCCGTGCTCGCCTGCTTCGCCTTGAGCTCGCCGACACGCTTGCCCGCCGACCTGTCCCATGCCCGCAGCATGACGGCGCCGGTCACGGCGGCCACGGCGGCGCCTGCCGCACAGGCCCTGAGCAGCACCGTTTCCGTGTCACCGACGCCGGCCTCACCGAACAGCCAGGCGGCACCCGCGCAGACCAGCGCGGCCACCGTTACGGATGCCGGGGCGAGGACCCGGTGCAGTGGCTGCGAATGGCGATGACGTCCACGAGGCATGGCCTGGAATGTACCTTGCAAGACTCCGATCAGGCACCGGACATGGGGCATTGTTACGCCGCCACAACCCGGTGCTGTCCTCTTTCGCCTCCGCTGTCCCCTTCTGGAATTCCTCGCTCCGGCGGCCTCGCGCATTTGGCCGGAAAGCCCTCCTGAGACGCCTCACGGACCCCCGCGAGACGTCTCTCTCGGACATCCCGGACGCGCTGAACGCAGGCTTGCCGGAAGTGCCGGTTTCCTCAGAGGAGCTTCTCGGCCTTGAGGAACTCCTCGGCGACGTCCTTCGGCTTCTGCCGCTCCGCGTCCACCTTCCTGTTGAGGTCGGCGAGGTCCTTCGTGGTGAGGACCTTCGTCAGCTTCTCCAGAGCCGCGGAGACCTTCTTGTCGCCTGCCTTCTTGGCGTTGACGACCGGCAGCACGTTGTCGGCGTTCTGCAGGCCCTTGTCGTCCTCCAGCAGGACGAGGCCGAAGTCCTCCAGGGTGGCGTCGGTCGTCGTGGTCAGCACCATCTGGTCGGTGCCGTCCTTGACGGCCTCCTTCGCCTGGGTCGTACCGACACCCTTGGGGTCGATGCCGGTGATGTCGATGTCATACGTCTTCTCCAGGCCGGGGCGGCAGAAGGGCCGCTCCTCGCACTCGTCGCTCGCCGCGAGCTTGACCTTCTCGCCGGACTTGCCGAGGTCCGAGAGGGTCTTGAGCTTGTGCTTCTTGGCGAACTGCTCGGTGACGGCGAAGGCGTTCTGGTCGACGGCGTCACCGGCGGGCAGCACCTTCAGCCCGCGGGGCTTCGCGAGCTTCTCCAGCGCGGCGGTCGTCTTCCCGATGTCGTTGGACGCGACGGGCTTCGCCTTCGGCCCGTTCTCCTTCGCGTTCAGGAACTCGGCGAGCGTCGCCGCGTACTCCGGAACGACGTCGATCTCGCCCTTTTCCAGGGCCGGTTCGTACAGTTCGCGGTTCTTCAGCTTGCTGATCGAGGTGCTGTATCCGGCCTTCGTCAGGAGCTTGGAGTACAGCTCCGCCATGATCTGCGACTCGGTGAATCCGGCCGAACCGATGACCAGTTCGCCCTTGGAGCCGCCGTCGGCGGAGCCGCCGCCCTCCTTCTCCAGGCTGTTGCCGCCGCACGCGGTCAGGGCCGTGGCCAGAACGGCCACGGCTCCGCCCGCGGCCAGCAGGGTGCGTGCCCTTCGGGGCTTCCGGTCCGGCTTCGAGGTTGCTGCCTCACTCATCATGTCCACCGTTCATCAGGGGTACGGGGGTCACCCGAGGCGTCGGAACCCCAGGCCAGGGAGTTGTCGGTCGTCATCGGTCAGGACGTCGGCTGGGCGGGGATCACCTTTTCATCGAAGCCACCGGCCGTCGAAGGGGAATGCGAAGGGGATTCGGGCTTCCCGGACCTCCCGCCGCCGCGCAACGTGCCGGAGGCCGGCGTCTTCGCGCTCGTGCGCCGGCCCCGCATGGGGTCCAGCAGCCGCTCGGCCACCACCAGCACGCCCTCCACCAGCAGCGCGAGCGCCGCGACGAGTGCCGCGCCCGCCACGACCTGCGGGGTGTCGTACGTCCCGAAGCCGGCCGTGATGATGCGGCCGAGCCCGCCGCCGCCCGGCAGCGCCGCCAGCGTCGCCGTCGCCACGACCTGCACCGCCGCCGACCTCACGCCCGTCATGATCAGCGGGAAGGCGAGCGGCACCTCGACACGGCCCAGCAGCTGCCATCCGGACATGCCCATTCCGCGGGCCGCCTCGACCACGTCACGGTCGGCCTCGCGCATCCCGACGTAGGCGTTCGTCAGCAGCGGCGGAAGCGCGAAGAGCACCAGCGCGATGATCGTCGGAAGGTCGCCGTGCTTGCCGAGGGGGCTCAGCGTCAGCAGGACGAGCACCGCGAACGTGGGCACCGCACGTCCCACGTTGGAGATGTTGACGGCGAGCGCGCCACCGCGCCCCACGTGCCCGAGCCACAGGGCGACGGGCAGGGCGACGGCGCAGGCGATGCCGAGGCAGACGACTGTCAGGTAGAGGTGCTCGGCGAGCCGGTGCGTCACGCCGTCGCCGCCGGTCCAGTTGGCGCCCGTGATCAGCCACGTCCACGCGTCCAGGAAGAAGCTCACCGTCACGCCCCCTTGCCGGCCGGCTCCGGCGCCGCGCGGACGCCGCCGTTCGCACCGTCCGCGCCGGCGGTGTCCGGTGCCGCGCCGTCGGCTGTGTCCGCGCCGGTGCGGCGCCGCCCGCTCCCGCGCGTGCGGGCCCAGGGCGTCAGAAGCCGCTGCACGCCGAGCAGCAGCACGTCGGCGAGCACCGCCAGCAGGACGCATATCACCGACGCAGTCAGCACCTGCGCCCTGAAGAAGCTGTCCATGCCGTCGTAGATGAGATTGCCGAGACCGCCGTAGCCGACGATCGCGCCGACCGTCGTCAGCGCGACCGCGGAGACCGTCGCGATCCGCACACCTGCCATCAAAGCTGGCAGCGCCAGTGGCAGTTCCACGCCGAAGAGCAGCCGGTACGGGCCATAGCCCATGCCGCGCGCTGCCTCCCGGGCCTCTTCGGGGACGGATTCGAGGCCGGCCAGGATGTTCCGTACGAGCACGGTGAGCGAATAGAGCACCAGACCCGTCACGACGACTGCCGCTCCGACACCGAAGAGCGGGAGCAGCAGCGCGTACATCGCCAGCGACGGCACCGTGTAGAGCACCGTGGTCAGCCCGAGCACGGGCCCGTACGCGCGCTGCCAGCGGCGGGCCGCGAGCGCGAGGGGAAAGGCGACCAGCAGCGCCAGCAGCACCGAGGCGACGGTGATCCCGACGTGTTCCACGGTCGCGTCCGTCAGCTCCTGGCCGCGCGTGCGCACGTACTCGGCGCAGATCCAGTCGTTCGCGGAGAGGCAGTCGCCGCCCTGCCGCGCCGCGGCACCGGCCATGGCCGCCGCTTGCTCGACGCCGTTCAACCCGCTCACCGCCTCAACCCGCTCGCTGCGCTCGTCCCGGCCCGCTCACACGGGGCACCTACGTGTACGGGCGCGTCACGTGCGCCCGTAAGCATGCCGGGAGACCTTACAGTCCGCTACCGACAGCCGCTCCGAACTGCCACACTCCTGCAACACAGACTTCATCCGGCCCCCGGAAGAATGCGGCCGAGACCGATGACGTCGGCAGCCGACGAGGCCCCGGGGCGGCAGCCGGCAGAGCAGACCGGACCAGGGCCGAACCCGAGCCGAGCGATGAGAATGAGACGATGATCCGCTTCGAGAACGTCACAAAGCGCTACCCGGACGGCACCAGCGCCGTGCACGAGCTGTCGCTGGAGGTGGCGCGGGGCGAACTCGTCACCCTCGTCGGTCCGTCCGGCTGCGGCAAGACGACCACGATGAAGATGGTCAACAGGCTCATCGAGCCGACGTCCGGACGGATCCTGCTCGACGGCGAGGACATCTCCACCGTCGACCCTGTCGAACTCCGCCGCCGCATCGGCTACGTCATCCAGCAGGTCGGGCTCTTCCCGCACAAGACGGTGCTCGACAACACGGCCACCGTCCCGTTCCTGCTCGGCTGGTCCAAGGCCGAGCGCCGCAAGCGCGCCGCCGAGCTGCTGGAGATGGTCGGCCTGGACCCGGCCCGCTACGGCGACCGCTACCCGGACCAGCTCAGCGGCGGCCAGCGGCAGCGCGTCGGCGTCGCGCGGGCGCTCGCCGCGGACCCGCCGGTGCTGCTCATGGACGAGCCCTTCGGCGCCGTCGACCCTGTGGTGCGCGAGCATCTGCAGAACGAGTTCCTGAAGCTGCAGTCCACGCTGCACAAGACGGTCCTCTTCGTCACGCACGACATCGAGGAGGCCGTGCGTCTCGGCGACCGCATCGCCGTGTACGGGGACGGCCGCATCGAGCAGTTCGACCCTCCGGCGAAGGTGCTGGGCGCACCCGCCACGCCGTACGTCGCGGACTTCGTGGGCGCGGACCGCGGTCTGAAGCGGCTGTCGGTCACCCCGATCGAGCGCGGCGACCTGGAGGAGCCGCCGGTCGTGCACCTCGACGACCCCATCGACAAGGCCCGGGCCCGCATGCGCAGCGAGGGCGCACGCTGGGCCGTGGTGCTGGACGACGCGGACGAGCTGCACGGGTGGCTCGCCGCCGACGCGCTGGACACCGGCGCCGGCCCCGTCGCGGATGCCGACGCCAAGACCGACACGACAGCCGCCGCGAAGGCCGCGGGCAAGAACGCGCCCCCCACGGTCGCGGATCACGCCCGGCGCATGGAGGCGTGGCTGCCGCTCGGCTCGCCCCTGAAGCAGGCATTCAGCAGCATGCTCCAGCACGACGCGGGCTGGATCGCCGTGCTGGACGACGCGGACCGCTTCGTCGGCGTGCTGACACCCGGCCGGCTGCACGAGGCGCTGCGCCGTTCCATCGACGCGGACGAACGCGACGTGAGCCGCGACGAGGTGGAGCTGGAGACGGTGGCCGACGCGTGACGAACCGCCGCACGACTGGGGTGTGCGCGGCCCGCCCGTCCATCGCGGCACATGCGAGGGCGAGTTGACCACCCGGGGGTCTCGTGCTTCACTCCACCGCATGACCGGCACCGAGTTGCACCCCTGGCGGAGGGTCCACCTGGACCTGCTCCGCTACGTGGGCTGCGTGTGTCGTCCGTCCTGTTGATCAAGTCAGGCCATTCCACGCGCTCTTGATGAGCACGTGCCCTCGATCACACTCAGGACGGTTCTCCGTGTCTCCCGCATCCCCCGCCACACCTGTGTCCGGCTCCGGCTCCACGCCGGGAGCGGATCCCGCCCCCGTCACCGCCGACGCACCGGCCGCCGCCCCCGCACCCACCGAGGCCGAGCTCCTCGCATTCGTCCGGGAGACGGCCGCCGACGCCGGGCTCATCGCATCGCTCCCCCTCGACCCCGAGGGCCGCACCTGGCTCCGGCTGAACGGACCCGGCGGCAGCGAGGCCTGGATCATCAGCTGGCCGCCCGGGACGGGTACCGGCTGGCACGACCACGGCGGCTCCCACGGGGCGTTCGCCGCGGCCGGCGGCCGTCTCACCGAGCAGTCGCTCGCCGTCCGGCTGCCCACCGAGGGGTGGAAGACGCTGGAGCTGGCCGACGGCGTGGACCGCGAGCGTGAGCTGACCCCGGGCCGCGGACGCGCCTTCGGGCCCCATCACGTGCACCAGGTGCTCAACGAGACCGACGACGAGCACGCGGTCTCCGTGCATGCCTACTACCCGCCGCTGCCGCTCATGCGGCGGTACAGCCGCACCGGCGCACTGCTGCGCCTGGAGCAGGTCGAGCGCCCGGGCGAGTGGGAATGACGCGCCGCCTCACGCGCGCCGCGCCTGGAGCAGGTCGAGCGCCCTGGGGCCTCCCCGGGCCCCACGACCCGAGCGGGCGAGCGCAGATGACCGGCGCTCCGGACGCGTCCGGCGACGCCTTGGCCCCGAGCCGCGTGGACTCCCTGCTGGAGTCGGCGCGCTCCGGGCTGACCCGGCTCGACGCCGAGGCTGCCGCACGGGCCCAGCGCGAGGAGGGCGCGCTGCTGGTGGACATCCGCTACGCGGCGCTGCGGGACCGGGACGGCACCATTCCCGGAGCTCTGATCGTCGAGCGCAACGAACTCGAGTGGCGTCTGGACCCGACTTGTCCGCACCGCTCACCCGAGGCCTTCCCCTCGGACCGTGGGGCCTGGGGAGACCCCAGGGCGTTCGACCTGCCCGTCGTCGTGGTGTGCAACGAGGGCTACGCCTCCAGCCTCGCCGCCCGTTCGCTCCGCGACCTGGGACTTCACCGGGCCACGGACCTCGAGGGCGGCTTCCAGTCCTGGCGTGCCGCCGGACTCCCCGTGACGCCACCCGTCACCCCTGGAGAGGATGCGCGGCCTACGCTGGAGACATGAATCCATCGCGTGGCCGCGTCGCCGGACTCCCGGACTGGAACCGCTGTGCCGTGATGGGGGTGGTCAACGTCACGCCGGACTCCTTCTCCGACGGCGGCAAGTGGTTCGACAGCGAAGTGGCGATCAAGCGGGGCCTCGACCTGGTCGCCGAGGGCGCCGATCTGGTCGACGTCGGGGGCGAGTCGACGCGTCCGGGCGCACCCCGCGTCGACGAGGAAGAGGAGCTGCGGCGGGTGCTCCCCGTCGTCCGCGGACTGGCATCCGAGAACGTGCTGGTCAGCGTCGACACGATGCGGGCCTCCGTCGCGCAGCTGGCCCTGGAGGCGGGCGCGGTGCTCGTCAACGACGTCAGCGGCGGCATGGCCGACCCGCGGATGCTGCCCACGGTGGCCGCCGCGGAGGTCCCCTTCGTGGTCATGCACTGGCGCGGCCAGTCCATCGACATGAACAACCGCGCCGTCTACGACGACGTCACCGCGGAGGTCATCGCGGAGCTGCGCGCGAGCCTCGACCGCGCCGTGGATGCCGGCGTCGCCCCGGACCGGATCGTGGCCGACCCCGGCCTGGGATTCGCCAAACAGGCCCCGCACGATCTGCGACTCGTGGCCGAACTCGGCCGTCTGCGCGAGGAGTTGGGCCGACCACTTCTGGTGGCCGCATCCCGCAAGCGGTTCCTGGGCCGTGTGCTCGCGACCACCGACGGCGCTCCGGTTCCGCCCGCCCGTGAACGGGACGCCGCCACGGCCGCCGTATCGGCCCTGGCCGCCCGCGAGGGCGCGTGGGCGGTGCGTGTGCACGAGGTACGGGCGAGCGCCGACGCGGTCCGCGTCGTACACGCCGTGGAGAGCGCCGCCGGGCCGGACGGCGGAGCCGAGGATCCGGGCGGCACCGCGAACTCCGCGGGCGTCGACCAGGTGGGGCGGCAAGGGTGAGCCGGGGCGCGCGTACGGACATCGAAGCGGTCGAGGCCGCGAACACGGCCCTGTACGACGCGGTGGAGCACGCGGACCTCGACGCGCTGCAGAACCTGTGGATGGACGACGGCATCAGCGTCGTGCACCCGGGCTGGCCGGTGCTGACGGGCCGGGAGGAGGTGCTGCGCTCCTACGCCCTGATCATGGCGAACACCGACTACGTGCAGTTCTTCCTGACGGACGTCGAGGTCGCCGTCCACGGCGACACGGCCCTCGTGAACTGCACGGAGAACATCCTCAGCGGCGGCCCCGCCGAAGACGACGGCTCCGCAGGCCCGCTCGTGGGCGGTCTGGTCGTCGCCACGAACGTGTTCCGGCGGGCCGAGGGCGGCAACTGGAAGGTGTGGTCGCACCACGGTTCGCCCGTCCTGGTCGAGCGCGAGGGCGAGGACGACGACGAGGGCGGCATCGACGACGGCGACGTCCAGATCTGACCGCGGTCGGGCCGTCCCCGCGCTCCACTGACCGGCGCCGGCCCGACCGGATCGGTCCGTTCACCTCGCGCGTGCGCGCCGGAGGCGAACAAGGCTCCGGACCGGCCCACACCGTCGGCCCGCCGTCGACGCACGCATTCGCGCCACTCCGGGTGTGTCCCATACCACTCCTTCGCAGCAGCTCGGCCGGAATGTGAGCGTGGAGATCGGCGCTGTCGGGTAGGCACCCGCCCCGGGCAGGTACCTGCACCGCCCGCGGGTAGATTCGATGCGGCAATGCTGACAACACGCGCCGCGCAGCTGTGACCAGGACAGAGGACGGGAGTGATACGCGTGGACCACCTCGCACTGCGGGGCTTGCGGGCCCGCGGGCATCACGGGGTCCTCGAGCGGGAACGGGAGGAGGGTCAGACCTTCGTCGTGGACGTGGAGCTGGGCCTGGACACCCGCCCCGCCGCCGGAGGCGACGACCTCGCCCAGACCGTTCATTACGGCGTTCTCGCCGAGGAGATCGTTGGGATCGTCGAGGGAGAGCCCGTCGACCTGATCGAAACCCTCGCGCAGCGGATCGCCGATGCCTGCCTCGCGCATACGCGGGTGCAGGTGGCCGAGGTGATCGTGCACAAACCGGACGCTCCGATCACCGTCCCCTTCGACGACGTGACCATCACAATCAAGCGGAGTCGCGCATGACGCCGAACAGTGACCCGACCGTACAGCCGGTGCCCGCCTCCGTCGTGCACCAGGTGGATGCCGCGGACACCACGCTTCACAACCCTCAGCAGGCGGTGATCGCCCTCGGCAGCAACGTGGGGAACCGCCTGGAGCGGCTGCAGAGCGCCGTGGACGCGCTCGCCGACACCCCGGGCATGAAGGTCGTCGCCGTCTCACCCGTCTACGAGACGGAGCCGTGGGGTGTGGATCCGGACAGCCAGCCCTCGTACTTCAACGCCGTCGTGCTGGTCCGCACGACGCTGCCGCCCGGCTCCCTGCTCGAACGGGGACACGCGATCGAGGAGGCCCTCGAACGTGTACGGGACGAGCACTGGGGGCCGCGGACCATCGACGTCGACATCGTCGCCTACCAGGACGTCATCTCGGACGACCCCCTGCTGACACTGCCTCATCCCCGCGCCCACGAACGGGCCTTCGTGCTCGTGCCGTGGCACGACGTGGACCCGGGCGCCGAGGTGCCGGGACACGGCGCGGTGGCGGAGCTTCTGGCGCGACTGGGACGCGAAGGCGTAGCAGCCCGGACGGATCTGGAACTCAGCCTGCCCGAGTAGTCGTTGGGAACCCCGTGAAGGAACTGCGTATCCCCGTCCTGGCGGGTGTCTTCGTCGTCGCCGGGGTACTGGCCTGGGCGGTGTCGCGGCTGTGGAACTCGCTGGGCACCCTGCCCGCCGTACCCGTCGCCGCTCCTGTCGTTCTCGCGATCATCGCGACGGTGCTGCTGGCCACCGCACTCTCGCTACGCTCCCGGCTCAAGGCACAGCGCGAACGCGAGCCCGGAGCGAAGGGCGTGGATCCGATGATGGCGGCTCGGGCCGTCCTCTTCGGGCACGCCAGCGCTCTGGTGGCGTCGCTGGTCGCCGGGATCTACGGAGGCATCGGGGTCTTCCTGCTGATGGACCCGTCCGAGGCGCCGGCACGCGACGACCAGGCGATCTACGCCGGTCTCTCCGTCCTGGCAGGGGTGGCAGTGGTGGCGACGGCGATCTTCCTGGAGCGCGTCTGCCGTCTCCCCGATGACGACGACAACGACAACCCGTCGGCCGCGGCGGCGGCCTGAGCGCCTTCTCAGCGCAGGATCAGGCTCATCGCCTCGGAACGCGTCGCGGCGTCCCGCAGCTGGCCGCGGACCGCGGACGTGACGGTCTTCGCACCCGGCTTCCGTATGCCGCGCATCGACATGCACATGTGCTCGCACTCCAGGACGACGATCACTCCGCGCGGGTCCAGGATCCGCATCAGCGACTCGGCGATCTGCGTCGTCAGCCGCTCCTGGACCTGGGGCCTGCGGGCAAAGACGTCGACGAGCCGCGCCAGCTTCGACAAGCCCGTGATCTTGCCGTCCGCCGAGGGGATGTAGCCGACGTGGGCGACGCCGTGGAACGGTACGAGATGGTGCTCACACGTGCTGAACACCTCGATGTCCTTCACCAGGACCATCTCGTCGTGGCCCAGGTCGAAGGTGGTGGTCAGCACGTCCTCGGGACGCTGGTGCAGGCCGGCGAACAGCTCCTTGTACGCCCGCATGACACGGGCGGGAGTCTCCAGCAGTCCCTCGCGGTCCGGGTCCTCGCCGACCGCGATCAGCAGCTCACGTACGGCGTTCTCCGCACGCTTCTCGTCGAATTCGGCCGTCGGGAACTCGCCCTCTCCGAGCGTCACGGGGTCCGTCATTGTCGCCTCGTTCCTGGTACCTGCTGCACAAGCAGTCAGCCGCGCCCCTCAGGTCTCACAACCCGGGGGGCGCGGCTGGAATTCCACGACCCGCTGTGGGCCGTTGCACAGCTGCTGCTTCTAGCTCTCCGTCGGATCGGCCGGTTCGACGACGGCTTCCGCCTCGTGCGGGCCGATCTCCTTGCCGCCGCTCTTCTCGAGCGTGGGAACGGAGCCGTTCCCGTTGCTCAGAGCGGGCGACGAGACCGGCGGACGCGTGGAGGGCGTGCGCCGCGACGAGCCGGTCCAGGCCGGACGGCTCGGACGCTTGACGACGGGGGCGAAGATCTCGGCGATCTCCTCCTTGCCGAGCGTCTCCTTCTCCAGCAGTGCGAGGACCAGGTTGTCGAGGACGTCGCGGTTCTCCACCAGGATTTCCCAGGCTTCGTTGTGCGCCGTCTCGATCAGGCTCTTGACCTCCTCGTCCACCAGGCCCGCGACCTCCTCGGAGTAGTCGCGCTGGTGGCCCATCTCCTTGCCCAGGAAGGGCTCGGACTGGTCGGAGCCGAACTTGATCGCGCCCAGCCGCTCGGTCATGCCGTACTGCGTGACCATGGCACGGGCTGTCGCCGTCGCCTTCTCGATGTCGTTCGCCGCACCCGTCGTCGGGTCGTGGAAGACCAGTTCCTCGGCGGCGCGCCCGCCCAGCATGTATGCGAGCTGGTCGAGCATCTCGTTGCGCGTGGTCGAGTACTTGTCCTCGTCCGGCAGGACCATCGTGTAGCCGAGGGCACGGCCTCTGGAGAGAATCGTGATCTTGTGTACGGGGTCGGAGTTCGGCGAAGCTGCCGCGACCAGGGCGTGTCCGCCCTCGTGGTACGCGGTGATCTTCTTCTCCTTGTCGCTCATGATTCTGGTCCGCTTCTGCGGACCGGCGACGACCCGGTCGATCGCCTCGTCCAGATACCTGTTGTCGATCAGCTTCTGGTCACCGCGGGCGGTGAGCAGAGCTGCCTCGTTCAGCACGTTGCTGAGGTCGGCACCGGTGAAGCCCGGCGTACGGCGGGCCACGGCACCCAGGTCCACGTCGGGCGCCATCGGCTTGCCCTTCTGATGGACCTTGAGGATCTCGTGCCTGCCCTGCATGTCCGGGCGGTCGACGGCGATCTGGCGGTCGAACCGGCCGGGACGCAGCAGCGCAGGGTCCAGGATGTCGGGCCGGTTCGTGGCGGCGATCAGGATGACCCCGCCCTTGACGTCGAAGCCGTCCATCTCGACCAGCAGCTGGTTCAGCGTCTGCTCGCGCTCGTCGTGACCGCCGCCCATGCCGGCGCCGCGGTGGCGGCCGACGGCGTCGATCTCGTCGACGAAGACGATCGCCGGAGCGTTCGCCTTGGCCTGCTCGAACAGGTCACGGACCCGGGAGGCACCGACACCGACGAACATCTCGACGAAGTCGGAACCCGAGATCGAGTAGAACGGCACGCCGGCCTCACCCGCGACCGCGCGGGCCAGCAGCGTCTTGCCCGTACCGGGCGGCCCGTACAGGAGCACACCCTTGGGGATCTTGGCGCCGACGGCCTGGAACTTGGCGGGCTCCTGCAGGAACTCCTTGATCTCCTGGAGCTCCTCGCACGCCTCGTCCGACCCCGCGACGTCGGAGAACGTCGTCTTCGGGGTGTCCTTGGTGATCAGCTTGGCCTTCGACTTGCCGAAGTTCATCACCCGGGAGCCGCCGCCCTGCATCTGATTCATCAGGAACAGGAAGACGACGATGATGAGCACGAACGGCAGGAACGACAGCAGCATCCCGACGAACGGGTTCTGCTGCTGCGGCGCGACCGTGTAGCCCTTGGTGATCTCGTTCTGCTCGTACTTGCTCTGCAGCTTCTTGGCGAGGTCGACACCCTGGGAGTCGATGTAGCTCGCCTTGATCTTGTCGCTGTCTTCGACCTTGGCGCCGTCCTTGAGCTCGAGCTTCACGATCTGCTCATCGCCTGTCGTGAGCTCGGCGGACTTCACCTTGTCCTGGTCGATCGCCCGGACGACCTGTCCCGTGTCCACCGTCTTGTAGCCGCCGGACGAGCCGACGACCTGCATCAACACGACCACGGCGAGGACGGCCAGCACGATCCACATGACCGGCCCGCGGAAGTATCGCTTCACGTCCATCCATACGGAGCGCGTGCGCCCCGTCCCTCCTGCCACAGTGAGTTGAAAAGGCTGACCTTCGGACGGTACCTCAGCATTGTCTCAGGGCGCCGCCGAGGACGGTCAAACAGAACCGTCCTGGCTCCTCCAACGGAGCGCGGCCCCGCATGGTTCCCGCAGGGTGCCGGGGTGCTCAGCCGCCGTAGACGTGCGGTGCGAGCGTTGCGACGAACGGGAGGTTCCGGTACTTCTCCGCGTAGTCGAGTCCGTAGCCGACGACGAACTCGTTGGGGATGTCGAAGCCCGCCCACTTCACGTCGATCGCCACCTTGGCCGCATCGGGCTTGCGCAGCAGGGTGCAGACGTTCAGCGACGCGGGTTCACGCGAGCCGAGGTTGGAGAGCAGCCACGAGAGCGTCAGCCCCGAGTCGATGATGTCCTCGACGATCAGGACGTGCTTGCCCTTGATGTCGGTGTCGAGGTCCTTGAGGATCCGGACGACCCCGGAGGACTGAGTGCCGGCGCCGTAGGAGGAGACCGCCATCCAGTCCATGGTCACCGGTGTCGAGACGGCACGTGCCAGGTCGGCCATGACCATCACCGCGCCCTTGAGGACCCCGACGAGCAGAAGGTCCTTGCCCGCGTACTCGTCGTCGATGTTCCCGGCCAGCTCGGCCAGCTTCGCGTCGATCTCTTCCTTTGTGATGAGCACCGACTTGAGGTCGGTGCCCATGTCCTTCTCGTCCACGCGTGCCGCTCTCGGTCGAGGTCCCGGGCCCACGCTGCCGCCGGCCGGAGACCGCCCCGGGAGGGCGGTCAGCCGGTCGGTGTCGGCGGGGTCTGTGAGCCATGCCGGATGACAAGTCTGCCACCCTGCCTCGCGGCCTCGACACGGCCTGGCAGATTGATGGCGCGCTGACCGCGCCAGGCCGTGATCAGCCGGTCCACTTCTTCGAGATGGCGGGCGAAGAGCGAGCCCGCGGGGGCGCCCGCGGCGACGGCGGCGCGGCGCAGCACCCGGCGGCGTACCGCCGACGGGAGTGCGTAGAGCCGGGCGGTGTCCAGCTCCACCCCGTCCCAGCCGTCGGTGCCCGGCTGGTCGGTGCGTACGGCCCTCTCGGCCTGGAGGGCCCAGGAGTCGAGAGCGTCGGCGTCGTCGCGGGAGAGACGTGCGGTACGTGCGAGCGCCTCGACGACGCCCTTGCCCAGTGCTTTCTCCAGCACCGGCAGGGCCTCGTGACGCACGCGGGAGCGGGTGTAGGCGGGGTCGTCGTTGTGGGGGTCGTCCCATACGGGCAGCGACTGTGCGAGGCAGGCCTTGCGGGTGGTCTGCCTGTCGATGGCGAGGAACGGGCGGCGGTAGCGGTCCGCGGGGCCGGTGACTTCCGCCATGCCGGACAGGGAACGCGTACCGGAACCGCGGGCCAGTCCGAGGAGCACCGTCTCGGCCTGGTCGTCACGGGTGTGTCCGAGCAGCACGGCCTTGGCGCCGCAGCGGTCGGCCATGTCGTCGAGAGCTGCGTACCGCGCGGTGCGCGCGGCGGCTTCGGGGCCGGTGTTCGTGCGTCCGATGGTGATGGCGATCGATTCGACGGGATGGAGCCGGAGGGCGGTGAGCCGCTCGGCGACCTCCTGGGCGCGATCGGCCGATCCGGCCTGAAGACCGTGGTCGATCGTCACGCCTCCCGCGCGGAGGCCGAGCCGGGGGGCTTCGAAGGCGAGGGCGGAGGCGAGCGCCATGGAGTCGGCGCCGCCGGAACAGGCCACGAGGACGAGCGGTGGCTCGCCCGGGCTGCGGGTGTCGCCGGCATTCTCACTGACGACGGCGTGCTCGCTGAGGACGTCGTGAAGTGCGCGGCGAACCGCGAGACGTATTGCAGCGACCGCGGGATGGGGACCCATGTCCGATTCACTTCCTCGAAGGAGTCTTGTCACGCTGAGTGTGTTGATGGTGACAGAGATGGGAGGGTTCCCAGAGCATCGCACGCGGAGCGGCCATTCTCGGTCCCTCGGACGAGTGATTACCGGGGCTTCCCGTGATCCCGGCCCGCTCCGGAGAGTAGCCGTCGGATCCCTGCGGCAGACATGCCTCTCGCATCATCAGCACCTCGCCTCGCGAACTCAGCGCTCCTGCGTGCGGCCGCGACCGGGGAGCGGTCCCCACGTCGCGGCCGGGTCGGCGCGGGTCAAGAGCGCATGCGCGCGACCCAGTCGGCGGGGCTGACGATCTCCGACTTCGTGGGGAGCGTGTTGGGCGAGATCCAGACGCGGTTGAAGCCGTCCATGCCCAGGTCGTCGACGACGGTCCGTACGAACCGCTCGCCCTCGCGGTACTGGCGCAGCTTGGCGTCGAGGCCGAGGAGCTTGCGCAGCGCCTGGTCCAGCCGTCCGGCGCCGGTGGCACGGCGCTTCTGGAACTTCTCCCGGATCTCCGAGACGCTCGGCACGACCGCCGGGCCGACGCCGTCCATCACGTAGTCCGCGTGGCCCTCCAGCAGCGACATCACGGCGGTGAGGCGGCTGAGGATCTCGCGCTGCGTGGGTGTCTGCACCAGCTCGACGAGCCCGGCCCGCCCGGCCTCCGGCTTCTCCTCCCCCTCCGCGCCCTGCGAGCGCCCGCCGGCGACCGACTGCGCGACCTCGCGCATCCGCTCCAGCAGCGTGGACGGGTCCATGTCGGTCTCGCTGAGGAATGCCTGGATCTCGCCCTGGATGTGGTCGCGGAGCCAGGGGACGGCGGCGAACTGCGTGCGGTGCGTCTCCTCGTGCAGGCACACCCAGAGGCGGAAGTCGTGCGGGTCGACCTCGAGTTCGCGCTCGACGTGCACGATGTTCGGCGCGACGAGCAGCAGACGGCCGGAACCGTCGGCACCGCCCGGCAGCTCTCGGGTCGCCGGCGCGAACGTCTCGTACTGGCCGAGCACGCGCGAGGCGAGGAACGAAAGCAGCATGCCGACCTCGACGCCCGTCACCTTGCCGCCGACCGCGCCGAGCACCGCCCCGCCGGGGGTGCCGGAGCGGCGCTCCTGCACCTTCGCGAGCAGCGGTGTGAGGAGTTCCCTGAAGCCGGCGACGTTGGCGCGCACCCAGCCGGGCCGGTCGACGACGAGGACCGGGGTGTCCGACTCCGACGGACGGTCCGGCTGCATCCCCGTGAAGCCGCGCACGTGCTCCTCGGACGACTTCGCGTGGCGGCGAAGCTCCGAGACGGCCGCTCGCGCCTCCTCGCGGGTCACCTCCGGGCCCGGCCGTACGAGCCGGGTCGCGGTCGCGACCGCGAGATTCCAGTCGACCATCTCCACACCACCGAGGCTCGTCATGACTTCACGGTACGTGGCACCGCCGCCGGGCGGGAGGCTGCACCGGCGGCGCAGGGGTTCCGGCCCGGGGGCGTTCCGCGGTTCCTGCCGAGGTCAGCCCTCCGACGGCGAACCACGGCAGCCGCAGTTGGCGAGTGCGGCCGCGAGGCTGTCCAGGGAGCGCTGTGCGCCCTTTCCGTCGGTGGTGCCGGACGTCATGAAGGCGAAGGCCAGCAGCCGGCCGTCGGCGTCCACGACGGTGCCTGCGAGGGTGTTCACGCCGGTGAGGGTTCCCGTCTTGGCCCGTACGAGACCGGCGCCCTGCTTGCCCTTGTCGCTGCCGTACCTGCTGCCGAGGGTGCCGGTGAAGTGGGCGACCGGCATGCCCGTCAGAACGGGGCGCAGCCCGGCGTGGTCGGGGTCGGCGGCGCGCACGAGGAGGCCGGTGAGCAGCTTGGGTGAGACCTTGTCGCGGCGGTCGAGGCCGCTGCCGTCGGCGAAGTGGGCGCCCTTCAGGGAGATTCCGAGCTTGCCGAGGCGATGGCGTACGGCCTTGCCGGCGCCCTTGAAGCTCGCGGGCTCGCCCGCGGCGAGTGCGGTCTGCCGGGCGAGGGCCTCGGCGATGTCGTTGTCGCTGTGGGTCAGCATCCGCTCGACCAGCGCGGAGAGCGGGGCCGAGCGGTGCACGGCCAGCTCCTTTCCCTTGCCCGGCGCCTTCACCTCCTTGGGCTTGCCCTTGACGTCGACGCCGTGCTTCCCGAGTGCCTTGGCGAAGGCCTCGGCGGCGTCCTTCGCGGGGTCGCCGGACCGCGGAGCGGGGCCGTGCGGCGGGGCGTCGCCGTCCTTGCCGCCCCCGGAGCCGCCTCCGAGGCGGGCCTCGTCGACCATGAGCGGACTGACGGGCGCGAGGTTGTCGTTGGTGCCGATGGAGTGGCGCAGAGGCCCGCTGTAGCGCGAAGTGTCGTACCGGAGCGAGACCTTGCCGTCGTGTCCGCGCAGCCGGCGGGCCGTGTCGCGTGCGAGGCCGTCGAGCGCGTCAGAGGTGAGCGTCGGGTCGCCGCCGCCCTGGAGGACGACGTCGCCGGAGCCCTTGCCGCGCAACGCCCGGGTGGGGATGCGGTGGTCGGCGCCGCGTGCCGAGAGCGCGGCCACCGCGGTGGCCAGCTTGACGGTCGAGGCGGGGGTGACGGCGGTGCCGTCCTTGGTGGCGTACAGCTTCCGGCCCGTGGCCGCGTCGACGACCGAGACCGCTCGGACCTTGCCCAAGTCGCCGTCCTTCAACAGCGGTTCGAGGGTGTCGGCGAGCGCGTCCTCGCTGGGCGGGGGCACTCCTGCCGCGCCCGGGCCGTGCGAGGGCTTGGCGTCGCGACCGCCGCCGGCGGCGTCGCTGCGTACCGCGTCCATGTCGAGTGCGGCGAGCACGTCCGGCGCTCCCGGGGCGCCCTTGCCCGGGCCGTCTCCGGTGTGGTTCCCGCCACTTCGCCCTTCCCCGGCGGCGGCCCGTGAACGCTCCGCCGTACGCTGGCCCGAGTCCCACGGTCCGCTCGCGGCCACCGCCGTGACGGCGAGCACCAGTCCGATCGCGGCAGCGCCGGCCGTCACTCCGACGGTCTGCCGCCGCTGCGGAGTCGCGGTCCGCCAGTGCTGCCGGATCCGCCGCCCGTGACGACGGGCACGGGCCCGGGCCTTCCGGTATGCCCGGATCGCGGTGTCACGCACCTCTGAGGCGGTGTCACGCACCTCGATCAGCCCCTTTCGCGCCCGTGTACGTGCGTAGGGGACACTTAATCACCAGATACATGTGCTGATCATTGAGGAGCCTTCCTTGGAGTTCGACGTCGTCATCGAGATCCCGAAGGGTTCGCGGAACAAGTACGAGGTGGATCACGTGACCGGGCGCATCCGTCTGGACCGGCACCTCTTCACCTCGACCGTGTACCCCGCCGACTACGGCTTCGTCGACCACACTCTCGGCGAGGACGGCGACCCGCTGGACGCGCTCGTGCTTCTCGATGAACCCACCTTTCCCGGTTGCATCATCAAGTCCCGCGCCATCGGCATGTTCCGCATGACGGACGAGGCCGGCGGCGACGACAAGCTGCTGTGCGTACCGGCGTCCGATCCGCGCATGGAGCACCTGCGGGACATCCACCACGTGAGCGAGTTCGACCGGCTCGAGATCCAGCACTTCTTCGAGGTCTACAAGGACCTGGAGCCCGGCAAGTCCGTCGAGGGCGCCAACTGGGTCGGCCGTGCCGAGGCCGAGGCCGAGGTCGAGGCGTCGATCAAGCGGCTTGAGGCCCACGGCGACCACTGAAGCACCGAACCGGGCCTCCGGCGAGACGGGAGCGTACGAAAGGCGTAACCCGAAGGGTGCGTCCCCCGTCCGGCGGGACGCACCCTCGTCCCTGCCGGCGCCGGGCTCTGGGCCCCGTCCGGCCTACGCCCTGTCTGACAAATCCCGTCTGGGCTACGACGCCTGGCACGGCCTAGAAGCCGCGGGTGCGCTTGGCCGCGCGGCGGCCGGGCAGCGGCGTCTCGACTCCGGGGCTCTTGATGAACAGCCGCGCCAGCTCGCCGCCCAGGTTGACGCCGATGGCGATGGCCAGCGCGAGGGCGACCGCCCTGGACATGCTCAGGATGCCCTCGTCCATGTGTCCCTGGGCGATGTTGAGCAGTCCGAAGTACGTGGCACTACCGGGCAGCAGCGGTCCGATCGCCGCCGTGATGTACGGCAGCGACGACGCGAACTGGTAGCGGGACATCAACTGCCCGAAGAGGCCGACCAGTCCGGCCGCGGTGACCGTCGCCGCCACCGCGTCGACGTTCACCGGAGGGTTCGTCAGCGCGCCGTAGACCAGCCAGGCCACACCGCCGTTGAGGGTCGCCAGGGCCACGGTGTGACGTTCCTGCTGGAGCAGTACGCAGAAGGCCAGCGCCAGCAGCATCGCCGCGAAGAGCTGTATCACCGGGCTGACGTCGCCGTGCGTGTTCTCCGGCGTGAGCTCGGCGCCGAGCTTCGAGCCGATGTAGAGCATCACCAGCACGCCGCCGACGATGCCGACGACGAGGTAGATGACCTCCAGCAGGCGGGCCGCCGCCGTGATGTAGAAGCCGGTCAGCCCGTCGTGCACGGCGGCGACCAGTGCACGGCCGGGGATCAGCGCGAAGAGACCACCGGTGATGACGGCCGCGGCCTTGAGCTTCGTCTCCTCCTGCGAGTCGAAGAGCGCCACCGCGACGCCCATCGCCGCCGGCGGTACCGCGGCGACCGTGAACTGGTAGAACTCCGGCAGCCCGCGCGCCGCGCACAGCCACGCCAGCCTGTCGCCGAGCATCGCCCCGATCGCGGCGAGTACGAAGACCAGCCCGTCACCGCCGACGAGCAGCGACGCGGCGCCGGAGAGCAGGCCGCTGGCGAGGGTCAGCGCGTTCTTGGAGTACGGGTGGCGGTTACGGCGCATGGCGGCCAGGCGCCGGTATGCCTCCTCCAGCGTGACGTCGCCCTTGGTGATGTCGTCGACCAGCCTGAAGACGGCGGCGAGACGCGTGTAGTCGGTGCCGCGGCGGCGTACCGTCCGGCCGACCGTGACCGGGTCGTCGACCAGCGAGGGCTGGTGCGTGATCGAGATCAGCGTGAAGGTGACGGTGGGCTCGCAGCGATCGAGCCCGAACGCGTGGGCCACGCCGAACATCGCGGCCTCGACATCCTCGGCGCCCTCGCCTCCCGCGAGCAGCAGTTCGCCGATGCGGAGGGTGAGGTCGAGCACGCGGGGCACGGCGGGGCCCGGCTCCGTGTCCTCGGTACGGCTGAGCCTCTCCGGCGCCGGCCGCTCCGCGAGCGGCATCCGGATCATCGTGCGCATCCGGTCCTGCCAGGGGCCGCCCGGCTTTATCAGGGACACCTTCGGAATGCCCTCGGGCGGGGTGAAGGCGCTGCCGAACTCCTGCGGCGGCGACGTCAACAGCCCCTCGGGAACGGCGAATTCGGAGCTCGGGTGGTCGTCGTCCGGTATGGGCGGCAGCGGCATGCCCTGGGGCGGTGTGAACGCGCTGCGCACCTCGTCGGCGAGTTGCTGCCGGGCCTCCTCCGAGGCGTCCCCGTTCTCCGCCGACCGGCCGTTGCGCTTCGGCTCCCCGACCACTTTCTTCCCGCTCCCTAACACTCGCGTCCGCGGTCTTCGCCCGCTTCCGCCCGCTGGTCCGAAGCATAAGGTCGCTCCCGGGCGGAGGTCCCGGTCAGGGTGCCCCCAAGGGTGCTTCCCGACACGCGTGCGACGGCACGCGCGGAACGTGGCGGAAACCGTGCGGTGCGGGGGTGGAGCCGGATCCGGCGGGCTCAGCGCCCCAGTGCCCGGTAGCGCCGTACGGAGAGCGTGAAGAACACCACAGCCAGCACCACCGGCCAGACGACGGCCAGCAGCAGCGCGTGCTCCGTCGCCCAGGAACCACCGCCGCCCCACACGGGGTTGGCGAACAGTTCGCGCGCGGCCCGTGCGGTGGCCGACATCGGGTTCCACTCGGCGATCGCGCCCATCCAGCCCGGCATGGTGTCGGGGGAGGTGAACGCATTCGAGAGAAACGCCACAGGCCAGACCAGGATCTGCACGGCCTGCACGAGCTCAGGTCTGCCCGCGACCAGACCGAGGTAGATGCCGGCCCACAGCAGCGCGAAGCGCAGCAGGAGGAGCAGGGCCACCGCGGCGAGGGCTGCCGCAGCGGTGCCATGCCAGCGCCATCCCATCGCGAGCCCGACGCCCAGCAGTACGAGCAGGCTGAGCGCCGACTGCAGCATGTCCAGCACGCTCCGCCCGACGAGCACCGCCGAGGGATCCATGGGCAGCGAGCGGAACCTGTCGATCACTCCCTTCGTCAGGTCCTGCGTCAGCGCGACCATGGTCGACTCCAGTCCGAAGGCCATGGTGAGGGCGAGCATGCCGGGCACCAGGAACTCGCGGTAGTTCTCCACGCCCATGCCGCCGCCGAGGAAGTAGGCGAACATCACCAGCATCAGCGCGGGGAAGGCCAGGCCGACCAGTACCTGTACGGGCTGCCGCCGCCAGTGCGAGAGGCCGCGCCGGGTCATCGTCCAGGAGTCGGTCATCACGTAGCTGCTCATGCGACGGCCTCCGCGGGCTGCTGCCCGGTCATGGTCCCGGTCTGCCGCCCGCCGGTCAGGTGCAGGAAGACCTCGTCGAGGGTCGGCCTGCGCAGAGCGACGTCCTCCGCTTCGATGCCGGCCTCGCCCAGGGCCCTCACGGTCTCGGTCAGCGCGGCCATACGGTCGGACACCGGAGCGCTCACCAGCCGCCGGTAGGGGTCGCTCTCGACGACGGCGTCCTGGGACGTGCCGCCTCCCGTACGGGAGAGGGCCTCGGCCAGGGCCGACGCGGCGGCGTCCAGGTCCGCCGCCTCGCGCACGACGACGTCGATACGGTCCCCGCCGAGGCGGGACTTGAGCTCACCCGTGGTGCCCTCGGCCACCACTCGCCCGCCGTCGATCACGGCGACCGAGTCCGCGAGCTGGTCCGCCTCCTCCAGGTACTGCGTCGTGAGCAGCACGGTCGCTCCCCCGCCGGCCAGCGAGCGCACCGCGTCCCAGACCTCGGTCCGGCCGCGCGGGTCGAGCCCCGTCGTCGGCTCGTCGAGGAAGAGGACGTCCGGGGCACCGCCGTCGACGGTGCCCAACAGCGCGACGGCCAGGTCGAGGCGGCGGCGCATGCCCCCGCTGTACTGGCGCACGGCCTTGCGGCCGGTGTCCGCGAGCCCGAAGCGCTCGAGGAGTTCGCCCGCGCGCGTCCTCGCCGTCCGGGCGCCGAGGTGGTGGAGCCTCCCGAACATCTCGAGGTTCTCCCTGCCGCCCAGCTCCTCGTCGAGCGCCGCGTGCTGCCCCAACAGGCCGATGCGCCGGCGCACTTGGCCGGGCTGCCGCACCACGTCCCAGCCGGCGACCTCTGCCCGCCCGGCGCTCGGGCGGACAAGGGTGGCGAGGATCCGTACGAGCGTGGTCTTGCCGGCGCCGTTGGGCCCCAGGAGTCCCTGGACGGTGCCGCGCGGCACGGTCAGATCCAGGCCCGCGAGCGCGGGCTTGCCCCCGTAGTCCTTGTGCAGCCCCACGGCCACGATCGCGTCGTCGGTGTCCATGCCGATCCTCCACCCCGGTAGTTCTGATCAAATTTGACTACCTGTCTCGGCAGACTAGCCGGGCCGATGCCCATTAGTCAAAGTTGATGAGCTGTCCTACTTCTCGGCGAACGGGTTCCCGGTGCCCGGCGGCAGCACGTCGACCTGACGCTCGCCCTCGCCCGCCATGACGTACGCACCGTTCTCGAGGCGCTCCACCAGGCCTCGCGCCCACTCCGCGCCGCTGTCGGCGTTGTGCACCCAGAGCTTCATGATCTCGCCGATGTGACCCCACTCCTCGGGGGTGCTCTCGTCCGGTGCCCAGTGGCGCGTCACCTCCTGCCGCCACTCCTCCAGGGACGCGATGCGCTGCTTGAGCAGCGAGACGGCCTCATCGCGGGACAGGTCGACGATGAAGCCGACGCCCGAGGTGAGCATGTCCTGCTTCTCGTCGATGGCCGTGAGCGCGTGACGCAGCAGCCTCATGAACTCGGCGTTGCCGGCATCCGTCACCTCGTACTGCGTGCGGGGCGGGCCGCCGGCGGTGCTCGGCGCGGTCTCGTACTGACGCAGCAGACCTTGCTTGGCCAGTTGCTTCAGCGCGTGGTAGATCGAGCCCGGTTTGGCGTTGGACCACTCGTGCGCGCCCCAGAACTCCAGGTCGTTGCGGACCATGTAGCCGTGTGCCCGCCCGTGTTGGCGCACCGCGCCCAGCACCAGCAGCCGGATCGCCGACATCGTCTCCCTCTCGCACTCCGGCGCGTCGCGCCCGCGTCGCCGCCAGCCTAGACGGGCGGTGCGCGGGCGACGAGGCAGACTTCGGTGAGGGGAGGTCCGGGCGCGTGCGCCGGGCGAGGCACCAGGCGGGCCGGATTCCGCTCGGGCACCCGGCCGCCCTGCCCGCCGTCCGCTACTTCGGGGGCTCGTTCCCGAAGGCCGCCCAGTCCGGCTCGGGCATGGCTCCGGTCTCGAAGACGAGGTCGAAGGCGCCCTTGCCGTCGATGCTCTCCCTGATGACGTCCGCGTGCCCCGCGTGCCGTGCCGTCTCCTCGATCAGGTGCAGGAGGGCCCAGCGCCAGGAGCGCTTGCCGCCCTCGTCCCAGGGGACCTTGGGCGCGTCGAAGGTCTCGTCGAGCGAGCCGAGGGCACGCACGGCCTCGTCGGTCTCCTGTGCCACGCGCTCGTAGAGGTCGAGCAGAACCTGGACGGTCTCGCCCTCCCCCGGGCTGAAGCTGTCCTCCCATTCACCGACCGAGGCGGAGAAGTCGAACTCCTCGCCGTCGGCCTGGAGTCTGCGCAGCCAGCCGCGCTCCCCCGTGGCCACGTGCTTGAGCACGGCAGCGAGCGAGAGGGCACTGGCCGAGGGGACGCTGCGGGCCTGCTCCTCGGTGAGCCCGTGCAGCGAACGCCGGATGCCGCCGCGCTGGGCGTCCAGGTAGGCCAGGAGTGCGCCGCGCTCGTCGCCGGGCGCTTCCGACTTCACGACTACAGGCATGGTCGTCACCTTCCGCCAGGAGCCGCCCTTTACGGCGTCTCTCGATGACGACAACGCTATGAGGCCTTGCGGTCAGGAACTGTCCTCAAGCGGTACGGCTTCGCGGGCGGGTCCGAGCCTCAGAAGGGGAAGCCGCTGCGGTCGTGCTGGATGGAGATCCACTTGGTGGTGGTGAAGGCCTCCACCATCTGTTCGCCGTTGAGCCTGCCCAGACCGGAGTTCTTCTCACCGCCGAACGGGACGATGGGCTCGTCGGCCACCGTGGTGTCGTTGATGTGGACCATGCCGGTCTCGATCCGGTGAGCCACGCGCAGCCCGCGGTCGATGTTGCCCGTGTGCACGGCACCGCCCAGGCCGTACGGGGTGTCGTTCGCGACCCGCACCGCCTCGTCCTCGCCGTCGACCGGGATGACCAGGGCCACGGGGCCGAGGATCTCCTCACGCAGAGCGGGCGAGCCGTCGGGCAGGTCGGTGAGGATCGTCGGCGAGATGAGGTTGCCCCGCTTGGTTCCGCGTACGAGAGCGGTCGCGCCATCCGCGATCGTGCGCTCCACAAGGGAGTTGACCTTGTCGGCCTGGACGGCGTTGATGAGCGGGCCGATCTGCGTGTCGGGATCGCGTGGGTCGCCCACCTTCAGCGTCTCGACCTTCGCCGTGAACTTCTCGTTGAACGCCTTGCAGATGTCCTGGTCGACGATGATGCGGTTGGCCGACATGCACACCTGGCCCTGGTGCACGAAACGGCTGAAGACCGCGGCGTCCACCGCGTAGTCGAGGTCGGCGTCGTCCAGGACGATGAGCGCGCTGTTGCCGCCCATCTCGAGAATCGTGCGCTTGAAGTGCGAGGCGGCGACCGTCGCGACCTGCCGGCCGACCGGCTCGGAGCCGGTGAAGGAGATGACCTTCGGCACCGGGTGCGAGATGAACGTGTCGCCGATCTCGGCGGTGTCACTGATGACGACGTTCAGCACGCCGGGCGGAAGACCCGCGTCCTCGAGGATCTTGGCGACCAGCGAACCGCCGCACACGGGCGAGTTCTGGTGCGGCTTGAGGACGACGGCGTTACCGAGGGCGAGCGCGGGCGTAATCGTCTTCAGCGAGAGCAGCAGCGGGAAGTGGTAGGGCGTGACGACGCCGACGACCCCGACGGGGACGCGGTGCACACGGTTTTCCTTGCCGTCGATCGGGGACGGCACGATCCGGCCCTCGGCGCGCAGCGCCAAGTGGACGGTCTCACGCAGGAATTCCCTGGTCTGGTGGAGTTCGATGCTGGCTTTCAGCCGCGTACCGCCGACCTCGGCGATGAGCGCCTCGGTGATGGCCTCTTCGTTCTCCTCGATGATCCGGATGGCCCGCTCGAAGACCTGCCGGCGGGTGTACGGGTTCGTCTTCGCCCAGTCGCGCTGGTGCCGTTCGGCCGCACGGTAGGCGTGGTCGACCTCTTCGGCCGTCGCAACCGTGATGGAGGCGAGCTTCTCGTCGTTGTACGGGTCGAAGTCGATGACGTCCCAGGAGCCGCTTCCTTCGCACCACTGGCCGTCTATGTACTGAAGCGCCAGGTCCGTGAAGTAGGACATGTCATTCCTTCGTGGGGCAGGAACAAGCTGCGCATTGCCGGCCGCGGTCGACAGCCGTAGCACAACTCCCGTACTGATAGCTGGTCATCGTACTTGCAATTCAGCCGAGCTGGCGTATTGCTTGCAGATGATCGCGCGTACGCGACGGGGACAGGCTGTCCTTCACCAATCGGCTCAACACCTGGTCATAGTGAGCGACTTCATCTTTCTTGTCCAGGTAAAGAGCACTGGTCAGCTGCTCCAGATACACCACGTCGTTCAAATCCGACTCGGGGAAGCGCAAGAGCGTGAAGGCGCCGCTCTCCGCGGGGTGACCGCCCAGCTCGAACGGGACGATCTGAACAGTGATGTTGGGTGACTCCGACACCTCTGCCAGGTGGCGCAGCTGGGCGTCCATGATCTCGTGCGAGCCGAACGGGCGGCGCAGCGCGGCCTCGTCGAGGATGCAGAGGAGCTTCGGGGCGCTCTCACCGAGCAGCAGCTTCTGCCTCTCGACGCGGAGGGCGACGCGGCGCTCGACCTCCTCGTAGGGGATGTGGCTCTGGTGCCCGGCGGTGACGACGGCGCGTGCGTACTCCTCCGTCTGCAACAGGCCGTGCACGAACTGCACTTCGTAGGTGTTGATGTGAGAGGCGGACCCCTCGAGGCCGACGTACGTCTGGAACCAGCCCGGCAGCACGTCGCTGTAGCTGTGCCACCACCCGGCTATGCTCGAGTCCCGGGCGAGCCCGAGCAGCGGCTCGCGTTCGGAGTCGTCGACCACTCCGTAGAGCGTCAGCAGGTCGGCCACATCGCGGGCCTTGAAGCTCACGCGGCCCAACTCCATCCTGCTGATCTTGGATTCGGACGCGCGGATCGAGTAACCGGCCGCCTCACGGGTGACACCGCAGGCCTCGCGGAGGCGGCGGAGCTGAGATCCGAGCAGGATGCGACGGACCATCGACCCACTTGAGCCACTCGCCCCGATTGCGCCGCCGCTCACACCCATTGCCGGTTGTGTCTCCATTTTCGAGGAACCCTTCACCCTGCTCTGAAGGAAGTGTGCCATCAATACGCTTCGTTGCGTGCCCGGGTGATTACACACGATCGAAAGTCTTGCGTGCACGTGCATCTGCCCTTGCATCTGCCGAGGGCATTGGGAACCATAGGCATCGGACAAGTGCACTGCATGCCAGCGCAGTTGTGGAACAAGGGGTACGGGGACCGAGGAACAGCGAGACCAATCGGGACAGCAAATCGACCGGATCCACACAGGATCATCACTGCCGCGAACGCCAGGAGTGGCTCGTCATGGGGACCGAAGGATCGACTGTGCTGGAGCCCATGTGGCGTGGTCTCCCGCACCTCGACCACTCGACCGTCTCCGGGTCCGCCACCTGCGCACTGCCGGCCCGCTTCGAAGCGGTCAAGAGTGCACGGGACTTCACCCGCGAGACGCTGCAACGCTGGCGACTGGAGGCCGAGTTCGACACCGTTGCGCTCGTCGTCTCGGAGCTGGTGACCAACGCTCTGCGTCACGGACTGCCGGCTTCACTGGCCCCGGCACCGGAGCTGACCTCTCCGGTGAGACTCGACCTGATGCGGTGGGCGTCACGACTCGTGTGTGCCGTACGCGACCCGAGCGGCGCACCGCCCGAGACCACCAACAACTGCACCGAGTATGCGGACTTCACGGCCGAGTCGGGCCGGGGCCTTTGCCTGGTGGAGTCCTTCAGCGACGGCTGGGGCTGGCACCCGATGACGGGGATGATGCGCGGCAAGGTCGTCTGGGCGCTCTTCCGGCTCACGTCGGTGCGGCCCGTCTAGGCCGTATCCATTGCGGTCGGGGCGCCGCGGCCCCGGGCCGACAAACCCTTCGGGCCGGACGCCGTCTCAAGACCCCTTCTTGATCCGTGATTCGGCGAACCGACGGCTCAACCCCCGGCGCGGGGAAGGCGTCTTCACACGTGGCCCCCTGCTTCGGCTGGGGGTCACTCCTGCACGAGGTGGTCGAACTCGCCGTCCTTGACGCCGAGGAGCAACGCCTCGACCTCCGCGGGTGTGTAGACCAGCGCCGGGCCGTCCGGGAAGCGCGAGTTCCGTACGGCGATGTCGCCGCCGGGCAGCCTTGCGAACTCCACGCAGGTGCCCTGCGAGTTGCTGTACCGGCTCTTCTGCCACTCGACCCCGTGCAGGTCCCTGGCGGCCATGCCGTTGTACGGGTGAGGCACTTGGATCTCCCGGGCTGGTGCGGTGGGGGGTGTCGCACAGTGCGCGGTGAGGACACCGTTGTCCTTCAACTGCCCTGGATCATAGCCTCGTTCATGTGCCTATGCATGTGCCGATGCACGTGCACGACACCCTGTCGCGACCCCATCACAGCCGGTCAAAGCCCCTTGCGGACGGCTGATCGCCCATCACCCCGTGTCCTCGGGTTCCGCTTCTCGCCGCCTCCGGAGCGGTACGGGCGCACGCGTACCGCGCTCCCCCAGGGCGACGTCACCCGACGCACGGAGCGCCCGCGCACCGAGGCATTGACTTCAAGGTAACTTCAACTTCTACGGTCGTCCCGTACCGCCCGAGACCCGTCGCCCGGCCCGCAGGAGAGACCATGAGTATGGAGACGACCGCGTGGCACGCGCTCTACTCCACCCGCTTCGCACAGCAGGACAAGCGCCCCTTCTCACGGGCCACGCTCATCCGCATCCTCCGCTTCGCCCGCGGCCACCGCCGGGCACTCCTGGCCTTCCTCGGCTTCAGCAGCGCGCTCGCCCTGCTCACCGTGGCCACTCCCCTCCTCGCGGGCAGGGTCGTCAACGCGATCACGGGCGGCGCCGCTGTCCGTACCGTCGTGGTGCTCTCGTCCGTGATCGCGCTCATCGCCGTCGCGGAGGCAGCGACCGGTCTCCTCACGCGGTGGCTGTCCGCCCGTATCGGCGAGGGCCTGATCCTCGATCTGCGCACGGCGGTCTACGACCATGTGCAGCGACTGCCGGTCGCCTTCTTCACACGCACGCGTACGGGCGCGCTCGTCAGCCGGCTCAACAACGACGTGATCGGGGCGCAGCGCGCGTTCAGCAACACCCTCTCCCAGGTGGTCAGCAACCTCGTCACGCTGCTGGCGACCCTGGTGGTGATGCTCCAACTGTCCTGGCAGATCACGCTGTTGACGCTCGTGCTGCTCCCGCTCTTCGTGCTGCCCGCGAGACGGATGGGCGCGCGGTTCGCCCGCCTGGAACGTGAACGCGCCGATCACAACGCCGCGATGGGCAACCAGATGACGGAGCGCTTCTCGGCGCCGGGCGCCACGCTCGTGAAGCTCTTCGGCCGGCCGGAGGAGGAGTCCGCGGAGTTCGCGCGGCGGGCCGGACGTGTGCGGGACATCGGCGTCCGTACCGCGATGGTCCAGCACTTCTTCATCAGTTCGCTCACCCTCGTCTCCGCTCTCGCGCTCGCCCTCGTCTACGGGCTCGGTGGCTACTACGCGCTGCGCGGCACCCTCGATGCGGGCACCGTGGTCTCCCTCGCGCTGCTGCTGACCAGGCTGTACGCGCCGTTGACCTCGCTCGCCGGTGCGCGGGTGGAGGTGATGAGCGCGCTGGTCAGCTTCCAGCGGGTCTTCGAAGTGCTCGACCTGAAGCCGCTGATCGACGAGAAGCCGGACGCCGTCGCCGTGCCCGACGGGCCCGTCTCCGTAGAGTTCGACGACGTGCACTTCGCCTATCCGTCGGCGGAGAAGGTCTCGCTCGCCTCGCTCGAGGACGTCGCCACGCTCGACACCCGCGGCGGGGAGGAGATCCTGCACGGCGTGTCCTTCCGCGCCGAGCCCGGAGCGATGGTGGCGCTGGTCGGCTCCTCGGGCGCGGGCAAGTCGACCATCGCCTCCCTGGCTCCGCGGCTCTACGACGCGGACAGCGGCACCGTGCGCATCGGCGGCACGGACGTGCGCGACGTGACCGCGGCCTCGCTGCGCCGCACCCTCGGCATGGTCACCCAGGACGGGCACCTCTTCCACGAGACCATCCGCGCCAACCTGCTGCTGCCACGCCCCGAGGCCACCGACGACGAACTGTGGGACGCGCTGCGCCGCGCACGCCTCGACGGGCTGATCGCCGCGCTGCCGGAGGGACTTGACACCGTCGTCGGCGAACGCGGCTACCGGCTCTCGGGCGGTGAACGGCAGCGGCTGACCATCGCACGGCTGCTGCTGGCGCAGCCCCGCGTGGTGATCCTGGACGAGGCGACGGCCCACCTCGACTCGACCTCCGAGGCCGCCGTGCAGGAGGCTCTGGCCGAGGCGCTCGCGGGCCGCACGTCCGTGGTGATCGCGCACCGACTGTCGACCGTACGGGCCGCGGATCTCATCCTCGTCCTGGAGAGCGGACGCATCGTCGAGCGCGGCACGCACGAGGAGTTGCTCGCCCTCGGCGGACGCTACGAGCAGCTGTACCGGACGCAGTTCAGCGAGCGGCCTCCGCTGCCGGCGGCGGACGAAGCGGCCGTGCCGGACCTGCGCTGAGTCCCCGGGCGAGCGGCCCCGCCGGGCCGCTCGCCGAATCACTCGGGCGGAGCAGCCCAGCGGGCGGCCCCACCGCGCCGTGTGCACGCTGAGGTCAGGGTCCCCACGTGCGAGCGGACCCCTCCAACGCACCGGCAAGGATGGGGAACACCGTGAGCAAGCCTCTTGACCAGCTGCGCCGCTGCTCGGTAGCCGTCGACGTCGGCTCCGCCCGCACCCGTGTCCACATCAAGGACGCGGGGCTCGTCGTGGACGAACCGTCCGTCGTCGCCGTGAACACCTTCTCCGGGGCGCTGATCGCCGTCGGCACCGCTGCCGAGCGCATGGACGGACGCACACCGGGCCATATCCGCGTCGTGCGTCCCGTCAGCAACGGCACCGTGATCGACATCGAGATGGCCCAGCGGATGCTGCGGGCGCTCGTCGGGTCCTCGGTACGGCGTGCGTGGCGGCGGCGGGGTGCCATGCAGCGCGCGGCCGTCACGATTCCGCACAACGCCGACCCGCTGGCCCGCAGCGCCGCCGTCGAGACCCTGACCGGGGTGGGCGCGAAGCAGGTGGAACTGGTCGACACCCCCACCGCGGCCGGGGTCGGGTGCGGGCTGCCCGTCGAACAGCCCGAGGCGACCATGATCCTCGTCTGCGGGGCCACGACGACCCAGATCGCCGTGCTGTCTCTGGGCGCGATCGTCTCCGCGACGACCGTACCGATGGGGGGCGACACCATTCATCACGCGGTCGTCCAGCATCTGCGCAACCACCACGAGCTGATCCTCCCCAGCCAGGCCGTCCGCCCGCTGCACCTGGCGCTCACGGGCGCCGGAGAGGGCCAGACGACCGAGGTGTGGGGCCGGGACGTGGCGACCGGCATGGCCCGCACCGTGTGCATCGACCCCGACGACGTGCGGGCGGCCATACAGGCCCCTCTGATCGGGCTCTCCGATGCGATCCGCAGCGTCCTGCACAACTGCCCGCCCGACCTGGTCGCGGACCTGGCGGACCGCGGCATGGTGCTGGCGGGCGGCAGCGCGCTGCTGCCAGGGCTCGACGAGCGGCTGCGTACGGGCACGGGCATGCCCGTCCACATCGCGGACCAGCCGTCCCTCAGCGCAGTCAACGGCCTCGCGGCCATGGTGGAAGGGCAGGTCGTGCCACTGAACGTCGATGTCCACTGATCAAGGGCCCTGCAGAGCCCCCCACTACCGCACCGTCTCTCCCCGCCCCCTCGGACTTCCCCCGGACTCGGTCCCCGGGAGGCACCGAGCCCGTCCGCCGGCCGTCCCGGACGGTGACCGGGCGGGGGTGGCGGACGTAGCGTCGAGGTATGTGCAGAAACATCAAGACACTCCGACCGCCCTACGCCGAAGCCGTCACCGACGACGACATGCGGGCAGCAGCCCTGCAGTACGTACGGAAGGTGTCCGGCTTCCGGAAACCCGCGGCACACAACGCCGAAGCCTTCGACAAGGCCGTCGAACGAGTAGCAGCGGCGACCGAGGACCTGCTTTCGTCACTGGTCGTGCGCAGCTGAAGACAAACGGATATTCGGACGGCATGCTGATCAGGAAGTCGGGTAGCTGCTCCCCGATCTGATCCAGAACTGAAAGGTCAAAGCGTGCCGGAAAAACGGGTGGAACAGAACGCGACAGGGGAACCGCCAGGCGGCGGTTCCGCCGGTCTGCGGGCCACGTCGAAACCACAGACCGACAAAGTGGTGTTCGGTGTCACAGCCGCGCTGACCCTGGCCTTCGTGATCTGGGGGGCAGTTGCCACCGACTCCCTGGACAGCGCGGCGACCGCGATGCTCAACAGCACCATGCACAACGCTGGTTGGGCGTTCGTGCTCGCCGCCTCCGGCTTCGTCGTCTTCTCGCTCTGGCTGGCCTTCAGCCGTTACGGGAAGATCACCCTCGGCAAGGAGGGCGAGGAGCCGGAGTTCCGGACGGTGTCATGGGTCGCGATGATGTTCAGCGCGGGCATGGGCATCGGCCTGATGTTCTACGGCGTCAACGAGCCGTTGTCGCACTTCACCGACCCTCCCCCGGGTACGGGCGGCTCCGCGGCCGAGCGCATGCAGACCGCGATGGCGACGACCCTGTTCCACTGGACCCTGTATCCCTGGGCCATCTACGCGGTCGTCGGTCTCGCCATCGCGTACAGCTGCTTCAGGCGTGGCAGGCGTCAGACCATCAGTGCCGTCTTCACACCGCTCATCGGTGAGAAGAACGCGAACGGTGCCTTCGGACGCGTCATCGACATCCTGGCCATCTTCGCGACCCTCTTCGGCTCCGCCGCGTCGCTGGGCCTCGGCGCCCTGCAGATCGGCAGCGGTGTGAAGGAGATCAACTGGGCCTCGAACGTCGGCACACCGATCCTGGTGATCATCATCGCGGTGCTGACCGCGGCGTTCGTCGCCTCCGCGATCTCGGGTGTCGAGAAGGGCATCCAGTGGCTGTCCAACATCAACATGGTGCTGGCGGGCCTGCTGGTCCTCTTCGTCTTCGTGGTCGGCCCGACGGTGCTGATGCTCAACCTGCTGCCGACATCGGTGGGTTCGTTCATCGGTGATCTGCCGCAGATGGCCGCTCGCACGGACGACACCGCGGGCAAGGACGTCGCCACGTGGCTGTCCTCCTGGACTGTCTTCTACTGGGCGTGGTGGATCTCGTGGACGCCCTTCGTCGGCATGTTCATCGCCCGCATCAGCCGGGGCCGCACGATCCGGCAGTTCGTCGGCGGCGTGATCCTCGTGCCGAGCGTCGTGAGCCTGATCTGGTTCGCGATCTTCGGTGGTACGGCCATCAGCCTCGAGCGTGGCGGTGCCAAGCTGACCGACCAGTCGACGGCGGAGGGCCAGCTGTTCGCGATGCTGCGCGAGTACCCGATCGCGAGCGTCACCAGCCTCATCGTGATGATCCTGGTCGGCATCTTCTTCGTGTCCGGCGCCGACGCGGCGTCCATCGTGATGGGAACCCTCTCCCAGAAGGGCACGCTGGAGCCGGGCAAGAACGTCGTCATCGTCTGGGGTGTGCTGACCGGTGCGGTCGCCGCGATCATGCTCTTGATCGGCGGCGGCGGAGCGTCGGCGCTGACCGGTTTGCAGAACCTGACGATTCTCGTGGCGGTGCCGTTCACGCTCGTGATGATCGGCATGTGTATAGCGCTCACCCGGGATCTGCGGCGCGACCGGCTCATCGTCACCGGTGAACGCGGTGACGAAGCCATCGAGATCGCCGTGCTCGCCGGCCACGAGCAGTACGGCGGCGAGTACGAGATCCTCATCGGGCCGACCAACGGCGCCTCCTCGGACAGCGGTTCGCAGGACTCGGCCGAGGGCGACGACGGCAAGGCCGGTGCGATGCAGAAGGACTGAGTCCGCCGGGAGCCGGGCCGACGGACCCGAGCCGGTCCGGCACCTCCCATACGGAACTACGGTGCCCCGCAACGCGGTTTCGCGTTGCGGGGCACCGTAGTTCGTGGACCCGCCGCGGCAACGGGGTGGCGTCGGGTCACGCGCCGGACGTCACACGTCAGGCCGTCCGGGCGAGATGCCTGCGCTTCCAGGCCCAGAAGAGCTTCTGCCCCAGCAGCGTGAGCGTTCCGGCGACCAGGATGCCGGAGAGGTTCAGGCCCAGCTGTTCCGCCGACGCCCAGGCCTCCCCGGGAAACCAGTAGCTCAGTGCCATGGCGGCGTTGGCCGCCGCCGGCACGGTCGTCACCGAGATGGCCACACCCACCAGTGCACCGGACTTGGCCGAAGTGAGGGAGAGCACCCCCGCGATGCCCGCCAGAATGGCGACCACGAACGACATCCAGTCGGGATTCCACACGAACTCGCTTACTGGATGGGGCTGTTGGTACTTCTGCTCGCTGAACAGGCCTACGGCGTCCATGAATACGGTGAAGGCGCCCGTCGCGAGCATCGCCAGCGGAAAGCCCACGACCAGCGCGATCAGCGGACGCAGCGCCAGACGCGGCCTGAGCCGCACCAGCGCCGTGCAGACACCCGCGAGCGGCCCGAACTCCGGCCCCACCACCATCGCGCCGACGATGAGGATCGCGCTGTCCAGCATGACGCCGCAGGCCGCCAGCATCGTCGCCACGACGAGGAACGCCAGATAGGTGAGCGAGAGCCGGGACTCCTCGTGCGTCGCGCCGGTGAGGGACTCCCACAGCACCGCGTCCACGCCCTCGCCGGGGGCGTCGACCTCGGCCTGGGTGCCGCGCTCGGAGAGCGAGAGGTCGATGTCCTCGACGGAGATCGCTCCGTGCTCGTGGAGGTCGAGGCGGCGCAGCTCCGTGATGAGCTCGTCCGCGGCCTCACGGGCGACATCGCACATCACCACGTCGCCCTCCGGGTCGCGGGCGGCGCCCGGCAGCACGACGAGATGCGCGGTCCCCACGGTCGAGTCCAGCAGGGACGTGACCTCGCCGGTGCGCGATGACGGAACGATCAGCCGCAGATGAAGCATGAGCGGAAGACTAGACGGGACCGCCGAGGGCTCCCCCGCCGGCCGTCGGCCCGCCAGCTCCGTCAGGCACACGGATGAGCTCAACTGCCACTGCCTTGCGGTGACTTCACCCTCAAGGCGGTCGCCGTGCCGCCCCGTGAACACAATGACCACAACGATCATTAAGTTCTTTCGCGCACAGGGGGCGAAACCGCCGCGTACCCCGTGCAGCATGTGGGCCGTCCCCCCACCCGGACCTCACTCACGAAAGGCGGTGCCCCCGCGTGCGTCAGCGCACTCTCATGTCTCTTCTCGGGGCGACGCTGCTCGTATTGATCGGCCCCCCGCTGATCACGACGGGCAGCGGCGCCGAGACAGGGACGAACATCCCCGGGCTGCAGTTCATGGTGCCCAACACGCCCGGCGGCGGCTACGACATCACCGCGCGTACCGCCGCCAAGGACGCGGAGGACGCCGAACTCAACCACAACATCGAGGTGTTCAACCTGCCCGGCGCCGGCGGCACCGTCGGCCTGACCCGGCTCGTCAACGAGCGCGGAAACGGCAAGCTCGCCATGTCGATGGGCCTCGGTGTCGTGGGCGCCGTGCGGACGAACGACTCGCCCTCCACGCTCGACGACGCGACACCGATCGCGCGCACGGTGGAGGAACCGGACATCGTCGTGGTCTCGAAGAAGTCCAAGTACAAGACGATCGAGCAGCTCCTCGCGGACTGGAAGAAGAAGCCCGGCTCGCTGCCCGTCGGCGGGGGCTCGTCCGCCGGAGGCCCCGACCATCTGGCCCCGATGCTCATGGCCAGGGACGCCGGCATCGAGCCCAAGACCGTCAACTACGTGCCCTTCGACGGCGGCGGCGAACTCCTGGCGTCCGTGCTCGGCGGCAAGGTCGCCTTCGGCATCTCCGGCATCAGCGAGTACCGCGACCAGATCAAGTCCGGCGAACTGCGGCTGCTCGCCACCACCGGAAAGAAGCGGATCGAGGGCTTCGACGCACCGACCCTCAAGGAGGCGGGCATGGACGTCGAGTTCACCAACTGGCGCGGCATCATGGCGCCGCCCGACCTGTCGGAGAAGGAGCGCACGAAGCTCATCCACTTCTTCGACGAGCTCCACCGCAGCCCGCAGTGGCAGAAGTCCCTCAAGCGGAACGGCTGGGACGACGCGTATCTGACCGGTGAGAAGTACGGGCAGTTCCTCGAGGCCCAGGACCGGCGCGTCGAGTCCGTCCTCGAGGAGGTGGGCAAGTGAGCACCGGATCAACCGAGTCCAAGGAACCCACGCGGGGCGCGGAAGCACCCGCCCCCGGTTCCGGTGAGGTGAAGTCGCCCTCGTCGCCCGGCGGTTGGCGCGAATGGCTGCGCGGACGCTCCGAACTCGGCGTCAGCGTCCTGCTGCTGGTCGTCGGCGTGCTCGTGCTCGGCGACACGCTCACCATGGAGACCGTCGCGGGTCAGCGCGGCCCGGTCGGTCCCAGGACGGTCCCGCTCGTCGTCGGCGTCGCCCTGCTCGTGGTCGCCGTCGTCCTGGCCGTCGACGTGCTGCGGGGTGGCCGCGGAGAAGCGGAGCCCGGAGAGGAAGCAGGCAGCGAGCCCGCCGACTGGCGCACCGTCGCGCTCCTGGCCGGGATCTTCCTCGCCAGTGCCGTCCTCATCGAGCCGCTCGGGTTCCCGATCACCGGCGCCCTGCTCTTCTGGGGCTCCGCGTACGCGCTCGGCAGCCGCAACTTCTCCCGCGATCCGCTCGTCGCGGCCGTACTGTCCATGGCCACCTTCGCGGCCTTCAACACCTTGCTGGGCGTCCCCCTGCCCGGCGGCCCGCTGATGGGGGTGCTCTGACCGATGGAATCTCTCACGTCCCTGCTCGACGGCTTCGGCACGGCGCTGACGCCGCTCAATCTGCTGTGGGCGGCGGTCGGCGTGCTGCTGGGCACCGCCATCGGCGTACTGCCCGGCATCGGCCCGGCCATGGCCGTCGCCCTGCTGCTGCCGGTGACCTACGGTCTCGACCCCGTCGGCGCGTTCATCATGTTCGCGGGCATCTACTACGGCGGGATGTTCGGCGGCTCCACCACCTCGATCCTGCTCAACACCCCCGGTGAGAGCGCGGCGGTCGTCACCGCCATCGAAGGCCATCCGATGGCGAAGTCCGGACGCGGGTCACAGGCACTCGCGGCGGCGGCCATCGGCCACTTCGCGGGCGGCATGATCGGCACGATCCTGCTGGTGGTCCTGGCGCCGACGGTCGCCGCGCTCGCGGTGGACATCGGCGCGCCCGACTATTTCGCGATCATGGTGCTGGCGTTCATCGCCGTCACCTCCGTGCTCGGCAGCTCGCGGGTGCGGGGCTTCGCGGCGCTGCTGATCGGTCTGACGATCGGGCTCGTCGGGCTCGACCAGATGACGGGCCAGCAGCGGCTCACCTTCGGCAGCCTCCAGCTCTCCGACGGCATCGACGTCGTGATCGTGGCCGTGGGGCTCTTCGCCATCGGCGAGGCGCTGTGGGTCGCGGCCCACGCGCACAGGAGCGCCGGGGAGTCGATCCCCGTGGGGCGTCCCTGGCTCGACCGGTCCGACCTGCGGCGCACCTGGAAGCCGTGGCTGCGCGGCCCGGCCATCGGGTTCCCGTTCGGGGCGATCCCCGCCGGCGGCGCCGAGATCCCCACGTTCCTCTCGTACGTCACCGAGAAGCGGTTCTCCCGGCACAAGAAGGAGTTCGGCAAGGGCGCGATCGAGGGCGTCGCGGGACCCGAGTCGGCGTCGTCGGCCTCGGCCGCCGGAACGCTGGTCTCGCTGCTGACCCTGGGCCTGCCGACGACCGCCGTGGCCGCCGTGATGCTGGCAGCGTTCCAGCAGTACGGGATCCAGCCCGGCCCGCTGCTCTTCGAGCGGGAGCCCGACCTGGTGTGGGGCCTCATCGCCTCGCTCTTCGTCGGCATGGTGCTGCTGCTGGTGCTCAACCTGCCGATGGCGCCGGTCTGGGCGAAGCTGCTGCGCATCCCTCGCCCGTACCTGTACGCGGGGATCCTCTTCTTCGCTGCCGTGGGCGCCTACGCGGTGGGCGGCGAGGCCATCGACATGGTGATCCTGCTCGTCATCGGGGTCGTCGGGCTGATGATGCGGCGCTTCGGGCTGCCGGTACTGCCCGCGATCATCGGCGTCATCCTCGGGCCCAACGCCGAGCAGCAGCTGCGCCGTGCGCTGCAGATCAGCGACGGCAACGTGACGGGGCTGGTGAACACACCGTTCGCGGTCACGGTCTACGTGGTGATCGTCTTGCTGCTCGCCTGGCCGTGGCTGCGGCGCCTGGCCGGGCGTGGACGGCCGCAGTGGCCCGGCGGTCCTCGCGAGGGCGGCCGCGGCGACGGCGGGGACGGTGGAGCCGACGGTGCTCCGGACGCTGACGGCAGCGACGACAAGGGCGAGACGGACGACAAGGAGGGCGCCAAGGTCTGAGACGGCCCTCCCCGTCTCCCGTTCTCCGTCTGCTGCTGGTCACAAGGCCGCGCCCCGTCCGTCCGGTGTCACCGGGCGGGCGGGGCGCAGTCGGGTGCGGGGCGCGAGCTCGTGATGCGGTGCGCGAGCTCCGTGCTGCGGTGCGGGAAGTCTGTGTGCGGGGGCCGCTTCAGCGGCGGGCGTGCCGGCCGCGCTGGCCGCCGTCGTCCGCCGAGTTCCCCGGCGCCCCGGTGGGCGGTACCCCGCCGCCGGACCCGGTGCCGGCCGATGAGTCAGCGCCCGGCGCCCCGCGCGACTTCCTCTTCCGGGCGCGCAGGTACTCCACGATGATCGGCGTGATGGACAGCAGGACGATGCCGACCAGCATCGCCTCGATGTTGTCGCGTACCGCCGCGATCTGCCCCAGCAGGGCGCCGAGCAGCGTGACGCCCGCGCCCCAGAGCACGCCGCCGATGACGTTGAAGATCAGGAACGAGCGGTACTGCATCTGGCTCACGCCGGCGATGATCGGCGTGAACGTGCGCACGATGGGCACGAAACGGGCCAGCACAAGGGACTTGGGCCCGTACTTCTCGAAGAACTCGTGGCCCTTCTCGACGTTCTCCTGCTTGAACAGCTTGGAGTCCGGGCGCTTGAAGATGGCCGGGCCGACCTTGCGTCCGAAGAGATAGCCCGCCTGGTCGCCGAGCACCGCCGCGATCACCACGAGCGTGCAGACCAGCCACAGCGGATAGTGCAGGTACTGGTCCGTCGCGACGAGCAGACCTGCGGTGAACAGCAGGGAGTCGCCCGGCAGGAAGAAGCCGATGAGCAGGCCGGACTCCGCGAAGACGATCACCAGGATGCCGATCAGACCGAAGGTCTGGATCAGATAATCCGGGTCGAGCCAACTCGGTCCCAGCGCGAGGGCGGTCACGTCACAGGCTCCTCATCAGTCGCACCGCAGGGGCGGCCGTCGTCGGGGGGTACACGCTATCAACGCTCAGGGAGGCCCGGACGTGCCGCCTGGCCCCTGCTGTCGCGCTTGTTCCCGGCTGTCGCCGCTGCATCGACCCGCGATTCGGGCCCGGTCCGATCAGGCCTGCGGGGCGGGCAGCATCTCGTTCCAGTTCGCCCAGTACCCGCCGTATCCGTCCGGAACCAGGCCGTCCGGCAGCAACATGTCTCCGGGGGAGCTCATCTGCTGGGTGGGGATGCCCGTGTGGTGCTGCACGGTCTCCCTGCGGTGCTTGCCTCCCTGCCGTCCCGTCTCCTCCGGCGCGACGAACAGCCGTCCCTGTGCGGAGAGATACTGCGCGCGGGCGGTCAGCCTCCGCAGGTCCGTGCCGAGTTCGAGCGCGAGGATCTCCAGGTCGACCCCGGACTGCCAGCCGTCGACGAGCACCGCGTCCTGGACGGGCGACCAGCCCATGTGGTCCGGCAGTTGTGAGTGGTCGTAGGTCTGGAAGTGCTCCTGCGGCTGCTGGTAGTGCTCCTGGGGCTGGTAGTACGACTGCGCGGCGTGGTGCTGGACCTGCTGGTGCTGCGCCTGGTACTGGACGTGCGGCTGCGACGGCATCTGCTGCGCCTGCGGCGCCTGTTGCTGACCCTGCACCTGGTACTGCGGCTGCGACTGTGTCTGGTCGGGCCCCGGAATGTGGTCGGCGGCCTGCGCGGGCGCCTGCGTGTGCGCGTGGGCCGCGTCATTCGCCCTTGCGTTCTCGTCCGTGCCGGAACCCGGGCCGGGTTGCTGATGCTGGAGCGGCGCCATCAGCAGATCGTCCGCGAGCGCTCGGGCATCGTCCCTGCCCACGGTGCGGCGCGCGATGCGCACCTCCCGCTCGGGCAGGCCGAGCATCTCGGCCACCGCCTTGTCGTTGCCGACCACCACCGCGAACGCCGCGAGGGAACGGGCCCGGCTCGCCTGTGCGTCGTCCAGCGTCACCTGCGCCGTACGCACCTCCTCGTCGCTCTGGCAGAAGGCTCTGGCCAGCACCGTGTGCCGTTCCCACAGCTCCCGAGGCTCCATGCAGACCCCGTGTCCTCTCGGTCCTTATGTACTGAATTCACAGTCCAAATCATGCAATCCGTATCTTCGTAGGCTCAATCTAGTGGCGTGAACGGCGATATCCGCCGCGCCGTGACGGCGTCCGGCGCGTTTCCCCTCGATTCCCCCGGGGTACACAAGTACGGCCCGACGGACGGCTTTGAGGCCGTCACTTCCGGGCGTCCCGCTCGTAGGCACCGCCTCGCCGGAGGCTCGCTCCCTGCTGCGTCGCGGCAGCGCGTCCCGCACCGCGCGGGATGGGTGGGCCCCAACTCCGCGTGAAACGTGAGTAGTTGAGGACGAGCTGACCTGGGACTCGCACAGGTGCAGCGTGGCTGCGGCCAGTTGGACCGTTGCCGTGCCGGCCTCCGGCAGCCGCCGCGCGGACGGGCGCCGCGTCCCGCAGGACCACCGGAAGAACACCCGCAGCAGGGACCGCAACCGTGCTCCCCGCCCCCGCATGTATCGCCCGATGGAAGTACCTCCCGTGCGCCGAGGAGACTCCGACTGCATGGCGAAACCGAGGCGCACGGGAGCTCAGCGGGGGCGCCTTCCTTCGGCTCCGCGCCCGGTTCCCGCCGTCGGGCGCCGCGTGCCTCAGCTCCCGGAGGAGGCGCCCGCCTCCTCCACGATCCTCCGCACGTTCTCCAACCGCCCCGGCGCCGAGGCCAGTTGATCGCGGCGGGCGCGGGCGAAAGCCCGGCCCAGTTCGGCACGGCGCCCGGAGCTCACGTTCTCGCGGGTGTCGTTGATGAGGGAACGCTCCTCCTCGTCCAAGTGGTGGTTGACCGCTTGGACCAGGGCCTCCAGCTTCTCGTCCCAGTCGTCGCTGCCGGGCGCGCCCGCCTCCAGCAGTTCGAGCAACGCCTCGTTGCCCTCGGCGTGTTCCTCCACGCCGTGCTCGACCTCTTCGTCGTCCACGTTCCGGTATCGGCGCAGGGCGGGGTAGACCTCCGTCTCCTCCGCCTCGGCGTGGGCGATCAGCAGATCGGCGAGCCTGTGAAGTGCCGCCGCGCGGTCGGCGTCGACGCTGCGCATCTCGCGGAACAGATCCTCCATCGCGCGGTGGTCCCTCAGGATCAGCTCCACGACTTCGTCCGCGTCTTCCTGCTTGCCCTGCTCGGCGGGTGAGTTGCCCATGGCACCTCCTCCGTTCTGTGCGGTCCTCCGGCCTGGGCCGGCCTCTTCCGCTCTCTCCGCCGGTCCCGCTGCCCGCGGATCGAGCGCTCGACTGGTTCCCCTCCCTGTGCGCGCCAGTCGTACGTGAGGGGGCTTCCCGGCCGCCTTCAAGAAACGGCCACAGGATCCGCACACCAGGTCACCGGAGTTCACCGGCTGTCATCACCCCAGCCCTCACCGGCGGCGACGCGGTCCGCGTTCGCGAGACCCACGCACGCGCGCGACGGTGGGGACTGAGTCCCCTTCTCCCGGGCCGGCTCCTGGCCGGACCTGGAAGAACCGGCAGAACCGCGAATGACCGGCAGAACCGCAGGATGGAAGGAGTCCAGCCATGGGCACCATCACCACCACGGACGGGACCGAGATCTTCTACAAGGACTGGGGATCGGGACGCCCGGTCGTCTTCAGCCACGGCTGGCCGCTGACAGCGGACGTCTGGGACCCGCAGCTGTTCTTCATCGCGTCGCAGGGCTACCGGGTCATAGCGCACGACCGCCGCGGTCACGGCCGCTCCGGCGAGCCGTGGGCCGGCCACGACATGGACACCTACGCGGACGACCTCTCGCAGCTGATGGACAGCCTCAACCTCAGCAACGCCACGCTCGTCGGGCACTCGACGGGAGGCGGCGAGGTGGCGCGCTACCTCGGCAAGCACGGGACGTCCCGCGTGGCGCAGGCGGTGCTGCTCAGCGCCGTACCGCCGCTGATGCTGAAGACGGACGCCAACCCCGAGGGGTTGCCGATGGAGGTCTTCGACGAGCTGCGCAAGGGCGTGCGGAAGGACAGGTCGCAGTTCTACCAGGACCTCACCGCGCCCTTCTACGGCGCCAACCGGCCCGGCTCGGACGTCTCCGAGGGCACGCGTGACGCGTTCTGGCTGATGGCCATGTCGGTGGCGACGAACGCCTCGTACGAGTGCGTGAAGGCGTTCTCGGAGACCGACTTCACCGACGACCTGACGCGGATCGATGTGCCCGTCTTCATCGCGCACGGCGACGACGACCAGATCGTCCCCATCGACGCGTCCTCGCCGAAGACGGCCGAACTCGTGAAGGACCCGACCCTCAAGATCTACCCGGGCGCGCCGCACGGTCTCTACGCCGCGCGCCACGACACGTTCAACAACGACCTGCTGGGGTTCCTGAAGACCGCCTGAGCGCGGAGCGGTGCCGGGGCCGGGCAGTCCCCGGCTGGGCAGTCCCGGGCTGGACGCGGGGTGGGGCGCGTCGCCTCCGAGGGGCGCGGGGGCGGCGTGGCCGCCTGGTCACCGCCTGCCCGCCTCCGTCGACGGGTGCTCCGGCCTCCTGGCCTCGGCACGCTCGCGCAGGCGCGCGGCCTCGTCCCGTATCTGCGGGAGCTTGCCGTACAGCGCTCTGCCCGGGCAGGAGGTCTCGTAGGCGTCCCGGTGCGCGGCTATGACGTGAAAACGGGCATGCTCGCCCTTGTCGAACCGGCTCTCGTCGCTCGAGGAGACAAGCCGCCTCGTGCTGTGCGGGTCTATGCCGCGCCGCAGCTTCCAGGCGGCGAGGGCGGCGATCGAGTCGATCATGGCCTGTGGAACCCGGGCCCCCTCGTCGAAGGTGCCCATCGCCGCTATGCCGAGGCTGCGGGCGTTGAACCCCTTCGTGTGCGCCCCTTCGACGGAGCGGCCGAGTGCGCCGGAGCGGCCCTCGTAGATGTTGCCGCAGTGGTCGACGACGAAGTTGTAGCCGAGGTCGTCCCAGCCGCGCTCGACGTGTTCCGTCTCCAGCTGCCGGAGCATCCGGGGCACCTCGTCGCAGTCGTAGCCGTTGGGCTGGCTCGTGTGGTGGACGAAGACGACCCGCACGCTGTGCATGGTCGACGCCCGCTCCCGCACCAGGCTCTCGTCGGCGTGCCAGGAGCTGCGCGGCACTATGTCGGGGCGTGGCGCGCCGGGCAGCGTCTTCGCCTCGGCCGGCTCGCGGTGCCGCTGCCGGTGCGCGGCGGGCGAGAGGGCATCCCTCGCCGGCTCCTCCCAGGTCATGGCGAACGCGAGCGGCACGAGTGCCACGTACACGAGCCTGCCGGGACGTCTGCGCTTGGGCTTACGGTGCCGCATAGGACAAAAGGTGCACCGGGGTCACGCGCTCGCACAGGTGACCGGATCCGTTCGGGTGAAGGGCCCGCTCCACTCCGGCCGCCGCTACGGCGGCACGGGGTCCGGCTCCTCGGGCTCCTCGGACCTCTCGGCCTCTTCGCGGCGTCCACGCGCGATGCGCCGCACGGCCGACACGGCACCGGCCACGAGGAGCGACACCAGCGGGCCTATGAACCACCGGGCCACGCCGTCCATGGCGAACCGCCCGCCCAGGTATCCCAGCCCGACGGTGTACGAGACGAAGACGGCCTCGGCGATCACGGCGCCGAGGAGATAGCTGCGCACCGGGTAACCGACCACGCCGGCGGTCAGCCCGCCCACGCCCCGCCCGCCGGGTACGAAGCGTACGGCGATCACCGAGGGCACCCCGTGCCGCTCCAGCCCGGCGGCCGTGCGCTCCAGCATCGACCTGCGGCCCGGCCTGCGGCTCAGCCAGGCGACGACCCGCCCGCTGGACCTCCGGCCCGCCCAGAACACGCCCAGGTCGCCCACGACTGTGCTGGCCAGCAGCACGAGGACGAGAAAGGGCAGGCTCAGCCCGCCCGCTGCGGCCATGGCCCCGGCACCGGCCACCAGGGCGGAGTTCGGGACCATAGGCGGCAGGGTGGCGAGCACCAGCAGGGCGTAGATCCAGTGCGTGCTGTCCATGTCCACGCTCCCGGCACCGTGGGTGATCGCCTCTTCGCAGGCTGACAGGAGCCGTGACGGTGTTCAACAGACGGAGAATGAGCCCGGGGAGAACTGCGAGTTCTCCCTTGGGGGTTCGCCCCGGTCACCCTGAGGCCACCCTGGCCGGTCACGGGCGCCGGTGCGTGCCGCCGTTGGGAGTACCGGCCTCCCGGCCGGTCGCGCCCTGGGACGGATTCCGGCGGATACGCCGTGGCGGTGCTCCTCCTCGCTGCCGGGACGGGCGGGACTGCCGGGACGGGCGGGGCTTCCGGGCCGGCGGGACTTCGGGTCCCGGCGTGCAGGGGGTGGACGGCGGCGGCGTCCACGTAGCCGTGGCGGCGGCGGCCGTGGCGGCGAGGTTGCCGTACGGCGGGCCGCCGAGGCGGTGGACAGGTCGGGGGTGTCGACGTTCGTGCCCGTACCCGCGTCGGAAAGGCCAGCCGGGGCCGGGCCGAGCGCGATGCGGCGCTCACGACCACGAGCACGACCACGAGCACGAGCACGACCACGAGCACGGTCACGGTGGTCCACTCGCAGAGCCCTCGCCGGTGCGGACCCGGCTGGTGCGTGGACGCGACGGCACGCCCACGCCCCGGCGCGGGTCGTGCCGCTCAGGTCACTTCAGCGCCTGCTTCGCCTGCTCGCGGGTCTCCTCGAACTCGTCGGCGTAGCTCTGCGCGTCGGAACTCTCCCAGTAGGGGCCGCCGTTGTAGCGGGCGGCAAGCTCGCGGTACTGCTCCGGTGTCATCTCCTCGGCCGGTACGTCGGCGAAGGAACTGTGGGCCTTGAGGTCCGCCATGTGCTTCGCTGAGATCAGCAGGTTCTGGCTGGGATCCTTCAACGAGGCTGTCAGCTCCTCGCGTTGGTCCCCGGTGAGGTTGGCCGGGTCGTATCCCAGCGTCTCCGCGGCACGGCGGACCTGCACGGCCATCGGCCCGTAAGAGGTGTTGTCACGGTCCCCGGCGAGCGGCCCCGGAAGGTAGCCGGGAGTGACCGGGCTCCAGTCGGACTCGGCGGTGTGCCGCAGCCACTGGGCCACGTCGTCGGCGACGTAGGGCTTGCCGCCGACCTCGACCCACGCGATGCCCGCCACCATGTCCGGCGGCAGACCGTACGCCCGCGCCGCCGCCTTGATGGCGGCCTTGTTGGCCTCGATCCACTCCTTCCTGCTGCCCAACGCATCGGTCAGCCAGAGGCTGTCGACGTCCGGCACGCCATTGCGGTGGCTCCGCAGGTCCTGGAGCAGCGGCGACACCCTCTCGTCGCCGATCGTCGGCACGCTCCCCTTTCCCGGGGCACTGCCGGGCAGCCGTGTCAGCACGGTGCCCCGGCCCGGTGCCTCGACGTCCTCCTGCGACAGGACGTTCACCTCGGACAGCAGGGCCGCCGCGTCCATGTGTCCTGTGCGGAAGCCCGGGATCAGCTCCTTGGCACGCCGGAGCGCGGCCACGCATTCGCCGCGCGGGCCCTGTTCGGCGCGGAGCGCCGCGCCGAACGCCTCGCCGGCCTGCTCGTGGTGGCGGTCGGCCTCGTCCACGATCTCCTCGCGGTCCACGCCCAGTTCGGCGAACCAGTCGAGCAGGCTCGTCGAGGAGCGCAGGTCCTCCCAGCGGCGCATCGGCTCGGCTTCCTGTGCGGAACGCGTGATCGGGACCGCCCCTCGGGAGATCAGCCGGGAGAGCCGGTCCTGGGCGTCGCACCCGAGTCGCAGCTTCCGCCTGGCGTCCTCGACAGCCCCGGCGTACGTCAGCAGGGCCGCCGACGCCGCTTCGTAGCCGTCCAACAGCCCCTGTATTAGGCCGTTCACGTCCCTCAGCCGGCCCTCGTAGCCGGCATCGGCGTCGCTGCTCCATTCCACGGACTCCGCCGCCCTGAGGGACTGCCCCACGGAGGCGAGCAGATCCCGCATGCGCTTGTACTCGGCGGCGTTGCGCTCGATCAGCCTCGGGTCGCAGTGCTCCAGGAACCTGACGTCCTCGTAGTACGCCACGGCCCTCAGCTTCCCTTCGGGGCGACGCACGCGGACGAGTCGGCGAAGTCCTTGAGCTTCGCCGCTGTACTGCCGTCCATGGCAGGGCCGTTGTCGGCAGCGGGCCTCAGCAGCGTGGACAGCGCGGTCAGCAACGCCGCGGCGTCCCGGCCCCGTTCGTCGGCCACGCGGGCGAGGTCCACGACCGCCGCGGAGACTTCCGAGTGCGATCGCGGAACGCGTGCCATGGTGCCGATGTCCCCGTCCAGGCGCCCCTGTTCGAGCAGCCGCGCGATCTCCAGCAGCGGATGCGGGCTGCCGCCGCCCGGCTCCGACTCCGGCTTCGACTTTGGCTCCGGTCCCGCACTGAGGCCCTCACTCATGCGCCAACTCCCCCCGGTGCCGCGGCTCAGGAAGGCCCAGCGTAGGCACGACGTCAACGGGCCGCCAGCCTCTGCGCCCGCGCACGGTGCGGCTCCCCGTCGCTTGGCCGTGTGCCACGCCACTCCGCTACAGCCCCGTCACGGAATCGGCGAACTCACGGCCGGCAGGGACGTCCTCACCGGAGGACCGGCGCGAGAGCCGCAGCGAAGCCACGCTCCCCTCTCGCCCCAAGTCCCGTCAGCAGAGGCTCGCTTACGCCGCCCGCCTCTTCCCGGTGTCCTTGGACGCCCGCTCGGCGAAGGTCAGCGGCACCTGCTCGACGCGGACCAGCCCCTGCGTACGCCCCTGGAGCTTGGGCGGACGGTAGTCCGCGTCGTTGCTGTAGCGCTCCATGGCCGTGTTCGAGAGGTACTCGCATCCGTTCGCCGCTCGTCCGACGGGGCGGTGCAGCCGCCCCATCAGCCGGTTGAGGCCGGTGAGCGAGTCGTGCAGCTCGCCCATGATGTCGGGCTCGATGTCGCCGAAGGCTTCCTTCTTGAACTCCAGCCCGTAGCGGCGGGCCTGCTGCACCATCCACAGCAACGCGATGTCGGACAGCCCCGTCTTCTCGTAACCGCCGCCGACGTCGCAGTGCACTCCGCTGAACCACACCTGTTTCAGTTCCTGGCCGCTCTTGGCGGCTCCGGGCTGCTGGTGCCACAGCGTCGGGGTGAACGGCGTGCGCTGCTCGTCGATGGCCAGCGCGTGGAAGGCTCCCTTGATCCAGCTGCTGAGCTCGGTGTCGTGGAACGCCCACCTTCGGTTGAACGGGGCACCGATCGGGATGCCGAGGGCACCGACCGTGTCCCACACCCCGATGAAGTGGATCCCCGTCTCATGCGCGTGCGCGCCGCGGAACAGCCTGGAGGCCGTGCTGGTCGGCTTCTCGGCCCGGTCGCGGTACAGCGCCCACGCCTCCTTGACCCGGTGGGCGCTCTCCCGGCGCAGGATGCCGGAGTTGCGCACCAGGCCGGCCAGGCTGCGGGCGGTGAAGGCGCCACGGCTGAAGCCGAACAGGTACAGCTCGTCACCGGGCTCGTAGTTGTCGACAAGGAAGCGGTAGGCGTCCTGGACGTTGCCGGACAGCCCCATGCCGAAGGCCCCACCGCGCCACCGCTGCCACGGGCGCATGCCGACGCCGCTGCCGTAGTACACGCGCTGCGCCGCCCCGTCGGCCTCCGTCCGAGCCGCCAGGGCGACCTTGGTGACGTTCGTCGTGCGGGGCTGGTCGGCGAAGTTCCATGTGCCGTCACAGCAGACGATCAGTTTCCTGGCCACGGCATCTCCTTCCGCGGAGAACTGCGGCGACGACGTCGTGGACGTCGTCGCCCGGCTCTCGCGGCGCGGACAGCGGGCCGCGAGGCTGGTGGTCGGGACCGGATTCGACGATCGCACGGCTCCGACGGGCTCGCCATTCGGCCCAGTCCTGTCCTGCCGCCGCCATCGGGCGAGCTCGTGGCCAGGTGGCCAGGTGGTCACGTGGTCAGAGCTCACACCTGGTTCACCTCACCTGGCCTGTGCCGCCTGGCCGCCTGGCCACCTGCCGTCCATTGCGGGGGCAGGTGGCCAGGCATACGCGTGGGAGGGCGATCGCCTGATCCCGTACCGCACCCGGCGATCGCCCGGAGGAGCCTCAGGCTGCGGTGAGTTCCCGTTCGCGTCCGGTGTCGGAATCGGCGTCGACCTCGTCCCGGAGGCGTTGGCAAGTGCGGCTGATGAGGCGGGAGACGTGCATCTGCGAGCAGCCGAGTTCGTCGGCGATCTTCGTCTGTGTCATGTCGCAGAAGAAGCGCATGTAGAGGATGCGCTGCTCACGCTCGGGAAGCCGCTTGAGGCGGGGTTTGACGGACTCGCGGTAGATGACGTGGTCGAAGCCCGGTTCGGTGCGGCCGAGGGTGTCGGCGAGGGAGTATCCGTCCTCGGCGCCCGGCAGTTCGGCATCCAGGGACAGGGTGCTGTAGCTCTCCAGTGCTTCCATGCCCACCAGCACGTCCTCCTCGGACATTCCGGCATGTTCGGCGATCCGCGCCACGGTGGGGCTGCGGTCGCCCATCGTCAGGCTGAGTTCGCGGCGGCTGACGCGGACCTTGTTGCGCAACTCCTGCACGCGCCGCGGCACGTGCAGCCCCCACATGTGGTCGCGGAAGTGGCGTTTGATCTCACCGACGATGGTCGGGATCGCGAAACTCTCAAAAGCCTTGCCGCGGCCGGGGTCGTAGCGGTCGACGGCCTTGACCAGGCCCAGCGAGGCGACCTGCTGCAGGTCCTCCAGGTTCTCCCCGCGGTTGCGGAACCGCTGCGCGAGACGCTCCGCCATCGGCATCCACGCCTCGACGACCCGCTGCTTGAGCTCTTCCTTCTCCGGCCCCTCGGGGAGCGCGACGATGCGGCGGAAGTCCTCCGCGGTGTCAGGGGCATCGTCGTGCGGGTGACGGGCACGCTTCGTACGCATCTGTACGGCTGACATCGTGCTGGTGTCCTCTTCCCTCCGGTACTGCGTCCAAGCGGACACCGCGGGAGAAGGACACAGGCGGGCCGGACCACTTCATGGGCCCGAGGGCGAGACAAAGGTCCCGCTCCCGCGGATGTGCCTTCTTGCCGAAGCACTGATGCCCGCGTGCCCCGGCCTCCCGACAGCAAACGTCAGCAATTCGAGGCGAGTTGTACGTGCCTCCCGGGCACCTGTCAGCCCGCAGCGGCCCAGGAGGGCAGAGCCGCTTTCATGTACGCCGGCCGCCTGCGGGGCGTCCTGACCGGGCGGGCCCTGTGGGGCGCCCGCAGGCAGGTCCCGCCAGGAAACCGCTGGCTGCGGGCCGTTGCCGCGTGCTGTGCTGGCTCGCGTGACTTCATCCCCGCCGTACTCGTCGTACGACGACGCCCAGCCCTCGGGCGATCCGCCGGCGGAGGCGCTCGCTTGGGCCGCCGAAGTCCTCGGCTCGGGAACGGCTGCCGACGTGCGCGCCGTTCGCGCCCTGGGCGGCGGCAGCCACGCCTCCACTCACCTGCTGCAGGCCGCCGATCCTGAACGGCAGGCCGTGCTGCGGCGCTTCCCGCCCGGCGACGACTCCGCGGCCCGCGAGGAGAAGGTCCTGAGGGCGCTCGACGGCCTGGACGGCTTCGCCCCGCGTCTGCTGGGCGTCGATCCGCACGGCGAACGGTGCGGGCTGCCCACCGTTCTGATCACGCGTCTTCCGGGCCGGGCCGATATCACCCCGGCCGATCCGGACGCCGCGGCGGCGGCACTCGGGCACGCCCTCGCCCGCCTGCACGCACTCCCCCACGCCCGCCTCGCCGGGTTCCGGGACGGCATGACCGCCACCCGCAGCAGCACCGGACCGGCCGCCGCGGCGCTGGACGGGCAGCTCGAACGGCTCGCCGCCCAGCCGCGGGTGCTGGCCCACTTCGACTACTGGTCGGGAAACGTGCTGTGGCAGGACGGTTCGCTGAGCGGCGTGATCGACTGGGATGGTGCGGGCCTGGCTCCGCGCGGGTTCGATGTCGGCTGGTGCCGGCTGGACCTCGCCCTGCTGCACGGCCCGGACACCACGACGGCCGACACGTTCTGCGCTGCCTATCGGGACGCGGCCGGCATCCCACCGCCCGACGTGACGCTGTGGGACCTCTACACCCTCGCCCGTTCCCACCGCACCGTGGAGACCTGGGTCCCCAACTACGCGGGCCTCGGCCGCACCGACCTCACCGGCCGGGAACTTCGACGGCGCCACACCGCGTGGACGGCACGCTGTCTCGCTGCCGCCGGCCGGGCCTCCTGACGACAGCCCTACCCCAGCGGCGAGGTGCGCGTCCCGATCTTGTCCGTGGTCTCCAGAGGGACCCGCGTGCCGTCCGCGGCGAGCGCGGCGATCTCCTCCTCGGTGAGCCCGGCGTTGGCTCCCATCCGTACGTTGGCCTGCCATTCGTACGTTGGCCTGCCATTCGTACGGGCAGCCGGTCGTACGAGCAGTCGTTCGTGACGTACGCAGTCGGCACGGCCATGGACGCACTTCCTCTCCCGCACAGACCGCCCGGCCCGGATTCATGGTCCCGGGCCCGGGAACCGGGCACTTCCGGTGAGCCCCTGAACGGGTGAGTGAGCGGAAGGCGGATCCTGCGCTTTGCGGGTCGCCGGCATCGCCGGAACCTCAGACCGATCTGAGTATCCCGACGGATATCCGCAGGTGCCGGGGCGGCGTCACGCTGCCCGGCATGGAGTACAACCAGCCGCTCGCACACTGCCCCTACTGCCTGGGACCGCTGGGGCAGGGGGAGCAGAGAGAGGGGCAGGCGGACGAGCCCGCCAACTGCCCTTACTGCGCACTGCCGTTGACCGGCGAGGCGCACGAGGAGGTGCGGCGGATCGACGCGGAGCTGACCGGTCTGGAACAGCGACGCGCCGCACTGTACGGACGGCGGCAGACCTTGGTAGCCGGGCTGCGGGCCGCAGCGCAAAGCGCTGCCCGAGGCGCGTCGGCCCAGGGTGGGGCTCCGGGCGGTGCCTTCAAGGCCATGCCGGCGCACGGACCGGTGCCCCGGTCGTGGACCGCGGGCCGTGCCGAGACCTCCTCGTACACCGCACGCAATGTCCTGCTCGTGCTCGGCGGTCTGCTGCTCACCGTCGCCGCGCTCGCCTTCACGCTGCTCAGCTGGGGCAGCATGGGCGTCGGCGGCCGTGCGCTGGTGCTCGGTGGGCTGACCCTCGCCACCCTCGCCGTGCCGCTGCTCCTGTTGCGCCGCAAGCTGGTGGCCACCGCGGAGTCCGTCGCCGCGTTCGGTCTGGCGCTGTTGGCGCTGGACGCGTACGCACTGCACGAGGTCGCTCTCCCGTACGCGGACGGCCTCGGCTTCACGGCAGCCAGCGCGGCGTTGATCGCCCCGCTGTGGGCCGGCTACGGGCTGGCGCTGCCGGCACCCGGTCTGCGGCTGCCGCTGCCCTTCGCCGTCGTCGTCGCCCAACTCCCGCTCCCGCTTTGGGCGCTGACCCTCGACGGGACCTCGGACGCGTCGGTCTACACACTCGCCCTGGCGCTGCTGGTCACCTTCGCGGCGGACGTCGCACTGGCGGTGTCGCCGCAGAGGGACGGCATGGGCACCCGGGCCACCGCCCGGCCGGTACGGCTGACGGCCGCCGTGGCGGCGGTGCCGGTGGGCGCACTGATGATGAGCGTGACGCTGTCGCAGGAGTCCAACGACGTTGCCGCGGCCGCACGTTGGAGCGCCTTGCAGGTGGTGGCGGCGGCCGTCCTTCTGTTTGCGGGGCAGCGACAGCAGGCCCGTCGGCTGGCGATTCCGCTGGGCATGGCCGCCGGGCTGGTGCTGATCACGGCGCTGGGGGGCCTGGTGTGGGCCCTTGCCGGTGCCGAAGACACGGCGGACCCGGACTGGCGGATGCTGGTGTATCTGCTGTGCGCGATGGGCCTGTTGGGCGCGGTGCTCGTCCTGCGCGTGGCACGGGGGCGGAGCGCGCCGCAGTCGGCCGGACTCGTGGTGGCGGCCGCTGTCGTCCAGTGCGTTGCGCTGGTGTGGGTGCTGGTGCCGGTGGCGGAGGCGGTCTTCGGGCCGTTGTACTTCGTGACGCGGGCGTGGGAGGGGCCGCCGCTCGGCACGGTCCGGCAGGACGTCGGCAGTCACCACGAATGGACCGGCTCCGCCGCCACGCTGCCGATCCTCCTGCTGCTGGCCCTGTCGGTGCCGCTGATCGCCGGTGCGCTCGACCGGAAGGCAGGTGACGGTCAACGGCCGGGCGACGACGGCGCGTTGGGCCCCCTCAAGGCCACCGGATCGCCCCTCAGCCCCCGCTGGGTGGTGCCCCCGGTGCCCGTACGGTCCGTTCTGCCCGTACTGTTCGCCACCGTCGGCGCAACGTTGCCGCTGGCGCTGGGCCTGCCCTACGGGCCGACCGTGACCGTCGTCGCCGCACTGGCCATCGGCCTGCTCGCCACCGCGGCCACGGTGGCGGACGCCACCACCGGCGTGACCGCACTGGTGTCGGGTCTCGCCCTGGCCGGCACCGCGACCGGCTGGGCGCTCGCTCAACAGACCGCGACCCTGGCGGTGTTGGCCCTGCTGTGCGGTGCGTCCGCGGCGGCCGCGGCCTGGTCGCCGAAGGGCGGCCCCGGGCTCCGGGCCGCACTCGCGGCCTCGGCAGTGGCGTACGCGGCCGGGCTGGCCGGAGCGCTCGCCGCGGCTCTGCACTTCCCCGCGCACCAGGCCGCGTTCGCGGTGCTCGCGGTAGCCGTGGCCACCGTGCCGGCGGCGGCCCTGCTGGACCGCGGCGCGGATGCGACGGAGCCCGCGGCACGGAAGGCCATCGCATTCGCCGTCGAATGCACGGGCTACGCAACGGCGTTGGTCGCGCTCCTGCTCTGCGCCCCGTACCCGGGCACGCTCTGGCTCGCCCTCGCCCTCAGCGCCGTCTCCGCGGCGGGCGTCGCCCTCCGGCCCGACCGGCGTCCGGGCGCGGGCCATGCGTCGGCGGCTCTGCTCGTACTCGCCACGTGGGTACGGCTGTTCGCCTCCGACATCTCCACCCCCGAGGCATACACGCTGCCCGTCTCCGCCGCCCTGCTGCTCATCGGCTGGCTGCGCAGGCGCCGTTCGGGCAGCGGCGCGGGCTCAGCTGCCCGGGTGTCGTCGTGGTGGGCGTACGGCGGCGGGCTCACCTTCACCTTCGTGCCGAGCCTGGTCATGGTGCTGAGCGACCCGTACTGGCTGCGCCCACTGCTGCTCGGCACAGGCGCTCTGGGCACCACCCTCGCGGGCGCCCGGTGGCGGACGCAGGCGCCACTGCTGCTCGGCGGGGTCACCCTCGCGGCGGTCGGCGCTCACGAACTCGCCCCGTACGTCGCCCAGGTCGCGTGGCTGCTGCCCCGATGGCTGATGCCTGCGCTCGCCGGGCTGCTGCTTGTCGTGGCCGGTGCCACGTACGAGCGGCGGCTGGAGGAGGCGCGACGGCTCAAGCGCGCCTGGCAGCGGCTGGGTTGAGGACCAGGCCGGCGTCCGCACGGCTCGAAGGACGCGAGCCGTGCGAGCCCCAGCCCCGTACCGATGCGTCAAGGCACGTCGGTACGGGGCTGACTCACGTCGCGCGCATGATCTCGCTCGGGGTTCGGCGGGAGAGCGCGCTGCAGCCCCCGCGTGGGCGTGACGTCTGGCGTGGTGCGGCCTCCGACGCTAGTCACGCCGTCCCGCGGGGCCGTGAGTAATCACTGCTCGTGACGGCCGACACATCGAGAAGAGGAACGGGCAGGTCCGCGCCGCGACGACCGCCCCCGCTGCCCGGCGGGCGAGCCGTGCCGCGGGATCGTCGACGTCCCCCGCCGGGCTTGCCGTGGGGCCTCGCGGATGCCGGGAGCCACCGGCCTCCGGCGGCGCGCGGCCGCGGTGACGGAGGAGGTGCTCCGGCCGCCGGGCATCGGGCTGCGGACCACTGCGGAGGTGTCAGCGGCCGGCCCGGTCCCCCGTGCCGTCCTGGTGCAGCGCCTCGGCGGTGGCCGTGCCGGTGACCCCGGCGACGGGGCCTTGGTAGAGGAGCCGACCGCCGTGCTTGCCGGGCCCGGGGCCCAGCTCGAGCATCCAGTCCGCTCGCCGGATGACGTCGAGGTTGTGCTCGATCAGTACGACCGTGTGCCCATGGTCGACCAGGCCGTCGAGGAGGCCCAGCAGAGTGTCGATGTCCTGCATGTGCAGGCCGGTGGTGGGCTCGTCGAGGATGTAGAGGGCCGGAGCGGTCGAGTCGCGAAGGGCCTTGGCGATCTTCACGCGCTGGCACTCGCCTCCGGAGAGGGTCGTCAGCGGCTGGCCGAGGCGGAGATATCCCAGCCCGACCTCGTCGAGGTGTCGCACGGCCCTGACGATCGCGCGGTCCGGGAGCCGATGGATGGCCTCGCTGATCGTGAGGTCGTCGATGTCGGCGATGGACATACCGTCGACGGTGTACCTGAGAACCTCGGGCCTGAAGCGGCGGCCCTGGCAGGTGTCGCAGACCGTTTCCTGATCCTCCATGAACGCGAGGTCGGTGCAGATGGTCCCGAGGCCCTGGCAGCCGGGGCAGGCGCCGTCGGAGTTGGCGCTGAACAGGCCGGCCGCGACGCCGTGGTGGCGGGCGAAGAGCTTGCGGAGGGGAGCGGTGATCCCTGTGTAAGTGATCGGCGTCGAGCGGCGGTTGGCGCTGACCGGCCTCTGGTCGATGACGACGGCGTCGTGCTGGTCGATCAGTTCGCCCGCCAGGCTGCTCTTCCCGGAGCCGGCCACGCCGGTGAACACGGTCATCACGCCCGTGGGGATGTCCGCGGTCACGTTCTTGAGGTTGTTGCGCGTGGCGCCGGCCACGGTGATCTGCCCACGAGGCGTTCGCGGGTCCTCCTTGACGCGCCGGTGCTGCCTCAGTGCGGCAGCGGTGGCGGTCCCGGCCCGGCACAGTCCTTCGAACGAGCCCTGGTAGACAAGGGTGCCGCCCTGCTCGCCCGCCCCCGGCCCGACCTCGATGACCTGGTCCGCGACGGCCATGACAGCGGGGTCGTGCTCGACGACCAGGACGCAGTTGCCCTTGTCGCGCAGCCGGCCCAGCAGGTCGGTCATGGAGGCGACGTCGTGGGGGTGGAGCCCGACCGTGGGCTCGTCGAAGACGTAGATCATCTCCGTGAGGCTGCTGCCCAGGTGGCGGAGGGTCTTGATCCGCTGCGACTCGCCGCCGGAGAGCGTCGTGGTGCTGCGGCCGAGGTGGAGGTATCCGAGCCCGATGGCGACCATCGCCTGCAACCGGTCGGTCAGCGCGGACACGACCGGCGCCACGCTCGCCTCGGTCACCCCCTTGACCCGCTCCGCGAGTTCGCTGACCTCCATCCGGGCCATCTCGCCGATGGTGTGGCCCAGCACCGTGGCGCTCCGGCTCTCCTTGTGCAGACGGTCCCCGTGGCAGTCCGGGCACATCTCGGAGCGGGTGAACTCGGTGAGCGTCTTCTTCTTGCGCTCGGACATGTCGTCGGAGCTGCGCAGGTAGATGCGCTCGAACCGCTCGACCACGCCCTGGTACTCCCTGGGAAGCCTCTTCGCCGACGCTCCGGCAGCCCGGGCGCCGTACAGCAGCGCGTCCCGCTCGTTCCGGCTCCAGTGGCGCAGCGGCCTGTCGAGCGGGAACACCCCGACGTCGGCGAAGTGGGAGTACCAGTAGCCGCCGGGTGCGAATCCGGGCAGCAGCACGGCGCCCTCGTTCAGCGACTTGTCCAGGTCGACGAAGCGGTCCACGGCGCTGGCCACGACCTCGCCGATGCCCGAGCACGTGGGGCACATGCCGGCCGGTTCGTTGAAGGAGAAGCACGTGGCCTCGCCGACGTGCGGAGTGCTCACCCTGGAGAACAGAAGACGCAGGTACGTCCAGATGTCGGTGATCGTGCCCACTGTGGAGCGGGCATTGCCGCCCAGCCGACGTTGGTCGATCACCACCACCGGGGAGAGCCCGTCGATGTGGGTGACCTCGGGGCGGGCCCACTTCGGCAGACGGTTGCGGGTGAAGGGCGGATAGGTCTCGTTGAGCTGGTAGTTGGCCTCGGCGGCGATCGTGTCGAAGACGAGCGAGGACTTGCCGGAGCCCGAGACCCCGACGAAGACCACGACCTGCGCGCGCGGCACATCGATGTCGAGCCGGCGAAGGTTGTGCGTGCGGGCTTCGCGGATCCGGATGCTGTGATGCGCCATGGCGGGGACCCTAGGACATGATGTGGCCGGAAATTGGCCTCAAATTCCGGCACACTGCAGTCGTGGCCGACGTGATGCAACGAACCCTCGCGCTGCTGGTCGTGCTGCAGTCCGGAAGGAGGTTCTCGGGCGGGGAGCTTGCGGCCCGCCTGGACGTTCCCCCGCGCACCCTCCGGCGCGACATCGGCCGGCTGCGCGGCTACGGGTATCCGGTCGAGACGCAGCCCGGGCCGGGCGGCTACTACCAGCTCGCGGCCGGGCAGACCATGCCACCGCTGGTGCTCGATGACGACGAGGCCATCGCCACGCTCCTGGGTCTGGCAGCGCTCGGCGCCACCGGCAGCGCGAGCGAGGGAAGCCTCGACGAGGCGGCGATCCGCGCCTACGGCAAGGTGGACCAGTATCTGCCCAAGCGGCTGCGTCCCCGGGCGGCAGCGCTGCGGGACAGCCTTGAGGCAATGCCGACGCCCGCGCCCAGTCCGAGCGCGAAGACGGTCAGCGCCCTCGCCGAGGCGATCGCTCGGCAGCACCTCGTGACGATCCACTACGTCGGGGCGAGCGGCGAGGCGACCACCCGCCAGGTCGAGCCGCATCGCCACATCCACCTGCACATGCGCTGGTACCTGCTGGGCTGGGACACGGACAAGGAGGACTGGCGCGTCTTCCGCCTCGACCGCGTGGCCGAACTGCGGGTGCACAGCCGCACGTTCTCGCCGCGCCCGCTTCCGGCCGAGACCGCCGGCGCCTATCTGCGGGAGGGGATCAACCGGTACCGGCAGCGCGTGGTGCTGACCATCGACGCCCCCGTGACAGCGGTGGCGGAGGCCTTCTACCGCCAGGACGTCGATCTCACCGCGACGGAGGGAGGCAGGACCCGCGCCGTGCTGATGCTGGATTCCTGGCAGTGGCTGCTGCCGGCGCTCGCCTTCCTCGACGCCGACGTCACAGTCGAGGAACCCGAGGAATTCCGCACGGCCTTCCGGGACTTCGGCGCCCGCCTCACACGCGCCTGACCCGCCCCACCGTCCCGCAACTCGCGGCATCACGCGGGCCGGCAGCTCCAGAACCGCGGAAACACCGACTCCAGCGCGTAGTTCATCGACACGCCTGCAACCTGCCCGGCCCATGGGACGCCGGGTGCCGCACGGCATGGCTCAGCGCGTGAGGTCCATGCGCTGAGTGCCGGTGACCGAGAGCAGCGCCAGCGCCTCCTCGGAGGGCGAGCCTGGGTCAGCGGTGTAGATCACGACCTGCTGGTCGCGGTCGGTGATGGCGAGGGCATCGCAGTTGACGGTGACCGGACCGACCAGCGGGTGCTGGAGCGTCTTGCGCAGGGCCGGTTCGGCGGACACGTCGTGGGACTCCCACAGCCGGACGAACTCTTCGCTCCCGGCGAGCAGTTCACCCACCAGCTCGGCCACGTCCGGATCGTCGGGGTAGCGGGCGGCGGCGGCACGAAGGCGCTGCGCCGAGGTGCGGGCGAAGGCGTCCGCGTCCGAGACCCCGTACAGCCGCTGCCCCCGCGTGTGCGGCCCGAGGAAGACGCGGCGCACGAGGTTGCGGTCGCGACGCGGCAGGGCGGAGAAGTCCTCCATCAGGGCTGCCGCGAGGCCGTTCCAGGCGAGCACCTCGAAGGACGCGGACGTCACGATCGCCGCCGCCCGCGGCAGCCGCTGCAGCAAGTCGAGGATGCTCTGCCGTACCTCGCGCGAGGGCCCCGTCGGCGGGAGCGGCGGTGCACCGGCGAGGTGGTGGAGATGGTCCCGCTCGGCGTCCGACAGGCGCAGGGCCCGGGCCAGCCCGGCCAGCACCTCGCGCGACGGACGCGGGCCGCGGGCCTGCTCCAGGCGCGTGCAGTACTCCGTGGATATGAAGGCCAGCTGCGCCACCTCCTCACGGCGCAACCCAGGGGTGCGGCGGCGCGGCCCGGCGGGCAGCCCCACGTCAGCGGGGCTGATCCGCTCGCGCCTGCTGCGCAGGAAGTCCGCCAGTTCTCGTCGGTCCACACGCCCAGTGTTGCGGAGCCCGGACCGCCCAGCCAGGTACGGCCGGTGCCTGGATCGGCTCCGCGGACCGGCGCACGCTCGCTGCCATGGACAACACACTCACCGGCAGCACCTCCGCCGCCCCTGCCGCCCTGGGGCTGCTGGCCGGCAAGGTCGCCTTCATCACGGGTGCCGGGCGCGGCATCGGCGCCGCCGCGGCTCGGCTCTTCGCCCGAGAGGGCGCCCGCGTCCTGCTGGCCGCCCGTACGGAGGCCCAGCTGGAGGCCGTGACAGACGAGATCCGGGCAGCGGGCGGCATCGCGGACCACGTGGTGTGCGATCTGGCCGGCACAGCCGGAGTGCGCGCCGCCGTGGACCGCGCCGTCGACCTGTACGGCCGGCTCGACATCGCCTTCAACAACGGCGCGACGATCCAGCGGCCCGGCCCGATGGACCAGATGCCGGAGGACGACTTCGACCGCATCTACGCCGTGAACCTCAAGAGCGTCTGGCTGGCCATGGTCGCCGAGGTCGCCGCCATCCGGGCCACCGCCGGAACGGGGGCCATCGTCAACAACTCCTCCGTCGGCAGCCTGAGGGGCAACCCCGAGCTGCCCGCCTACGCCGCCATGAAGCGGGCGGTCAACAGCCTTACCGAGTCGGCTGCCGTCACCTATGCGCCGGAAGGCATCCGCGTCAACGCGATCGCCCCCGGCGGCACGCTGACCGACATGATCCGCACCTGGGAAGCGGATTCCCCGGGTCTCGTCGAGCGGCTCAAGGCTCATACGCCACTGGGCCGCACGGCCGATCCCGAAGAGGTCGCCCAGGCCGCCGCGTGGCTCCTCAGTGACCGTTCCTCCTTCGTGACCGGCACGGTCCTCCGGGTCGACGGCGGCGCGCGGGCCTGATCCGGGAAGGGCGCTGCGCACGGGCGCCGTGGCCCCTCCCGTACGCGGGAGGGCGCCGCGGCCCCTCCCGTCTTCGGAAGGGGCCTCTCACCTGGGAGCTGCCTTGCCGGCTCCGACGGCTTCCACGCACGGAGGCGGTCTCTACGCTGCGGTGCCGCCCTGGATGGCCTCAGGGCACCGTAGACGCTCAGGCCATCTTGATCGTTTCGGTGGGACGCTTGCGAAGGGCCATCTGTACGGGCAGCCCGATCGACACCAGCGTGAGCGCCAATGTCGCGCCGACGATGCCGACGACCGCGGTGACGGGCAGGTACGGCACGCTGGTGTGCAGGGTGTTGCGCAGGATCGGGATGATCGTCAGTGTGGCGACGACACCGCCGAGGATCAGTGAGGTCAGCCCGAGCAGGACGGCCTCCCAGGCGGCCATCCGCCGGAGGTCGCCGGGAGTGGCGGAGACGACCCGGAGCAGCGCGAGTTCTCGGCGACGCTCGTGGCTGATCACCGCCAGAAGGTTGGAGGCCGCGATCGCGGCGAAGCCCGCGTAGAGACCAGTTCCGGCGTAGTCCAGCCACGCCCAGGACGGATCCTGGGCGACACCCCTGACGTGTTCGGTCGTCGTATGTACTGCGATCTTCATCGTGGCGAAAGCAACACCCAGCACCACCGGGACCACGGCTGCGGAATACCTGCGGGTCTGGGAGCGGACATTGAGCATCGCGGCCTGGGCGGCCGGTCCGAACGGCCGCAGCAGCACCGAGGCCAGCGCCGCGGCGGGCCCGATGATGCGTGGACCGAGCAGACCGATACCCGCGCAGAAGAGAATCATTACGAGCATGGCGCTTTGTGTGGCCTGATCGGGCGTCTGCTCTGCGGTCATCCTCAAGGCCGCAATTCCACCAGCCACGGCGAGCACCCCGAATGCGGTACGCACCAGCCCGAGTTCGCAGCGCGGACTGGCGGACTCTGCCACCGCCCGGGCCGGGCGCAGCGCCGCCATCCGGACCGAGGCGATGATCCCCGCGACCGCCGAGGTCAGCACCGCGACCCCGAGCGCGGCCGGAAGGGCGGCCCAGGTGAAGGAGAAGGTCGAGCTGGGCGAGACCACACCGCTGTCGATCATTCCGCGAAAGCCCCACCATCCGAGGGCTCCGCCGAGACCGAAGCCGAGCACGGCGGCGGGCAGGGCGGCGGTCACCGCCTGGAGGGCGACCGCCCGGCGGATCTGCCAGGGCCGCGCGCCCACCGCCCGCAGCATCGCGAACTCACGCTGCTGCTGGACCACCGCTGTGCTCATGGTGGAGGCCACTACGAAGATCGCCAGGTAGATCGAGATCATCAGCATGACGATGGCTATTGCCTCGAGGTCATCGTTGGTCGCACTGTTCAGCAGCATGACGGAGGTGCTCACCACGGTGGAGGCGAACAGCAACGCGACGAAGGTTCCCGCGAAGGCAGCGGGCCGGGACCTCAACGAGGCTCGAGCGATACCCGCGGTCATGCCCGGCTCCCCTGGTGCGTCTTCGACGGCGGAACCGGCACGGGCACCGTGCGTCTGCTCGCCTCGAATATCCGCTCGCGGATCCGCTGCGGGTCGGTGTCGGTGGTGTCGTGGGCGATCTCGCCGCTCGCGAGGATGACGACCCGGTCCGCCCACGCCGCGGCACCGGGCTCGTGCGTGACCATGACGACGGTCACGGAACGCTCATCGACCAGAGAGCGCAGCAACGCCAGAACGTCGGCTGCGGCAGAGGGGTCCAGCGCTCCGGTCGGTTCGTCGGCGAACACCACCTCCGGGTTGTTGATCAGTGACCGGGCGATCGCCACCCGCTGCTGCTCGCCTCCGGACAGCCGGCCGGCCCGGGCTTTGACGTGCCGCTCCATACCGACGAGGGTCAGCACCTCCACAACCCGTTCCCGGTCGAGCTCAGCCCCGGCGAGCCGCAGCGGCATCAGGACGTTCTGCTCGACGGTCAGAGCGGTCAGGATGTTGTACGCCTGGAACACGAAGCCGATGCGTTCCCGCCGTATCGTCGTGAGCCGCCGCTCCATCATGCGGCTCAGCTCGAGGTCGCCCAGCTTCACCGAGCCCGAGGACGGCCGGTCGAGCCCGGCGGCGCACTGCAGGAGCGAGCTCTTGCCCGATCCGGAGGGCCCCATCACCGCGGTGAAGGATCCTTTCGCGATCGCCGCGTTCACGCCTCGAAGGGCATGCGTGGCGTTCTTGCCGCGTCCGAACCTCTTGTGCACTCCGGTCAAGGTGACTGCCGACGTGACTGCCGGCTCGATTCCGTCCATGTGCAGCAGCGTCGTGGTCGGAGCCCACCCGCCACCACGGGGGAAGCCACCCATCCGGCTTCCGGATAACCGGAAAGCAGTTGGCGAACACCCCGGTGGCCGCCTGCCCCTGACGCGGGCGACGTCAGGACGGCATGGCCGTCACGAACACCCCCGACTCTGCGCGTTCAGACGCCGAGGTAGCGCAGGACGGCGAGGACGCGGCGGTGGTCGTCCGCGGATGGCGGGAGGCCGAGTTTGGTGAAGATGCTGGAGACGTGCTTTTCGATCGAACTCTCGCCAAGGAAAAGGGACTTGGCGATCACGGAGTTGGTGCGGCCCTCGGCCATGAGTTCCAGGACCTTGCGCTCCCGCTCCGTGAGGCTGTCCAGCGTGTCCGACCCCCGGCGTTCGGCGGCCAGGAGCTGGGTGACGACCTCCGGATCGAGGACGGTCTCGCCGGAGGCGATCCGGGCGAGGGCGTCGATGAACTCGCCGAAGTCGGCGACCCGGTCCTTGAGCAGGTAGCCGACCCCGCCCGCGCCTTCGGCGAGCATCCGTGCGGCGTACCTCGTCTCGATGTACTGCGAGAAGACCAGGACCCCGAGCCCCGGATGGTCCCGGCGCAGTGCGATGGCGGCCTTGAGGCCCTCGTCGGTGAAGGTGGGCGGCATGCGGATGTCGGCCACGGCGATATCGGGCTGGTGCTCGTCCACGGCCTCGCGCAACGCGTCGCCGTCACCCACCGTCGCGACGACGTCGTGGCCGTACGCGTCGAGCAGCTGGGCGAGGCCGTCTCGCAGGATGACGGCGTCTTCGGCGATAACGATGCGCATCGTATGCGGCTCACACGTATAGAGGGAGTTCGACGGTCACCACCGTAGGTCCTCCGTGAGGGCTGTCGATCACCAGTCGCCCGTCGACCGTGCCCAGGCGCTCGGCCAGGCCGGCCAGGCCGCCGCCCTCCAAAATGCGGCCGCCCCCGGCGCCGTCGTCGCGGACCACGATCCGGAGAAGCCCGTCCTCCTCGGTCACCGTCACGGCGGCCTGCCGTGCCTGGCTGTGTTTCGCCACGTTGGCCAGCAGCTCGGCCGTACAGAAGTAGGCAATGCTCTCGATCGCGGGCGAGGACCGCTCCGGGAGCGTCACCCGCAGGCGTACGGGCACGGAGCCGGACGCGGCGAGCGTGGCCAGCGCCGCGTCGAGGCCCTTGTCCAGGATCGGGGGGTGGATGCCGCGCACGAGGCTGCGAAGCTCGACGAGCGCGTCCTTGGCGTTCTGATGGGCCCCGCTGATGAGCCCACTCAGCGCCGGATCGGCCGTGGGCAGTACGGCGAGTCTGTCCTTGGCCGCGCTCAAGTGCATGGCCAGCGTGACGAGACGGACCTGGGCGCCGTCGTGCAGGTCCTGCTCGATCCTGCGGAGCCGTTGGGCCGAATCCTCCACGGCGTGCGCCCGGGTCTCCTCCAGATGCTGGATGCGCCGCGCGGAAGCGGTCGGGCCGAGGAGATACCGCAGCAGGGCCGTGTCCACGAGGAGCAAGGCACGGAGCACCCACGGCGCTGCCAGCAGGAGCACCGCCCCCAGGGCGGATGCGAGGAACGCGCGAGGCCAGGTGTCGAAGTGGAAGTCGCCGTTCGGTGTCGGGATGGACAAGCTCGACGGCCATAGGGCTTGCCACCACAGCGGATAGCACAGATGCGCGATGCCGCTTCCCCATGTCAGCAGCACAACCACGGCCTCGGCCACGCCGAGGGGGCCCTTCAGGAACAGGTACGCCAACGTCCGCCAGCCGACAGCGTCACTCAGCCCTGACCGGATCCACCCGAGGACTCCTGGCGCCCGCCGTACGCGCTCGGGGGTCGTTACCGCGACGCCGAGCAGGCGGACCAGTCCCCGGTGAAGGCTTCCCAGCCCCCGGGCCCCTCTCAATACGATGACGAGCCACGGCAGGCCGATGAGGGTGAGGCTCAGGAGGACGCCTACAGAGGTCGCGATGTACGCGTACACGAAGCCCAGCACGGCGATCGGAAGCGCCACCAGCACATAGCCGAGCTCCCTCAGGGCCCGCTGGTTCAGCGGTGACCAGCGGGCGATGTGCACGGCTGTCGGCCTCCTTCTTTCACCGGCACTGACCAAGTGTGCGGCACGCTCACGTGAACGGATTCAAGCGGAACCCGAACCGTCCCCGTGAACGGCGGTCAGTTCCCCTCGGCCTTCTTATGGGTGGAGGGCTTGTCCTTGGTGCAGGTGATGTCCTTGGCGGGCAGGTCGCCTCCGAGGAGGTAGCGGTCGACGGTGGTGTCGACGCAGGGGGCGCCGTGGTAGGCGAGGTACGTGACGTGGCCGCCGCTGCCCTTCTGTGTGACCATCCGGGAGCCGGTCAGCGCGCGGTGCATGGCCAACTGGCCGGAATAGGGCGTGGTCGAATCCTCGGTCGAGCCGACGACCAGGGCGGGCACGTTGTTGTGGACCTTGGTGGACGGCTCCGCCGGGCCGGCCGGCCAGAAGGTGCACGGGGTGACGTTGCGGTTGGGCGGTCCGTAGAACCCGTCGTCCGCGTAGTGGGCCTGGATGTCGCGGTAGTTGGTCTCCGGGTCACGGGAGACCGCCCGGTCCGCGCACAACGTGGCCGCGCTGGCGCTTGCCTCCGTGGCCACCTCGTTGGACAGGGTCTGGGCCAGGAACTGGTCCTGCTCCTTCGTTGGCTTGACCTCCTTCCCGCGGGCGGCGTCGAGGAACATCTTCAGGAGGGACGTCGCCCGCTTGTAGGACGTCGGGTCATCGGGGTCCGGGCCGATGCCGAGGCTCCGGAGGTTGTTGGCGTTGATGCGGTGACGGCCGATGCGCAGCGTGCGGTCCTTGTCGGCCACCTGCCGATAGTGGTCGAAGGTGGCCAGGACCCGGGCGGTGGTGGTGCCCAGGTGGTATCGGTCGTCGTAACGAGACGCCCAGGCCGCCCACTTACGCAACTCCTTGGCCTGGACCGGAGCGTTCTCCCTGTCGGAGGCCGGCCCCCAGGTGTGGGGGTCGGGGGAGCTGTCCAGCACGGTCCGCCCCAGGCGGCCGGGGAACATCTGGCTGTAGACGGCGCCCAGGTAGCCGCCGTAGGACCAGCCCAGATAGGAGAGCTTCTTCTCACCCAGCGCGGCCCGGACCACGTCCATGTCCCGGGCGATGTTGCGCGTGGAGAGGTGCGGCAGCACCTTCTGGTGCTTGGCGCAGCGCGCGGCCATGTCCTTGTTGAGCGCGACGCTGCGCTTGAAGCTGCGCCGGTCCGGGCCGACGAACGTGGAGGTGTTGGTGATCCGGTTGGTCCAGCCGCATTCCAGCACGGTGCCCCGGCTGGATGCCATGAACCGCGGGTCCAGGGACACCAGGTCGTAGCGGGAAGCGACCTTCGGCGAACCCTTGGGAATGTACGGCGGGAAACCTCCGACCACCCAGTTGATCCCGCTCTTGGACTCGCCCGGACCACCGGTGTTGATCACCAGGGTGCCCAGCTTGTGGGCCTTGTCGGTGGCCGCGCGCCGGGCGATGGACACCTTGACCGTACGGCCTTGCGGTTTGCGGTAGTTCAGCGGCACGGTGATCTCCGCGCACTTCGCCTTCACCTTCTCCAGCTGCTTGCCGATCTCGTCCTTGCCACCGGACTTGCACCGGTGCCAGTCGATCTTCTGCTGCTCGAACTGGTCCAGCGCGTCATCCGCCTGGTCCCCCATCGCCAACTGCGCACCGGACGCACTTCCTGCGACCACCAATACGGCTGTCGCCGCCGCCCCGGCCAAGACCCGCTTTCGCCCTCGCATCAATGCTCCCCCTACGGTCACGCCGGCCGGGCGATTCCCGGTTGGCACCTCGGAACCGTACGGATCACATCGGCGCCGCCACGACAGGGCTGTCCACCCGACTGGCTACGGCTACCCGGAATCGCCGGGTGGGGCCAGCCCCCGCATTGCCGAGACGGTGGTGGTTGGTTCGGGCCGATCTCACCCTTGCTCTGATGGTGGCTCAGGTGAGTGCCGGACACAGAAATTGAGTCCCTGCAGGACAGAAGACCGACCAAGATCCGACTGCTTGATGGAGGTTCGCCGGGTGCTCAGTCTGCTGCCGGGCCCGCCCTGTCCATCAGGTCGACGCGCACAGCCCGCATCACGCCGCGTGCAGCAGTTCGTTGGATCAGCGTCGCCGTGCAGGGCAAGCCCCGCTGGCGTTCGTCGGAGGCATAAGCAGCCACAGCTGCGGCGACCAGTGCGCACCCACATGTCCAGAACAGCGCCGTGTTTCCGGCTCCTCGTGTGCTTCGCCAGTCCCCTCACGAGGCACCGCCAGCCCGGCGGTGCGTTCGCAGAGCACTGACGGTCGCCGAAACGACCAGGTCACGGCGGATACGGCTCATCGTGGATGCTGTTGGAGCCGCCTGGGGGAGTCGAACCCCCGACCTACGCATTACGAGCGAGGCGACGGATCTCGCGTACGTCGCTGACCTCGTGGTTGTCGCCGGAGTGGGCCTCAGACGCTGGATCTGTGGACCTGATTCGCAGGGTGTGCGGACGCCGGGTTAGCAAATCATTAGCAGGGCCGGGCGGAGGGCAGCGGTCGAGCTGGTCGGCATCTTCATCACTCAGCGTCACCGATAGTCTTGCCACGCTAGTGGTCGAACTCGTGGCCTTCGAGGGTGCGGTCGCGGATGTACTCGCGCTCCAGCCTAGACATGGCCGCGAGTACGGTGAACACGATCCCGGCTAGCGTACGGCGGGGTCGGCACGCTGAGCACCTTGGCGAGGAGCGTTCCATGAGGGTGTTTCAGGAGCAACCATTCATAAAACAGGACTCACTGGACTGTCCGGCTTCCGGGCCCGGGGCGATGGAACGCCAGGCGGTGGAAGGCCTGCGCCGGCATCAATGCCACCAGGAAGTCAGCGTAAGTTTCCAGCTCGTCCAAGGTGCCCGGGTTCTCCAGGCACACCACGATGCGCGGACCGTCGCCGCTGTCGCGCACCGCTCCGGCCTCGATCACCTTGCTCCCCCACCGCTCCCACATCGGGTGCGCCTCCATGCGCTCCACGTTGGCGTACGGCATCGGGAAGTCCTGCCACGCGCCGAGCCTTTTCGCCGCCAGCGTGCCGGTACGCACTGCGTGAGCCAGCCTCGCGGACTCCACCGCCGCGATCTGAATCCGCCGGACCATCGGGACAAGGCGGCATGCCCTAATCAGTAAGCCTTCAGGCACGGATCGGACCAGGTCGCACTGGTCACGCAACGTCGGGGCGCCAAGCAGCTGTCGGCGGGCATCGGCTCTGAGGCCCGCCTCCATCTCAGGCGGCAGAAGATCGACGGGGACACCGATCAGGCGGGATAGGTTCTCCTTGACACGGGCGACCACCAAATCGACCGCAGCCTCCAGGTCGCCAGCGTCGATCTCCTCATCCGTGTCCCGGTTGAACAGCGTCAGCAGTTCGACAAACTCAAGCGCTGATCCCTCCTTGACCGGGCCCGTTGCGATGTTCTTCAGGCGCTGGGTACGGCCCTGGCGCTTTGCCTTCCGATCGGCAGCACTCTGCCGGGCGATCGCCGCTTCCTGCGGCGAGCAGACTTGGACGTCCATGCCTACGCGGTGGCGCAGCTGCGTAAGGTTCTCGATGACCGCTTCCCGCAGGAGAGCGACATCCGGTTCGGACAGAGTGGCGATCAACGAGATCGGGCCCATCGTCAAGGCGCCTTGCCGCGCATGGTCTGCCAGCAGCCGCGCCCGCTCGACGGTCTCTTCGCTGAGTGCCGACTCGCTACCTCCGCCCCCGGTGTACAGCCTGGGAAGTCTCGGCAGGAAGCCTCGCTTCTGCCACCGCTCAATCTGCGCCTGAGACGCCCCAGACAGCTCCATCAGCTCGCGCATCGCCGTGCTCGTGGTCCTCGCCATGGGCAGAGCGTAGAACCTCGCGAAGTCTCGGGATCGCCCCTCCCATAGCCCCCTTGGTGACATGACGTCGTGCCGCCCGGCACAGACAGAGCCGCCGTGTTTCGGCGGGACAAGCCAAGGAGATCTTCGTGACCATCCAGATCGCGCCGCTGTCGGTCCTGCTCATCGTCGTGGGCATCACCGTGGGCATCTCGGTCTTCAAGTACACCGCGCGGGCGCACGGCGCCGTCGGCCGCGGGGACGTGGTGGCGTCGATTACCTCAGGGGCCACCGTCGCGACGCTCCTCGCGCTACTGCTCACCCCCGGCTTCGGACAGCCGAAGGCTCCTGCCTCGCCGACGACGAACCCGCCTACGGCTGTGTCCCCTCGGTGAGTGCGAGCCCTACGGCACGCCCCCCAGGGAAACTGGACAAGTATCGCCCACCACGCATGAAAAAACGCCAGCTCACGCGAGGCCCAACCGTCGCGCCAGCTGCCCGCCAGCGCAAGGTGGCGGAGTGGCCGTCAGGGACCGGTGGTATGCGTCCCTTTCTGGCAAGGTGATCCTGGAGGCGGTTGAGGGACCGATCAGTTGAGGCATCGCCACCGTGGGGAAGAACGACGGCTTGTCGATCTTCGGGTTGGACCACTCCCAGGTCCCCTGGTCCACCGTCCGCAGTCCCTTGTTCACGTTGTCCACCCAGTAGGTGAGGTCAGGACGCAGCACGCGCACATGGGTTCCGGCCTGCTCCCCAACGCGGCCCAGCCTCTCGCGGTCCCACCATTCAGTGCATCGGCGTCGTCTTGAAGGTGTGCGTGCGGTGCCATTGGTAGTAGGGCTCTCGGTCTTCGTTCCACCAGGTGACGGTGCGGTCGGCGAGCCTCTCCTGGATATGTGTGGCGACGCCAGGGAGGTCGTAGGCCAAAGGGCTCACCTGGATGGTGCCTCCTGGCGCGATGGCTACGTAGCCGTGTTCGTAAAGCGCGTCGCATCCGAAGGTGCAAGCGAGCATGGCGATGTTGGCCAGGTCACGCTTCTCGTCGTCGGTGCACATCGCGCGCTTCTTGATGTGGGCGCCGATGAGGAAAGTTGCAGGTAGTTCTCGTCCGCACAGGGCGCATTCTCCGGTGCTTCCGGGCAGCAGGCGGCGTTTGAGTGCTGCTTGCTCTCCTCGCTGGGCGCGCTGTGCCTTGCGTTCCAGGTCGCCGTCGAACGCGTTGACGGCTGCTCGCTCGTCCTGCGCGGTAAGCGGGGAGGTAGCGGCGGTGGCTGGATCGAGGGTGAGGAGGGTCTGAAGGGTGTCGCTTTCGTCTTCGTTGAGGACGGTGATGCCCATGATGTTGCGATTGGCGTTCCAGCCCAGGAGCTGGCGGACTTCACTGATTGGTATGTCGAAGCCGCGGGTCCCGGAGAGGGCGTACATGTACTCCCACGTACTACCTGCTGCGTCTGTGTCCCACAGCCTCTCGGCCAAGGCCTTGTTGTGCCACATCAGGGCGATCGTGCCGCCGAAGTAGAGCTTCTTGTCGCCGGTGAAGAAGACCCATTGGCCTGGACTCATCTTGTTGATGCGAGGAAGGTTGGCGCCCCCCTTGCCGGGCACAACGCCCCACATTTCGGCGGAGCCGTCGGGGAAGAGCTGCTTGAGCTCGTCCATGACCCCAGGCTCCAACAGGTCGGCGTGTTCGTCGAAGACGACGGGGTTGGCGATCGTGTCCAGGTAGTGCTGGTTGACGACTTTGTCGGACCGACGTGCCGGCTGCATCACGATGCGCATCAGTCTTCTTCCCCCAGGTTTGTGTACTTGTCGGCCCGTCCACGTGCCAGGTGCACTGGGTACTTGTTGCGGTTGCTCTCGATCTTCTCTACGACTGCCTGCTCCAGGTCGAGTTCGAGGACGTCGGCCATCCTCAGCAGGTAGGCAAAGACATCCGCCATCTCCTCCCGTACGCGCTGGGCCTGGCGTGGGTCGTCCATCACGTGGGTTGACTGATCAGGCGTGAGCCACTGGAAGAGCTCGAGGAGCTCACCGCACTCCCCTGCTAGCGCCATCGCCAGGTTCTTCGGAGTGTGGAACTGCTCCCAATCGCGTTCGGCCGCGAAGTCGGCCAGCGCTTGCTCAAGTGCTCTGATCGTCATGCCTTCAGCAGTATCAGACAGTGCAGACAGCACGAGCCCAACTCACCCTCCACACAGGCGGGTTGTCATCCGTGGCTGGTATGGATTGGGACCATGCACCTTCACGCGGGATCGGTTGACGAAACGGCTCGGCACGTGACTCACCCGGATTTCATCACGGCTTGCGAACAGCGCTTCACACGATCCTTCGGAACGCCCCCCAGCGTGGAGGAAGTACGCAGCTGGCGTCGCAGCTGGCCCGCTCTGCTGAAGGCCCTGTGCCGTGCCCAACTGGCTCCGCTTTACGTGCTGTTGGAGTACGCCCTTCCCGCTACGGGCGAGCGTATCGATGCTCTTGTCATCGGGAAATTGCCAGACGGTCGCCTGTGTGTAGTTGTCATCGAGCTGAAGCAGTGGACTCACGCCCGCATCGATTCAGCACGTCGTGGGCTGATCGGGATTGGGGAGCGCACCGTCCAGCACCCTGCCCGGCAGGTCGGCGGATACGCGCGCTACCTGCAGGACTGGGTGTCCACTGACGAACTCGAACTGAGCGTCCGCGGCGTCGCGGTCCTCCACGACGCCCCAGCAGATCTGGTCAAGAAGCTACGTGAACTCTCCGCGCATGGCCCGTCAGCCGACTTCCCCGTCCTGGGACGCGACGATCTCGACGCAGGCACCGCTCCGGAACTGCTCGCCGAGCGGCTGGCATGCACCGACCTGCAGCCTCCCGCACCCGAAGACGTCACGGCCTTCCTGGCCACGGAGCACCAGCCGTCACCCGGACTGCTCGCACGGGCCGGCAGGGTTATCGAAGGCAACGACGCCTTGGCCCTCGTCGGAGACCAGGACCTCGCCCGCCAAGAGGTCTGGCATGCCGTCACCGATGCCCAACGGAGAGGCCGCAAGAGCACCATCGTCGTGACCGGCGGACCGGGCACGGGGAAGACCGTCATCGCATGCAGGCTCCTGGGCGATCTGTGCAGCCGCCACAACGCCAATCCGCGACTCCTCTCCCCGTCCGGCACCCTCACGCGACAGCTGAAGCGGACGGTCGGAGACGAGTCACGTGGTCTCATCACCACGTTCCTCGACAAGGTCCCCACCAGCGTGACGTCGAACAGCGTGATCCTCCTCGATGAGGCTCACCGTGCCCGCACCTACCCCGACCACCAACGCAACAAGTTCCCGACCACCTTGGGAAAGCTCATGGACCGGGCCGCAGTGAGCGTCCTGTTCCTCGACGAACGCCAGATCGTCCGGCCGACCGAGGGCATCACACTCGCCCAACTCGCGCAGCACGCTCACGACAACGACCGCACCTTCCGGCACATCGACCTGACCACCCAGTTCCGATGCAACGGATCCACCGCCTACCACCAGTGGATCGACCAACTCCTCCAGCCCCACGGCACGGTTTCACCTTGGGCAGGAGCGGACTACGATCTCGCCATCGCAAGCGACCCCGAACATTTCACCGAATGGGTTGAACGCCACCAAAGCGCCGGACACACAGCACGCATCGCTGCTGGCTTCTGCTGGCCTTGGGACTCCCCACCCACCCCTCCGCTCCGCCGGGAAGTCCGGATCGCGTTTGACAGCCCCGAGGGCCGACGCGTATGGGAACGCCCTTGGAACTCGCGAGCCGACGAGACGGGCCTCGACAGTGCAGACGTTCCGGCTCGCCCCTTCTGGGCCACAGACAAGGGTGGGCACGATCAGGTCGGCTGCATCTACACCGCGCAAGGTATGGAGTACGCCTACAACGTCGTCATCATCGGAGACGACCTCATCCGTCACAACGGTCGCTGGGAAGCGAGGCCCCAAGCCAGCCACGACCCCGCTCTGAAGGAACTTCCCCCGCCCCGCTACCTGCAATACGCCCTCAACAGCTACCGCGTCCTCTCAACAAGAGGCACCAAAGGCACCCGTCTCTACTCCACCGACCGCGCGACGCAGAGCTACCTGGAGGAAGTCCTGCCACTGCACTCCCTCTAGCGGATTGCCAAGGCAATCTCACTGCTCACAGCAGCGCGCCAGGTGGGCACCCACGCGCGCCGTCTGACGTCATGACCTTGGGTCTACGGGGTAGAAGCGTCCGAAATCGTTTGTGCTTGCGTCCTCTACCGGGCAACTAACAGCATGGCGGGCTTTGCTGCTGTGCGCCCTTACTGCGCCCTTCTGTTTGATGCAACGGCGTGCATGCGTGAGGGGCGCTGATCGACTGGCTCGCAAGATTCGCCAGATGCGAAGATCAGCGGCTCTTCCAACATCAACAGATCCTTAAATGAACGACTCGGCCACAGGCATCGACACATTGGCTTGTTTGTGTCTCTATCGATTCTGGGGTTGCTCGGCCACCCTGGCAGGAGCGATGCGTACTTCAACTGAGTGAATGTGCCTTGCATCCAGGGGGTGGCCGGTGACCTACGTTCCGATCCTCAAGGGTAAGAAGGGGGAGTTTCTGGCGCTGAAACATGCGTCGGCAGAGGTTCAATCCCAGATTCGTCCAGTCATGGAGATCGTGCCGGACTCCGAAGTGGCTACCTTTTGCACTCACGCCGTCGACAGTACCCCGGACGGGATGGTTCTTTCAGTCGACTGCAGCGCCTTGTCGGGGACGAATGCCTCGCGAGTCGATATCGGTGGACCAATGATGAGAGTCGGTGAATCACTGGGTCAGCGGCAGGTCGCTATGTGTCCGGTTTTCAGAATAACTGACACTCAAAAAATGCTTACCGAGGTCTCTGCAGTAATGAACTTGCACGAGCAAGGTGGGTGCCTTCGCGCCTCATCTTTAGATGTTTCGCGAGGACTCTTGGAAGGCGAGCACATCCGTAATCTTCTCAGAGTACTCCGTGTAGACCCGGAAGAGATCGATCTGCTCATCGATGCGGGGCCAGTGCAGTCCGAAGACAGCCGGCATGTGCGTGTAGGAGAGGTCACTGAATCACTAGAGCGCCTGGCACCCTGGCCTTGGCGGCGAATATGTGTTGCTGCTGGTGCTTTTCCCTTCAATCTGTCGGGTTTTCCGCGAGGGCGAGCAACACCAGTCAAAAGAGAGGACGCGCTCCTCTGGGCTGATGTTACTGACAAATGGCAGACCCGTCGCCTAGACTTCGCGGACTTCGGTGTGACCCATCCCCGCATGCCAGCGCAAAGCCGCGGAGCGCCTCATCCGAACATGCGCTACACCTCGGACATCAACTGGCAGGTGTTCGTTTATGCCAAGAGGCGTCGAGGAAATGACGACTTCTTCGTTCTAAGTCGAGATTTAGTTGACTCGCCGTATTGGCCCTCCAGCGGTGCCCGGACCTCGTGGGGTGACGCACGTCTTCTGGAGTGCGCCGAACGAGAACGGCCAAGAGCAGGCGGCGGAACGGAGTGGCGTGCGTGGGCAACATCCCACCATCTCGCTGCGGTGACCTCTCGCCTAACTATTCTGGGGCGCCCATGACTCCGCTTAGTAGTCAACTACTTCGCAAGCAGGAGTGTTGGGCCCTTGCAAGGCACCAAATCGCAACCCTGCGGCTGCTGCCGCCAAGTGCAGCAAGGTTGACCAGAGCAACGGGCTGGGGTGTTATCTGACGGCGAGCCGACCACGGCAGGTAGGGGACATCGACCGCCGTCTGCGTCGAGCAATGAGCAGTCAGATCGCTCCGCCAGGAACTGACCCTGACGCCGGTTGCGTTGGTGAGGGCATGATCTCCCCTATGTCGATCGCTCCTCCTCCTTACCCGCACTGTGGCCACGGTGCCAGCCCGCAAGACCCGGTGGGGTGCCGGGGTCACCGCGTCCCACGACCGCACGGTGAATGCACGGGGGCTGAGGCAGAACTGTTCGGAGCCTGTTTGGCGCATCTCGACGCCGGCGAGCGCAGTACGTACTTGTCATCTCTCCGCCCCGGCAGCGATGTGGACCACCGAGGCACAACCTTCAACCCGGCTCTATTGCGAGACCTGTTGAATGCCGTACGCGACCCCGACCATCGGCCACGGCTCGGAGCCGTCCGATGGGACCGAGTGACGTTCCAGGGGCGCGCTGGGTTCGAAGGAGCGACGTTCACGGGCGCCGCCTTGTTTGGAAAGGTGATGTTCCGAGGCGCCACCTGGTTTGGCGGCGTGACGTTCGAGAAGACCGTCAGCTTTAGCGAGGCGACGTTCAAAGACGACGCCTGGTTTGGCGAGGCGACGTTCAAAGACGAGGCCCAGTTCGAGGCTGCGACGTTCGAGAGCCGTGCCTGGTTCACCGGAGCGAAGTTCGAGAAGAGCGCTTGGTTTGACCACGTGAGGTTCACGGGGGATACCCGGTTTCGCGGGGTGGCGTTCCAGGGCGGCGAAGCCACATCCGAACACGATTCAGAGTTCAGCGGGGCGACTTTTTCGAGTCATACTATATTTGATGGCTCTGCCAGCGCCGCTATCACCGACAGCGATGGCTCTACACCATTTACCCAGATACATTCTCCAGAGTCACGTTTGCTCGATGTCGAACACTACAGGCAGCGATTGGAAACGCTCAAAGGAACGGAAAATTACGGGATTGCATTTGAGAAGCTGATTATCCAACTACTGACCGAAGCAGGAGCCACCCTGGCAGAGAAGGACCACACCCAGGGGCATTCACTGGGAAACTACTCTGACTCAGTCGTGGACTTTGCCTTCATCCCATCGGACGAGTCTTCGAACATCGTGCTCGTTGAATGCAAAAGTGGTCGACTGTCGGAACAGCGGTTGGCTGAAGCAGAGCTTCAATTGGAGCACTTGGTTCGAGAACGCCGAGCTAATCTGGGACTTGTCGTCTATAACGATTATGAAGGTAGGCAGTTCTCAGCCGATCGACATTCCGCCGGGCGAACGCAGATTATTTCAGCGATTGACCTTCTACACAGACTACGGCTTACCGCCCTCTCGCAGGTGATTTCAGATGCGATCACACACTCGTCGAGCGAGTGATCGCATGCCCAAGTATTCGATTACCAAGATCGAAGAATATGTCAGTCTGGGAATGGACAAGAGTCTTACTACCAAAGCCCGCGGTGACGCTTTGGAGTCACTCGTCTGCTACTTGTTTGGCGAGATTCCAGGTCTCATGACCCAGTCGAACGGCGTAGACGTGTTTAAAGGATCAGAGATAGACGTGTCTGTGGCCAACACTCAGGAGGCCCGCTGGATGCAGGTTCTCCCTGTGTGCTTTTTGGTCGAGTGCAAGAATTGGGACGCACCTGTTGGAGCAAAGGAGGTTGGTGCTTTCGTAACAAAACTCAAGGAAAAAGGGGTTCAGCTTGGTGTTCTAGTCGCAGCAAATGGAGTCACAGGAAACGCGGATAACCTCACCGCGGCGCATTTTAAGATCGCCATGGCTCAACAGGATGGGCGTCGCATCCTAGTTATTACACTAAGTCAGCTTCGCGAACTCCGGACATCCGAGGACTTTGCTGAATTGCTGTGCCGTAGCTTTCTCAAGGTTGTGGCGTCTGGACGTTTCTAAGGTAACTGTTAGGTAAGTGGCAAGGTCGTCGCGCGTCGCGACGCCAAGTTCGACTGCGGGCTTCCGCCGACCTGATTTCCGTCGTCGTCTAGGAGTCAACTGCTGGGCAATGGGTCTCGTCGACGTAGGCCGACATCAGAGACGTCTGCGACCTCCAGCAGGCACCCTCAAGAATCGGTAGCCGGTACTGGCTCTCCGTGTTCCAGATAAGCGACCCTGTCCAGGGCCCGAGCTTCCATGGCAGCAGTGATCCTTCGAGCGAGACGAGGAATGGTCAGCGTCGACAGCTCAGCGAGATCATGGAAGTCAAAGCCGGTCAGCTCCTCTGCCTGCAAGTGCACGCGCTCAGTGTCACTCGGACTCAAGACCCCGCCGTCGAAGAGGTAGAGCACCTTGTCCCCCTCCCCCGGGTTCGGTGCCCAGTCGACGGCCAGAAGCCGGCCGATCGGCGGCGTGATGCCCAGTTCCTCGCGAACCTCGCGGATACACGCCTCACGGGGGGACTCACCCTTCTCGACGTAGCCGCCGGGGATGTCCCAGTAGTCCTTGTACGCCGGCTCGACCATGAGGACGCGGTCGTGCTCATCGAAGAAGAGCGCGCCCGCTGCCATGCGCGGGCGCGCCATCTTGGCTTCGTGCTCGTTCTCGGCTCGGTGCTCGCTCACATCACCGACCCTAACCGGCTCACACAACCCGGAGACGGTGCGCCAGGTCCGCGACTGAGCGGGAGGGCTGCCCTTTGGTGCCGCGGACCCAGCCGACGACGAGTTCGCGGCTCATATAGTGGTGCCGGACCTGCTCGGGGGCATCCTGTTCGGCTTCGAGGACCTTGTCGAGGGCTTCGTCCGTACGGTTCCAGGCGTTAAGGGCGCGGGCGACCTCGAGGTGATGCCGTACGCGGCGTTCCGCGGGCAGCGCCGTCACGTCGAGGTGCTGGCCGAGCTCGACCGCTACCTGCATGTCGCCGAACTCCCCCGCTGTGGCTACGCGGTGGATGCCGACGTTCGTCGGGCCGAAGGCCGTCCACATGTGGTTCGCGTCTGCGCCGAGTCGGCGAGCGGCGTTCTCGGCTTCCCGGAGGTACGTCTGTGTGGTCGAGCGGTCCTCGGCGCGGGCCGCGGCCATTGAGCCGGCGAGGAAGAGCGTGCCGTACACGGACAGGTAGCCGGGTGAGGCGTCGGCGAGCTCTGGCTCGAGCACGGTCGAGGCGTCGTCGACGAGCTGGACGGCGTTCTTGAAGCGACCGGTTGAGAGCAGGCAGTGCACGACTGATCGGAACAGGGAGCCGGTGACCGAGCGGTTTCCGCTCTGCTGGGCCGCGGCGAGGCCTCGGTCGGCGGCCATCCACGCCAGCTCGGTCTCCCCCACCTTGCCGAGCACCTGGGCCGCACCCTGGTACGTCATGGCCAGGTGTGCGTTGGCTTCCTCGCCCTCGCGGCCGCTGTACGAGCGGGCGGCGAGCAGTGCGTCCGCCAGGAGCAGCGGGAGCCGCCCAGTGGCGTAGCCGTAGCGGGACGCCTGGTAGGCATCGAGGACGTCGGCGACGTTCGCCCGGAGCTCCGGAAGCGCGGGCGGCTCGCCCTCGGTCGGGGTGCCGAGCAGCGGCGTCAACTGCCGGTAGTCCATGAGGGCTTCGCGAAGTGCGGGGACAGTGCGCCGACCGCTGTCGGCCGTCCAGTCCATGAGCGTCGGCTCGGCGAGCAGGTCGCCCAGCGACACGTCGAGCGCGTCCGCCAGGGACTTGATGACCGAGAGCCGGTCGAGGTCGATGCGGTTGTTCTCCGCCTTGCTCAGCCAGTCCGTCGTACGTCCGATGAGGCCGGCCAGCGCTTCCTGGGGGATTCCGCGCCGCCGGCGGTACCAGGCGACGCGCTCACCGATGGTCAGGTTCTCCGTCATTCCTCGCATGGACAGAGCTTCACCCCGCGGGCCGGTCGGACCCCGGAAGGTTTTTCCGGGGTACTTCGGTACGTCCTCCCTACCGTCATTGCCACTGGATCAACTGATCGAACCGCAGCAGGGCTTGGAGCTCGGACATGGCACTGACGGAAAGCGAGCGCGCTGAACTGACCGTAGTCCTACGGGAGATGGCTGAGGAAGCCCACGATCTGTCGGACCGGGTGAACCAGCTGTTCAGCCGCGTTACTGAGGACCGACCGCATCTTCGAGCTGCCCGAGCCGACGAGCGAGGCTCTGCATCTCGCCCCTCAACGCGCGGATCTCGCCCATGATCGCCTCGTACTCCGGAGTGTGGGCAGATGGCGAGTCGCTCGGCTTCGCCAGCACGTACACGGCCTTGCCGGGCTGGCCGCGTAGCAGGCCCTCGCCTTTGAGCTCGGCGACTGCGCGCCGTACGACCGTGACCGAGACGCCGTACTCCTCCATGAGGTCCGCGGTAGACGGGATGGACTCCCCCAGCGGGAGGACGTCGTTCGCGATCTGGCGCCGCAGGTCGTTCATGACCCGTCGGTACTCAGGCAGCCCCGTCTGCTCGCCCACTCCGGATCCTCCTATGTGCACCTGGTCGTCGCCGTACCTAGTTGAGCACATCGCAGATGACCGGGGAACGAGCAGGTTCTCGCCGAGAAAGGCAACGCGATCGCTTGACAACTATGTGCACATAGCTCAACCATGTACACACGGCAAAGCAAGGTGGTGCGTGCGAAAGCAGCGCCCCTTGCGACCTACTCAGGAGGTTCAACTTGTCCAAGCCGACGACCGACCAGCGGCCACTGAAGGTGAAGGACGTCGCCGCACTTCTCGACGTTCACGTGGCCACTGTCTACCGCGAGATCGAGGCAGGTCGGCTGCATGCCATCCGTGTGGGTGCCGGCCGCGGCACTCTGCGGATCCCGCGGCCCGCGTACGACGCGTACGTGAGCTCGGCGGGCACGGCGCCGGCGGCCGAGGCCGCCTGACGGAGAACAGCAAGAGGCCCCGGCGAGAACGGCCGAACGGGAGCTGCCACTCCTGGTCGACCTCACCGAGGCCCGACATCGCGAGTGAACTGAGGAGTTCAACGATGCTCAACGAGCGTACCGCCGATGTGGCGGTCGATGCCCGGCCGGAACGGCTGAGCACGTCCAGCACAGTCGCGAGTCTGCGGCTGATCGCGGACTTCCTGGAGGGCTTTCCTGACCTTCCTGATCTGTACGTGGTGGTCCATACCGACGGCTCGATCGGCGTGCAGGTCTCCGAGTTCGACTGTGAGCCGGGGGAGCGGTGCGAGGCGGTTGCGCGGATCGCGCAGGAGGCCGGCGGTATCGCCCTGGTGAAGCCCCTCAACGACCGCACGTGGTTGTTCGAGACCCATGTGTTGGTCGGCGGCCGGCAGGTGCAGGTCTACGCCCCGGTCGAGGGCCCCGACACCGGCCGCGGTGGTGATGCCGCGTGATGTCGACGCGTCCGTTCTACGACCAGCGTCCTGCGTGTGCGACGGCCAAGTGCCCGCGCTGCCAGAGCCCGACGTCCGTCTCACGGTGCCGATCGGCTGCACGTGAGGTGTGCGGGAGCTGCGGCCACATGTGGACCCCCGGCCCGCAGCTTGAGCGTGAGGGGGTGCGCTGAGATGACTGTTCGTCCCGTGACGATCCGCGTAGTGGGCTCCTCCCGCCCGCACCTGCGCCAGGCCAAGCGGCCGTATGTGTACCCGAACCGCCGTGGACCCGGTGGCCCTCCCGTGCCGGGCGCCGACCCCAACGTGGAGGCCGGCGCCGCGTGCGCCGACGTGGAGACCGAGCTGTTCTTCACCGACCGGCCCGCAGACATCGAGCTGGCCAAGAGCATCTGCGAGTCCTGCCCCGTGCGTGCGGCGTGCCTGGAGCGTGCGCTGGACAACAACGAGCAGTTCGGCGTCTTCGGCGGTCTGACCGCCAACCAGCGCCGAGCGCTGCGGCGCAAGCGGGCACGGCAGGTTGGCGGTGAGGCCGCATGACTGAGCACACGAACTCGCAGACCAGCCAGGCGTACGTGCTCACGGACGCTTCCGGGCGGCAGTTCGCCTCGCTGGCGACGGCGGCCCAGCCGCCAGCCGAGCATGCGGTCACCGTCGGCCCGCACGCGAATGCGGCGCCGAGCTGCTGCTCGCATCACAGCCACGGTCAACAGGTCCCTGGCCGACAGCAGTTCAAGCCTTCGGCTGTGGGTGTCGGCACCGTGGGCGCGCTGGTGGTGGGCGTCGTCCTGGTCTCGCTGCTGCTGTCGGTCGCCGTGGTCGCCGTCGCTGTCGGCATCTCGGCTGTCGCGATCACGTGCTGCGTGCTGGTGATGCGCAGCCTCACCACCTACCGCTGACCCGCTCTCTGCTCTCTCGCTCGTCCTGACGCCGCCGGGCCGCAGGCCCCGTCGCCTTGGCCGCGTGCGGCCGGCGGCGCCCTACTTGTGGAGGTTCCTCCTCACATGTCGACCCCGACACGTTCCGAACTGGCCCGCAGCAACACGTACCTGCGCCGGCAGCTGGCCGCGCTGCGGCACGACCACACCGAGCTGCTGGGCGCGTCCCGCGCCGCGGTCGTCGCGCACTACGACGGCCACGCGCTGCCGCTGTCCGTCCTCATCGACACCCTCGACCAGCTCGGTCAGCTGCCCGAGTACGAGCCGCAGCTGGCCGAGGAGTTGCTCACCGGGCCGCTGCCGCTTGCTGGGAGGCGGATCGCATGAGTGCCAAGACCCGCTGCCCGGACTGCGGTTGGCGCCGCACCTACCGCAGCCAGAAGGCCGCTCGCCGCGCCGCCCGCGCCCACAGCTGCCAGCCCGCCCGCACTGGGAGGGCCGCATGAGCAGTCTGATAGCTGCGGCCACGGCTGCCGTCCCGCTTGCCGGTTGGGGCTTCCACACGGTGTGGATGCGCCGCCAGCTGGACCGCGCACGCCGCGATCCGCTCACCGGTCTTCCCGGACGTGCCGCCTTCGAGCGGCGTGCCGCGCGGATGCTGCGTTGCGGCCCGTGCGCCGTGGTCCTCATCGACCTGGACGGCTTCAAGGCCGTCAACGACACCTACGGCCACGCGGCCGGCGACCAGGCCATCCGGGCCAGCGGCGCCAGGTTGACGAAATGGCTGGATGGCCAGCCGGTCGACGGCGCCGCTGCTCGCCTGGGCGGCGACGAGTTCGCGCTCGCCGTGCGCGCTGTCGATCCGGAGGCGTTTCACCGATCGCTGGCCACGCTGCACCAGGGGCTGTGCCTTCCCGTCGGCCACGGCCGCGACCGCTTTCAGCTGGGTGCCTCGATCGGGGCCTGCTGGAGCGGTGAACTGCCAAGCCCGGATCTGCCGCTCGCTCTGCGGCGTGCCGACGAGGCCATGTACGTCGTCAAGCGCGGCGGTGGCGGATGGCTCACCGCCGACGGGCCCGCCAGCACGCAAAGCACGGTCAACGGTCGCCGCGCCGGCCGACTCGGCGCCTCCCGCGCTCACGAGGGGAGGGCCGCATGATGACCACGCACGTCAACTCCCCGTGGGCGCAAGGCCGGATGGTGGCCTTCGACACCGAGACGACCGGCGTGGACGCGGAGAACGACCGTGTCGTCACCGCGGCTGTCGTCGCCGTCGGCGGTGGCCGGCCCTCCGACAGCCGCACGTGGATGGCCGATCCGGGCGTTGAGATTCCCAAGCAGGCCACGGCGATCCACGGAGTCACGACCGACCAGGCGCGTGCCGAGGGTTCCGATGCGGCCGAGGTCGTTGAGGACATCACCGCGGCTCTGGCTGAGCAGTTGGGCGCCGGCGTTCCGGTCGTGGTCTTCAACGCCCGCTACGACCTGACCCTGCTCGACCGCGAGGCGCGGCGGCACGGCGTGCTCCCCCTGGTCGAGCGGCTGGCAGGGCTGGACGTGGCGCCGGTCATCGACCCGCTGGTGCTCGACCGGCAGATCGACCGCTACCGGCGCGGCTCCCGGAAGTTGCCAGCGCTCGCCGCGCACTACGGCGTACGCCACGAGTCGGCGCACACCGCCGAGGCTGACGCCCTGGCCGCGGCCCGCATCGCCTGGCGGATCGGCACCCACCACAGCCGGATTGGCGGCGCCGAGCTCCTCAAGCTGCACGACGCCCAGATCAGTTGGGCGGCACAGCAGGCCGCGGGCCTGGAGGAGTACCTGCGCCGTACCGATCCCGAGGCGTACGTCGAGCCCGCCTGGCCCTACCTGCCCCACTCCCTCGTCGGCGCGCGCAGGGAGGGGTGAGTGGCCATGCGATTCCCCGCCCTGCTCGGGCTTCCCGTCGAGGCCGGTGTGCTGGACGGCTACACGGTCGCGCTGACCGTCGAGCGCTTCTTCGGCCGGCCCTCGCTGTGGTGGCACGCCTGGGCGCCCGACGGCTCCTACGCGGGCCATACCAACAACGGCCGCTGGCTGGCGCTGCTCATCGCCCAGCACCGCCAGACCACCTCCTGACCCCTGAACTCTGCTGACCCTGCCTGGAGTTGACCGTGTCGCACCCGGTACTCGCCCCCGTCAACGGCACCGAGCCGCCCGCCTGCGGCGGCCTGGTCGCCGCCGACGGCCGACCTCTCACACCCGTCCCTCCCGAGCCCACAGCTCGGAGCGAATCCCCCGCCGAAGAGCCGACTGCCGACGAGTCGCCGGCGTCCGTCGACGACGGCCAGGACGACCTGCCGCGGCAGACCGCAGGCCCGTCCAAGGTGCGCTGGCTGCTGATCGCCGTGGTGGTGCTCGGAGCGCTGGTGATCGCCGCGATCGGCTTCACCGGCTCCTACAGCGCCGTACGGGACCTGGCCGCACGCAAGGGCTTCGGCGCCTTCGCGCCGTACTTCCCGATCGGTATCGACGCCGGGATCGTCGTCCTGCTCGCGCTGGATCTGCTGCTGACGTGGCTGCGCATCGCGTTCCCGCTGCTGCGTCAGACCGCCTGGCTGCTGACGGCCGCAACGGTCGCCTTCAACGCGGCGGCGGCGTGGCCGGACGCGCTCGGTGTCGGGATGCACGCCGTCATCCCGGTGCTGTTCATCGTCGCCGTGGAGGCAGCCCGGCACGCGGTAGGACGCGTCGCCGACATCACCGCCGACAAGCACATGGAGGGCGTCCGGCTGGCCCGCTGGCTGCTGGCCTTCCCCTCCACCTTCGGCCTGTGGCGACGCATGAAGCTGTGGGAGCTGCGCTCTTACGAGACCGCGGTGGCCATCGAGCAGGACTGGGCCGTCTACCGCGAGCAACTGCGCGCCCGCTACGGCCGCAACTGGCGCCGCACCGCGCCTGAGCAGATGCGGCTGCCGCTACGACTGGCCCGCTACGGCGTCCCGCTCGCCGAAGCCATCGACCGCACCCGCCCGGCACCGGACGCACCCGAGCCCGGACGCATCCCGTCCACGCCGGACGCACCCGAGCCGGATGCACCCGACCCGCGTCCGGACGCGCCTCGTTCGGCTGCGTCCCGCCCGGGGACCGGACGCACCCACCGGGCCACCGGCCGGACGCAGAAGGCGGCGACCAAGCCGGGGGCCGAGAAGCCGAGCACTGATGACGGGCGCCGCGCACTCCTGCGGCGCCTGGCCGCCGCCGGCAGGGCCCCCGCCTCGATCCGCCAGGCCGCCGATGCCCTCGGCTGCCGCCAGTCCAAGGCCAAGGCGCTCATGGCCGCCGAAGGCCTGCTCACCCCCACCACCCATGGCGCCACCAGCAACGACCGCACCACCAACCAGAAATGAGGTACCGCACCGTGTCCGACGAGACCATCCGCTACAGCCGATGGCACACCCCACGAGTCGTCGCCGCCAACGCGCTCGACGTCCTCGCCGACCTGGCGGACATCGTCTGCGCACTGCCCGGTCTCTACGCGGGCGTCCTCGCCGCGTCCGCAGCGATCGGTGACTCACCCACCCACGCGCCGTCGGATGCACCCGGCCTGGCGCTGGCGGCGCTCGCCTGCTTCGGCGCCGGACGCATCGTCCGCTTCGTGCTGACAGCACCGGCTAAGCGGCTGCATCCCGACTACGGCCACCTGCCCGGCTGGGCCGTCCCCGCCCGCATCCGTACACGGGTGCATGAGCACCTCGACGAGAACGGCGAGTCCCGTACGGGCGAGATCGCCGACGAGCTCGACCTGCCCCGCAGCACCGTCAGCTCGGCTCTGCGGTACCTCGCCGCCGACGGGATGGCCGTGAAGAGCCGCTGGGGCGTGTGGACTTCCACCCCTCGCACCCAGCATCGCGGGCCGCAGGTCCCGCTCAGCGGTGGTGAGGCCCGATGAGCCGCCGGCAGAAGGCCCGCCGCCAGCGCGAAGCCGCGCACTTCGCGGCGAAGCGAGCCGCGGCGCCAACCTCCGCTGCGCTGGCCGCCGTTGCCTTCGACGAGCTGCGGGCCCGGCTCGCCGACCTCCCCGCGCAGGAGCGCGAGAGGGCCTGGCAGCAGGTCGCCGACGACCTCGACGCCTGGGCCCGTCACTTCGACCGAACTCACGCAGCGTGAGCGGGCGCGTGAAATTCACGGCGACATTCACACGCCCGCCCACGCCAACGCGGAGGCGCGCGCAGGCGCGCGTGAACCCGCAGTCACCGAAAGTCACAAAAGTTGATCTTGAAGGGAGTTGATTCCATGTCGTTCCTCGACGCCTCGATCTCCGTAACCGTCGGCGTGCTGTGCCTCATCGCCGCAGTGCTGCTTCGGACGGTTGGCCGCCGGACGGCCCCGCGGCTGACGGTCCTGCTCGTCCTCGCCGGCGTGGTGGGGATCGTCGGCACGCCCGTCGGCGACTGGCTGCGTACGGCGGTCGGCTGGGCGGATACCGCGGTGAACACAGTCATCGGCCGCTACACCGGCGCCGCAGCCGTCGGGCTCATCGGCCTGGTGGCGTTCCTCGTCATCGCCTTCGACCTCGTCAACAGGGCCATCACCAACCGCACGCTCGCCTGCGCCGCCGTGCTGCCGGTCGCCGGGGTGGCGATCCCCGGCACCGCCGGCGCGGTGGTCATGGGCGTCGTCGGCGCGATCGCCGGCGCCTTCGGCACCATCGGCGGCTTCCTCTTCTGACCCGCTCCACCCATCAACCCAACTCCCTTTGGAGGTGAGGCCCTATGGGTCTCGTCATCATCATCCTGGCGCTGTGCTGGGCCGTCGGCGACGGCGTCAGCAACGCCACCAGCAGCGTGCGCGAGAACTACCGCACCGGACGTGACCGTCGGCACGCCAAGGCGGACAGGCGACGCAAGCTCGCCGCCCGCGGCGGCGGCCCGGCACCGCGCAGCGCCAGCACGGGCGTGAAGGTCGCCTCCGGGGCCGTCACGATCGGCCTAAGCAGCTTCCTCGTCGCCCGCGGCTTCATCGACGGCTTCCGCGCCGGGTGGCCCAAGGGCAAGGAACGCGCCCGCCGTTGGGCCGACACCCGCAAGAACGGCTCCGCCGCCAAGGACGGCGACGGCACGCCGCCCGACGACCCCGGTTCCGCACCGGCCGCGAAGTCGAGCACCAAGGACGACGGCGGCAAGGCGACCGTCCACGTGATTACCAGCGCTCCCTCGGCGAGCGCGCCCAAGACCCCCGCCGCCGAGCCGAGCGGCGGGCCTGTCCCCAATCCCTCATCCACTTCGGGAGGTTCCACACCCGTGTCCATCAACACCGTCACCGGCGGCGAGGTCCACAGCTACGAGCAGCTGCTCGCCGAACTCAACTCCATCGCCGTCGAAGCCCACGCCGAACTCGAGGACGCCCAGGCCGACGCCGAGCGCGCCCGCCAGGACGCCGAGCGCATCGACACCATGGTCGGCTCCCTGACCGAGCTCGAACTCGACCGCGAAACCCTCGGCAAGGTCAGCGCCTTGACCGAGTCCGCAAGCGCGCGGCTGGAGGCGGCCAACGCCCGCGCCGTCGCCGCGGAGACGCGCGCCAGCGGCGCGATGGAGACGGCTCAGCACGTCCAGCAGACCCACCAGGCCCTCGCCGAGGCCTACGCCTCCGCACCCGAGGGCGGCGCGAAGAAGGAGTTCTACACCGCCTGATCCAGCCGACAGGTCCGGCCCGGCAGCCAGCCGGGCCGGACCCCGGCCCCACCTCGCGCCCCAACGCCCTTCTTCCGCAGACCTGTTCAAGGAGCCCCGCGTCATGCTGCGTCGCCGCCCTCGCATCGTCATCCGCCGCTCGAAGCTGGAGACCGCCGTTCTCACCGCCCGCGCGCTCTTCCGCACCAGCCGCGGCATCGCGCGCTTCTCCTGGCGGCACCGCCGTCCCCTCGCCCCCGTCCACGCCACCGTCACCCTCGGCACCCTCGGAGCCGCCTGCGGCGCCGCAGCCGACGGATGGAAGACCGCTCTGCTCCTCGACGCCTCGCTCGCCGCCGGCACCGCCTGGTGGCTACGCCGCCGCAGGCTCAAAGACCGGCCGCTGCGGCCCCGCGAGCGCGCCTACGCACTGACCTCCGCCGGTACGGCCGGTGCCCTGCTGCTGGCCATGGCCGCTCGCGGCGGCATCGCACCGCCCATGCCCGGCCTGCTCCTGATCTGGCTCCTGGCCGCCGGTATCCCGTGGTGGTGGCACCACCGAATCCGCGACGTCGACGGCGCCCTCGGTGAGGAGATCGAACTGTGGGAACAGCGCGTCGCCCACGACCGCGGCGCCCTCACCGGCTCCTGGCTCACCAACCTCGTCGGCCGCCAGGACGGCAACGGTGTCTCAGCGCTGATCAACCTCCCGCCCGGGGAGCTGACCACCGAGCAGGCCGTCGCCGCCACCGGCCGCATCGCGTCCGCCTTCGGCGTTCCACCGTCCTCCGTCGTCATCGAGGCCACGGCCGAGGGCGCCAACAACCAGGCCGAACTCGCCGTCTACAAGCGCAACCCACTCCAGGCCGTCCACCCCTGGCCCGGCCCCCAGCTACTCGACCACACAGCCGGCATCGCGCCCATCGGCGTCTACCCCGACGGCGGCCACGCCCTCTACCGCTTCTGGCGCCCCGGCTCCGGACCCGTCCACGACCTCATCGCCGGCACCACCGACGCCGGCAAGTCCCGCCTGCTCGACCAACTCCTCGCCTACGAGCGGCACTCACCCCTGATGGTCTCCTGGGTCATCGACCCCCAGCGCGGCCAGTCCCTCCCCGACTGGCAGGACGCCGTCGACTGGTTCGCCGACTCCGTGACCGAGGGCAAGAAGCTGCTGAAGGCCGCGCAGCGGGAGATGTACCGCCGCAACAAGCTGCTCGCGCGCATGGAGTGGACTGACGAGAAGGGCCGACTGCGGCGTGGGAAGGCGTCGTTCACGCCGACCGAAGAGCTTCCGCTGCTGTGCCTGACGATCGAAGAGGCGCACGCCGTCCTCGCCGACCCGCAGAGCGTCAAGATCGTCGAGGACCTGGCGAAGATGGCCCGCAAGTGCGGCATCAAGCTCCGCCTGGTCACCCAAGTCCCGCTGCTGGCCCAGCTCGGCAACTCCATGACCCTGCGGGACATGGTCGCCGCTGGCAACGTCGTCGTCCTGCGCACCGCGAACCGCCTCTCAGGCCAGGTCGCCTTCAACGGCACCATCCCCGCCGACCCGCACGCCCTGCCGCGGGAGTTCCCGGACGGCTCCTCCAGCTCCGGGCTCGGCTACAGCCTCGGCCCCCAAGCCCGCTCGTCCGTCATGCGTACGCACTTCGTCGAGGACCCCTTCGAGTGGGCCACCACCGGCGAGACCACCACCCTGTGCGCCGACGGAATAGCCACCGCCGGCACCGACTACTCCACCTGGCGACAGCGCCGCGACGAGGCATGGGGCACCCCCGAACCCGCCGATGAGCCCGCGGCTGTCTCGCTCACCAAGGACGCCGCGGACGCGGGCGCCGACGTCGACGAGCTGGCGCCCGTCGTCCCGGCCGACGACAGCGCCAAGAGCGCCATTTGCAACTACCTCGCCGAGCGCGACCAAGCCCGCACGGGGGTCATCGCCCACGACCTCGACATCCCGCTGCCCACCGTCAGCCAGTCCCTGCGCCGCCTCGCCGCCGAAGGCCGCGTCACGCGCGTCCGGCACGGCGTCTGGGCCGCCGTCGACACCGACGCCGCCGAGCACGACGACGCAGCCGCCTGACCCCTCGACTTCCCTCGTCCGCACGCCACTTGTGGAAGGCCCCACGTGAGCCAGCCAACCCAACACGACCACTCAGACAACATCCGCCCCCTACGCCCCAGAGACGGCGACACGGGCGGCCTCGATACGTCGATGCCGCACGACCTGGACGCCGAGCAGGCCGCTCTCGGCGCCATGCTCCTGCAGCCGCCCGGCCTCGACCCGATCGCCGACGTCTCCGCGCTCGTCGACGTCGGCGACTACTACCGGCCCGCGCACGCCACTATCCACACCGCCATCGTCGGCATGCACGAACGCGGTGAGCCCGTCGACCCCATCACCGTCACCAACTACCTGCGTAGGAGCGGCGACCTCAACCGGGTCGGCGGCCCCGGCTACCTCCACAGCCTCGTGCAGAAGGTCCCCACCGCAGCCAACGGCGCCCACTACGCCGAGATCGTCGCCGAGAAGGCCGTCGAGCGGCGCATCATCGAGACCACCACCCGCACGGCCAGCCGCGTCCGTACCGCAGGCGAGGCCGGCGTCGACATCGCCGCCGACGCCGAGCGCGAACTCGCCGCCCTGCGCACCACCGAGCGCTGGCCCCCGCCCGTCCCCCTCGGCACCCACGCAGCGCTGCCCGCCTTCCCGATCGACACGCTGCCGCCGTGGGTCGGCGAACACGTCGCCGCCCTCGCCGAGTTCACGCAGACCCCGCCCGACATGGCCGCCACCATGGCCCTCGCCGCCCTTTCCACCGCGGCCGGCGGACGCGTCCATATCCAGATCCGCCCCGGCTGGGTCGAGCAGTCCAACCTCTACCTCGTCTGCGCCATGCCGCCGGCCTCCCGCAAGTCCGACGTCTTCGCGCTGATGACCGCGCCCATCTACGAGATGGAAAAGCAACTCCAGGACGCCTCTCGCGCCGCCCGCGTCGAAGCCCAGACCGCCAAGGACGCCGCCGAGGCCGAAGCCGAAGCCCTCATGGCCAAAGCCCGCAAACCCGACCAGGCCTCAGAGCACCTGGTCGCCGAAGCCTCCGCCGCCCGCATGCTCGCCGAGGACATAGTCGTCCCGCCCAAGCCGCGGCTGACGGCCGCCGGCGACATCACGCCTGAGCCGCTCACCCACCAACTCGCCCTGCACCGCTGCCTTGCCGTGCTCTCCCCCGAAGGCGACCTCTTCGACATCATCGCCGGCCGTTACAGCGCCCGACCCAACCTCGGCGTTTTCCTCAAGGGCCACAAGGGCGAACGCCTGGAGACCGACCGCATCACCCGCGAACAGCCCTCCATCGACAAACCCGCCCTGACGATCGGCATCACCCCGCAGCCCTCCGTCCTCCAGGACCTCGGCGACGCCCACGGCGCCCGCGACCGCGGCCTGCTCGCCCGCTTCCTATACGCCCTCCCCGCCTCCAACCTCGGCTACCGCAAAACCCGCACCGCCCCCGTGCCCGACGCCGTCGCCCACACATACGCCTCCCGCCTCGACGCGCTGCTGCGGACGCTGACCGACCTTCCCGAGCCGGTCACCCTCACCATGGACGCACTCGCCGACCAGGCCGTCGAAGAACTCCAGGCCCAGCTCGAAGTCCAACTCCGGCCCGGACAGCCCCTCGAGCACCTGCAGGACTGGGGCGGAAAGCTCGTCGGCACCACTGCCCGCGTCGCCTGCCTGCTCCACCTCGCCGACCACCTCACCAGCGGCTGGGGCCAACCCCTCACCGCCAGCACGGTGCACCGGGCCGCCGAGATCACCGGCTACTACACCGAGCACGCCCTGGCCGTCTTCGACCTCATTGGCTCCGATCCCGCCACCGAAGACGCCCGCACCATCCTCGACTGGCTCTCCCGGACCAAGACCGACGGCACTCACCGCCGCACCATCAAACGCCGCGACGCCGTCGCCGCCTCCCGCCGCTTCCGCACCGTCAGCCAGGTCGACCCCGCCCTCCAACTCCTCGAAGCCCACGGCTACCTCAAGGGCGAAGAAGCCAGCCGCGACGGGAAACGCGGGCGCCCGGAGACGACTACGTACCGCGTACACCCCTCCCTCCACACACCCGCGGACGCCGTCGATGCCCGCTAACCGTCAGCAGAGTCAGCGCAATCCACTGACCAGCGACACCAACTGTCAGCGCGACGTCAGCAAACGTCAGCAGTGCCAGCAGAACCCCCAAATACCGCTGACAGCGCTGACATTCGCTGACACCCGTCAGCACGCCATAAGTGCAGCTCAACGGATTGTGCTGAATCTGCTGACGGTCGACGCCCTCCGACCGCGTCCACCGCCCAGGAACTCACTCTCCGCAACCGACCCTGCCCGGCCGGAAATCACGGGCGATCCGGCCCTGCGCATCTGCCTCCACGGCGCCGAAGACGAACGCCGCCGCACCGCCGACCCACAACGCCGACTCGAAGGAGATCGACACCCATGACCAAGACAGCCCTCGCCGAACCACCCGAGGATGATGGCGACCAGAGCGGACAGCATCGGCGCCCTGCTGGACGGAAGAGGGCGCCCTCCGACACATCCGGCCTGCGGGATGGAGTGAAGAAGCGTGGATCGACGTGGTCATACGTTATCCGGGTCTACGATCCGAGCATTGGTAAGACCAGGCCAACATGGGTCGGGGGCTTCCGAACTGAAGACGAAGCGAAGGCCGCCCGTGACAAGGCACGCGTCAGGGCCCGCGAGGGCAACTACGTCATGCGGAACCGCATTACGGTCGCCGAGTACCTCGACGACTGGATCGAGGTGCATGCCGCAGAGATCAAGCCTCGGACGATCGACAGCTACCGCGGCGTGATCAGACGCTACGTCATTCCCTACATGGGCAAGATGGCCATCCAAGACGTCCGCCCGGCGACAATTACCCGCTTCTACATGGAGTTGAGGAAGAACGGCGGTCAGAAGCGCAGCGGCATCTCGCCCCGGACGATCGACTACGTGCACGCCGTGCTCAGGCGCGCATTCCGCGACGCGGTCGTGGTGGATGAACTGCTTGCCAGCAACCCCGTCGAGCGGGCGAAGCGACCCCGTCGAGAGGTGAGCGAACCCGGCGCCGTCTGGAGCAAGGCACAGCTGCGGAGTTTCCTCAACCACGCCGCTCAGCACAGATTGGGAGCCTTCTACCATCTCGCCGCCTACACCGGCGCCCGTCGTGGCGAGTTGCTGTACCTGCGGTGGTCTGCGGTAGACCTTGGCAAGCGCGAGCTGGCGATCCGCGGCTCAACGGCCTTCGTCAAGGGCGAGCGCATTCAGGGCTCGACCAAGACCGGCCACAGCCGCGTGATCAGCATCGACCGGACGACGGCGCAGGTACTCAAGCACCATCGCGAAATGCAGGACACAGAACGACACCAGCTGGGCATGCGACCGACGGAGGCCGGTGATTTCCTCTTCGCCAACGAGGCCGGCGAGCAAATTCACCCCGACACCGTGACCGGCCTCATGGCGAAACTGATCACCTCGTACAACGGCCCGATCGATGGCACCGCCCCCGCGGAGCCGTTGCCGAAGGCAAGACTGCATGACTTGAGACACCTGCACGCGACCATGCTGCTGATGGCCAAGGTTCCGGTCCACGTCGTCTCGAACCGTCTCGGGCACCGGGACCCTGCAATCACCTTGCGCGTGTACGCACACGTGATCAACGACCGGGCGGTTGATGTCGCGGACACCTTTGAGACCGCACTCGAGGAGGACGACACCAACCCGGAGGGACAGCGCCGCTGACGATCAGGACGAAGAACCCTGCGGCCGCCGGTGGTCGCCGCTCACTCGAAAGGGTGAACCTGGTGAGCTTCGGCGGCTGCTTCCGTGTCTGAGATTGTCCCAGTATGTCCGTATCCGAAATCGCATGGAACCCGGCCCGGAAAACGCACATCCGGATCTGCTCAGAACGGGGAGAAAAATCGAATGGCTGGACTCGACAGAGAAACGGCACAGGCTTCGGGGCCTCCGCGTCGCGTTCGTGCAGGTTGCCTGCCTCGCCGCCCCCGCAGACGTTCGAAAACCCGGTCGGGTGAACCCGGATTCCCGGGCCTGCCTATGGGAAAACCCGCGGCGTCCTGAGCGAAACTGCGGCTCTGCCCCATGGGGAAAGGTGGCCGTTCCAGCTGGAAACCGGGCCGGATCGATCCCAGTTCACGCCGCCCAGCTACCGGAAAACGCGCAGTTCACTAGGGATGTCGCTGCTGCGGGCGGCTCCGGCGGGCTCCTTCGGTACGTGCCTATGGTGCAGTCCCGCCAACGCCCGGAGGCACACCATGAACCCCATCATCATCGGCGCAATGATCACCGGCAGCTTCGCTCTGGTCGGCGCCATCGGCGCAGCCGTCATCACCGCTAGGTCCCGGCCCAGCGAGACCCCGGCCAGCCGCCGACCACCCGAGGCGGTGGCGCTCTTCGAGATCGTCACCGCCACCGCCAAGGGCGCGTTCGCCTTCACTGCGCTCGGCGGCGCCCTCGTCCTTGCCACGCTCGCCCTCGTCCTGCCGCTGGTCTTCTAGGGCGGGTGCCCGCGGCGCGAGCAGGGCAGCGCATCCCTGGTGGACCTGCTCTCGCCCGTCTCTCGCCGCCTAGCCCCGCTGACGGATGTAGGCGGGGCCCTTCGCTCGGAGCGTTGAGCGCGTGGTGTCTACACGCAGGCCTCTTCGTCGGCGTTCCGGTCGTCGATTCCCAATGCGGTCTCCCCTCCGAGCGGTGCGGGCTCGTGGCCGCACTGGAAGTTGAGAAACACCAGCCCCGATGCGGCGACCGATGGCACCCCGAGACGGTGCGACGGATGCTCGCGACCGACACGCCTACACTCTCCGCCGCCGATGGCACGTGGCAGGTGGTTTCACGCCAGGCATGAGCTACTTCGCGGCAACCCCCAGGAGAAGCCGGACGGATCCCTCGACTCCCTCCCCGGCCCCCGGCAGGATGCCTACCTTCGGTCACATGCCCGATCCGCTCATCCCCGCCACCAGCCAGGCCCTCAACGCCGCCCGCGCCGCCACCACCCCCTACGTCATGGTCCGCCACGGACGCACCGAAGACCGGGCAGCCGCCTACGACCGGTTCATCCGGGTCTGCTCCGTCGCCTTCTACGACGGCCGTCTTGAGCACGAGGACATCACCGAACTCCTCTCCGCCGTTCTGGCCATTGATCTCCGCGCCCCCGCCACGTACGCGCGGCCGCCAACCAGCTCTTCGGGCGGCTCGTCGGCGCCATGATTGGCCCAAATCTCGGTCGCCCCAGCACCGGGTGGAACACCACCGTGGACATCCCCGAAGGCCAGGAGTGCACCGGCATCTTCCAACTGCGTAGCAGGGGACTCGTCGAATGGAGCGGCAACGAACTGCCCATCATCACCAGCAATGCTGAGCTCTTAGAGCAACTCCGGGAGTTCGCCGAGACCGCCCGGTTCGACGTGACCTCCCGCTGGTGGCACCGCCTGCTCACCCCCTGGGGGCGCCGCTGGTGGCTGAGCCGCTAGTAACGGTTCGGCTGTGTGTCTCGCTGTCCGGAGCCTCAGTCCGGGGGATCGAAGTCCGGCTCCCTGTCCCACTCCACATCCAGATCTTCACCGTATCGGCCTTCGTCGATAAGGGAGGAGACCTGAGCCTGGGTCCTACGTTCCTCCATCTCACGCAGCAACGAGACCATCAGCATGATTGCCACGATGCAGTGCCCGTCATTGAAGTGGTCCAGAGGCATCCTGTGGACGACCGCGTGCCGCGAGAGAGCCTCGGGGATCGGGTCGTTGTCCTCTGGCATGTACTTGGTGAAGAGGGGGCCAATGGGCGTCAGGGCGACCTGTTCGTGCAGCCAGAGTGACTCTTCTAGGTCCCTCACCGCTGCTTGCTGCAGCCGCTTGTAGCTCTTCGATCGCTTGCGGTCCACCTCGGCGGTTTCAAGCATCAAGTCCTCGGACCCAGCAAGCGCAAGGCAGCCAGCCGCCAGGAGGTGACCGTCATCCCATGCGGCCATCACGTGCCGGACCGTAACGGCGTAGTCCTCCGACCAGCCTGCGTGGAGTTCAGGTATCTCGTAACGGCATGAGGTTCTGATCCGCTCCTCGGCAGCCGTCAGCACTGCGAGCTTCGCGCGATGAGCGTCATCTGCCTTGACCAATTCGCGGAGCACATCCGCCGGCGGAACCCACGCGACGGGGATTCCGTGATCCTTCGCCAGCCCATGCAGCTGGCGAAGCGTGGCCCCCGAACCCCACCAGTTGTCGTAGCGCACCTCCGTATAGGACGGCGGTCTCGCCCGCCACCCTTCAACGCTTGCGTCGTACAGATCCCATTGCTTCGCAGTCTCGACCAGTTCCGCCGCAGTGAGACCCCCGTAGGAACCCTTTGGGATCAAATGAGTCATACGAGCATCTTGCCGAATCGACCATTACTTCATGCACATACTCCATGAACGCGACAGAGGGATTTCTCCTGCCAACGCGAGCTGCTGACACCGGTGTTCGGGAACCGATCGGTTGCTGAACACCCAAGCTGCGGGGCACTCGGCGCGGCCTCGGACGTCGAGCGCATCACAGGGATGGTGGACTGCCATTGAGGTGCGCGCGGGCCGCCGCGACGAACGGAGGGATCGCGGCCGCGACCTCTGCCGACTTTTCCTCAAGGAGGCTGTTCGTCTCGCGCCTCTCCCCGTAGGTCCCCGCCGCGCTGGTCCGATGCTGACGGGCAGTCTCTCGGAGGTCCACGACGCACTGCTCAATCGCCTCGGCGAGCGGCACCAAGTGCTCAGGCCCTTCCAACGAGACCACCGCGACCGCATGACGTACCGGCTCAATCGGCACGGCCGTTAGCGAGCTGACGACCCGCCACTGGATTTGCGCGTCGGACAGGTCGCGAAGAGCGCCCTCCGCCATGAGCCTGTGCCACGCCGCCTTCCACTGAGCCTTGCGCACGTACTCGCGTGCTGCACCAAGCAGGTCAGCGTAGGCATCCCGCTGAGCACTCCGGCGGATCGAATCGACAGGTCCGCGTAGAGCAGCCCGAGCTTGGGCTCGGCCGGCGAAGAAGGCCGCGCCCCCAGTGACGAGGACTGCGGGAGTAGCTACGAGAGCGGCAAGGACTTCGGCTTCCATCAGGCGATCGTGCCCGAACGCCCCCGCTCCGCGCGCCGGCAGGGTGCTCCTCCGGCCCCAGGCATCAGCGCACCTCGAACTCCATGGGATAGCAGCACAAGCGACGGCTGGGTCTACCTCGTGGGCTCCTTGGACGTCCGTCCGGTGCGGACTGCCTTCGCAACCTTGAGACGGGAGACGCGCCGGCCAAGGAGGAGCCGAGAGAAGCTTTCCCGCGCCGCGACCGTCCCCGAGAAGCCGCACAGCGGCCCAGGCCAGGGCCCGGGATCTCACCATCCTGATGCCTGCACCGGCCAGAGCGGTAACAGTCCCGAACTGTTCGGCTTCGCCTGCTTGAACGGGCGATGTCAGAACGGCGGTTCGTCGGAGTACCCTCCGCTGCCCCACCATCCTCCGGTTGATGCGGGCGGAGGAAGTGGAGTGTCCAGCGCGTTGTTCCACAGGTTTCGAAGGTTCTGCCGGTGTGTGGTCGAGTCATCGCCGAATCCGCCTGTCCAGCGCTCGGTGTCTGGGTCGATCCCGGCTCGTTTGCACAGCACCGTCATGACGGCGTTGACGACATCGAAGGTCAGCGGGACGGTTTCGCCTCGCAGCGTCTTGCGAATGGTCTCCCGGCTGGCTGTGAAGGCGTCGAACTCCGAGCTGTCGGCGATCTCCTCTGCGATGTTCCGCAGCGTGGGGCGGCCGGCGTCCCGGTAGTACGAGAACAGCTCCTCAACGAACTCCCGCCGCGGATGCCTCGGCGGCAGCTCCGTCGTGCTCGGCATCCGCAAGACCCTTGCCATCGAACCCTCCCCTGGACTCTGACCAGGTAAGTCTATCGATGACAACCGATGGCACGTGAAAACCCACCAATGACCAGCTTTGGCAACCCAAAAACCTGCTCTGACCAGCGCAAACCCGAGTGACCAACTACTCGGATGAGCCCACAGACTGGATACGAGAGCGCCGAACTCGCCCATCAACTGGTGCGGTTCGTCCGCGCGGCGCCGGCCGCCGCCCACAAAGAGCGACGGCCCCCTGTTTGCCCAGGGAGCCGTCCTCATCAACCGACCGATAGCTCCACACCAGGAGGAACCATCAGCACCGCATCCGACCCTACGGGTCAACCAAAGGAAACGGCACACCGAGCTCCCCGGATCTTCTGGCAGACCTGGCACCCCGTCCTCTGCAAGGGCCGACGTAACCATCGTCTGCGGGCCCTTGCGCGCACGGCGGGCCACGGCCTTGTTCGCGGCATCGCCACGACTGCGGGGGGCGTACTCGTCACCGGCACCATCTGGTGGGCCCAGCACCACTGACGTAGCGGCCGTCCTGCCCAACAGGGCAGGACGGCCGCATCTGTTCCACATGGCGCGAGCCGAAGGAAGGGCGTCCCGCCCCGCCGCCTACTCGGCACGTACTTGTACAGCGTGATGTGCACGCAGCGATCACCGTTGCCTGCACAGCCGCCGCCAGGTACTACATCTCCCCAGTCACGCTCGGTATGTCTCCGCACGCGACAGTGGGCCGCTCCGTCGAGACTGCGAGCCCCTTCGAGGGAGGCTCAGACCCCGCCGAGAGGAAGGCGTGTTAGCAAAGGTGTTAGCACTCAAGATCCAAAAGGCCCCTCCCGTCTACGGAAGGGGCCTCTGACCTGCGAGCCGCCTGGGGGAGTCGAACCCCCGACCTACGCATTACGAGTGCGTCGCTCTGGCCAACTGAGCTAAGGCGGCAGGTGCCCGCGCCGGTCCTGCAGGCGCAGCGCGGACAAGTCTACACAGTCAGCGGGGGTGCTCCGTACGGGGTAAACGGCCGGGGCCGCGGCCTCCGCAGCGGCGCCCGGAGGGGGCTCCGAGCGCCGCCAAGGACGGCTCCTACGAGCACTTCTTGTTCTTCTTCGGCGCCTCGCCCTTGAGCAGGTACCTGTCGACCGTGTCGTTGATGCAGGCCCCGCCGCGCAGGTACGCGGTGTGCCCGTCGCCCTCGTACGTCAGGAGCCTGGCCGAGTCGAGCTGACCGGCGAGGCCCTGGGCCCAGGCGTAGGGAGTGGCCGGGTCGCGGGTCGTGCCGAGGACCAGGATCGGGTCGGCGCCCTTGGCGTCGATGTTGTGGGGCCGGCCGGTGGACTTCTCGGACCAGTAGCCGCAGTTGAGGGCCGCCCACGCGAAGCCACGTCCGAAGACGGGCGAGGTCTTCTCGAACGAGGGCAGCATCTTCTTCACCTCCGCCGGAGAGGAGAAGGCGGGCGGGAGGTCGAGGCAGTTCACGGCCGCGTTGGCGTACATGATGTTGCCGTAGTGGCCCTCGGGGTCGCGCTCGTAGTACTCGTCGGCGAGGGCGAGCAGGTCGGCGCCGTCGCCGTCCATCGCCGTCTTCAGAGCGGCGCGCAGCTGCGGCCAGGTGCTCTCGTCGTACATGGCGCGGATGACGCCCGTCGTGGCCAGGGACTCGGTGAGCCGGCGCTCCTCCCCGGTGCGCACGGGCCGAGCGTCGGTCTTCTTGAAGAAGGCGCTGAGCTTGCGTCCCGCGTCCTTGGTGCTCTTCGTGCCGAGCGGGCAGTCGGACCGGCCGACGCAGTCCTTCGCGAACTCGTTGAACGCGGTCTCGAAGCCGCCGGTCTGGTCGCGGTTGAGCCTGAGCATGCTCAGGGACGGGTCCATGGCACCGTCCAGCACGAGCCGGCCGGAGCGCTGCGGGTAGAGCCCGGCGTAGAAGGCGCCCAGGTAGGTTCCGTACGAGGCACCGACGTAGTTGAGCTTCTTGTCGCCCAGCAGGGCGCGCAGCACGTCCATGTCGCGCGCCGCGTCGATGGTCGAGAGGTGGCCGAGCAGTTCGCCCGAGCGCTTCTCACAGCCGGCGGCGAACTTCTTGTAGGCGCTGACGAGTTTGCCGGTCTCCCCCTTGTCGTCCGGTGTCTGGTCGGTCTGCGTGAAGGTGTCCATCTGCTTGTCGGTCAGGCACCGCACCGGCTCGCTGCGGGCGACTCCGCGCGGGTCGACGCCGACGAGGTCGTAGCCGCGGCGCACCGGCGGCGGATATCCGACGGCCGCGGCCTGCTGCACGTAGTCGACCGCGGAGCCGCCGGGGCCGCCCGGGTTGACGAGCAGGGAGCCGATCGGCTTGCCCTTGCCGGAGGCCTTCTTGCGGGCGACGGAGAGCTCCACGTCCTCGTCGGGGTCCGGGTGCTCGTAGTCCAGAGGCGCCTTCATGGTGGCGCACTGGAAGCCGTCCTCCCCGCAGTCGCGCCAGGAGAGCTTCTGCTCGTAGTACCGCTTCAGGTTGCCGGGCACCGCTGCGGGCAGCGGCTTGAGCGGCTGGGCGTCGTTGCGTCCGGCCGCGCGGTCGCTGCTGGCGGAGGAGGGGGCTCCCTCGGGTGCACCCGATCCGCCGGATCCGGACGAACAGCCGGACATCGTCAGCAGTACGGCGGTCGCGAGTACGGCGAGTGCGGTGCTGGGCAGACGGCTGGTGTGCATGGACCATCCCCTGGGTTCGCGTCGGACCGGTGGGCCGGCGGGAGCGGCACGGCAATTGAGGTTGGGGGCACCACCCGGGCCGTGAGGCCCAGGGGGAGCGTATCCGCACCGAGTACCACAGATGTTCCCCCGCCAGGTGCCGCTCCTCATACGGGTGAGGGGGCACGGCAGTCGGCCCACGGGCCGGGTCCGTCGGGCCGGCCGGGCGGTGCCGAGGGGGCGCCCCGCAGCCACTGCGGCGACGTCAGCCCGCCCGTAGCGTCATCGCCATCGCCTCGACCGCCAGCAAGGGCGCGACGTTGCGGTCGAGCGCTTCGCGGCACTCCAGCACGGCCTCGATGCGGCGCAGCGTCTGCTCCGGACCTGACGACGAGGCGAGTTGCTGCACGACGTCCGCCGCCTCCTCGTTGGCGAGTGCCACGCCGGAGCCCAACTGCCGTGCCAGTACGTCCCGGTAGAAGCCGGTGAGGTCGCTCAGCGCGAGGTCGAGGGAGTCGCGCTGGGTGCGTGTGGAACGCCGCTTCTGCTTGTCCTGGAGTTCCTTCATCGCGCCGGCGGTGCCGCGCGGGAGGCGGCTGCCCTTGCCCTCGGAGGCGCCGAGCGCGGCCCGCAGCTCCTCGGTCTCCCGCTCGTCGTGCTCCTCGGCGACCTCCTTGGCGTCCTCGGCCGCGGCGTCGATCAGTTCCTGCGCGGCACGCAGCGCGCCGCCGACGTCCGCGACCCGCTGCGGCACGGTCAGCACCGCCGCTCGGCGCCTTCGCGCGCGTTCGTCGGTGGCCAGGCGGCGGGCCCGGCCGATGTGTCCCTGGGTGACGCGCGCCGCGTACGCCGCCATGTCCGGCTCGATGCCGTCGCGCCGCATCAGCAGATCCGCGACGTCGTCCACCGGCGGTGTGCGCAGGGCGAGATGGCGGCAGCGGGAGCGGATCGTGGGCAGCACGTCCTCCGTGGAGGGGGCACAGAGCAGCCACACGGTGCGGGGCGCGGGTTCCTCGACGGCCTTCAGGAGCACATTGCCCGCGCCTTCGGTGAGCCGGTCCGCGTCCTCCATGACGATCACCTGCCAGCGGCCGCCCGCGGGTGACATCTGGGCCCTGCGCACCTGTTCGCGGGTCTCCTTGACGCCGATGGTGAGCAGGTCGGTGCGGATCACCTCGACGTCGGCGTGCGTGCCGACCATCGCCGTGTGGCATCCGTCGCAGAAGCCGCAGCCGGGTGCGCCGCCGAGCGCGCGGTCCGGGCTCACGCACTGGAGCGCGGCGGCGAAGGCCCGCGCAGCGGTGGAGCGGCCGGAGCCGGGTGGCCCGGTGAAGAGCCATGCGTGGGTCATAGCGGAACCGGACAGGGCGGCCGTGCCCTTCCCCTCCGCCTCGGCGGTGACGTAGGCGTCGGCGTCACGGGCGGCGGCGCCCAGCTGGTCCGTCACCTTCTCCTGGCCGACGACGTCGTCCCACACCGCCATTGCTGCCTGCCGCCTTTCTCACCGCTCTCGCGTGCGCCCGCACCGGCTCTCGTGGCACGAGGCACGCACGCGTCACTCGTCGAGTCACGCGTCCCGCATACGCCGACCATTGTGGGCCACGGCACCGACAGTCAGGACCTGCGCACCGGAGCGCGCCGGCCTCGCGGACCTGCGGGCCGGACCGGCTCACGAACCGGACCGGCTCACGGGCCGCGCGGCGGTTCACTTGCCGCGGCGCCGCCTGCGGTCCCGGTCGTCCTCGTCCTCGCCCGAACCCAGCAACTCGTCCGCGAGGGACGGCACGTCGTCGAGCGGAGTCTCCTCCGCCCAGTCCGGGCGGGGACGCGAGGCACGGCCCGTCTCCGGGTCGACCTGCGGGATCTCCTCGCGCGTCCGCTCCCGCTCCTCGGCGGGCACCCGGGGCAGCATCGCCGTCTCCTCGTCCTGCGGCTCCTGGCGGTAACCGTTGGCCTGGCGGGTCTGCGGCATGACGTGCGTGCGCTCGCCGTCGGAGTCGCCGTGCTCCTCGTCCGGCTGGGGCAGCTTGGCGGTGTCACCGTCGGAGCCGTCCGGATTCGACCCCCTGCGGTTGCGCGCCTGCTCGGCCCGCTGAAGCGCCTCCTCCGCGAGGCGCTGCTTCTCCTGGCGGCGCTCCTCGGCCTGTGCGCGCAGCCGCGCTTCCTCCTCGGCGAGACGGCGCTGACGCGCGATCTCCTCCTCGCGGGTGCGCTCCTCGGCCTCGCGGCGCTGCCGCTCCTCCTCGGCGATGCGACGCGCCTCCTCGGCCCTTCGCCGGGCCTCCTCCGCGCGACGGGCCTCCGCCTGCTGCCTCTCCAGCTCGGCGGAGCGCCTCTTGCGGTCCTCCTCCTCGGCGCGGAGCCGGTCCATCTGCTCCTGGCGTGCGCGCTCCTGGCGCTCCTCCTCGGCCTTGCGCGCGGCCTCCTCCTCGGCCTTGCGGCGGGCCTCGTCCTCCGCGGCCTTGCGGGCGTCCTCGCGGGCCTGGATCTCGGCGTCCGAGAGCGGCAGGACCTGGTCGAGGCGGTGGCGTACGGCCGTCGTGACCGCCTCGGGCTCCTGTGCCCCGTCGACGACGAGGTAGCGGGCCGGGTCGGCAGCGGCCAGCGTGAGGAAGCCGGCACGGACCTTGTCGTGGAACTCGGCCGGTTCCGACTCCAGCCGGTCCGGCGCCTCGGTGAAGCGTTCGCGCGCGGCCTGGGGCGTGATGTCGAGCAGCACCGTCAGGTGCGGCACGAGACCGGCCGTCGCCCAGCGCGAGATGCGGGCGATCTCCGTCGGCGACAGGTCGCGGCCCGCCCCCTGGTACGCGACGGACGAGTCGATGTAGCGGTCGGAGATGACGATGGCGCCGCGTTCGAGCGCGGGACGGATGACCGTGTCGACGTGCTCGGCCCGGTCGGCCGCGTACAGCAGTGCCTCCGAGCGGTGCGAGAGCCCGGCCGAGGAGACGTCGAGCAGTATCGACCGCAGGCGCTTGCCGACGGGTGTCGCTCCCGGCTCCTTCGTGACGACGACCTCGTGGCCCTTCGCCCTGATCCACTCGGCCAGCGTCTCGACCTGCGTGGTCTTCCCTGAGCCGTCCCCGCCCTCGAGGGCGATGAAGAAGCCGCTGCCGGCGGGTGCCTCCTTGGGGTGGCCGCCGCCGAGCGCGTCGAGCAGGTCGCGGCGCAGGGTGACGCCCTGACGGTCGTCGGTACGTCCGAGCACGAGCGCAGCGACGGGCAGCAGCAGCGCGCCGACCAGCATGAGGGTGAAGGCCGCGCCCCCGTGGTCGAAGACGAAGTCGGCTGCGACCACGCGGTGCGGGCCGATGAACCCGGCCGCGACGGGGGCGACCAGCGCACCGAGCCCGATGGCGATGCGGACGACGGCCTGGAGGTGCTCCGTCATGCGGGCACGGTGTGCGTCCTCGGTCTCCTGGTCCAGCAGGACGTGGCCCGCCTGCGCGGCCACGCCCGACGACAGGCCCGCCACGGCCATCAGCACGAGGCCGGTGGTGGCGTCCGTCACCAGCCCGGAGACGAGCAGGGCCAGCCCCGCGAGACCTATGGCGATGGCCAGCAGCCGCCGGCGGGAGAGCTGGGGAAGTGTGCGGGGTGCGAGCCGGATGCCGGCGGCCGTACCGCCGGCGAGCGCGAAGACCTGCATCCCGAAGCTGATGGGGCCACCGCCTAGGTCGGCGGCGTGGAGCGCGGCGAGCGCCACGGCGGACGCGATGGCCCAAGCCGTCGCGGAACCCGCGAGCACCAGCAGCGGGACAGCGCCGGTGCGTCCCTTGCCGTCGCCGGAGGCGGAGCCGCCCCTGGGACGGCGCAGGCCCTCGAGCGGGGAGCGGGGGCGGGGGTTCCCGCCGTCGGGCAGCTCCAGGAAGTACACGACGGAGAGCGCGGCGGCGAACAGCCCGGCCGCCACGTAGGAACCGAGGGCGGCCTGGTGGGTGTTGAACCAGCCGAACAGCGAGCTGAGCCCGTTGCTGATGAGCGTGACCACGACGAGGCCGATGGCCGCTATGGGAAGCGCCATGAACGTGCTGCGCAGCCACAGCCTCCGCAGCGCGTCGCCCCGGTCCGGGAGCGGTCGCACGGCTGCGCCCTCGGGCGGCGCCGCGGGCAGCAGCGCCGGGGCTGCGCTGTCCTTGGCCACGGTCCAGAAGCGCTCGGCGACACCGAGCACGAACACGGTGATCAGGACGAGCGTGAAGGCCTGCCCCGGGATCCAGTCGATCCACATGGGCGCGACGATGAGCGCGAGGGCACGCAGCGCGTCGGCGGTGAACATCGTCCAGCGCCGGTCCAGCACGCCCTTGCCGGGGGCCAGCAGCGCGGACACCGGCCCGAGGAGCACGGCCCCGAAGAGCAGCGTGGCCAGCAGCCGGGCCCCGAACACGGCGGTGATGACGAGGGCCAGGCCCCGGTAGCCGCCGCCGAAGACCGCCTCGGCGCCCGCTGCCCGTACGGTCGCCGCCTGCAGGGCGAGCAGCACCATCACCAGGAGGGCGAGCGCGTCGCCGATCCCGCTGGTCAAGTGGGCGCTCCACAGGCGCCTGAGAGGACCGAATCGCAACAGCGCGCCCACGGCGCGCTCGCGGGACTCCGCGGCGAGTGCGTCGTCGGGGGCGTCAGGGGTGGGGGGTACGCCCATTGGCTGATCTGCTCGCGTCATGGCGGTCAGGGTATAGGGAGCCGTGGAAGCCGTGTGTCCCAGCCCGAACAAACGGGCGGGACCAGGGCCTTACTCTTCGGACGCGCCGGATCCGGCCGAGTCGGCGGACCGGCCGGAGGCGGCCGTCTTCGACGCCGCCTTCTTCGCTGCTGCCTTCTTGGTCGCGGTCTTCTTCGCCGCGGTCTTCTTCGCCGTCGTCTTGGCGGCCGTGCTCTTGGCCGTCGTCGTCTTCTCGGCGGACTTCTTGGCCGTGGCCTTCTTCTTCGTCGCCTTCTTCGTGGCTTTCTTGGCGGGTCCCTTCGCGCGCTTGTCCGCGAGCAGTTCGAACCCGCGTTCAGGCGTGATGGTCTCCGGGTCGTCGTCGCGTCGCAGCGTCGCGTTCGTCTCGCCGTCCGTCACGTACGGGCCGAAGCGGCCGTCCTTGACGACGACGGGACGCTCACTGTTCGGGTCCGTGCCCAGCTCCTTGAGCGGCGGCTTCGCGGCGGCGCGGCCACGCTGCTTGGGCTGGGCGTAGATCGCCAGGGCCTCATCGAGGGTGATCGTGAAGATCTGCTCCTCGGTCTCCAGCGAGCGCGAGTCGGTGCCGCGCTTCATGTACGGGCCGTACCTGCCGTTCTGCGCGGTGATGTCCTCGCCCGACTCCGGGTCGGTACCCACCACACGCGGCAGCGACAGCAGTTTGAGCGCGTCGTCGAGCGTGATCGTGTCCAGCGACATCGACTTCAGCAGCGACGCGGTGCGCGGCTTGACGGCGTTCTTCCCGGTCTTGGGCGTGCCCTCGGGCAGCACCTCCGTCACGTACGGGCCGTACCGGCCGTCGCGGGCCACGATGGGCCGGCCCGTCCCCGGGTCGGTGCCCAGCTCGAAGTCGCCGCTGGGCTTGGCCAGAAGCTCCTTGGCCAGCTCGACGGTCAGCTCGTCCGGGGGCAGGTCGTCCGGGACGTCGGCGCGCTGGCCGGGCTCGTCCGGTGAGGGCGGCGGGCCCTCGACGTACGGGCCGTAGCGCCCCACGCGCAGCGTGATGCCCTCGCCGACCGGGAAGGACGAGACGCCCTTGGCGTCGATCGCGCCCAGGTCGGAGACGAGCTCCTTCAGACCGCCCAGGTGGTCGCCGTCGCCGTTGCCGGAGTCGGCGGCGGAGCCCGGCGCACCGTCCGCGCCGCTCTCCTCACCGAAGTAGAAGCGGCGCAGCCACGGAACGGAGGCGGCGCTGCCCGCGGCGATGCGGTCCAGGTCGTCCTCCATCTTGGCCGTGAAGTCGTAGTCGACGAGCCGGCCGAAGTGCTTCTCCAGCAGCCCCACCACGGCGAAGCTCAGGAAGGAGGGCACCAGCGCCGTCCCCTTCTTGAAGACGTAGCGCCGGTCGAGGATGGTGCTGATGATCGAGGCGTACGTGGAGGGGCGGCCGATCTCCCGCTCCTCCAGCTCCTTCACGAGCGTGGCCTCGGTGTAGCGCGCCGGCGGCTTGGTCGCGTGACCGTCGACCGACAGCTCCTCCGCGGTGAGCGGGTCGCCCTCGGTGACCTGCGGCAGCCTGCGTTCGCGGTCGTCCAGTTCGGCGTTGGGGTCGTCGGAGCCCTCGACGTACGCCTTGAGGAAGCCGTGGAACGTGATGATCTTGCCGGTCGCGGTGAACTCGGCGTCCCGCCCGTCACTGGCCTGCCCGCCGACCCTCACGGTCACCGACTGGCCGACGGCGTCCTTCATCTGCGAGGCGACGGTGCGCTTCCAGATCAGCTCGTAGAGCCTGAACTGCTCGCCCGTCAGGCCGGTTTCGGCGGGGGTGCGGAAGCGGTCGCCGGAGGGGCGGATCGCCTCGTGCGCCTCCTGCGCGTTCTTGACCTTGCCCGTGTAGACGCGCGGCTTCTCCGGCAGGTACTCCGAGCCGTAGAGCTGCGTCACCTGGGCGCGGGCCGCGCGCACCGCGGTCTCGGAGAGCGTCGTGGAGTCCGTACGCATATAGGTGATGAAGCCGTTCTCGTACAGCTTCTGCGCCACCTGCATCGTCAGCTTCGCGCCGAAACCGAGCTTGCGGCTGGCCTCCTGCTGGAGCGTGGTCGTACGGAACGGTGCGTACGGCGAGCGGCGGTACGGCTTGGACTCGACGGAACGGACCGAGAAGCGCGTCTCCGCGAGTGCGGAGGCGAGCGCACGGGCGTTGGCCTCGTCCAGGTGCAGCACCTGGTCCGGGTTCTTCAGCTGGCCGTCGGCGCCGAAGTCGCGGCCCTGGGCCACGCGGCGTCCGTCGACGGAGTTGAGTCTCGCGCCGAACGTGCCGGGCTCGCCGGCGCCGGGACGGGCCTCGCCCTGCCCCGTCGCGAAGGTGGCGGTCAGGTCCCAGTACTCGGCGGAGCGGAACGCCATGCGCTCGCGCTCACGCTCGACGACGAGCCGGGTGGCCACCGACTGCACGCGGCCCGCCGAGAGCCGCGGCATGACCTTCTTCCACAGGACGGGCGAGACCTCGTAGCCGTAGAGCCGGTCGAGGATGCGGCGCGTCTCCTGGGCGTCCACGAGACGCTGGTTCAGATCGCGCGGATTGCGGACCGCGTCCTGGATGGCGTCCTGGGTGATCTCGTGGAAGACCATCCGCCGCACCGGCACCTTGGGCTTGAGGACCTCGCGAAGGTGCCATGCGATGGCCTCGCCCTCGCGGTCCTCATCGGTGGCGAGCAGGAGTTCGTCGGATTCGGCGAGAAGCTGCTTGAGCTTCTTGACCTGTTCCTTCTTGTCCGTGTTCACCACATACAGCGGTTCGAAGTCGTGGTTGACGTTCACACCGAGCCGCGCCCAGGACTCGCCCTTGTACTTCGCCGGGACCTCCGCGGCGCCGTTGGGAAGGTCGCGGACGTGCCCCACGCTGGCCTCGACCACGTAACCAGGGCCGAGGTACCCCTTGATCGTTTTGGCCTTGGCGGGCGACTCGACGATCACGAGTCGGCGCCCGCCGTTTGCGGGCTCGCGGGTGGGGGACAACTTCTCGCTCTTCTCTCCGGTCGGCGTACGGCATCGCTGCTCGCTGCGGAGTGTGACGGTACATCCCGGCTCTGTGTCAAACGGGAAAACTCCGCAACGCAACTCGAACGGTAACCCGACACCCGTGGGTCCTGCCGCCTGATACCGCCCGATCCTCCTGCCGGGGACAACGCTGGAGCACCCCTGATGAGCGAAATCAGGCCGAAAATGCGATCACAGTTCACTGTGCGGAGTCTGCCGTGCGGAGGCGTGCTGGAGGCCCGTCGTCCCCGTCCGCCCAAGCGGGCCGAGTGAAGAGTCGTCCTGTTTGTCCGGGGTGCCGGGCCCGGTCTGCCGGGGCTCAGCCGTACGGGGAGGGTCAGCCGGTCCGGGAGGCTCAGCTCGCCTGGACCCCGGGCTCCACCGGCAGCAGGAAGCCCTGCTCGACCAGCAGCCGGATCGCGCCCGGCGTGCGGTCGCGCAGCATCACAGGATCCTCCCCGACCAGCTGCGCGATGGCGTCCAGGATCCGCCAGGCAGGCAGCGAACCGTCGCACACTCCCGCGAAGCCCGCCCCGACGGTGTCCACCTTGGTGGCCCGCCGCATCCCGCGCTGCTGGCGCAGCACCACATGTTCGGGGTCCTCGGCACCGGGCATGCCGACCTGCTCCTGGACGACGCCCTCGGCCAGCTGGAAGTGGCAGTCCAGGAGCGCCGCGTCGTCGGTCGCACGCAGGAAGTCCTGACGCTCGAAATGCTGAACCACCTCGTCGCCCAGCGGCTGTTCGACGGGGTGCGGCCACTCCTCCACCACGACCGCCGGCTCCTCCGCGCCGCTCTTCCTCAGCGTGATCCAGCCGAGCCCGACCGCTGTGGTTCCCCTGCGCTCGAACTCGTCGAGCCATTCGCCGTACCGGGCCTCGTACTCGGCCTCTCCCGCGCGGTGGTCCCCGGCGTCCCTCAGCCACAGCTCCGCGTACTGCGTGACGTCCTGCTCCTCCCGCTGCACGATCCATGCGTCGCAGCCGGCGGGCACCCAGGAGCGCAGGCGCTCGCGCCAGTCCTGTCCCTGCGGATGCTCCCAGTTGGCGAGCAGCTGGCAGTAACCGCCCGGAGCCAGCCACTCCCCCGCGTTCTCCACGAGGGTCCGGCACAGGTCGTCTCCGGACATGCCGCCGTCCCGGTACGTCAGCCGTGCTCCTGGGGAGATCACGAACGGCGGGTTGGAGACGATGAGGTCGTACGGCTCCTCGCCGGCGACCGGTTCGAAGAGCGTTCCCTCACGCAGATCCACGCCGGATGCCCCGGACAGCGTGAGTGTGAGTCCGGCGATGGTGACGGCTCGCGGATTGAGGTCGGTCGCGGTGACGCGGGTGGCGTGCTGCGCGGCGTGCAGGGCCTGGAACCCGGAACCGGTTCCGATGTCGAGGGCCCTGGCCACCGGCTTGCGGATCGTGATGCCGGCCAGGGTCGTCGATGCACCGCCCACGCCGAGAACGACGTCCCTGCCGTGCGTGCCCTCCGTCGTCCCGGCACCGGAGGCACCGCCGACGGCGCACCCGAGGTCGGCGACGATCCACCAGTCCTGACCCTGAGGCCCGCCGTAGGGCCGTACATCGACGCTCGCCCGCACCAGTTCGCCGTCCCCGGTGCCCGGTTCGGGGGCCGGCACCAGCCAGCCGTCCTCCAGCACCTCGTCGAGCGGCAGGGCGTCCCGCGCCCGCTCGCGCGGGACGCTCTGCTGAAGCAGGAACAGCCGGACGAGCGTCTCCAGGGGGCTCGTTCCGCGGGTGGCGCGCAGCGCGGGGACCGTCTCGCTCCGTGCGAGGGCGGCGTACGCGGGTCCGCCGAGCAGGTCCAGCAGACCGTCGGCGGTGAAGTTCGCGGCGCGCAACGCCTCCCTCAGCCTGCCGGTGCGAACTGGGTCTGCTTCGGGTAGGCGCTCGCTCGTACTCACGCACCCATTGTGACGCCCCGGCCCGTACGCGTGCGCCGCCGGTACGTGCGCGAACGGACGGCCCGGAAGGGCCAGGGGAACACGCGGGACTACACGCCGGGCGCGCTCCCCGAACGCTTGCACCCCTTCTGGTTGGCCATCGCCTTGCCGACCTCGCCGGACTGGAGCTTGCTCAGCGCCTTGTCGCCGCTCTTGCCGAGCGTGTCGAGCTGGGTGGCCACGTCCTGCAGCCCCTCCGCGAACTTCGACTGGTCCTTGGTGTCCAGGCCGTCGACCGTCTTCTGCAACTCGCCGTACTTCGACGAGATGTTGCGCAGCTCGTCCACCGCGTCGGCGTGCAGCTTCTCGCCGTCGTCGACGGGCGGCGGGCCGGCGTTGTCCACCGCGGAGGCGAGGGACTTGTAGGCGCCGGAGATCTTCTTGAAGGCTGCGGCGTCGGTCTTCTTCACGTCCTCCGAGGAGTTCTTCTCCTTGGACGCCTCGTTGATCGAGGCGTTGGCCTCCTGGATCTTCTTGACCTGAGGCTGCACGCCGTCGCAGACCTTCTTGGCCCACGCGTCGGCCTGCTCGCTGTCGTCACTGCAACCGGTCAGCGCGAGTGCGATCGCCGCCCCGCCGGAGAGTGCGGCCGCAAGTTTCTTGTTCACCGGATCGGTCCCTTCCGTGGCTGTTCGGCCCGGAAGATACACGCCCTCGAACCGGCGGCGGTGAGCCGGGGAAGAAATATGTGTGGCATTGCAGCCATTTGCACCACCTTACCGACCGGTGTGTAGTGCCCCACAGACAACAGTGGGGCGGGCAGAGCGACAACGCGCCCTGCCCGCCCGTCTGTTGAACGAAAGTGACCTGTCAGACCTCAGCCGGCCGTGACCGGGTCACCCGGCTTCGCCGTGCTCTCCGTCTCGTTGCCGGCGTCACCGCTGCCGTTTCCCGCGTCCGTGTCGCTCATGGCGATACCGCGGCGCTTGGAGATGTAGACGGCACCGACGATGACTCCCGCGGAGAGCAGCGCGACGACGGCGCGCACGCCGACGCTTGCGTCGTCCCCGTGGGAGAACTGGATCACGGCGGGCGCGATGAGCAGCGCCACGAGGTTCATGACCTTCAGCAACGGGTTGATCGCCGGGCCCGCGGTGTCCTTGAACGGGTCGCCGACCGTGTCGCCGATGATGGTGGCCTCGTGGGCCTCGCTGCCCTTGCCGCCGTGGTGCCCGTCCTCGACGAGCTTCTTGGCGTTGTCCCAGGCACCACCGGAGTTGGCCAGGAAGACGGCCATCAGCGTGCCCGCACCGATCGCACCGGCGAGGAACGCCGCCAGAGCACCGGCACCGAAGGTGAAGCCCACCAGGATCGGCGACAGCACGGCCAGCAGACCGGGCGTCGTCAGCTCCCGCAGGGCGTCCTTCGTGCAGATGTCGACGACGCGTCCGTACTCCGGCTTCTCGGTGTAGTCCATGATCCCGGGCTTCTCACGGAACTGCCGCCGGACCTCGTAGACCACCGCACCCGCGGAACGCGACACCGCGTTGATCGCCAGCCCCGAGAAGAGGAAGACGACCGCGGCGCCGAGCATCAGCCCGACGAGCGTGCTGGGCTGCGCGATGTCCAGGAGCTGCAGCATCTTGTTGCTGCTCTCGCCGGCCTCGCTCAGCGCGCTGACGAGCTCCGTGCGGTACGAACCGAAGAGCGCCGCCGCGGCCAGTACGGCCGTGGCGATGGCAATGCCCTTGGTGATCGCCTTGGTGGTGTTGCCCACCGCGTCGAGGTCGGTGAGCACCTGGGCGCCCGCACCCTCGACGTCGCCGGACATCTCGGCGATGCCCTGCGCGTTGTCGGAGACCGGGCCGAAGGTGTCCATGGCGACGATGACGCCGACCGTGGTCAGCAGACCGGTGCCCGCGAGGGCCACGGCGAAGAGCGCCAGCATCACGGTGCCGCCTCCGAGGAGGAAGGCGCCGTAGACGCTCAGACCGATCAGCAGAGCCGTGTAGACGGCCGACTCGAGACCGATGGACATGCCCGACAGGATGACGGTGGCCGGGCCGGTCAGCGACGTGCGGCCGATGTCCCGCACGGGCTTGCGGTTGGTCTCGGTGAAGTAGCCGGTCAGCTGCTGGATCACCGCGGCGAGCACGATGCCGATGGCGACGGCGACGATCGCGAGGACCCGCGGGTCGCCGCTGTGGCCGAGGATCTCCTGCGCATCGCTGCCCCCGACGCCCTTGAGGTCGGCGTAGCTGGAGGGGAGATACGTGAACGCCGCGATGGCGACGAGAACCAGGGAGATCACCGCGGAGATGAAGAACCCGCGGTTGATGGCGGTCATGCCGCTGCGGTCCTTGGTGCGCGGTGCCACGGCGAAGACGCCGATCATGGCGGTGATCACGCCGATGGCCGGAACCATCAGCGGGAACGCGAGACCGTCGTTGCCGAAGACCGCCGTGCCCAGGATGAGCGCGGCGACCAGCGTCACGGCGTACGACTCGAAGAGGTCGGCCGCCATGCCGGCGCAGTCACCGACGTTGTCGCCGACGTTGTCCGCGATGGTCGCGGCGTTACGCGGGTCGTCCTCGGGGATGCCCTGCTCGACCTTGCCGACGAGGTCGGCACCGACGTCCGCGGCCTTGGTGAAGATGCCGCCGCCGACACGCATGAACATCGCGATGAGCGCGGCGCCGAGGCCGAAGCCCTCCAGCACCTTGGGGGCGTCCGCGGCGTAGACGAGCACGACGCAGGCCGCACCCAGCAGACCGAGGCCGACCGTGAACATGCCGACGACGCCGCCCGTGCGGAAGGCGATCTTCATGGCCTTGTGCGAGACCTTGGTGAGATCCGCGGGGGGCTCGCCCTCACCGGGGGTCGCCTCACGGGCGGCCGCGGCCACTCGTACGTTGCTGCGCACTGCAAGCCACATGCCGATATAGCCGGTGGCCGCGGAGAATGCCGCACCCACCAGGAAGAACAGCGAGCGTCCTACACGCTGGCTCATGTCATCGGCAGGCAACAGGAACAACAGGAAGAAGACGACGACGGCGAAAATGCCGAGGGTGCGCAACTGGCGGGCAAGATAGGCATTCGCGCCTTCCTGCACAGCAGCAGCGATCTTCTTCATGCTGTCGGTGCCCTCGCTCGCGGCGAGTACTTGACGGACCAGCACGACGGCGACGCCGAGAGCTGCCAGGGCGACCAGGGCGATCACGATGACGAGACCGCGATTGCCAGTGGTCAACATGGCATCAGCGAGGTGCTGGTGGTTCTGGGATGGGCTGAGGTGCCCCGCCATTCGTCCTCCTTGACGCTTGGCGCAGGGGCGCGCGGTTCGGTGGCCGGCTCCTGCTTGCAAAGATGTGGACGGATTGTAGGGATCAGCTCAGGAACAAAACAGTGCACCGTTTCGGCGAACCGCGACCAACAGCGGAGATCAAATGGAGTTCGTGTGGCGAATTCGCTCGCACGAGGTAGCTTTACAAAAACGTTGACACTGTAAAAAATGATCGCTGCGAGAGCCCCGCAGGCCCCATTTTTCACATCAAAACAGTTCAGGGATTCCCTCTTCACCCCGGGTCGGCGACCCCGGCGGATACCGCTCAGCGCTGGGTCAGATGTGACGCATGTGGCCTGTGCGGTGATCTGAGAGTGCTTGATGAAGATCCCGCAACATCTTGCTACCGCTTCGGCAGTGAGCCTCGGTCGAGCAGCGAAATGCCTGGTCACCGCGTTGGCTGGGGGTTTGTGAGCCGGGTGGTGGGAAGATCCCGAACTCCCCCTCCCTGACTGCTGCTGGGGAGTCGTTCCGCCGCCGCGATTCGGACGCTGTGCCGGGGGTTCCTGGGATTTCGGCCACCCGCTCAGGCCGCCGGTCGGTGGCGGGTTGGTGGCCGGGGCGGTGGTCCCTCAGCCGGCCTTCGAGTGGCCCATCCGTCAGGGGCGGCGGGGTCGCTCTTCGATCCGTGCCGTGAGCGGGGGTGCGGAGACCGTTGGCTGCGGCGTGTCAGGGGAGCACCGGCTCCGGCGCCACCGGCCAACTCATGCGGATCAACCCGCCGTTCCCGTCCGCGGTCACCTCGACGTCGTCGACGAGACCGCTGATCACCGCGAGGCCCATCTCGCCCTCGGCCTCCTCGTCGTCGGCCGGGCCCGCGGACGCCGGGGTGGAGGCGTCGGAGCCGGCTTTGCCGTGTGCGGCGCCTGCTGTCGAGGTCCCGTCACCGACCTCGATGGAGAACTTCTTCTCGTCCTCGATGAGCGCCACGCGCACAGGGCTTTCGACACCGTGGAGCACATGCAGCCCGACCGCGCGCGAACATGCCTCGCCGACCGCGAGCCGGACCTCGTCGAGCACAGCCTCGTCGACCCCCGCACGCCGCGCGACCGCGGCAGCCACCAGCCTCGCCGTACGTACATGCTCCGGCAGCGCGCTGAATCGGAGTTCCACGATGGCCATGCCATCCCCCTCGAACTTTCCTTGAACACATTCCCGGGCACCGGGCTCCAAGAGCCCGGCACCTCCAACGTCGTTCCGGTATCCGGTCCGCGTCCTGCGGACGTCAGTCGGTCGCCGCGACGGCCTCGTCCACGGATCCGTGGATCGGGAACACCTTGGTCAGACCGGTGATACGGAAGATCTTGAGAATGCGCTCCTGGTTGCACACCAGGCGCAGCGAGCCTTCGTGAGCACGCACCCGCTTGAGCCCGCCGACGAGCACACCCAGCCCGGTGGAGTCCAGGAAGTCGACGCCTTCCATGTCCACGACGAGGTGGTAGCTCCCGTCGTTCACAAGCTCGACCAGCTGCTCGCGCAGCTTGGGCGCGGTGTATACATCAATCTCGCCACCGACCTCGACGATCGTCCGATCGCCTACGGTCCGGGTCGACAGGGACAGGTCCACGGATCCTCCAGCACCTTGCTATCGAGTCGTCCACCAACTGAGACATCCCGGCCGAGGAAAGGCCGGGACAGCAGGCGGATCGGCAGCCGCAGAAGCATTCAATCACTTACCGGCCTGCACGCACGACGCCTTGCTGTCTTTGTGCGTCGTGCAGGTGACACCGCCGGAGTCCACGGCCGGCCGACCCCAGCCGGCCGGCACGAGCGTACGCTCACCTGCTGTGCCCTCCCGCAACGTCCCGGAAAGCGATCCCCGCACGGTGCTCGCCCGACTCACCGCCGGGGACGGCCGGGCTGCGCGTATCACCCATACGGAGCACTTGCCCCCGCGAACAGGCCGCCATGCCGCCTGGCCCGAGCAGATCCGGCCCGAAGTGGCCGCCGCCGTAAGGGAGTCGGGCATCGAGCGGCTCTGGGAACACCAGGCGCGGGCCGCCCGGCACGCTCTGCGCGGGGAGTCAGTGATCATTGCCACAGGCACCGCCTCGGGCAAGTCGCTCTCGTATCTCATGCCTGTGCTCAGCTCTCTCCTCGACGGCGCGGAAAGCGGCGCGGGCGGCTCCGCCGGACATACGGATGACGTGGGCGAGGGTGCGGGGGCCGGGGGCGGCTCGCGGGACGGGGCGGCGCCCGACTGCGGAGCCGGGCTGGAGGGCGAAGCGCGGGCCCGGGGCAGGACCGGGCAGCGGCGGGGCGGGACGGGCAGCCGCGGAAGTACCGCGCTGTATCTGGCCCCGACCAAGGCACTCGCCGCCGACCAGCGCCGCGCCGTCACCGAACTGGCCGCGCCGCTCGGCACGGCCGTACGCGCCGCCGTCTTCGACGGGGACACACCCGTCGAAGAGCGCGAGTGGGTGCGGGTCTTCGCCAACTACGTGCTCACCAACCCGGACATGCTGCACCGGGGCATACTCCCGGTCCACGCCCGTTGGGCCTCCTTCCTGCGCTCGCTGCGCTATGTCGTCATCGACGAATGCCACACCTACCGCGGGGTGTTCGGCTCCCACATCGCCCAGGTTCTGCGTCGGCTGCGCCGGGTCTGTGCCCGCTACGGATCCGATCCCGTGTTCCTCCTCGCTTCCGCGACGGCCGCCGACCCGGGCGAAGCGGCGACCCGCCTGACCGGGGTGCCCGTGACGGAAGTGACCGAAGACACCTCCCCGCGGGGCGAGTTGGTCTTCGCCCTGTGGGAGCCGCCTCTCACCGAGATGGAAGGCGAGCGCGGCGCCCCGGTGCGACGCACCGCGACGGCCGAGTCCGCGGAACTCCTCACGGATCTTGCCGTTCAGGGCGTGCGCACTGTGGCCTTCGTCCGCTCGCGGCGGGGAGCGGAACTCATCTCGCTCATCGCTCAGGACCGCCTCGCCTCCGTGGACCGCTCGCTGAGCGACCGGGTCGCGGCGTACCGGGGCGGATATCTCCCCGAGGAACGCCGCGCCCTCGAACGCAGCCTGCACAAGGGCGAACTCCTCGGCCTCGCCGCCACGAACGCCCTGGAACTGGGCGTCGACGTGTCCGGTCTGGACGCAGTCTTGATCACCGGCTATCCCGGGACCCGGGCATCCGTGTGGCAGCAGGCCGGCCGAGCGGGCCGGACGGGAGAGGGAGCCCTCGCTGTCCTGGTCGCCCGCGACGACCCGCTCGACACCTATCTCGTGCACCACCCCGATTCGCTCTTCCGGACACCCGTCGAATCGACCGTCCTCGACCCGGACAACCCCTACGTCCTGGCTCCCCATCTCTGCGCGGCAGCCTCGGAGATCCCCCTCACCGAGGCCGACGCCGAACTCTTCGGGCCCGGCTTCTCCGAACTCGTGAGCCAGCTCGAGGAGCGCAAGCTCCTCCGCCGGCGTGGAGGCTCCTGGTACTGGACGCTCAAGGAGCGCGCCTGCGACCTCGCCGACATCCGCGGCTCGGGGGGCACGCCCGTGCAGGTGGTCGAGGACGGCACCGGAAGGCTTCTGGGCACCGTGGACGCGGGCGCGGCCCACGCCACCGTCCACGAGGGAGCCGTGCACCTGCATCAGGGGCGCACCTATGTTGTCCGGCAGCTGGATCTCGAGGACTCCGCGGCCCTCGTGGAGGAGGCTTCGCCTCCCTGGACGACGATGGCCAGGGACACCACCTCCGTCGCCGTGCTGGAGACGGACGAGGAAGTCCCCTGGGGCGAGGCCCGGTTGTGCTACGGGACGGTGGAGGTGACCAATCAGGTCGTCTCCTATCTGCGCCGCCGCATCATCACGGGCGAGGTCATGGGAGAGACCAAACTCGACCTTCCCCCGCGCACTCTTCGCACCCGGGCCGTCTGGTGGACGCTCACCGAGGACCAGTTGGACAGGGCCAGGATCAATCCGTCGGTGCTCCCGGGCGCACTGCACGCCGCCGAGCACGCAGCCATCGGTCTGCTGCCTCTCTTCGCGACGTGCGACCGCTGGGACATCGGCGGGGTCTCCATCGCGCTGCACCCGGACACCCTGCTGCCCACCGTCTTCGTCTACGACGGGCAGCCCGGCGGCGCCGGCTTCGCCGAGCGGGCCTTCCGCACGGCACGCGAGTGGCTCACCGCCACGCGGGACGCCATCGCCGCCTGCGAGTGCGAGGCGGGATGCCCCTCCTGCATCCAGTCGCCCAAGTGCGGCAACGGCAACGACCCCCTGCACAAGCGGGGCGCCGTACGGCTCCTGACGGAACTGCTGACCTCCGCCGCATGAGTCCGGCGGTCGCGGCGCGCGTACGGCGGCGACCGGGGTGCCGACGTCACCGGCCATGGCGAGCCCGTCGAGCACGGCCTCGGACGGCCCGGCGCGGGACCGCACCGTCGGGGCGTAGGGCCCGAACCGCACCCGCGCGGAGACATCCGCGACTTCGCCGTTGACCGCGCACCGTACGAGCTGGGCGTCCTGGGCGCGGGCGACCTCGGCGGCAGCAGCGCAGGCCCTGGCCCGTCCTTCGAGGGCGCGATCTGCCGCAGCCAGGGCCGAAAGGTCGGCGACGCCGCCCGCCCGGTGCCGGGCCGAGACTGCCTGCCCGAGGCCCAGCACCACCGAGACCGCGGCGCATAGCACCACCCCGCTCAGGGCCGCCCACACGGTGGCGGATCCCCGGTCACTGTCCATCAAGGCTGCCCACCCCCGTTCCCTCCTCGGACATGGCCACCGCCTCCGCATCGAGGCGGAGGGCGAGTGGCCCCGGGCCAGCTGTCCGCGCGTGTACGCGGACACGCACCAACGGCCCCTCCCGTGCTGTCCTCACCACAGCCCCGTGGGGTGCGGCCGACAACGCCGCCGATCGCACCGCTGCCCCCGTCTCACCGCGTGCGGCTGCCCGCGCACCCGCCCTGGCACCGTCGACGCACTGGATGTGCGCCGCCGCGGTCATGACGCCCCACAGGAGCATTCCGAAGAGGAGCACGAGTGCGGGAATGACCACCGCGGTCTCGGCCGTCACATAGCCGTCGTCAGAAGCGGGCATGAAGGGCCCGCTCGACCAGCTGCTGCAGCTCGGAGCTGACGGCACCGCTCGTCACGACCTTGTAGAGCACCGCGGCGAAGCCGCACGCGGCGATCGTGCCCACCGCGTACTCCGCTGTGCTCATCCCCGCGTCCGACCTCAACTGGCCACCTCTGTCGCGCATTCGGCGGCGGATGGCGGCTGCGAGCCGTACGGATCCGGTGCGTGCGGTACCTGCGGCCTCACGGAACTTCCTGGACATGGTTCCCCCTGCGGTCGTTGCTTTCTTGTTCTGTTGTCCTCGCTGTGGCGCTGCCGGTCCGCCCCGCTGCTCGATCCGTCGCGCCTCTGCTTCCGCCGACGCACGGATCGCTCACAGCAGCGACCCCGCGAGGCCCATCACGACCGGGGCGACACCGACCGCGAGGAAGGCCGGCAGGAAGCACAGGCCCAGTGGCCCGGTCACGAGAACCGCAGCTCTACGGGCACGGGCCGAGGCCTGGCGCGCCCGACGGGCACGGAGTTCCCCGGTCAGCCGCGTCACTTCGGCCACGGCCGGGGCTCCCGCCGTACCGGCCCGTTCCATGCTGCGGACGAAGCCCTCGCTGCCGGGCAAGGACGCGAAGTGCGCCCACGCCGCCGCCGGTTCGGCTCCGAGCCGCAGCTCGGTGGCCGTGCGGATCAGGCGTATGCCCAGCGGTCCCCCCAGCGAGCGGCCGACCGCGTCGGCGGCCTGCGCAGGTCCCGAACCGGCTGCCAGGCAGGCCGCCATCAACTCCGCTGCCAACGGAAGCTGTTCGGCTGCGGCGCTCGCTTCGGCCGTCTCATCCGCCGCGGCCCCGATGGCCTCCTGACGGCGCATCCAAAACCTCACGCCGTACGCGCCCGCTCCCGCGAGGACCCATCCGGCGACTCCGCCGATGACGACCACCGCGAAGGCCGCGACACCCAGCGCGGCTCCGGCCTCCCGCAGTCCACGGCGGCGGGCTGTCACTGCGGTCCGGGCTCTCTCGCCAAGGAAGCGCCGCAACCTGCCGCGTGGTTCGAGGCCGGGTGCCGCGAGCAGCTCTCGCGTCCGGTGCCGCACGGTGCGGGCACGCCACAGCTCCCGCATAGAAGCGGTCAGGCACGCTCCGCTTCCCAGCAGCACCATCAACGACGTGAGCGTCTCCGTGGGGACGCCGAAGTAGGTCTCGTTCATGACGGCTTCTCTCCGCGCGTTTCGCCTGGCCGTTCCGCCGTCCGTACAAGCCCGGCGACCCAGGCGATGCCCGCCCACTCCAGAAGCCCGCCGACGACGAGACAGATCAGCCCTGCCGTGCTGTGCAGCAGGACCCGAGCGGGGTCAGCACCCATGGCTGTGCCCAGCAGCAGACCGAAGACCGGAAGCAGCGCGAGCACGACGGCCGTGGAACGGGGCCCTGCCAGCAGCGCCTGCAACTCCTCGCGTTGGTCGCGTTCGGCACGCAGCGCCTCGGCGACCTTGTCGAGGCCCGTGGCCAGGCCCGCGCCGCCTTCGACAGCGACCTGCCAGCACGCCGCGACGCCTCGGAGCCCTTCCGCACCGGGACTTCGTGCCGCTTCTCGCAGCGAACCAGGAACGTCGCCGCCGAAGCGCGCTGCCGCCAGCACCGCCGCGCCGCCGTCCCCCAGCTCCCGCAGCGCGATGCCTCCCGCCGACAGCAGGGCCCGGTCGGGCTGCCTGCCCGCCCGCAGTTCGCCCGAGACCGCCGCGCAGAGCTCCATCACGGCGGCGGCCCTTCGCTCGCCGGCCCTGCCTCGCTCACGCTTGCGCAGCAGTCTCCGTACGACGGGCACGGCGACGGTCCCTGCCACGAGTGGAAGCCAGGACTCGCCCAGCAGCCCGAGCACCGCGCCGCCGAGCACGCACCACCACGCCTTGCCGGACGGAGTCCCGAGCCGGCCGCGTAAGAACGCGGCGAATTCACCGAGCCGCAGCGGGCGTCCGGGGCGAGGCTCCGCTGCCCGGCCCGCCCCGGCGAGCATCAGCCTCGCCCGCCGTATGCCATCGTCCCGGCCGGCCATCAGCCAGGCGGCCGCCCCCGCGCACACCATCGCGGCATAGACCGGCGCGGTCTCGACAACCGTCGCTCCGTGCACCACGGCGCCCGTCACCTCAGTCCCTCCTCGTGTGCGATACCGGAACCCACGGGGAAGGCGTGGGAGGGGAGTCGAGGCTCTTGCCATCGCCCGGCTCCCGGGCTCGCGAGGCGTCTGCCACCTCGCTCGCACATCTCCCACAAGCGGCCGGCGCCGCGCTCTTCCAGGAATCCGCTCGCGTCCCACACCAGTGCCGGGACCGTCGAGACCAGGCCCTCCCTGTCCCGTGACAGCACATGGATCTCCGCGATGCGCCGGTTGCCCGACGAGTCGCGGTCCAGGTGCACCAGTACGTCGAGGGCAGCGGCGAGCTGACTGTGCAGAGCGATCCTGTCCAGGCCCGCCGTCGTACCGAGAGCCTCCAGACGGGCAGGGACGTCGCCCGCGGCATTCGCGTGCACGGTCCCGCAGCCGCCCTCGTGCCCCGTGTTCAACGCGGCCAGCAGATCGGTCACTTCGGCTCCACGCACCTCACCGACGACCAGCCTGTCCGGCCGCATGCGCAGCGCCTGGCGCACCAGATCGTCCAGCGCGACCCGGCCCGCGCCCTCCTGGTTCGGCGGCCGTGCCTCCAGGCGCACGACGTGGGGATGGTCGGGGCGGAGCTCCGCCGAGTCCTCGGCGAGCACGATTCGCTCATCGGGACCCACGAGCCCCAGCAGTGAACTGAGCAGCGTGGTCTTGCCCGAGCCCGTGCCGCCGCTGATCAGGAACGAGAGCCTCGCCTCCAGCACGGCCCGCAGGACCCTCTCTCCGCCCGGCGGCACTGTCCCCGCCGACACCAACTCCCCCAGGCTGAAGGCCTTGTGGCGTACGACCCGCAGCGAGAGGCACGTCGATCCGACCGCAACAGGCGGAAGCACCGCATGCAGCCGCGTGCCGTCCGGAAGGCGGGCGTCCACCCACGGCCTCGCGTCGTCCAGGCGGCGCCCGGCGGACGTGGCGAGCCTCTGGGCCAGCCGCCGCACTGATGCCGCGTCGGGAAAGCGCACATCGGTGCGTTCCAGACCCCTGCCCCGGTCGACCCATACCTCGTCGGGGCTGGTGACCAGCACATCCGTGACGTCCGGCTCAGCCAGCAGCGGCTCCAGCGGGCCCGTGCCCACCATCTCCGAGCGCAGGGCCTCCACGACGCCCAGCACCGCGCTGTCCCCCAGCAGCCGTCCGTGCGCGCGCAGTGCCGCGGCCACCCGTGCCGGCGTGGGTTCCGCCCCCGTCTCGGCGAGCCGTCGCCGCACCACGTCGAGCAGCGCAGGCTCCCCTGCCCGGGACGTGGCCGCGTCGGCCGCCGCGGAACGTACGGCCGTCCCGGATGGTTCGCGAGCACCCTGCACGCTCGTCCCCACCTGCCCCCGCCTCGCGCTCATACGGAGACACCCCCACCGCTCACGCCGCCGCTCAACGCCTGCGCCCAGAACTCCCGGCAGAAGCGGGCGAGCACCCCGCTCGTACGCGCCCCGGGCGGCACGCCCCGCTCCGCGGCCTCCAACAGCCCCGGTTCCCAGGGCAGTTCGCCCGCGAGCGGGAGGCGCAGAAGCCTGGCGACCTCGCTGTCGTCGAGCCCCGGACCGTAGCCGCGCGGGCCACCGGGGCCGCCGGGCGTGCGCACGACCGCCCTCAGGTCACGCAGCACCATCTGCGTACGCGAGGCGACACGGTGGGCGGCTGCCACGGCACGCAACTCCGCCGGGACCAGCAGCAGTCCGAGATCCGTCTGCGCCAGGGCCTCCGCCACCGTCTCGTCCACACGGCGGGGCAGGTCGACGACGACCACGCCACCGCGCCGCCTCGCGGCGGAGAGCACGGACTTCATCGCGTCCGCGGGGATCAGCACGGAGTCCCCCCGGTCCCAGCTGAGCACGCTCAAGTCGTGCAGCCTCGGCAGCGATTCCTCGAGCGCGCCGCCGCCGACCCGCCCCCGGGACTCCGCGAACGCCGGCCATCGAAGTCCCTCCGTCCGTTCCCCGCCGAGCAGTACGTCGAGACCGCCGCCGAGGGCGTCGCCGTCGACGAGCATCGTGCGCTGCCCCTCCCGCGCGGCCGTGACGGCCAGGGCGCAGGCGAGCGTCGACGCACCTGCGCCGCCGCGTCCGCCGAGGACCCCGACCGTCAGCGCGGGCCTGCCCACGCACTCGGACGCGTCCGCGATACGGCCCGTCAGCCAGCTCTCGGCGTCGGGCAGCATGACCACGCCCTCGGCTCCGATGCGGGCGCCGCGTTCCCACACGCCCGGGTCGTCCATGTCCTTGCCGACGAGGAGCACTCCTGGCCTGCGCAGGATTCCGGAAGGCTCTCCTCCGGCGGCTGCGCCGAGCCCCCGAGCGCCCGCGCAGTCGTCGCCGACGAGGACCAGAGGGGCCTTCTCCCAAGCCTTCGCGCCGCCCCACTCCGCCCATCCCATCCGGTCATGCGGAGCTCCGTGCACAACTTCCGCTTCTGCCCCGGCAGCTGCACACAGCCTCAGGAGATCGTCAAGGAGTTCTTCGTCCTCAGTGACAATCAGAATGGTTTCGGCCACCTTCCGGACCCCCTTCGCAGTTCACTGGCTCACTCCCGCAAACACCTGCGGGCCCTGTCCGGAATCACTGTGCGGTGAACGCGAAAAGCTTGGTGATCATGGTCCAAAACTGTGGACATGCCGGGAGTTGTGAATAACTCCGTCACCCATCCTGGCGACTCCCACTGAGGAGCTCGATGGTTACACTGAGTTACGAAACCGAGGGTCCGGCGAGCGGGCTCGTGAAGATCGCCAAGTGGCGGGAGAACGATCAATGAAAGGCGAAAAGGGCCTTGGACATGCGACGACCCCCGCCGGGGGGGAGAGCGGGGGTCGTCCCCAGGGCCGACTCGGGGGGGAGGAGTCGGGCCGGGTTAGCACGGTCGCGAACGATCCGTGACTTCCATGGTGTACCCGAGGGCCTTCTCAGGCAAACCCACGCGCCCCACCTTACGCCGAATGGTTGGCGCCTATGCTCGGCTTCGTGGAAAACCTAGCGATGCGCCGCACAGCCGCGTTCTTCGATCTGGACAAGACGGTCATTGCGAAGTCGAGCACGCTCGCCTTCGGCAGATCCTTCTACCAAGGTGGCCTGATCAATCGCCGTGCCGTACTCCGCACCGCATATGCCCAGTTCGTATATCTCCTCGGAGGCGCCGACCACGACCAGATGGAGCGGATGCGGGAGTATCTCTCCGCGCTGTGCCGTGGCTGGAACGTCGAGCAGGTGAAGGAGATCGTCGCCGAGACGATCCACGACCTCATCGACCCGATCATCTACGACGAGGCCGCCTCCCTCATCGAGGAGCATCACCTCGCGGGGCGGGACGTCGTCATCGTCTCGACCTCGGGCGCCGAAGTCGTCGAGCCGATCGGGGAGTTGATCGGCGCGGACCGCGTGGTGGCGACCCGGATGGTCGTCGAGGACGGCTGCTACTCGGGCGAGATCGAGTACTACGCCTACGGCCCTGCCAAGGCGGAGGCGATCGCGTCGCTCGCGGAGTCCGAGGGGTACGACCTGAGCCGGTGCTACGCGTACAGCGACTCGATCACCGACATCCCCATGCTGGAAGCCGTCGGCAATCCCTACGCGGTCAATCCCGACCGCGCACTGCGCAAGGAGGCCGCCGGGCGTGACTGGCCGGTCCTGACCTTCTCGCGTCCGGTCCGTCTCAAGGAGCGCGTCCCGACCCTCTCCATGCCGTCGCGCCCGGCGCTGGCCATCGCCGCGGCGGCGGTGGGAGCGGCAGTCGCCACGGCCGGACTGGTCTGGTACACGAGCCAGCGCAGGAGCGCCCGGTTCGAGCAGCTTTAGGGGCAAAGGTAAAGTTCGGAAGCCAGGGGTTCCACATCATCGCAGCGCGCAGTACAAAGGAATTGACGGCCCGCGAGACCAGCGGCGACAGAGAGTTCGCCGGTACGCACAAGGCCCCACGGACCGCCTTGCACGAATATTGGGCACCCACGCGACGCTGAGCCCACGTATCGGGCGGACCCGCCAGGAAACGGGCGAAGCACCCGGCCTGACGGGAAGGATGAGAGCACGCACTGGTAACCCGGTATCCGTGCCAGCGGCGGCACCGTCCAGGACGGTGCCGCCGCAACTCTGTTTCTGTGGCGCCCAAGGCTTTGCCGACCCGGTACGTGAGCCCTCTGACCTGCTTCCCTACGTCTGCGCTGCCGTCGCCCGCCGCGATGGGCCGGTCTGCCGCGCCGGAAGCGCGCGCTACGCGGCCCCGCGCTGCAGCGCCTCGCACACCGCGGTCGTCTCGCGCACGCCGAGTTCGAGGGCCTTTCCGCAGTGCCCGATCCAGTCGGCCATGCCCTCGGGCGTCCCGGAGGCGTAGCCGGCCAGCGCGCGCTCGTAGGTCTCACGGCCCAGCTCGGCCTGGCCGACCTCGGCCGGGCAGATCGACTTGGGGTCCAGCCCGCTCCCGACCAGGACGATGCGCTCGGCCGCGCGCGCCACCGGCCCGTTGAAGGAGACGAACGGCCGCAGTGTGGCCAGTTCCCCGTGCACGACCGCGGCGAGCACAAGCGCCGGCGCCTCGCTGCCGTCCACGACGATCCGCGCGAGCGCGTCCAGTCGGGCCGCCACCTCGTCCGCGTCCGGCGGCTCCTTCCCGAGCGCGGGTCCGCTCACCGGCTCACCCGCGAGGCGCGGCCGGCCGACCGCCCCGTCGTCCCCGGTGCCTCCCGCCGCGACGAGATGCAGCCGCGCCAGCACCCTCAGGGGCGACTGCCCCCACACGTCGAGCAGTTGCCCCGCCTCGGCGGTCGTGCGGAGCGCCGCCCCGACCGTGCGGGGTTCGCCCTCGCCGCCGAAGTCGGTGCGCCGGCGCAGTTCCTCCAGGGGCCAGTCGGCACCCTCGAGCGCGGCAGAGGCCCGGGCCCCGCGCAGCGCCGCCTCCGCGCTCACCTCGCTGCTGCGGCGGCGCATCACGCGGTGCCCATAGATCCTGTCCACGGACTTCCGTACGGAGTCGACGGCGTCCGCGACGCCGGGCAACGCCCCCAGCGGAGCCAGGGGATCAGCGGAGCTACTCATGCGTATGACCCTACGCGCAGGCCGCGCCGCAACTCGCGTCGCACGAACGAGTGGTCCTTCTCACCCCGCCCCCGTGGTCCGCGGGCCGGTCCCCCTACGCTCTCGTACATGAAAATCGCTTTCGTCGGCAAGGGCGGCAGTGGCAAGACGACACTGTCCTCACTGTTCATCCGTCAGCTGGCCGCCGCGCACGTCCCGGTGGTCGCTGTCGATGCGGACATCAACCAGCACCTCGGCGCCGCGCTGGGGATGGACGAGGCCGAAGCGGCCGCGCTCCCCTCGATGGGCGCGCAGCTCCCGCTCATCAAGGAGTGGCTGCGCGGCTCGAATCCGCGTATCGCCTCGTCCGAGACGATGATCAAGACGACGCCGCCGGGCCGCGGCTCCCGCCTCCTGCGGATCACCGAGGACAATCCCGTCTACGACGCGTGCGCACGCACCCTCGCCCTCGAGGGCGGCACGGTGCGGCTGCTGGCCACGGGGCCGTTCACCGAGGCCGATCTGGGTGTCGCCTGCTACCACTCCAAGACCGGGGCGGTCGAGCTCTTCCTCAACCATCTCGTCGACGGGCGCGATGAGTTCACGGTCGTCGACATGACCGCGGGCAGCGACTCCTTCGCGTCCGGCATGTTCACGCGCTTCGACATGACCTTCCTCGTCGCCGAGCCCACCCGGAAGGGAGTCTCCGTCTACCGCCAGTACAAGGAGTACGCGCGGGACTTCGGCATCCAGCTGCGCGTCGTGGGCAACAAGGTGCACGGCCAGGACGACCTGGACTTCCTGCGCGAGGAGGCCGGCGACGACCTGCTGGTCTCCTTCGGGCACTCCGACTGGGTGCGCGCCATGGAGAAGGGCCGGCCGCGTTCGCTGGCCGACCTGGAGCCGTCCAACCGCCGGGCGCTGGGGGAACTCCAGGAAGCCGCGGACGGTGCGTACGACAAGCGCGACCGGCAGCGCTACACACGGCAGATGATCCACTTCCATCTGCGCAACGCCGAGAGCTGGGGCAACGAGAAGACGGGGGCCGACCTGGCCGCCCAGGTGGACCCCGACTTCGTGCTGGGCGAGCAGCCGGTGGCCCAGCCCGTCTGAGGGACTGCTCCCGAACGGGCAGGCCGCGGACGGAGGTTGAGGAACCACCGTCCACGGCCGTGCCCGCCGCGCGGGGCCTACTCCCGTCAGTCGGAGAGCAGCTTCGTGGTCCGCTTGTGCTTCTTGAGGTACGAGTCCCAGCCGGCCTTGGGCCGCTCGCCGACGCCCAGTTCGCGGAGCTTGGCCAGCACCTTGGGGTCCTGCTTGTCGAGCCAGTTGACGAGCTGCCTGAACGAGACGCACCGCACCTCGCGCTTCTGGCAGACCGACTTCATGACGTCCTCGACAGCGTCCATGTAGACGCCGCCGTTCCAGTTCTCGAAGTGGTTGCCGATGACCATCGGTGCGCGGTTGCCCTTGTAGGCGCGCTCGAAGCCCTTCATCAGGCCGTCACGCATCTGACGGCCGTAGGCCGCGTGCTTCTCGGACGGGCCCCGGACGGTTCCCGACTGGTTCGCCAGGAAGTTGTAGTCCATGGAGAGGGTCTGGAACTTGCGCCCGGGCATGGGGACTTCCTGAAGCGGTACGTCCCAGAGGCCGCCCTTCTTGCCGGGCCAGACCTGGGTGCCGTTGCCGCTGGAGTCGTAGCGGAACCCCATCTGCCGGGCCGCCCGGAGGAGGTTCTCCTGGCCCTGGAGGCAGGGGGTGCGTCCGCCTATGAGTTCCCTGTCGTAGTCGAAGGGAAGAGGATCCTCGCCCTTGAAGCCGGTGGTCGTCTTCCAGTTCTTCACGAACCACTTGGCCTGGCGTATCTCGCTCTTCCACTGGTCCTCGGACCAGCTGCCGACACCCGCGGGGCCGCAGAAGTGGCCGTTGAAGTGGGTGCCTATCTCGTTCCCCTGGAGCCATGCCTTGCGTACCTCGCGAAGGGTGGCCCGTATGTTCTCGTCCTTGAGGTAGCCGATGTCGGAGGCTCCGACAGAGTGGCCGGGGGGCGAGTAGCGGCGGGACTTGGCCTCGGGGAGGGCGTATATGCCGCTGAGGAAGAACGACTGCGATGCGCCGTAGCGCTTGCCCGCCTTGCGGAAACGGGAGAAGAGCTTCTTGCCGTCCTCGCCCGCTCCGTCCCAGGAGAAGACCACGAACTGCGGCGGCTTCTTGCCCTTGCGGAGCTTCCTGGGGACCGGCTGGTTCGGCTGCCGGCCGGTTATGGAGGTCGAACCGTCCCCGATGACGCGGGCCTGCTGCTCGGGCTTCTCCTCGGGGGCCGAGCGGCCTTGGCCCTCCGGGCTGCGTGTGGTGTCACCGGCACAGCCGCTCATCACTGCAGTGAGCGCCATTCCCGCCGATATACCCACGAGCCACCGTCGAGTGGCTGTCATCGGATCACCTCACCCATGTCGATGTCGCTCCGTAACGGATCAACTCCGGTACGTGACTCAAAGCTCGCATCTCGGACAGAGCGGGCAACTCGGGTGGGGCCTTGGGGTGATTTCTTCACTCGTCGGGCGCATAGTGAGTGGCACTCACCGAAGCAGCGGCACCCGGTCTTCACGCGCGGCACCACACGCGTCAGGACGGGTCTCAGTGACGGGCGAGCGCGTCCATGACAGGTCTAAACCAATTTCGCCGCAAGCTCTTGTCACAAGGGCGCGACGGCTGATGAGCTAGGCCCGGAGTCCAAGGTCCAAGCAAGATCCGGGCCTTGGGCCGGGACACAACAGACACCCTGGGAAAGGGAGATGTCGTGAGCAACGAAAGCCTGGCCAATCTGCTCAAGGAAGAGCGGAGGTTCCCGCCGCCCGCCGATCTGGCCGCTCAGGCCAACGTCACCGTAGCGGCGTATGAGCAGGCGAGGGCGGATCGGCTGGGCTTCTGGGCCGAGCAGGCACGCCGCCTGAGCTGGGGTACGGAGCCGACCGAGACCCTCGACTGGTCAAACCCGCCGTTCGCCAAGTGGTTCAAGGACGGCAAGCTCAACGTCGCGTACAACTGCGTGGACCGGCACGTCGAAGCGGGCAACGGCGACCGGGTCGCCCTGCACTTCGAGGGCGAGCCCGGCGACTCCCGCAGCATCACCTACGCCGACCTCCAGCGTGAGGTCTCCAAGGCCGCGAACGCGCTGACGGAACTGGGCGTGCAGGCCGGCGACCGCGTCGCCGTCTATCTGCCGATGATCCCGGAGACCGTCGTGGCGATGCTGGCGTGCGCCCGCATCGGCGCCCCGCACTCGGTGGTCTTCGGCGGCTTCTCCGCCGACGCGCTCGCCACCCGCATCGAGGACGCCGACGCCCGCGTCGTCATCACCGCCGACGGCGGCTACCGCAAGGGCGGAGCCAGCGCGCTCAAGCCCGCCGTCGACGAGGCGCTCACCCGGCCCGGTACCGAGAAGGTCCGCAACGTGCTGGTGGTCAGGCGCACCGGGCAGGACGACATCGAGTGGAACGACGGGCGCGACGTGTGGTGGCACGACGTCGTCGACCGCCAGAGCGACCAGCACACGCCGGAGAACTTCGACGCCGAGCACCCGCTCTTCATCCTCTACACCTCCGGAACCACCGGTAAGCCGAAGGGCATCCTGCACACCACCGGCGGCTACCTGACGCAGGTCGCCTACACCCACCACGCCGTCTTCGACCTCAAGCCCGACCGGGACGTGTACTGGTGCACGGCGGACGTCGGCTGGGTCACCGGCCACTCCTACATCGTGTACGGGCCCCTCGCGAACGGCGCCACCGAGGTGCTCTACGAGGGCACCCCGGACACCCCGCACAAGGGCCGCTGGTGGGAGATCGTGCAGAAGTACGGCGTCTCCCTGCTCTACACCGCCCCGACCGCGATCCGCGCCTGCATGAAGTGGGGCGACGACATCCCGGCCAAGTTCGACCTGTCGTCGCTGCGGATCCTCGGCTCCGTCGGCGAGCCGATCAACCCGGAGGCGTGGATCTGGTACCGCCACCACATCGGCGGTGACCGCACGCCCATCGTCGACACCTGGTGGCAGACGGAGACCGGCGGCGTCATGGTCAGCCCGCTGCCCGGCGTCACCGAGACCAAGCCGGGCTCGGCGCAGAGGCCGCTGCCGGGAATCGCCGCGACGGTCGTGGACGACGAGGCCAACGAAGTGCCCGACGGCGGCGGCGGATACATGGTGCTCACGGAGCCCTGGCCGTCGATGCTGCGCACCATCTGGGGCGACGACCAGCGCTTCCTCGACACCTACTGGTCACGCTTCCAGAACATGTACTTCGCCGGCGACGGCGCGAAGAAGGACGACGACGGAGACATCTGGCTGCTCGGCCGTGTCGACGACGTCATGCTCGTCTCGGGCCACAACATCTCGACGACCGAGGTCGAGTCGTCCCTCGTCTCGCACCCGAAGGTCGCCGAGGCGGCGGTCGTCGGTGCGACGGACCCGCAGACGACCCAGGCGATCTGCGCGTTCGTCATCTTGCGCGGCTCGGCCGCCGAGGACGAGGGCCTGGTGGAGGAGCTGCGCGCGCACGTGGCCAAGCAACTCGGCCCGATCGCCAAGCCGAAGAAGATCCTTCCGGTCGCGGAGCTGCCCAAGACCCGCTCCGGCAAGATCATGCGGCGGCTGCTGCGGGACGTCGCGGAGAACCGTGCGCTCGGAGACGTCAGCACGCTGACCGACTCCTCCGTCATGGAGCTCATCCAGGACAAGCTGCCGAGCGCGGCGAGCGAGGACTGACCGGCGTACGGCGGTATCAAGGACGTACGGGAGACGTCAGGTCCTTGAGGAGGGGCATCCGGCAACGCCGGGTGCCCCTCCCCCTGTTCTCCCCTGTTCGCGCCCCCGGATCGCCGCCGGCCGTACGCTTCGTCAACACCGGGACGGCTGACGGAGCTTGTCGTAGTGGCCTCCTGGGCACACGTGCCGCACGATGGTCCGGCATGATCGGACGGACGGGGCGGGGACGGTCGAAGGCCCATGACCGGGCCTCCGTCCGGGACCGACGCAGAGAAGGAGAGGGAGACACCGATGAGTTCTGCCGACGACGGCCGCAGTCTCGGCCAGTTGGTCGCCTCGGCCACCGCCGAGCTGTCCGGACTGGTGCACGACGAGATCGCGCTGGCCAAGGCCGAGATCCGGCAGGACGTGAAGCGGGGCATCGTGGGCGGCGGCGCGGCCACGGTCGCCGGGGTGCTGCTGCTCTTCTCGCTGCCCGTGCTGAGCTTCGCCGCGGCCTACGGGATCCACAACCTGGGCCTCGGACTGGCCTGGTCGTTCCTGATCGTGGGGGGCGCGTACATCGTCGTCGCGCTCATCCTTCTGCTGCTGGCGCTGCGGAAGTTCAAGCGGATCAAGCCCCCGGAGAAGTCGATCGCCTCCGCGAAGGAGACGGCCTCGGTGCTCTCACGCGCCAAGCCGCATCCGCGCACGCGGGCCGTCGCGGCAGGGCAGACCGCTCCTGAACAGAACGGCAGGCGGCCGGAGAAGCAGCGGAAGAGCACCTCGGCGGCGTGAGGCCGCAGCCGGAGGGGACGCCCGCTCGGCGGACGGCCTCCCGCTCCGCGCCCCCGGGGGCGAGCGCGGCATGGACGCGGCCCGAAGTGTGACAGGCTCGTCGGCATGACCCATCCAGCAGGTCCAGCGAACCTGATCCGTCCCGAAGGCCCCTGGACGCACCGGGATGTGGCCGCGAACGGAGCCCGCTTCCACATCGCTGAGATGGGTGACGGACCTCTCGTACTGCTGCTGCACGGATTCCCGCAGTACTGGTGGACCTGGCGGCACCAGCTGACAGCGCTGGCCGACGCCGGCTTCCGCGCAGTCGCGATGGATCTGCGCGGTGTGGGCGGCAGCGACCGGACGCCCCGCGGCTACGACCCGGCCAACCTCGCCCTCGACGTCACCGGTGTCATCCGCTCGCTCGGCGAGGCCGACGCGGCGCTCGTGGGGCACGACTTGGGCGGCTATCTCGCCTGGACCGCCGCCGTGATGCGGCCCAAGCTCATACGGCGTCTCGCCGTCTCCTCGATGCCGCACCCGAGACGCTGGCGGGCGGCCATGCTCAAGGACATGCGTCAGACCGCGGCCGGCTCCTACGTGTGGGGCTTCCAGCGGCCGTTCGTCCCCGAGCGCCAACTCACCGCCAATGGCGGCGAGTTGGTCGGCAAGCTGGTGCGTGACTGGGCCGGCCCGCGGCTCCTGGAGCAGCCGGACGCGAACGAGGCGGTCGCACGGTACGAGCAGGCGATGTGCGTGCCGTCGACCGCGCACTGCTCGGTCGAGCCCTACCGCTGGCTGGTGCGGTCGATGGCGCGGCCGGACGGCTTCCAGTTCAACCGCCGCATGAAGCGGCCCGTACGGGTGCCGACGATGCAGATGCACGGCGCGCTGGATCCCGTGCTGCGCACGCGCAGCTCGGCCGGATCGGGGCAGTACGTCGAAGCGCCGTACCGCTGGCGCCTGTTCGACGGCATCGGCCACTGGCCGCACGAGGAGGACCCCGCGGGCTTCTCGGCGGAACTCATCGGCTGGCTCAACGACCCCGAGCCCGACCGCTGAACGCATCGCTCGCACACGCCGTCAACACGGGCAACACGTGCCGCGTGCATAGGCGTTTGATGGACCGTCAGAAGGTTACGCGCCACGGTACGGGGCACAGTTCGCTGTATGGGCTGGACACACGACTACCGTGACCAGGCAGGTGGCCGCAGCGAGCGGAGGGGACTGATCCCCGGGCAGCGTATGCGGCGCTTACGATCCGAGAGACTCGGCGAAGGCTCCGAGCCCGGAATTCCCAGTCTGCTCAGCCGAAGAGCACGCTGGTTCGGAGCAAGGTTGCGGCACTCGCGCGGCTGAAGACGTTCGCACTCCCGCCTCCGTCGCCTACCGCGTATTCGGCGGCGGCGCGGACTGCCCGGCGGCACCCACTCACATCGCACAACCCTGGCTGTCGGCCTGCCGTTCCGCGCTCCGGCCGCGCCGTGCGTCGCTGCGGACCTCGTCCGCCGTGAGGGCGTACCCGGTACGGGAGTTGTCGAGCGACTTGGCGAAGATGACGCCGTAGACCTCGCCTTGAGGTGTGAGCAGCGGACCGCCCGAGTTGCCCTGGCGGATCGTCGTGTACAGGGAGTAGATGTCGCGGCGGACCCTGTCCTGCTGGTAGATGTCCGGGCCGTCCGCGTCGACCCTGTCCCGTACGCGCGCCGAGCGAACGTCGAAGCCGCCGTTCTCCGGGAAGCCCGCGACGATGGCGCCGTCGCCCCGGTCCGCGTCCTTGGGCGCGAACTTGAGCGCGGGGGCTTCGAGCGTGGGAACGTCCAGGACGGCGACGTCACGCTTCGGGTCGTAGAGGACGATCCGCGCGTCGTGGATGCGGCCCACGCCGCCCATCTGCACCGTCGGCTCCTTGACGCCGCCCACCACGTGGGCGTTCGTCATCACCCGGTGGCGGCCGAAGACGAAGCCCGTGCCCTCCAGCACCTTTCCGCAACGCGTCGCGCTGCCCACGACCTTCGCGATGCTGCGCCTCGCCTCGGCCGCGACGGGGCTCTTCGCCAGCTTCGGATCGGGCGCGGGCACCGCCCGGATCGGCTCGTTGGAGAAGGGCGAGAAGACCTGCGGGAGCCCGTTCTGCGCGAGCGTCGAGGAGAAGTCGTTGAACCAGCTGTCGGCCTGCGGCGGCAGCACGCGCGAAACCCCCAGCAGCACGCTGGAGTTGCGCACTTCCTTGCTGACCGTCGGCAGCGACGTACCGGCCAGCGCGGAGCCGATGAACCACGCCACGAGCAGCATCGCCAGCACGTTGACGAGCGCGCCGCCCGTCGCGTCCACGGCACGCGCGGGCGACCAGGTGATGTGCTGCCGCAGCTTGTTGCCGAGGTGGGTGGTGAACGCCTGGCCCACGGAAGCGCAGACGATGACGAGGACGACCGCCGCGATCACACCGACCGCTCCGGGCGGAGTGCCGTCCGTCAGGCCGTTCCACAGCGGTGGCAGCACGAGGATCGCGAAGAGTCCACCGCCCAGGAAACCGGCCACGGACAGGATTCCGACGACGAAACCCTGCCGGTAACCGATGACGGCGAACCAGATGGCTGCAAGCAGGAGCACAAAGTCCAGCGCGTTCACGGGAGCCACCGTCTCATGGGGATGGAGGAGGAGTTCCGCCGCGGTCGGTACGAAAGCGCGCCGCGGCCCTGGTGAGACGGCCGACCGGACAGGCAGGCGCGCTCCTGCGTCATGCGCTGCGGTCGATCGGGACGCGCCGCTCGCGGTCCCAGGGCCTCTCCCAGCCCGAGTAGTGCAGCAGCCGGTCGATCACTCCCGCCGTGAAGCCCCACACCAGGGCGGGCCCCACGCTGAACGCCGGGCCCGTGTATCCGGAGGGGTGGACGGCCATCGCGCGGTTGTCCGGATCGGTCAGCTCGGAGACGGGGACGGTGAAGACCCGTGCCGTCTCCGCCGGATCCATCGGCGCGACGGGCGTGGGGCGCCGCCACCACCCGAGGACGGGCGTCACGACGAACCCGCTCACCGGGATGTAGAGCGCCGGCAGCGTCGCGAAGATCTGCACGCCTGACGGATCGAGGCCCGTCTCCTCCTCGGCCTCCCGCAGCGCCGCCCGCAGCCGCCCCTCACCCTCCGGGTCGCCGTCCTCCGGGTCGATGGCACCGCCGGGGAAGGACGGCTGGCCGGCGTGGGAGCGGAGGCTGGACGAACGCTCCATGAGCAGCAGTTCAGGCCCGTCGGCTCCCTCGCCGAAGAGCACGAGCACCGCCGAAGGACGGCCTGCTCCGTCGGCGGGGGGCAGGAAGCGGCTGAGCTGGCGAGGCTCGACCGAGGCCGCCATCTTGGCGACCGGCGCGAGCCAATCCGGCAGACCCTGATCGCTGAAGTGGATCCGGGGGCCGGCGGGAGAGCCGTCGCAGGCTGCAGTCGGATGAGAACCGGTGGGGGGACGCGTCACCGGGCGGCCCCGGCGGCGCCGTTGCTGTTGCTGCCGTTGGCGCCGAGCGGCGGCGCGGGTCGCCCCGGGTAGTCGGGCGGAGGCTTGAGGCGCTGGCCCGGAAGCCCGCCCATCTCGTACTTCAGCAGCTTCTTCGCCTTCTCCGGGTCGAGCTCGCCCTCCCCGTACGAGGGGCACAGCTCCGCGATGGGGCAGGCACCGCAGGCGGGTTTGCGGGAGTGGCAGATGCGGCGGCCGTGGAAGATCGTCCGGTGCGAGAACATCGTCCACTCGCTCTTCGGGATGATCTCGGCGATCTCGGCCTCGACCTTGTCCGCGTCCGTCTGCTCGGTGAGCTTCCACCGGCGCACGAGACGGCCGAAGTGGGTGTCGACCGTCAGGCCGGGGACGCCGAATGCGTTGCCCAGCACGACGAACGCCGTCTTGCGCCCGACGCCGGGCAGCGACACCAGGTCCTTTATGTTGCCCGGCACCTCGCCGTCGAACCTGTCGCGGATCGCCGCCGAGAGGCCCAGCACCGACTTGGCCTTGGCGCGGAAGAAGCCCGTGGGACGCAGCAGCTCCTCCAGCTTCTCCGGGTCGGCTGCGGCCATGTCCTCGGGAGTGGGGTAGGCGGCGAAGACCGCGGGCGTCGTCTGGTTGACCCGCAGGTCCGTGGTCTGGGCGGAGAGGACCGTGGCGACCAGCAGCTGGAATGGGTTCTCGAAGTCGAGCTCCGGGTGGGCGTAGTAGTACACCTCGGCCAGCTCGCGGTTGATGCGACGGGCGCGGCGGACCTTGGCGAGGTGGGACTCGGGCTTCCCGGACGCCTTCTTCGGGGCGGGCCCGGCCTGCTTTGCCGACGTCTTCTTCGCCGCCGTCTTCTTCGCCGACGTCGTCCCTGCCGGGGCCTTCTTCGCCGGGGTCTTCTTCGGGGCGGCCTTCGCGGGCGCGGCTTTCCCGGCCGCCGCCTTGCCGGCTGCGGCCTTCTTCACCGGCTTACCGGCGGCAGCCTTCTTCACGGGCTTGCCGGTGCTCCCCGCGGCCGCCATCGCATCGGCGGCCGGGGCAGCATCGGACCCCTTTGTCCGGCTTGCCCTGTTGAGGGGCTCCTGTTCGCCCACAGCGGAATCTCCCATCGCGGTCACCCGCACGGCCCCGCTCTGCGTGCGCTCACCGGGGCATCACGGGGTAACTGACACCCGGCCAGCGTAGAGGGGCCCGCTGACATCCGCCCCGCACGAAGGCAATTCCCGGCCCGATCGGCCCCCTGCCTTCGGGAACGCTGGGGACGTGAGTCAAACTTGTGATTGATCGCACTGTTTCACCGTCCGGCATCATTGGGCTCGATGTCCCCTCGCCCTCACGGACCTGAGGCCGCCCTGGGGCCTGGGGAGACGCCGCCCCTCGGCCCGTGGGAGCCTTGTGAGGCCCCTGGGGACCCCATTGGGCTAGGTCGACAAGGAGAGAACTCGTGGACGACGTTCTGCGGCGCGCCCCGCTCTTCGCGGCGCTCGATGAGGAGCAAGCCGCTGAGCTGCGCGCCTCCATGTCGGAGACCACGCTCGCGCGAAGTGAGGCCCTCTTCCACGAGGGCGACCCGGGCGACCGTCTCTATGTAGTGACCGAAGGGAAGGTCAAGCTCCACCGGACCTCCCCTGACGGCCGGGAGAACATGCTGGCCGTGCTGGGCCCCGGCGAGCTCATCGGCGAGCTCTCCCTCTTCGACCCCGGCCCGCGTACGGCGACGGCCTCGGCCCTGACCGAGGTGAAACTGCTCGGCCTGGGCCACGGCGACCTCCAGCCCTGGCTGAACGTACGTCCCGAGGTGGCCTCCGCACTGCTGCGGGCCATCGCCCGCAGGCTGCGCCGCACCAACGACTCGATGTCCGACCTTGTCTTCTCCGACGTCCCCGGCCGCGTCGCGAAGCAGCTGCTCGATCTTTCGCGCCGCTTCGGCGTGCAGTCGGAAGAGGGCATCCACGTCGTGCACGACCTCACGCAGGAGGAGCTGGCGCAGCTCGTCGGCGCGTCTCGCGAGACCGTGAACAAGGCGCTCGCCGACTTCGCGGGCCGCGGCTGGCTGCGGCTGGAGGCGCGTGCGGTGATCCTGCTGGACATCGAGCGGCTGGCGAAGCGGAGCCGCTGAGCCGCTGCCGCTGGACCGCTGGAACAACGCCCGAGGGGCGTCCTCTCCAAGAGGGCGCCCCTCACGCGTGCCACTGGTGCCCCTCGCCGTCCGGCGTCGGCCGGACCCGCGGCTATGCGGCGCCCCGTTCCCGCAGGTAGGCGAGCTGTGCGCGTACGGACAGCTCGGCGGCCGGCCACAGCGAGCGGTCGACGTCCGCGTACACGTGCGCGACGACCTCGGACGGCGTGCGGAACCCCTTGCCGACGGCGGTCTCCACCTGGGCGAGACGGTCGGCACGGTGCGCGAGGTAGAAGTCGATGACGCCCTGTGCGTCCTCAAGCACCGGTCCGTGCCCCGGCAGCACCGTCGAGACCCCGTCGTCGACGGTCAGCGATCGCAGGCGGCGCAGGGAATCCAGATAGTCGCCGAGCCGCCCGTCGGGGTGGGCGACGACGGTCGTGCCGCGGCCGAGCACCGTGTCGCCCGTGAGCACCGCCCCCTCCGCGGGCAGGTGGAAGCAGAGCGAGTCCGCCGTGTGCCCAGGTGTGGGCACGACGCGCATCTCCAGCCCGCCCGTGCTCACGACGTCACCGGCGGCCAGGCCCTCGTCCCCCAGGCGCAGCGCGGGATCGAGGGCCCGCACGGAAGTGCCGGACAGCTCGGCGAAGCGTGCCGCGCCCTCCGCGTGATCGGGGTGGCCGTGGGTGAGGACCGTAAGGCCGACGCGCTTGCCCAGGCTCTCCGCGGTGTCGATCACGTGCCGCAGATGGCCCTCGTCGAGCGGCCCGGGGTCGATGACGACGGCGGAACCGGAGTCCGGTTCGGCGACGATCCAGGTGTTGGTGCCGTCCAGCGTCATGGCGGACGGATTGGGCGCGAGGACGCAGTGGGCGCGCGCGGTGGCCTGACCGCTGAGCACGCCGCCCCGCGGCTGGCCCGGCAGGGACGCGGCATCCGTCATGCGGGGCCGTCCCCTCCGGTGCCACGGGTGCCCGCGGCGCCGTCGCCGCCTCCGGCCGCGCCCCCGTCGTCGCCCTCCGGGGCGGTCACCTCGACCCGCTTGGTGAACTCGTCGTGCCCCGGCCAGCTCAGCACCACCTGCCCGCCCTCCATGCGCGCCTTCGCCAGCACCGGGGACAGATCGCGGTGTGCGCTCTCGTTCAGCGCCGCTGCCGCCGTCGGATACGGCGCCAGCTGCCGCAGCATGGCGATCGTCGGCGGCATCATCAGCAGCTCGCCGTCGTCATAGCCCGCCGCGGCCTCGTCCGGACGGATCCACACCGTGCGGTCCGCTTCCGTGGAGGCATTGCGCGTGCGCTGACCCTCGGGCAGTGCGGCGACGAAGAACCACGTGTCGTAGCGGCGCTCTTCGAACTCCGGGGTGATCCAGCGGGCCCAGGCGCCGAGCAGGTCGCTGCGGAGCACCAGCCCGCGGCGCTCCATGAAGTCGGCGAAGGACAGCTCGTGCTCGGCGAGCGCCCTCCGGTCCCGCTCCCAGTCCTCGCCGGTCGTGTCGTCGACGACGCTGGAGGCGTCCGGGCCCGCGAGCAGCACGCCCGCTTCCTCGAAGGTCTCGCGCACCGCGGCGCAGACGATGGCCTGGGCGGTGGCCTCGTCCGTGCCGAACCGCATGGCCCACTCCTTGCGGGAGGGACCGGCCCAGCCCCTGCCCGGCCTGCGGTCGCCACCGCCCCAGTGCTCGTCGCGCGGATCGACGCCGCCGCCGGGGTAGGCGTACGCACCTCCGGCGAAGGCCATGGACGTACTCCTGCGCAGCATGTGCACCTCGGGACCCCCCGCCGCCCCGCCGCCGTCACGCAGCAGCATGACCGTGGCGGCCAGACGCGGGGTCACGGGCGTGATCTCGCCCGCGGCCAGGGCGCGGATGCGCTCCGGCCACTCCCGTGGGTACCACTGACCGTTCGTGGATGACGACATGGACGGATGCTACGGGTCACCTCGCGCCGCGTCGCCGGGTGGTGGCGCAGCCGCCAGTGAAGGCACAGGTCAGGGCTTCGTGAACTCCGTCACCGCGCCCGTGCGTTCACTCCGGCCAGTCGGCCAGCTCGACCTGGACCTCGACCTCGACCGGCGCGTCCATCGGCAGCACGGCGACACCGACGGCGCTGCGCGCGTGTACGCCCTTGTCGCCGAAGACCTCGCCGAGCAGTTCGCTCGCACCGTTGATGACGGAGGGCTGAGCGGTGAAGTCCGGGGCGGAGGCGACGAATCCGGTGACCTTCACGACCCGTACGACCCGCTCGAGTCCGCCCGCCACCGAGGCGACAGCCGCGAGGGCGTTCAGCGCGCACGTACGCGCCAGGTCCTTGGCCTCCTCCGGAGTGACCTCTCCGCCGACCTTGCCCGTCAGCGGCAGCTTGCCGTCGACGAGCGGAACCTGGCCGGCCGTGTAGACGTACCGTCCGCTGCGCACAGCGGGGACGTACGCCCCGGCGGGGGTGGCGACTTCGGGCAGCGTGATGCCGAGCTCCGCGAGCCGGGACTCGACGCTGGTCACTGCTTCTCCCGCTTGAGATATGCCACCAGTTGCTCGGAACCGGTCGGGCCCGGGACGACCTGGACGAGTTCCCAGCCGTCCTCTCCCCAGGTGTCCAGGATCTGCTTGGTCGCGTGCACGAGCAGCGGCACTGTCGAGTATTCCCACTTCGTCATGGGGCAGAGGGTAGTCCGTCGCCATGCTGGTTAGGCTCCCGGGAGTGAGCAGGCTGCATGTTGTCACAGGCAAGGGCGGCACCGGCAAGACGACGGTCGCCGCGGCACTCGCGTTGGCCCTGGCCGCCGGAGGGAGGCGCACACTCCTCGTCGAGGTCGAGGGACGGCAGGGCATCGCTCAACTCTTCGAGACGGAGCCACTTCCCTATGAGGAGCGGAAGATCGCCGTCGCGCACGACGGCGGCGAGGTCCACGCGCTCGCCATCGACCCCGAACGGGCGCTGCTGGACTACCTCCAGATGTTCTACAAGCTGGGCAGCGCCGGGCGCGCGCTGAAGAAGCTGGGCGCGATCGACTTCGCGACCACCATCGCGCCCGGCCTGCGCGACGTACTGCTGACGGGCAAGGCGTGCGAGGCCGTGCGCCGCAGGGACAAGCACGAACGACGCGTGTACGACGCCGTGGTGATGGACGCGCCGCCCACCGGCCGCATCACCCGCTTCCTCGGTGTGAATGAGGAGGTCGCCGGGCTGGCCAAGGTCGGACCCGTGCACAACCAGGCCCAGGCCGTGATGCGAGTGCTCAAGTCCCCTGAGACTGCTGTGCACTTGGTGACGCTGCTGGAGGAGATGCCCGTCCAGGAGACCGTCGACGGGGTCGCGGAGCTCCGCGAGGCCGGTCTGCCCGTCGGGGCGGCGCTGGTGAACATGGTGCGACCGCATCTGCTGGACGAGGAACTGCTGCAGAACGCCGACCGCAGTCCGGGCGGTGAACTGGCCGACGCGCTGGCACGTGCGGGCCTGGCCCGGGCGGACCGCCTCGTCGGGCCGCTCATCGAACAGGCACACGAGCACGCACAACGCGTCGCGCTGGAACAGGAGCAGCGTTCCGCACTGGCGAAGCTGGACATGCCCGTCTACGAACTCGGGCTGCTGCCCGAAGGCGTCGAACTCGCCGGGCTCTACCAGCTCGCGGCGGACCTGCGCGAACAGTTGCCACCACGCCAGGAGACGTCATGACAGAAGGCAGGACGGACGCCGGGACGCGTAAGGGCGGCGGCGAGCACACCGCACACGCCGGCAACCCGCTGGCCTCCGAAGTGGCACTGTGCGTCGACCCGTTGATCGACGACCCCGGGACACGGATCATCGTCTGCTGCGGGTCGGGCGGCGTCGGCAAGACGACGACCGCCGCAGCGCTGGGCGTCCGGGCCGCGGAGCGCGGCCGGAAGACCGTCGTCCTCACGATCGACCCCGCTCGGCGGCTCGCACAGTCCATGGGACTCACCGAACTGGACAACACTCCGCGGCCCGTACCGGGCGTCGACAAGAAGGCCGGCGGCGAGCTGCACGCCATGATGCTGGACATGAAGCGGACCTTCGACGAGATCGTCGAGGCACACGCCGAGCCCGAGCGCGCACGGGCCATCATGGACAACCCCTTCTACGAGTCGCTGTCGGCGGGCTTCGCGGGGACGCAGGAGTACATGGCGATGGAGAAGCTGGGCCAGCTTCGCTCCCGCGACGCCTGGGACCTCATCGTCGTGGACACCCCTCCGTCGCGCTCCGCGCTGGACTTCCTGGACGCGCCGAAACGGCTGGGCTCGTTCCTGGACGGCCGGTTCATCAAGATGCTCATGGCGCCGGCGAAAGCAGGCGGCCGGGCCGGGATGAAGTTCGTCAACCTGGGCATGGCAGGGCTGTCGATGTTCACCGGGGCGCTCAACAAGCTCCTCGGTACGGGCCTGTTGCGTGACGTGCAGACGTTCGTGGCCGCGATGGACACCATGTTCGGGGGCTTCCGTACGCGTGCGGACGCCACGTACAAGCTGCTTCAGGCGCCCGGAACCGCGTTCCTCGTGGTCGCGGCCCCCGAGCGGGACGCGCTGCGCGAGGCCGCGTACTTCGTGGAGCGCCTGGCGGCGGAGCAGATGCCGCTGGCCGGGCTCGTGCTCAACCGCGTGCACGCAAGCGGTGCCTCGGTGATCGGCGCGGAGCGGGCGCTGGCCCTCGCGGAAAATCTTGAAGAGGGCGGCATTGTCGATCGAGGGCACGGGAAGGGAACGGGACACAGCGCCCATTCCCCCGGGCGTGGCTCGTCCGACACCACCGTCACGGACGAGCATCTGGAAACCGGAGAGGACGCCGTCCCGGACTCCACCCTGCGGCCCGAATCCGCAGAGGAGTCGACGGGACGGGACGGGCATTTCGGTCAGACGGAGCAACTCGCTGCCGCTCTGCTGAGGTTGCACGCCGAACGCATGCGCCTGCTGAGCCGCGAGCGGCGTACGCGCGACCGCTTCGCCGCGCTCCACCCCGAGGTGCCGGTGGCCGAAGTGGAGGCACTGGCCGGCGATGTGCACGACCTGGCCGGGCTGCGCACGATCGGCGAGCTGCTCGCCAACGGGCCGCAACTCCTGGACGCGCCGGGCCGGCCGCCTGCGGCCTGATCCCCGGCTCGTTTCTGATCCTCGATCCGTTCTCACTGCCGCGGGTGCCGGTTCCTTCCGGCGCCCGTGAGGCGTGAGGCGTTCAACGGGGGCCGCGGGAACGCGCTTCCGTCGCGTGTGGCGCAATGCCCGCACGAGAACCTGTGCCCCGCGTTCACATGCGGCAGCGATACGCGGAATGCCCGTACCGCCGTATCCCCGCGACGTACCTGCGCTGTGCGCGTCGAAGGACGTGGGGGTGCACGGGCGTGGCGCGGTGCACGGGCGTGGCGGTGCACGGGCGCGCAGACAGCGGCATGGCGCCCCGGGTTCAGCTCAGCAGCTGAGCAGGGGTGCACACGGCCGCGCGCCGCACCTCCCGCCCGGAGGTCATCGACCCGAGCGGTACGAGCGGTGCGTCGCGGCACATCGAGCAGGAGTGGGAGCCCGCGGGAAGCGTGTGGCGCAGGTGAACTCGCGGTACGCACTTGGCACGGCGGCGCATCAGCACCGCTCAACTGCCTTACGGCCGAGCGGCAATGCCGCCGTTACGCCGTTACGGACCGGATCACCCTTGAGGCGTGACTCACCCCGCCGCCGCGTAGTCCTTCACCGCATTGACGGCGTAGTCCTTCGCCTCCTCGAGGTCCAGAGGCAGAACTCCGCCCGTGTCGCGCTCGTACTCCATACGCGCTGTCTCGAGCAACCGGCGCCAAGAAGTGACCGTGGGCCGGCGGCGCAGCAACGCCCTCCGCTCCCTCTCGGTCATCCCGCCCCAGACACCGAACTCAACGCGGTTGTCCAGAGCGTCCGCCAGACACTCGGTGCGCACGGGGCACCCTGTGCAAACGGCCTTGGCGCGGTTCTGAGCCGCACCTTGCACGAACAGTTCATCCGGATCGGTAGTGCGGCAGGCTGCCTGCGCACTCCAGTCGGTTACCCAGCCCATAGCCGGCGCCGTCCTCTCCCGAATCGAGGCTCCCCCACGGCGGCAAGCGGCATATTCGCCGTTGCCAGTTCGAGACGTTACGGAAGGCGGGCAGGGCGCAACACCCCCAGCGGGCCCAATCTTGAATGGCCCGAACGGACTATGCGTGCGCAACAAGTAACCCACCGGAGTGAGCCGGTAACAACCTGGACTCAACTTGAGCTCAAGTCGGGGCGACTTGACAGCCACTTGCGCTCAAAGCTGGGCCTTCGGGACAACACAGGAGTTCACGGCGGTGCGGCGGGAAGGAACTTGCCGGGCACATCACGACACTTGGCGCTCGTCCGGACAAGCCTCATCACTCACAGGAGTGAGTGGATAGGCCGCAGAGGAACGAAGCCACAGTGACGGTGTGAGGTTCGATGCGTAGCCAGCTTAGGTGAACTGAGGCTCCCCTGTCCGGCAATTGAGAACGTAGGCTGACCGCCATGGTGATGAAGAGTGCCGGCGGTGGTGAATCCGCGTTCCAGCAGGGCGCCAAGTTCCTCGGCGTCAGCGTGCTGGCGGGCGCGGTGCTCGCAGGGCTGGCCCTGCCGGCGGTCGGCAGCCTGGGGCTCGTCACCAAGAACACGGTCCAGGGCTTCGACGAACTCCCCGCGAACCTCAAGCGTCCGCCACTGAGTCAGCGCACAATCGTCCTCGACTCCGAGGGCGGCGAGATCGCCAAGATCTACTCGCGTGACCGCACCGTCGTCAGCCTCTCCGACATCTCACCTTCCATGCGCGAGGCGATCGTCGCGATCGAGGACGCACGCTTCTACAAGCACGGTGCCGTCGACCTGAAGGGCATCCTGCGCGCACTCAACCGCAATGCCCGCAACGGCGAGGTCGAGGAGGGCGCCTCCTCTCTCACGCAGCAGTACGTGAAGAACGTCTTCGTGGAAGAGGCCGGCGACGACCCCGACAAGGTCGCCCAGGCCACCCAGCAGACGATCGGCCGGAAGATCAAGGAACTCAAGTACGCGATCCAGGTCGAGGAGAGCCTCGGCAAGAAGAAGATCCTCGAGAACTACCTCAACATCACCTTCTTCGGGCAGCAGGCCTACGGGATCGAGGCCGCAGCGCAGCGCTACTTCTCCAAGTCGGCCAAGGACCTCGACGTTCACGAGTCGGCGCTGCTGGCCGGGCTCGTGCAGTCCCCGGCCCAGTACGACCCGGTGCAGCACGAGGACGCCGCCAAGAAGCGGCGCGACACCGTGATTTCTCGCATGGAGGCCCTCGGCCGGATCTCTGCCGAAGAGGCGCGCGAAGCGAAGGACAAGCCGCTCGACCTCGACATCAGCAGGCCCCGCAACGGCTGCATCACCGCCTCGCACGGTGCCGGCTTCTTCTGCGACTACGTACGCGAAGTGGTCCTGAACGACCCCGCGTTCGGCAAGACGGACAAGGCACGTGCCAAGCGCTGGAACCGTGGCGGCCTGACGATCAGGACGACGCTCGACCCGAAGGCGCAGAAGTCCGTCGAGGCTTCGATCAAGGACCACGTGAACAAGTCGGACAAGGTGGCTTCCGCCTCGTCCATCGTCGAGCCCGGAACCGGCAGGATCCTGGCGATGGGTCAGTCACGGCCGTACGGCTTCGGCGAGAACGAGACGCAGATCAACCTGTCCGTGGACAACGACATGGGCGGAGGCGCCGGATACCAGCCGGGGTCGATATTCAAACCCGTCATCGCTGCCGCGGCGCTGGAGCGCGGCATGAGCGTGTACAAGAAGTACCCCTCGCCGTACAGGATGCAGTATCCGTCTCCGGTGCAGACGTGCGGAGGCCAGTGGAGCGGCAGCGCGCCCGTCGAGAACGAGAACCGGCGCGAGGTGGGCCCGTACGAGATGAAGGAGGCCACCGCCAAGTCCGTGAACACCTACTTCGTCTCCCTGATCGGAGAGACCGGCATCTGCCCGGTCACCGAGATGGCCGAGAAGATGGGCATAGAGCGGGCCGACGGCAAGGAGATCGACCAGGTCCCCTCCATCACCCTCGGGACTCAGGAGATGTCACCGCTGACGATGGCCGCGGGGTACGCGACCTTCGCCAACCGTGGTGAGCACTGCACGCCCGTGGCGGTGGAGTCGATCACCGATGCGCGCGGCAGGAAGCTGCCGGTGCCGAAGACCTCGTGCCAGCGCGCGATGAGCCAGCGCACCGCCGACACCGTCAACTCGCTGCTGCGCGGCGTCGTCGAGGACGGTACGGGTAAGAAGGCGGGGCTGACCGGGCGCGAGAGCGCGGGCAAGACCGGTACGACGGACCAGCGTTACGCGGCCTGGTTCGTGGGCTACACGCCGAACATGGCTGGTGCCGTGTGGGTCGGGGACCCGGCACACAAGACGCAGATGACGAACCTCTCGATAGGCGGGAACTACTACGGCAAGGTCTTCGGCGGTGAAGTGCCGGGCCCCATCTGGCGCGACGCCATGGCGGGAGCCCTTGAGGGCAAGCCGGCCCCGCGCTTCAACCTGATCCCGATCGACGACGACAAGGGCCGCGACAAGCCCAAGCCGCCGGACGATGACTCGCCGTGGCCGGACATCACGCTTCCGCCCGACTTCATCGGCGGCGGCGGCAACGGCGGTGCGGACTCCGGAGCCACGACCGGCCAGAACGGCGGAGCGAGCGGAGGCCCCGGCGGTGCCGACATCGGCGGAGCCAACGGCGGTGGCAACCCGTTCGGCGGGCGCAGCGGTGGCAGTGGCGGGCGCTTCGGCGGGACCGGCGGGTTCTAAGGCCTCCGGCGCGGCTTCCGAGCCTTTCGGCCCTGGCGGCGGCGCGCGGGCCGGGGCGTGGCGCCGACGGCCGGGGTTCGGCCTGGGCCCGACCGGCGCCCGGGCCCCGGTGGCCTCGGGCCCTGCTCCTCCGGAGTCGGCTCGTCACCACCCGCCCTGCACTGGCCTGCACGTTCAGGGGGCGCTCCACGGGGGAGCGCCCCCCTTCAGCGTCCGCCTCCGGCCCGTCGAGGGGGTGCGGGTCCAGCTCAAGGCGTCCGGGCAGGCGGCCCTGACGAGGCCGGGTTCAGCCCGATGCCAGCCGCTTCTTGACGGCCGCCGCCACGCGGCCGCCCTCGGCACGTCCCTGCACCTTCGGGTTGACGATCTTCATGACGGCACCCATCGCGCGCGGGCCCTCGGCCCCCGAGGCCTGCGCCTCCGCCACGGCCTCGCCGACCAGCGCGTCCAGCTCCTCGTCCGACAGCTGCTTCGGCAGGTAGTCGGCGAGCACCTCGCCCTCCGCGCGCTCCCGTTCGGCCTGCTCGCCGCGGCCGCCGTCGGCGAACGCCTCCGCCGCCTCGCGGCGCTTCTTCGCCTCGCGCGTGATCACCTTCTGGACCTCGTCGTCCGACAGCGCGCGTGCGGACTTCCCGGCGACCTCCTCCTTGGTGATCGCGGCGAGGGTCATGCGGAGGGTCGCCGAGCGCAGCTCGTTGCGCTCCTTGATCGCTGCCGTCAGGTCGTTCTGGAGCCGGGACTTGAGCGTAGTCATAGCGTTTCCGTGTCCTCCTGAGAATCCGGCGCCCATCATCTCGCACGCGGCGCGGGGGCACTCGCCGTTGGGGCGCGTGCGCACCCGCCGTTGCGGCGCCAGCTGCGTAACGTGCGGACGTGCCTTCTTGGGCCGCACTGACCGGCGTTGGGCGTCGGGTGTGCCGACTGGCGCGGAGTGCGAGGGGAACGAGAGTTCTGCGACCATGGTCCGATGCGCGCGCGATACGGACTCCCCCTCACCCTGACGGCACTCGGCGCGGCCTGCGTGGGCTATGCGACGCTCGTCGAGCCCCGCTCCTTCCGGCTGCGGCGCGTGACCGTCCCCGTACTGCCGCAGGGCATGCCGTCGCTGCGCGTCCTGCATGTCGCGGACATCCACATGGTCAGCGGGCAGCGCAAGAAACAGCGCTGGCTGCGATCGCTCGCGGGCCTGCGCCCCGACTTCGTGGTCAACACGGGGGACAACCTCTCGGACCCGGAGGCCGTGCCCGAGGTCCTGGACGCGCTGGGCCCGCTCATGGAGCTCCCCGGCGCGTACGTCTTCGGCTCCAACGACTACTACGGACCGAAGCTGCGCAACCCCGCCCGCTACCTGATGGAGAAGGCCAGCGGGCGCCACGGCCTCAACGGGAACGCTCCGGCCGTCGGCGCCGTGCACAACCCGTGGGAGGGCATGCGGGACGCCTTCGACGCGGCGGGCTGGGTCGGCCTCAGCAACACCCGCGGACGTCTCAAGCTGGACGGTGGCCAGGAGATCGCCCTCACCGGGCTGGACGACCCGCACATCAAGCGCGACCGCTACAACGCCGTCATCGGCGGCCCCGAGCAGGACGCGGACTTCTCGCTCGCGCTCGTCCACGCCCCCTATCTGCGCTCCCTGGACGCCTTCACCGCGGACGGCTACCCGCTGATCCTCGCCGGGCACACCCACGGGGGGCAGCTGTGCGTCCCGTTCTACGGCGCTCTCGTGACCAACTGCGACCTGGACACGGACCGCGTCAAGGGCCTCTCGACCCACGTCGCCGGCGGCAACCGCTCCTACCTCCACGTTTCGGCGGGCTGCGGCGCCAACCGCTACACGCCGGTGCGGTTCGCGTGCCCGCCGGAGGCGACGCTGCTGACGCTCACGGCGCGCGACTGAGGTGTTCCGGCGGGGTGCCGCGGCGCCGCCGGGGCGCAGCCGGGGCGGCTTCAGTGCCGCCCACTACCGCGGCTGGGCTGTCGTGGGCGCGACCCACTGCAGGACCGGTCGTGACGGCCCCGGTCGGGCCTGCTCGGGGCGCTCTTAGCACGTAAACCGGATTTCGCCTCAGCGTCCGGCTGGGCTAGAGTGGTGCGCGTTGCTTCGGGGTGTGGCGCAGCTTGGCAGCGCGCTTCGTTCGGGACGAAGAGGTCGTGGGTTCAAATCCCGCCACCCCGACAGAGAAAGCACCAGTTCAGGGCCAGTCATCCTCCGTGGATGACTGGCCCTGACTCGTGATCGGTGGCCTCTGGGGAGTAAACGGGGAGTGGATCAAGGAAATTCACTCCCGGGGAGCCAGGGCAGCTGGTCACTGGCTTTCGTCCAGCTTGAGTACAGGGTTCCTACTCGGCCGGCTCGTGTGCGGCTGGGTTCTCCGCCGCCAAGCGCCGCCGAATCTCCACCGCCTCTTCCTCACAGCTCAGTGCCTCGTCGGGCCTGCCGACCCGCGCCAAGCGCACGCCAAGGTTGGACAACGACCGTGCCAGGTCCGGCTCATGTGCAGCTGGGTTCTCCGCCGCCAAGCGCCGCCGAATCTCCACCGCCTCTTCCTCACAGCTCAGTGCCTCGTCGGGCCTGCCGACCCGCGCCAAGCGCACGCCAAGGTTGGACAACGACCGTGCCAGGTCCGGCTCATGTGCGGCTGGGTTCTCCGCCGCCAAGCGCCGCCGAATCTCCACCGCCTCTTCCTCACAGCTCAGTGCCTCGTCATGTCTGCCCAGGTGTGCGAGGTGGTTCCCGAGATTGGACGATGACGTGGCGTAGTCCGCCTCGAAGCGCGCAGAGTCAGCAGCCGCGAGACGGCGTCTGATGTCGATGGCTACCTCTTCAGTGGCGAGAGCTTCAGCGTGCCGGCCGACCTCCGCCAGCCGTACACCGAGGTTGGACAACGCCTGTGCCAGTCCCGGTGCTTGGGCGTCCGGTGCATTGCTGACGAGTCTCTGGCGGATCCACACGGCCTCTCTCGCGCATTCGAGCGCTTCGTCATGCCGGCCCACCTGGGCGAACCGGTTGCCGAGGTTCGAGAGTGACGCAGCCAGGTCGGGTTCATGCAACTCCGAGTTCAGCCGCACGAGTTGCCGACCGATTTCCACCGCTGCCTCAGCAGCGCTCACCGCCTGCTGGTACTTGCCCGCGTACGCCTGTCGTGTGGCGAGGGAGCTGTGCAGGCGGGCCCTTTCCGCGGGATCGTTCGTAGCACGCAGGCGATGGCTGATGAGCTTGCTGGTGATGGCCGCGATCCCCGCATCGAACTCCGCGTGCGGATGGTCCGGCAGACGGGCAGCCACATTCTCAAGAACGCTCGGCGACAGTTCCGGTACCTCTGTGAGGGCCGTGAGCGCCGATCCACCCGCGTGCAGCATCAGTTCCGGGTGCCGCATCAGGAGCGGAGCGAGGTGTCCGGTGACGAGGTGGGGCCAACGGGCCGAGGCGGCGATCAGCGAGGTGAGTGCCGGCCGGGTCCACGGGTGAACGCTGTCTTCGTCAGTTCCCGGTACGAGCAGGCGATGCATCGCGTCCTCCGCCCAGGGATCGGGTGGGTGCGAGAAGTGATGGCCTGGCGTCCCCAGGGCGACGAAGTCCTCGGCAAGCGGGTCCGGGTAGAGGGGCTCCAGGACCGCACCCTGGCGGTCGGCGTCGGGCGGGAACAACTCGGCATGTTCGCGGAGCACTTGGTCAGTCACGTCGGAAGGACATGCCTGGATCACCTTGAGGGCGGTCACGCCTTCGTGGTGGGAAAGCGAACCCGTGAGCGCCGCGGTGAAGACGGCCCTGGCCAGAATGCTGTCGGAAGTCTTGATGCGGCCGTTGGCGCACAGGGTCCGCCAGTGATCGCGTTCTCGGGACAGCAGATAGGCGGAGACCGCCCCCGGAGCATCCATTGCAGCCCCGCCCGCTTCTCCTCGGCGGTGCCGGTCGACGGCCGCGAGCGCCGTCATGTGCACTGCCAGCACATTGCGGATTCCAGGGGCGTCGGAGAGAACCGCGGAGGGCACCGGCAGGTGCTGCGCTCCCGATACGCCTAAGGCTTCGGCGAAGCGGTCACGTGCCTGGCTGTACAGTTCCGCGGGGCTGGTGGCCCGGTCCGTGACCAGAGACGGCAGCGCCAGTGACGTCGTGGCCACGTCCATCCGGTCCAGGCGGTTGGCCAAGATCTGCCACCACACGCCGGCGGGCCGGGCGACAAGCAGCACCCTGGCCCTGCCGCCACCACGGCCTGCCGCTTCGCGTAGGAATTCCAGCAGGTCGTCGACCGGCCACCTCTCGGCGTAGTCGGCCAGAACGAGCGTGTCCGGCGTGTTGTTCTTCTCCCCCGCCGCCGATGCTGCTGTCACCGGAGGAGGGTCGCTGACATGGCGTGCCTGTAACACCTGCCAGCCGCGCGCCCGGCTCTGTTCCGCGAACCGCACAGCGAGGCGGGTCTTACCTTGCCCACCCGCGCCATGGAGGAGAAGGACCGAGATCCCTGCGTCGCCGTCCCGCCAGTTGCTGAGCGTTCGAAGCTCACTTGCACGTCCGGTGAAGGAGACCAGTTGATGGCGGGCGTGTAGCAGCCGGGCCGGCTGCGCTCGGGCCTGCTGCACGGTCAGCCGTGCAGGGGTCGGCAGTTGGTTGTTCACTCGGTAATTCCGGGCGCCGAAGCGGACATGCACGTCTCGCCCGGTACCGCTGATCTGAACCACTGAATCGGCAACAGTGGAGTTGACCACCTGCTGGTCGGGCAGTACTTGGCCGCCTGCGCGTATCGTCGCCGAATCGGCGGCGGTGTCGCGGCGTCCGGGCAGCCAACGGCGCCCCTGTCCGAACAAGCCGGTCATGGCTGTTGGCGGATATCGACGTCACCCTGGGCGTCGCGAATCTGGTCGATCGGCCCATGGACTTCGCTGCCCGTCACCGACTGCCCGCCCGCCGGAGGCGAAGCGGCTGCAGGGCCGGGCACCGGCGCCGACGCCACCGCCGAACGACCGTGGCTGATCTGGATGTTGCCGGTGTTCTGGATCTGGGTGACACCGCCACCTACGCTCGAACCGGTCACCGACTGGCCGGCAGGGGCACTCTGGCGACGCAGACCCACGAGTGAAATCGCAACTCCTGCCAGAGCGACGAAGAGACCCAGGACACCGGCCCACTTGCTGGCGTCATCCAGCCCGACCGATGCGAGATACCAGGCCAAGCCCCCGGTGGCCGCGACAGCGAGAATGCCCCCGGCCCATGCTTGGACCCGTCCCGTTGCGAGCGACAACATGCGGCGATCGTCACACAACCGGGCACTGAGCGGCAGCAAAAGGATCGAAGTAGGTTCGTATCGTTGCGCGTTCGAGTCGACCGGCTGTGGTCACCTTCGCGCATCAAGAGGCTGACGTAGCAAATCCCTTGTCGGCGCGGCTGCTTGAGCTTCAGCCGAGTCGGCCCAGCGCCCAATTGTTTGAGTGAGCGACTTGGGTGCGTGACCAACTGCGTGACAACGCCGCGGACTCCCACGGACTTCCGCTGACTTCGGTGGACCGTCAGCACAGGTCAGGCATAGCTGCGAGCCAGCCCCCGGAGAGAGTCGGATTGACCGTGGCCCGACGGTCGGTGTATCGAACCGCGGGAAACCCTCCACGCCCCAACTTCCGTGACAAGACGGCGCAGTAAGACTTTCCCTGCTGTTCGACAAAGCCGGCGATCGCTGACGGTCAGCGGCGCAGGTAATGCCGTACGGCCTCGGCGAGGTCGCGCCGCCAGGCGTTGAGACGGGCCGCGCGGCGGGCGTTGACCGCGCAGAAGTGGGACGAGCCGTCACGCAGGACGACCGTGACGGTCAAATACGTGCGGTCGGCGGTGCCGATGGTGACGTCAGAGATCTCGGCCCAGGCGAACTCGGCCTCCGTCTCTGCCCGATCGAGGTCCTGGCCGTTCTCGAGCTCGTCGAGCGGGCGCCAGCGCTGCTCCAGAAGAAACACCACGCCGTCGGCGTCGACAACGACGGCGGTGTCCGCGTCCGCGGCCATGAACGCCTCGCCTGCCTCGCCCGCCTCGTCCTCCGATGCGCGAACGGACGGTGCAGGGGCAGCCCTCGGCGGCCTCGGGGCGTCCGGCCGCGTCGGTGCATACGGTGACGGAGGCACCCGCGGGGACGGGGACGAGGATGGCAGCGCCGGAGACGATGACCGTGGCCGCGGAGGCTGCGGGGACGACAGCAGCGCCCCCCGCGGATCAGTGCTGCCGGGCCGTTCATCACCGTCCGTGCGGCCCGCCAACTCCTCGAACCAGTCCAGGAGCCGGGCCGTACCGGGGCGCTGTGAAGGCTCCTTGTCCAGGCAGGCCGCCGCCACGTCCCGTACCCCGTCCGGCAGGGCACTCAGATCCGGCGCCTCGTGCACGGAGCGGTACATCAGCGACATCGGCGTCCCCGTCCCGAACGCCCTGCCGCCCGCCGCCGCTGTGAGCACGGCCCCGAGCGCGAACACATCTGCCATGCCCGTGACTTCGCCGCCCGTCGCCTGCTCGGGAGCCAGGTACCCCGGCGTGCCGAAGGCGTGGTTGGTAGCGGTCAGACGGGTGGAGTCGACCGCACGCGCGATGCCGAAGTCGATGACCCGGGGACCGTCGTCGGCCATCACGATGTTGCCGGGCTTCAGATCACGGTGGACGAGGCCGCATCGGTGAATGGCTTCCAGCGCCTCGGCGAGCGCGGCGCCGAGTGCCGTCAACTCCCCCGCGTTCATGGGCCCGTTGTGGTCGATGTGCTCGGCGAGCGTCGGCCCGGGGACGTACGCGGTCGCCAGCCAGGGCTCCGGCGCATCCGGATCCGCGTCGACAACGGGTGCCGTATGGAAGCCGCCGACCATGCGTGCCGCGGCAATCTCGGCTCGGAAGCGCTGACGGAAGTCGGGGTCGGCCGCGAGTTCGGCCCTGGCGACCTTCACCGCGACGGCACGCCCACCGCGGGAACGGGCCAGATAGACGCTCCCCATGCCGCCCTCGCCGAGCTTGCGCTCGACGGCGTACGAGCCGATGCGGCCGCCGTGCACGGCGGGTCCGACCGGCCCCTCATGGCCCCCACTCAGCCGATCCTCCACGATGTCCCCCGCGTCACTCCAGATCGTCCGGTACGCGGGATCGTCTCACCTCCGCACGGTTGGGCGTGGAGGGCTTGGTCGGAAAGAGACGGGGCTGCTTCCTGGCCGCCGTACGAGGAACCTTCGTCGCGCTCATGGCAGTTGCCATCAGGCTCTGTACGTCCGGTCGCTCATGCGTCCCGGGTCGCGCCCTCGGGCCAGAGGACATCTACGGGCACACCGCGTGCCCGGTAGTCCCGAGGCCCACGAGGAGCACACCGCCCGTGCACCAGCAGAGCGCCCATGCGAACCAGCAGCCCATCCTGGAGCGCAGACGGTGCGTCGTCTGCGACGCGCGCGGGAACCGGCGGGAGCAGACGAGTGCCCGCGTAGGTTACGGGCGGCGGGGCTCTGACGGGCCGCTTTTACTCCACAATGGAAAAGCTCGGGCCCCGTTGATCGATTCTGGTGAACGATTCGTCGCGCCATCCGTAGTGCCGGGTGTGGCCGACAGAATCGAGGAGTCATGAGTGCCCGTAGGAAGGCCCCTGGGAAGGGCCGTAAGAAGCTGCTCGCCGCCGTGCTCACCGTGGCCGTCCTGGGTGTGGCCGGCGTGCTGGTCGTACCTCAGCTCTACGCGTCCTGGGCGAATTCCAAGGCCGAGAAGGCGCCGGAACTCGAAGACAGCGGCAAGTCCGAGTCGTTCAAGGCGAGCGATCTCGAAGGCGCCTGGAAGGTGGGAGGCGGCGGCTCCTTCGCGGGCTACCGCGTCAAGGAGGTGCTGCGCGGAGAGAACGTGACGGTCACCGGCCGCTCCAAGAGTGTGACCGGCTCCCTGAACGTGGACGGCGGCACCCTGCGCGAGGCGCGCTTCAGCGTCGACGTCGCCGACATCAAGACGCCGGAAGCCACGCGCGACGTGTACTTCCGCAAGAACGCCATGGAGACCGACAAGTTCCCCAAGGCCGGTTTCAAAGTGACGAAGCCAGTGGACGTAGGGGCACTCGCCGACGGCCGTACGCACAACGTCAAGCTGAAGGGCGATCTGACGGTGCACGGTGTGCAGCGGCCCGTGTCGTTCACCGCGAAGACACAGGCGGGCCCCAACAAGACGAAGATCGTCGGGAGCATCCCCATCACCTTCCAGGACTTCGGCGTGAAGGCGCCGAGTCTGGGCTTCGTGAAGGTCGAGAATCAGGGCTCGGTGGAGTTCTCGCTGGCTGCCGAACCGTCATGAGGCGGTGCTCTCAGCCTGTCCACCCGTGGCCGGACGGGATCGCCTTCGCCACCTCCGGCCCCGGGGCGGTCCCGTCGTCCATCACCATGACAGGTCAGCGTGACGCCCCTCGTACGGGCCGCAACGCCGCATTCAACGGCACCGAGTTCGGCTGAGGGCCTCTTCCTCCGGCGGCCGGGGCTCAGGGCAGGGCCTTGCGGAAATCGGCGTAGCGCCTACGGGAGTGCCGGCCGACGGTGGTACTTGACGGCGGCCAGGGCTCACTGTGCCGATCTCGATGATGTCGCCGCCGCAGGTGAGCCGGTAGACGATGGCCCGCGCACAAGCGCGGGTCGGTGAAGGTCTTGGTCCTTCCCGAGAAGAATTCGTTGGAGGCGATCGCGACGCTGTTGCGTTCTTCGCGCTCGGTCAGGACCTGGAAGAGGCCAAATCAAGCCGGGAAGGCTGGCTTGTCGGTGCTCGGACCTAGCATGCGGAGCATGACGCGGTATGCCGACGAGGATCTGCACGGTGCGGAGTTCCGCGAGTGCGATCTGACCGGCGCGCGCCTGGTCGGCGTCGTCATGCAGGATGCCGTGATCGACGGGCTCATCACCAACCTCGTGGTGAACGGTGTCGAGGTCACCGAGTACGTCGAGGCAGAGCTCGACCGGCGTCATCCGGTGCGGGTGCTGATCCGCTCCGAGGACCCTGCCGATCTGCGCGAAGCATCGCGTCAGCTCCATGCCGGCTGGGCCGCCACGATCGAGCGGATCCGCCGTACGCCCGGCATCGAGCGCCGCAGCGTGAACGACGAGTGGTCGGCGGTGCAGACGCTGCGGCACCTGGTGTTCGTGCACGACTCGTGGTTCCGCCGCTGCTGCCTGGGCTCGACGGAGCTGTTCACGCCGATGGGCATCGGGACGACCGTCGAGCCCTACCGTGGAGCGCACGGGCTTGACCTCTCGCTCGATCCGGCACTGGAGGAGATCCTGAGCGTGCGTGACGCACAGGCCGCCGAGCTCGAGGCCTGGCTCGACGAGGTCACCGCTGTGCAGCTCGCAGCGCGAGCGCCGGTGCCCGACGACGATGTCTGGCCGCCGTACGCCCGGGGCCGCTCGGTGCGACAGTGCCTCGGCACGGTGCTCAACGAGACCTTCGAGCACCACGGCTTCTGCGTCCGCGACCTCGACCTGATCGAGGCACAGGACGCTGAGTAGGGCCGGCTACGGACTCAGCATCTTGCGGATACGGGCCGATCTCGCTGAGATCACCTCGCTGCGCAGGTCGTCACCGCAGGTCGTCACCGCGTCTCAGAGCCAAGCCCTGGGGAGTGAACGGGGAGTGGACCAAGGAAAGCCGGCCTCGCCCCCAGTTCCGCAGATCAACAGCACCGGATGCCTGTCTCCACTCCGGCCCGGCCGCCCTGCCGCGCACGGACGCGAGCCAGAAGAGAGCGGCCCCGGGGGCCGGCCGTTGATCTCCCTATGTGCCGAGGTGGTACCCGGCCGGGTCATGACCAGAGGACCCGGACCGGGTGCAACCCGTGACCCGTGTCGCCTCGCACTCGTTGAACACCTAACCACGGGGGGCCGGTTGAGCCAGGAGGTGTTCGCTCTTGAACCCCGCCTCCGCTCCGATCCGTTGTCCCGGATGCAAGGGCAGTGGCAACGGTCAGACCGTCATGACTGGCAAGAGCACCTACATCGAACTCTGCTTCCCGTGTAAGGGCTCCGGACGACTGATCACCGTTCTGCGCTTCGGATGCCTCGCCCTGCCGCTTACATCGCCTCTCCGACTGCATGTGCCGTCGCGCGGCCGGGACGGCTCATGAAGAGTCACAGCCACCCCGGCACATGCTCCGAACCAGGGTGGCCTAGCTGTATTGATCACGAGCGTTGTTGACGGTTGCGGGTCTTGATCATGGCGAAGGCCTCCGTGTGTGGTGGAGGTGTCGAATCTGCACCGCACGGAGGCCTTCGTGTATCACCGTAATGCCCGATTGACCGTTCGCGGGAGGCGGTTGCTGGTCGATCGTGTCCGCTCGGGACGACCAGTGGCCCACGTGGCTCGCGAGATGGGCATCTCACGGGCCACGGCCTACAAATGGGTACGCCGGTACGCCTGTGAAGGCCAGGCCGGTCTGGCCGATCGCTCCAGCCGTCCGCATCACACGCCGCACCGCACACCGCGAGCCCTGGAGTTGCGCGTCTGCGCTCTTCGCACCGAACGGAAACTCGGGCCCGCCCGCATCGGCCCGATCCTGGGCATGCCGCCTTCCACCGTCCACCGGGTCCTGACCCGGCACGGTCTCCACCGTCTGTCCTGGCTGGACCGGCCCACCGGCCGGCTCATCCGCCGCTACGAACGCAGCCGGCCCGGCGAGTTGGTCCATGTCGATGTCAAGAAGCTCGGCCGCATCCCCGAGGGCGGCGGCTGGCGCGTCCACGGCCGGGAGGCAGCCCGGGCGGCCCGGCCGCAAAGCCGCCACAGCACCGGCTACGACTACATCCACTCCGCCGTCGATGACCACTCCCGCCTCGCCTACAGCGAAGTCCACCCCGATGAGAAGGCCACCACCTGCGCGGACTTCATCCGCAGGGCGGCAGCCCACTTCGCCACCCTGGGCATCGACCGCATCGAACGCGTCCTGACCGACAACGCCTGGTCCTACCGCAAGAGCGACCTGTGGAAGCAGGCCCTGGCAGGCCTCGGTGCGGTCGGCAAACGCATTCGCCCCTACCGGCCGCAGACCAACGGCAAGGTGGAGCGCTTCAACCGCACCCTGCTCGACGAATGGGCCTACCAACGGCCCTACAGCAGCAACTCAGAACGCACCGCCGCACTCGACAACTTCCTGCACGCCTACAACCATCACCGGTGCCACACCGCACTGGCAGGCCAGCCACCGATCAGCCGCGTGAACAACGCATCAGGTCAATACACCTAGCCGCTTGCACGCCCGGGCGGGCAAACAACATCCCGACCACATAACCGTGGTGCGCTCCTTCATGCCTCACCTGGCGAAACCTTTACGACGGGGCAGTGCCGGCGCGGCCCGTGACCTCATCCGCAGCCTCGTCATCGGGCAACTGCAGGACGAGGACGCGGTGTTGGTGGTCGACAAGACCGGCGGTCCGAAGAAGGCCACACACGGTTGGCGTTCAGCGTCGGTACACCGGCACCGCCCGGCGGATCGAGAAGGGCCAGGTCACCGTAGCGCCGGCTTCACCACGAAACCTTGCGCGCAGGGTTGAGGTGCTTGCGCGGCAGATCGCCGGGTAAGCGGCAGCCACGCCGTCGATGAGCGCACGCGCCGAAGGAGAGACTGTCTATGCCACAGGGCGAACCGGCCACCAGGAACCCGGACAAGGGCTATGTAGCGCTTCTTGGCTGGAGTCTCAATGCGGTGGAAGCGCTCGACCGGTTCGACCGGCGGTACGTCGTCGTGGCGCCGGAGTGGGCCGAGGAGTACTGCGTCGAGCACGACATCCCCTACGTGCCGTGGAATTTCGAACGGCTCAACGACCGCTCCATGGAGATCGCCGAGACTCTGCAGAACGAGGGTGTGGACGTCGCGATCCCGCTGTTCGAGGAAACAGTTGAATGGGCAGGGGCGATCAACTCCGTCCTGCTGGACAACCCGCGTTTGTACGGTCAGGCCATGCTGCTGCGGGACAAGGCGCTGATGAAGCGCCGCGCGCAACTCGGCGGCATCCGGGTCGGAATCTTCGAGGAAGCCCACGACCGGGACGATGTGATCCGCTTCCTCAAGCGCGTCAATCAGACGCTGCTCAAGCTGGACGGTGACCCGAACGATCCGATCCATCTCAAGGCGTTCGACAAGGCAGGATGCCTCGGGCACCGCGTCATCCGCACCCCGGACGAGGTCGACACGATTCCGGAAGAGGAGTTCCCGGTTCTCATGGAATCCCACCTCGACGGCTGGGAGTTCGCGGTCGAGGCGTGGGTACACAACGGGAAGATCAAGTTCCTCAATATCTCCGAATACGTCACGCTGGGATATTCGGTGTTCGTGCCGGCAACCCCGGAACTGGAGCGGTACCGCCCGCAGATCACGGCGCAGATCGAGAAGCTCATCAAGACGTTCGACATCGAGTTCGGCTTCGTGCACCCGGAGTATTTCGTCACCAGTGACGGCGAGATGTACTTCGGCGAGGTCGCCTACCGGCCGCCGGGCTTCAAGGTGTTCGAACTGCTGGAGCGTGCGTACGGGTTCAACGCCTACCATGGGCTGGTGCTGGCCTTCGACCCGAAGACTACCGAGGAGGAGATCGACGCCTTCTTCCCGCGCGAGGTCGTCGACGCGTCCGGGGTCGCCGGCTGCTTCGGTGTCTACCCCCGCCGCCGCGTCGTCAGCGACCTGCAGATTCCGGAGGAGACCGAGGACGACGACTACTACGAGTCGCACGACCTCTCGAGGCCGCTCGAGGAGACTGTCACCAAGAGGACCGCGTTCGGCACCCATTGGGGCCTGGTGTATTTCTTCGGTGATGACGCCTACCGGATGCGCGACCTGTTGAAGAGGCAGGAAGAGCTCGACTTCTACGTCTGACGATCCCGTGGACGCAGGAGACCAACCCGAGGGAACCTTTTGAAACCGACCGTCGACGTCAGCGGTGAGGCCACGACGCTGGACAAGCGCGTGACCTCACTCGACGACGCCATCCAGGCCATGGCCGAAACCCGCGACTTCGGCAAGCACACGAAGCTGCGGCGGGTCCTGGAAGCACTGCGGCGGGTGCTCGTGCAGCCGGGCGGCGCCGCGGCGGTCCAGGCCAGGGCGCAGGCCCTTGAGGAAGCCGGGCTTTTCCAGGAGACGGACTGGGCGTCACCGGAGATCCTCGTCCCGTCGCTGGTCGGCCCGGGACTGCACAGCGGAGACCCGGACACGGTCGTCATGGAGGCGACCAGCGAGCTGCGGGTGCTCGCCGTCGCGCGCGGCGACTACGCGCACCCGACGCTGCCCGCCGAGGACGCCCGCCAGTTCCTGTCCCAGGTGCTGGCTATGAACCTGGAACTGCTGTTCGCGCCGCTCAGCGAGGCGGAGCGAACCCAGAACGGCCGGACCGCGCAGCTCATCCGGGACCTGTTCCGCCACCTCGCCGACGAGATCGGTTACGACAGCGTCCTGGACGACCTGGTCGACGAGATCTGGCGGATCCTGCGTCAGCGTCCGATCCAGGTCGAGGCGGTGCAGTCCCTGATCACCCGGATCGCGACGTACCGCGACGACCCGGACGTCGATCTTGGCGGGTCGTCAGGGCAGGGCTTCGACCGGCTCATCACGAGCCTGTTCGGGACCACCGAGGCATGCCGGGAGGACCCGGGCATCGACGTCTTCCGCTCCCGGCTTGAGGCGATGGACGCCGGCGGCCTGCAGTACGAGGCCACGGGGTTCGCGCGGGCGATGCACGACACCGGCCTGGTGTCGCCGTACCACGCGGAACTGCTCCGGTTCCTTCTGCGCGAGAGCGACTACCTCATCGGTGAGGCGCTCGGGCTGTCCGACACCGGCCGGAACTGCCTGCTGCGCTACAGCCAGCTGGTGCACCGGCTGATCGAGGTGGCCGTGCACCCGCAGACCGCGCAATGCATCTACGGGCTGGCGCTGCTGCTCGACCGCGGCATCCTTTACGAGCCGCCGGTGGTGCCCGCTCTGTGGCGCCAGCTGGCGCTCGAACTCTCCCCGGTCGCGCGGGAGCGGTTGACGACGGTTTTCGGCGACGTGCCGGGGCCGCAGGCGCGGCTGGTCGCGGGGGTGCTCTCGATGCTGGGCCAGCCGCTCGGCGTCGGTCAGGGCGACAACCCCACCTGCCAGTCGGCCCGCGCGCTGTCGATGTGGTCCTACAACGACCCGGACTACCTGCTGCAAATGGTGGTCTGGGCGGCCCGCGACGACGAGATCCTCATGCACTTCGAGGGTCAGCCGATCTCGTCGAAGGACAGCGCAACCGGAGTCGCGAGCACGCTGCCGATGGACCTGGACCCCGTATCGCTGCTCGTGGTCCCCCACTTGGACCGGATCTACGCCGAGATGGGGCGGCACTGCGCCGCGCGGCCAGGAGACCCGCACCGGTGGGTCAACCCCGAGTTCCACGGCTGGTGGGCCGCCCGCGGGTTCCACATCAACGTCGACGTCGCCACCGGAAACCTGGTCGACCTCGAGGAGTTCCTGCGGCAGTTCCACGCCGGCTACCACCCGTCCTACAACGGCGAGCAGCCGCTGATCCATCCGCAGCCGGCCGGCGTCGCCGTCACGGACAGCGCGGCCCGCTACGTCGGCTGGCACGCGATCACGATCCTGCGGGTCGCGCCGGACCCACAGGACGTCATGCGGGTGTACTTCTTCAACCCGAACAACGACAGCGGCCAGGACTGGGGCGACGGCGTCGTCGTCTCCACCGCGGGCAACGGCGAGCGGTTCGGCGAGGCCTCGCTGCCATTCGACCAGTTCGCCTCGCGGCTCTACATCTTCCACTCCGACCCGCTGGAGCGCGGCGAACCGGAGCGGGTGCCCGCCGACGACATCGCGCGGATCATCGGCTACATCGAGCGCAGCTGGGGCAACGACCGGCTACCCGCCGGGACGCTGCAAGCCCTCGAAAGCCCCACCGGCCTGTGAACCCACTGCGCAACCATGGGTCGTGGCCGTTGCACGGGCATCGGCTCCGAACGGCTCGGCGCCGGTGGTACAGGTCTCGTAGACCCGCTGCTTGAGACGACCCGGCTCGCCATTGCCCTGGAACGCGCCCGGGGCGGCGAGCCGAGCGACGACGCCACCTTGTTCCTCATCGAGTGGCACGGCCGACTGCGCCTGCGAAGTGGCGAGTTCGTGCCCGGCTGGACTGGTGCGGGCCAGAGGTGCCTCTCCGCAGGCCGGGGAGCTCGGTGAGCCGACTGGAACCCGGTTTGATCACGCGGCTCTCAGGTGACACGCACGGCCGTGGTGGCGGCGCCGTACGCGAGGAGTGGCCGTTCACTCAACCCGATGCCGGCTTGCTCCGTGAGGGCAATGCCGGGCAGGCGAACTTCTCGTTCACCCGGGTGTTCTGAGCAGGCGGCGGCCCGATGAGGCTCCCGCGCCGCGGCGGGTCGCGGGCCCTTGCCTGGATCGCCCCGCACCGGTGAGGGCAGCGACCGGTGCAGACTTCCGCCATCCGCCGAGTCGAGAATCGAGGGCGCCCAGGCTGCAGAAAATCTGTAGTGGCGAGAGTAGACATGGAGAGGTGTTGGGGGTAGATTGCTTCTCGTACTCGCAGAGATCAGAAGGGCGAGGCAGGTGACGAACTGCCTCGCATGCAGGTCAAGCAAGTAGTGGACCGGCGGTCGAGTGGTGTGGCTGCATGGTGAAGGCTCCACCACTGGCTGCCGGGCCAAGCGACTCCAGGAGTCGCACGCAGTTCTGCAAGATCGAGCAGTGCACGACAGATCAGTAGAGAAGGAGGAGAAACGCGCCATCAGGATCGCCCGGGGCGGGAAGTCCGCCCGGGTACCGCAGACCCCGGATTGGAAGGTGGTCCCCGGTCACGCAGCTGCGATCCCCGCACCCGTCCCTCCGGACGGTGGTGCGGAAAACAGAAGCCGGTGCAAATAGCCGGTAGATGGTGTTGATCCCCTCGGGGCCCTGGTGCCGCACGGCGCCAGGGCCCCTCGACGCGTCTCCCGAGAGGTGCCAGTGGCCGCAGACAATCCCTCCACCCCGTCGAGCAACCTCGACGACGACGATTTCCCCGCCTACACCATGGGGCGGGCCGCCGAGATGCTCGGCACGACGCCCGCCTTCCTGCGAGCCATCGGCGAAGCACACTTGATCGTGCCGCTCCGCTCGGACGGTGGGCACCGCCGCTACTCCCGCTACCAACTGAGGCTCGCCGCCCGGGCGCGCGAACTGGTCGACCAGGGGACCTCCGTAGAGGCTGCCTGCCGCATCATCATCCTTGAAGACCAGCTCGAGGAAGCCAAGCGCATCAACGAACAGCTGCGCGCCCCGGAGACCTCCCCGGAATCGAAAGCCGACGCCTGAGACAGGCCGCCCGACCCGGCCGCCCCGCGTGTCATCAGGGGATCGCCCGTCCCGGGCGCCAGAGGACGTGGCGTCACATCATCAGCACGAACGGCTGAAGTGCCGCATGGCACGCCGACTTCGGCGGCGCACAACCAGCACTCGCCTGCGCGGGTTCGGCCATGCCGCGGGAAAGCGGAAGCACTTGGAGGTGCTTCCGCATGACAGCAGACTCGATGCCTCCCCCCTCCGGCGCACGACCTGCAACGGTTCCGGTGATGCAAACGCCGGCTCACGCAGGCGCGTTGACCTCGTTCGGGACGTCCTCGCGTGTGGATGGATGAGGTAGCGAGGCGCTGCGGGCGCCCACGCTCGCAGCAGCGGGGTGGTGTGGCGGCTGCGCACGTAGCCGTGCCCCAGTATTTACAAAGAGCTCTTCGCACAGATGTATTTGCAAAGAAGTAGCTGTGATCTACGGTGCCTGCATGGCACAGATTCCCGATGAGCAGTCCGTCGTCCTGGACGCCAAGGGCCTACGCGCTCTGGCACACCCCGTGCGCGTGCAGCTCCTTGGTCTGCTGCGGCTCCACGGCCCCGCTACTGCCACGCAGTTGGCCGGCCGTTTGGCCTTGAACTCGGGTGCGACCAGCTACCACCTGCGCCAACTCGCTGCGGCCGGCTTCGTTGCCGAGGACGCAGAGAGGGGGAACGCGCGAGAGCGGTGGTGGCGTTCGGTGCACCAGCTGACGCGCTTCAGCTCCGAGGCCTTCGCGGAGTGCGAGCCCGAGGCGGCGATGGCGTATCTGCAGTCGGTCCACAACTCGTACACCATGCGCTCCCAGCAGGCGCTCAACGGCCTGCAGACACTGCCGCGGCCGTGGCGGGAGGCGTTCGACATGAGCGATGCCTCTCTTCGGCTCACCCCGGCGGAGGCCCAGGAGATGCGGGATGAGATCTGGAACGTCGTCGACCGGTATCGACGGGCCGCGGGCGACGACGGGCCCGAGGACGCCGACCGGGTCTGGGTGAACGTCCATGTGCTGCCGGATGTCGACATCGCTGAACGGGAGGCGGAGAGCTGATGCGTTACGAGGAAACGGCCATGGCCGGCCGGACGCGGTTACGGCCGCTCGTGGGCGCATATACATGAACTGCAGTACGTGTAATAAGATGCGTGAACGCCAGTTAGTTACGATCGGGCCATGCGCGCAGTGCCCGAACCTCACACCGGATGGACGTTTCTGACCAACCACGCACGAGTGCTGGCGACCATCGCCGACGATCAGCACGTCCGGATCCGCGATATCGCCGCACACTGCCGGCTGACGGAACGTGCCGTCCAGAAGATCATTTTCGACCTGGAGCAGGGCGGCTACTTGTCCCACGTCCGCGAAGGACGCGCCAATGCGTACCGGATCGAGCCCGACAAGGTGCTGCGGCACCCAGCCGAAGCCGGGCTGACGGTGGCCTCGTTGCTTTCCTGGCTCGTCAAAGACGAAGCCGACCGCAAGACGGCCCGGGACGACTAGATGTATTGACCTGCCGGCCTCTGTGAACCCGGCGGTTGAGCGGCTTTGAGCTGAAGCCGCCTTGGACGAGCGACCAGCAAGCTCGTCAGCGACTCGGGCGGCTCTCCGCCTGGCCGCAAGAGCCGCGTCGTCGCGAGAGGTCGTGGGACATGAGCTGGTCTTCCCAAGCTCCCGTAGGGGTGTCTGTGGAGCATGATCGGACCATGGCTCACGAGCGATTCCACCAGGGCGACGGAAGCGCCCGATATGAGGGTCCCGCGACCGTCGTCTTCCCCGACGGCCGTGAGGCCGCCGTGATCGCCTCCCTCATGCTCCGCCTGGATCCATCCACAGTGCCCGACTTCAGTTACGACCGGCACAGCACCTGGGGAGGCAGCCTCACCCTCGCCGGTGACGATGAGGTTGATCTCTTCGACGCAGCCCCCGGCATTCTTCGTCTGCCCGATGGGCGAGTGGGTTCGTTCATGGCCACCAGCGGGCCTCGCGAGGCGGGCTGCTCAGGACTCGGGCCTGCCCCGTTCGGCCAAGCCTGGGACCACTGACCGGTTCGTCGTGGACGGATTCCCTGTCTGACGCTGAGTGATCACCTTCGACAACCGAGGAGCAGGTGCATCAGGCGGCTCCCGCCCGACAACCGCGAGGTGATGGCCCCACTACGCGCTGCTGCTCATCCGGGCATTTCGCGGGCCGGGTCAGGCGGCGCTCCTGGCACTCCGGGCGACAGCCTTCTCCAATTCGGCGCGATTCATGCGGGAGCGGCCGGGAACCTCGGCGTCGGTGGCGAGCTGGTACAGCTCGTCCCTCGTCAGCTCCCCCAGGTCCGGCTGGGACTTCTTCTTGCCCGACTTCCTGCTCCCCCCGGCCTTGGCCTGACCGGTCTTCTTCGACCCCTTACTCGTGCGGCCGGAGCGGGCCTGGTCCACCGACGCCTCCAGCATCGACATCAGATCGACGACATTCGTGGACTCCGGGGGCTTCTCCGCCCTCTCCACCGTCTCCCCCGTCCGTTTCGCCTCGACCAGCTCCCGCACTCGCTCCTGGGTGCGGTCCCGGAAGTCATGCGGGTCCCACTCCATCGCCATGGCTTCGATCAGCTGCGCGGCCATCTTCCGTTCCTTCGCCGACGCCTTGGATCGCGAGGGCAGATTGTCCAGCGTCTCGTGCGGGTCGCGGACCTCATCAGCCCAGTGGAGTGTGTGCATGACCAGTACCCCGCCCTGCTCATGGACCGCGACGAGGTAGTCCTTCTGCCGCATGCTCATGACGGCGATCCCTGCCCGCCCGGTTTCTGCCAGGGCGTCTCGCAACAGGCCGTAGACGTTGGCGTGTTCCTTACGCGGCTGAAGGAAGTACGTGCTGTCGAAGTAGGCGGGCTCGATGGCCTCCAGCTCCACGAATCCGGAGATCTCGATGGCCTGGGACCGTCCGGGAGTGATCTCGTCGAGCTCCGCCGGCTCGATGACCACATACTCGCCGTCCCCTGTGTCGTAACCCTTGACGATCTTGTCGTAGGGGACCTCTTTGCCGGTGCGTTCGTTCACCCTCTTGTTGCGTACCCGGTCGGAGGTGCCACGTTCCAGCTGGTGGAAGCGGACGGTATGGGATTCGGTCGCCGTGGCGAGTTGGACGGGAAGAGTGACAAGGCCGAATGTCAGCGATCCGGACCACACTGCGCGTGCCATGACGCCCGTCCTCTCGTCCGACGCCGGTCCAGCCCATTTTCACACTGCGAGCCCGTTCTCACCGCTTATGTTCGTTCTTCCGGTCTCGCAGACGCTCAGCGGGGGAGAGGGTCTTACCTGGTCAGGAAGCAACCGAAAGTCCTCTGGAGGCCCGATTGCCGCTTCTCCGCGCCTCGCGGCACCGGACGTACGGAAGAATGCCGGGACGGCTCGGCGGCGCCAGAGGAAGGCCAGGCCAGACAGATGAGGCCAAGAGCGCCGTACGCCTCTCCTGCGCATGACGATGCGGGTGCCACCGCCACCGCCACCGCGGTCAAGGAGAGGCATACGCGGACGGCAACGGTCGGTCAGTCGGAGGAGAGAGCCTCGACGAGTTCTCCGACCTTCGGATCAGAGAGAGCACGCGCGACGTCTGCCTGGGCAACCATGCCGACCAGGTCGCGCCCGTCGATGACCGGGAGCCGCCGCACCTTGTGCTCGGCCATCGTCGCCATGACCTCCTCCGCGTCGTCGTCGGCGCCGATCGTGACGGCCTCTGCCTGCTGAAGTTCGCCCGCCTTCGTCTGGCCGGGCTCCTTACCCGTTGCCAGGACCTTCACCACGATGTCCCTGTCGGTGAGAACGCCTTTGAGCTTGTTGTCCGTCCCGCAGATGGGCAGAGCACCCACCCCCAGCTGCTGCATCTTCTTGGCCGCCTGGAGCACAGACTCTTCTTCGCCGATGCACTCGGCGCCCGGCGTCATGATGTCTCGCGCAGTTGTCATGTCGGCCTGCCTCTCTGGTCTCAGCCGTTTCAGCACGACGCGTACGGGGCCACGGGTGGCCCCGCTGCCGAGGGGCAAACCGCAGCAAACCGTCCACACCTTCGTTTGCCCGAAAGGCCCATGCTCGCCGTTCACGTGTGTGCCCTGGGTCCGAGGGCACTCGGCGGGCGATCCCTTCGAGGCACAGGAGGAGCAATGCCTGCAGGAGCCAATGCCAAGCGCGAGCGGCAATACGAGCACATCAAGGAAGGCGCGAAGAAGCGTGGTGCTTCCAGTGGCCGTGCCAAGGAGATGGCCTCGCGGACGGTGAACAAGGAGCGTGCGCGTACCGGCGAAGCCAAGCGGGCGAGCCGTACGTCCACAGCCGGCAAGTCCGCCCCCGAACGAGGTGGCAAGCGCTCCGGCAACCGCATGGGCCCCAAGGGCGGTCCTACTCGCGACCAGCTCTACAACGAGGCCAAGCAGCGCAACATCCAGGGCCGCTCAACCATGAACAAGCGCCAGCTGGAGCGGGCCCTCGGCCGCTGACCGGACCGGGGCCGTAGAGCTTGGTCCTGTTCGGAGGGGCGGGTGGCCCGACTCCTCGTCGGGATCCATGGTGATGAAGCCGTCGCCGATGCGGGCGGCCCAGTCGGCCGATGTGGGCCCGAATCCGCTGACATCGTGTGCTGATGCGGGTTGCGCCGGTCCGCCGGAGGATGGGAACAGCGGCCATCGAGGGGGACGGAAGGGAAGCGGCGATGTCGAGCGCGCGGGACCACCTGCTGAGCCTGCTGCTGGTCGACAGCCATGTGATGCCGCTGGAGCGGGTGGCCGCCCGCGTCGCCGAGCACGCCGAAGAGGTGGGGTTCATCGGCGTACGGATCTACCTGGCTGACGTGCAGGAACGCGTACTACGCCTGCTGAGCGGACCGGGGCTCACCCGTGGGCGGGACCGCGAGGAGACCGAACTCCAGGTGGAAGGGACGGTGCCCGGGCGAGCCTTCCAGTATGGAGAGGTGGTCAGGACGGAGAAGTCCGCCCAGGACGGCACCCTGTGGTGGATCCCGCTGCTGGACGGCACCGAACGGCTGGGGGTCGTCCGGGCAAGGACGGCCTCGGACGACACCGACACGCTGGCCGGCCTCAAAGCCCTGGCCGCACTCGTGGCCCTCCTTGTGGTCAGCAAGCGCCACTACAGCGACGCCCACGCCCGCCTGGTGCGGAGCACGAAGATGAACGTCCCGGCCGAGATGCAGTGGACGTTGATGCCGCCCCGCACCTACGCGGACGATCGGGTCGTGCTCGGGGCCGTGATGGAGCCCGCCTACCAGGTCAGCGGCGACGCATTCGACTACGCGACCTCCGGCGAGGTCGTCCACCTGGCGGTCTATGACGCCATGGGACACGACGTCGCCGCGGGATTGACCGCGAACCTCGCCATGGCCACCGCCCGCAGTCAGCGACGTGCCGGCCGGACCCTGCAGGAAGTGGCGGAGGAGGTGGGCCGCATGCTGGTCACGCAGTTCGACGGGGACCGGTTCGTCACCGCGGTACTGGCAGACCTCGACACCCGCACCGGACAGCTGACATGGGCGAACTACGGCCACTACCCGCCAGTGATCATCCGCGGTGGCAGATCGACCCCTCAGCTCGAATGCCGGCCCGGGCCGCCGCTCGGCACCGACTTCAGCTTCCACGGAGACCTGTGTCAGGAGTCACTGGAGCCGGGCGACCGGGTCGTCTTCTACACGGACGGAATCACCGAGGCTCGCAGCCCCGCGGGCCAGGAATTCGGCCTGGCCCGCTTCCTCGACTTCCTCATCCGGCAGCACGCGGACGGTCTGCCCGTCCCGGAGACGCTGAGACGGCTGATGATGAGGATCCTCCAACACCACGATGACCAACTGGACGACGACGCGACGGTGTTGCTGGCCGAGTGGAACGGACCGGGCGCCTTCCGTGCCGACGAGGTCGAGGCCCGCACAGGGCTGCCGCCCAGCGAGGACGATCAGCTGAAGCACTAGAGGCGTCGAGGGTTCCGGTTCGCTCCTTCGGACCGACTGCGAACCGGATGCCGCCGACGCCGGCGCCAGGAGCAGCCCCGAAGGTGAGCTCCGTATCGCAGGGACAACCGGCAAGCCTCCAACTCGGGCGAATCGAGGGGGCACTGGTGGCGTGCGCCCATGGCTCGTGGTGCGCCCCCGCAGCGGGCCCAGGGGTTCCGGTGCCCGGACTCGGCTGATCACCGCCCCGCACGTCGGCCCGCTCCCTCACGGTGGTTGATGTAGCCGCCCCGGCCGTCCCCTCCGAAGCGCGCCGAACGGCCGGCCGCGGCTGCCCGTGGCCGCGGGCGATCAACCAGCAGGTCCGCGCTCGTTAGTGACGAGGTCGCGAGGGGTACTCAGGCGCCTTCCCTTCGTCCCAAGGAGGCGCCCCATGTCCGGATCCGGCCCGGAGCACCCGACGCGTCAGCAGCCCCAGCCGCCGTTCCCTCAGCAGGACGACGAACATCCCGGCTACACCGAGCGCATGAGCCCGCGCCCCGACCACGGCGAGGAGACCTACAAGGGCACTGGCCGCCTCACCGACCGCAAGACCGTGATCACCGGCGGGGACTCGGGCATCGGCCGAGCGGTGGCACTGGCATTCGCGCGCGAAGGCGCGGACGTGCTGCTGACCTGTCTGCCGGAGGAAGAAGGCGAGGCGGAGGAGACGGTCCGCCTCGTGGAGGCCGCCGGACGGCGTGCCGTCCCTCTGGCCTGCGACATCAGGGAGGAAGAGGAGTGCCGGCGGGTCGTGGACACAGCGGTCGAGGAGTTCGGCCGGATCGACGTCCTGGTCAACAACGCGGCATTCCAGATGTCCCAGCCGGACGGCATCGAGGCCATCACCACCGACCAGTTCGACCGCGTCGTACGCACCAACCTGTACGGCATGTTCTGGCTGTGCAAGCTCGCCCTTCCGCACATTCCCGAGGGCGGAACCGTCATCAACACGACGTCGGTGCAGGCGTACAAGCCCAGCCCGCATCTGCTGGACTACGCGATGACCAAGGGCGCGATCGCCACGTTCACTCAGGGGCTGGCCGCGATGCTCATCGAGCGCGGCATCCGCGTCAACGCCGTGGCTCCAGGCCCTGTCTGGACGCCGCTGATTCCCTCGACGCTGCCGGACACCACCGAGTTCGGCAAGCAGAGCCCCCTCGGCCGGGCGGGCCAGCCCGCCGAAATGGCGCCGGCGTACGTGTTCCTCGCCTCCCCCGAATCCAGCTACATCACCGCCGAGATCATCAATGCCACCGGCGGCACGCCCCTTCCCTGAGGGGGCGGAGACGGGGAGCCCTCCGTCGGGCCTCACACTCCGTGTCCCCTACGTCACCACATGTCTTTTTGCATCACCGTATGAAGCTCTTTTTACGAGATCCGCAGCTTGCGGCTGTTTGGTGCGAGGCCGTCGAGAAACCCATGCACTGTGTGGCTGCTGAGACCGCCGGGGGTGTATGCCCCGCAAGGCGATTCCGAACTGCTGCTGGAAGCGCTCCGGTATGCCGCCGTCCCTGCGGGGGCGCGCATGCTGGACGTGTTCACCGGCAGCGGCGTGGTGGCTTTCGGCGGGGCCCGGCTCGGCGCGGCCGAGGTTCATGCCGTCGACCTCTCGTTCCGCGCCACTCTGGCAGCCCGTTGGAACGCCGGCCTGCGGGGGCTTCCACTCACCGTCCACCGCGGTGACTTCCTCGATCACGCAGTCGGGCGCTTCGACGTCGTGTCGGCCAATCCGCCCTATGTCCCCACCGGACACCCGGCCCGTACCCGTAAACGCAGGGACCGTGCCTGGGATGCCGGTGAGGACGGCAGGGAGTGCGTGGACCGTCTGTGCCGTGCGGCTCCGCATCTGCTGAGGGCAGGCGGGGTGCTGCTGATGGTGCATTCAGACATCTGCGACACCCGTCGGACGGTCCGGTTGCTGCAGGAGGCCGGGTTGAAGGCATCTGTCGCGGCCCGCAGACGGCAGGCGTTCGGTCCGGTCCTGCGTCGCCGGGCGCTGTTGCTGGAGCAGAAGCAGCTGATAGCCCCCGGTCAACGAGAAGAGGAACTGGTGGTCATACGTGCCGAACTCGTCTCCCCAGCCGGAGCCTGACCCCGGCACCCGGCTCAAGCAGAAACCGCGACGCGTGGTGATCGACCAGGGTGGGCCGGTACTGATCGAGGGCCCCGTCGAGGTGGACCTCGGCGAGGGCCGGACGGCGGTCTCGGACCGCTTCGTCGTGGCGCTGTGCGCCTGTCGGCGCAGCCGCAACTACCCCTGGTGCGACACGAGCCACCGCCGTCGACCCCGCGATCGGCAAGGTGCCGTTCGCGGAGGCGAGGCAGACGCCGAACGTGCCGAGAGGGCCACCGACCGGACCTTGAGCCCGTCACACTCTGCGAAGGCCGCCCCGGCGCCGGGTGCCCTCACGATGGGTGTGGAGGAGGAGTTCCTCCTCGTTGACGAGGTCGGTGGCCGATCCGTGCCGGCCGGCGCCGAAGTCATCGATGAAGCAGGCAAAGGCCCCGCACTGCCGAACGGAATGCGGATCGAGCCGGAACTGCTGGCCAGCCAGGTCGAGTTGGCCTCCGGCGTCTGCAATGACCTTCGGGCGCTGGCGGAACAGCTGAACGTCGGAAGGCGGCTCCTGGCCGAAGCGGCTCGCCGCAAGCGCCGAATGCTGATCTCCACGGGCACGCCGGTGCGCGAGAGCGGCCCGGTGACTCTCACCTCCGGTGCACTCCCTGAGCAGACGGGCGGGACCTACGCGGGCCTCCTCAGCGACTACGAGGCCTGCGGATGCCATGTGCATGTGGGCGTCGCCGACGAGGAGACAGCCGTGGCGGTGACCAACCACGTGCGCGGCTGGCTCCCCACCCTTCTCGCCCTGTCTGCCAACTCCCCTTTCCACGCCGGCCGGGACACCGGGTACGCGAGCTGGCGCATGGTGCTTCAGTCCCGCTTTCCCGGCTCAGGGGTGCCTCCGTACTTCCCGTCCGCAGCGGCCTGCCGCGATCGACTCGAGCAGCTGGTCGAGTGCGGCACGCTCGCGGACGTCGGACAGAGCTTCTGGCTGGCCCGGCCCTCGCCCTTGTCTCCCGCGGTGGAGTTCCGCGTGGCTGACGCCGCCACGCCGGTGGAGGAGGCCGTTCTGCAAGCGGCGCTCTCGCGCGCGTTGGTGCACACCGCGCTGACAGCTCTGTCGGACGGGAGAGAACCGGCGACGGTGACGGACCAGGTGGCAGCGGCCGTCTGGTCGGCTGCGCGCCATGGGCTGAACGGTCCCGGCATTCATCCGCAGCAGGGACGCAGAGCTCCGGCCGTCGCGCTCGCCCAGGAACTCCTGCACCACGTGACACCTGCCCTCGAGGAGGCCGGCGACCTGAACTTCGTACGGCATCAGCTGGACGTACTCGTGGACCAGGGAACGGGCGCGCAGCGGCAGCGGGCCGACGCCTCGGCCCTCAAGGGCGCGACCGCAGTCGTCGAACGCCTCGCCGATGAAACCGCCCGGCCGGCCGGGGAGATCCGGTCGCACAGCACACCTACGTCGTCCGGCCTTCCGGCGACCGCTCGGAGGAACCCATGACCGCCGCCGCTGTTCCGACGCCGGCCCGGCACCACGGCGCGGCAGCCATGCCCCCGCCACGGGGCCCGCTCTCCGCGGCCGTATTCGACGCACTTCGCCGCACACCGGGCTCTCAGCACCCGCAGTGGCCGACCGTCGCTGCCGCGGGCCCATTCAGCGAGGACGTGCACCTGGCCCTGCACCTTTGCTACGAACTGCACTACCGGGGGCTCAGGGACGTCGATCCGGCGTGGGAGTGGGACCCTGAACTGCTGCGGCTGCGAGCGCAGTTGGAGCAGGAGTTCCTGAACGGGCTGCGCACGGCCGTCGCCGGAGGAGACGACGTCGCAGGAGAGCTGGACGCGCTGCTGGTGGAACCCGTGGGTGGCTCCGGAACATCGCGCCGCCTGGCTGAGCGCGGCGAGTGGTGGCAGATGCGGGAGTACCTCGTCCATCGCTCCGTCTACCACCACAAGGAGGCCGACCCCCATGCCTGGGCCATCCCTCGTCTGCACGGGCGGGCCAAGGCGTCGCTCGTGGCAGTCGAGTACGACGAGTTCGGCGCGGGCCGGCCGGAGCGGGTGCACGCCCAGCTGTTCGTCGACCTTCTCGCCGGGGCGGGGCTGGAGCCCGGATACCTCCACTATCTGAACGATGTTCCCGCGCCGGCTCTCGCGCTCGTCAACATGATGTCGCTGTTCGGTCTGCACCGTGGGCTGCGCGGGGCGCTCGTCGGTCACTTCGCCGTGGTCGAGACCACCAGTGCCCCGGGCTCGCGTCGCATGGTCCAGGCGCTGGAGCGGATGCAGGCCCACCCTTCCTGCGTCCACTTCTACAGCGAGCACGTCGAAGCCGACGCGGTGCACGAGCAGGTCGTGCGACGGGACGTCATCGGTGGCCTCCTCGACGAGGAACCCGAGCTCGCGCCGGACGTCGTCCTGGGAATCCAGGCCACCAACCTGCTCGAGGAGCATCTGGCCCGCCATCTCGACACCGCGTGGGACCAGGGCGCCACTTCGCTGCGACGCCCCCCGGGCGAGTGAGGCCGCGGATCCTCATCACGGACCCGAGGGTTGCCGGACGTGTTCGGCAGACGCCGCCGGGCGACACCGTCGGCGCGGACGCGGCACCTCCGGGTTGCCCGGCCCGCGCCACGGCGTCGCGGAGAGCGAAGCAGTCCCATTGCGCCCAGTGCACTCAGCGCCCCCGACTGCTCACCCCCTCCGCACCGGCCGACCACCCGCCTCACGCGATCTCGTAGAAGCTCTCGCCGTCGAGGTAGCGGACGGTCCCCGCGTCGCGCAGCACCGTCTCCTGCACCTCGTGGCGCAGGTTGACGATGAGCGGATAGGTCAGGTCGTTGACGGTTCGCCGGATCGGCGAGCCGGGGGCGACGAGGGGGCGCACGTCGTAGAGGCTCTCCAGCTGCTCCAGCTGATCCAGGTGGCGGTAGCGCCGGAGCGTGCCCTCCACCGGCGAGATCATCGCGACCGAGGCGAAGTGCTGCTGGACGCGGTACTCCCTCCCGCACTCGGTGTGGAAGCGGTCAGGGTCGGTGTAGGCCAGGGCCGTCCAGCCGAGCTGGGACTCACCGAGAGCCAGCTCGGCGTAGTGGGGAATCTCGCCGCCCGCGATGCGCGCGCCCATCTCGATCAGCCGCGGCCCCTCCGGCGTCAGCTTCACCTCCAAGTGCCCGGGACCGTGCCGGATTCCCAGGGCGTCCAGCACCGACTCCGCGTACTCGCCCAGCACTTGGCCCTCCTCCGAGGAGCGCGCCACGGAGCGGATCGAGTCGCACAGGTCGAGAACACCGTTGGCCGACAGCCGCGTCGTACGCCAGATGTCGCACACGCGGTGTCTGCCGTCCCGGCTGACGGTGTCGACGATGTACTCGGCACCGCGCAGATACTCCTGGGCGACGACGCCCTCGTTGCGCCCTCCGTAGATGTGCTCGGCGCCGAGCAGTGCGCGGTACGCCTCGGCGGACTGCTCCGGGGAGTCGCAGAAGAACACCCCGTCGCCGCCACCGCTGCTGAGCGGTTTGACGACGACGCGCCGGCCGAGCCCGGCGTGCCACCGGCGGAGCGACTCCTCGTCGGTGATGAGGAGTTGGGCGGCACCGGCGACTCCCGCCGCCTTCACGGTCTCGATCATCGTGTACTTGTCGCGGCGGGCCGCGCTGCGTTCCGTGCCGTTCGAGGGGAGGCCCATCCGCTCGCTGAGCCGGTCCGCGAACTCCACGCCGTGCTCGCCTCCGGGCACGACGGCGACGGGCCGGTAGGCGTCGAGTGCCCGTACGGTCTCCTCCAGGTCACCGTGGTGCACGATGTTGTCCGCGTAGTCGTCCAGGTTCAGCGCGCTGCGGAACGCTTCCGGGACCTCCGGGCCGCTCTGGACGCGCACGGACGCGTAGCCGGCCTTCGCGAACTCGGGGATGAGCCGCCGGGTCGGGTGGTAGGTGTCGACGATCGCGACGTATCCCCGTTCGGGAGCGGCGCCCCCGCCCTCCGGGCCGGGGCGTTCCACTCCTGCGCGTCCGGCCACATCGTGTTCGGGCTCCGCGTTCCCGGCCCGTGGCGGCCGGTCGGGCTGCTGGGACTGCTGGACGTGCTCGGACATCGCGGCTCTCCCTCGTTTCTCCGGGGCCGGCCCGCTGTTGCACGGGCCGGCCGCTCTCACTTGCCAGGACGGACGGGCCGGCACCTGGACGACGGTGCACGGCCCTCGACAACACCCAACGGGACCAACGCAGTTGTGCCGAGGGAAGTATCAGCCTCCGGTGCCCGGCCGCGTCGTCATCCGGCCGGTTCGGGTGCCGGCCCTGTCCGGCGCTCGTGGCCGGCGTGACCGTCGCCGTCCGAACGGCCGTCGTGATCCGCAAGGTTGGCGTGTTCCGTTCGGACCGCGGCGTCCGCGTCTCCCGCGTCCTCCGGCTCCGCGCTGCGGGCCTGGTGTGCGACGCCCGAGCGGACACCCCAGTAGTAGACGGCGAGGCCCAGCACGGACGCGACGACCGAGTCCCACGGGGCGGTCAGCAGCTCGTTTCCGCCGAAGCTGCCGGCCCAGGAGACCAGGTAGAGAGAGGCCAGATAGCCCAGCAGCCACATGCCCAGGGCCAGTTCACGTCCCAGCCCGGGGCGGAGGCGATGCCGTACGACGAAGATCAGCACGCCGGTGGCGGCCATCGGCAGCGCGATGCGCAGATGGTCCCAGCCCGCCCAGTGGATCAGCCCGGTGGAGACCACGAAGCTCGCCGGCGCTATCCAGCGCAGCCCCGGCAGCGTCCAGGTGGCCCGTTGGCCGTCGCTCGCCCGGAACGTGCCTGCCGCGACAGCGCACGCGGAGTAGCTCAGCAGGGAAAGCACACCGACGACGGTGATCAAGTCCTGCCAGCCGCGGAAGGGCACGAGGAAGAGCACGCTGACGGCGAAGTTGCCCAGCATCGCGCGGCGCGGCACACCCGACGGCCGGTGGACGACGGCCACCGAGCGAGGCAGCACACCGTTGCGTGCCGCGGCGTACGTCTCCCGCGCCCCCGAGGCGACGAAGACGGAGACGGCGCCCGCCGGGGAGATCACGGCGTCGGCGTAGATCACTGTGGCCAGCCATCCCAGGTCCAGGGCGAGAGCGAGCTGCCCGTACGGGGAGGAGAGGTTGATGCCCTGCCACCCGTCGCCGAGGCTGCTCTCCGGGACGGCGAGCAGGAAGACCAGTTGGAGCAGCGTGTAGAGCGCGACGACGAGCGTGATCGACATGATGACCGCGCGGGGCAGGTCCCGGCGCGGATCGCGGGCCTCGCCGGAGAGTTCGACGGCCGCGCCGAACCCGTTCATGGAGTAGATGATGCCCGCGGTCGCGACGACGCTGAGCATCGCCGGCCAGCCGTAGGGCGCCCAGCCGCCGCCCGCCTCGATGTTGCCGGTGTGGAAGCCGGACATGAACAGCGCGACGATGGTGAGGAGCGGTACGGCCGTCTTGACCACCGTCACCAGAAGGTTGACCTTCGCGAAGAGCGCGACGCCGAACCAGTTGAGCAGTACCAGCACACCGAGCAGCGCGACGGTCACCAGGGTGCCCTGTGCCGTCAGGGCACCGTCGGTGTACATCCCGGGCAGATAGCGCTCGGCGTACTGGACGATCGCGGAGGACTCGGCTGCGAGCGCGCTGGTGACGGCCAGCATCACGCCCCAGCTGATGACCGCCCCCACGACGGGCCCGCCCGCCTGCATGGGCCAGCGCACCATGCCGCCTGCCTGCGGCCGGGTGGCGCCGAGCTGCGCCAGGACCATGCCGACGAGGATCAGGGCGCCGCCGGCCAGCGGCCAGGAGAACAGCGCCGCGGGGCCCGCGCCCTGGGCCGCGTAGTAGGCGCCGAACAGCCAGCCGGAGCCGATCATGCCGCCGAAGGCGACTCCGGTGAGGCTCCAGAAGCCCAGTTCCCGGCGGAGCCCGGATTCCCCCGTCGGACGGGGTATGCCGGCGGGCGGGCGGTGGTCCAAGGGTGGTGCGGACATGGGTCTCCCCCTATGTGTGATGGCAGGGCGAACGGACGGCCTGGCGCCGGGGGTTGCAACTTCCGCCCGGCGGGCGGCCGTTCAGGGAATCCGGGAGTCCGGAGGGTTCACGGGTCCCGGTGGTGCGGACGTGCTCGGGAAGTGGGGACGTGCAGGCCGGGGCCGGTGCGCCGGCGGGTCACCCCACGTCGCTGCGCTCCTCCCCCGCGCCGTCGGGAGCCGCGGCATGCTCCGGGGACTTTTCGGCCGACGTCTCCCCGGCGGGCGACGGCGACGGCACGTCGCGCACCTTCGGGGAGAGCACGAGGAACGCGGCGAGCAGGCCGAGCACCGCCGCACCGCAGACGAACGGCAGCGAGACGCCCGTCTGGTACAGCGCCGTCGCGGCGAGCGGGCCGAGGACGAGGGTGAAGCCGTTCGTCGCGGAGATCAGCCCGGCGACACCGCCCTGTTCGTCGGCACCGACCCGCAGGCTCAGCACGGAGTTGTAGCCCGGGATGGCCAGACTGTGGCCCAGGCCGGAGAGCACGGTCGCCGCGAAGAAGACCGGCAGGCTGTCGGCGAAGACCATGACCACGAAGGCGATCCCGGTCAGCGGCACCCCGACGCGCAGCAGCCGCAGTGGCCGCCACTTGAGGAACGGGATGACGACGCCCTGCACCAGCAGCATGGGGAGCCCGCCGGCCAGCAGCACGTACCCGGACCACTCGGCGGTCTCCCCGGTCGTCAGCCCGAGCCGGTCCTGGAGCAGGAAGCCCAGGCTCATCTGCAGCATGCTGACGGAGAGGTAGACGCCGACGCCCGCCAGGAGGAAGGGCCACACCCGCTCGTCCCGCCAGCTCAGCCGCGGTGCCTTCTTCTTCGGGCCCTCGGAGCGCGCGTCTTGCGGCAGGGCCGCCCATACAGCGAAGGCGGGCAGCAGGATCAGGCCCGGCGCCAGGTAGAGAGCGGCGACCAGCCCGAACTCGGCCAGTACGCCGCCCAGTCCGGGCCCGAGGACCAGCGCGAGGCCGATGGCCGCACCCACGCGCGCCATGCCCTTCACGCGGTCCTGCTCGTCCGGCGTGACGTCGGCGACGTAGGACTGCGCCGCCACCGGCAGGGCGGCCAGCGCTCCGCCGAAGACGATGCCGCGGGTCGCCAGCAGCAGGGCGAAGGTGAGGGCGGCGCCGATCGCGCCGAGCAGCCCGAAGTGCGCGGAGACGGCGAACGCGAAGAGGCCCGCGGCGGCGCCGAACAGCGAGACCACGAGCAGCGGTTTGCGCCCGTGTGCGTCGCTGCGCCGGCCCCACCAGGGGCTGACGAGCGCGACCATGGCTGCGGAGGCGCTCATCACGATGCCGAACTGGAACTCGCTGAGGGAGAGTTCACGTGCCAGCGGCGGAAGTGCGGGCGTGAGGATCTGCTGACCCGTGTAGCCCCCGAAGACCGCCAGGTAGAGCAGCAGGAGGCTGCGCCGGGGAGGGCTGCTCGAGCCGGCCGGCGTGGCGTGTGGCGCCGCAGTGGTCATGTTCGTCCCATCGATTCCGGTTCGGCCGACGTCTGGTGGTTCGGGGGTGCCCTTCCCCTCCGGTCCGACGTCGGACGGATTCTTCGCCGTTCTCCGGCGTCCTCGCCGGCTCCCGTGCACGGATTCGTGCCGTGCACGGCCGGTCCGTGTCAGGCCGCCGAGGGCCAGGGCTGTCCGGCCCGCGGACCCCAACCCGGGCCGCTGGTCAGTCTTATCCGGTGCCGGCCTGCTCGGCTGCCGATTTCCGGTCATCCTCCGCACGTCCCTCCTCACCGCCCGTCTGCCGGCCGTCGCCCTTCATCTGTTGCCTCCTCGGTCGCCCCTCGTCGCCCGACTGCCTTGCTCTGCCTGCCGGTTCTCAGGCGGGGCGCAGCTCCAGGGGCTCCAGTGCCGTGGTGAGCTGCTGCGCGAGGCGGATCAGCGAACCGTCGTCCCCCGGGCGGCCGACGAGCTGCACGGCCAGGGGCGCACCGTGCTCCGGGTCCCGGCCGACGGGCACGGTGACCGCCGGCAGACCGGCGAAGCTGGCGACGGGCGTGAAGCCCACCTCGCGCTCGAAGGCGGGGTCGTCTGCGTCGGGGATGGTGGAGGCCGCCACCACCATGCCGCGGGGCCGCGGCACGCCCGGGTCCAGCGGCATGAGCCACACGTCGACGGACTCGGCGGCGAACAACTCCACCACGCCCGCCCGCAGTTGCGCCATGCTGCCGCGGATCTCCGCGAGCCGTTCGTCGGTCACCTTCGCGCCCGTCTCCAGCGCCCGCCAGGTCGACGGCATCAGCTCGTCCACGAGCCGGTCGCGCCACACCTGGTGGCCGTCCCAGGCCTCGCGGGCGCACAACTCCCATGCCGCCGCACGGCAGTTCCACAGTTCTCCCAGGGGGCGCGACGCGACGCGGTGTCCGCGCGAGGTGAGCGCCGCGCTCGCCGTGTCGAGTGCTCCGGCGATCTCCGGGTCGATGACGCCCGGCCGGTACAGCTCCTGCGGCACGCCGACCCGCAGGCTCGGCGCCGAGAGCCGGGGGGCCTCGCCGAGGCCCAAGTGCCGCCAGGCGAAGGCGAGATCGTCGGCGGTGCGGGCGACCCAGCCGGGTGCGTCCATGCAGGGGCTGAGCGGGAAGATGCCCGCGAGCTTCGCCGGGTCGTGCGTCGTGCGCAGGCCGACGACGCCGCAGCGTCCCGCGGGCCAGCGCACGGAGCCCAGCACGTCGGTGCCCAGCGCGACGTCGCAGATGTTCGCCGCGACGGCCACCGCCGATCCGGTGCTGGATCCGGCCGGGTCGAACTGCGGGAAGTAGGGGTTGCCGCAGCCCGAGCCCACACCGATGTTCAACTCCGTGGTGATGACCTTCGCGTTGACCTCCGCGCGGCGGAGCCCCGCCACCACCGTCGCCGACTCCCGGGGGTGGTGCCGGTAGTGGCGCAGCCCGAGCCGCGTGGCGAAGCCCCGCACGTCGACGGTGTCCTTGACGCCGACCCGCAGGGCGCCGCCGCCCCTGCCGCTCCCGTCCGCCTCGTCCCCGTCATGTCCGCCGCCGGCTCCGTCGACCGACTCCCCTGTGGTGACGCGCAGTTGGGCACAGGCCCGGTACCGCTGGTCAGCGACGGGCTCCCAGGAGGCAGCCGCTCCGTACAGCTCGGCCGCGGACAACTCGCCCTTGCGCAGCAGCGCGTCCCGTTCCGCGAGGGGCAGGGCGAGCACGCGGGGCACGGCCGGCGCCGCCGCGTCGCCCGTCGCGCCGGGCCGTCTGCGGCCGACGAAGTCCGCCACTGCACTTTGAGGCGTTCGCATCGCTGCTCCTGCATGTCGGCGCCGATGATGTTCGGCTCTGTGGGGTTGGGTGTGTGGCTTGGGTGTGTGGCTCGGGTGTGTGGGCTGGGGTGTTTGGGCTGCGCTGTGTCGTGGCCGGTGCTCCCGCTCCGCCTGGCCCCGCATACGCCCGTACGGGGAGCCGGGCCGCTGTTCGGGCACGAAAAAACGGGGTGCGCACGTGCCCGAACAGCCGTCGTGCTCAGCCGAGTTCGTAGAAGCCCTCACCGTCGAGATAGCGCAGCGTGCCGAAGTCGCGCATGACGACCTCCTCGACCTCGTGCCGGAGGTTGACGATCATCGGGTAGGTGAGGTCGTCGACCGTCGGCTCGATGGCGGAGCCGGGGCTGACGAGGGTGCGGATCTCGTGGAGGCTCTCCAGCTTCTCCACCGTCTCCAGGTGCGGGTAGCGGCGCAGCGTGCCCCGCACTGAGGAGATCATCGCGACGGACGCGAAGTGGTGCCGGATCCGGTACTCCTCGTGCTGCCGCGCGTCGAAGCGTTCCGGGTTGACGTAGGCGTCGACCGTCCAGTCGATCTGGGACTCGCCGATGCCCATGCGGGCGTAGTGCGGGATGTCGCCGCCGGCGATGCGCGCGCCCACCTCGACGAGCCGCGGCCCGTCCGGCGTCAGCTTCACCTCCAGGTGGGCGGGACCGTTGCGGATGCCGAGGGCGTCCAGGACCCGCCGTGCGTACGCGGCGAGGGTGTGTCCGTCGTCGCTGCCGGAAGCGATGAGGCGGACGGCGTCGCACAGGTCGAGCACGCCGTTCGCCGTCAGCCGCGTCGTCTTCCACATGTCGCACACGTGGTGCCGGCCCTCGCGGCTGACGGTGTTGACGATGAACTCGCCGCCGACGAGGTACTCCTGGGCGACGATGCCCTCGTTGCTCTGAGAGAAGACGTTGCTGGCCGACCTCAGGGCCCGGTAGGCGTCGACGGACTCCTGCGGCGTGTCGCAGAAGTGGATGCCGTCGCCCGCGGTGCTTCGGACCGGCTTGACCACCACGCGGCCGCCCAGCTTCTCGTGCCAGCGCCGCAGTTCGTCCTCACCCGTGATGCGGAGCTGCTCGGCTCCGGGCACACCGGCTGCCTTGATCGTCTCGATCATCGTGTACTTGTCGCGGCGTGCGGCGCTGAGTGCGGTGCCGTTGGTGGCCAGACCCATCTCCTCGCTGAGCAGGTCGGTGAACTCCACGCCGAACTCACCTCCCGGCACGACGGCCACGGGACCGAAGTCGGCGAGCGCCTTCACCGTCTCGTCCAGGTCGCCCCGGTGGACGATGTTCCCGGCGTAGTCGTCGAGGCTGAAGGAGGAGCCGTAGACCTCCGGCACCTCGGGGGTGCTCTGCACGCGCACGCACCCGTATCCGGCCTTCACGAACTCCGGGGCGAGCCGCCTGGTGAAGCTGTAGGCGTCGACGATGGCCACATAGCCCTTTTCCGGCATGGCTTCTCTCTCCTGTCTGGGCGCGGCAGCCGCCGCTGTGCTGTGCCGGTGGGTCACCGGCCTCGGGTGCTCTGCGGGGGGGATGATTCGGGGGACGGGCCTGACGGGCGTCAAGCGCCGTGCTGCGCACCGCCGTTGACCTGGACGACCTGTCCCGTGACGTGGCCCGCGCCGGGCGAGGAGAGCCAGTGCACGGTGTCGGCGATGTCCGCGGGCGTGCCGGCGCGGCCGTTGTCGGTCTGTGCGACGAGCATCTTGCGCCGCTCGTCCGACATCAGGTCGCCGAAGAACTCGGTGTCCTCGATGAAGCCGGGGGCCACCACGTTCACGGTGGCTCCGTGCCCGCCCAACTGCCCCGCAAGGTCGTAGGCGTAGGGATGCAGGGCCGCCTTCGACGCGGCGTACGAACCGGAACCCGAGCCCCGGTATGCGGCGATGGAGCTGATCAGCACCACCCGGCGGCCCGGCTGCTGCAGGAGGTCCCTGAGCGCCTCGGTGAGAAGCACGCAAGTGAGCACGTTGCAGTTGAAGTTGCCGGTCCAGTGCCGTGCGACGCCGGCGAGTCCGCCGGGAGCGTCGTCGGGCGCGCCGATCTCCACGTTGCCGCCGGCGTTGTTGACCAGCACGTCCACGCGGCCGTAGAGCCGGTCGACCTCGGCACGTACGCGTTCCGCCTCCGCCGGGTCGGAGAGGTCGGCCGCGAAGGTCCGGATCTCCCCGCTGATGCCGTCCTCGGCCGCGAGCGCCTCGGCCGCGTCGCTGAGCACCCCGGCCCGGCGTCCGACAAGCAGCACACTGTCGCCGTCCGCGGCGAACCCGCGGGCCACGGCACGTCCGATGCCCGTCCCTCCACCGCTGACGATCACCACTCGTGACATCTCATCCCCTCTCCTGCTGCGTGCTGCCCGGTCCGGTCGGCCGGTCCGGTCGTGTTCCGCCGCGTCGTGTGTTCGTTCCGGTCCTGCCCGGAGCCGCCTGCCGTCGTGCCCTTCACCGGGATCCGGCTCCGACGATGTTCTCGTCCCGCACCGGCTCCGCGGTCACCCGGAACGCCTCGGCCGTGGCGACGAGGGCCTTCTCCACCTCACCGCTGTCGCGGCCCCGGAAGCGGAACCGGCCGCCGACGTGCTCGTAGTAGGCGTCGGCCGCGGGCAGCACCTCCCCGACGCTCAGCAGGGACTCGCTGTACGGTCCGGGCTCCAGGCCGGTCATGGGCGTCACCTCGGTGATGCGGCACGGCTTCTCCGCCGGTGCGGGGATCAGCAGCCAGCCGCCGCGCTCGGGACCGTGGCCGACGCCGGTGCCGGATCCGTCGCTGCCGTGAGCCGCGGACGGCGCCGGCGGCGCGGGTTCGCCGAGCTGGATGCGGAAGGCTGCCTCCATCAGGTCGTAGCCGTGCAACTCCCGCCAGATGAACGGGATCTCCGCACCGCCGACGCGCGCGCCCACCTCCAGGAACTCGCACCGCAGCCCCACCCGGTCCACGAACATCTCCAGGTGGAACGGCGTGGGCCGGTCGGTGAGCGCCGCGAGGAACCGGCGCGTGTACGTGCCGATGACGGCCAGCAGTTCCTGGTCGTCCTCCTCCACGGACCCGAGGAAGAGCCCTTCGCGGAAGCCGAGGCAGGAGTTCACGTAGCGGGAGGCACGCCAGGTGGCCAGTTCCTCGCCGGTGAAGACACCGTCCACGTGGTAGATCGGATGCGGATTGCACACCTGCACCAGTGACGGCTCCGACCAGGATGTGGCCGCGAGCTGTTCCTGCCCGTCCAGCACGGTGACCCCCGCGCTGGAACTGCCCGTGCGCGGCTTGAGCACCACCGGCCAGCCGTGCCGTTCCGCGAAGCCAGTGACGGCCTCCGGTCCGGGTGCGGGCTCACACGCGGGCACCGGCAGCCCTGCCTCGGCGATCGCCGAGGCCATCAGGTACTTGTCGCGGAACCGCAGCAGGTCCCCGGGGAGTTGGCCGGGGCATCCCAGGTCGGCGCGCAGCTGCGCCGCCACCAGCAGGTCGTCCTCCTTCAGGGCGACGATCCCGGCGGGCCGCCCGTGCCTGCCGGCCAGAGCGTGCACGGCCGCACGAACCTCCTCGAGGTCGTCGGTGCGCCGTACACGGGCCACCTCCGTGGCCGCCGGCGGTACGGAGCCGAGTGCGATGCCACTGGCAACGTAGGTGACGGTGTGGGTCTCGTGGTCGAGGTAGCGCTCGTACTGTGCGTAGTGCTCACGCCAGCGGGTGATCACCACGATGTGGGGCCTGTCGTCCGGTGCGCTCGCGGCTGTCACGTGCTTCTCTCTCCGTCGGCTGCCGGGCGGTGCCGGCAAGGCAGTCTGGGCTCTCTGGGCGGTCGGGTACGCGGGTCCGTGCATTCGGCGGTCACAGCAGCCGGGCGGCGAACGCCACCAGTTCCTCGGCCTGTTCGGCGTTGAGACGCGGATCGCAGGCGGAGGTGTAGCGGGTCAGGGCATCGGCACGTTCGAGGTCGCCGCGTTCGCCCACGCACTCGGTCACGGGCTCGGGGGTCGTCTCCAGGTGCAGGCCGCCCGGGTACGCGCCGTACTCGCGGAGTGCGGCGAGGAATCCGCGCACCTCCTCCCGGACGTCGGCCAGTACGCGGCTCTTGCGCCCCGAGGCGTGCGGCAGCGTGTTCCCGTGCATCGGGTCGCACAGCCAGACCACGCGGCCCGCGAAGGGAGCCGCCGCCTCGATGAGCCGGGGAAGCCGCTCCGAGACCGCTCCGCGCCCCATGCGGCTGATCAGCGTCAGCCGGCCGGGCGGCCCGTACCGGTCGAACCGCTTGCACAGCGCGCGCACGTCCGCCGGGTCGGCCGACGGGCCGAGCTTGACGCCCACCGGGTTGTTCACCTGCTCCGCGAAGTGCACGTGAGCGCCGTCCAGTTGGCGGGTTCGCTCACCAATCCACAGCATGTGGGCGGACGAGGCGTACGAGCCGCCGACGATCGCGTCCGGACGCACCAGGGACTCCTCGAAGTCCAGCAGCAGCGCCTCGTGGCTGGTGAAGACCGCCTCGCGCTGCCGCGAGCTGCGGGCCTCCGGGCCGGGTGCGCCGGGCAGCTCCGGGCCGTGCGGTGCCGGGCCGTCAATTCCCGTCCGCCCTCCGGGTGTTCCGAGCGCCGCGAGCGCATCGGCGGCGTGGTCATAGGCGCGTACGAGCCGGGCGGGGTCGGCCCGCCGCGCCTCGGGCAGCGGCTCCGGGGAGTTGACCGCGTCACCGCGGTAGACGGGCAGTACCTGCCCGCCGACCGTCTCCGTCGGGTTCGACCTCGGCTTGGCGTACTGCCCGGCGAGCCTGCCGATCAGGACGCTCTCCAGCCCGGACAGCTCCCCCACGAGCGCGCCGAGCCGCCGGAGCTGCTGCTCCTTCGCCCGCACCTGGCCGGGCGCGGAGGCGGCGAACCGCTCGGCGCAGTCGCCGCCCTGTACGACGAACGCCTCGCCGCGGGCCGCCGCCGCCAGCCGGTGGCGCAGCTCGTGGCAGTCGCCCGCGCTCACCAGCGCGGGCCTGGTCGCCAACTCCTTCACGGCCAGGACGAGTTCCTCCTCGTCCTCCCATTGCGGCTGCTGCGCGGCGGCAAGCCGGGTTCCGAGTGTCACGCTGGGCACCGGGTGTACTCCTGATCCTCGTCGTTCGCGCCGTGTCGCTCCCCGGCGCGGGAGTAGTGGGCCTCGATGCGGCCGGCCATGGCCGCGACCTCGTGGGCGAGCGGCCGGTCGCGCGTCAACGGGGGCCAGTCGCGAGCCAGTTCGGCCCAAAGCGAGTCCGCGCCGCGGCCGTCCCCGCCCCTCCCGTCGCCGGGTCCGCCGGCGCCCGCACCGCCCCGGGTCAGGTGGCCGAGCCGGGTGACGGCGAGGAACAGGGAGGAGACGATCCACCACGCCCGCTCCGTCATCTCCGCCACCGCATTGGCGCTGTTGAGGGCGAGCGGTACGTGGTCCTGGTTGTCTAGGTTCGTCGGCACCGGCGTGAAGGACGCCGGATAGCCGCGCTGTCGCAGGGCGCCCAGATGGGCGGTCGCCGCGATCTGCACACCGGCGAACCCGCTGTCCCTGCCGGGCCGTTCCGCCAGCAGCGGCGGTTGCCCGCCGTTGTGCTGCGGGTCGAGCACCAGCGCGAGCTGCCGCTCGGCGAGGTAGGCGAGCTGGTGCACGCACAGGGCGTGCTGCTCGCTTGCCAGGCCCACCGGCGCGGCGTGGAAGTTGCCGCCGTGCAGCACGTCGTCGTCGACGAGCACCGGGTTGTCGGTGCAGCCCTCCGCCTCGGCGGCCAGTATCCGTCCCTGCGCTGCGAGTTGGTCGAGAACCGCTCCGACGACCTGGGGCGCGCAGCGCAGCGAGTACGGCTCCTGGAGCCTGCGCGGCGCGGTACCGGTACCGTCCTGCCCTGCGCTGCCCGCGGCCGAGCGGTGCATCTCCTCGCGTACCAGCGCGGCGGCGACCCGCTGGCCGTGGTGTCCCCGCACCGCCGAGAGCGCGTCCGCGTACGCCTCCGTGTTGCAGCCCAGCAGGGCCGCGGTGCGCCCGGTGACCGAGGCGAGGGCACGTGCCAGGGCGGCCAGCCGCACGTGGTTGTGCAGGGCCCGCGCCAGCGACGCGCCCGAGCCGTTCGCGAAGGCCAGGGCGGAACGTGCGTCCCAGCGCACCGCGGGCAGGCCATTGGCGGCCAGGGCCTCGGCCGCCGGCACGCGCCGCTGCTCGCCGCCGAGTTCGAGCCAGGCCTCGCCGCGTCCGGCCGCCGCCTGCGCGGCGTGGGCGAGCGGCACCAGGTCGCCGCTCGCGCTGAGGCTGCCCTCCTGCGGGACAACGGGAGTAAGCCCGTGGTTCCACTGCTCGGCGAGGGTCTGCCACACCTCCACGTCGACCGCCGAGTGCCCCTGCGTCATCCCGCGCAACCGCAGCCAGACCATGGTGCGTACGACGTCGCGCGGCAGCGGTGCTCCCTGTCCGGCGGTGAGGTGGTCCAGCAGGCCGAGCCCCTGCTCGCGGGGGTCCTCGTCGGCCGCGTACTCGGCGAGCGGGCCGAAGCCGCGGGTGAGCCCGTAGACCGGGCGGTCCTTTGCGATGCGGGCGAGCGCCGATGCGGATGCCCGCATGCGCTGTTCCTCGTCGCGGGTGAGCACCAGCTTGCCGCCGGGCACCGTGTGGGCGAGCAACTCCCCGACCGGGCACGGGAGTTCGTGCGGCGCGTCGGTGGGTTCCGTCGTCATCCGTCACTCACCTGCCGTCGCTGCCGTGGCGGCGGGGGCCGTCAGCAGATGCGTGAGCGGCTTGCCCGTGGCGCTCCGGGGTATGCGGGGCACGCGCCGCAGCGACCGGGGCAGCGGGGTGCCGCCCAGGGCGCGGCGCAGCAGCGGCCACAGCGACGTGGCGTCGAGGCTTCCGGCCGGGTCGGCACAGACCAGCTCGTAGTGCTCCCCGCGCACCGCGTCGCGCACCGGCAGGCACACGGCGTCGAGGCCCGGCAGCGCTGCGGCGACGGTCTGCTCCACGCGGCCCAGGTCGCAGCGGAGCCCGTTCACCTTGATCAGCCGCGAGGCGCGGCCGACGAAGGTGAACTGCCGCTCCCCCGCGGGCCGTACGAGGTCGCCCATCTGCCAGGAGGCGGGCGGCGCGTCGTGCCCGTCGCGCCGTGCCAGCCGGGGCGAGCTGACGGTGAGCCTGCGCTCCGCCGGCTCTGCGGGCAGGTCGGCGTGCACGTCGGGCAGCAGCCGCCAGGGCTGCTCGTCCCGTGCGTCCGCGGCGATCTCCCGGGAGGCCACCGCGCCGGTCTCGGTCGAGCCGAACAGCTCCACGGCCCGGAAGGGGTGCCCGCGCAGCGCGCCCACCAGCTGCCGGGTGTGCGGCGTCGTCGGCCCGGCGCTGTGCAGGGCCACGGCGCGCGGCAGTTCGGCGATGCGCGGCGCGAGGCTGCGCAGCGCCACCCAGCTCGCGGGCAGGCACACGAAGAGCGCCGGGACGCCGGGGCGCCATGTCGGCGGCGTGACGGGGTCCTGCCACGCGGAATGCACCTCGATGCCTTTCAGGGCGGGCAGTTCGACGCCGAAGAGCCTTCCGAAGAGGTGCCCCGGGGGCGCCAGGGTCACCACCTGGCCCACCTCGCCGACGACCGTGGCGACGAGCAACTCCACCTCCGCACGGAGCTGTTCGGGCGTCCGCCACCACCGCACGGGTTCCCCGGTATGCCCTGAGGTGTCGAACGGGATCTCGGCCTCGAGGACGGGCCGGTCCGTCACGCAGGCGTTCACGCGCGGTTTTCCAGCACGGCGCGGTCCTCCAGCTCGCCCCGCACGAACTCGGCGATGCGCCGGAGCGTCGCGAAGGAGTAGCGCACGTCGTGTGCGACGAAGTCGACCTCGATGCCGAAGGCGTTCTCCACCCGGGAGACGCACTCCAGCGCGGCGAGGCTGTCGTAGCGGTCGCCCAGCGCCTCCGTCAGCGGCTGGTCCTCACCCGCCGACTTCGGGCCGTCGCCGAGCAGTTCGCCGAGGACCTCGCGCACGCGCGAGAGCGTCTCGTCGTACGCCGGAATGGTGCGGTTGCTCATCGCAGTGCCTTTCCCTGAGCGGCGGCAAGGGCCTCTCCGGCCTGTCGCAGCGTTCCTTGGTGGGCGAGATGGACGCGGCCGGGGTCGGTCTCCCGGAACTCGATGTAGAGGAAGGGGGTTTGCTCGTTCATCTCCAGCGCCGAGGCGATCTCGGCGGCCAGCTCCGTGCGGAAGTCCTCGTCGCGGTCCGACCCCACACACACGGTCACCGACGCGTGCTGCAGGCCTTCGTCGCCGTGCGGCAGGGCATCGACGGGCATGCCGCCGCTGAAGACGGTGGACGGCGGTGTGGCACAGAAGCGGACCACCACGTGGCCGCCCGGTACGCCGCGTGCGGTGAACCAGCGCGTGAGCCGCAGCGCCACCCTGCGGCGGGCCGGGACCGCGAGGTCGGGGCCGCTGATCTCGATCGTGGGCATGGAGACCTTCCTGGTCAGGAGAGCGCGAGGTCGGGGAGGGCGCGCAGGGCGCCGTCGACGCGGCGGCGCAGCAGGGAGCCGAGCGCGTCGGCGAGCGGACCTCCGCTGCCGGGTGCCAGCGGGCTCCACGCGGTGCCGCCGTCGCTGTGCACGCGGTCGGTGAAGCGCCGCAGATGCTCGGCGTCGAGGGGCAGCCCGTACAGGTCCGCGGTGGCGACCGCCTCGTACGTGGAGAGCAGATCGGGCAGTCGCGCACCGGTGTTGGCCCAGCCGCCGCCACGCACCCGGTGCCGGTCGAGGAGCGACGTCACGGCGTGCGGGGAGCCCTCGCCGAGTGCGTGCCGGATGCGCTGCGCCTGCAGGCCCTGGCGGAGCGTCGGTTCGGTGCCGGGCAGTGCCGCGGTGCACTCATCGGGGCCGAGGCAACGGGAGACGAAGGCGCGCAGCGCGGCGGCGTCGAGAAGCTCCGGCACGGCGGCGCCCAGGTGACGTACGACGCCGACCGCGGCCGCCGTGGAGAGCAGTTCGGAGCCCCGTCCCTCCCAGAAGCCGAAGCCTCCGTCGGGGTTCTGGATGCCGCGCACCCACTCGGCGATGCGCCTGCGCGCGGGCTGAGCCGCCTCACCGGCGAACGCTCCTGCGGTCAGGCCCCACAGGGTGCAGCGGATCTCGCTGCCGCGGGCCGGCATGTACATCAGGCCGCCCTCGTTGGGGAGTTGGCAGCTCTCCAGCCAGGTGATGCGGTCGGCACGTACGGACGGCTCCGGGGAACCGGACGATTCCCGGGCACCCGGGGGCTCCGTCCCGTCAGCCAGCACGGCGGCCGCGGTGCTCAGTGCGTCGGCCGCGTGCTCGGGCTCGCGGTAGGTGTATCCGCCGCCCGCGCAGCGCAGTGCGCTGATGCGGGCCACCACGGCGTCGGCGACGTCGGCGGTCGGCGCCCCGACCGCCTGCAGCGCGCCGACCGCGCAGAACGAGGCCCACACGTCCTCGACCTCGTAGCCCTGCCAGCGCACGAACGCGCCGGAGGCACCGCGCAGTTCACGTATCCACGGCTCGACGGGGCGGCTCGGGGAGGCGCCCAGGATGTTCAGTGCCGCCGTCGCGCGGTACGTGGCCCACATGCAGGGCACGTCCGCCTCCGGCGAGAAGCGGAAGCCGCCCTCGGGTGTCTGCTGTTCGCACAGCCAGCGGGTGAGCGCCGCGACGTCCCACGGCGGGTCCACCGGGGCGACGCCGTTCAGCGCGAACCAGGCGGCGGCACCGTAGTGACAGGCACGCACGTCGCTGGTCCGCGAGTCCGGACTCCACGACAGCCCGCCGTCCGGGCGCTGGAGCGCGCCGAGCCAAGCCAGCAGCCGCGCCCTGTCCGGCACGCCGTCGCCGCAGATGCGCACGGTGCTGCGGGTGGAGAAGTGCGTGGCCCACACGTCCGGCGCCTGGCCGGGCGCCATCGCGTAGGCCGCGCCGGTACCGTCCGCCGTCCAGGTGCCGCGCAGCCACTGTGCGGTGCCGTCGGGCTCGGGCAGGGGGCGGCCGAGGTCGGCGAGGGCCTGCGTGCAGTAGAAGGTCGCCCACGCATCGGACGGCATTCCGGCGGACCAGGCGTAGCCGCCGTCGGAGTTGCGTCTGCTGCGCAGGTAGCGGGCCGTCGCCTCGGCGTCCTCGGCCTCGGCGGTGCGGCCGAGCCAGGCCAGGGTGCGCATCGCGGCGTAGGTGCACCACAGGTCCGGTTCGCCGGTGCCGGCGGCACGGCTCTGCGACAGGGCGGCGGGCACGGGCTGTGCCTGTGTGAGGGCGCTCATCAGGCCTGCTCCACCACGCGTATGTTGGAGCGCTTCCAGCTCTTCTGGGAACCACCGCTCTTGGTGGTGCTGGGCAGGGAGTTGACGAAGGCGACGGCGTCCCAGTGGAGGCCGAGTTCCTTCTCCGAGTAGCGCTGCACCGCCTCGATGGCGGCCGGCTCGGCCGAGCGGTCCGCCCCGATGCCCCGTTCGAGGAGCAGGCGTCCGAAGTCGCCGGTGGCCTCGAGCTCGACGAGGTAGCCGGTGGCCTCGGTCGCGCCGTACACGGCGTTCTCCACGCCGAGGATGTTCAGTTGCGCGCCGTGTATGCGGATCGTCTCGCTGCTGCGTCCGCACACCACGATCACCGGCGCCGGGTCCTGGCACTCGCAGCCGGCCGCGTCGATGTTGACGTCGTCGCCGGTGTCCAGCCGCAGCATCGGACGGGCGTACAGGTTGAGCGGCGTGACGACGAGGCGGCCGGAGCCCTTGGCGGGCAGCGGCACCAGGCCCTCGTCGGTGGCGAGTTCGAAGTAGTTGGTGCCGGTCAGCAGGTGCAGGCTGCCGCGCGGGCAGGCCGCCGCGAGGGTGCCGGTCTCGGTGCTGCCGTAGCTGGCGTCGTGGGCGTCGGCTCCCCACCACTGGCCGAGCCGCGCCCGCAGGGCGGGGGTGCTGACCTCGCCGAGAAGCATGATGTTGCGCACCGCGCCGCTGTGCCGCTCCATCAGGTCGCGCTGCTTGAGCAGGCGCGTGAGCTGGAGCATCACGCCCGGCGAGACGAACAGGGTCGTGGGGCGCAGGTTCTCCCAGAAGGCGAGCAGCCTGTCCCAGTCGGAGATTCCGGTGGCGAACGGGTACAGCCGGCTGTGCGGCAGGCCCAGGTATTCGCATACGGAGACGATCAGGTCCGCGACGGGCACGACGTCCGAGGGCAGCAGCACCGCCACACGGTCGTCGTCGTGCAGGATCGTGCGCCACGCCTCCGCCACGGAGACGGTGTTCCAGATGACGTCCTCGGCCAGGCGCGGCGTCGGCGTGACCCGTCCCGTGGTGCCCGTGGTCTCGTAGTACTTCGCCGCGCCCGACACCCCGGTGACGGCGAAGTTCCAAGGGTCGGCCTTCAGTTGGTCCTTCGTCATGACCGGCAGGCGTCCGAACTCCTCCCAGGAGAAATCCGGGAGCCCCTGGAAGGCGGGACTCTTCCTCGCCCGGTCCCAGACCGCGGCGAGCTTTCCGCCGTGGAAATCCTCGGGAACGGGATTCCCGCGCAGCGAACGTAATTCCTCCTGAGCGCAGCGCATCATTTCCAGTCCCGCACGGTCCCGGACGAGCACGAGCCACCCCTCAATTCACGGAAAAGACAGAGGACTTCTGCGGAGGCGAACCCCTCCGAGAATCCGACCGGCCGCCTTGTTGCGGCCGGAAGCGAACGCAATGCTGCAGCACCGCCCGGCCGACCGTCCAATACGAGGAGACGCGGCCACCAGAAGCGCCGGTTATGAAGCGAGGTGGCCAATCGGGCCGCACAGCGCCTAGCTGCCGCAATAGGAATCACTTATTCAAGGCGTGCGAAGTTCTCTTGGACAACTCTGGTATTTCGTGGCGCACTCGAGGGGTCCTGCTTTCCTGCCGTACTTCTTGCGGCAACGTGCGATGGGAGACCGTCCCGCATGGCCATCACCTCCTCGGAAGAGTCCGCCACGGCACACCGCGACCCGGCGCAGCACGACCGCGTGCTGTCGCCGGAGGTCGTGCGCCGGCTGCTGGACCGGATGAGCGACCTGCCCTCGCTCAGCCACCTCTACGACAAGGCGCGCTCGCTGCCGGACCCGGCTCTCGGCGACCTTCCCGTTTTGACGAAGGACGACTTCCGCACCGCGCTGCCGGACACCGTGCTCAGGGCGCGGCGGCGCGCGCACGGTTCCCTGGTGCTCGGCAGCGGCGGCACAACGTCCGCCCCCAAGCTCAGCCTCGTGCCCAGCGGCCAGATGATCGAGGAGATCCGCACGGTCTGGGACCCGCTGTCCGCCGACGATGTGCTGGTCAACTACGACACCCCGGGCCGGCTCTGCTCCTCGCACGCCTTCTTCAACGCGCTGGCCCACTCGTCGGGCGCCGTCTCCGTTCCGCTGGGCGCCATCGAGGACCGCCAACTCCCCGAGTGGATGGGCATGGTGCACCGTCTGGGCGCCACGGCGCTCAACGCCACCCAGAGCCAGATCGCACATCTGCTGCAGACCTGCGTCGACGCCGGGATCACCCCCGGTTTCCGCAAACTCCTGTGGACCGGCGAGCCGTTCGGCGCCGCGGCCCTCGACGTGGTGCGGCGCATCCTGCCCGACGCGGAGCTGTACGGCTGCTACGGCTCGACCGAGACGTGGGTGATCGGGCACAACGGCCCGGGCTGCGCCATGGACACCTTCCACCTCGTGCCCTACCAGCACGTCGAGCTCGACGACGGGCTGATATTCGTGACGAACCTGCACCCCGAGTGCGTCAACCCGGTGGTGCGCTACCGCATCGGCGACAGGGGCGAGTTCACCTCCTGCACCTGCGGCCGTACGGAGCCCGCGCTGCGCGTGCTGGGCCGCGACGACCCTCAGATGAAGTTCCTCAGCATCCTCGTCACGCCGCAGGAGATCGAGGAGGCGGCCCTGAAGGACCCGGACGTCACGGGCGTGCAGGTGGCGCTCTTCGACCACGGCGCTCCCGCGGAACGCATGGAGCTGCGCGTGAAGGTGCGGGAGGGCGCGCAGGCGGACGAGGTCGAGGCGCGGGTCAAGGAGACGGTGCTGACGCAGGTGTACCGGATGGGCTACGAGGTCGAGACGGAGGCACCCGAGGCGTTCTGGGTCCGCGTCACGCCGCGCTTCAGCATCAACGAGCGCTCACAGAAGACGCCGCTGCTGGTCAAGGACTCGCCCCTGGACTGAGCACCCTCCCGGCGCGCCGCGTGGCCGTATCCGGCCCGGCGCCGCAGCGGGCGGGCGTCCTGCCGCCCGCACCGATCCCTTCGCCAGCCCCGATCCCTTCGCCAGCCCCGATCCCTGGAGTCGCCATGCCCGAGTCCTCCGCCGTCCGCACCGCACGGCCCCGCCGCTATCTGATGTGCAGACCCACGTACTTCGACGTCCAGTACTCCATCAACCCGTGGATGAGCCCCGAGAAGCCGGTGGACCGGGACCGGGCCGTCGCGCAGTGGGAGAAGCTGAAAGAGCTCTACACCGGCCTCGGGCACACCGTGGAGCTCATCGACCCGCTGCCCGGCCTTCCCGACATGGTCTTCGCCGCCAACGGCGCCACCGTCGTGGACGGAAAGGTACTGGCCGCGCGCTTCCGCAACGAGGAGCGGGCGGCCGAAGGCCCCGCCTACGCGCAGTGGTTCCGCGACCGGCGCTTCGGCCGGGTCCACGAACCGCAGTGGGTCAACGAGGGCGAGGGCGACTATCTGACGACCGACCGCTGGATCCTCGCCGGCACGGGCTTCCGTACCGATCCTCGCTCCCACCAGGAGGCCCAGGAGCTCTTCGGCCGGCCCGTGGTCGGCCTCACCCTCACCGACCCCCGCTTCTACCACTTGGACACCGCACTCGCCGTACTCGGCGAGGAGGTCATGTACTACCCGGAAGCCTTCTCGGAAGGCAGCCGGGCCGTGCTGCGCGAACTCTTCCCCGGCGCGATCACCGCCTCGGCCCACGACGCCGAGGCGTTCGGCCTGAACGCCGTATCGGACGGACGCAACGTCGTGCTCCCCGAGACGGCCACGGGACTCATCGCCGAGCTGCGACGACGCGGCTACGAGCCGCACGGCGTCGACCTCTCGGAGCTGCTCAAGGCCGGGGGCAGCGTGAAGTGCTGCACTCTGGAGATCCGGGAGCCGTCCGGCGGACGTGAGCAGCGATCGGGCAGGGCCGGCACCACCGCGTCGGCGCCGGCGCAGACCGCCTGCGTCGTCTGACGTGCACGTGCGGCCTCCGGGATGCTCGTGCCCCGTGCCGGAGCCCCGGGAGGCCGCACCGCACGCCCGCCGTCCGACTCGGGGGCGGCCGGGCTCAGTTCACGTCGTAGCGCCGCAACCCGGGGCCGGGCTCCGGCAGCGCGGCGCGCGGCGAGAGGCCCGGAGCGGAACCGGCGACTTCGGCACGTACGAACTCAACGAACGTACGCAGCGCCGCGTTGGTGTTGTCCCCCCGCCACGCCAGATCCAGCCCGACGCTGGGCGAGCCCGACAGCCTGCGCAGTTCGACCCCGGGAACGTCGAGCATCGCCACCGAACCCTCCGTCACCAGGGTGATGCCCGCACCCTCGGCGACCGCGGCGAGCATGTGCGGGACGTCGGGCTCCTCCCGGCAGATCTCGGGGAAGTAGTGGCCGCCGTAGACGGCGGAGAGCATGGAATGCCACAGGCCGCCCGCGGACTCGGAGAAGTACACCAGCGGCAGGCCCACGAGGTCCTGCCTGCGCACCTCGGCCGAGCGTGCCAGCCGGTGCCCCGCGGGCAGCCCCACGAGCACCGCTTCCCGGCCGACGCTGACGGATTCCACTTCCGCGTCGTCGGGAAGAGGGGGGCGAACGAACCCCACGTCGAGGCGGCGTTCGCGTATGGCTTCGAGGTTGCTGCTGCTGGAGGCGCTGGATGTCTGTATCCGTAATCGCGGGCAGGCGCCCCGGAAACGGCTGATCAAGTCGAAGGCCCGGCCCAGACCGGCGGATCTCGTGTATCCGACGGTGAGACTTCCGTGGAACTGTTCTGCGAGGATTTTCACGAAGGCGTCGACGGCGTCGGCACGGGCCAATAACTCGCGGAACTCCGGGAGCAGAGCCTCCCCTTCGGCCGTGAGCGCCACGCCCTGCCGGCCCCGTTCGAAGAGCTGCATGCCGATGGCCTTCTCAAGTGCCTTCACACCTTGGGAAAGACCCGGCTGGGTTATGTGCAATCGTTTCGCCGCGCGACCGAAATGCAGATCCTCGGCGACAGCTACAAAGTAACGCGCACTACGAATATCCATGTTGGGACTACCCCCGACGTCCCGCATACACAAGGTCTGAAACTTGAACACCGGCAGGGCAGCGCGGCCGGCTCCGGGAAGGCGACGGCGGTCGCAGCGGCCTCGCGCTGCTACGAGATCCCACTACGGCCGTGATGTCCGATGTTACGTCACGAGTCGCCCAGAAGCGTACCGATGTTCCCTGCACTGCACCAGGTGACGAGGATCTCGCACTGCGTGCTCGCGGCCCACCGGGAGCCGCCCGTCCGCCCCTCCGTCACCTCTCCGCCGCAGTGGACGACGTCCGCCTTCGAAGCGGTTCCGGCAGCGACGCGGCGGCGCACGATGCCCCGGTGGCTGAAACGGCGCGGGAACACGCGCAGTTCGGACGGTGTAATAGCGGCCAAATACCTCCAACCTTCACCACCCGGACCTGCCGGCCCGGATTCGGCGCACCCGGCGAGCGTCCGACAGGACCGGGCCGCGGCCAGCGTCGCACCGGCCGCTCGGCCGGATTCCGGGGCCCCGGCAACTCCCTTGAATCGGCGGAAAGAAATGACGTTTGTTATTGAATTCGGCACCCACGCTTGCCGAATCCGTTGCCGTCAATGTACGCATTGTCTGAGTTGAGCCTGACCAGACCGCTCATCCCCCTCACGTCGCCCGTCGGACGTGGCAGCGCCAGGTGGACCAAGTGGAGGGCAATACACGGTGCGCGACACGTGACTTGAATCTGAGCCGTCACGGGTCAGACGGAGAGCGGCAGTGCGCGTTCGAGCCCCAAGTGGCCGTGGTACCGCGCCGGTTCGGAATGCGCTATGGGGAGGCCGCCCCGGTCCGCGGTGCGCGCCCAGCCCTCCACTTCGCGGCGGCTCGCCGAGGACCACGGGGCGGCGCCCGGCCCGGGACGAGCGGTTGGGTGGCGGGGGCGTGCCGCTCCGGGGGGCATGTCCGGGCGGCATGATTTACGGCCGACCACTGGGAACCAGATCGCCAGGTTCGCATCGGCACAAATCACTTCCCCACGCTTCGCTGGGGAGACCCCAATGGCCCGGACACGGCCCCCCTGCGCGTCCCGCCCCCTCCCGCCCGTCCAGCGGCATTCCGCCGGTGGACACCGCACCCCCGTGACTTCTCCTCCGCCGCCGGGCCCGCCCATGTCATCGCCCCTGAACCAACCCTCACAGCAGACGAGTTGAGCCACCCGAAGCCGCAGGTGGCGGCGGAGACCACCGGCCGGAGGCCGCGGTGGGCAGTCCGACCCAACGGACGACAGCGAACCCGTACGAAAGGCGGCAGACGCGGGACGGCGGAAGGGGGCGGGACGTGGAGGGGGATGGTTCCGGGGCTCAAACGTGATTTGTGGCCGACACAGAGCTCACCGAACTGGTTCCGTTGGTCGGCCGTAAATCATGCCGCCCCGGGGCCGCCCCCGGAACGGCCCGCACCCGCCACCACCCGCCCGGCCCGGGACGAGCGAACGGAAAAGCCCCGGCCGCGTACATGGCCGGGGCTGACCCACGTGGGCAAGCCATCAGACGAAGTGCAGGCGCTCCAACTCGTCGCTGCCTTCGGTCTTCACGTACAGCGTGCCGCCCTCCTGCATGAGTTGCTCAAGGTAGGCGTAGATCCGCAGGGAGCGGTTCACGGTGTCGGTCTTGGTGTCGCCGGTCAGCTTGACCGCCCGGTTCAGGGCACTGGCCGCCTTGGGGGCGAGATTGACGGTGATGCGTTCGAGGCCGGCAGATTTCGCGTCGGTGTCCGACTGTCCGGAGGCCATACGGGGCCCTCCCTCCTCGGGGTGCCGTGTTGGCACCGAGCCGCGTCCAACGCAGTCCAGTATGACAGACAGTCAGACGTCGTCAAGCGATCGTATGCGTGATCGCTGTACGTTGCGCGTACATGAGGTGCAACGGTGGCGCGTCTGATACTGAGTCAGTTTCCATGGAAGCTGGGCTTGTCAATATGAGGGGGATGGATGCCCATAACGGGTAGCCGTAGCGGCGGAAACACCGACTTAAGCGAAGAGGTCCCCAGCAGCCGCGCCGATGTGTCGGTGCTGCGAGAGGGCACCGGGCTGCAGTTCGAGGTGAAGGTCGGCCCTATCAAGGCCCAGGCCTCCGTGGACGGCGAGCCGGACTCGACGCCGTTCAGCGTGCTGACCCTGCTGCTCCTCGCGGGCGCGGCCTGCGTTCTCTCACTGGGGTTCAGCCTGTTGTTCTGGGCCGGGGGCTTCGTTCTCGGAATCAGCGCCGTGGGGCTGTTCGGCGTGCTCTTCGCCGGGGGCCTGGCGCTGATCCGTCTCGGTCTGCCCCGCCCCGCACGCACACCGCCGCAGCGCGTGCCGTCGCAACGCGGGCCGTCCGAGGAGTGAGCGGGGCGAGACGAGGCGACAGGGCGGGACGTGCGCCCGGTGCCGGACGGCGCCCGGCGCCCACGCAGACCTACTGGTCCTGGGACCCGTCGTACCGGTCGCGGTTGGCGAGGACCTCGTCCATGTGGGCCTCCGCCCAGGCCTTGATGCCGCGCATGAGGTCGTGGAGCGAGAGGCCGAGGTCGGTCAGTTCGTAGGTGACCGTGACCGGCACGGTCGGCGTCACCGTGCGGCTCAGCAGGCCGTCGCGCTCGAGGGAGCGCAGCGTCTGGGTGAGCATCTTCTGGCTGACCCCCGCCAGCCGGCGGGAGAGCTCCGAGTAGCGCAGCGGCCGCGGCTCGCCGGCATCCTCTTCCCCTGGGTGCGGGCCGTTGCCGCCGAGAGCCGCCAGGACCAGGGCCACCCACTTGTCGGAGATCCGGTCCAGGAGCCGCCGGCTGGGGCACTGCGCCAGAAACGCGTCGTACTCCACCTTCGCCTCGGCCCGCTTCTCGGCCGCCGTCATCGTCGGCATCGGCCACTCCTTCCTACCGCGCGGTGGCATACGCACCTCGAAGTGCGTACTTCCCGTTGGAGAGCTACACCTCCAGTGTGGAGTAGTAGCACTGATTTCTCCACAGGAGGCGAAGATGTCCACCACCTTCCGTACGGCGGTCGTACGGACCCCGAAGGGTCCCGATTCCATCGAGATCATCGATGTTCCCGTGATCGAGCCCGGGCCGGGCCAGGTGCGGGTCGAGATCGCCGGAGCCGCGGTCAATCCGGTCGACCTGGCGGTCGCCGCCGGGGTGTTCCACGGGCTCGGGCTGGTCGACCAGCCCGACCGCACCGGCCTGGGCTGGGACTTCGCCGGCACCGTCACCGCTGCCGGTCCGGGTGTCGACCTGCCGGTCGGCAGCCGCGTCGCCGGGCTGGTCGGCGGCTTCGACCGCGACTTCGGCACCTACGCCGAACAACTGGTCGTTCCGGCGAGCGACACCGCCCTGGTACCCGACGGCCTCGACCTGACCACGGCAGCCACCGTCCCGCTCAACAGCCTGGCCGCGTCGAAGCTGGTCGACCTGCTCGGCGACGGCGCGGGCCGGAGCCTGCTGGTGACCGGTGCCGCCGGGGCGGTCGGGGGCTACGTCCTCGTGCTCGCCCAGGATCGCGGCTGGCAGGTCACCGGACTGGCCAGGGCCGAGGACGAGGAGTTCGTGCGCGGCCTCGGCGCCGGATTCACCACGCAGGCATCGTCCGGCTGGGACGCGGTCGCCGACGGTGCGGCGCTCCAGGAACAGGCCGTCGCGCTGGTCCGCGACGGCGGCCTCTTCGTCGGCGTGCAGCCGAGTTCTGAGCCGGCGCAGGAGCGGGGCGTCACCGTCCGTGTGGTCGTGACGGAGCCCGACGGCGCCAGGCTCGCCCGGCTCCTCGACGCCACGGCGAGCGGGCGCCTGCCGTCGCGGGTGCACGCGGTCGTGCCGCTGGACCAGGTCGCCTCCGTCCACCGCGCGGTCGCGAAGGGCGGGGTGCGCGGGAGGTACGTGCTTCAGCCCTGAGGGCCGGCGCGCTGAGGGGCGGCGCCAGGCACGTCCCGTCCCCGCCGCGCAGGAAATCGCAGGCCGGGCCGGCCTTCTCGGCGAGAGAGGGCCGGCCCGCTCCTGCGTGCCTGACTCCTCGCGTGCGTGACCGCCCTCGCAAGACCATGATCCCGTTTCGACGCCCCTCCTAGGACGCTATTGCTCGGCGCCGGACGACGGAGGCGGCCGGGACCGACTTCGCCCCACGACCGGTTCGTCACGTCGGGTCGGCGTCAAGCAGGGTCGATGCCCGGCAGGAGAGCGTCCCGCCAGGTCAGCGCTCCGGTTGCCCGGACTGCACAGTGATCGCCGAGTGGGGAAACCGGCATGCGCGGGCGGTGCCGGAGTCCGTAGGGTTCCGCGCATGGTTACGGCGACGGTCCGCGAGTGGAGCGACGAGGAAGGGTGGGGCGTGCTCGATTCGCCCGAGACTCCCGGTGGCTGCTTCGGCCATTTCTCCGACATCCGGGCGACCGGCTTCCGCACGCTTTTGCCCGGACAGCGGGTCGACCTCACCTGGGAGGCCCCCGGCCAGGACGGATACGACTACCGCGCGGTGAGCATCGCGCCGCGGACTGCCTGACGGTCGAGTACGGCACGCGCGCAGCGTCCCCGCAACTGCCGGTGACGGGAACGCGCCGAGCGTGACTGTCTCACCGCTCGGTGCGCTGTCACGGCGCCGAGGGGATGCGCCCGTCCACCGGCAGCGTCGGCACGTCGACCGGGACAGTCTCCGGGTACTTCAGGCCGCTGCCGGTGTTGAGCACGACGACGCGCTCGTCGCCCCGCAGCCAGCCGGAGTCGCGGAGGCGGTGCACGGCGGCGAAGCAGGCCGCGCCCTCCGGGCAGACGAACGCGCCCTCCGCGCGGGCCAGTTCACCCTGCGCGGCCAGCAACTCCTCGTCGGTCACCGAGATCGCGGTGCCGTCGGTCTGCCGTACGGCGTCCAGCACGAGGAAGTCGCCGAGCGCCTTGGGCACCGTGATGCCGAAGGCGACCGTATGGGCGTCCTTCACGGGACGGCTCTCGCTCTCCCCGCGCTCGTACGCCTCGACGATGGGCGCGCAGCCCTCCGCCTGCACCGCGACCAGCCGTGGCAACTCGCCTTCCAGCCAGCCGAGTTCACGCATCTCCAGCAGGGCCTTGTGGATGCCGATGATGCCGACGCCGCCGCCGGTCGGATAGAGGATGACGTCGGGCGTGCGCCAGCCGAGCTGCTCGGCGATCTCGTAGCCCATCGTCTTCTTGCCTTCGAGCCGGTACGGCTCCTTGAGCGTGGAAACCTCCTGGAAGCCGTCCCGTTCGGCGACGGCCGCGGCGACGAGCTTGCCCGCGTCCCCGATCAGCCCGTCCACCAGGCTGAGTTCGGCTCCGGCGACCACGCATTCGGTGCGGGTGATCTCAGGGGCGTCGACCGGCATGGCGATCAGGCTGCCGAGCCCGGCACGGGCCGCGTACACCGACCAGGCCGCGCCCGCGTTCCCGTTCGTGGGCATGGCGACTCCGCGCGCCCCGAGCTCCGCCGCGCGTGAGACCCCGACTGCGGCACCGCGCGCCTTGAAACTGCCGGTGGGGATGAGCCCTTCGTCCTTCATCAGCAGCCCGGGGACGCCCAGTTGGGCCCCGTAGCGTGGCAGCCGCAGCAGCGGCGTCATCCCCTCGCCGAGGCTGCACACATGGCGCTCCCCGCGCACCGGCAGCAGCTCGCGGTACCGCCAGAGATCGGGCGCCCGTGAGGCGATCTGCTCCCGTGTCACGGTCGCCGCGACCCGTCCCAGGTCGTAGCGGGCAAGCAGGGGAGCACCCACGTCGGAGGTGCCCTGCACCACGTCTGCGTCGAACGTCGTGCCCGTACGGGAGCATTCGAGGTGGGAGAGGGCCGAGAAATGCGCAGTAGGCATGCCGCTCCTTGCTCAGTCGGTGTCGCCTCATGACACGTCGGCGCCGTCGGCCGGTGTTGGGGTCTCCCGACGCGGAAGGCGTAGGGGAAGGGACCACCAGCGGTGCGGCCCTCCGCTGCAGGACGCTCGCGGCGTCGCGCTCCAGATCGTACAGACCCGTCCTGATCAGCCGTCCGCCCCGGCGAGCAGCGGCTGTTCGCCATCCGGGGGCGCCGAATACGCCGAAGCCCGGCGGGCCGGACAGAATCAGACGATCGTGCGCATTTCACTTCTAACGTGTGCAGAGGCTGCGTATCATCGTTCCAGGGCGCCCAGCAGGGCAGCCGAACGCCGGCCGGGGGACCGCCATGGAGACCTACCAGCAGTGGGACCCTGACAAGGTCTACGCGAAGGGCGACCGCACCGTTCACCACGAACGGCTGTATGTGGCCGCGGAGTCCGTCGTCGCCATCGAACCCGACCCGGGCAGCGGTTTCGACCACTGGCCGTGGGTGTATCTCGGCTGGCACTCGATGCGACAGCCGTCGCCTCCAACTGCCCCTGGAGTCTGACCGATCGGCAGAACGGGGCAGTCGGCGGCAGCACGTGATCGAGACCGTTCACAGGACGAGCAGAGGTCCCGGTTCCCCGGTCAGTACGTCAGTTCTCCGGTCAGCGCGTCGTCGTGGACCCGGTGTCCGGCGTCCGTGTCCGTGAGCCACCGGGGAGCCTGGCCGCCAGGTCTGCCATCAGGCGGTCGACGTCGATCGGCCTTCCGCGGTGGCCGACATGCCCGTCCGGCCTGATGACGAAGGCACCGGCAGCCGTGATCCCGTACCGGCGATGTGCGGACCGGTCAGGATCCGCGAGCACCAGTGGCTGGTCGGTCATTCGTTCCGCGCTGATCACGCGCGCTTTCACGAGCCCGGGGTGGGCCTCCTCGAGTCGTTCGGCGACGCGGCACAACTCGACGGAGGACCGGGCATGGTCGCCGAGCCCGGTGAAGAGCAGCACGGTGTGGTGCGTTCCGCGGAGCACGTCGTGGAGGCGTCCCGGCTTCCCGTCCACGAGCAGATCCGCCTCGCGCGCCCGGTCGCCGGGTGCCGGCGCGTCCTGCCAGCCCGTGCCCTCCTCGGAGTTGAGCGGGCTGTCCGGGTAGCGCAGGCGCAACTGGGCGAGCATGCCGACGAATTTGCGCCGTACCGAGCGGCGGGTCAGCACCCCGCCGGCCAGCTGCGGGGCGATCCGTCCGCGGGCTGTCCTCGAGATCGGGTTGTGCCCCGCGATGACGGAGAACAGGCGGTCGGTCGTCTTCAGCAACCGGAGGCCGACCGGGTGCCGTTCGGCGTGGTAGCTGTCCACCAGCGAACCCCCGGCGATGCCCCGCTCGACCAGTGCGAGCTTCCACGCCAGGTTGTAGGCGTCCTGGATGCCGGTGTTCATGCCCTGGGCTCCGGCGGGGCTGTGCACATGTGCCGCGTCGCCGGCCAGGAAGACCTGCCCGTCGCGGTAGCGCGGCACGCTGCGGCTGTGCACGCGGTAGCGCGTCACCCAGTACGCCTCGACGACCTTGGCCGGGAAGGGCACTCGCTCGTCGAGCATCGCCTGGAACTCTTCGTGCGTGGGTTCGCTGTACTCGGCACCGGACCCCTCGGGCCTGGACGGTACGTTGCCGAAGATGCGGAACCGGTTCTCACCAGGCATCGAGAAGGCCGCGAAGATCCCGGCAGTGCTGGGGAATCCGTACAGCTCACCGTGGGGCAGCTCCCAGTCGAGCCGGGCGTCGGCCATGATGAACTCGCTGCGGTAGGTGCTCCCTTCGAACGGGATGCCCGCGGCCTTGCGCACCGCGCTGTGCGCGCCGTCGCAGCCGATGACCCAGCGGCATCGGACGGTCTCCGTCGATCCGTCCTCATCGCGCAGCGAGACGGTCACCGCCTCCCCGTCCTGCGTCAGATCCGTCAGTGCCCGCCCACGCTCGACCTCGACGCCCTTGGCGACCAGGGCCTCGGCGAGGATCCGCTCGGTGTCGTCCTGCGAGAGCGTCCGCAACGAGGAGTAGGCGGTGTGGTTCCGGGGGCCGGTCAGCAGATCGGCGATGTCCATCCGCACCTGCTTGTTCCTGAACGTGATGGTGAGCGCCGCAGCCCGGTTGCCGGCCGCCAGCGCCTCGTCGATCACGCCCATGTCGTCGAAGATCTCCAGCGTTCGCGGCTGGACGACCAGTGCCCGGGAGGTGGTGGCCGGTGCGGGAGCACGATCGATGATCCGCGGGACGACGCCGTGCCGCGCCAGTTCGTTGGCCACTGTCAGCCCCGTCGGTCCCGCACCCACCACCAGCACCGGAGCCGGCCGCTCGTCCGCCATCACTCAGCCCTCACAATAATTCGCCACTTGATGAATTTACTGCCGCCATGGTGCTACGAGTGACCCTCCTCCGTCCATAGGCATCGCTGGGTCGCTGTCCGGACTTCTGAGAGGGCACCGCGTCGCCAAGCGCGCTGCGCCCGTTCACGGAGCGGTCGGCGGACGCGACCACCGGCCGCCCGGTCGCCCGCACCCCGATGCGGAGCGGCATGCCGCGCGGCCGCCCGAGCGGGGCCTTTTTCGGTTGTCGCCGGGGTCCGCCCTGCGGCACAGTGCTGCGGATGAGCGTGCGACGCGTCATGACGGACCTGCCCAGCGGGGCGCCGGCGGAGAGTCAGGAGTTCCGTCGGCGCGTGCCCGGCCGGGAGCCGAGGATCGGCCGCCGGTGAGCAGCGACCTGGTGGTCGTCGGCGCCGGCATCGTCGGCGCCTCGGTGGCCTATCACGCGGCCCGGGCCGGTGCCGTCGTGACCCTCGTCGACGCCGGGCGGCCGGGCGCCGGCGTGACGGCGGACTCGTTCGCCTGGATCGGAGCGTCCGGCGTACGCACCGGTCCGGCCGCCGCGCTGCGGGCGACCGCGACGGAGGAGTACCACCGCCTCGAGGCCGAGCTGCCGGGGCTCCCGATGACCTGGTCCGGCTCCCTGTCCTGGGGCACCACGGACGCAGCGCCGGAGGCGGGGCCCGGGCAGGAGATCGTGGACGCGGCCACCGTGGCGACGCTCGAGCCCACGCTGCGGCAACCTCCGGAGTGGGCCGTCTGGGCACCCGGTGACGCCGCCGTCGACCCGGTCGGCGTGACCGAGCGGCTGGTCGCGGGTGCCCGGGCTCACGGCGCCAGGGTCCGCCCGGACACCCCGGTCACCGCGGTCCGCCGGGACGCGGGGGGCCGGGTCGTCGGGGTCGAGACGGCCGCAGGACCCCTCTCCGCCGCGACCGTGGTGCTCGCGGCCGGGGTGGCCACGGCCGCGCTGGGCGCGTCGCTCGGCGTACGCGTTCCGGTCGATCCGTCGCCGGCGACGCTCTTCCGCTTCCGCGCTCCGGCCGGTCTGGTGCGCACCGTGGTCAACAACCGGGACTTCGATCTCCGGCAGGTCGCCGCGGATCAGCTGATCGCCGCCGCGGACTCGCGCGAACGGACTCTCGCCGCCGTCCGGTCCACCTTCCGCGGCGCCGCGAACGTCGAGCTGCTGAGCACGCGGGTCGGCGTACGCCCCATGCCGGCAGACGGCGAGCCGATCGTCGGCCCGGTCGCCCCGGTGCCCGGCCTGAACGTGGCGGTGCTGCACGCTGCGGTCACGCTCGCCCCGGCCGTGGGCCGCCTGGTCGCGCGGGAGCTGGCCGAGGGCACCGAGGAGCCGGTGCTGGCGGGCTGCCGTCCCGGCCGCTTCCAGGGCGCGACCCTGCCGCAACCCGGAAGTGCGGATCCGGGGGGTGTGCCCTAGCCGGTGACCGTGGCCGAAGAGCTGCTCGCCTTGCGGCCGTTGCGGGGCCGGGACACCGTTGCCGGCGACTGCTCGTCCGGCGCGGTCCTCGTCACCATTCTCAGGGCGAGATCGGCATAGAACTCACCGAGCTCCTCAGGGGAGTCGGGCCCGTCCAGCCGGTACCAGCGGACCAGGTCGATGCCGAGCGAGAGCATGCCGCGCACCACCCTGTTCACGTCGGTCTGCGCGAAGGTGCCGTCGGCGACGCCGCGGGCGACGGCCTCACGGAAGACCTCGGTGGTGCGGTGACGCAGTTCCCGGATCTGCTCGAAGTGCTCCGGAGTCAGCGCGTTGAGCTCGTACTGGCAGACCCGCGCGGCCACGTGGTGACGCGCGTGCCAGGCGGTGTACCGCCGCGTGAGGACCCGAAGCCGGTCCGCGGAGTCGACAGCCGCCTCGACCTCGGGCCCCTGCACGTTTGCGAGCGCGCGCTCATGGCCGATCCGCATGATCTGGTAGAGCACGAGCTCCTTGGACGGGAAGTGCACGTAGAGCGCGGCCGGACTGAGCCCGACCCCGGCCGAGATGTCCCGGGTGGTCGTGGCGTGGAAGCCGTTGGCGGCGAAGCAGCGGACGGCGGAGGCGAGCATCCCGCGCGCGACCTCCCCGAACTCCTCGCCCCACAGATCCGGGGACTGGTCCTGCAGGCGCGGGTCGTCCTCCATCTCCGCCGGGGTGAAGCGGGCCTGCCGTTTGGCCATGCCGTGACGCCCCTTCCTGCACTTCCGGTACTGGTCCTGGCTCCGCTGCCGGCTCGGTTCCGGCTCGGACGCGGTGGCTGTGAGGTGACGTGCCCGCGCCACGAGTGCCTTGAACTGTGTACCACGCGCCCGTGCTCCGTCGATCGGCCGAGGTGTTCAGGACCGGCCACCTCTGGATGACCATGGCGCCCTCGCTGAATACCGTCGCCCGGACCCTTGACGCACATCCCAAGCGGAATGACTATGCGCTTAGTCACTGCGGCCGACTGCTGTTGGCAGGCAGCTCTCGTGCCGTGGGATGTGGTCGCTCTCACGAGCGACGGTGGCATCACGCCTTCCGAACTGCCAACGACGACGTACGGGAATGACGTACGGGAACGAGGTCACGATGGAGGAAGGACAGCCGTCGGCCCGGGAGTTGACGGTCGTGCTGGACGGATACTCCTACCTGGAGTGCCCGCGGTGGCACGACGGCCGGTTGTGGGTCTCGGACTTCTACACCAACCAGGTCGTGGCGACGGACGGTCGCGGCGGCACCGAGGTCGTGGCGGCGGTGCCCAACCAGCCGTCCGGGATCGGTTTCCTGCCCGACGGGCGGGCGCTCATAGTGTCGATGCGTGATCACCGGGTCCTCGTACGCCAGGAGAGGGGACAGCTCACCGAGCACGCCGACCTGTCGGACGCCGTCTCCGGGATGCTCAACGACATGGTCGTGGACGAGCGCGGACGCGCCTACGTGGGCAACTTCGGCTTCGACCTCATGGGTGGGGAAGCGCTGCGCTACACCACGATCACGCGGGTCGACCCCGACGGGACCGTGACGACCGCCGCGAAGGATCTGGGCTTCCCCAACGGCATGGTGATCCTGCCCGGCGGAGTACTGGTCGTCGCGGAGACGTTCGCCGGACGGCTGACCGCCTTCGACATCGGTGAGGACGGTGCGCTGAGCAACCGCCGCATATGGGCGCAGTTCGGCGAGACGCCGCAGACCGAGGACGTCGGCGAGGCCGTGGAGCGCCTCGAGGTCGGCCCCGACGGAATCTGCGCGGACGCCGACGGCGCGATATGGGTTGCGGACGCACTCCACTCCCGCGTCATCCGCGTCGCGGAGGGCGGCGGGATCCTGGAGGAAATCCCCACCGGGACGGGCGTCTTCGCCTGCATGCTCGGCGGTGACGACGGCCGGACCCTGTATCTGTGCGCCGCCCCCTCCTTCCCGGAGCACGAGCGCCGGCCCGTGCGAGAGGCCCAACTGCTGTCGGTGCGCGTCGAGGTGCCGCACGCCGGACTGCCCTAGACCGTCCCGGCCCGGCCGTTCCTTCCGCGGCGCGGCCGGTCCCCTGCCGTTCCATCCGATCCGACATGTGAAATGGAGGGGCCGTGGAGGTGTCCTGTGCTTTCCCGACCGCCCTGGACTCGCCGGACAACATCGCTCTGGCCGAACAACTGGGATACGCGCGGGCGTGGGTCTACGACACGCCTCAGCAGAGCCCGGACGTATGGATGACCCTCGCCCTTGCCGCCGAGCGGACCGAGAGGATCGGCCTCGGCCCGGGCGTGCTGATACCCAGCCTGCGCCACCCGATGGTCAATGCCGCCGCGACCGCCACCCTGGCCGAACTGGCGCCCGGAAGGGTCGCTGTCGCCTTCGGCACCGGGTTCACCGGCCGCCGCGCCATGGGGTACCGCGCGATCACCTGGTCCTTCATGGACTCCTACATCCGCGCCTACCGCGCGCTTCTCCGGGGCGAGGTCGTCGAGTGGGAGGGCGTGGAGATGCAGATGCTGCACCCCGACGGACACGCTCCCGCCCGTCCGGTCGACGTTCCCGTCCTCATCAGTGCCCTCGGGCCCAAGGGGCATGAAGTGGCCAAGCAGCTCGCCGACGGGCTCTACGTGACGCTCCAGTTGCCGGAGTTCATGAGCGAGTACTCGTGGGTGCCGAACCTGGTGTGGGGAACGGTGCTCGACGACGACGAGGCCACCGACTCCGAGCACGCCCGTCTCTCGGGCGGACCGGGCTGGGCCCTGGCCTACCACGGGGCCTACGAGTTCGGTGGTCCCTCGGCCGTACGTGAACTGCCCGGCGGCGCCGAGTGGATGGACGTCGTCGAGCGGACCCCCGAGAAGCAGCGGCACCTCGCTGTCCACGAGGGGCACTGCGTCGAGCTCAACGCGGCCGACGAGGCCGCGTGGAAGGCCGGCGGTCATCAGATGCTCCATGACGTGACGGTCAGCGGAACGCGTGACCAGATCCGCCGCCGGCTCGACGAATTCGCCGAGAAGGGCGTCACGGAGATCGTGTTCCAGCCTTGCGGGTCCGACACCCGTACCGAGCTCGAGCGGTTCCTCGAGGCGGCCGACTCCTGAAGTCCTCCGCCGGGCACCCGGTCGCACCGGGCCTCGTGAGGGTCGCGGCCCCGCCGGCGTCGGTGTGCGTCGGCGTCGGTGCGTCGGCGTCGGTGCGCTGGCGTCGGTGCGCTGGCGGGACCGCGGACGCCGGGCCGTGCGGCTGGGCCGGAAAAAACGGTGTGCTCCCGCCGGGGAGCACACCCGTCAACCTCCCCTGTTCTCCTGCTCGTTCACCGTGACGCGGTTCCGGGGTGCCGGCAGCCGCACGGTGAGCGCATGAGCGAGGCCCCCGAACCTCCCCCTGACGGCCACCCGGACATCGCCCGAGTGCGGGCGGCGGGCGATGTGGGGGGCCGGAGCCGACCGGCGCGGGTGGCGACGGACGTGCCCGGCCGCCCGTCCTCCGCTCAGGCCCGGTACAGCAGCAGATACCGCCACAGCAGCAGGCGGCGCAGCGTCGAGCCCGGCAGCAGGCGGGCTGATTCGGCGCGGGTCTCGGCGTACGTGAGCGGCGGCGGCCAGACGATGGGGACCTGCACGGCGGGGCCTCGGCGGCGCCGGCTCAGCAGCCGGTCCGCCTTGAGGAGGGCGATCGCGGGGAGGGCGCAGACGAGGTCGGGCACCGTCCTGGCCGGATAGAGCCCCAGCACCGCCAGGACGCCTCCCGGGGCGAGGCCTTCCGCAGCGTCAGCACCATGTCGAACGGCATGTGGTGGAGGCTGGCGATGCAGGAGATGAAGTCGTAGTGGGACTCGGGCAGTTGGTCCTCGCGGGCGTCGGTGTGACGGTACCGGGGGCCTCCGCCGGCGGCTTGCGCCGCCTCGATGACCTGCGCGTTGCCGTCGATCCCCTCGACATCGAGTCCCCGGCCGGCGAGCAACCGCGCGAACTGCCCCGTCCCGCAGCCGACGTCCAGGGCGGTCCTCGCACCCTCGGGCACGTGCTTCAGCAGCAGCGGGTGGTAGTGGGCGTTGTAGTCGATCGCCATGCGGACGGACCTTATCCGCGCCCGGCCACGGCCCGGACACGATCCGGGTCCGGCCCTGTGCCGGACCACTGCCGCGTCAGTCGTGGCGTCCGACTGCCACGGCGGCGGTCAGGGCTTGCGCGCGAGGCCGCAGAGAGAGGCGATGTCGGCGGCGGAGTCGGTGACGGGTTCCTCGGGGCGCCACCGCGGGCCCGATACGACTCCGGGGTCGACGAGTTCCAGGTGGGAGAAGAGCTCCTGCACCTGAGCCAGATCCGGGAGCCGGTAGGGGGTGCCGCCGTGTTCGCCGACGCGGCGCTCGGCCTCCACCAGTGCGGGGTCGCCGTCGGTGCCGGTGTACAGCCCGAGGTGGCTGCCCGGGGCCAGTCCCCCCGTCAGGCTGCGCACGATCGAGAGCGCCTCGGAGTGCTCGTCCACGTGCCCGACGATGCCGAACATGATCAACCCCACGGGGCGGGACAGATCGAGGGTGTGGGCCGCCCCCTCCAGGATCGCCTGGGGGTCGTGCATGTCGGCGTGGAGATAGTCGGTCGCGCCCTCCGGCGTCCCGGTCAGCAGCGTGCGGGCGTGTGTGAGCACGAGCGGGTCGTTGTCCACGTACACGATGCGGCTCTCGGGTGCGACCCGCTGAGCGATCTGGTGGGTGTTGTCAGCGGTCGGCAGTCCGGTGCCGACGTCGAGGAACTGGCGGATGCCCGCCTCGGTGATGAGGTACCGCACGACGCGGCTGAGCAGCGCACGGCTGGTACGGGCGATGTCCACGATGCCCGGGTAGGCCTCGCGGGCGGTCTCCCCCGCCCGTCGGTCGACGGCGTAGTGGTCCTTGCCGCCCAGCCAGTAGTCCCACATCCGGGCCGAGTGCGGGACGTCGCTGACGATCGACGGGACGTCGTGACCGACGATCAGCGGGTCGCCCCGGGACTCGTCAGTCGCATCGACATCGTCTGCCATGTCTCCACGCTCCTCGATGTGTCGACCGTCACGCGATGCTAACTCACCGCCGTGTGGCGGCAGTCTGCCAGTGATGCGCCAGGGCGCCCGGGGCGCGCCGCATCCAGTGGCCCTCAACTTCCTTGATTCCGGGAGCACTTCGGGACGACCTCTTCGCGGCCGCGTCTGCCCCGGACCCCGTCCCCGTCCCCGTCCATGTCCCTGTTCAGCCGACCGGGCAGGTGTCACGGGACTCCGTGACCTGCGCCGTGCGCGGTGGCGGGCAGAGGCGGTCGGCGGACCCGGTGTCGCCGTCGACGAAGCGCTTGAACCAGGCGACCACCTGGCGGGCGACCAGGGCGTCGGGCGGGGTGGCCACGAAGTGGTCGCCCTTCAGCTCCAGGTATGCCTTTTCCTTCGCGCCGCCCAGATCCTCGTAGAAGACCTCGGCGTGCTCGGACGTGGGGGCGATCTCGTCGGTGCTGCCGCCGACGACGAGGGTCGGCGCCTTCACACCCCGCCACTCGCCCCGGGTCGCGTACGGGGTCAGCGGCACAGCCGCCTTGATCGCCGGGTTGCGCGCGGCCGCGAACAGGGCTCCGCCGCCGCCCATGGAGTGGCCCAGTACGCCCAGTCGCTTCGGGTCGGCCCGGTCCGCGGCGTCGCTGCGCCCGGCCGCGTAGTCGAGGGCGTCCAGCAGCTGGCGGCCCCGCTGCGAGGGCGAGTCCTCGGTGGTCTTCGTGTTGAACGTGATGACCACGAAGCCGTGCGAGGCGAGCAGTTGGCCGAAGGGCGTGACCATGGACTCGTCCGCGCCGAGCCCCGGTGAGGCCGCGATCACTCCGTGGTCGCGGCTGTCGTCGTCCGGGTAGTGGACGGTACCGCTGCCGAAGTCGCCGCCCACGTCGTCGGGCGAGACGGTCTGGGTGCGCACCTTGTAGGGGCCCTTCTTCGGGCTGCCGGCGTGGCGTTCGGCCCCGGCGCCGGGACTGCTCTCCCGCGGACCCTCCTCGGGAGGCTCTCCGGAGCAGGCCACCCCGGACGCGAGAAGGAGGGCCGTGAGCAGGCCCACGGCCTTGCGTGAGCCGGACGCACCAGCGGCAACGCGTGCCATGACATGACGGTACGAACGCCCGTGCACACCGGCAACCCCGGCGAGCGTGGTCAAGGCGTTCGACCCGCCGTCTGCTGTCGGCAGAGCCGGGCGGCTCCCGGCGGCGGATCCCCGTGCACGGGGCGGCCGGCGGGTAGCTTTCGGCGCATGCGGGAGTTTCGGTTTTCACAGGGGCTCGCGAGTTCCGGGACGTACGGGGCCGTCGCCGCCGAGTGCCGCCGGGCCGAACGCGACGGATACGACGCGGTCTACGCCGCCGACCACCTCGGCATCCCGGCACCGTTCCAGCTGCTCGTCGCCGCCGCTCGGGCAACCGAGCGTCTGAGGGTGGGCACGCTGGTCCTCAACGCCGAGTTCTGGAACCCGGCGTTGCTGGCCCGGGAGGCGGCGACCGCCGACCTCCTCACCGGCGGGCGGCTCGAACTCGGCCTAGGCGCAGGGCACATGAAGTGGGAGTTCGACGAAGCAGGCGTGCCGTGGCGGCCGATCGCCGAGCGGACGGAGCATCTGCGGGCCGTCGTACGGGAGTTGGGGCGGCTCTTCGGCTCGGACGGATACGAGCAGCAGCACGGGATGCGGACCAGGTTCGGCCTCCCGGCGCTCCGCCCCGTCCAGCGGCACGGTTTCGGCGGCGCCGGGCCGCCGCTCATCGTGGGCGGCACCGGCGACCGGGTGCTGGACGTCGCGGCGGAGCACGCGGACATCGTCAGCATCGCGGGCCTCTACCAGCGCAAGGGCGAGCCGCCCGGAACGCTGCGGCTGGGTTCCGCCGCCGAGGCGGATGACCGGGTGCGTTACGTCAGGGAACGAGCGGGTGCGCGTGCCGAGAGCATCGAATGGCACGCGCTCGCACAGGCGGTGGTGGTGACGGACGACAGACGTGAAGAGGCCGAGCGCCTGCTGGAGCGGTTCGGGCAGGCGATGAGCCCCGAGGAACTCCTGGAGTGCCCCTTCGTGTTCGTCGGCACCGTCGAGGAGATGGCGGAGCAGGTGATGCGGAACCGGCAGCGGTACGGCTTCACGCACTACACCGTCCTCGGCCCGTACGCGGAGGCGTTCGCACCTGTCGTCGCCCGCGTACGGGAACTGGCCGTCCGCGACTGACACCGCACGGCCAAGGGCCCGCACACCCTTCCCCTACGCCATCGGCGTGCGGAGACCCCGAAGCGGCGTCGGTGCGGGCCCCTTGTGCCGTGCTTCCTGCCGTGCTCACCCCTGCCGCGGCGCGCGGCGAGGGGCCGTCCTCAGTCCTCGCGGTCCGCCGAGCGGGCCGCCTCCGGCGGCAGCAGGGAACCGTTCAGCTTCGGGATCAGCTGAGCCGTGAGCAACGTCGACAGGGCGGAGGTGTCCCCGCCGTTCCCGTCGGTGCGCACGACCACCGGCTGCGGTGCGCGGCCTGCGAGGATCGCGCCCACCTCCAGCCGCCTGCGGGCCAGTTCGTACTGCAGCACCGCACGGTTGTCGCGGTAGGCCTGGGCCAGTCGGCGCTGCGCGCGGGCCTCGTTCTCGGCGGAGATGAGGCCGCTGCGGCCGCGGGTCTCGATCTCGAAGCGCACCTTCTGCGCGTTCGTCTCCTGCTCCTCCAGGAGCTGAGCCACGTCCTCACGCGCCTTGTTGAGCGCTGCCTTCACCTCGACGATGCGGGCGTCGCGCACCTTCTTCGCCCGCTCGATGTCCATCTGGAGGCTGTCGATACGGCGCTTGCGCGTCAGGCCCCATTCCTGGTCGTACGCGGTGCGTTCCTTGGCCACGCGCTCCCGGGTGGCCAGGTGCTGCTGGTACTGGGCGGGCAGCTGGACGTCCGGGATGTTGGAGCCCGTGATGCGCACCCCGTAGCGGGAGAGCTGGCGGTTGAGCAGTTCCTGCATGTCGGCGACGTCGGACCCGCGCAGGTCGTACGCGCGTTCCGTCTGCACCAGGCGGGCGCGCTGGCGGATGGCGTCCTGCACGGCCTGGGAGAGCACCAGGTCGAAGTTGCCCGCGCCGATGGTGCGCACGAACAGGACGGCGTCGTTGATGCGGAACTTCAGGAAGAACTCGATCGAGCGCAGCGGCACGTTCTCCCGGGTGGGACACGCCATCACCGGTGCCGAGTACGGGATCTCGGTGGCGGTGTCGACGACGAAGTCGACCCGTGACCAGGGGTGCCAGAGGTAGTGCCGCCCCGGGTCGAGTGTGCGGGTGACGGCTCCGTAGCGGGTCAGGACGCCCGCGGTGCCCTGCTCGATCTCGGCGATGGAGGACCGCCACCACCACAGCATCCCCAGCACGAGCAGGACGGCGCCGGCGGCATAGGCGGTCGAGGCCAGCGCGTCGTAGGCGACGGCGGCGACGTCGGCAGAGGGGCCGTCGGGCTCCCTCAGCGAGAACATCACGCCGGTCAGCAGCGCGAAGAGCCCGAGCCAGATCAGCAGCAGCCACCACAGCCTGCGGGTGTGCTTGGGGATGATGACGGGGATCAGCTTGTCCGTCTCGCCGCCGCGCAGCAGTTGGCGGATCTCGCTCCAGGGAGCGACCTCTTCGGAGATGACCGACCGGCGGCTTCTTGTGACGCTCATTCTGCGGCCTCCTCGGACGCGGCCTCGGCCGGTGCTTCCCCGGTCGCGTTTCCGGAGGCCCCGCGGGGTTCTCCGGGTGACTTCCCGGCCGCCGGCACGGACGGTCCCGCGGACTCCGCCACGGAGTCGGCGTCAGGGCCCGCGGTGCCGGCGGCGGCAGGAACGGTCGGGCGGTCCGTCTCCAGCAGGGCGTCGATCTCTGCCTCGCGTGCGCGGATGCGCTCCGAGACCTCGAAGAGGCGGGCGCGCCCGGCAGCCATGTCCTCCTCGGAGAACAGCTCCGTGCCGCGCTCGCCCACCAACTCCCGTGCGAGCGCGAGGAAGTCGACCCCGACGCCGCCCCCGTCGGACTCGGTGCCGCCGCCGATGCGCAGCAGCCGCGGAAGGTGGTCGGCGACCTCCTCCAGCGTGTCGAGGACCTGCTGCTGGTAGCGGTACTGAAGGATCTCCGGCGCCTCGGCGGCGGTGACCGCGCGGATGTCCAGTGCCTGCGCCTCCAGGAGCGCCGCGTTGGCCTTCGCCTCCGACTCGGCCTGTACATAGCGCTGACGGGCCGTCGCCTCGGCGCGGTTCGTCTCGCGCTCCACGGCGGTGTCCATCTGCGCCTGGTACTGGGCGATGTCGGCCATGATCGCCGAGAGGGTCTCGTGACGGGAGGCCAGCTCCTTCGTCAGGTCTCCCTCGTCCTGCTCCTTGCGGAGGTGCAGCGCGTACTCGTGGGTGTAGGCGTCCTTCGCGACACGCACCATCTCCGGCGACGCCAGGTCCATGCGGTAGCCGCGGTCGGACGGTTCGGCGTGGGTGATATTGGCGTTGGTCAGCTCCACGGCGGGACGGAACTGCTGGTTGAGCTGCTCCAGGAGGCGGCCGGTGTCCTCGCCGACCATGTCGTAGATCTCGGCGGCCTCCTGCTCGTAGATGAGGCTCCGGATCGTCTCGCTGGTGGCGTTGCTGAGCTTCTCCTCGAACCCCCGCACGGCGCCGAGCGTGTAGACGAACTCCACCGGGTCGCTGATGCGGAACTGGATGAACAGGTCGATGGACGCCTTGACGCCGCCCTTGGTCGGGGCCTCACGCACCGGCGCGTTGAACGGGTACTCGCGCGTGGTGTTGATGATGTACGACACCCGCTTCCACGGGTTCAGCAGGATCACCCTGCCGGGGCCGACCACGTCCTCCAGCTTCCCGAAGCGCGTGATCAGCGCCTGGCAGCCGTCCGGCACCATGACCATGCCCTGCCGCCACCACACGAAGCCGATGGCGAGCAGCGACAGCACCCAGTAGTGGATGCCGAAGAGGGGATGGGTGAGGAGGGAACTGCCCGCGGACGACGTGATGGCGCTCCCGGCCGCCCCCACCACCAGCAGAAGCAGTACGGGCAGCATGCTGACGAACGAGCGGCCGCGGGGCAGGGCCATCGGGCAGATGGCGTGGACCTTCCGGCCGTCCTCACGGCGCTGTTCGCTGCGGTTGAGCACCTCCCGCGCCTCGTCCATGGGCACGGTCTGCTGCGTCATCACCGTGTCGATGCTGCCGCCCTGTTCGCGGGCGGCTGGGAAGTCGGCGGGGTCGAGTCCGTCGTCGCCGCGCAGTTCGCCCGAACCGCCGTCGTCACGTCCGTCCCCCGAACGCTGCCGCACCACCGCGCCGCCGCGGCGCCGTAGCTCACCCTCGGCTGCTTCGCGCAGCTCCGGATTCTCCGCGACCGCCTTGGCGATCCTTTTCACGCTCTGGCTCACGCAATTCCCCCATTTCGCATGCCGTCCGTCGGTGCTGCCCGGATGCCGGTGCCGGTACCGATGCGGGAGTCCGCGCCGGCCGCCGTGGCCCGCAGGTCGTGCGGAAGCCCGGTGCGACCGACGGTCCCCGGACTCCGCGCGAACACAAGACGAACTTGATGCGCTCCCCCGTTCGGTGAACCGCATGGCAACAACGACGACTCGCAAGGCCACGTTCCGGTGCACCGTCGGCCAACTTACACAAGCGGCGCCGCGGGCCCGAGAGGGACCGCGCGTTCCGGGCTACGTGACTCTGCGTCAGTCACCGTCGTGCACACATAGAAGACGCTAGAACTTCACACAACCTCCGCTACTCGCAGGTTAGTTCTGGCACGTACCGATGGACCGGACCTGGGGTTCGAACATCCGCACTGCCGTGTCGTACCCAATAGGGCCTCTCCCGGTCACTTTCCGACGAGCCGGTTCTTTCTGGCCAACTCACCCCCCGTCGCCGCATTCCGTTTTTAGGTGCTGAGGGCACCTGTCCGTCTGACGCACATTTGTGAGCCTCGGGGGCCTACTGTCCTGACCTGCTCAGTTTCGGCACCGAAGTGGACCCTAAGCGGCACTCGCACGAAGACTCTGCGTCACAAGTGATCGGTTCCGGCTATGCTGCCCGAGGCTCAGTGGACCGGACCAACCTCCTCGCCCAGCCGCCGAGTTGAGACCGAATGTGCGGTTCGGGCGATCCCCTTCGTGCCTGTCGCTGCTGCCCCGCACTGCCTGCTCACCAGCTTTTTCGATTGATTTGAGGATCCTGATGGTTCGTGCTGGATCGTCACCCGGAGAGCAAGGGTCCGGCCCGGTACTCGTCTGGCTGCTGCCCGCCGTTGTGACGGCGGCGGCCACAGGCATCGCAGTCCCCCTCGTACCGGCGAGCGCCCGCACGGCGGTCACCGTGTGCGGACTCGTCGCGACGCTCGCCGTGGCCGTCGTGGTGGCCGAAGTGGCCCGCCGCGGACGCGCACTGACGCTGATGCGGGCCCAGCATGCCGAGCAGCTGTCGATGCTCCAGGCCCGGCTGCACCAACAGGAGCGCGTGACGGTGCAGTTGGCCAAGGAGCGGCTGCCCGAGGCTGTGGAACGCCTCCAGGAGGGCGAGTTCGCCGAGGACGTGCTGCAGTCCATGCCGCGGGCCGAGGGACTCAGCAGTGAATTCCAGGCTGCGCACCAGGAGTTGCTGCGCTCCGTCGTCGAGGCCGTCCAGGCGGAGGAGACCTTGCGCGACTCCGCGCAGCGGGGCGTGGTGAACATCGCACGCCGCGTGCAGGCCATCGTCCACCGGCAGGCGACCGACCTGCGGGGCATGGAGGACCGGCACGGCCAGCAGCCGGACTTCTTCGCCGACCTGCTGAGGCTCGACCACGGCACCGCCCTCATCGGCCGTCTCGCCGACAGCATCGCCGTGCTCGGCGGCGCCCGGCCCGGCAGGCAGTGGAGCAAGGCCGTCCCGGTGTACAGCGTGCTGCGTGGCGCGATGTCGCGGGTGCTGGACTACCAGCGCGTCGAGCTGCACTCCGTCGCCGACGTCGCGATCGTCGGTCCGGCGGTGGAACCGCTCATCCACGCGCTCGCCGAGCTTCTCGACAACGCCACCCGCTACTCGCCGCCGAAGGCACGTGTCCACCTGACCGCGGGCGAAGTGCACGCCGGCATCGCCATCGAGATCGAGGACGGCGGCGTGGGCCTGAGCGAAGAGGCCCGCAAGCGCGCCGAGTTGAGGCTGAAGGAGGCCCAGGCGGGCATCGACCTCAACGACCTCGGTGAGTCGCCGCGCCTCGGCCTCGCCGTGGTCGGCCGCCTCGCCCAGGCCTACGACTTCCAGGTCTCGCTGCCGCCTTCGGCGTACGGCGGCGTGCGTGCCGTGCTCGTCGTGCCGAAGAAGCTGGTCACCACCGCGCCCGCCACGGGACGTGCCCACGGCATCGGCGCGGGCCCCGGCCAGGAGGCATCCCGCCGGGAGGTCCCCGGCACGGAGGCTCCGGCCGCCGCGGTCCCGGGCAACGGCGCACCGTCGTTCGACGGGGCACCGGCCTCCGTCGCCTCACCCGCCCCGGGGGCCCCGCCCGCGCCGGGGTTCGCGGGGGACGAAGCACCCCGCACTGCTCCACAGCGCATGCCGTTCCAGGACGCGCCTTCGGCGGCACCCCCGGCGGGAGCGCCTGCCGCCGGGCACCGGATGCCGCCACGTCCTGACCCCTGGCTTCCGGAAAGCGGCCCCGCACGGCAGGAAGACGAAGTGCAGGACGAGACACCACCAGTGGTCGAGCGCAACGCCAACGGGCTGCCCCAGCGCCGCCGACGCAGCGCGAACCCGAACGCGCGTCCCGGAGGCATCGGCGGCCGGAGCACCGGGACGCCGCAGCCTCCGGCGCGGCCCGCGCCGGACGAACCGGCACCGGGCCTGTGGATGGCAGACCTGCAGAGCGGACTGTCGGGCAAGACCGACGAGAACTCCTACGCGGACCGTAATGAAGACGCGTCGTCGGATGAGGGTGAGTGAACGATGGAACGGCGTGCCGACATGGACTGGATGCTGAAGGATCTGGCGGAGACCGTCCCCCAGACCCGCCACGTGATCGTGCTGTCCTCCGACGGTCTGTGCATGGCCAAGCACGGCACCGACACCGACACGGCCGACCGGCTGGCCGCGATCGGCTCCGGCCTGCAGAGCCTCTCCTCCGCCGTGGCGGCCGAATTCCCGCACAGTGACGGGCGGATGCGCATGGTCGTCATCGAAGTCAACGGCGGTTTCATGTACTTGATGGCGGCGGGAGCCGGCGCGCATCTGGCCGTACTCGCGGACGAGGGTGTCGACGCGGGCCTCGTCGGCGGGCGCATGAGGGACCTCGTTGCTCGCATCGGCGAGCATCTGACCAGTCCCCCGCGCGACGGCGGATTGGCCATATGAGCCAGGTTCCGGGATGGGACGACGACATCGGGCCCGAGCGGCTCTACGTGATCACCGGCGGGCGCAGCGACCCCTCCGAGCAGACGGGCCTGGACCTCGTCACGTTAATCGTGGCGAGGCAGGACCCCCAGGTGGGGATGCAGCCCGAGCACGCCTCGATTCTACGCGTGTGCAGCTCCCCGCTCTCCGTGGCGGAGATCTCCGCGTACCTGGGACTGCCCGTGAGCGTCATCACCGTCCTGCTGGCGGACCTGCTGACCGAGGAACGGGTCGAGGCGCGATCGCCCGCCCCGTCGCTTCCTGACATCGAACTGATTGAGGCGGTGATCCATGGACTCCGGAATCTCTGACACAGCCACGGGGCCTAGGAGCGAAGACAGACTGCCCTCCTCCGCCAGCTCCGCGGTGAAGATCGTCATCGTCGGCGGTTTCGGTGTCGGCAAGACGACCCTCGTCCGTTCCGTCAGCGAGATCCGCCCGCTGACGACAGAAGAGACGATGACGCAGGCGAGCGAGAACATCGACGACACCGCCGGCGTCGAACGCAAGACCGCCACCACCGTCGCCATGGACTTCGGACGCATCAGCCTCAACGACGAGCTGGTGCTCTACCTGTTCGGGACGCCGGGGCAGCAGCGCTTCTGGTTCCTCTGGAACGGGCTCTTCGACGGTGCCCTGGGAGCCGTGGTCCTCGTCGACACGCGCCGTCTCGAGGTGAGCTTCGACGTGATCGGCCGGCTGGAGGAGTCCGCCGTCCCGTTCGTCGTCGCCGTCAACGCCTTCCCGGAGGCCCCGAGTTACCCCGTCGAGGACCTGCGCAGCGCCCTGGACCTCGACCCGCGGGTCCCGATCATCGTGTGCGACGCACGCCAGCGGTCCTCCAGCCAGGACGTCCTGCTGCAGCTGATGCACTACCTGCGCTCCCTTGCACTGACCTCGGAGGCGAAGTGACCTCTCCACCACCCGACCCGGACGCCCCCGGCCGCCCGGACGGCTCCGGCCCCGCTCCCGCGGCCCCCGGCGCCGGCACGCCCTCCGCGCACACGCCCGGCGAGCCCGACGCGGGCTCACCGGCTGCCTCCGGCTTCGACGTGTTCGACCCCTCCCCCGCTCCGCCGCCCGGCTGCCCCGCCCACGGTCTCGGTCCGGACGGGCTGCGCCGTCTGTACGGACCCGAGGCGGACGCCGATCCCATCGCGCTGTACGAGAGGCTGCGCAGCGAGCACGGGGCGGTGGCTCCCGTACTGCTGCCGGGTGACCGGGAGGCGTGGCTGGTGCTGGGGCACCGGGAGAACCTCGAGGTCTCGCGCACGCCCTCCCTCTTCTCCCGCGACTCCCGCCTGTGGCGCGACATGCAGGAGGGCAAGGTCCCGCCGACGCATCCGCTGGCGCCGCTGACGATGTGGCAGCCGCTGTGCGTCTTCGCCGAGGGCGAGGAGCACGAGCGGCTGCGCAGGGCCGTCACCGAGAGCCTCGCGCGCTTCGAGGCGCGCGGCATCCGCCGGTACGTGACGCGCTTCGCACACCAGCTGATCGACGAGTTCGAGCCGAAGGGACGCGCCGACCTGGTCGAGCAGTTCGCCGACCAGCTGCCGCTGCGCGTGATCACACAGCTCTTCGGCATGCCCGAGCACCACGGGCCCCGGCTGATCGAAGCGGCCAAGGACATGATCCGGGGCTCGGAGACCGCCGTGGCGAGCAACGACTACATCACCGAGGCCCTTCAGGACCTGGTGGACCGCAAGCGTGCGTCGCCGGGACACGACGTGGCGTCCAAGCTGATCGAGCACCCCGCCCGGCTCACGAACGACGAGGTGCGCGAACACCTTCGGGTGGTGCTCGTCTCGGCGAACGAGCCGACGGTCAACCTGATCGCGAACACCCTCCGCCTCGTCCTGACCGACCAGCGCTTCCGGGCGACTCTCGCCGGGGGGCACATGACACTGCCCGACGCGCTGGAGCAGGTGCTCTGGGACGAGCCACCCATGACGACGAATATCGGCCGCTGGGCGACGGGCGACGCACAGCTCGCGGGCAAGACGATCAAGGCCGGAGACATGCTGTTGCTCGGCCTCGCCGCCGGCAACGCCGATCCGCAGATCCGGCCCGACAAGTCCACGCCCATGCACGGCAACCGCTCGCATCTCGCGTTCAGCGGGGGACCCCACGAGTGCCCGGGCCAGGACCTCGGCAGGGCGATCGTGGACACCGGGATCGACACGCTCCTCACGCGCATCCCGGATCTGCGGCTGGCCGTCCCGGAGGAACATCTGAAGTGGGAGACCGCGCTGATGTCCCGGCGGCTGGTCGCGCTCCCCGTGGAGTTCGCCGCACGCCGCACCAACACCACGGGACGCCAGGGACCGGGCGTCCCCTCCGTCGAACTTCCGCCGCTGCAGCCGCAGGAGCCGGCCTCCGTGCCGATGCCCCCGGTCGCACCGCCGCCCGTCCACACCTCGTGGTGGACGCGGCTGAAGCGGAAACTGCGGGGGTGGTGACGGGGGCGGGGGAGACCAACCACGTCCGGGATGTCTGCAATGCCCGGCCTTATTCGGCCACTGGCGTCAACTCGCCTCCTACTGGTGATAGTTGAACGTGTAATGGCGGGTGACCAGGGGGAAGCCTTCCTGTGGCCATAACGGATCCGCAGGTTCCGCCTGTTTTCCCGTGGCCGAACAGCCCCTTGATGGAGTGGTGATGTCCATGTAGCAGACGGTGACGTGCCGCCCGCCCGCAGCCGCGGACGGGCGCTGTTTCCGCAGGCAGGACGTGCTATTGGCCGGTTATACCCGGTGCAGGGGGCCACGGAGAGGTCAACTGCCGAGAGGTTGAGTGGAAGGCGGCGGGAGCCGCCGGATTACTGAGGTGATCGACAGTGGAGCACGGCTTGATCGTGCCACCCGTTTTTTCTCCCATCCCACCCGCGATACACCCTCGCCACGAAGCGATCAACGAGCGAACCACGGCCTGGGCCAACACCTTCTCCATCGGCTCCCCGGAGCTGCGGGAGAAGCTGGTCGTCCACGACATCGGCACCTTCGCCGCCCGGGTCCTGCCCGAGGGCCGCGAGGAGGTCGTCTCGATACTCGCGGACTTCATCATCTGGCTCTTCGGCGTCGACGACGGCCTCTGCGAGGAGGGCGAACTCGGCAAGGACCCCGCGGAGTTGGTGGGTGAGCTGTCCAGGATGCTGCGCGTCGCGCAGAACCCGGACGTGCCGATGCTCTCCGAGAACCCCCTCGCGGCGGGGCTGAGAGATCTGCGCCACCGCGTCTCGCGGTACGCGACCCCGGGCCAGGAGGCCCGCTGGGTGGACGCACTGCGCGAGTACTTCCTCTCCGTCGTGTGGGAGGCCTCCCACCGCAGCCGGGAGACGGTGCCCGGCCTGAACGACTACACGCTGATGCGCCTCTACGACGGCGCCACGTCCGTCGTCCTGCCCTTGCTGGAGATGGGGCACGGGTACGAGCTGCATCCCAACGAGCGGGACAGCACGGCAGTTCGCGCCGCCGCCGAGATGGCGTACTTCATCATCACGTGGGACAACGACCTCTTCTCGTACCACAAGGAGAGCCGGGCCCAGCAGTACTACCTCAACGTCCTGCGAGTGCTGGAGAACGAGCAACAACTCACCCCCGCCGAGGCGTTGTCCCATGCGGTCGCCCAACGCGACCGCGTCATGTGCCTGTTCCTGCGGGTACGGGACGAACTCGCCGCGACGGGGAGCCCTCAGCTGCGCCAATACCTGGAGAACCTGGGGACGTTCATCCGCGGGGCCCAGGACTGGGGCATCAGTTCGCACCGCTACACGACACCGGACGACCCCGCCGACCTGCCCTCGACGTTCTGCGACACCCCCACCGACGACAGCGACGAGGCCCTCGACATCCCTGCCGTCGCATGGTGGTGGGACGTTCTCCCCGAGAGGGAAACGTTTCAGCCGTCGCATGGCGAATTCCGCACCTCCGCAACGGTCTGAACCCGCGCGGAAACCCCGGCCCACGCACATCCGCGGCCACGCACACTGCACGGACCCGAGCACCGATCATGCGCTGACCGACGCACCGCCGTAAGTCCGAAGCACACCAAGCAACGCCGGCCATGCCGGCACCGAAGCCCAGCGCGCCCACAGAGCACCGAAGACCCGTACGCCTGCACGCCTTTGACCCGCACCGGCCCTCGTCACGTACCACCGAAATCGAATATCGGCTGCACCTCCACCCCGGACCCCCCACCTCTTGCCCGAAGGAGCTGCGAACGTGAGTGCTGCACTGAAGGCTGTCCCCCTGGCCCCGAACCGACGCCCCCTGATCGGCCACGCCCTCCCCCTGCTACGGCAGCCCCTCGACTTCATGAAGTCGCTCCGAGATACCGGCGACCTCGTACGGGTCGACGTCGGAACCCTGCCCATCTACTTCGTCACCAGCGCGGAGCTCACCCATGAGCTGCTCGTCACCAAGGCGCGCAACTTCGACAAGGGCCGCTTCTTCATACGGGCACGCACCCTCGTCGGCGACGCGCTGCCCACCGCACCCTCGGACATCCACAAGCGGCACCGAAGGCTGATGCAGCCGATGTTCCACCACGCCCGCATCGCCGGGTACGCGAACGTCATGGCCACCCGCGCGAACGCGATGGCCGAGTCGTGGAAACCGGGCGAGACCGTCGCCGTCGACGAGGAACTGGCCCAGTTCTCCGTGGCCACGCTCGCCGAGACGATGTTCTCCGCGGAGATCAGCCGTCCCGCCGCCGAGGCCGTCATCCGCGACGTCCCGATCCTGCTGAAGAACGCGCTCGTTCGGGCCGTCACGCCGAGGCTCATGGACCGGATGCCGATCCCCGCCAACCGCCGCTTCGACACCGCGGCGGCACGGCTGCGCAAGGTCATCGACGACGTCATCGCGATCTCCCACCAGCAAGGGGACGAGGACAACGAGGACCTGCTGTCCCTGCTCATGGCCGCGCGCGACGCCGACACCGGGGACACGCTCAGCGACCGCGAGGTGCGCGACGAACTCGTCGCGATCATGTTCGCGGGCACCGAGACGACGGCCTCCACGCTCGCCTGGACCTTCCACGAGCTCGCCACGCACCCCGAGGTCGAGGACCAGCTGCTGGCCGAGATCGAGTCGGTGCTCGGGGACCGTCCCGTCACCTTCGAGGACGTCCCCAAGCTCGAGTACATGGACCGGGTGCTGCGCGAGATCTCCCGGATGCACTCGGTGCCGCTGCTCATGCGCCAGGCCACCGCACCCGTCGAACTCGGCGGTACGGAGATGCCCGTGGGCACCGAGCTCGCCTTCAGCCTCTACGCGCTCCACCGCGACGCGCGCCTGTACGAGGACCCCGAGCGCTTCGACCCGGACCGCTGGCTTCCGGAGCACGGCGCGAAGGTGCCGCGCGAGGGCTACATCCCGTTCGGCGCCGGCAACCGCAAGTGCATCGGCGACGGCTTCGCCTGGACGGAGATCGTCATCACCCTTGCGACCGTTCTGCGGCGCTGGAGGTTCCAGCGGGTGCCGGGCCACACCGTCAAGGAGGTCGCCTCGGCGGTCGCGCACCCCGACAGCCTCCCCATGACCGTGCTGCCCAGGGAGGGGTGAGCCGCGGTCCCGGGCCGGGCGGTCCCGCACGGGGGAGTGGACCGTTCGCCGGGTGCCGGGTCATGGTGAGGCATGCTGCTTCGCCAGTTGGAATACCTGGTCGCGCTGGCCAGGGAACGTCACTTCGCGCGTGCGGCGGCCGCTTGCTTCGTCTCGCAGCCGTCGCTCTCCGCGGGCATCCGCAAGCTGGAACGTGAGCTGGACGTACCGATCGTCCAGCACGGCGCGCGTTTCCAGGGCCTGACGCCCGAGGGCGAACGCGTCCTGCTGTGGGCCCACCGCATACTCGGCGACCGCGACGCCCTCCAGCAGGAGATCGCCGCGATGCACGGACGCCTCACCGGCACCCTGCGGCTCGGCGCCATCCCCACGGCGCTCACCGTCACCTCGCTGCTGACCACGCCCTTCTGCGAGCGCCACCCCGAGGCGGGCGTACGTCTGGAATCGCTCTCCTCGCGCGAGATCATGCGCCGGCTCGCGGAGTTCGAGATCGACGCGGCACTCACCTACCTGGACGACGAGACCCTGCAGGGCGTGCACAAGCTGCCGCTGTACGAGGAGCGCTACGTCCTGCTCACGCCGGAGGACGAGCCGGTCACCGCCGACGGCGACGGCGACGGATATGCCGGCTCCCCCGGCGACAGCGACGGATATGCCGGCTCCACCGGCGACGGCGAAGAGGTGGTGAGCTGGTCGCAGGCCGCGCGGCTACCGCTGTGCCTGCTCTCTCCTCGCATGCGCAACCGCCGCATCCTCGACGGGCTCTTCGCCGCGGACGGCGCCTCGGTCTCCCCCGCCGTCGAGTCCGACACCGTCGACGGCCTCTACGCGCACCTCGCGTCGGGACGCTGGTCGAGCGTGATCTCCCACGCGTGGCTGCACATGTTCGGCATCCCCGCAGGCATGCGCGTTGTGCGGCTGCACGGCGACGGCGACAGCAGGCCGCGCGTCGGCCTGGTCTTCGCGGCCCACGAACCGCGGCCCGCCATGGTCCGCGCGCTGCTGGAAGTGGCGGAAGGCGCACGCGTACGGGACTCGCTGGACGAGCTGCTCAGCGCCCACCTCGGGTCATAGGCGCCGGCTATGCAGGCATAGGGAGGTTTGCTTTGACCCCCGCGCGGTGGACGGAGATGCTGGTCGAGCGCTTGCACCCCTGCTCCGCGGCCGGGGAGAGCGCGAGAGCCAGGCGGCGCCTGACCGCGCCCGGTCCGCCCCGACCGGGAGGCACTCCCCCTGGGCCCTTGGGGCCCCGGGGGGGGACCCCCAGCCTGGTGGCCCGAAGGGCCCCGGAGAGAGCCCGGGGTCCTTCCGTCACCGCCCCCGCGGCGACGACTTCGGAAACGCGCCCAGCTGGAAGCCGCTGCGCCGGTACGGGTGCGCCGTCACTCGGGACGCCGGCCGCGGAAGCGCAGGCCGCCGCTCTCCGGGTGCCGGTCGACCAGTACATCGGTGAAGCCCGCCGCCTCCAGCCGTCCCGGAAGCGTCTTCGGGGGCAGCGTGTTCATCGTGTCGCCGATGTGCAGCAGCCGGAAACGGAAGTTGGGCTGGCTGTCGCTGCCCGCGAAGATCCCGCCGGGACGCAGCACACGGAAGGCCTCGCGGAAGATCTTGTCCTGCGTCGGGACCTCCGGCACGTGGTGGAGCATCGTGAAGCAGACCACGGATGAGAAGCCGCCGTCCGGCAACGGCAGATCCGAGGCGTCACCGTGGATGATGCGGGCACGCTCGCCCCAACTCTCCCGCAGCAGACGCGTGGTGTCCCCGTCGATCTCCACGGCGGTGAGGCTGGGGACCTGCTCGACCAGTACGCGGAGGTTGGCGCCGTACCCGGGGCCGAGTTCCAGTACCTCGTCGCCCAGTTCGACGTCCTCGAGGGCCCAGGGCAGCAGACGGTCACGCACGCCCTGCGCCCACTTCTCGGAGCTGCACAACCTTCGATGTGCTCGGTTCATCGGCATGAGCAGACGCTACGGCCCGGGTGACCGTCCCGCTACGCTCCGGACACGAGCTCGTCGGCGCTCCACGCCTCGGCCCGCGCCGCGCCTCGGCCGCGCCGCGACCGTTCCCGAACCGGCGAGGACGTGCCGCAGGCCGCTACTCATACATCACGTACTCCGGTTCCGGGCGCAGCTTCAGGACCTCCGGCGGCTTCATCAGGCGGGAGCCCTCGGCGTCCTCCTCGTAGAAGAGCTTGAATCCGGTGTGGAGTCCGTCGGGCATGTCCTCGACGAGCTGCCGCCACGTGGCCCGCTTGAGTCCGGGGGATCCTATGCCGTCGGCGCTCTTGATCAACGTGACGCCGTCCGCGGGGCGCAGCTTCTTCTCGTCGCTGAGGACGGACGTGGCGACCTGGTGGAAGACGAGCGGCTTGTGCGGCAGATCGTGCTCGTCGACGAGCTTCGACAGGTGGTCGGCGACGTCGTTGATCTCGCCGCCGCCGGTGCGTCCGTATGTCTCGCCGGGCGTCTGGCCGGGGCCCATGTCCCATTCGGGGTCGAGGGCCACTCCTACGTCGGGGTGTTCCAGCCATTCCTCCAGTGCCCTGACCTCGTCGAGCATCCCGGCGCGTCCGGGCTGGATGTTCAGCAGCAGCAACGCGTCGTTCTTGCGGGCGAGTTCGTGGAAGCGGCGGATCGTCTTCCCGGGGGTCCGGGTGCGGTACTCGCCGTCGGGGCCCGCGTTCGGGTTGGCCACGGTGGCGAGGAGTTCCAGCACGGGCAGCGCCTCGCGGCCCCCGGCATACTTGCGCGCGGTCTTCTCGATCTCGGAGGCCCGCTTGCCCGGATCGCCGTCGCCGAGGCGGCCCAGCGCCGGAGCTCCCGGCAGCCCGCAGTAGCCGACCAGCCGGTACTTCGGGAACAACTCCCGGCCGCCGCGAGGCAGTTGAGGCCGCTTCCTGGTCCGCCGCGGCTTCGGGGACCTTGACGGCGAGGCGCTGCGCCCGCCGTCACGTGCCGAACTCGCGCCGCCCTTCGCGTCGTCGGGCCGCGAGGGGGAGGACGTGCCGCAACCCGTGACCACGCCGATCCCGGCGGCCGCTCCGGCCGCGAGCAGTCCCCTGCGGCTCGGCGGTCCGGACGGTGCCGTCGGCGGAGCCGGTGGCGTCGGCGGGGGCGGTGGCGGTGGCGCCCAACTTCCCCCTGGCGCAGAGCTGTTGGTCCTGGTCCCGTCGGATCCGTCCTGCCCGTGCCGTGCCGTCGGCTCACCGTTCGTCCCGTCAGCCACGTCGCCTCCGTCCGCCCGGTCGGTGCGTCTTGCGTGCGCGTACGTAGGTCCCCGTCCCGTCTGCTTGTCCCGCGGGCCCCGCCCCGAAACGATGTTGATCCCGCCACGTACGGCGGCCCCCGCCCTCGCGGCGTCCGCTCCCGGCGCAGAATGGGCACATGACGCAGAAGACCGATGCCATGCCGGAGTGGGAGAAGCGCTTCCGGGCACCGCGGGTCTCGTTGCCCGACTGGGCCGAGGACGCTCCCGACCGCTCGCTGTACGTCTCCAACGTGACGGGCACCTTCGAGCTGTACGCGTGGGACCGGGTCACCGGTGAGCACCGCCAGGTGACCGACCGCCCCAACGGGACGACCGACGGCGTACTGACGCCCGACGGCGAGGAGATCTGGTGGTTCTCCGACACCGACGGTGACGAGTTCGGGGTCTGGATGCGGCAGCCCTTCAAGGGCGGCGACGACGAGCCGGCGGTACCCGGTCTCGCCCCGTCCTTCCCCGCGGGACTGACCATCGGACGCGACGGCAGTGCCGTCATCGGCCGCTCGACCGACGAGGACGGCACGACGATCCACCTCTGCCGTCCCGGCCAGGAGCCCGTCGAGATCTACCGCCATCGCGAGTCCGCCGGGGTGGCCGACCTCTCGCACGACGGGACGCTGCTCGTCGTCGAACACACCGAGCACGGCGACGCGATGCACTCCGCGCTGCGCGTGATGCGCCCCGACGGCACGACCGTCGCCGAACTCGACGACAGCGAGGGAGGCACCAAGGAACTCGGCCTGTCCGCCCTCGGGTTCGCGCCCGTGCCGGACGACTCCCGGCTGCTGATCGCGCACCAGCGCACGGGCCGCTGGGAGCCGATGATCTGGGAACCCCTCACTGGAGACACGACCGAGCTCGCCATCGACCTGCCCGGGGACGTGAGCGCCGACTGGTATCCGGACGGCAGCGCGCTCCTCGTGTCCCACAGCCACCAGGCGCGCAGCGACCTGTGGCGCTACGACCTCGCGGACCGCACCCTGACCCGGGTCGAGACCCCGCCCGGCTCGGTCTCCGACGCGACGGTACGGCCCGTCGCGCAGGCCGCGCAGGGAACGGAGGGGCCCGGCGGAGCGGATGGCACCGGCGTCAGCGTCGAGTATCTGTGGTCGTCCGCGGCACAGCCACCGCAGGTGCGTTCCGTCGCCGGTGACGTCGTCCTGGACCCGCCCGGCATGACGGCACCGCCGTCGGTCGCAGTCGAGGACGCCTGGGTGGAGGGCCCCGGCGGCACCATCCACGCGCTCGTGCAGAAGCCGGAGGGCGAGGGCCCCTTCCCCACCGTCTTCGACGTGCACGGCGGCCCGACCCATCACGACAGCGACGCCTTCGCGGGCCAGCCCGCCGCGTGGATCGACCACGGCTTCGCCGTCGTACGCGTCAACTACCGCGGCTCCACCGGCTATGGACGGGCCTGGACGGACGCGCTCAAGCACCGCGTCGGCCTCATCGAGCTGGAGGACATCGCGGCGGTGCGTGAGTGGGCCGTCGATTCCGGCCTCGCCGATCCCAGTCGGCTGGTGCTGGGCGGCGGATCGTGGGGCGGCTATCTGACGCTGCTCGGCCTGGGCACCCAGCCCGAGGCGTGGGCGGTCGGCCTCGCCGCCGTGCCGGTCGCCGACTACGTCACCGCGTACCACGACGAGATGGAGGCGCTGAAGTCGCTGGACCGCACGCTGCTCGGCGGCTCCCCAGAGGAGGTGCCGGAGCGCTACGAGGTCTCGTCACCGCTGACGTACGTCGACGACGTCCGCGCACCGGTCTTCATCTCCGCGGGCGTCAACGACCCGCGCTGCCCCATCCGGCAGGTCGAGAACTACGTGCAGCGGCTGGAGCGGCGAGGGGCACCGCACGAGGTGTACCGCTACGACGCCGGGCACGGATCGCTCGTGGTCGAGGAGCGGATCAAGCAGTTGAGGCTGGAGATCGACTTTGCCCTGAGGCACCTTCCGGATCCTGCTCCTGCGGCCCGGGGATGATGCCGAGCGCGGCGTCCTTCGCGAGCTCCGCGTCCCGGCGGAAGAGCCGGAACCACATGAAGACCACGAAGCCCGCGAAGACGAACCACTCGGCCGTGTAGCCGAGGTTCTGGAACGCCTTGATGTCGAGGCCGGTGTTGTCGGGACGTACGGGCGGCACCGGCTTCAGTTTCGAGTCGGCAGGGATGTGCTGCACGGTGATCCAGGCGTCGTGGACGTCGTACGGGACGACGTTGACGAGGGCCGCCGCGCTGATCATGCCGAGCTGCCCCTTCGGCAGGCCCCCTTCGGCCCGCACGCCCGGAGTGCCCTGTGTCTCGGACGCCTGGAGCGCACCGGTCACCCGCACCTCCCCGCGCGGAGTCCGGGGCACCCGGGAGGGATCGGCGTCGCCGGGCAGCCATCCCCGCACCACCGGGAGCGCCTTGCCGTGGCCGCCGGTCCCGGCGTGGGTGCGCAGCAGCGACAGCACGTAGAAGCCACGCCTGCCCTCCAGGCTCCGGTCGGGGACCAGCAGCGGACGGGAGGTGTCGTAGCGTCCGGTGACCTCCGCGGTGCGGCCGCTGGTCACGGCGTCGACGGGCAGCAGCCGGGACAGCGGTTCGGGCTTCGCGTGCTCCGCGCGGGAGACCGTCCTCTGCTGCTCCTCATGGCTCTCGACCCGTGCCTCGAAGCGGGAGAGCTGCCAGCTGCCCATGAAGAGGCACACCGGGATCGCCAGCACGGAGAAGAGGTTGATTCCCCACCACCGCGGGGTCAGCAGGAACCGGTACACGCCTCAACGGTACGGGGCCGGGGAGCGGCGGTGGCGCGTGGGTGCGCGCGGCGCGGGTGCGCGCGGCGCCAGGCGCCGGGCACGCACGCGGCGCGGGTACGCGCAGCGTCGGGATCCGGGCACGCACGCGGCGCGGGTGCATTCGGCGCTGGGCGACGGGCCGGAGCGCGGGTGCGCGCGGTGTCGGGACCCGGGCACGCACGGGGCGCGGGTACGCGCAGCGAGCGGCCCTGGGCGACGGGCCGGAGCGCGGGTACGCGCAGCGAGGGGCGCCGGGCGACGGGCCGGGGCGCGGCACAGCTCATGAGCGGGTGCAGGGTATGGCCGCCGGACACAGGCCGCGGGGCACCTTCGCCGTCCGGCTTTCCCACCCCGGCCAACCGGTCCCGGAGGGCCCGCGGGCCCGCGGGCCCGCGGCCCGGCCAGTCGACCCGGTCAGTCGGCCGCAAGCACTCCGGTGCGGTAGAGCGTGCCGGCGCAGGCGCCCTCGAGTTCGGTGTTCGCCGCCGCCGGATCGCCCACGTCCGGTGTGTGGCTGAGCACGACGCTGGCCTCCTCGTCCGACTCCCCGCCGTCGCCGCCGGAGTTGGAGCTGTTGCCGCCGGCGTCGTCGCCGCCGGAGTTCCCGTTGCTGCCACCGCTGTCGTTGCCGCCGGGGTTGCCGTTGTTGCCGCCCTGGCTGCCCTCGGGCCCGTTGCCCTCCTGGGCCTTGGGCTCGGGATCGCCGGAGGGTTCGCAGTCCTTGGGCACCCAGGCCCACTTGACCTCGTAGGCCTGGCCGGGCTTCAGCACCAGCTCGCTCGCGGCGAGGGCGGGGTCGGGAAGCGCCGTGGCGGCGTCGCCCGCGGTGTGGTCCAGGACGTCTATGCGCTCGATGTCGGCACGGCCGTGCGCGGACGCGCCGACGATGCCCTCGCCCTCGACGGTGCAGGCGTCGGAGGAGGTGTTGACGACGCGGAAGCTGCCGTAGACCTTCCCCTCGGAGTCGGGGCTCTCCGTCGCCGCCGAGCCGTCGCCGAGCTGTTGCCGGCCGCAGCTCGGGGCGCTCGTGGCGAGGGTGTCGTTCGGGTCTCCCCCCTCGGAGCCCGCGCCCTGCGTGGGCGAGGGCGACGCCGATCCGTCACCGCCGCCCGACTTGCCGCCGTTGCCGCTCGCACCGCCCGACCCGCTGCCCGGGCCCTGGGTGTTGCCGGTACCGTTCGCCCCGCCGACGCTCTGCGCCTGGCTGTTGCCCTCGCCCGCGTTGATCGACGAGCCGCCCTCGATGCCCGGGATCAGCCCCGCGTTCACCAGCCCGGGGAAGCCCACTCCCACCAGCACGACGGCGGCCGCGGCGCCCGCGAGGGCACGGCGGCGGTGCGCACGGCGGGCCGGCACCGCGTGCTTGAGGTGGGTGAGGGCCTCGGGGGCGGGCTCGATGCCGCGCACGCTCTGGTGCAGCATCCGGCGCAGCTCCGCCTCGACCTCGCTGTCGTCGCCGTCGTGACCGCCGTCGCCGGCGGGACCGTGTTCCCCGTCGCCGCCGCTGCCCCCGCCGCCCGTTCCGCGGAGACCGCCGCCGGAGCCCTGCCCGCCGTTGCCGCCGGGAGCGGGCGGAGGCACGGCGGCGCCTTCTCCCCACTCCTGCGGGGAGCCGTGACGCCGCTCCGGCTGCTCCAGGCCGGACGGACCCGGCTCGTCCGGGAATCGCATCGTGTACGTGTGGTTCGAATGCATGGCTGTTACCGCGCTGGCTGCTACCGCGTCGAGAACCGCGTCCGGCCCACCGGGGGCGGAATGCGGAGGGTCAGGGAGGTCCGGCGGACGCGGCACGTCGGGCGCGTCCGGGGCCGATGGGTCGCCGGGCGCGCCCGGCAGGTCCGCAGGGGGGCCCGGGAGGTCGACGGGCCGGTCCAGCTCCGGCAGGTCCGGATCGTCGATCCGCGGAGGTTCCGGGATCTCGGGCTCGTCATGGATGCCGGGGCTCTCTGGGATCTCGGGAGCCTCCGGAACGTCGGGCATGTCGGGGACATGCGGCGCCGGCGGTATGTCCGGCGTCGGCGGGATCTCCGGGCTCCGCAGCACGTCCGGTGCGCCGGGGATCTCCGGCATCTCCGCCGGACCGTCGACCTCCGGGACGTCCGGCACTCCGGGCAGATCCGGCAGATCGGGGGACTCGGGTGCCTCGTGCGGCGGGAATTCGGGGCTTTCGGGCACGTGGGGTGCGTCCGGCGCGTGCGGCGTCTCGGGCGCGTGCGGCCCGTCCGGCAGACCGGGCTCCTCGGGACCGGTGCCCGGGCCGCCCTGCTCGTGGGCGGCGACCGGCGCGGCACCGCGGCCGCCCGGGTTGTGCCCGTTGAGGTGCATACCCAGCTCGTAGGGACCGCCGGGCTCGCTCGAGACGTCCTGCAGCTCACCGGCTCCGGCCAGACGCACGAGCTCGCGCAGCCGCCGGCTCAGGACCATGTCCTGGTCGTCGTACGCACTCATGACGCCGCCTCCATCGCGACCCTGAGCGCGGCGATGCCCCGCGAGCCGTAGGCCTTCACCGAGCCGAGCGACAGTCCTAGCACGTCGGCCACCTGCGCCTCGGTCATGTCCGCGAAGTAGCGCAGCACCAGCACCTCGCGCTGGCGGCGCTGCAGGCCGCGCATGGCGTGGATCAGCTCGTCGCGCTCCAGTTGCTCGTACGCGCCCTCCTCGGCGCTCGCCATGTCCGGCATCGGCTTGGAGAGCAGCTTCAGACCGACGATGCGCCTGCGCAGCGCGGAACGGGAGAGGTTGACGACGGTCTGCCGCAGATACGCGAGGGTCTTCTCCGGGTCGCGGACGCGCTTGCGTGCGGAGTGGACGCGGATGAAGGCCTCCTGCACGACGTCCTCGCAGGACGCGGTGTCGTCCAGGAGCAGGGCCGCGAGCCCGAGCAGCGACTTGTAGTGGACTCGGTAGGTCTCGGTCAGGTGGTCGACTGTCGTGCCCGCTGCCATCGCGTCGTCAGATTCCGCGCCCGGGGCAGGGACACGCGTGGGACGGGTGGCGGACCACGGCGAGATCACCGGCATGCCCCCGGTTGCGATGCCGGAGGTGCCAGGTGCCGTCGCGAGTACTGATCCGAATGCTTCCGCCACGCTTGTTGGACACACACTCCCCCTGCAGGGTTGTACGCGTTTGTCATCGTCGGAGACGAACCTTCGAACGCGTTCATGCGTACCAGCTCTTCCCGGATGCCCTCATCGTCACAGCGCCTCTCGCGAATCCAGGCAGTGGACAGAAAGACGCCTCGCCCCCCGGAGCCGGTTGCAGCGCCCGGGAGAGAAATTCTCGTCCAGTCGTCGTGTACAGGCCAGTGCCAAGACCCTTCCTTGACGTAGAACTTCGCACCGTTCCGCGTGGATACAGCAGACGGTCGACAGTTCCCGGAGACGCCGAACGCATTGGCGGAGGTGGCCCTGCGCGAGGAAATCCATTTGTCCGCGGCACACGCACAAGCCAGCCTGTGCCGGGTGAGCGAAATCTCAGCACCCCCGTCGGTCGACGCGGACCTCGTACGGAAGTTGATCGCCTCGCAGTTCCCGCGCTGGGCCCATCTGCCGGTCACGCCCGTCGCGGCGGGCGGCGTCGACAACCGCACGTTCCACCTCGGCGACGAGATGGCCGTCCGCCTGCCGAGCGCCGAGGGATACGCGCCGCAGGTCGACAAGGAGCAGACGTGGCTGCCGGTACTCGCGCCGCGGCTGCCGCTGCCGGTGCCCGCGCCGCTCGCCAAGGGCGAGCCCGCGGAGGGCTATCCCTTCCGCTGGTCCGTCAACCGGTGGATCGAGGGCGAGACCGCGAGCAGGGAACGCATCGGTGATCTCACGGAGTTCGCCACGGACCTCGCCGGTTTCCTCACCACGCTTCAGGGGATCGACGCGACCGGCGGGCCGCTCGCCGGGGCGCACAGCTTCTACCGCGGCGCCCCGCTCACGACGTACGACGCCGAGACGCGCCGCTCCATCGAGGCGCTGGCGGGACGCATCCCTGCCGTCGCCGAGACGGCCACGGCCGCGTGGGAGTCGGCCCTGAACGCCTCGTGGGAGGGCCGGCCCGTCTGGTTCCACGGCGATGTGGCGTCCGGCAATCTGCTCGTCGCGGAGGGACGTCTCTCAGCCGTCATCGACTTCGGATGCTCGGGCGTCGGCGATCCCGCCTGCGACTTGAGCATCGCGTGGACGCTGCTGTCCGGCGAGAGCCGGAAGGCCTTCCGGGAGGCGATGTACGCCGGGGGTCACGTCGACGCCGCCTGCTGGGAGCGCGGACGGGGCTGGACGCTGTGGAAGGCGCTCATCTCCCTCGCGGGGCTCATGTGCGACGGTGCGGGCACCGAGGCTGCGGCCGTCCTCGACGAGGTGCTGACCGAGTACGAGGAGGAGCGGACGGACCGCTAGCGTCCCGCACGGCGAACCCGGCCCCGTCGACCGGCCGATGCGGACGGACCGCGAAACCGCGGCGGACCGAGAAGGAGCCCTCAGGCGTCCTCGGGCTCCAGCTCGAACGTGAAATAGACGCTCAGCATGAAGGGTTCGTCCTCGTCGTGCATGAAGTCCCATGAGACATCCACCAGGAAGACATCGTGCTCGCCCACCCACTCGTGGGCCTTCCTGAAGGCGTCGGCGGCGGTCGTGGCGGGGAAGAGCTTCCTCGCCATGGGATGAACCTGGGACTCGGCGTCGCTGTCGTCGAAACCCTCCGGAACGTCCAGGCAGAGGCCGGGGTCGAACTCCATGGACTGCACCCTCCCGTCGGTCACCGCTGCGCGTCGGCAGAGGCGGCCCCGCGAACACGACACCCGGAAGGACCGCGGCACGAGCGGCAGGGTTGCTTCGACCGTCCGGCCCGATCGGCGAGGGTCCTGCGGGGGCGGTGCCGTCGCCCCCAACGACCGCGCATGACGGCCTAGTTGCCCGACGCGGCCTTCTCCGCCGCGACCTGCTCGGCGATCTGCGCCATGTTGAGCGCCGCGCCCTTGCGCAGGTTGTCCGCGCAGACGAACAGCTCCAGCGATTGCGGGTCGTCCAGCGACTGCCGCACACGTCCCGCCCAGGTGGGGTCCGTGCCGGCCACGTCCGCGGGAGTCGGGAAGTCGCCAAGGGCCGGGTCGTCGCACAGCACGACGCCCGGCGCGTTCGCCAGTATCTCGCGCGCTCGCCCCACGGACACCTCACGCTCGAACCGGGCGTGCAGGGACGTCGAATGAGCCGTGAACACCGGCACCCGCACGCACGTCGCCGCGACGGGAAGGCCGGGCAGCCCGAGGAGCTTCCTCGTCTCGTCGCGGACGGTCAGCTCCTCGGACGTCCACCCGCCCTCGCTCATCTCCCCCGTGAACGGCACGACGTTGAGCGCGACGGGCGTGGCGTGCGGGTCGCCCGGTGAAGCGGACGTGGAAGCCACGGCGGCCCCACGCCCCTCCGCCACGGCCCGCCGCACGTCGCCGGGATGCCTGCCCAGCTCGGCACCGGCCGCCTCCGCGGACGTGACGGCCGCCAACTGGCCGCGCAGCGCCTCCACTCCGGAACGACCCGCGCCGGAGACGGCCTCGTACGAGGAGAGGACCAGCTCGGCCAGCCCCCACTCCCCGTGCAGGGCGCCCAGCACGACGATCATCGAGAGAGTCGTGCAGCCGGGACTGGCGATGACGCCGCGCGGCCTCTTCCTCACGGCCTCGCCGTTGAGTTCGGGCACGACCAGCGGCACGTCCTCCGCCATACGGAAGGCCCGGGAGCCGTCCACGACGACGACACCGAGCCCGGCGGCGACGGGTACCCACCGTGCCGCGACCTGCTCCGGAACGGCGAAGACCGCCACGTCGGCGCCCTTGAGCGCCTCCTCGCTCAGCGCGCGCACAGCGGTGCCCTCGCCGCGTACGTCCCGTACCCGTCCGGAGGAGCTCGGCGAGGCGATCAGGCGGATCTCGCCCCAGACGTCGGCCCGTTCGGAGAGCAGGCCGAGCAGTACCGTCCCGACGGCCCCGGTCGCACCGACGACCGCCAGGACGGGCTTGCCCGCGCGCCCGCCGCCGGGGCGGGCGGCACGGGCCGGGGGCGTCACCGCCCTGTGCCTCCGTAGACGACTGCCTCGTCACTCTCGCTGTCGAGCCCGAACGCCGAATGCACCGCGCGCACCGACTCGTTGACGTCGTCCTCGCGCGTGATGACCGAGATGCGGATCTCCGAGGTGGAGATCAGCTCGATGTTGACCTCCGCCTGCGACAGGGCCTCGAAGAAGGTGGCCGTCACACCGGGGTTCGTCTTCATTCCGGCACCGACGAGCGAGATCTTCGCGATCTGGTCGTCGTAGCGCAGCGAGTCGAACCCGATGCCGCCCTGCGCCTTCTCCAGCGCCCCGATCGCCTTGCGCCCCTCGCTCTTGGGGAGCGTGAAGGAGATGTCCGTCAGACCGGTCGACGCGGCGGAGACGTTCTGCACGACCATGTCGATGTTGACCTCGGCGTCCGCGATGGCACGGAAGATCACCGCGGCCACACCGGGCTTGTCCGGCACTCCGACAACCGTGATCTTCGCCTCCGAGGTGTCGTGCGCGACACCCGAGATCATGGCCTGTTCCATCGACTGTTCCCCTTGCCCGCTGTCCTTGCTCTGCCCGCTCTTCAGCGCGGCCTGTGCACCCGGGGTGCCCTCTCCGTGCCCTTCATATCCACCCGGCGGCTCGCTGCTGACCCAGGTGCCCTGAAGCCCCGAGAAGGACGACCGGACGTGGATCGGGATGTTGTAGCGGCGGGCGTACTCGACGCAGCGGTGCAGGAGGACCTTCGAACCCGAGCTCGCCAGCTCCAGCATGTCCTCGAAGGAGATCCAGTCGATCTTGCGGGCCTTCTTCACGACCCGCGGGTCGGCGGTGAACACACCGTCGACGTCGGTGTAGATCTCACAGACGTCCGCTTCCAGCGCGGCGGCCAGCGCGACGGCGGTCGTGTCGGAGCCGCCGCGGCCCAGCGTGGTGATGTCCTTGCTGTCCTGCGAGACGCCCTGGAAGCCCGCGACGATCGCGATGTTGCCCTCGTCGACGGAGGTCTGGATACGGCCCGGCGTGACGTCGATGATCCGCGCCTTGTTGTGGGCGGAGTCGGTGATCAGGCCTGCCTGGCTTCCGGTGAACGACTGTGCCTCGTGGCCGAGGGATTTGATCGCCATCGCCAGCAGTGCCATGGAGATTCGCTCTCCGGCGGTCAGCAGCATGTCGAACTCGCGCCCCGTCTGTACGGGGGACACTTCCTTCGCGAGATCGATCAGCTCGTCCGTCGTGTCACCCATCGCCGAGACCACGACGACAACCTGGTTGCCGTTCTTCTTGGCCTCGACGATCCGCTTGGCAACGCGCTTGATGCCCTCGGCATCGGCAACGGAGGAGCCGCCGTACTTCTGCACGACTAGGCCCACGTGTGCTCGCTCCTCGATTCTCAAGTCCTCGCGCCCTTCCCCTGCCTGCCTGAGTGGCCGGGGCGACTCCCGTCCGGAAGTCCTCGGGTCGGCTCATTTTACCGAGAAGGCGTCCCGCCCTCTCGTCCAGCGAGCAACCCTGCCCGTTCAAGGGGCGTCCACACGGGAACGTAAGAAGGGTCACACGCGGGCGCTACTGGGCGGAGGACTCACCATTGGCGCTCGGCCACCCTCGGCGGCCCGCTTTCCCTGCCCGAGCGGCTGCGTGCCGGGGTTCCGTCCGTTCAGGCCGGCTCCCGTTCCGCCGGCGCGAGGCGGCACTGCTGCCCTTGTCAGGTGCCGTCACACCGCGTGACCGGACGGCGCCGTCATCGGTTCCGGACAGCGGCGCCCCGCCATTCCGGCGGAGCGGCCGGCTCCGGGAGGGGCCCGCCCTGTCGCCCAGGCGGCCGTTGTCAGTGCCCTCTGCTCCAATTCCGGCTACAGGGATGGAACAACGGGGTCCGTCCTCAACTCCGGAGGACGAACGATGAGTTCACCACAGGTGACAGTGGAGCGCCGCATCGCGGCACCGGTGGACAAGGTGTGGGCCGCGCTGACGGACATCGAGCACGGTGCCGATGTGATCAAGGGGATCGACCGGATCGAGATGCTCAGCGAAGGCCCCTTCGGAGTCGGCACCCGCTGGCGGGAGACGCGCCGCATGCTGGGCAAGGAGGCCACCGAGGAGATGTGGGTGACCGAGAGCGAGCCCCGGACCCGCTACGTGGTCGAGGCCGAGTCCCGCGGCACGCACTACACCTCGGAGTTCCTGCTCACGCCGCAGGGGGACGACGCCACTTCGGTGCGCCTGACCTTCGGCGCCGAGACCGGCGAACAGGGCGGTCTCAAGGCCGTGCTGATGAAGGCCTTCGTCACCGTCGGCGCCAAGGGCGCGGCCAAGGCTCTGGCCAAGGACCTCGCGGACATAGCCGCGTCCCTGGAGGAGGCGGCACCTCCCGAGGGGCAGGGGCCACGCTCGCGCTGATCCGCCCGCTCCGGCACCGGCCCCGGACCTCTGCACGGCCCTGGATCCTGCCTGCTCCGGCCCCACGGCCCACGGCCCACGGCCCCCGGCCCCCGGCCCCCGGCCCCCGCAGGACGACGCCACCGGGGCGGCGGCCGGAATCCTTGCTTCACCTATGGCTTATATAAGCCGTGGCTGTATATATTGCTGCCGTGCACGCGTTGGATGTCCTGGGAGACCCGGTGCGCCGCCGGATACTCGAACTGCTCGCCGACGGTGAGCGGACCTCGGGAGCCGTCGGCGCCGTGATCCAGGCCGAGTTCGGCATCTCCCAGCCCGCCGTCTCCCAGCACCTGCGGGTACTGCGCGAGACGGGCTTCGCCTCCGTACGGCCGGAGGGCACCCGGCGGCTCTATGCCGTCGAGCCCGCTCCCCTGCGCGAGGTCGATACATGGCTCGAGCGCTTCCGGGGCTTCTGGGAACAGCGGCTGGACGCGCTCGGCACGGAGCTGGCGCGCGGCAAGCGCGAACGCCGCACAAGAGGCGCCGGCGCGGACAGCGGCAAGGAGCAGTGATGAGCGACATCATCGACGAGATCAACGACATCCACCGGGAAGTCGGCAGCCGGAGCGTGGGCGAGGAGGAGGCCCGCACCATCCTGCTGCGGCGGACGTACGACGCCACGGCCGAGGACGTCTGGGACGCCTGCACGGACCCGGAACGCATCGCCCGGTGGTTCCTCCCCGTGAGCGGCGACCTGAAGCTCGGCGGCAACTACCAGCTCGAGGGCAACGCGGGCGGCGAGATCCTGCGCTGCGAACGGCCCCGGCTGCTCAAGGTGAGCTGGGTGATGGGCGAGAGCCCCGGCTTCAGCGAGGTCGAGGTGCGCCTGACACCAAAGGGCGAGGAGAAGACGCTCTTCGAACTGGAGCATGTCGCCGTCGTACCCCCGGAGTTCTGGGACCAGTTCGGCCCGGGAGCCGTCGGCGTCGGCTGGGACCTCACGCTGATCGGTCTCGGGATGCATCTGCGCGGCGAGTCCGTCGGCGACCACGAGAAGTTCGAAGCGAGCGACGAGGCACGGAACTTCATGACCCGCAGCAGCGAGTTGTGGGGCGCGGCGCACGAGGCTTCCGGCGCACCGGCCGACGCCGTGGAGGAGGCGGTTCGCGGCACGACGGCCTTCTACGTACCGCCCCGCGAGGACGGCGCCTGAGCACGGCCGAGGACCGAGTCGCACCGGGAGTCGCTGCCAATCCCTCGACGCCCGAGCTCCGTTGCCGGAGACTGCTGATCTGATTCCGGCCAAGGAGGCCGGAATCAGACACCGGTCCCCGACGGAAGGGCTCGTTCATGACCACGTGGCAGGTGACGGTGGAGCTCCGCATCGCGGCTCCCGTGGAGCGGGTGTGGCAGGCGATGACGGACATCGAAGGCTCTCCCGGGGTGATCGCCGGCATCGAAAGCGTGGAAGTTCTCAGCGAAGGCCCCTTCGGGGTGGGCACGCGATGGCGGGAGACCCGCAGGATCTTCGGCAAGGAAGCCACCGAGGAGATGTACGTGACGGCCGCCGAGGCCCCCGCGCGCTACGTCGTCGAATCCGATTCGCGGGGCGTGCACTACATGTCGGAGTTCACGCTCACTCCCGACCAGGACGGAGCCACCACCGTCCGGCTGGTCCTCGACGCCGAGACGGAGAAGAAGAGCCTCGGCGGCGCGATGGGGAAGTTCCTCGGCGGGATCGGCTCCAAGGCCGTGGCGAAGACGGTGTCGAAGGACCTGGAAGACGTCGCCGCGGCCGTCGAGTCCTCGAAGTGACCTGCCTGAGCAGGCACTTGAGGCTCAGCGGGCCCGCGATGTCCGGGGTGGGTTCTTGTAGCCGGTGTCGAGCTTGTGCCCGGTCTCGCGGACCACGCGGGCGGCAAGGACTTCCTGGTTGCTCCGGATGAAGCTCCGCACGGCGTCCGGGTCCCAGATCACCAGCTGACGCAGAGCCCACGACAGCGCCTTGACGACCATGTCGTCGCGGTCCGACACCAGCCGGGCGCAGATGTCGAGGGTGCGCTCCGCGTCGCCGGTGCCGCCACGGGATCGCAGATTCAGGGGGACGGTCGAGACCAGGGCGGCGCGGCGCCACCACCGGTCCTCAGATCCGGCCCACCGGTGGATCACCTCGTCGGGGATCACCCCCCGCCGCCAGGCAGGACCCGAGACGCAGCAGCCGAAGGTATCCACCGAGACCCAGCTGTCGAGCCGGCCGGCGAGCCCCTCGACATCCTCAACGCTCAGGCAGGTCAGGGCAGTCGGGTGGTGGTAGATCAACTCGAAGGCGACCCAGCGCTGCCGGTCCGCCAGCGCCCAAGCCAGCGCCACGGCGTACTCGCCCGACTCCGTTCGCAGATCCTTCGAGAACTCACGACGGACCCGGCGTACCGACTCCGTCGTCGGCTCGGAAAGCATGCGGATGCGCCGGTCCAACTCGTCGGCAAGCGCTCGCTCGTCCATGTGCACCTCAGTGGTGGACGCCTCAGTCGCGCCCGTCGATCCGCTCCTCCAGACGAACGGTCACCATCTCCCCCGCCTTCTTGCCGATCGCCCTGCGCACCTCCGCCTTCACGGGCAGTTTGTGCGTGCCGTCACCCAGGGCCATGAACGAGCTCCGGAACGGATGCCCGTCGACCGTGCCCCGCACCTTCACCAGGCCTCGGGTGCCGAAGTACTCGACGGAGTCGGGCCAGACGACATACGTCCAGCCCCCCACGTCGGGGCCCTTGCGCAGTCTTGCGGTGAACCGCTTGTCCATGGTCGGCACGCCTCCCTCGCCGTCGCCTTCACCGGTCCTGCAAGTGGCGACCGCGGACGGCGCGAAAACTCATCGCCCCGCTTGAGGAAGAGTGCGCGGGCAGAGGTGTCAGCGACCGCCGCCGTCGGGCTGCATGCCTAGCGGGACGCCGATCTCCGCTGCCATGACCGCGCCGGCCTCCTTCTCCAGCTCGCCGTCGTCGTCATCGGCGATCGGGCTGTCCGTGTCCAGGCCGTCGAGTTCGCGCAGCGGGGTGTCGAGCCGCACGTGCGCGACGAGGGACTGCAGGGCCCGCAGCGCGGCGGAGGCGGTGGGCCCCCAGTTCGACAGGTACGAGAACTGCCACCACCACAGGGCCTCGCTGACCCTGCCCTCGCTGTAGTGCGCCATGCCGTGCCGCAGATCGGTGACCACGTCGGCGAGATCGTCGGAGATGCGGCAGGGTACGGGCGCGGTGCGCGGCTCGTACGGGTCGAAGACCTCGTTGTAGACGTCCACCGGGTCCAGCAGCGCCGCGAGCTTGAGACGCATCTCGTCGACGTCCGACTCGGGACCGATGTCCGGCTCGTACCGCTCCACAGGCACGAAATCCTCATGGGCGCCCAACCGGCCGCCGGCGAGCAGGAGTTGGGACAGCTCCAGCAGCAGGTAAGGGATCGCGCTGTCCGGGTCGTCGCCCTTCGCCACCTCGGTCACCGACACGAGGAAGCTCTCGATCTGATCGGAGATCTGGACCGCGAAGTCGTCCGGATTGTCCTCGATCGCGTTCAGAGTGGCCTCAGACATCGAGCAACCTTCTTCCCTCGAAGGCCCGCCCCAGCGTGACCTCGTCCGCGTACTCCAGGTCTCCCCCGACGGGGAGTCCGCTTGCCAGGCGCGTCACTTTCAGCCCCATGCTGGAGACCATACGCGCGAGGTACGTGGCCGTCGCCTCCCCTTCGAGATTCGGATCGGTGGCAAGGATCAACTCGGTGACGGCGCCGTCCGCCAGCCGCGTCATCAGCTCGCGGATGCGCAGATCGTCCGGCCCCACACCCTCGATGGGGCTGATGGCGCCGCCCAGCACGTGGTAGCGGCCACGGAACTCCCGCGTCCGCTCGATCGCGACGACGTCCTTCGGCTCCTCGACCACGCAGATGACGCTGCCGTCACGCCGGGTGTCCAGGCAGACGCGGCACTTCTCCTCCTGCGCGACGTTGCCGCACACCACGCAGAAACGGACCTTCTCCTTGACCTCCGTCAGGGCGTGCGCGAGGCGGCGTACGTCGGCGGGGTCGGCCTGGAGGACGTGGAAAGCTATCCGCTGCGCGCTCTTGGGACCGACGCCGGGCAGCCTGCCGAGCTCGTCGATGAGGTCCTGAACCACGCCTTCGTACACGGATTCTCCCGTTCCTGCCGTCGGACTCGTCCCGCCGGTCTTCCTCCTGCTTCCGCTTCCGGCCGTCGCCGAACGACCGTCGCGGAACGGTGAGTTGTCTTCCCGCTCGCTCCGCCGCGCCGCCGGCGCAAGGCCCCCGCACGCTCACCGCAGGCCGTCGGGCGGCTCCCCCGTGACGGCGCTCACCAGGTGAACGGGCCCCGACCCCGCGGTCGTTCCATCAGCGGGGTGCCGGCGTCAGAACGGAAGCCCCGGCATGCCGCCGCCTCCGCCCAGGCCCTGAGCGAGCGGTCCGAGCTTCTGCTGCTGGAGTTGTTCGGCGCTCGCAGTCGCGTCCCGCACGGCCGCGAGCACGAGGTCGGCGAGGGTCTCGGTGTCCTCCGGGTCCACCGCCTTGGGGTCGATGACGAGGCCCTCGAGCTCGCCCGTACCGTTCACGCTCGCCTTGACCAGGCCACCGCCGGAGGAACCCTCGACGATCGACTCGGCCAGCTCCTGCTGCGCCGCGGCGAGGTCCTGCTGCATCTTCTGGGCCTGCTGCAACAGCTGCTGCATGTCGGGCTGGCCCCCACCATCACCGGGAATCACGACTTGGCTCCTGGCTCGTCGACGACGTCTTGTCCGCACCGCACGCGGTGCCGGTTGTGCACGGTGCACACACGGCGCCAGTTCTTCGCGCGGCCCGCGCCGTACGGCTGTTCATCCGCCTCGGACAGATGCCGTACGCGCGGTTCTTCATCTCGTAGAACGAGCCTACGTGCTCTGCGCCGACCCCGCTGACCCTGTACCCAACCTGCCCCTCGACCACCTGGAACAGGACGGAAGAGCTCATTCGTGATCGAACTCCTCGATCACGGTGGCCCCGAGTTCGCGCATGATCAAGTCATGGCCGGAGAGGGCCGATTCGTCAAGATCGGGATCGTCCTCCGCGGGCATGTCGTCCTCGATCGTGCTGCTGTACGCGGCGGCCGCCGGCGCCGCGGAACCGTGCGGCCCGGACGGGCCCGGAACAACCCCGTTCGCCCTGCCCGGGCCGGAGGCCCCGGCGGACTGCGCGCCGGTGGCGACCTGCGCGGTGGCGAGCGCCTGACGGGCACCCGCGGCGCCGCCCCCGGAGCCCTGGCCACCCTGCGGCGACTGCCCGCCACCGCCCGTGCCCGGCCCGTAGGACGATCCGTGCGCCTGCTGCCCCGACGGGGAGAACGAAGCGGAGGGTGCGGCGGGAGGGGCGGAGGGAGCCGAGGAGCCGCCGCCCGCACCGCCGCCGAAGCCACCGCCGCCCGGCGGGCCGCCAGGGCCTCTCGCGCCCGCGCCGCCGCCACCGGACGGGTCGACGATCGCCTCGACCTTCCACTGCACGCCCAGCGCGTCGTTCAGCGCCTGGATCAGTACGTCCTCGCTGCCGCCGCCCACGAAGCTGTCGCGGGCGCCGGAGTTGGAGAAACCGAGTTGGAGCGTGGAGCCGTCGAAGCCGACGACCTGCGCGTTCTGGCTCAGCAGGATCCAGGTGAAGCGGCGCCGGTTCTTCACCGCATCCAGGATCTGCGGCCACATCTGCCGGACCTGGGCGGCGCCCTGGGACGGGTCCTGCGCGGCCGGAGCCGGTGCGGACTCCGCGTCGGCGGCGCCGGCGGGCTGCGGCGCGGGCTCGGGCGGGCCCGCGGGAGCTGCGGGTTCGGCTGAAGCTGCGGGTTCGGCTGGAGCCGCGGGTTCTGCCGGGGCGCTCCGCTGCGCACCGCCGCCGCTGCCCGGCCAGGCACCGGGCGCTCGGGACGGCTCCCGCGGCGGGGCCTCGTCCCGTGCGGCCGCTCCGGAGGCCGCCGCGGCATCCTCGTCCCCCGCTCCGGCTCCGGCCGCGGCGCCTGCTCCTGTCGCGGGCCCGGCTCCTGCCCCGGCTCCTGTGGCGGGTCCTGTCGACGAGGGCCACGCACCCGGGCGCCTGCCGCCGCCACCGGACGGGGGCGCCGAGGCCGGAGCACCCGCGCCGCCACTGGGCAGCTCGGCGGAGGGCGCCGGCTCCGCGGTCCGGGCCGGCGCGGATCCCGTGTCCTGTGCCTGCTCAGCGACCCTCGCGTTCGTGGCTGGAGCGGCGGCCCGCGGAGCCGGAGCGGGAGCCGCCGGGCCTGCAGCCTGCACGGGCGCCGCCGGGAGGCCCGAGCCTCCCGCGAAGGCCGCACCCCTCTCCAGCCGGTCGAGCCGGGCCTGCACGGAACGTTCGTCCCCGTACGCCGCGGGCAGCAGCACCCGCGCACAGATCAACTCCAGCTGGAGCCGCGGCGATGTCGCTCCGCGCATCTCGGTCAGGCCCGTGTTGACCACGTCGGCCGCTCGGCTGAGCTCCGCGGCACCGAAGGCGACGGCCTGCGCACGCATTCCCTCGACCACGTCTGCCGGGGCGTCGATCAACCCCTTGTCCAAGGCGTCCGGAACGGCAGCGATGATCACCAGGTCACGCAGCCGCTCCAGAAGATCCGTCACGAAGCGCCGCGGATCGTGACCGCCCTCGATGACGCGGTCGACGATCTCGAAGGCCCGCGCCCCGTCGCCCGCCGCGAAAGCCTCCACCACGCCGTCCAGCAGCGCGCTGTCGGTGTATCCGAGCAGGGCCGTGGCCATGGCGTACGTCACGCCGTTCTCATCGGCGCCCGCCAGCAGCTGGTCCATGACCGACATCGCGTCCCGCACCGACCCCGCGCCCGCGCGAACGGCGAGCGGCAGCACGGACTCCTCGACGGGGATCGACTCCCGCTCACACACCTCGGCCAGGTGGTCACGCAGCGTCCCCGGCGGCACGAGCCGGAACGGGTAGTGGTGCGTACGCGAGCGGATCGTGCCGATGACCTTCTCCGGCTCCGTCGTCGCGAAGATGAACTTCAGGTGCTCGGGCGGCTCTTCGACCACCTTCAGCAGGGCGTTGAAGCCCGCCGAGGTGACCATGTGCGCCTCGTCGACGATATAGATCTTGTACCGGCTGGAGGCCGGCCCGAAGAACGCCTTCTCCCTCAACTCGCGTGCGTCGTCGACGCCCCCGTGCGACGCCGCGTCGATCTCGATCACATCGATCGACCCCGGGCCGTTCCGCGCGAGGTCGAGGCACGAGCGGCACTCACCGCAGGGCGAAGGTGTCGGCCCCTGCTCGCAGTTGAGGCAGCGGGCGAGGATGCGCGCACTGGTCGTCTTGCCGCAGCCGCGCGGCCCGCTGAAGAGATACGCGTGGTTGACGCGGTTGTTGCGCAGAGCCTGCTGAAGCGGCTCTGTCACATGCTCTTGCCCGATGACCTCGGCGAAGGTCTCGGGGCGGTACCGGCGGTACAGGGCGAGGGACGACACACCCCCGACGATATCGGTGCGGACCGACAAGTCACGCCGCGCTCACCCCACCCGCCGTCCACCCGCACACCAGCGCGGTGGCCCCGGGGAGAACGGGAGCGCGCGAGCGCCTGGAGAAAGGGGCGCGGGGAAGCGCCTCCTCGGAGCGGGGACGTGCGGTGGCGCCGCCCGAAAACGGGGCCCGAACGCCCTCGCGCACGCGAACGCCCCTCACGCACCCGCCAGAGCCCTCCTACCCTTGCTGCCTTCCGGCCCTGGGGGAGTTCAGAGAGTTAGCGCCACGTGAGGGGCTGCGCCCAACAGTACCCGATGGCCGTACCGGGGATCGAGTTCGCGAGCACTGCTCGGCGTCTTGTAGTGTTTGCGGCGGAGGATTCGCCTAGTGGCCTAGGGCGCACGCTTGGAAAGCGTGTTGGGGGCAACCCCTCACGAGTTCGAATCTCGTATCCTCCGCCCAGCCTCACCGGGCTGAACGAAGGCCCCGACCGGGAGACCGGTCGGGGCCTTCGTCGTTCTCCGTCTCATGCGCAGTCTCAACGGGGGGTCTGCCGGACTCTCCGCCGGCACCCCGTCGTCGCTGGCGCCGTGCAGGCGCCCGTCGCGCACTTTGGCGTCGGTGAGCAACTGCTTCCGCACGTCGTAGCCGGACACGGTGTGACCCCGGCACGGTGCCCCGCCGCTCCAACGACGAGCAGCGGGGCACCAGTTGCCTTGCGTGGGACCCGACGTCACCTGAGCGTTGCACTACATGGACCTTCAACAGGTCTGATCGTGCGGGTCAGGAGCGCCCTTCTCGCTTCAGTTGCCGCCCAAGGGACAGCTCGAGGCGAGAAAGCGCGCGGTCATGACCCTTCCCATCCGGGCAGGTTCGTTTTCGCCACACTGTCCTTGCTGACCAGGTTGGCCACCTCTTCCGTCGAAACGCGCTTCCACTCCGACTCGGTCCAGCCATGGATGCCCTGCACGGTTCCTACGGTCCGCTTTCGAACCTCGTACTGGTACTCGTAGTTCACCCGCGTGACGGGTTGACCCTCCGGCGTGAGAATGTGCTGGGATTCCACCGGCTCCATCCCGACCGCTCGAATCTGGTAGTCCTGGTTCACGGAGACGTCGATGGAACCGATCTTGCCCGGCGCTTTGATGCTGCCCCCGCGGTAAGTCGGCTCGTACGTGGCCGGTTCCTTGTAGGGGATGCTCATCGTCTCCCCCTTGATATTCGCGTGCCACGCGCTCAGCAGCCCGTTGTCCCAGCTGGCTTCCGGCAGGGTGGCAGTATCGGGTGGGGGAACGTGGCCCGGGATGTACACCTGGGCTGTGGACGGAGTGGAGAAGCTCCCATTCGGGCTCGGCGGAAGCTTGTAGGCATCCACCCCTGGCACCTCGTACGTCCGGACGAGGACGCCCGGCCCCGTCTGCCAATCCTGCTTGGGGAGGTTCCCGGGAGCCACCGGCGGCGGACCCGCAGGCGCCGGACCCGGACCCGCAGGAGCGGGACCCGGACCCGCGGGAGCCGGGGCCGGAGCGGCCGGGAGACCGTCAGCCGCGTGACGCTCGGGTTCCACAACTGGTCCCGGAGCGGGAGCAGGCGGAGCCCCGAGCAGGCCGCCGAGATCGGTCGGCGCGATAGTCCCCGGAGGGGGATCCGCAGGCGCCGGACCGGCAGGAGCCGGGGCCGGTGCCGGAGGCGCCGGACCGGCAGGAGCCGGGGCCGGTGCCGGAGGCGGACCAGGAGGAGCCGGGGCCCCGAGCAAGCCGCCGAGGTCACTCGGCGCGATAGTCCCCGGCGGGGCCGGAGCAGCCGGAGTATCACTGGCGCGTGCAGGCGGCGGACCGGCAGGAGCCGGAGCCGGAGGCGGACCAGCAGGCGCAGGAACAGGCGCCGGGAGACCGTCAGCCGCGTGACGCTCGGGTTCCACAACTGGCCCCGGAACCGGAGTTGGTGGAGGACCAGCAGGCGCCGGAGCAGCCGGAGCGTCACTGGCGCGCGCAGGCGGCGGACCGGCAGGAGCCGGGGCCGAAACCCCACCAGCTGGCGGAGGACCAGCGGGCACCGGAGCCTGTCCCGGTGTCGCAGCCTCGGCGGCCGGGGCAGGAGCCGGAGCCGGAGCAGGAGCCGGGAGACCGTCAGCTGCGTGACGCTCGGGTTCCGCAACTGGACCCGGCGCGGGAGCAGGCGGCGCAGCCGGAGCCTCAGCCGCCGGAGCAGGCGCCGGAGCCTCATTTGCGGGACCCGGAGCAGGCGGCGCAGCCGGGGCATCCGCGGCCGGAGCAGGCGCCGGAGCCTCATTCACGGGACCCGGAGCCGGAGCAGGCGGTGCAGCCGGAGCAGGAGCCGGACCCGGAGCAGGCGCCGAAGCCGGAACATCCGCAGCCGGAGCAGGGGCCGGACCCGGAGCAGCCGGTGCAGCCGGTGCATCAGCCGCCGGAGCAGGCGCCGAAGCCGGAGCATCCGCGGCCGGAGCAGGCGCCTGAGCCTCAGCCGGGGCCTCATTTGCCGGTCCCGAAGCTGGCGGCGGAGCCGGGGCATCCGCGGCCGGAGCAGGCGGTGCAGCGGGTGCATCGGCCGCCGGAGCAGGCGGTGCAGCGGGTGCATCAGCCGCCGGAGCAGGCGCCGAAGCCGGGGCATCCGCGGCCGGAGCAGGCGGCGGAGCCGGAGCAGGCGCCGGAGCGTCATTTGCGGGACCCGGAGCAGGCGGCGGAGCCGGAGCATCCGCGGCCGGAGCATTCGCCGGCGGCGCAGCCAGTGCGGAGAGAGCGTCGCCGAGTGACGGTGCCGGACCATCGCCGACCGGTGATTCCGGTTCGTCTGCAGGTTCCCGTTCCGGCGAGGAGAAGCGGCTGGTGCTGTGCTGGCTGGACAGTGTCCTTGTGCCGTCCCCGTTGTCCCGGGCGGTGATCTGGGTGTTGCTCGACCTCGGTGCGTCGTGTGAGGTCGATCCGCCTGTGCGGGTCTGTTGGGCGCTCGCGCCGCCGGCGTTCCCCGGGGTCGCCTTCGCGCTCGATCGGACGCTCCCCTGTGCACTCGTACTCGAATCCGGAGCGCTGGCACTTGAGTTGGGGCCGGTGTCGGCTGCGGATGCCGTCCCGGCCGCCAGGAAACTCGCAGCGAAGGCACCCGCTATGACGTACCCACTGCGCTTGGTGGCATACCTGGCCAAACTGAGTTGAAGTCTCCCTGATGGATGGCGGCGACGTCCCGTCATTCGCCTTCCTTTCGTTGACCGGCGCGCGTTCGGCGCCGTCTTGTGGGGGTTGTTTGGTTGTTGCGCGATGGAGCTTGATGAGCTGTGCATCGGCGCCGCCTACGCGAGCCGGCATGTCGTTCCATCCACGCACCAACTCACTGGCATGACGCGCCCCTTCGAGGCGCATTCGTTTCGAAGCGGATTCGTTTCGAAGCGCATACGTTCCGAAGCGGATTCGTGCGGGAAGCCGGGGTGTCGCCGGACTACGACTGCGACTGCCCGGACCGGCCCGCCGAGGCATCCGGCGAAGCCTGGCCTGGGCGCGACGACTGAGATCCGCGGCACCTGCCCATCGGCCCGGTCGTCTCACGCCTGATCTCCCCCGCTTCGGTCGACCGGTGGTCGGCCAGCACCCTCTTCATTTTGATGAAGGCGCATCAGTCATGAACATTGCAGGCAAGCTATGGACCCCGGCCTGCGAGGTCAAGACAGCGCCCGTAACTGCTACCCGGAGTTCATCCAGGGTTCTCGGCCCGAACTCACCGGGATGAACGAAGGCGGGCTCCCCGACGCTTCGGCGGCAGCTCAGGCCGGTGCTCCGCACCACCCGCCAACTCCCGTACGGCCATGGCGCGTTCGCGGCCTCCTCAGTAGCCTCGCCAGGCGTTCCCAGACGCCTCGCCAGGCGTTCCCAGACGCCTCGCCAGACGTTCCCAGAAGCCTCGCCAGACGTTCCCAGAAGCCTCGCCAGACGTTCTCAGTAGCCTCGCCAGACGTTGTCGAACGCGTCCTTCTCGATGGAGCGCTTCTGACGTTCCGCCGCCAGTTCCACCGACGCGTTGTCGACTGCTGCGAGCACCGTGTCCACCGCGTCGTCGCCCGCGCTCGGCGAGGCCTCCGCTCCTTCGCTGCGGATGCCGACGGCCGTCGCGAGTGCGGTGAGGACCGGCTCGTCCGCGGCCCAGCGGTCCGCCGCCCGACGGCGGTCGAGCGATTCGACGGCCACCAACTGACCCGTCCGGAAAGGCATCCACGGACGACGTTGCCGGACGAGTTGCCCTTCGGCCTCGAGGGCGGCCGAGTAGTCCGCGGCGAGGCCGCGTCCTCTGCGCCACAGCCAGTCGCCGACCGGCTCGTACGGCGCTTCCCGGTCGAGGGACGCCGTGGCCTGATCGAGCAGGCCATCCGTCATCATCGTCCGCTGGCCGGGCACGATCCGGTCGTCCTCCAGCGTGACGGCTCCGTCAGCCAGCAGGTCGATCAGTTCGGCTCCCGCCAGTGCCAGCGACAGCTCGCCCTGCTCCACCGGGCGGCTGGGCTCCACGTCGATGGCGGTGATCATCAAGTCCCGTGGTGTGGTCATGGCGGACTCCAGATCGCTGCGCCGGTCGCGCTCGGGCGCCCGGCTGGGTCCCCCCCTCAACCAGCCTAGGGAGACAGGAGGACGGCTGCACGTCAGCGCCGGTCCGGCCCACCCCTGCCGCCCCTCGCACTCCTGCCGCCCCTCGCACCCCTGCCGCCCCTCGCGCCCCTGACAGAGAGTTCCAACGGAAACGCTCGGTAACCGCCACCCGGGAGAGCCCGAACCCCACGTCGGGCGTCAGCAGAAGCGCAAAGTCGCCCGACCGACCCGGTTCACGGCTTCGGCTGCTCGGCCGGACCCTTCTTGCTCGGGCCTTCCGGCTGCTTGCGCTCGTCCTCCGCCGCCTTCCTGTCGGCCTCCTGCTCCCGCTTGAGCTGCTCGTCCGGAGGCTGCGGCCCGTCCTTGCGGTCCGCCCCTCCGGGTCCCGGCTTCTCGCGGGCCGGAGGCGTGTTCGCCGACCCCGTGTCCGGCGCGCGAGACCGGTCGGGCTCGGAGGTGGAGGGCTTCGGTGACGCGGGCGGGTCGGCCTCGTGGTTGTAACCGGAGCTCAGCAGGAAGCCGGCCAACCCCGCGATGGCGACAACGCCTGCCAGAACAACGGCAGCCAGAGCCGCCGAACGACGGGACAGGGCAGCCCCTCGCGTGACAGCCGCGGGGCGTGGCAGTCGTCGGGTCGCCTCTGCCTCCGCCTTCACGGCGGTGGGGCCGATGGACGCGGTGTCGCCGGTGAGGAAGTGAGCTGCCTTCGCCGCAGTGGGACGGGCGGCCGGGTCCTTGGCCAGCATCCGCAGGACGAAGTCCGCGAGGGCGGCGGGAATGTCGGGCCGCAGTTCGGCCGGCGGCCGGGGTGGCTGGTCCACATGCTGGTACACGACCGCCGCCGGGTCCCCGGTGAACGGCGGTCGCCCGCAGAGCATTTCGTAGAGGACGCAGCCCAACGCGTAGACGTCACTGGGGGGTTCGGCGGAGCCGCCCATGGCGCGCTCCGGCGCGAGGTAGACGCTCGTGCCCAGCATGGCGCCGGTGGCGGTCATCGAGGCGTCGGCCTCGACGGCGGCTCGCGCGATGCCGAAGTCGGCCACCTTCACCCGTCCGTCCGGAGTCAGCAGCAAGTTGCCGGGCTTGACGTCCCGGTGGACCACCCCGCGCGCGTGGGCGGCGGCCAGACCGACCGCCGCCTGTCCGGCAAGCCGGCACACCTCGTCGGCATCGAGGCCGTCACGTGTGGCGAGTTCGTCGCGCAGGCTGTGCCCCGGGACGAGTTCCATCACCAGGTAGCCGCGCTCGCCGTCCCCGTCGAAGTCGTACACGGCGACCACGTTGGGGTGGTTGAGCCGGGCAGCCGTCTGCGCCTCCTGCCGGAACCGCTCCGCCGCGTGATCGATCGCCACCTGTTCGAGGAGGAGCTTTACGGCGACCTCGCGTCCGAGCGTTGTGTCCTCGGCCCGCCACACCTCCCCCATGGCGCCGCGGCCGAGTTCTTCCACCAGCCGATAGCGCTCCGCCACCAGCACGACCTCACCTCCTTCAGCGCCGACGGCAACTCGCGGCCCCAGACGCAACGCGCAGGGGCAGCCGGTCGGCTGCGGTCCGCCCGACCGGTCACGCGGTCCGGGCGGAGGCGCGGGGCAGGGTCTTCGGCCCTCGACCACTCACGCGCAAAGCACAGGCCAGGAGGACGGTTGCCCTCCATCCCGGACGGCCGAGGACGCCCCGGCCGCTTTCCTCTCTGCGCCACGGGACGGAGAAACCGTCACACCAATCCTGTGAACCAGTTATGGAATTCTCGTAACTGCGACTCGGAAATCGCACGGCCGGTGGCCGACTGGCTCGCGGGCTGGTCGCAGGACATCTTCACCATGGAGAACGAGCACGTGCGCTTCGCGGTCAACTACGGCCTCCCCTACGGCCTCCCCGCTCTTGTTCACCTCTTCACCGGCCACGGAATCCCGCGAGAATCCGCCGAAGTGACCGCGGCGACTTCGAATTCCGCTCGGGCACGGCCCCGGTGAACTTCGTGAAAAGACACCTGCATCACATGCTCACCTCCGCATCGATGCGGCCCCTGCCGGCGCACGCTCACGCCAGTAGGGGCCGCATCGATCTCACGCCGCGACTGCTCGACCCGGCCGCGCTCAGTAGCCGATGGGGAGTCCGGCGTAGTTCTCCGCCAGACCCGCCGCGGCGCTCTCGGAGCGGACGACCCACTCCAGTTGCGACCGTTGCAGCTGAGCGTCGAACGGATCACCAGTGACGTGCAGCATGCTGGTCATCCACCACGAGAAGTGGGTACCCCGCCAGACCCGCCGCAGCGCCGTGTCCGTGTACTCGTCGGCCGGACGCGGGTCTCCGTCACGCAGCAGGGCCGCCAGCGCGCGAGAGAGCAGCGCCACGTCGGCCACCGCGAGGTTGAGTCCCTTGGCACCGGTCGGCGGGACGATGTGCGCCGCATCGCCCGCAAGGAAGAGCCGCCCGTACTGCATCGGCGTCGAGACGAAGCTGCGCATCGGCAGGACCGACTTGTCGGTGATCCGCCCCGGTTGCAGCTGCCACCCGTCCTGCCCGTGCCCGAGGCGACGGGCCAGCGCGTCCCAGATCCGGTCGTCGGACCATCCGGCGACGTCGTCGGACGGGTCGACCTGCAGATAGAACCGGCTGACGGAGTGCGAGCGCATCGAGTGCATCGCGAAGCCCTCGGGATGCCAGGCGTAGATGAGCTCGTCCGTCGACGGAGCGACGTCGGCCAGAACGCCGAGCCACGCGTACGGGTACTCCCGCCCGAACGAGCGGCGCGCACCCTCGGGGATGCTCCGGCGCGCAGGGCCGTGGAAGCCGTCGCAGCCGGCGACGACGTCGCAGTCGATGCGGTGGGGACGGCCCTCCACGTCGACGAAGGTGACGGACGGACTCTCACCGTCGATGTCGTGCAGGGCGACGTCGCCGACCTCGTAGTGGGACTGCTGACCCGCGGCGGAGCGCGCCTGCATCAGGTCACGCGTGACCTCCGTCTGCCCGTACACCCACACCGACCGGTTCGCGAGGGAGCGGAAGTCGATGTGGTGGCGCTCGTGCGGGAACTGGAGGTAGATCCCCCGGTGCTCCATGCCCTCGCGCTTGAGCCGGTCGCCCACGCCGGCCTCGACGAGCAGTTCGACGGTCGAGTGCTCCAGCATCCCGGCACGGATGCGGCCGCGGACGTAGTCAGGGCTGCGGTTCTCCAGCAGCACCGACTCGATGCCTTCCCGGTCCAGCAGGTGGGAGAGCAACAGTCCGGCGGGCCCTGCCCCGACGATCACCACCTGGGTCCGCGTCGTCTTCATCAGCTGCCCTCCCGCAGGTTCGCCGGAACGACGAGCAGGGCCAGTACGGCGAGAACCGCGGCGACGGAGAATGCGTAGAAGCCCCAGGGATGGGCGACGCCCGCGCTCACCAGCAGCCCGCCGAGGAACGGACCGACGATCGCGCCGAGCCGTCCCACCCCTGCGGCCAGTCCCAGGGCGGTGCCGCGCACCTCCGCGGCGAACAGGTGGCCGACGAAGGCGTACACGAGCACCTGCGCGCTGAAGACGAACACTCCGGCCAGGAAGACCGCGGCGTACACCACCGCCGTCGACTCCAACTTGACCGACAGCAACGCGAGGAATACGGCGGAGACGCCGAACCACAGCAGCACGGTGCGCTTGTTTCCACGCGCGTCCGAGACCCGCCCGGCGAGCAACAGGCCCGCGACGGCGCCGAGGTTGAGCGCGAGCAGCAGCCCGAGGGAGTCACCGACGGAGTACCCGGCCGCGCCCATGATCTGCGGAAGCCAGGTGTTGAGCCCGTACACGAGAAGCAGTCCCATGAACGAGGCGATCCAGATCCCGAGGCTGACGCGCAGCAGCCGGCCGCGCAGCAGGGCGGAGGGCCGCACCGGCTCCCCGGCCGCGGAGGCCACCTTGCCGCGGGCGTCGAGGAACGCCTGCGACTCGGGCAGCTTGGCCCACATCACCGGCAGTGTCAGCAGCCCGGCCAGCCCGCCGACGGCGAACATCGCCTCCCAGCCCAACTTCGGGATGACCACGATCGCCAGCACGGCGGTGAGCACCGCGCCCACGTGGTAGCCGGTCATCATCTGCGTGACGGCGGAGCCGCGGCGCCCGGGCCGCGCGTACTCGGTCATGTACGCCAGCGCCGTCGGCAGACAGGCGCCCAGGCCCAGTCCGCTGAGGAAGCGCAGCGCGACGAACGTGGCGATGTTCGGTGCCCAGGCGATCGCGAGCGTCAGTACGGAGAAGGCCGCTATGCAGGTCATCAGGCTGGCGCGGCGGCCGAACCGGTCGGTGAGCGGCCCGATCGCCACCGCACCGATGCCGACGCCGACCAGCCCGAGGGTGGCCGCCGTGGTGAGCGTCCCGGGGTCGAACCCGAGAGCGTGTGTCTTGGTGAGCGTGGGGATGACCGCTCCGAGCACGACCAGGTCGAACCCGTCGAGCGCGACCGCGAGCCAGCAGAGCAGAACCGGCCAGACGCCGCCCCGGGCCGAACGTTGCGCGTTCGCGCCGGCAGCGGGCGTCGAGAACCTCGGGGACGTTGACGACATGGTGTTTCTCCTTGTCGGGGTGACCGACATCGTGGTGCGTGGCACACTCCAGGCACAGGGCTGCCTTTCACTGAGCGGAAACACATGGCCGGAAACAACAGCCAGCCGGGCCGCACCGTGGCTTCGCGCATGCTGGCGATCCTCGACGCGTTCGACTTCGAGCATCCGCGGCTGACGCTCACCGACCTCGCCCACCGGGCGGACCTGAGCCTGCCGACCGCCCACCGCCTCGTCGGCGAACTGACCCGCTGGCGGGGCCTGGAACGGGAGGACGACGGGACGTACCGCGTGGGGCTCCGCCTCCTGGAGCTCGGGCTGCTGAGCGGTCTGCACACGCAGTTGCGCGATGTCGCCATGCCGTTCATGCAGGAGCTCTACGAGGCGACGCGCGAGAACGTCCATCTGGCCGTGCGCGACGGGGACAACGCGCTGTACGTGGAGAAGCTCACCGGCCACCGGTCGGTGCCGATCATCTCCCGCACCGGCGGACGGCTTCCGCTCCATACGACCGGCGTCGGCAAGGCGCTGCTCGCCTGGGCGTCACCCGCCGACATCGACGACCACCTCAGCCAGCCGCTGAGCCACCCGACGAGGTACTCGATCCGCGAGCCGGGCCGGCTGCGACGTGACCTGCAGCGCACACGACGGCGTGGATTCTCCACCACGCGCGAGGAGATGACTCTCGGGAGTTGTTCGGTCGCGAGCCCTGTCCTTGTGGACGACGAACCGGTGGCGGCCGTCGGTGTGGTGGTCCGCTCCAGCCATCTGGATCTCGACCGGCTGGCTCCACCCGTCATCGCCGCCGCACACGGTATCGGCACGAGACTCGCCGAGGCGGGCGACGACCCCTACCCGGGCTACGTCCACGACGTCACCTTGCGCTCGGTGCGCTGAGCGTCCGCAACGAGCCGTCGGGCGGGCCGACCCGGTTCCGCGCTCTACGAAGGACCCACCCGGCGGGTGCAGTTGAACGGCTCGTCGATCCAGTAGGTGTCGTGCTGCTCATCGTGGACGATCGGGTACTCGGTCGAGGGGTCACACAGCTTGTCGATCTGCCCCTCGTCCGCCGAACTGATCGTGAACCAGTACTTGTTGGTGTCGTACGCGACCCGCTGACACTTGTAGAAGAACCCCTTCACGCCCGGACCGAACACGTCGCTGCGGAAGTCGGGGGCCAGCTTCTTGTTGAGGTTGATGTTCTCGCAGTCGGCCCTCATGCCTTCGACATCGACGGTCTCGGCCGCCTCCGTCGTATAACCCCTGGCCGTGTGAGTGCCCCAGGCGGTCCACGCGTGCGCCGGCAGCGCGATCTGCTCGGCGACCTCGGCGAGGAACGGGCTGTCCGGAGCCACGACCTCGGTCCGTGTGGTGGCTCCGGCCTCCGCGACGCACCCGGTGGCACTGACGCCCAAGCCCAGCGCCGTCAGCAGAAGGGGCGCGATCCGGATACATCTGCGGGCAAGAGTCGGGCGGGTCACGTCGGTCTCCGATCGGGGGGCAGGCCCGGCGGCCCGGCTGCCTCCGGTGACCTGAGCGGACGTTAGCCGCTGAGGCGAGCGACCGGCGCGAACGGCAGGGCCGATCGGGATCCGTTCACACAGCTGCCCACGCCGAGCTCCGGTGTGCGACCCGCCTGCACGCGCCTCCCCAAGTGCCCCAAGCCGCAGTGACGTTCGGCCACCGTCCAGCCTCCAAGGAAGCCCCGGCCGCTGCGCGGAGCATGAAGTTTCTGACGTCCATTCAGATCAAACCGGCGTGTTCCAGTCACAAATTCCCAATCCCCTCATATGGTTCGTCACCGTATAGATGCGATCAACTACAGATCGCGCTCGAGCCACCACCGAAAAGGGAAAGACATGCGCATGCTTCGCGAAGCTGCTGTCGTGGCCGCCGTTGTCGGCAGCCTTGGCATGGTCGGTGCCGGCGTCGCCTCCGCCGGCGGATCGGAGATCCCGACCATCAACTGCACCCAGACGAACGGTGACACCGAAGGCGACGTCGACGCGCCCCTGCTCGCCGCGCTGACCCCGGGCGGCGGCAACGCCGACTCCCGCAACCTGCAGAACAACTGCGGCGTCGGCATCTTCGGCAACGAGCAGAGCTCCGGTGCCGCCGAAGGCGGAGACGCCAACGGCCTCGTCGGCGGCTGACACCGACCTCGTCGATTCACATTCAGGGACCGGGCCTGCGGGCTCGGTCCCTGAACCATGCCCCGCCCCGTCACAACGCAGGGCCGAAGAACCCGATCCGGCAGTCCGCCCATGCAGCAATTCAGAGCAAAACGGCGTGTTGTGGACGAAAAGACAGAAAACAGCAATACGTTGAACTCTGCTTCATGCGATCCCTACGGATCGCGCTCGAGCCACCACCGAAAAGGAAAAGACATGCGCATGCTTCGCGAAGCTGCAGTCGTGGCCGCCATGGTCGGCAGCGTCGGCATGGTCGGTGCCGGCGTCGCGTCCGCCGGCGAGGGGGAGCCCCCACAGCTCCCGACCATCAACTGCACCCAGACGAACGGTGACACCGAAGGCGACACCGACCTCCCGGCCCTCGCCGCCCTGACCGGCGGCGGCGGCAACGCCGACTCCCGCAACCTGCAGAACAACTGCGGCGTCGGCATCATCGGCAACGACCAGACCTCCGGTCCCGCCGAAGGCGGAGAGGCCAGCGGCCTCGTCGGCTGACACCGACCTCGCCGATTCACATTCAGGGACCGAGTCTTCGGACTCGGTCCCTGAATCATGTCCCGCCCGGTCGCAGCGGACACCGAGGATCGGCGACTCAAGCGGCGGATCAGAGCAAAACGGCGTGTTGAGGATGAAAACACCCAAAACAGAGCAATATGTTGGCCTCTGCTAATCGCGATCCCTATGGATCGCGCTCGAGCCACCACCGAAAAGGAAAAGACATGCGCATGCTTCGCGAAGCTGCAGTCGTGGCCGCCATGGTCGGCAGCGTCGGCATGGTCGGTGCCGGCGTCGCGTCCGCCGGCGAGTGGGAGCCCCCGCAGCTCCCGAACATCACCTGCAACCAGACGAACGGTGACACCGAAGGCGACGTCGACGCTCCGCTCCTCGCCGCGCTGACCGGCGGCGGCGGCAACGCCGACTCCCGCAACCTGCAGAACAACTGCGGCGTCGGCATCATCGGCAACGACCAGACCTCCGGCCCCGCCACCGGCGGAGACTCGTCCGCCGTCTAAGCGGACCGGTCTCATCGGTACACATTCAGGGACCGAGCCTCGGGCTCGGTCCCTGAACCATGTCCCCACCCGGTCACGGCAGACACCAAGGACCGAAGCCTCTGGCGCTGGATCAGAGCAAAACGGCGTGTTGCAGCTGAAAAGCCTGATTTCACGCAATACCGTATGTGACTGCCTACATGCGATCGGTTACTGATCGTGTCCAAGCCCTCATGAAAGTGGAGATCAAATGCGCAAGCTTCGCGAAGCTGCCGTACTGGCCGTCGTGGCCGGCGGCGTCAGCATGCTCGGTGCCGGTGTTGCGTCCGCCGGCGACTTCGGTGGCCCGCCCCCGCAGATCCCGAACATCACCTGCACCCAGTCGAACGGTGACACCGAAGGCGACACCGACCTCCCGGCCCTCGCCGCGCTGACCGGCGGTGGCGGCAACGCCGACTCCCGCAACCTGCAGAACAACTGCGGTGCCTTCATCATCGGCAACGACCAGACCTCCGGCGCCGCCACCGGCGGAGACGCCAACGGTCTCGTCGGCGGCTGACACCGACCTCGCCGAATCACATTCAGGGACCGAGCCTTCGGGCTCGGTCCCTGAACCATGTCCCACCCGGTCCCAACACAAGGCCGCAGAACCGACCTCGACGGTCGGCCCGGCCATGGGGCAGTGCAAAACCGCGTGTTGGACAACGGTATATCCCATTTCGGCGAATATGGTTTTCCACTGCCTGTATGCGATCAATTACCGATCGCGTAAGCCTTCATCGAAGTGGAGATGAAATGCCCAAGCTTCGCCAAGCTGCTCTTGTGGCGACCATGGTCGGTAGCGTCAGCATGCTCGGTGCCGGCGTCGCCGCAGCAGGCGGGGGAGAAGAGCCCCCGAAGGACGTGAAGATCACCTGCAACCAGTCGAACGGCGACACCGCTGGGTCCACGGACCTGGGCGGCCTCGTCACCGTCACCGGCCCCCTCATCACGCTGGCCGACTCCCGCAACATGCAGAACATCTGCGGCGTCGGCAACAACGACAACGACCAGACCTCCGGTGACGCCAACGGTGGAGCGGCGTCCGGGCTCCTCGAATAGGCACAAGAGGCGGCCTCGTCGGGCAGCTCAGGAACCGGTCCGCACCGGGTTCTTGAGCTGCCCGTCCGCATGTCCGGGCGAGGGTGACGGTCTGTCAGAGGGCCGTCGAGAAGCGGTCGAACGCGCCGTGCGGGTCGAGGACGTACTTGGTGCTGGCGCCCTTGTCGAACTCGGCGTAGCCGTGCGGTGCGTCCTCCAAGGGGAGCACCTGGGCGTTGACCGCCTTGGCGATCTGCGCGCGGCCGTTGAGGATCGCCATGGACAACTCACGGTTGTACTTCATCACCGGGCACTGGCCCGTGGTGAAGCTGTGCGCCTTCGCCCAGCCGAGGCCGAGTCGCAGCTTGAGCGATCCGGTCTGTGCGTCGGCGTCGACGCCGCGGGGGTCCTCGGTGACGTACAGCCCGGGAATTCCCAGGGCGCCACCGGCCCTTGCCACCTCCATCAGCGAGTTCAGCACCGTGGCGGGGGCCTCGTCGGAGTCCTTGCCATGGCCCTTCGCCTCGAAGCCCACGGCGTCGACGGCTGCGTCGACTTCCGGTTCGCCGAGCAGGTCCTCGATCTGGTCCTGCGGTGAGCCGCGCGTCAGGTCGACCGTCTCGCAGCCGAAGCTGCGGGCCTGGGCGAGACGCTTCTCGTTGAGGTCACCGACGATGACGACGGCGGCGCCGAGGAGTTGGGCCGAATGCGCCGCGGCGAGGCCGACCGGGCCCGCGCCGGCGATGTAGACGCTGCTGCCCGGGCCGACGCCCGCGCTGACGCAACCGTGGTAGCCGGTGGGGAAGATGTCGGCGAGCATCGCCAGGTCGAGGAGCTTGTCCAGGGCCTGCTCGCGGTCCGGGAACCGCAGCAGGTTGAAGTCCGCGTACGGCACCATCACGTATTCGGCCTGGCCGCCGACCCAGCCGCCCATGTCGACGTAGCCGTAGGCGGATCCGGGACGGGCCGGATTGACGTTGAGGCAGATGTGGGTCTTGCGCTCCTTGCAGTTGCGGCAGCGGCCGCACGCGATGTTGAACGGCACGGAGACGACGTCGCCCTCGTTGACGAACTCGACGTCCGGTCCCGTCTCGATCACCTCGCCGGTGATCTCGTGGCCCAGTACGAGGTCCGCGGGCGCGGTGGTGCGGCCGCGCACCATGTGCTGGTCGCTGCCGCAGATGTTGGTCGCAAGGACCTTGAGGATGGCGCCGTGCCGGCACTTGCGTCCGACGTTGCGCGGGTCCACTCCGGGGCCGTCGTGCAGCTCCAGATCGGGATAGGCGATGGTCTGCACTTCGACGACGCCGGGTTCGATGTAGGCGACGGCCTTGTTTCCACTCATGAACTGTCCCTCCGGCCATGCGTATGGGCACTGTTCGTCACTCTTGTGACAGTCTGCGGGAGTCTGGACGGGCCAGCCAGTCCGAGGGCCGCAACGTCCCATCACCTGCACCTATGTGCCTTTGCGGTGACGGTGCGTGGCGACTCGTCACCCGGGGCGCGGCTGACAGCGCGGGCACCAAACCGTGCTGCGGCCGGCGGTGCGGCCGCGGCTCAGGTCCGTGCCGCAGCGCGGGCACGTGCCGTGCGGCTCGTCGCGATGGCCCGTCAGCCAGGATTCGCGGGGCGGTACGCAGCCCGCGCGGACGGACGAGCGCAGGACGGTGCGCATGTCCCCGTGGAGGCGGGCGCGTTCGCCGTCGGTGAGGCTGTTCGCGCGGCGGGACGGGTGCAGGCGGGAGTGCCAGAGGATCTCGTCGGCCAGCAGGTTCCCGATCCCCGCGATCACCGACTGGTCGGTCAGCGCGGACTTGACGCCGCCCCGGCGGCGCCGGAGCAGCGCGTCGAACTCGTCGCGGCCCACGGCGGCGGCGTCCGGGCCCTGCGCGTCCAGGGTGCGGGCGAGTTCCTCTTCGTCCGCGAGCCAGAGGCCCTTGAGTTTGCGCTGGTCGCGGTAGCGGAGCTGGCGTTCGCGGCCGAGGGTGAAGGCGACGCGGTCGTGCGCGTGCCGCTCGTCCGTCGGGCGGCAGCACAGCAGTTGTCCGGTCATGCCGAAGTGGAGCATCAGCGTGGGGCCGCCGGTTCGGGCGAGGAGCCATTTGCCGTGACGACCGGGCTCGGTGAAGGTGCGGCCCTCCAGCTCGCGGCGCAGACGTTGCGCGCTCACGCCGTGCAGCACGCCCGTGTCGTAGACCTCGACATGGCGGATCCGCCGGTCGCGGGCGCATGAGTCCAGGAGCCTGCGGAAGCCTTCGACGTCGGGCAGTTCAGGCATGGCGTTCACCACCGCTCCCGGGAGCGCCTGGGACGGATCCGCCCCGGATCATGGGCGTAGTCGCTGGTCGCGGAGCCGGCACGGGTGAGCGCGGTGCTCCGGACCTCCCCCGTACAACGCCCGGAACACCGCTGCCCGTCGTAGAGAGTGCCGCTTCCGCGGGCGCCTGCGCACGCCTTTCGGACATGGCCGAAAGACGCCCTGAGCAGGCGGGCTTCAGGGAGTGAGGTAGTCCTGGAAGAGTCCGGAAGGGTCCCATCGATCCCTCACCTGCCTCAGTCGTTCCCAGTCGGCGGGCGCGTAGGAGCGCCGGGAACGTGACACCCCGGCGCCCAGGTCCGCCTCGCCGATGTAGTGGCTTCCGGTACCGCTCGGGTCGAGTTCGTCCATTCCCTCCCGCAGCCAGCGCGTGTTGGCCACGTCGGCCGCCGGGTCCTCCCAGATCGCGAAGCAGGCGAGATAGGACTCGCCCAGCGCGGAGAAGGCCATGTCCCGCAAGCCCTGCGGGTCGGGGGCGACGGGCTCCACGGGGATGAGGACCAGTGAGTGCTCGGACGGCGACCGGGCGATCAGCTCGGCGCCGCGCGCCAGTTGGGTCTCGTACGACTCCGTCGACCACAGGGTGTCGACCGTGTACCGCCGCTCGGCGGACCATGTCGAACCGTCGCCTTCGTACAGGTCCCTGAAGGCCACGGGGCTCGACGGACTCACTTCCAGGGCGCGATCGAGGAAGGGGCATGCGTCCAGCGGTACGAGCGCGTCCGCCGCCTGCTCCCGTGTCGCGGCGAAGGCGCTCGCCTGGATCTTGAGCCGGGGCCCGGGGGCGGCCGTGCCCACGGCGGGGCCGGCGGCCGTGAGTACGAGACTGGTCTCGACGTTCGACGGCATCTCCCGCGCCGTGCTCACCGCCCAGCTCCCCACGCGCTCGGCCTCGGTCAGCGGGAACGTGAACCGCGCCGTCATGATCGAGCCCGGGTGCGGAAGCAGCCGCAGCCTGAAGCGGGTGACGACGGCGAAGAAGCCGCACCCCGCTCCGCGTGCGGCCCAGAACAGGTCCGGGTTCTCACGCTGGCTGCAGGTGACGGTGCGGCCGTCGGCCGTCACCGCCTCGATCTCCTCGACGTACTGACAGGCCGGGCCCAGTTCACGACAGTTCCAGCCGAGGCCCCCGCTGAGCAGGTAGCCGCCCAGGGCGACAGTCGGGCAGTGGCCGGTGGGGAACGCCAGCCGGTAGCGGGCCAGTTGAGCGGCGAGCGTCCGGCCGATGACGCCGGGGCCCACCGTCGCCGTCGACGAGTCCGGGTCGATGTCGCACTGTTCGAGGCCGGAGAGGTCGAGAAGCAGGGCGCCGTCGCGGAGTTGGGCGCCGGACCAGTTGTGCCCACCGGAGCGCATAGAGACGCGCAGGCCCTGCTCGCGGGCGTAGGCGAGGACTTGGGGAATGTCCCGCTCGGAGGCCGGGCGCACGATCAGCTCCGGGAACCGGTCGGGCTTGAGCCCGTTCCAGACCGCCGACTCACGCGCGCGCTCGTACGCGCTCTCGCCGCGTCTGGTCAGCTCGCCCTCGATGTGTGGGCGGTTGCCCGTGGTCACCGTGTTTCGGTGGCTGCTCATGGTGTCCTCGCCTCGTCGGCGCCGGCAGCGATCAATTCCGCTCCGTACATACCTTGTTGGGAATGACCGCAGCGGCGAGATCCGCCGTGAATCGCGGGGTTGCGCGAGAACTCACTTCAGGTAGCGTAGGCAAATGTAATTTTAGGTGCAACTCGGGCAAAGCTCTACGAGAACCTCATACGCCGAGGGACTGCCCCCGACGTACGAGGCGTGGACCAGCAAGCCGGACCGGCGCCCTTGCTGAGGGTTCCGGCTCCCGTCCGGACCTCTGTCCGGCAGACTCTCCGGGCAGCGTCCCGGGGATTCGGCCCGGCGCTCCGGACACGGCGGCGGGCCGCCCCGTGGCCCTTCCGTGACACCGCGGGCCGGCCTGCCGCCGCCATGTGCGCCTCCGGCGCGTCGCACCGGAGAGGGCGCCGGGCGCGCAGGCGGTTCCTCGTCCTCCCGTGATCATCTCGGCTCGGCCGGCCGGTCACTCGCCCTCATCGCGCCTCCACGCGCCGTCCGACGGCTCCGCGCGGCTGACGGCGTTGACCGCGGCCAGCGTGGCGCGGAGCCGTTCGGCGGGCGTGGCTCTGCGTACACGGGCGGGGTCGGCTTCCCACTCGCGGCCGCCCCGAATGGGGCGGAGCCTCAGCCGTCCGTCCTGCCGTCCGTGGACCTTGCCGACGCTGCCCCGATCCTCGTCGACGACGACCATGCCTTCGATCGGCAGCGCGGGCTCCCGGCTCAAGCCTCACCCGCCCTGCGGAGAGCGGCGGTCAGTGCGGCGGCCGTCTCGAGGTTGCAACGCCCCAGCTCGATGAGTGGACGCGGGTCCAACGGGCGGCTGCACGAGAGCAGATCGATACTGAGGGACGGAAGGACGATGCCGAGGTCGGTGAGAGCTTCCTGAAGCTTCACGACCGCCTCGGTGGACGTCGTCATGGCCTCGACGGCTCGGTCGTCGAAGGAGTCCGGATACACGGAGTGCACTGCGATCACCTTTCCCTGGTTGCCCGTTCGTCACGCTTCACACTCATAGCGTCACCAAACGCGGCTACGCTGTGTAGGGGATCCGACCCAGCAAGCGATCTGCTCGACCCGGGGGAAACCGGCAATGACTCAGCCCAAAGAGCTCGACCCCTACACCTCGCCACGCGCCTTCTACGGCGCGGAACTTCGCCGTCTCCGTGAGAAGGCCGGGCTGTCGCAGGAGCAGTTGGGCGAGCGCGTCTTCTGTTCCGGCACGTACGTGGGGCAGTTCGAGTCGGCCGTGCGCCGCCCGCAGACGGACGTCTCCAAGCAGTTCGACGAAGTCCTCGGCAGCGGTGAGCACGTCCAGCGCCTGTGCAGGCTCGCCCGGCAGTCGAAGCACCCCGACTACTTCGCGGACGCGGCGGAGTTGGAGAAGCAGGCCATCACGATCAGCGAATACGCACCGATGCTCGTACCCGGGCTGCTGCAGACCGAGGCGTATGCGCGGGCGCTGACCCGGGCGGCGCAGACCTTCGCGCCCGACGACGAGATCGAAGGCCATGTGAGGGCTCGAATGGAACGGGCACGCCTCCTCGACCACCCAACAGCGCCGGAGTTGTGGGTCGTCATCCACGAAGCAGCTCTTCGAGTCCCTGTCGGTGGTCCAGCAGTGATGACCGAGCAGCTGGAGAGGCTTGTCGGCATGGGCCGGGGCCATCACCGCATCGTGGTCCAAGTGATGCCGTTCGCCGCCGGAGCGCCTGCCTTCCTCAACGGCACCGTGATCAACATGACCTTTGCGGACTCGCCCGCGGTGACGTACACGGAGAGTGCATACGCGGGTCAACTCATCGACGAGCCAGCGCTGGTGAGGCAATACAGCAAGGCATACGATCTGGTCAGGGCCGCCGCGCTGTCGCCAGAGGCGTCCCTGGCACGCATCGAGTCGGTGGCGGAGGACTACGCGAAACCATGAGCAGCGGACCGGAATTGGACATAGCCGCCTGGCGCAAGTCGTCCTACAGCAACGGTGACGGCGGCGCATGCCTCGAGGTCGCCGACGGGTTCGACGGGGTGATGCCCGTCCGCGACAGCAAGGTCCCGGACGGGCCCGCGCTCCTCTTCCCCGCCACGAGCTGGGGCGCCTTCGTCGCCGCCGTCAGGGGCGACGCGCTCCGGTCGCGCTGAGCAAGTCCTCGGAGCGGCCCGTCCGTTGGGGGTTCGCCGGAGCGGGCTCGATCCGTGACGCCGGGGTGAGCCGCGTGCCCGCCCATGCCAGCAGGAACGCGAGCGGGACGCTGAGGAGGCCCGGGGCGTAGAGCGGGAAGACGACCCAGTCCTCATCCGGGAAGACGGAGTCCGGGCTGCCGGAGACGGCCGGCGAGACCGCGAGCAGCGCCAGGGTGACGAGCGTGCCCCCGTACACGCACCAGCGAAGCCCGCGCAGGGTGAAGTCCCGCCAGAGCAGGGCGCATCCGAGCGCGGGGAGTACGACGGTGGCGGCCTCGGTGTACGTGAGGACGAGCCAGAACTGCGCGTCGGCGGTGCGTCCGAAGACGGCCAGCGCGATGCAGACCACGCCGACGATCACGAGTGCGATCCTCGCCCGCAGCGGACGGTGCGGGTTGACCTGGCCGGCGGGGGCGTGCCGGTGGCGGCCCATGTCGTGGACGATCGCGGCTGAGCCCGCGAGAAGCAGCACCGACGCGGACGCGAGGACGGTCAGGAACGCCGCGCAGGCGATGAACGTGAGCAACGTGCCCGGGCTGTCGGGGCTGTTGGGGTCGCTCCCGTCGAGTGCGGCAGCGAGCAGCAGCAGGTTGTTGCTGCCGCGGGGGCCCGCGTCCTCGAGTTGCTTCGCTCCGGCGAGCGCCTGCATGCCGTAGCCGATGACCGCGACCGCGACGGATATCAGGCAGATGGCGGCGACGGCCCAACTGCTCGCGCGGCGTGCGCTTTCGGCCGTGCGGCTCGTGGAGAGGCGCATCACCAGATGCGGCAGGAACGCCGTGCCGAGCAGCACGGTGACGGCGAGGCTGAGCGTGTCGAGGCGTCCCACGAAGTCGGTGCCGAACAGCCGCCCGGGGGCGAGGTAGGCCTCGCCCGCTCCGCTGCCCTGTGCGGCCTGCGCGAGCACCTCGCCGTAGTCCCAGTCGAAGCGGGCGAGCACCAGTGCGGCCAGCAGAGGTGCCACCAGCAGGAACCCGACGGTCTTGACGATCTGGAGCAGCGTGGAGCCTCGTACACCACCGATCGCCGCGCAGGAGAGGATGAGGATTCCGACGAGCGCGATACCGGCCATCTCGCCGTGCTCGCCCGGCAGTCCCATCAGCGAGGCGGTGATCTGCCCGATGGGGACGAGCTGCGCGATGAGCAGCGGTATGGACACGACGAGCGTCGCGATGCCGGCGGCGCGGCGGGCGGGACCCGCGGGCAGGCGGCGGGAGAGCACGTCGCCGAGTGACCAGCCGGGCCCGGTGGGTAGGCGTTCGGCCAGCCATATCTTCATCAGCACCGGCGAGAGCGCTGTGGCGGCGATGACGAGGATGCCGTCATAGCTGCCGACGGCGACGATCCCGCAGAGGTACAGGACGCCGGCCGCCGAGATGAAGTCGCCGGTGAAGGCGATCCCTTGGCGCAGGGGATTCGTACTTCCCTGCGGCGCGAAGAAGTCGTCCATGCCCTCGTGCAGGTCGGGGCTGGTCAGCATGGAGATGAAGAGGCAGCCCGCGAGAAAGACGAGGAAGACGGAGATCGCTATGGCACGTTCGTCGGCGAGTGAACTCACGTGGTCGCCCTCGCTGCGCCGCGCGCCCCGTTCGTCCGGCCGCCGAAGGCGCGGGAGGAGTCGAAGGCGTTGAACCCACCGCCTTCATCGTCCGGCGTCTCGCTGGTGCCCGCCGTCCAGGAGCGACGGGGTTGCTCGGCCTGTACGGCCGGTTCGCGCTTGGCGACCCGCTGCGCCAGCGGTTCGACGTGCCGCCGGGCGTGACGGTCGTGACGGAACACGGCGACGGCGATGAGCAACACCTGTGCGGCGGCGGCCAGTTCACCCACGCGGAGGCCGCCGAAGACGTGCAGGGGCAGCAGCCCGGGGATGAGGCAGGAGACGAGGGCGTACAGCAGAAAGACGCCGAGGACGAGGCCGAGACCCCTGTGGAGCTGGGTGCGCCGGGCGGCGGTCAGGGCCTCGCTGGAGGAGCCCGTCCGGTAGGCGGGCCGCATGGAGTCCCGTCGGAGAAACCCCGAACTCCCCTGAACCACAGGGTCGTTGCGGCGAGTCTGCGGCGCCCGGCGGTGGGTGTGTGAAGACATGCCGGGGCGACGGGCGAAAGTCAAAAGGTTCTCCAGCGGGTCATGGGGGCAGCCTGATGCACCGAGACACGGGAGGGCTGCGAAAAGCCGGCTGTTTACCGGGGGTTACAGCAGTTTAGGGCCACTGATAGTGATCACTGAAGGGCCGCGTGTGAAGGGAGTCGGTGAAGGTAACGTGCCCGGGCGCTCACACCGGCGGGCCCCTGTCGCGGGGCCAAGTCGGCGGCCCGGAGCGGGACTTGCGGGCCCCGGCTTCCGTCCGCCGAAGAACGCCCGACCGGACGGCCGCGGGCCTCCGGGCCTCCCCGTCCGTTCCGGCGCTGATGTCCGGTCAGGGAGGCGAGCCGAACGGGCCGCCGACGCTCACAGCCGCACCTGCTGCCCCTTGCCCAGCGCCACGATGCCGTCGGCCGACACCGTGCAGTACTCGGCGTCGTGTTCGGCGTTGACGCCTACGGTCCCTCCCTCGGGCACCACGACGTTCTTGTCGAGGATGGCCTGACGCACCACCGCGTTGCGGCCCACCCGCACGCCCGGAAGCAGCACGGCACCCTGCACCACGGCGCCCTCCTCGACGACGACACCGGGCGCCAGGACCGATCCGGTCACTTGACCAGCGATTATCGAGCCCGTGCTGACCATCGACTCGCTCGCGATGCCCCCGGCGATGAACTTCGCCGGGGGCAGCTGGGCCTGGTTCGTGAAGATGGGCCAGGACCGGTTGTAGAGGTTGAAGACGGGCTCGGTCGAGATCAGATCCATGTGCGCGTCGTAGTACGCGTCGAGGGTCCCGACGTCGCGCCAGTAGCCGTGGTCGCGTTCGCTCTCGCCCGGGACCTCGTTGTCGTCGAAGTCGTAGACCTGCGCCTGGCCCCGGTCGGTGAGCAGCGGGAGGATGCTGCCGCCCATGTCGTGGACGGAGTCCTCGTCCTCCGCGTCCCTCCGCAGGGCGTCGAGGAGAACGTCGGTGGAGAAGATGTAGTTGCCCATCGAGGCGAACACGTGGTCCGGGTCCCCGGCCAGTACGGGCGGGTCCTCGGGCTTCTCCAGGAATTCCTTGACGCGCTCGCTCCCCTGATCCGTGTTGATCACCCCGAACGAACTCGCCTGGTCCCGCGGCACCTTGATGCCCGCGACCGTCACACCCGCGCCGCCCGCGATGTGCTGGCGGAGCATCTGCCGCGGGTCCATGCGGTAGACGTGGTCGGCGCCGAAGACGACGACGTAGTCGGGCTGTTCGTCGTGGATGAGGTTGAGCGACTGGTAGATCGCGTCGGCGCTGCCCATGAACCAGCGCGGGCCGAGGCGCTGCTGCGCGGGGACGGGCGTCACGTAGTCGCCCTGCAGGCCCGTGAGCCGCCACGTGGTCGAAATGTGCCGGTCGAGCGAGTGCGACTTGTACTGGGTGAGGACCGCGATGCGGGTGATCCCGCCGTTGACGAGGTTCGACAGTACGAAGTCCACCAGCCGGTAGACGCCGCCGAAGGGCACCGCGGGCTTGGCGCGGTCCGCCGTGAGCGGCATCAGTCGCTTGCCCTCGCCGCCTGCCAGGACGATGCCCAGTACGCGCGGTCCTGCTGCCATCCCGAAACCTCCGCCGCCTGATCTTCCCGGCCGTGCCCGCGCCCGGCCGCCGGTCAACCTCGTCCCACCCCGCCCGGTGTTCGCCCGCTCACCGCACGCCGCGCGCTCCCGCCATCGCGCCCAGTCCGGTGGGCTCCCGGGGCGGTGGGTCCCTGTCCCGTAAACCCCTTGTACGCACGATTGCGGAGCGGCAAACGTCGATCAAGGGGAAGGGCGGGGTGAAGGGGGCTCGCGGGCCGGAAGGTGCGCACGCCAGACTGCACGGACAAGCGGCACACGGCAGGCGGGGCGGGAGGCGGAAGGGGAGGACCATGAGCGCGAACGGAGCTGCGGGGGCCTGGTCGGGCCGGGCAGCGGCGCCCGGAGCGGCCGGTGCGGCGGGAGCGCCCGGTGCGGCGGGAGCCGCCGGAGCCCCCGTCCCGGCGGGCGGCGACCGCGGACGGGTCCTGGTCGTCGACGACGACGCGGCGATCCGGCGCTCGCTGAGCCGCGGACTGCGGCTCAACGGGTTCGCCGTCGAACTGGCCGAGGGCGGCCGCCGCGCCCTGTCTCTCATGCGGGAGCGGCCCGCCGACGTCGTCGTGCTCGACATCTCGATGCCGGACGTGAACGGGATCCAGGTGTGCCAGTCGCTGCGCGACGGCGGCGACGACGTACCCGTGCTGATGCTCTCCGCGCTCGACGAGACCGCCGACCGCATAGCGGGGCTCCAGGCGGGCGGCGACGACTATCTGGTCAAGCCGTTCGCGCTCCAGGAGCTGGTGCTGCGCCTGGACGCGCTGCTGCGCAGGCGGGCACCGGCCCCGGGTGCGGGAGGCGCCGCGGCGGGCGGAGCGGGGGGCGGCGGGATCGCGGGTGCCGGTCCGGGACCCGGCCACGGGGCGGCGGACGCCTCCGGACCGGGTGCGATACCGGGAGCCGCCGAGGCCGTGCGCGTCGGCGGCCTCGTACTGAACCCGGCGACCCGCGAGGCGCACCGCGAGGGTGATCCGCTGCCGCTTACCCGCCGGGAGTTCGAACTCCTCCTCGTACTCGCCCGCAACGCCGGCATCGTCCTCACGAGGGACCAGCTGCTGGAACGCGTCTGGGGCTACGACTTCGAGGTGCGGACGGACGCCGTCGACACGTTCATCAGCTATCTGCGCCGCAAGACCGAGAGCGGCGGACGGCCGCGGCTGCTGCAGACCGTGCGGGGCGTCGGCTTCGTACTGCGCGAGGAGAAGTAAGGGGCACGCCCGTGAAGATGAAGCTCTCCACACGCATCGCGCTGGCGGTCGGCGTCACCGTGCCCCTGCTCGTGCTCGCTTCCGGCTGGCTGCTGTTCGCGCTGGTCTCGCGCGACCTGCACGCCGAACAGGACGCGCATCTGCGTGAGCGCGCCGCCGTGGTGAAGAAGGACGCACGGCGGCTGCTGCGCGTCGTCTCATCGGACAAGCCGCGTGCCGAACAGATACGTGAGCGGAGGCTCTACGCGGCGGCCCTCGACGTGGGCATCCGCGTCGTGGGCCCGGACGGCACCTTCTCCGGGGGTCCGCAGCCAGATGCCCGTACGCGGCTGCCCAAGGCCGCGCCGCGCCCCGTCACCGTCCAGGAGCGGGGCAAGGGCACACCGGAGGGCATGCCGCGCAAGCGCAGGGTGGACAGCTGGCGGGTGCTCTCGGTGCCGGTGCAGGGCAAGAGGGCCGGGGTCGACGGCACGCTGTGGCTCTTCTCCCCCGACACCACCGGAAGGGCCCAACTCGCCTTCGTACGGCGGCGGGTGGTGGGCGTCGCGCTTGTCGCCGCGCCGGTCTCGGCGCTGCTGGCGTGGGCCGCGGCCTCGCGTGCGAGCCGTCCGCTGCGGAGGCTGCAGCGGCGCACCAGCGGCCTGGATCCGCGCTCGGACACGTCACGGCTCGAACACACCCCGACGGGGATCACCGAGGTCGACGACCTCGCGGAGACGCTGCGGACGGTGCTCGCGCGCTACGACGAGCAGGCCGGACGCACGAAGCAGGCGCTGGCCACCGCGAGGTCCTTCTCGTCGTCGGCCGCGCACGAACTGCGAACCCCGCTGATGAGCATGCAGACCAATCTGGAGATCCTCTCCACCCATCCCGAACTGGCGGGCGAGGACCGCGACGAGGTCCTGGAGGATCTGCGGCGGGAGCACTCCCGGCTGCTGGGCCTGCTGGTGATGCTGCGGGAGCTGGGGCAGGGCGACCTCGTCGAGGCGGACGCGTTCGGGCCACTGGACCTGGGTGAGGTGGCCGAGGCGGCGGTGGCGGACGCCGGGCGACGGGACCGTACGGCGGCGGTGAGCCTGGCCGCCGCCGAACCGGGACTGACCGTCCACGGCTGGGAGCCCGGCCTGCGCTCGCTGCTCGACAACCTCATCGGCAACGCGCTGACGCACGGGCGACGGAACCTGTACGGCGAAGCAGCGGGCGCCGTCGAGGTCGCGGTGCGCCCGTACGCGTCACCGGCGGGACCCGTCGCGATCCTCACCGTCGACGACGAAGGCCCCGGCATCCCGCAGGAGCAGCGCGCGGCGGTCTTCCAGCGCTTCCGGCGCGGCGCCGAGAGCAGCGGTTCGGGACTCGGCCTCACTCTCGTCGCGCAGCAGGCGGCGCTGCACCGGGCGACGGTCGAGATACGGGAGCGGCCGGACGGCCGTCAGGGCACGCGCGTCGAGGTGCGCATCCCGCTGGCGCCCCGCGAGGCGAGCGCGGCGGACCCGCGGCTTCCCGCACAGCGGGACTGGCTGATCGGGACGGCTTCCGGCTCACAGGGAATTCACAAAGAGGGCCTCTAACGTCCGGGACCGCGCGGGCGATCCGCACTCGTGCCGTCCCGACAAGGAGGAGAGACCGTCATGAGGAAAACGAAGGGAACCGTCGTCGCCCTGTCCACCGTCGCAGCGCTGCTCGCGACGGGCGGTGCCGCCGCGGCGGTCGCCGGCAGCGACGCGAGTCCGGTGTCCGCCGACAGCTCGCAGACGCAGGCCCAGACGGCCAAGGACCGGCATGACAAGGCCAAGAAGCGCCACGGCAAGGCCAAGAAGCGGCTCGCGAAGCACGCGCCCAAGGCCGACGGCGCCAAGGCGCTGTGCAAGCACGCCCCGAAGATCGACAAGCGCATCGACCGCGTCCAGAACCGGCTCGACGGCGGTCTGCGCACGCGCGGGTCCATCGACCGCCTGGAGAAGCGCATCGAGAACGCGAAGAAGGCCGGCCACGGCGTCATCGCCGACTTCCTGAACGACCGCCTCGACGACCGCCGCGAACTCAAGGTCAGGCTGAAGGACCGCGAGGAGGGCCTGAAGAAGGTCCGCGCCTGGTGCGCCACGCAGGACGACGGCAAGAGCGAGAAGAACAGCAGCGGCGAGAGCAGCGACAGCTGACGCGCTGACCGGCCGGTCCACCGAAGGGGGTCGCGCCCGTCCACGCCGCGGGGGGCGGACGGGCGCGGTCCCCTGTTCCGGTCACATCCCCCGCCCCACGGGCTGGGGGACACGGGCCGCCGAGGTGCCCAGGCCCCTCGGGGTGTGTTGCGGGTCGTGGGCGCGCCGGAGGTCCTCCTCGCGGTAGCGGCGGCATCCCTCGTGCCAGACCTTGATGCCCGACAGCCAGTTCTCCAGGTCCTCGACGTACGAGCCGAGGGAGCGGCGCGCGTCCTCGTCGAGTCCGAAGTCGTCGCACAGGACTGGGAGTTCGTGTGCCGCCACGTGCTGGAACTGACGCATCCGCGACGTCATCAGGTCGTGGACGACGCCGAGCGCGGCCGGGTAGTCGCAGTCGAAGAAGTTCTGCACGACGAGGATGCCGTTGTGGATCTCGCCCTCGTACTCGATCTCCTTCTGGTACGAGAAGACGTCGTTGAGCAGGGCCGCGTAGTCGCAGGCGGCGTTCTCCAGCGAACGCATGGTCCCGCTGCGGTGGATCTCCGGCGGGATGCTCCCGCCGTGCGCCAGGCGGCACAGGCTCATCGTCAGGTCCGAGCCGAAGGTCAGGCGCCGCATCTCGATGTAGTCGACGGGGTCGGGGATGCGGTTCTGCGTCTGGTTGGCCAGTTCCCACAGCCAGCTGCCGGTCATGTCCTCGATGGCCCGGCGCAGGGCGCGGCGCGCGTCGGGCGCCATCGGTCCGGCCGTACGGAACCACAGGTCGGCGAGCCCGCGTTCCAGCGCTGTGGAAGACGGCGGGGTCGCGGACGGGTCGTCGAGGGGCATGAACGCGGGGAGCCGGTCGGTGGCGGCCTTGGCGCCGGCCAGGTCGCGGGGGCGTCCGTAGACCACCGGGTAGTAGTCGTCGCCGTACGTGCCCCACGCCAACCATGCGGAACTCAGGTCGAGTTCGTCCGGTGAGGCGTCCGGATGGATGCCCGCGGCGCACAGCGGCAGGTCGTTGTCGATGAGCCGGCGCTCGTCCCACACGTGGGAGAGGGGCACGCCGGGCTGCGGCTGGAGGATGCCCGTACGGTGCGCCCAGTCCACGACGTTGCGCCGCGCCCGCTCCAGGTGCGGACTGAGCCGGGCCGTGAACGGCATGCAGAAATCGGGCAGTTGAGAGGGGCCCACCTGCCGGTACGGGACGTGGGTGAAGCTGCGGACACGGGCGGACTCGGCCCGCGGCGTGGTGCGCACGCCGCTCGCCGCAGCGGGCCTGGCCGCGGACGAACCCAGCCCGCTCGGCCCCAGCCACGGCTCGGGCAGCGGGCGGGACGGGCCGGGCGGCAGCAGCCCGCCGGCGGCAGTCCCGCCGCTCGCTCCCGCGCCGCCCTCGTTCATGTAGCGGCTGGAGCGCATGTGCCACTCGTGGCCGCCCGACTGCCAGTCCTGGAGTCCCTTGACGTACGCGAGCACGCCCGCGCACTCCCTCGGATCGAGTCCCGACTCCGCGAAGAGCGGGGCGAGTTCGGTCAGCGCCGTGTTCTCGAACTGCTGCAGACGCGAGGTCAGCAGGTCGTTGACGGCGTCGGCCGCCTCCTGCGTCGTGCACTCCAGGAAGCGCTCCAGCACGAGCACGCCGTTGCTGTTCTCCCCCTCGTCCTCGACCTCCCGCTGGTACGAGAAGAGGTCGTTGCGCAGATGGACGGCGTCGGAGAAGGCGTCGCGCAGCACGCGCATCGGCCGTGACGCGGCGATCGGTCCCGGCACCTCGGCGCCCGTCACGTACTCGACGAGACCGGCGGACCAGGGCGCGCCGCCCACCTTGCGCCGCATCTCGATGTACTCGACGGGGTTGGGTACGCGGTGCGCGCCGATGTTGGACAGCTCCCACAGGGACTCGCCCAGCAGATTCTCGGTGCTCTCCGCGAACCGGGCCCGCCAGCCGTCCGGCATGCGCGGAACCGTACGGGTCCAAAGGTCCGCCAGACCCGCCTCGACGGGGTTCTCCGGTCCGGGCATCTCCGCGGACAGGTCCATCGGCATGAACTCGGCGAGCCTGTCGAGGTGTTGCTTGCCACCCTCACGGTCGGGGGTGCGCTTGAACCTCTCCAGGAAGTGGTCGTCGAAGAAGAAGACCCACACGTACCAGTCGGTGACGAGCGAGAGGTCGGCAGCCGTGGCGTCGGGATGCGTGTAGGCGCACAGCAGCGCGTAGTCGTGGGCTTCGAGATCGTCCTGGTCCCAGATGCCGGAGCCCTCCAGCATGCCCATCTCGCGCGCCCACGCGGTGGAGTGCGCCCGTGCCTGCTCCAGATGCGGGTTGAGCCGCGCCGGATACGGCATGTAGAAGTCCGGCAGTTGGAAGGGGTTGCCCGCTGTCACCGATGCGCCCCGGCCTTTCTCACGTTGTCTCCCGCGGCCTCGTACGAGGCTGCGCCGCACGCTCTGCCGGGGGCGGCGCCGAGCCCTCCGCGACGCGGCCGGCACACCCCGGTGTGTCCGCCTCCCGCCCCCGGTCGGGCTCAGCACTACCCGACGTCCGAGTGCCGTATCCATTGCGGAAAACAGTCATATAAGCCCACGGACCACTGCCCAAGCGGCCACCAGGGCGGCTGTGCGGGCCTTGCCCAACGCCCTTGATTCGTTTCGGAATTCACATCCGTACCGCTCAACCCGTACGCCCCGCACGACGTCTATACACGCGATGTATACCCCCTGTGTATAGCTGGGCCGGCGATCGGGCCCTCACGGGACCGCGGAAGGGATGGGCATGTACGGCAAGGCATTCGCACCCGAGTACCAGGGCGCTCTCGGGTCACTGTCGGTCAACTCCTCGCTGGCCGACGTACTCGTCCGTGCGACCGAGCAGTTGCGCGCCGCCGAACGGGAGGGCACCCGGCAGGAGGCGGCACGCTGCTCCCTCGCCGTCGCCGAGGCGCACCGGCGGCTCGGCAACACCGGTGAGGCGGACCGGGCTTGGAAGGCGAGCTACCGGACGGCCCGCAGCGCGGGCGACGCGGGCGCGATGGCCTGGGCGGCATGGAGCGGAGGCACCCTCGCCCGCCAGCGCGGCGCGATGCCGCTCGCCCGAAGACTGCTCACCCTCTCCGCCGAACTGGGCGAGCGCGACGGCGACATACTCGCCCGCGGCTACGCGATCGCCGGGCTGGCGGAGACCGGTCGCATCCAGGGCGACTACGAGGCCGTCGACGAGCTGCACGAGCAACTGCTCGCCGAGGCGCGCGAACGCGGAGAGGCCCGCCACATGGTGTGGGCGCTGGAGGGCATCGCCCAGATGCGCCGCAACACCGGCGCCTACGACTCCGCGCTCGCGATGTTCGAGGAGGCCGCCGCCATCGCCGAGGAGGCGGACGACCGCCGGGGCCGCGCCTGGGCGCTCCGCGGCGTCGCCGACCTCGTCTCCGTGCGCGACGGCGACACGGAGCGCGCGCTCGCTCTGCTCTCCGAGGCCGCAGAGCTGTGCCGCGCCATGAATCTCGCCGGCGCGCTCGCCTACAACCACAAGATGCGCGGCAACGTCCTCTACCGGGCCCGCCGTTACTCCGAGGCCCGCAGGATGTACGAGCAGGCGCGCTCGGAGTTCCTCGTCATCGGCGAGCGGCGGGGGGAGGCGCTGGCGCGTCTCGGGCTGATCAAGTCGCACTCCCGTCTCGGCCGTGAGCCCGGCCGTACCTCCGCGGACCTCGACGAGCTGCGACGGGCCCTGGAGTCGATCGGGCTGCACCACGCACGCCGTCTCACGGACGACGCCCGTACGGAGCTCGGACTCGCGCCCGCGGAGGCCACGCCGGAGGCGGAGGCGAGGCGGAAGACGACGGGCGGGGAGCGGGAGACGGGCGGGGAGCGGGAGACGGACCGGCAGCACGGGGCGGACGAGGACGGGGAGAAGGCAGCGGCCGCCTGAGAACTCCGCGGATCCGTCCGCGACCGGGGCCGGTCGGGCGGGAAACTGGGGTTCGGACAACTGGCAGGCACGGAACGGGAGTTCGGGGGAATCCGTATGCCATGACCCTGACACGAGTGCGACGAACCCCCGTTCCCCGGAAGAGACGCACCCGGCCCGTCCCCGTCCGCCCCTTCCACCCTCCGGCCGGCTCCCCGAGAACTGACGCCGCGGACCTTTCGCGCGGTCAAAATGCGGCCGCACAGGGCGAATTGGTGAGCCCGAGCAGCACTATTACAGTGAACCCGATGCTCAGCCCCTCCCCTTTCACCGCTCCTGTCCGCTGTCCCTCACGGCCTCCCAGGGAGGTCCCGTGAGACAGGAACTGCAATCGCGGACAGCGGCCCGGACTCCCCTCCCCCCGGCAGCCGAACCCGCCGCGCCGCACCGCCCGGAGAACGGGGAGGCACGGCACGGCCCGGCACCCGGCAGGCCGCCAGAGGCCGCCGCACCGAAGCAGCCCAAGGAAAAGCAGCGCGACCCGTACTTCGACAACGCCAAGTACCTGGCGATCGTGCTGGTCGCGCTCGGTCATTCCTGGGAGCCGCTGCGGGACGGCTCACGCGCCGCGGGCGCCCTCTACGTCTTCGTCTACACCTTCCACATGCCGGCGTTCATGGTGATCTCCGGCTACTTCTCGCGCAGCTTCCAGGGCAAACCGCACCAGCTCAAGCGGCTGTTGACGGGCGTGGCCGTGCCGTACGTCCTCTTCGAGGTCGCCTACACCCTCTTCAAGCGGTGGGCCGACGACGACCCGACGTACCCGATCAGCCTGCTCGACCCCTGGTATCTGACCTGGTTCCTGGGCGCGTTGTTCATCTGGCGCCTGACGACACCGCTGTGGAAGACGGTGCGCTGGCCCGTCGCCCTCGCCCTCGCGGTGGCCGTGCTGGCGTCCATCTCGCCGGACATCGGCGACGACATGGACCTCCAACGCGTGCTGCAGTTCCTGCCGTTCTTCGTCATCGGGCTCTTCCTCAAGCCCGAGCACTTCGACCTGGTGCGCGGCCGCCGGGCACGGCTGCTGTCGCTGCCGGTGATGGCGGTCGCTCTGGTCGTGGCGTACTGGGCGGTGGAGCGCATGAACGCCGCGTGGTTCTACCACTACAACAGCGCACAGGAGATGGGCGCCCCGTGGTGGGTCGGCGTCATCATGACCTTCGCGCTCTTCGGCTGCTCGATGGTGCTCACCGCGTGCTTCCTGGCCTGGGTCCCGGGCCGCCACATGTGGTTCACGGCTCTGGGCGCCGGCACCCTCTACGGGTACCTGCTGCACGGCTTCGTCGCCAAGGGCTCCCGCTTCGGGGACTGGTACGAAGTGGACTGGGTGCACACGCCGTTGGGCGCGATAGGGGTGACCTGCATCGCGGCCGCGCTGATCACCGCGCTGTGCACACCGCCCGTCCAGCGGGTATTCCGCTTCGCGATGGAGCCGAAGCTGGGGTGGGCCTTCAAGGAGGACGCCTCCGCGGCGGCCCGCATGCGCGTGAGGAGCTGACGAGACAGCAGACCCCCATCGAGGCCCGTACCGCGCAGTCCGCGCTGCGGGCCTCAACTATCCTGCCGGCCGCCGGGCTGTGAGGCGGTTGCCCGGTGCCGAGGGTTCGCGCCTTTCGCGCCTGGTGCGGGACGGCCGGCGGTCGCAAGCCCGGCCGAGCGCCCGTCCGGGGCACGGGCAGGGCAGGGGCAGGGGCGCGGGCCCTGCTCGGCCATCCGGGTCATCGAGGGGCGACGCAGCCGGTCACGGCCAACTGCCGCACATGCGTTCCCTGTTGGCGCCGAGACCGCTAGCTTTCGGTACGACACGTCCGTAACCCGGACATGGCGCACACCGGGCCGGACGCCTCGGGCCCGGGTGTGCCGCCTGCCGCCGTACGCACCGGAAGGACCCCGACTGTGCACGTACCGCCTCGAACAGCCGGTTCGCCCGCGAGACCCGTCACCGGGCCGGGCCGACGGCTCGGACGCCGCTCGCTCGCCGCGGTGGCCGCCACCGCGCTCGCCACACCGCTGCTGCTGACCGCCGCCGCCTCACCCGCGGCGGCGGACCCGTCCGCGGCGGCCAAGGCGTCCGCCTCGGCGGCCGAGAAGGCCTCCGCGGCCAAGGAGGGCGACCGGCTGGCGAAGCAGCTCGTCCGACGGACGGGTGCCAAGGGCGCCATGAAGCACCTCAAGGCCCTCCAGGCCATCGCACGTCACAGCGACGGGAACCGCGCCGCCGGTTCGCGGGGGCACGAACTGTCCGCGAAGTACGCCGGCACGCTGCTCAAGGCCGCGGGCTACGAAGTCACCTACCAGAACTTCGACTTCGTCTACCGCGAGACCCTCGCCGAGAGGATGACCGTCACCTCGCCCGACGAGCGGGACGTGCCGGTCAAGCTGATGACGTACACCAAGAGCACCCCCGAGGGCGGTACGAAGGCCGCCCTGGCGCCCGTCCCCGAGGACGCGGACGCGACGTCGGGCTGCACGGCCGACGACTACGCAGCCGGGGACTTCGACGGCAAGATCGCACTGATCCAGCGCGGCGGCTGCACCTTCGCCGAGAAGCAGAAGGCGGCCGCCGACGCGGGCGCGGTCGCGGCGGTCATCTACAACAACACCGAGGGCGAACTGAACGGCACCCTGGGAGACCCGGAAAGCGGCGTCATCCCGACCGGCGGCATCAGCCAGAAGGACGGCCGTGCGCTCGCCGCCGAGGCCGGCTCGGGCGAGGTCACGGTGAACGTGGAGCTGCGGGAGTTCCAGGAGACGCGCAGCACGCCCAACGTCATCGCGGAGACCCCGGGCGGCGACGAGAACAAGGTGGCGATGTTCGGCGCGCACCTCGACTCGGTGAGCGAGGGCCCCGGCATCAACGACAACGCCTCCGGCTCGGCCGGAATCCTCGAGACCGCGCTCCAGTTCGCCCGTGCCGGCGGCACCAGGAGCGGAGGCGGCCACGAGGGCAACAAGGTGCGCTTCGCGCTGTGGACGGCGGAGGAGGTCGGCCTCCAGGGCGCCGACCACTATGTCTCCGAACTCTCCGACGCCGAACGCGACAAGATCGCGCTCTACCTCAACTTCGACATGATCGCCTCTCCGAACTACGGACTCTTCGTCCACGACGGCGACGACTCCGACGGCGAGGGCTCCGGCCCCGGCCCCGAGGGCTCGGGCCAACTGGAGAAGGACATCGTCGACTTCATCGAGTCGCAGGGCGAGGAGACGCGGGGCGCCGACTTCGACGGCCGCTCCGACTACGGCCCCTTCATCGAGGCGGGCATCCCGGGCGGCGGCTCGAAGACGGGCGCGGAGGGCATCAAGACCGCGGAGGAGCAGAAGCTGTGGGGCGGCGAGGCGGATGCCGCGTACGACGGCTGCTACCACCAGGAGTGCGACGACCTCGACAACATCAACAAGAAGGCATTCGACCTCAACATCAAGGTGATCGCCAACGCCGTCGGGCACTACTCACGGGACGTCAGCGACCTTCCCTGAAGCAAGCGCACGGGCGCGCCGGAGCCCATTACCGGCGCGCCCGTGCACTCCTCGGCGTCCGCCGTCCGGTGCCCGCCCGTGCGATACCTCGTGACCCCTCGCACGGCGCGGGCACCGGGCGCGTGCGCCCCGTCCTGCCCCGGCGCCGCCGCCCGTCCCGGGCCCCTTCGCCCGTCGCATCACCCCCCTATTCGCGTCCGTCCCCGGGCAGCCCACAGCCCCGCCACGTGCACCTGTAAGAACCACGGGAAGCTGCGCCCGGAGCCGCTGGCCCGGTAGGCTTTCCGTGTGATCTTCAAGCGAATCGGAAACGGGCGGCCGTACCCCGACCACGGCCGGGAAAGCACCCGCCAGTGGGCGGACGTGGCCCCACGCCCGGTGCGCCTCGACCAGCTCGTCACGACGAAGGGTCAACTCGACCTCGAGACCCTGCTGGCGGAGGATTCGACGTTCTACGGGGATCTCTTCGCGCACGTCGTGAAGTGGAGCGGCGACCTCTATCTGGAGGACGGGCTGCACCGCGCCGTGCGAGCGGCCCTTCAGCAGCGACAAGTTCTGCACGCACGCGTGTTGGAACTTGACTGACCCGGCGTCAGCGTCGCTAGCCCTTTCAGGGCCACCACGTCACAACCATTGATCATCTAGTAGGCATCGCCCGCATCCCGCACTACTCTGCGCCCATGAGCATGCTGACTCCCCCCGGCATGGGCGGAAAGTACCGCATCACGGGAAATCGCTACCCCCGCATGCGCCGCCCCCGAAACCGTCGCAGGATCGTGCTCGCCTCACTCGCCTCCGTCTGTGCCCTCTCCCTCGGCGGGTGGGGAACGCTTCAACTCATCGACATCTTCTCCGGCGGCACCTCCGCCAACGCCGCCGGCAGCAGCGGAAAGGGCACGGGAGGCGCGGACTGCGCCACCGACGCGAAGGCCGACAAGCGGAACCCGAAGCGTGACGGCAAGAAGATCGACCTTCCCGAACCGGACTCGATCAAGGTCAACGTCCTCAACGCCACGGACCGCAGCGGTCTCGCCAAGTCCATCGCCGACAAGCTCGAGAAGCGCGGCTTCAAGATCGGCGAGGTGACGAACGCGCCCAAGGAGTTCGACAAGAAGGTCGAGAACACCGGCATCCTCATGGGAGCGCCCGGCGAGGACGGCGACGCCCGTCTGAAGGTGCTGGGCACTCAGTTCAAGGATGTCGAGAACCAGTTCGACGACCGCAAGGGCGAAGACGTCGACTTCATCATCGGCAAGGCGTACGAGAAGCTCGCCAAGGAGAAGGAAGCCGATGCGGCGCTGACGGCTCTGAGCGACCCGAAGCCGTCCCCGTCCCGCGGCCGCTGCAAGGACTGACGGCGCGACAGCCGCGTCGGCGGCCGAGCAGCGAGAACGCGGTCGAGGCTCCGGGCGGCGGGCCCGGCGGGCGGTGCAGGCTGGGAACGAGTCGCCCGAAGACGCGGGCGCACGCGCCCGCCGGAGGGTCAGCCCACGGTGCCGTACATCCGGTCGCCCGCGTCACCGAGCCCCGGGACGATGTAGCCGTTCTCGTTGAGGCGTTCGTCGATCGAGGCCGTCACGACCGTCACGGGAGTCCCCTCGAGCTCGCGCTCCATCATGCGTACGCCCTCGGGCGCGGCCAGCAGGCAGATCGCCGTCACGTCGTCGGCGCCGCGCCGGATCAGCTCGTGCATGGCGGCGATGAGCGTGCCGCCGGTCGCCAGCATCGGGTCGAGCACGTACACCTGACGCCCCGAGAGGTCGTCCGGCATCCGGTTGGCGTAGGTGGACGCCTGGAGTGTCTCCTCGTCGCGGATCATGCCGAGGAAGCCGACCTCGGCCGTCGGGAGCAGCCGCACCATGCCGTCGAGCATGCCCAGCCCGGCGCGCAGGATCGGCACGACAAGGGGGCGCGGGTGCGACAGGCGCACGCCCGTGGTGGCGGTGACGGGAGTGGTGATGTCGACCGTCTCGGTACGCACATCCCTCGTCGCCTCATAGGCGAGCAGCGTCACCAACTCGTCGGCGAGGCGCCGGAACGTCGGTGAGTCGGTGCGCTCGTCGCGCAGCGTGGACAGCTTGTGCGCCACCAGCGGGTGGTCGACGGCGTGGATCCGCATGCGCCCGACACTAGCGGAGGCATGAGTACGGCTCGTACTGGCGTACCCCTGCGCGACGGGGGAAGGTGGTCAAGTAGCCGGAGGTGTACAGATGTCCGACTCGCAGAACGGCAGTGACGCCAGGAACTCACGCCCGGCCGGTGACCCCGGCCACGCACGCGACCGGAAGGTGAGCGCGGCACGCAACGCCGCCAAGTCGCGCGACAGCGGCACGGCGGGCGGTGCCCCCGCCACGGAGGCGCGCACGGAGCGCCTGCGCCGCCGGGCCCGCTTCCTGCGCGAGCGCAGCGAGGCGAGAGAGCTGCGCGACAGAGTGCAGCCTCGCCGTACCCGCACCGCGCGCATGCGCCAGGCAATGCGGATGCGCACGTTCCGTTGGTAGAGCGATGATGTGCAGAGCGTGAAAACCCCACAGGACAGACACAGTCAAATCACAACACCTGGTCAAGAATCGGTCACACTGCGTTCTCATCACAAGGTCCGCACAAGAGATCTGCGCAAACACCCGCACGACGCACTGTCGAAGACCCTTCGCACAGCCGCGGTTTCTGCCACGATGCCGATTGGGGCGGGGCGATGTCCTCGTCAGCAGCCATCGGGCACCTCAGAAACCAGTGGGAGAGTCACGGTGTATTTCGCCGCACTGCTCGCGCGCACCGAAGACGGGTGGGAAGCGAGCGACACGGAGCTCGACGATGTGGAGACCCTGGCCGACCTGGCCGACCTGGCCCGGGAGGCCGCGACCGACGACGAGCCTGTGCTGGCCTGCATCGAGCAGGAAGGCGAGTGGTTCGGCGTCGTAAGAGTGGAGGGCGAGGACGACCCGCGTGTCTTCGTCTCGAACGCGGCCGCTGCCATGCGCAGCTCGTACGGCGAGATCCTCCTCTCGGACGAGCTCCTCGGCCGCGAGCCGGAGAACCCCGACGCGCTGGACCAGCTCGTGGACCTGGACGGCACCGAGGACGGTGAGCCGGAGTCCAAGGACACAGCCGACGGCGACGAGACCGGCCCGGAGGGGGCCGAGGGCGCACCCATCGGTCCCCTCGGTGACGCGGGCCTTCTCGCGGACCTCGGAATGGAGGACAAGACGCTGCTCACCCTCGCTCCCGAGGACGCACTGAGCGAGATCGCGGACGCGCTGGGCTGCACCGACGTCCTGGAGGCAGTGCGGTAGCCCGCGCCGCCGCGGGGCGGTAGGAAACTGGCCTCATGACCGACTCTCCCGTGCCCGACCCCGTCCGCGACCGCTGGCGGGAGCCGATGCGCCGCGCCCTCGACGAGGCCGGACGGGCACGGGAGAGCGGCGACGTACCGGTGGGAGCCGTGGTTCTCGGCCCCGGCGGCGAGGTGATCGGAAGCGGTCACAACGCCCGTGAGGCGTGGGGCGACCCCACCGCACACGCGGAGATCATCGCGATCCGCGCGGCGGCGGCCACCCTCCACGGAGAGTGGCGGCTGGAAGGCTGCACCCTGCTGGTCACCCTGGAACCGTGCACGATGTGCGCGGGCGCGAGCGTGCTGTCGCGCCTGGAGCGCGTCGTCTACGGCGCTGTGGACCCGAAGGCCGGCGCCGCGGGCTCGCTGTGGGACGTCGTACGGGACCGGCGGCTCAACCACCGCCCCGAGGTGATCCACGGGGTGCTGGCCGACGAATGCGGAGCACTGCTCAAGGACTTCTTCCGCGGTTCCCCCGGCCCCTGTTGAGGTCCCGCCGCCCGGCTGACGGGACGGCACGGGGTCCCCGCGGCCTCTCCCCCGAACGGATTTCGGCACACGGCACCCGTTGGGCTAGAGTGCGTCTCGGTAGCGTGTCCGAGCGGCCGAAGGAGCTCGCCTCGAAAGCGAGTGAGGGGCAACCCTCCGTGGGTTCAAATCCCACCGCTACCGCTTGTGAAGTGCAACGACGGTGGGCCGGGTCCAGGAGACCCGGCCCACCGTCGTTGTGGGCGTCGTCGCCTATGCGCCGTTCAGCGCCGCCAGTTCGTCCTCGGTGAGTTCGGTGGATGCGCCTACCACGGCCTGCTCGACCTGTTCGACGCTGCTGACTCCGACGATCGGGGTCAGCGCCGGGCTCCCGGAGGCCAGCCAAGCAAGGACCACTTGGCCCGGTCGGAGCCCGCGCGCAGTGGCGACGCGCGTCAGCGCCTCCAGCCGTCGTTCGGTGCCGGGGTGGCGGTACTCGGTCTCGAGCGGGCGGTCGTTGCGGTCGTATCGGCCCAGGAGGGTGGCGGTGTAGACCCAGCCGTCGACCGACGGGTTGCGTCGCAGGAAGTCGAGGCCGTCCGGTGACAGCATTCCCAGCGGGATCGGCTGGCCCTCAACGGCCATGCCGCCGGCGGGCTGGAGGTAGGAGTAGCGCTGCTGGTACGCGCTTGGTTGGGGGTGGCCGGCAAGTTCGGCGGTGGCCCGGATCCGCTCGAGCAGCCAGGACGGGTGGTTCGACACGCCCCAGCGAGCGGTCAGGCCGTCACGGACCAGGCCACCGAACGTCTCGACCAGGTTCTCCACCGGAACGGTCGGGTCTTCGACGTGCGCCCAGTACAGGTCCACAGCGTCCACGCCCAGCCGCTCGAAGCTCTTTGCCATGGCTCCGCGAACGACGTCCTCGCGCAGCCCTTCGAGGTGGTCGGGGAATCCGCCGACCCGCGTGGGCTGGGCGCCGACCTTGGTACTGAGGCGGACGCGAACCCCGGGGTTGGACGCCAGCCAGCGGCCCAGCAGCGCCTCGCTCTGGCCGCCGAAGCCGGTCTCGGACATCCAGAAGCTGTAGTTGTCGGAGGTGTCGATAAAGGCTCCGCCCAGTTCGGCGTACCGGTCGAGGATGGAGAAGGCGGTCCGTTCGTCCACCTTGGTGCCGAAGTACATCGCCCCTAGGGCCATTTTGGGTAATGTCATGGCGCCATCCTCGTTGCTGGAGCACGCTCCAGGTCAAGCTGCGAGTTCACGAGAGCTGCGGATTCGTGGGGCAGGCCGCAGCGTGAACCCAGACTCGTTCCACATGCCGCACGTCGCCGGGCACCCGATGAAGCGCTGGGTCCAACGCGGGCCCCTGCCGTGCCCGCCAGGTGAATCGCCTCGCCCCCGTCCACCACACCTCGATGACCAGTGCCGAGAGCCGGAAAAGATCATCTTCACAGAGGAGTTGAGATCTCCCACGGCATGCCGACGAGCCCGGTCACCCTCCGATTACGAGACAGAACCCGTTGTTGTTCGGTAGGTTCTCCGGGCGTTGTGTCGCTTCGGTTCCGTATTCGGTCGTCCGGGCCGCAGCAGCCCGGGCGGCGTACGTGCCCGGTGTACGGGAGACGCGCGGCACGGGGCAGAGGTGCAGGTGGAGCTGCGCACGAAGTGTGCGAGGGCGCGTGAACGAGCGGGCTCTGCCGCACAGGCGGCGGCCGGATGACCGGAGGGGAGCGGGGCATCGGGACCCGGTGCACGGTCGGCTCCAGTCGCCCGCGGAGCCGGACACAAGCATGAAACGACCGCACAGCACAACTGACCAAACCGGGTGCCGGATCCAGTCGTAAAACACACGGCAGATGTCAGTGCCGGGCAATAAACTGCGACATTTCACGGGGGATCTGCTCTATGCAGTCATCGGTTTCTGCCCCGCCTGCAGAGGCGGCGGTGTGCAAGGAGTTCGACTTCCAGGTACTGGGGCCACTCGAGGTGAGCCACAGACAGCGAGTGGTGCAGTTACCCGCAGGCCGCTTACGTGTGCTCCTGTCGTGCCTGGTGATGTCGCCGAACGAGGTCGTCTCCAGCGACACGCTGATCGATCGATTATGGGCAGACACCCCGGTGGAACGGGCACGCGGCGCGCTGCACACCTGCGTGAGACGGCTGCGCCGCCTGCTCTGCCCCGATCTGGTGCAGACGAGAGCCGGCGGATATGCCCTGCGCGTACCGGTCGAGAGCGTGGACCTGCTGCGGTTCCGGGATCTCGTCCGGCGCTCGGAAGCCGCCGGAAACGACTCCGGCGAGAAGCTGGTTCTGCTGCGCGAAGCTCTGGCGCTCCGTCGCGGCGACCCGTTCGCCGATGTCGCCTCCCCGTGGCTGGACCGCGAGGTGGTGCCCCGGCTGAACGACGAATGGCTGAGCGCCCTGATGTGCCGCATCGACCTCGAGATGGCAGCGGGACGGCACCATGAGCTGATTCCCGAGCTGCGCAAGCTGACGACCGCCCACCCGCTGCACGAGGCGAGCTGGCAGCGTCTGATCCTGGCCCTGCACCGATGCGGTCGCCGCGCCGAGGCCCTGGAGGCGTACCAGCAGGTCCTCGCGATCCTCCGGGACGAGTTGGCGCTCGATCCCAGCGATGAGCTGCGGGACCTGCACCGGTCCATCCTCGACGGCGGCGCGACCGCCTCCCAGGCCGGCGGCACAGGTGAGCTGGAGCCGGTCGCCGGCACGATCGTCCATCCCGCCGCCGATCCACCTGTGCAGTCGCCGCCGATCCGCCCGCAGCAGCTTCCGCCGGGCATCCCCTGTTTCACCGGCCGCACCATGGAGCTCGCCACACTGGACGGCCTGCTGCCCGCCGAACACGGTCAGTCCGCGCAGAAGTCGGCGATCGTCGTGGTCGACGGGGCGGCGGGAGCCGGAAAGACCACCCTGGCGGTGCACTGGGCGCACCGCGTGCGCGACCGGTTTCCCGACGGGCAGCTCTACGCCGATCTCCGCGGCTACGGCATGGGCGCTCCGGTGGAGCCGACCGCGGTCCTGGAGATGTTCCTGCAAGCGCTGGGCGTTCCCGCGCAGCAGATCCCGCCGGAACTGGACGGCCGCTCCGCGCTGTTGCGCAGCACCCTGGCCGACCGGCGGGTGCTCGTGCTGCTGGACAACGCGCGCGACTCCGCGCAGGTGCGTCCGCTGCTGCCCGGCTCGCACTGCCTGGTCCTGGTCACCAGCCGTAGCCAGTTACGCGGCTTGGCCGTGCGGCAAGGCGCCTACCGCGTCGGCCTCAACTGGCTGTCCGTCGAGGAGTCGGTCACCTTGCTCGCCGGTGTCCTGGGCAAGGACCGGATCGCGGCCGAGCCGGACACCGCCGTGCAACTCGCCGGTCTGTGCGCTCATATGCCCCTGGCCCTGGCCCTGGCCGCCGAACGCATCCACCACCTGTCCGGCCCGGGTGACCCGACGGGCCCGGCGGCCGGGCGCTCCGTCCCGCTGCACGACCTCGTCGCCGAACTCGCCGTGGAGCGGGACCGGTTGGACGTGCTCAGTGTGGGCGACGACGAGACCTCAGCGGTTCGCGGAGTCTTCTCCTGGTCCTATGACGCACTCGACACGGCCGCCGCCGGCGCCTTCCGCGTCCTCGGCCTGCACCCCGGGCCCGACATCAGCACCGAGGCGGCGGCCGTGCTCATCGGCGTCGGCACGGACCAGGCGCGGCGGCTGATGGAGGGGCTGGCGGACCGGGGTCTGCTGGAGCGGGCCGGCCGGTACCGCTACCGGTTCCACGACCTGATGCGCCTGTACGCGGCGGAACGGGCCGAGGCGGAGGAGAGCGAACCGACCCGGCTGGCCGCGCTGCATCGGGTCCTGTCCTGGTACATGCACACCGCCGAAGCGGCCGAGCGGATACTCAACCCCGGGCACCAGCACCGTCCGCCCGACCCGCCCGAGGAGGGCTGCGCACCGCTTGCCTTCTCCTCGCACGAGGAGGCGCTGCGGTGGTGTGAGACAGAGCGCGCCAATCTGATGGCCGCTGTCCGGCTCGCCTTCGAGGTGGGCGAGTACACCATCGCCTGGCGGCTACCGACCATCCTGTGGGGCTTCTTCAACCTGCGTAAACACTGGGGCGACTGGATCGAAAGCCACAGAGTGGGCCTCGCCGCTGCGCGGGCACAGGGTGACCGGTACGGCGAAGCCTCGGTGCTGACCAGCATCGGCCTCACACGGTGGGACCAGCGGCGGCTCACCGAAGCGTCGAAGTGACTCGAGGAGGCGAGCCACAGCCTTCGAAGAGCTGGGGGGACTCGAACGGTGCCGGAGCAGGCGATCTTCTCGGTGCGGCAGCGGTCGGCGCAGGCTGGTAACGCCGTCATGCCACTGACACATGTCATGTCGCTGACACACACCTGTCAGCGGCTGCGAGGTTTCTGACAGCGGGCCTGTGCTCAACTGAGGCGTCCGCGAAGGGGAACCGAGCCGCACACCTCCAAGGCATGGCAAGAGCTTGTCCGCGGGGGCGCGGCGCCCGGTCACACATCCCCCGGGCCGAGGGACACGGGAACGGGGGCACATCCAGCCACAGGTACGCGGGGATTTCTCATGCCCGGGGCCGTAACTCTCCGAAGCCGTCCGGAAGACGCCGCGGTGAGAGCGGCGGCCACGGGCGGGGGCGGGGGCGGACGGTAGCCGGGACAACCGGCCTCCCCGGATTCCCGGCCCGTCGAACGGAGTGGCGCCGGGTCCGGAATCCCGCGGACGAGGGCCGCAGTGACAGCGATGGGTCAGGGACATGGCACCTGCGTAGATGTCGGAGCACCCAAAACGTCGATCGGAAGGACCCATGGCAGATCTCATCAGCCTCGAAGAGGCCGAGAAGCTGGACGTCGAGCACGTGCACGACCTGTACCGCACGTACATCAACAAGAGTCAGGTCCGGCTGATGACCTCCTTCGGCTTCGGCCGGGAGCTCGTCGACCACGCCGAGGGCGCCTACGTCCACACACGTGACGGCCGCAGGATCCTGGACTTCACCGGCGGTGTCGGTGTCCTCAACCACGGACACAACCACCCGCGCATCCTCGCCGCCCGCCAACGCTTCCAGGAGCAGCGGCGCATGGAGGTGCACAAGACCTACTTCTCGCCGTACCTGGCGGCGCTGGGGCACAACCTCGCGGCGGTCCTCCCCGGTGACCTGAACCGTTCCTTCCTGCCCAACTCCGGGGCGGAGGCGGTCGAGGGCGCCGTCAAACTCGCGTACAAGTACCACGACGGGAAGCGGCAGACGGTCCTGCGCGCGGACTGCAGCTTCCACGGCAAGCTGCTCGGTTCCGGCGGGCTCACGGGCAGCGCGCAGAACACCTTCGCGTTCCCCACGATCCCCGGCATCCGCACCTTCGAGTACGGCGACATCGCGTCCGTCCGCAAGGTGATCGAGGAGACCCGCGGCGAGCGCGGACGCAGCGACGTGTACGCGCTCCTGATCGAACCGTTCAGCGCGTCCACGATCCGCTGGTGCTCCGAGGAATTCCTGCGTGAGCTGCGTGAGTTGTGCACCGCCGAGGACATCGTCCTGATCTTCGACGAGATCTACACCGGCTGGGGCAAGACCGGCAGCATGTTCCACTTCACCCGGTACGAGGGCCTGGTGCCGGACGTGGTGACGACCTCCAAGTCGTTCGGCGGCGGTAAGTCCTCCGTCTCCGCGTACGTGGCGCGCGAACCGGTCTTCCGCAAGGCCTACGACAACATGGCCGACGCCATGATGCAGAGCACGAGTACGACGTACTACGGCTTCGGCGAGGAGACCGCGACCGCCATCGAGGCCGTCGCCGTGGCGGTCGAGGACGACTACCCGGCACGCGCCCGCGCGCTGGAGGCCGTGCTCCGCCCGGGACTGGAGCGGCTCCGCGAGCGGTACCCGCAGCTGATCTCCGAAGTACGCGGCGCCGGTGCGCTGTTCGGGGTCTTCCTCTCCGGCGGCCCCAAGGTGCTGGACCTCATCGGCAAGCTGCCGGCGGGCGATCTGGCCAAGGACCCGCTGATCCGCACGAAGATCATCACCGCCGCGGTGATCCACACCCTGTACCGCAAGCACGACGTGTACACCTACAACACCCTCAACGGCCGGAGCCCGCTGGTCGTGAGCCCGCCGCTGGTGGCGGAGCCGGACGACGCCGAGCGGTTCCTGGAGGCCCTGGACTCGACACTCGGCGAGGGCATGAACCGGCTGCTCGCCCGCTTCGTACGCGAGCGGGTGAGCTCGTGGTGAAGGACACGGACGCCCCCGACGACCCGCCGTCGCCGGAGAGTTCGGGCCTCCCCGGCCTCCCCGGCCTGCCCGTCCATGTCGCCGTGACCGGAGCGGCCGGCGTGCTCGGCGGCCGTCTCGTGGACCGGCTGCTGGAATCGGGCGCCCAGCTCCGCGCGTTCGACCTGCGGGAGGTGCCCGCGAAGCCCGGACTGAAGGCGTTCACCGGCGACATTCGTGATCCGCGGGCGCTCGCCGAGGCGTTCGAGGGCGCGGACGCCGTCGTGCACTGCGCCTCCGCGCTGCCCAGCTATCCCGAGGCCGACATCCGGTCGATCGTCGTCGACGGCACCACCACGGTGCTGGAGGCGGCCCGCACCGCGGCGGTGCCGCGGGTGGTGCACGTCTCCTCCACCGCCGTGTACGGGCTGCCGAAGCTGGTGCCGACGCCCGAGGAGCACCCGCACGAGCCCGTCGACCCGTACAGCCGCGCGAAGGCGGCGGCGGAGGAGGTGGCCGAGCGTTTCCGGGCGGACGGGATGTGCCTGCCGGTGATCCGGCCCAAGACCTTCGTGGGGCCGGGCCGGATGGGCCTGTTCGACATGCTCTTCCAATGGGCCGAGGAGGGCCGGCACTTCCCCGTGCTCGGGAAGGGCGACGTCCGTATCCAGATGCTCGGACTCGACGACCTCGTGGACGCGCTGCTGGAGGTGCTGCGCGCCCCGGACGACGTGGCCTGCGACACGTACAACATCGGCGCCGCCGAATTCGGCACGCTGCGCGAGGACTTCCAGTGCGTGCTGGACGCGGCCGGGCACGGCCGCCGTGTGGTGCCGATGCCCGCAGGCCCGGCGGTCGCCGTGCTGCGCACGCTGGAGCGGACGAAGCTGTCCCCCGTGTACGGCCGGCTGGTCTCCAAGCTGCTCGCCGACTCGTACGTCAGCGTCGACAAGGTCCGCGACAAGCTCGGGTTCCGTCCGCGACTGTCCAATCAGGACGCCGTGCTCCGTACGTACGACTGGTGGCGCACGCAGCGCGCGGCCGCCACGGGCGGCACGGCGGGCAAGGGTGCCGGACGGACCAGTACGGACCCGTGGAAGCAGGGCGTGCTCGGACTCGCGAAGGTGTTCTTCTGATGGCCGCTTCGGACGCACCGGGCGGCGACTCGTCCATACGCACGGCCGACGGGGCCACGGAGCGGGACACCGCACCTGAGTCGGCACAGAAGCCGGAGCCGGCGGAGGGGTCGGCACAGGAACCGGAATCGGTGGGGGAACCGGCCGGTGAGGAACCCGCCGCCCGCCGCTGGTGCTGGGGAACGCGACTGCTGGTGGCAGGCACGGCGCTCTGGACGGTCCTCCTCGTCCTGCACGTCACGCTCACCGGTCGCTGGCGGCCATGGATCGTCGTCGAGATCGTCCCGCCGCTGACCGCGGTGGTGGTGCCTCTGCTGCTGCTCGCAGTCGTGCCGTTCGCGGCGCCGGTACGCCGCTGGCTCTCCGCGGTCCTGGTGCTCCTGCTGCTGGCCGGGGCCCATCTGGCCGGCTTCGGATGGACGGGAACCACCTCGGACAGCGCCCGCGGCACGGAGGTCAAGGTCTTCGCCTGGTCCTCGGACTACTGGCAGATGGCGGCCGGCGACAAGGACGCCTTCTACGACTTCCTGCGCCGCCAGGACGCCGACGTGTATCTCCTGCACGAATACCTCAACTGGAACTACACGAACCGGGACGAGCAGCAGGTATGCACAAGTCCTGTCCGCATCGACGACACGGCCCGGCTGCGCGCGGAGTTCCCCGGCTACCGGCTGCTCGTGCAGGGCGAGTTGCTCACTCTGACCCGGTTGCCCGTCGTCGAAGCGCCGGGTGAGAAGGCTCCGGCCAAGGGTGAGGACTGGTACTGGAAGCTGGCGAAGTCCCAGCGCACCGATATCCGCGCGGGCGGGCGGACGGTCTCCTTCTACAACGTGCATCTGCCGATCCGCTTCCGGCCCTGCGACCTCCGCTACGGGTGGGACCGCTTCCGCCAAGCCTCCAAGTTCCAGGAGGACTGGTGGACCAGGGAGCTGCGCAAGCTGCGCGCGGATCTGGGCAGCAACTCCCACCCGGCCGTGGTGGCCGGCGACTTCAACGCGGCCTGGATGGACCGCTACCCGCTCGGAGCCGGTACGCGGCCGCACAACCCGGGCGGCTCCCTGTTTCCCGCCCGCACCTGGCCCGCCTGCGAAGGCTCCTGCTCACTGCCCCAGTCGTGGCGCGTACTGCCCCAACTGTGGCGTTTCGACTGGCTGTTCACCAGCGACGACCTGGCGGTCTCCAGCTACCGGCTCGGCGGCGGCGAGGCCCTCTCGGACCATGCGGCTCAGAAGATCCGCCTGGTCGTCCCGCGCAAGGAGTCGTCGGCGCACGCCCGATGACGTCCCGTACCGGCACCGCATCGCACCACTCCCGCGCCACATCCCACGACGAGGAAGGGAACACCGTGCTGCAACCTGACAGGTTCGACGTGACGGTGATGCTCGACTACTACACGCCGTACGTCAGCGGACTGACGGAGGCGGCACGGCTGACCGCGGAAGGACTCGCCGCGCGCGGCTGGAAGGTCGCGGTCGCCTGCTACCAGCACGACCCCGAGCTGCCCCGGTACGAGGTCGTCAACGGCGTCCACGTCTTCCGGGCGCCCGTGCTCGCGAAGATCAGCCGGGGCTTCATCAGCCCCCAACTCCCGCTGCTGGCAGGGCGGCTCGCGGCGCGCTCCGACATCCTGCACATGCATCTGCCCAACCCCGAGGCCGGGTTCGTCGCCGCGCTCAGGCGCCGGGCCCGGCTGGTCGTGACGTACCACATCGACGTCTTCCTGCCCGACAACCCGGTGAACCGCTTCGGGATGTGGGCCGTCGACCAGACCTGCAAGTCGGCCGTACGCAAGGCGGACCTGGTCATCACCAACAGCGAGGACCAAGCGCACGGTTCGCGCATCTGGCCGACGATCCGGCGCCGCCGCCTGGAGCCCATCTCCTCCCCCTGCGTGGACCGCAACGGCGGTACGCCCAGCATGCGGGACGGCGACGGGCTGCACGTCGGCTTCATGGGCCGGATCACCGTGGACAAGGGCATCGAGTACCTCATCCGCGCGTTCCGCTCCCACGACGACCCGGACGCGCGGCTGCTGATCGCGGGCGACTACGCGACCGTCGCGGGTGGCAGCAACATCGACCAGCTGCGGGCCGAGGTCGGCGACGACTCGCGCATCCGCTTCACGGGGCTGTTGCGCGGCGAGGCCGTACGGGACTTCTACGCATCGATCGACGTGTTCGCGCTGCCCTCGATCTCGGAGTCGTTCGGCATCGTCCAGGTCGAGGCCATGATGGCGGGCATCCCGCCCGTGAGCACCGAACTCCCCGGCTCCCGCTACCCGGTGGCGGCCACCGGCTTCGGCCGGCTCGTACCGCCGCGCGACCCGGACGCCCTGCGCGAGGCGATCGTGGAGCTGGCCCGTATGCCGGCCGAGGACCGGGAATCCGGACGGGAAGTGGCGACGAAGCTCTTCGGCGGCGAGGCCTTCCTCGACGCGCACGAAGAGGCGTTCCGGCAGCTCCTGAGAGGCAGCCGGTCGTGAAGCTGCCCGGCGGCGGGGACACCATGGGGGAACGGCGCGGCCCGGCCGCGGCCGCCCTGCCCGGTCAGCGTCAGGTCGTGCCGCCCATGACACTGGTCCCGGAACCCGTCCGCTCCGGGAGCGGTGCGCACGGTCCGCCGGAGGACGGCCCGTCCCTCGCCGCGGCACCCCGGACGCGGTTACCCGCGGCGCTGGTGCTGCTGCGCCCCCGCCAGTGGGTGAAGAACGTCTTCGTGCTCATCGCGCCGCTCGCGGTGGATCCGGCGGCGGTCCTGCGGCATCTGACTTGGGCGCTGGCGACGGTCGTCACGTTCACGGCGGCGTCGGCGGCGGTCTACGTCCTCAACGACTGGCTCGACCGGGAGCAGGACCGGCTGCACCCCGTCAAGCGGCACCGCCCGCTGGCCTCCGGGAAGGTCGGACCGCTGGGCGCGCTGCTGCTGGGCACGGGCTGTCTGGCGACGCTGGCGGCCGCCGGAGTGCTGCTGCCCCTGCCCGTGCAGGCCACCGTCGGCGGGTACGCGGTGCTCAACCTGGCGTACTGCCTGCTGCTGAAGCACTATCCGCTGGTCGACGTCAGCGTCGTCGCCACCGGGTTCGTGCTGCGGGCCGTCGCGGGCTGCCTCGTGGTGGCGGCGCCGTTCAACCCCGCCCTGATCATCTGCGTGTACTGCACCTGTCTGCTGATGTCGCTCGGCAAGCGGCGGCACGAACTGGAGACGGCGACCCTCCGGGGGCAGGCGGCGGCGCAGCGGCCCGCCCTCTCCGGCTACTCGGTCCCGCTGCTCGACCAGCTCACGGCCGTGCTGCTGGCGGCCACGCTGATCAGCTACGAACTGTTCGTCCTCTCCGCGCCGCATCCGCACAGCTCCGTACTGGCCGTCGTCACCGTGCCGTTCGCCGTCTTCGCCCTGTGCCGTTACGCGCAACTGCTGGCGGTGGACCGCAGCGGCGGCGAACCCGGTCAGGACGTGCTCACGGACGTGCCGCTCCTGATCAACGCCGTGCTCTGGCTGGCCTGTCTGGCCGTCGGCCGAGTTCTGTGAGCACACCGACTCGGTCCGAGCCTGCACGCATCCCCCGATCCCTCAGCACGACCCGGGAACCGTACGGCGGGCCGGCGCCTGCGGGGAGTGGCCTGACGGGCCCTCAGCGGTGCGTGTCCCCGAAGCCGATCAGACGTCCTCGGCCCGGCGGAGCCGGCGGAACTCGTGCGGGCCGTCGGACGGCTCGCACGACCGGCCGTGCACCCACTGCGGCCGCGAGGTCACGACCCCACCCATGAGGGCTGCGAAGAGAGGATGCTCCACTTGACTCGCCCCAGCACGTCGAGTCGCCCGAGCCCGGGCCTCGGCACCGCCCCACCACGCTCCCCGCTGCGGCGGGTGGTGGTGGTCTGTCACCAGTACCCGCCCTGGAACGTGGGCGGCCTGGCGGAGTACGCGCAGCGGTTCGTCCAGTGCGCCCAACGGGAGCGCGACGACGTGCCGTTGACGCTGTACACCCTGAACTGCCCCGAGAACCTCCCGCGACGCGAGCGGAACGGCTCCCTGACGATCCGGCGGCCCTGGCTGCCGCGCCGGCTCAAGCGGCGCATCGTGGCGCCGAAGAACCATCTGGCACCCAGCGGCCGGGCCCTGTTCGCGCTCTCCCTGCTCGCCTTCAATCTGGCGACACTGCCCACGCTCGTACGAGCCCGCCGGTCGGGCACGGTGGTGGCCGTGCACGACTGGCAGAGTGCCGTCGCCGGAATCCTCGCGGCCACCGTGCTACGGCTGCCCGTGGTCTATCACGTCCACAACACCGAGATGACCATGGCCGAACAGCCCGATGTGACCGATCCCTTCCGGCTGATCGAGATCAGTCAGCGGCTGCTCGCCGGAGTCGCGGCCCGGGTCGTCGTGCCCACCCCGGAGCTGGGACGGCTGGCCGTCGCGCACGGCTGGCGGGCGGACCGCATCGAGGTCGTCCCGCACGGCTGCGAGACCGGCGCGGTCCCGGCCGACCGGAACGCCGACGACGCGGAGCTCGGCCACGAGCGGGAGCGGGAGCGGAGCGGGCTCCGCGCGGAACTCGGGCTTCCTCCCGACGCCCCGCTGTTGGTCTTCGCCGGCCGGCTCAGCACGATCAAAGGCGTTCCCACGCTGCTGCACGCCCTGCCCGTGATCGCCCGCCGCCACCCCGGCGTCCAGTTGGTGATGCTCGGCGTCGGCCTCGCCGGCACGGACCAGGACGAGGCGGTGGACCGGCTGGTCACCGAGCTCGGCATCGGGGACCGGACGCACGTCTACCACCGCTACCTGCCCCAGGAGGAGGTGCGACGCCACTATCTCGCCGCCGACGCCTGCGTCTTCCCCTCGCGTTACGAGCCGTTCGGGCTGGTCTCGGTCGAAGCGATGGCCCTGGCGGCCCCGGTGGTGCTCGGCTCCGGCTTCTCCACGCTGATCTCCGACGGCGAGGGCAGCGACGGTCCGGCGGCGCTGCGGATGCGCGGCGACACCCCCGACGAACTGGCCGACCTCGTCTGCCAGTTGTTGGACGACCCCGCCGCAGCTGCACGGCTGGCCGCCCGCGGCCGGGCCCACGCCTGTCAGAACTTCCGCTGGCCGGACACCATCACCCGCACTCTCGGCCTGTACGAGAGCCTGACGCGCCGGGAGCCCAGTCGTGGATGACACCAGCAGCCCCGGGCGGCGGCCACGCTGGCGGCTGCTGGCCGGCTGGGCACTGGCCTGCGTCATCGTCGCCGGGCTCGTGCTGGCCCTCCGTGGACAGGACTGGTCGGCCACGCGCCCCATGGTGACCCTCCAGGCGCTGCCCTTCCTGCTGCTCTCCTGCGTGGTCAACGTGGCAGCACTGCTGTGCGCGATGATGTCCTGGCGCAGCGTCCTCGCCGATCTGGGGCATCCCCTCCCCCGCCGCACCGCCGCCGGTGTCTACTTCGTCGGGATGAGCGCCAAGTACGCGCCCGGGGCGCTCTGGGTGGTCCTCACCCATGCGCGGCTCGCTCAGAGTGTCGGTGTCGGAGCGCTGGTCACCGTCGCCGTCTGGCTGCTCAACATCCCGATCGTGCTGCTGACCGGGATGGTCGTCGGCAGCCTGGCCGCGCCCCCGATGCTCGGCGGCTGGAGCTGGCTGCTGCTGCTCCCGGCCGCGTCGCTGGCCTTCGTGATGGCTCGGCCGACGCTGGTGGGCCGGGCCGCGCAGGCGGGTGCCCGCCTGCTGCGCCGGGAACTGACCACATCCGGCTCGGGACGGCAGATCCGCGCGGCCATCAGCTGGCAGATCGCCTGCCGTCTGGTCTCCGGCCTCCATCTGTGGCTGCTCACGCTCGCCATGGGCGCGCCCGTGTGGCAGTCCCTGGTGGTCAGCATCGGAGCGTTCGCGCTGGCCACGGGGCTCAGCTCGGTCGTCGTGGTACTGCCCGACGGCGCCCTGATCCGGGAGATGGTCCTGATCGGGACGCTCTCCCAGGTGCTGCCCGTCACCGCGGCCACAGCCGTGGCGGTGGCCAGCCGCGCCGTCTGCCTGCTGACGGATCTGCTGGCCAGCGGCGTGTGCGCGCTGACCATGGTGTCCCGGCGGTGGCGCCCCGAAGCCATCACGGACGGTGTCACCGAGCTTCCCCGCTCGGGGTGACGCCGGACGGCAGGCACGTACTCGCCGGCCGCCCTGGGGCGCGGGGAACTGTGTGCCCCTCTGCCACTCAGCGTGTCGGCCAAGCCATGCCCGACGGGGGCGCGTTCGCGGGAGATCAGGCGGCCGGCGGCCTTCTCGGCGTCGGTGGGTGGCAGGCGCAGGACGGTGGGGTGCGCAGGACGGGGGCGCACTTGGCCGCTGCCGGAGTCGGCCTCGTAGCTGTCGAGGAGAAGGCGGACTCCGCAGCGCGATCAACGGCGGTTCGGCGGGTGTTGGTGGCGGAGGTGAGAAGAGCGATCCGCGGCGGCGGGCCGAATCCGACGCGCTGCCGCGGGTAGTTGGTGATCGAGACACTCAGCCCGGAGGCTGCAAGGCGGGCTTTTCGTACCGCGGCGGCTCCAGCCAATCGGCCACCGAGCGCAGCGAACGCGCCAGCGCTTGCCGTGAGAAGCGGGGTCTGCGGGGTGCGTCGTCGGCTACGGGTGCGTTCGGTAAGGCAGAATCCGCCTCGCGCATCGCATTCACGATCATGGGGCCTTCGATGGGGATCATGTCATCTCCTCCAAGCCGATGAAACGGGGTGGCGGCCCGGTCTGTGCCCGGACCATGAGTTCGCGGTAGCCGGCGTCCTGTTCACCGCTGATCCTTCCTCGGGGGAGGGTCCTCCCCGTTCTCGGCCGCTGTGTACGCAGCCACCTTCCACTCGATGAGTTCGAGGTCGGCCTGGAGCTGACGCAGGTCCGCCCGTACCCGTTCGCCGTGGGAGCGCAGCAGCGCCAGCCGAGCGGCCCTCGTGGCGTCGTTTCCGCTGCGTGAGTGCCTGCTGAACTCGCGCACCGCCTCGATCGGCATCCCGGTGCGGCGCAGCGCGACCAGTACGTCCAAGAGTCCGAGGGCGTCGGCGTCGAAGCGGCGCCGCCCACCCGTGTCGCGGGGCAGCTCTCCGAGCAGACCCTCGCGGTCGTAGTAGCGCAGCGTGTCCACGGTCAGCCCCGACTGCCGCGCTGCCTCACCGATGCTCACGTATCTCTCGGACGTCGTCATGGCGAACACCTTGCAACCTGGAGTGCACACCAGGTCAAGGACCGGGTTCGGCCAACGTCCGCGGGTGTGTGAAACGAACGGCACACACCCGGTCAGCCGGATCAGGGCTTGAGGGCATTGAGCTTCTTCTGAAGGCTCTCAAGTGCCGCCGCGGAGCTCTTCTTTCCGGTCAGCGCGGCGTGCACCTCCTGCTGGATGACTTTGCTGGCATCTCCGTAACGCACCACGCGCGGTCTCGGCTCGGCGCCGACGATGGACTTCTTCAGCACCGGCAGCCACGGGAAGTCCTCCGCCAGCTTCGGGTCGTCGTACAGCTTCGCGAAGACGGGCGCCTGCGTCGCCTTGGTGAGCCGCAGCCGCGCGCCCTCCTCGCTGGTCACATAGCGCATGAAGTCCAGGGCCGTGGCCTTGTTGCGAGCGGTGGAGGACAGGGCGAGATTGTGACCGCCGAGGGAGGAGGCTCCTGTGCCCTTCTCACCGGGTATCGGAGCGACGCCGAACTTGTCGACGACCTTGTTGCCCTTGGCCTTCGTGTTCGACACGCCGTACTGGTAGGGCCAGTTGCGGTAGAAGAGCAACCGCTCCTTCTCGAAGTCCTGTCGGCCGTTCTCCTCCATGAACTTGATGCCGTTCTCGGGCATCGTGCCGTCGCGGAAGCCCTTGATCAGGTTGTCCAGGCCGCGCTTGGCCTCGGGCGTGTCCAGGTGCGGGTTGCCCTTGGCGTCGGTGACCTGGCCGCCCGCGGAGTTCACCGCCTCGGAGAAGTTGACGGTCAGCCCCTCGTACTTCTCGAACTGGCCGCCGTAGCAGGACATCCCCTTCTGCTTCGGCAGGACCTCGTCGCAGGCCTCGCGCATCTCGTCCCAGGTCTTGGGCGGCTCGATGTTCGCCTTCTCCAGCAGGTCGCTGCGGTAGTAGAGCAGCGCGCCGTCGGAGGTGTACGGCATCGCGAACAACTTGTCGCGGTACTTGGCCGTGCCGTTGATGGGGCCGAGCGTCTTGTCGAACGGGAAGGAACTCTTGGGGAGTTCGTCGATCCAGCGGTTCGCGGCGAACTCGGCGGTCCACACGACGTCGAGCGTGAGCACCGTGTAGGTGTCCGCCTTCAGCCGCGCGTTCCGGATCATTTTCGCCCGCTGCTCTTCGGAGTCCTCGGGCAGTCCGATGAAGGTGACCTTCTCACCGGGGTGCCTGTCGTTCCAGCGTTTGATCAGCTTCTCGACCGTTCCCGAGGTGTTCTTGCCCGAGACGAACGTGATGGGCCCGCGCTCTTTGGCATCGGTTCCGCTCCCGTCGCTCGCCGTGCTCGGACCGCAGCCGCCGAGGAGCGTGAGTGCGGCAGTGACGGCAGTGCACGGCAGCAGTCGTCGTTCGATGGCACGCACATGATCTCCTCTTGCCTTGCCGTGCCTTGGAGGTGTGCGGCTCGGCTCCCCTTCGCGGACGGCTCAGTTGAGCACAGGCCCGCTGTCAGAAACCTCGCAGCCGGTGACAGGCATGTGTCAGCGACACGGCTGCGCTTTCGGCCTGCGCCGACCGCTGCCGCACCGGGAAGATCGCCTGCTCTGGCAGCGGCTTCGCATGGTCCGCGTCTGACGGCCTGCACCGGCGTGTGCCGTCCCGGTTGCCGTCGGGACCTGGTATCGCTGCCGCATCACATGGCTCGAGACATGCTCCGCCGGCCGACGCAGGGTTCGCGCGTCACCAGAGGCTCGTGGAGGCAAGCGGGCGCCGTCGGCCGGCGCGCGCAGCTCGGTCCGGCCCCGGTTCAGGCGGGCCGCGTGCGGCGGCTGCCCGTCGTTGCCGCGCGCAGCCAGTCCGCCAGGGCCCCGGTGCTGGCCGACTCCGGCTCCGCCCTTCGCCGTACGAGGCCGACTTCCACCGTCGGGGCGGGTTCCTCGACGGACAGCGGCACGAGTGAACCAGGGGAAGAGCCGCGCCCGTACTCGGGGATGAACGTGGCCACCACGCCAAGTCCCGCCTCGGCCGCGAGAACCCGGGGCTGCAAGCCGTCCATCTCCAGCACCGAGTGGTCGCCGGTCAGGCCGAACTCCCGCAGAACCAGCCGGTAGTAGGTGGACTCGACGCCGGTCAGCGGCGCGGTGATCAGCCCCGCCGCACCGATCTGGTCGACCGTGACTCGTTCCTCGCCGACGAGTGGGTGCCCGGGCGCGGCCAGGAACGTGAGCGTGGCCTCGTGCAGCCGCTCGAAGTGCACCTCGTGGGGCAGATGCCAGGAGATGACGTAGGCCAGATCGAGCTCCCTGTCGACCACTGCTTGAGCCTCGCGGCGGCTGTGGCCGAACCGCAGTGACAACAGGGTGCCTTGGTGCGCTCGGCAGAACGGGGCGACCACCCGTTCCATGAAGTACTTCTGCTCGAACGCGATGCTGGCGCCCAGCCGGACCCGTCCCCGACGACCCTGTTCGATGTCCTTCAGCGACTCGGTGAGCTGGTCCTGCTCGCGCAGCATGACCGACGCGACCCGGTACACCTCGCGACCGGCCGCCGTGAGGTGCACGGCGCGCTGCTCGTAGTGCAGCAGCGTCGTGCCGAGGGCCCTCTCCAGTTCGCCGACGTGGTGCGAGACGGTCGGCTGGGCCAGACCGAGATGGCGGGCGGCCGCCGAGTAGCCGTTGCGGTCCACAACGGTGACGAAGACCAGCAGACGAAAAAGATCCAGAGCCACCGAACCTCCTCCGGTGAGCCGGCGGCCGCCCGGGACGCCCGCATCTCGGCGGTGCACGCCACCGCACTGCCGGATGCTAGGGCCTGTCGTCCGGATCTCCGCGTGCGCGCGACGATCCGAAACGACAGGCCTCAGGCGAGAACGGTCTGCTCGAACCCTTCGGGCCTGACGTCGAGATCCAGCAGGTCCCAGCTCTTCATCCAGGCCCGCGTCACATCGAACATCTCCCGGGTGTACGGCTCGAAGACGATGCGCTCGCCCGGCCCGAAGCGACGGATGTCCACGACCTCGGCCACGTCATCGGGCATCTCGCGCAGCCAGTACTTCTTGTAGCGCTCCGGCTCCAGGTCGACGTCACGCTGCGCCTTCTTCAGCGCCCTGAAGTACTTACGGGTGTCCTCCAGGTCGGCAGCGCGCGGGACCAGGAAACCCATCACGAACGTCGTGTCGACGAGCTTGCGGTACCCGAGCTGCTCCAGCACGTAGTACTGGGCTCCGAACACGTTGGCCGCCGCCACCTCGCCGCGCATCAGCAACCGCACACGGTCGTAGGGAAGACCTGAGTAGGACAGCTCGATCTCGTCCCGCCGCAGGAAGGGCTCCAGAGCCTGGATGGCCGAGTAGTGGCTGCCGGAGTGATAACTCACCGCCACGTGCACACCCGCCAGGTCTTCCGGGCGCGTGTACGGCGAGTCGGGCGACACGAAGATGCCGGCCGGCGAGACCGAGTAGGCGTCGCCCCACATGCGTCCGGCACCCTCCGCGGCGGCGGCGCTCACCGCCCAGTGGCAGGCGGCCGACACATCACAGCTACGCCCGTCCTGCATGTCCTCGAACGCGCCGCTGCGCAGCTCGACGGGGACGCTGTCCGCCGGCCGCACCGCCGAGGTGGTGCGCGACGCTCCGGCCAGCCCGGCCTGCATGAACTCGTAGTCGAGGCCCTCTTCGGTGAAGTAACCGCGCTCCTCGGCCACCCACTCCTGCAACCTCACGTGCGGCTGAATGACGAACTTGCCCACGGTTTCTGCCCTCCCTTGCGACGGGTGCGAACGACGCTAGGCACGCCCATCAGGAGCGGCAACGGGCTGGGATCTATGGCTGTATCGGACTTCTCGATGACGTGTCTGCGCGGCGCGCGGACGTCCCGCCGGGGCGTGCCGTACCGGCCCCGACCGCGCGGGCCCGGGGTGCCGGTCATTCAGTGGAGGTCTCTCAGCGCAGGTCGAGCCGCATCAGGACCCGTGGGTGACCGGCCAGCACGGACGTGGTGTCGGCGGCGTGGACGAAGCCGGCGCGCTCGAAGTTCTTGCGGAGCCCGGCGTACGCCATCGTCAGATCGACCTTGGCGTCCCCGTTGTCGAGGGGGTACGCCTCGATCGCCGGGGCGCCATGGGCGCCGGCGAACTTGACGGCGCCGGCGATGAGGGCGTGCGAGATGCCCTTCTTCCGGTGGCCGGGGCGTACGCGGATGCACCACAGCGACCAGACGGGCAGGTCGTCGACGTGCGGGATCTTCCTGTTGCGCGCAAAGGAGGTTGCAGACCGCGGCGCCACAGCGGCCCAGCCGACCGGCTCGTCGCCGTCGTAGGCGAGCACCCCCGGAGCGGGATCCGCTCGGCACAGCTCGGCGACGTACTCACCGCGAGCGGGTCCGCGGAGCTCGTTGTTGAGCTTGGACGGAATCCGGTAGCTGAGGCACCAGCAGACGTTCGCCCCCGGCGACTTCGGACCGACCAGGGTGCGGACGTCATCGAAGGCCGAAGCCGGGCGAACGTCGATGGTCATGGCGCCACGATGCCACGCCGCACCGACAAGGCCGTCCGGCCGGCCTGCGTGCGCGTCTTCCGTCTCAGCCGGACGTCAGGGGGATCCGCAGGGCCACGGTGCCGCTCATGTCGAGCCATGCGTCGTCCGGGGAGCGCACCATGCGGAGCGTCACGTGGGCGCAGTGGGGGCAGCGTGCCACCAGGCCGGGTGCTCGGGTGTAGACGTGCAGCCGGGCCACCGGCTCGGTGACGCCGCAGTTCGCGCAGCGGCCGAGCGCGCTGGTCAGGTCGACGGCGAAGATCTCGGAGAGCGGGCCGGCCAGGGCGTTGCCGTCCTCGTACCCGTCGCTGTCGGGCCGGTGGTTCATGTCAGCCTCCACTGGGACCGAATCGTTCGGTGCGGATGTGGTCGGGGTCGTGGCCCAGGCCGGTGAGCAGGTCCGCGGCGGTCTCGACGAATCCGGTGGGGCCGCAGACGTAGCACATCGGTGAGGTCTCCGGCGGCCACGCGAAGCCGGTGATGTCCTCCTGCCGGATCCGGCCGGGCGGCCGTGACCGGCCGTCCGGAGAGGTCCGCGTGTAGAGGAACTCCGTCGTGAGGCCCGGGTCGCCGCGCCGCAGCTCGGGCAGGTAGTAGCGGTCGGCCGGGCTTCGTACGGAGTGCAGCAGCCGGAAGGGTGTGGGGTCGGCGGCCGCACGCCTGGCGCGGATCATGGCCATCAGGGGCACGACACCGGATCCGCCGCCCAGAAGCAGCACACGGTCGGCTTGTCCCGCGGACCACACGAACCACCCTCCGACCGGTCCGCGCAGCTCCATCGGGTCACCGACGGCGAGTCCGTCGACCAGGTACGCGGAGACCTCGCCGTCGCCGACCCGCTGCACGGTGATTTCGACGTGCCGGGCGTCGGGTGCCGAGGCCAGCGAGTAGCTTCGCTGGGCGCTGTAGCCGTCCTCGGCGGTCAGCCGGACGTCGACGTGCTGTCCGGCGAGGTGACCGGGCCAGTCCGGGACGTCCAGCACGAGGGTGCTCGCCCCCTCGTTCTCCGCCCGGCGCTCCACGAGCGTGGCCACCTGCCAGCGCAGGCGTGTGCCTAGTCGCCTTGGTACCGCTGCTCGCGCCATGGGTCTCCGTAGTCGTGGTAACCGAGGCTCTCCCAGAAGCCGGGCTCGTCCTGGGGCAGCAGCTGGATGCCGTGCACCCATTTCGCCGACTTCCAGAAGTACAGATGGGGCACGAGCAGACGGGCGGGGCCACCGTGCTCCGGCGGGATGTCGTCGCCGTCGTAGCCGTAGGCGATCCAGGCCTGGCCGTGCAGCAGGTCCTCGAGCGGCATGCCGGTCGTGTAGCCGCCGTAGGAGCTGACCATGACGTAGTCCGCGGCGGTCTCCACCTCCGCCAGCAGTACGTCGAGGGAGACGCCCTGCCAACGCGTATCGAACTTCGACCACTTCGTCACGCAGTGCAGATCGACCGTGGGGTTCTCGCTGGGCAAGGCGGTCAACTCGGCCCAGTTCCAGGAGTGACGGTCCCCCGTTTCGGTGGTCACCGTGAACTCCCAGTCCTCCCTGGCGATCCGCGGCGTCGGTCCGGCCGAGAGCACGGGGAAGTCGTGCGTCTCGTACTGCCCTGGCGGCAGACGGCGGGAGGACTCCCGCGGCCGGCCCCGGAAACCTGGGGAAACAACGCCCATACGGGGCTCCTCCCTTCGTACGGTCGCCGGACCGCGGATGCCGGCGCCGCTCGATGCGTTCGGGCACGGCGAGGTCAGGGGTGGTGCACACACGAAAGCGAACCCCGGCGGGAACGGGACGCAGCCCGGTCGCGGCGGCGTGCTCACGACCGGCGGGACGATCGTCGAGCTGCCTGGAATGTACGGTCCGGCGATCGGGGCCGCGACCGGAGGAGCCGTTCGGCGCAACGCGGACGGCCGTGCCCGCCGAGCGCGTGCCGGACGGTGGGCCGCGTCCTTCCCCGAACGCGGCCGGGGCCCAACTGGCCGTCCACAGCCTGTTATTCGCTTGAGGCCGCCTCCCGCGCGGAGCACGATGCCGGAATGCGCTTCTCCGTCAACGTTCCGAACTTCGGCGACTTCGCGGACCCGCGAGCGGTGGCGAAGGTGGCCGCGGCGGCGGAGGAGGCGGGGTGGGACGGGCTGTTCGTGTGGGATCACGTGCTGCACAGACGCCACCCCCGGCCGTTCGGCGATCCCTGGATGCTGCTGACCGCCGCCGCGCTCGCGACGTCCCGGATCAGGCTGGGCACGCTCGTCACCCCGGTCGCCCGGCGCCGCCCGCAGCAGCTCGCCCGTCAGGTGGCCACGCTGGACAACCTCAGCGGCGGCCGGGTCCTCTTCGCGGCGGGGCTGGGCGGCCCGGCGGAGGACGAGTACGGCAGCTTCGGTGAGACCACCGACCCGGTCGTGCTGGCCGAGCGCCTGGACGAGGGCCTCGATCTGCTCAACCGCTTCTGGTTGGGCGATCCGGTGAACCACGAGGGGCGGCACTTCCAGGCCCGGGACGTGGCGCTGCTGCCCGGCACCGTGCAGCGTCCCCGTCCACCGGTGTGGATCGCGGGCTTCTGGCCCAACCGGCCGCCCATGCGCCGCGCCGCCCGCTGGGACGGCGCGGTGCCGCTGTTCGCTTCGGCGAAGCACGGGCATGCGCCACCCGTGGAGGAGGTGCACGATCTGGTCGCGTACGTCGGCAGGCACCGCGGCCGGGGCGAGGGCCCCTTCGAGATCGTCCTCGGCGGCGTCAGCCCCTCCGCTCCCGCCAAGGCGCGTGACCTGCTCGGTCCGCTGATCGACGCGGGCGCCACATGGTGGGACGAGCGCCAGCTCCAGGACAGCGGCGATCTCGACCGGCTCGAACCGGTGCTGCGCCGCGTCGAACAGGGCCCGCCGGCCTTCTAGTTCCGTCACCGGGCGCCCCCTCGCCGCATGCGGCCCCGGCCCGGGCGGTGTCCGCCCTGGTGGCCGCCGTGTTTGCCCGGGGAGGGCGAGGTGACTCGTAACGCGAGTGACATGGTCGCCGACGCCGTCGTCCGGCACCACCGGCACGGGGCCGGGGGTGCGACGACGCCGGCGTACGGAGGAGTGGGTCCCCGTGAGCAACGCAGCACTGGAACGCGCCGAGGCGGCGAAGCTCCCGCAGGACGACATCATCGGCATCCTGCTGACCCAACACGCCCGCATCCGGGAGCTGTTCGCCGAGGTGCACGTGACGCTGGGCGACGCGAAGCGAGCGAAGTTCGGCGAATTCAGAGCCCTGTTGGCCGTGCACGAGGCCGCCGAGGAGATGATCCTTCGGCCCGTCGCGCGGAAGACCGCGGGGGAGGACGAGGCAGCGGCACGCAACGAGGAGGAGAGGGAGGAAGAGCGGATCCTCGCCGAGCTTGAGCAGATGAACCCGGACCGCTCCCAATTCGAGGCGAAGCTCTCGGAGTTCGAGAAGGCCTTCCGTGATCACGCGGACCGCGAGGAGCTGGAGGAGTTCCCCGCCGTACGCGACGGGTGCTCGCGGGAGCAGCGGCAGAAGATGGGCAGGCGGCTGCTGAGGGCGGAGCGGACAGCGCCCACACACCCGCATCCCGCCACGGCGGGATCGCCGGCGGCCCAGTGGGCGGCCACCCCCTTCGAGTCGCTCCTGGACCGGGCCAGGGACGCTCTGGGCGCCACGCGGCGCCGCCCCTGACACGGGGTGCCGTCCGGCCGCCCTTCCCTGCGGCCCGCCCACGAGCGACCGGGACGTGACGGCAGCGCCGGGCGGAGGGCGCGCCGGATGTGCGCCACCGGCCACCCTGCGGCGGCCCGGCGTGTGAAGCCGGTGCAACGATCGGGGAACGACACGTGCAGCACTGGTCAAAGAGCCCTGATTACTGCCACTTTGCCGCCGTACGTATGGATCGACCCGCCCGCACCGGTGGTTAGACTCACCCGACTGCTAAGAGGGGGAGCACGGGCAGCCGCGGGAGGAGCTGGATGGTGCAGGCGAAGAAGGTCGCGATCTACGTCCTCACCGTGTTCGCCCTGTATACGATCATCACGTCCCCCGCCAGGGCCGCGGACCTCGTCCAGATCGGCTTCGAGGGGATATCGAGCGCCGCCCAGGGAGTCGGGAACTTCATGACCGAGGTGGTCAGGTAGCGCCCCTGACGGCGCAACCGGCCCCTTTTTCCCGCGGGCTTCCCGCAGACCCCGCGAGCACCGCTCAGGCGCCCGGCAGGGACGGCCGCACCGGCACGTCCCGCCGCTCCCCGGCATTCGGCCCCCACCCGTCACCGGTGCGAGGGCAGCCCTCCCGCACGAACGGGAGCCGTACGGGCCGGCGAGTCGTACCGGCATCCGTGTCCGGCGGTCCGTACAGGCAACGGTGAAACTTCTCAACTCCGCACCAACACGGCAATTTACGGTGCTTGCGCACGTTGCACATGTCTTGTGATGCTATGACCGCTTTTGGCCGATGCGTGGATCGAAACCGACCCGGACCCGAAGAGGTGGTGGCTGAGTGGCGGCGACCCAGACCCGCGAGAGCCGAAGCGCGGAGGCCCGGGCGCTGACCCAGGAGCTCTTCGAGCAGCTGGCCGAGCAGGAACCCGGCACCGCCGGACACGAACGGGTGCGCACCGCACTCATCGAGGCCAATCTTCCCCTGGTCCGCTACGTCGCGGCGCGCTTCCGCAGCCGCAACGAGCCGATGGAGGACGTCGTCCAGGTCGGCACGATCGGACTCATCAACGCCATCGACCGCTTCGACGCCGACCGCGGCGTGCAGTTCCCGACGTTCGCCATGCCGACGATCATCGGGGAGATCCGGCGCTACTTCCGGGACAACGTCCGCACGGTGCACGTACCGAGACGCCTGCACGAGATGTGGGTGCAGGTCAGCAGCGCCACGGAGGACCTGACGACGGCGTTCGGACGCTCGCCCACCACCGCCGAGATCGCGGAGCGCCTGAAGCTCACCGAGGAGGAAGTGCTGGCCTGCATCGAGGCCGGACGCTCCTACCGCGCAACGTCGTTGGAGGCGGCACAGGAACGCGAGGACGGCCTGCCGGGCCTGCTCGACCGCCTCGGCTACGAGGACCCTGAGCTGGACGGCGTCGAACACCGCGACCTCGTACGGCACCTGCTCGTCCAGCTGCCGGAGCGCGAACAGCGCATCCTGCTCCTGCGCTACTACCGGAATCTGACGCAGTCACAGATCAGTGCCGAGTTGGGTGTGTCCCAAATGCACGTATCACGGCTGCTGTCGCGCAGCTTCGCGCGCCTCCGTGCCGCAAATCGAATCGAGGCATAACCGAACAGAGTGAGGCAAGTTGGCGACTCAACTTCCTCAGCTGTGCAGTTTTATCGACATGGGGCTACGTCGCGTTGCCTACTTGTGACATTCTGCAAGAGCTGCGTTTGACGCGACGGCGCTTCCGGTATGCAGGGGGAGGTGCCCCCCTCGCACGAGGGCGCCGCTGCGATCCGTCCGCGACCTCAAGGGGGTGGCATGTCCGTAGAACTGGGCAGCTCGAAGGTGCTCACAGAGAACACGACCGACGACGTCGACGCCATGGGAGCCCCCGAAGCCCCCGTAGACCACGCCATCGACACGCGCACCCTCTCGCGCTCCCTCTTCCTGCGGCTCGCCACGCTCGACACGGACAGCACGGAGCGCACGTACGTGCGCGACACGCTCATCGAGCTCAACCTGCCCCTCGTGAGGTATGCCGCGGCGCGCTTCCGCAGCCGCAACGAGCCCATGGAGGACATCGTCCAGGTCGGCACGATCGGCCTGATCAAGGCGATCGACCGCTTCGACGCCGAGCGGGGCGTGGAGTTCCCGACGTTCGCCATGCCGACGGTGGTCGGTGAGATCAAGCGCTTCTTCCGTGACACCTCATGGTCGGTGCGGGTGCCCAGGCGCCTTCAGGAGCTGCGCCTGGCGCTCACCAAGGCGAGCGACGAGCTCTCGCAGACCCTGGACCGCTCCCCGACCGTCCCCGAACTCGCCCACGCCCTCGGGGTGTCGGAGGAGGACGTGGTCGACGGGCTGGCCGTCGGCAACGCCTACACCGCCTCCTCGCTGGACTCCCCCGCACTGGAGGAGGACGGCGGCGAGGGCTCGCTCGCGGACCGGCTCGGCTACGAGGACAGCGCGCTGGAAGGCGTTGAGTACCGCGAGTCGCTCAAGCCGCTGCTTGCCAAACTGCCTCCGCGCGAGCGGCAGATCATCATGCTGCGCTTCTTCGCCAACATGACGCAGTCGCAGATCGGCGAGGAGGTCGGCATCTCGCAGATGCACGTCTCCCGGCTGCTGACGCGCACGCTGGCGCAGCTGCGTGAGGGGCTGATCGCGGAGGAGTGAGCGCCGGTGTGCGCGGCTCCGCCCGTACGCACCGCTGACGTACGGGCACGTCGTTCGCGCCGCGCTTCCGGGGCGGCCCACGGGACGGCCGGGTCACATCCTGCGCGGGTACGGGACAGGGCGCGTCAGGAGATCGCCAGCACGACCGCACCCACGATGACCGCGACCGCGACGATGACGCCGACGATCAGACCGACCCGGGGACCGGACGACTGCGTCTCCGGTGCGCCGCGTCGCTGTGCACCCGCGCCACCGTTCTCCTCGTCGACGAACGCGCGGAACATCTGCGTGCTGCCGGCCGCGTCCTGGGACGGGTCGGGACCTTGCGGGGCATGCGGGTTGTGAGCCATGGGGCAGGACGATAGCGAACGCTGCGAGGGCGGGAACAGCCCCGGGCCCGGCGGCCGCGCGCGTATCCGGGCGGCAGGAACAGCCGCCCTTTGCTGATTCTTTGCCTCCGCTTGCATCCCGATCATTTGCGTACGTCAACACATGGAAATTATAGTTGCCTAAAGCAACGATTTCTGAGCGACGACGCCCGTACGAGCCACACGCAGCGGATATGAGGGGCCGGCCCGGCGTACCGGCGGCCTCGGCTCCGTCCGGCGGGAGCCTGTTCGCGGGGCCGCCGGCCGGCCGACCGCCCGCCGACGCCCCCGTGTTGACGCATCTTCACAACGAGACGAGATGCGTATGGGTCGTCTCGCGGAGCCGATGGCGGTAGACATGTCTGTCACCAGTCGCCACGTCACACACACGGGTGGAGCGTGGGCGGGCCGAGCATGCGCCCGGTCCGCAGGACGGAAGCTCCCGGCTGCCGCGCCCCGCCCGACGGGGCGCCGACAACTGGACACGTTCTGCGGGGCCACGACCTGGGCCCCGGAGGGCTTCTTCACGACTGGACCGAGCTGAGCAAAGCGGGGAGGACATCGCAGCTGAAGGGGATGCCCGGGCGCCTTCGGGAAGGCTTCGGGGACCGTCGAGCCTCCGTCGCGACGGGACAGTACTCACCGGGCCGGCCGGCCCGGACGACGAAGACGGAGAACGGCGGGGCCGGCACGGCCACGGACCGCAGCGAGCACAGCGACCACAGCAGGAACACTGCACCGCACTGAAGAAGAGTTAGGGAAAGAATGGCCACGACCACACCGTCCGGTGTGCAGGGCGCCGGCTCCGGAGGCGGGGCAGGCGACGCTTCGCAGAATCACGCGTCCGCCTCCTCCGGACCGGGGGGCGCCGCGCCCATGACGCACCGGCAGATCATGGAGGCGCTGTCCGGGCTGCTGCTCGGCATGTTCGTCGCCATCCTGTCCTCGACGATCGTCGCCAACGCCCTGCCCAAGATCGTCTCGGAACTCGGGGGCGGGCAGAGCGCGTACACCTGGGTGGTGACGGCGTCGCTGCTGACCATGACCGCGTCGACCCCGCTGTGGGGCAAGCTCGCGGACCTGTTCAGCAAGAAGGTGCTGATACAGACGGCCATCATCATCTTCGTGCTCGCCTCGGCCAGCGCCGGTCTCGCGCAGGACACGGGCATGCTGATCGCGTCGCGAGCGGTGCAGGGCATAGGCATGGGCGGCATCTCCGCCCTGACCCAGACCGTGATCGCTGCGATGATCTCCCCGAGGGAGCGCGGCCGTTACACCGGTTACATCGGAGCGTCCTTCGCCGTCGCGATGGTGAGCGGGCCGCTGCTCGGCGGCGTCATCACCGACACCAGCTGGCTGGGCTGGCGCTGGTGCTTCTACGCGGGCATCCCCTTCGCCGTCATCGCGCTGCTGCTGCTCCAGAAGACGCTGCACCTTCCGGTGCTCAAGCGCGAGGTGAAGATCGACTGGGGCGGTGCCTTCCTCGTCGCGTCGGCGGCCTCGCTGCTGCTGATCTGGGTGACTTTCGCCGGCGACAAGTACGCCTGGCTGTCGTGGGAGAGCTATTCGATGGTCGGCGGCTCGGTGCTGCTGGCCCTGCTCTTCATCCTCGTCGAGGCCAAGGCGAAGGAACCGATCATCCCGCTGAGGCTCTTCCGCAACCGCACGATCGCGCTGACGTCGATGGCCTCCATGTTCGTCGGCATCGCGATGTTCGGCGCGACGGTCTATCTCAGCCAGTACTTCCAGCTGGCGCGGGGCGAGTCGCCGACGATGGCGGGCGTCATGACGATCCCGATGATCGTCGGGATGTTCCTGTCCACCACCCTCTCCGGACTGGTCATCAGCCGCACGGGCAAGTGGAAGATCTGGCTCTGCTCCGGTGGCGTGCTGCTGACCGCGGGCCTCGGCCTGCTGGGCACGATGCGGCACGACACCGAGTACTGGCAGCTGGCGGTCTTCATGGCCGGCGTGGGTGTCGGCGTCGGCATGATGATGCAGAACCTGGTGCTGGCCACGCAGAACCAGGTGGACGCGACCGACCTCGGCGCGGCCAGCTCGTCGGTGAACTTCTTCCGCTCGCTGGGCGGCGCCGTGGGTGTGTCCGTGCTCGGCGCGGTCCTCGCGCACCGCATCACGGACTACGTCGACGACGGCCTGGACAAGCTCGGCATCAAGCACGGCGGCCCCACGGGCGGCGCCGGCAGCGAGCTCCCCGACCTCGCGAAGCTGCCCAGGCCCATACGTGAGGTCATCGAGTCGGCGTACGGGCACGGCATCGGCGACATCTACCTCTACGCGGCGCCCGCGGCGCTGCTGGGCCTGCTGCTCGTGCTGTTCGTGAAGGAGGTGCCGCTGAAGACGAAGCCGGGCATGAGCCAGGGTGAAGCCGCCGCCGCGGACTTCCTCGAGCAGAACCCCGCGTTCGCCGCCGGTCAGGCCGGACAGGGCGACGCGGGCGACTTCATCCCGCCGGGATACCAGCCCGCGCGGCCCGCGCCGGGCGAGGGCGACCCGACCGAGCCCCTGGCCAACTCCCAGCACTGCGTGCTCGGCACCGTACGGAACGCGGAGGGCAACGGGGTGCCGCGTGCCGCCGTGACCCTCATCTCGCTCAGCGGGCGTCAGCTCGGGCGGTCGGTGGCGCGCGGCGACGGCCGCTACGGCATGGACACCCCGGGGCCCGGGACCTACGTCCTGATCGCCGCCGCCGACGGTCACCAGCCGCAGGCGACGACGCTGACCGTCGGCGACGAGCAGCTGAGCCACGACGTCCGGCTGGCGGCGACGAGCGGGCTCGCCGGGCGCGTGCGCGGCTCCGGAGACGGGCAGCCGGTGCGGGCGGCGATGGTCGTGGTCACCGACGACCGCGGCGAGGTGCTGGCCACCGGACGCACCGGCGAGCGCGGCGAGTTCGCCTTCGACGAGCTCGTCACCGGCACCTTCACGCTGGCCGTCAACGCGCCCGGTTTCCGGCCCGTGGCACGGCCCATCGAGGTCGAGGGGCAGGGCATCACCCGCATCGACGTCGAGCTGGCGGCCGGCGCCCGCGTGCAGGGCGTCATCCGGGCCGGTGTCGACGCGAGTCCGCTCCCGGACGCGCGGGTGACGCTCGTCGACGCGGCAGGGAACGTCGTCGCCACCGCCACGACCGGTGAGGACGGCGCGTACGGGTTCACCGACCTCGACGCGGGCGAGTACTCAATCATCGCCAGCGGCTATCCGCCGGTGGCCAGTGCCCTGAGTGTCGAAGGTGCGGGGCCGGACTCCCACGACATCGAGCTGCACCACCCGGACGAGTAACCCCGTCCCGTCGTCCGGGCACCCCTGAGCGGTTCGCAGGGCCCCGGACGGCCGGGAAGGGACACAAAGCGGACGCCGCCCGAACGCCGGACCAAGAGGTGCGCAGAGCGGAACCGGAAGATCCCGCAACGCACTTCCCGCGTCGGTGACGCGGAGGGAAGACTGGGCCGGGGCGTCGGGCGGGCGGCCCCGGTTCCGGGACATGTCACGGGGCGGGCCGGACAGACCGGGCCCGAGCGAGAAGGAGCGAATCGACAGATGGCAGGCGCAGGCGTACGGGCGCAGATCCACACCCGGGAGGGATGGCCGGTACAGCACGCCGTGCTGACCGTCACCGACATGACGGGCGTACAGGTGCTCCGTGTGGAGGCCGACGACGACGGTGTCGCACAGAGCGAGGAGGCACTGCCCGCGGGCCCCTACACGGTGATCGCCACCGCTCTCGGCTATGCGCCCGCCGCGGCCACGGCGCTCGTCACCGCCTCCGGGAGGGCGGACCTGGGGACCCTCGTGCTCGTACGGCAGGGGGGCACCGAACTGCCGCCGCCCGGCCCGTGGACCGTCGACCCCGTCCACTCGACGGTGGGGGCCACGGCACAGCACCTGGGGATATCCAGCGTGCACGGCCGGTTCACCGACTTCCAGGCCCGCATCGAGGTCGACGAGGAGCCCGAGAAGTCCTCCGTGGAGGCCGTCATCCAGGCCGCGAGCATCGAGACGGGCAACAGGATCCGCGACGCGCATCTGCGTTCGGAGGACTTCCTGAACGTCGAGCGCCACCCGCAGCTGACCTACCGCAGTCACGCCGTCGAGCCGGCGGGCACGGACCGCTGGACGGTGCACGGCTGGCTGGCGATGCACGGAGTGGTGCGCGACGTCACGCTGAGCCTGACGTACCTCGGCTACGGGCCGGACCCGTGGGGAGGCACGCGAGCCGCCTTCCGCGCGACGGCTGAGCTGAAGCGCGAGGAGTTCGCGATGAACTACAACCAGATCCTGGCGGCCGGGATCGCGGCGATCGGCACGACGCTCAGGATCGAGCTGGACATCCAGGCGGTGCAGGGCGAGGAGCTGCCGGAACTCGAGTAGACGCGGGCGCGGGCGAGCGGGCTCCCTGCCGGTCACGGCCCCCGACCGGCGGTCGGGGCCCCGAGCGCGCGGCCGCCGGTCCGCGGACGGGACGGCGCCGCCCCGGCAACTCCCGGACGGCGGCAGTGAGATACCGGAACGGCTGAGGACCCCCGGGCTCCGGGCCCGGCTCCCGGAGTGACCCCGGGGGCCCTCGTATGGACGACCCGGAGACCCGGCACAGGTGGCCGGGTCACCGGATCACTTCTCGGTGGGCGCCGCGGCGCCCTCCTGGTACGTCAGCTGTTGACGTAGCCCATGTACGTGTCCCAGTTCCAGTTCGGACCCGGGTCGGTGTGATCGTTTCCGGGGACCTCGTTGTGGCCGACGACGTGCGCACGGTCCTTCGGGATGCCGTGCTTGTCGCACAGGTGCTTCGTCAGCGCCGCCGAGGAGCGGTACATGGCGTCGGTGAACCAGGACGGGTCGTCGACGAAGCCCTCGTGCTCGATGCCTATGCCGGAGGCGTTGCCGCCCCTCGCGTGCCACGCGGTGTCGGCGTCGCGCACCATCTGGGTGATCTCGCCGTCCGAGGACCGCACCACGTAGTGGGCGCTGACCTGGGCCTCGGGGTTCTTGAACCAGTTGATCGTGCCCGCGTACGCGCCCTGGGTGACGTGGATGACGACCTGGGAGATCGCGGCGTCACGACCGGTGTTGAAGTTGGCCGGGTCGGCCGGGTTCCAGATCGCCGGCGGGTAGTCGTCGCTCTTGGTCCCGGTGCCGGGGGCCGCCGCCTTCGCGAGCTTGCCGCGCTCGGGGGTGACTTTCTCCGCCGACATGCGGACCTTCGTGCCCTTGGACGGGATGCCCTTGCTCACGAAGTCGTAGGCGGCATCGGCGTAGAGGCGCTTGAGCGAGGCGCTCTCGGCACCGCCGTAGGCGGCGACCGCCGGGTACCAGGCCTCGACGCGCTTGCGGTCGGCCGCCTTGAGGCCGGCCTTGTCCGCCTTGGCGCGGAGGACGGCGGCACCGCCGCGGATGTTGGCGGCGTCGTTCTTCTTCAGGTCGGCCTTCGATTCGCCGGTGAGTTCGGCGGCCTGCTCCAGCGTCTTGCGCTCGGGGTTGCTGACCAGGTGCATCACGCCGAAGCCGTTGTCCTGGCTGGGCTTGCCCTTGTGACCGTCGAGGTGCGTCTCGGCGTAGCCCACGGAGACGAGGAGGTCGCGCGGAACGTCGAACTCCTTGGCGGCCTGCGTGAACGCCTCGTTCATCGACGGCGCTTCGGCGGGGGGAGCGGCCGTGGCCTGCTGGGTCGCCACCGCCAGGCCCGCCACCAGCGCGCCACCGACGGCCGCTGCCAGGACTCTCTTTCGTGTGTTCATCGGCTCTGTTGCCTCTCTGGATCCAACTCCAGCGCGTGGTGGGGGGTTGTTGCTCCTGTCGCCGGCCGGCGCGCCGGATCTCGGCCGGTGACAGGGGTGGCGCGGTGCGCCCGTACGCCGTCCACGACACGTGTGGGGGTGCCTGGACGGCTTCGGCGCCTTTCCTGGATGCCTGGGGTGCGGGCCGGGGGCGGCCGGTCGCCGCCCCCGGCCGGATCAGACGGTCAGGGGGTGCACGGCAGGGAGACGCCGCGCTCGGACATGTAGGCCAGCGGGTCGTCGCCGACGCCGGTGCCTCCGTCGAGGTGGACCTCGAAGTGCAGGTGCGGGCCCGTCGACTGGCCCTCGTTGCCGACGGAGGCGATCCGCGCTCCGCCCTCGACGGTGTCGCCGACCTGGACGAACCGCTCGCTCATGTGCCCGTACTCGGAGACGGACCCGTCGGGGTGCTTGATGCGCACCCACTGGCCGTAGCCGGAGGCCGGGCCCGATTCGGTGACCTCTCCGGGGCCCGCGGCGAAGATGGGGGTGCCGATCGGGGCGGCGAGGTCCACGCCGTCGTGGCCGTCGTGATGGCCCTGACTGATCTCGGCACCGACGGGGCACGAAGCCTGGTAAGCAGCTTTCGCGCCGTCGGCGGTGCCGGCGCTCGCCGGCACGGCGGCAGCGGTCGCGATCACGCAGCCGCCGGCGGCCGCGAGTGCGAGCAGCGCGCGCTTGGCGCGTCTGCTGTGGGGACGGAACATGGGGGGTTTCCTTCCACGGATGAAGACGAATTCCGTGCGACCGCCAGTAGACGCAGCGGGCCATGTACGCGACAACCCTGTTCCGCCAACAAGTGACACTTTCTGTGTCACGTGAAGGATTCGGCCCGTACGAATCACCCGCAGCCAAGCGAATTCGGGCTCTTCCTTCCTTGGTTCGACCACTGAAGGAAAGTGCCGTCTCACGTTGTGGACGAACTGAGCGGTGTCCGCAGAGGTGTTGAGGTACGAAATCCGCAGCCGTTCGGGCGTGGTTCTGACGACGCCTCGCGTGCGTTCCTCAAATCCCCCTCAACTCCCCCACGGGGCGGGGTGGTTCGGCGGCCGGAAGCCGCGTTCACGTCACCGGGTCCCCTTGGCGCCGGGCGCGGGGAGGCGCACTTGTCGTCCCCACGCGGTGCGGTTCCGACCGGTCGGGCGCGGCCGGTCGTCAGCAGGAGGCCGACAGGCGCGCGCCGAACGCCCCTGCCCGCTCGGCGCGTTGGGCCTGAGCGGGCAGGGGCGGTCGGCGCGGTCGGTGGAAGGGCCGGCGCGGCCGAGGCGACATCGGCCGCGCCGGAGACCCGCCGTCAGATCGTGAAGGGCCGCTGCCGGGCGAACCTCTTGTTGCTCCGCCCGGTCAGGAAGAGGTTGGGGCTCTGCACCGCGGGCATCGCCTTGAGGATCTCCCGGTGGAACGCCCGGTAGCCGCCCGAGAACTTGCCCTCGTTCCACACTTCGAGGAGCTTCCCGGTGAACATGCCGTTGCGCAGGCCGTCGCCCGCCAGCTGGTTGTCCTGGCAGGCCGAGATGAGCAGAACGGACGCGCCGAGGTCCCGGTTGTCCTTGGCGTTGAGCTCACGCTGGAGGGAGTCGAAGAAGTCCCTGTCCCGCTCGTAGATTTCCGACTGCTTCTCCAGCGGCATCAGCCGCGAGGCCTGCTCGACCTCCGCGGGTTCGGTCGTCTGGAACTGGTCCCGCATCGCCTCCGGCGTGAGGATCTCCCGCACCTTGACGCCGCTGCCGCTGTGGCAGCTGTCGAGGAACGTGAGGATGCGGACGCCCTCGGCGAACCCCTCGAACTCCTTGAACAACTCGTCGTCGATGTACTCCCGGTCGTAGAGGACCAGGGTCTCGTCGAGCCGGTCGGGCTCGTCCTCGGGGCCGTTGATGTCCGGCACCTGGCCGCCGTGACCCGAGTACGAGAAGAGCAGGATGTCCCCGGCTCCGAGCGTCTTCGCGGCCTTGCGGAGTTCGGAGTTCACGTTGTCGACCGTGGCGTCCTTGGTGAGCAGCGTCGTGCGGTCCCGGAATCCGGCCTCCTTGGCGAGGCGGTCCATGTCCCGTGCGTCGTTCTCGCAGGCGATGAGCTTGCCGTCCCAGCCCCCGTACTTCTTGGGATCGACCTTGTTGAGACCTATGTGGATGGACATGCCCTGGCCCATGGAACGTCTCCTTCCCTTCGGGCGGGCACAAGCACGAATGTGCAGCCCACGCCCGCTGGACGGGTCCTTCCGCGAAACTAACCGCCCGTTCGGGGGCATGAGAGGAACTGCTGGGCCATACGGGTGACGGGGGGCGGATCGCCGGGGAACGGGCCGTCCGGGCCCGATCACCGCACGGCCGAAGCGGGCGCCCCGCCGGGCCCAGGGGCGGATATCCCGTGGCGGCGGCGTACCGAGCCGGATAGACATGCCCGATGGTGGACCGCCTGTTCTCCGATCCTGAACTCGCCGAGCTGTACGACACGCTGTACGCCGGGAGGGACGACTTCGCCTTCTGTCTGCCGTTCGTGATGTCGGCCCGTACGGTCCTCGACGTCGGCTGCGGAACCGGTGAGCTGCTGCACCTGGCACGGGAGGCCGGCCACACCGGCAGGCTGTGCGGCCTCGACCCGGCCGAGGCGATGCTCGCCCAGGCACGCCGCAGGCGGCCGGACGTCGAGTGGGTGCTCGGTGACCCCGAAACCGCGCGCTGGGAGGGCGAGTTCGAGCTGGTCGTCATGACCGGGCACACCTTCCAGGTCTTCGTGGAGGACGACCGCCTGCGCTCCTCGCTCGCCTCGATCCGCTCGGCCCTCACCCGCGACGGCCGCTTCATGTTCGATACGCGCAACCCCGCCGCCCGCGCCTGGGAGCACTGGGTCCCGGAGAACGGGGTCGAGGTGACGGATCCCCGCGGTGGCGTGCTGCGCTCGTGGCACGAGATGGAGGGACCGGTCGCGGGCGGCCTCGTCACCTTCACGCATACGCTCGCCGGGCCCCGCTGGGACGTGCCGCAGACCTCCCGCAGCACGCTGAGGTTCCTCGGCACGGAGGCGCTGTCGTCCTTCCTCGCGGAGGCCGGGCTGAGGGTGGCGGAGCAGTACGGCAACTGGGACGCCGGCCCTCTGACCGACAGCAGCCCGGAGATCATCACCGTCGCCGTACGGAGCTGAGCCGGGCCGGAGCCGGGCCCTGGGGTCGCCCGGCAGGATCCGGCACGTACGGGCGGCGTACGTACCGGGCGCGCACCGGCGGCCACCCGACGTCCCCGCCCGCTCACGGCGAAGGGAGTTCGCCGACCTGGCCGCCGCGCGCGGTGAAGTGGACGACGATGCGCCGCTCGGCCAGCCCCTGCGCCTGTCGTTCCCAGGCGTCGGGGAGCCCGTCGAGGGGCACGACCTCGTGGTCGACCGAGAGGCGTCCCGCCGCCGCGTGCCGGAGCACGGCCAGCAGGGCCTCGCCCTTCTGCTCGGTGCTGATCTCGTTGTTCGTGTAGCCGAGGACCCGGGCCGAGCGGCTGCGCACTGTGGCGGAGCTGAAGGTCGCGGTGTCGCCGGCCGAGCTTCCGAGGTTGACCAACCTGCCGCCCGGCGCGAGGAGTTGGAGCGCGGCCGTTGCCGGAACGCCGCACAGCGGGTCGATCACGACGTCGACGTCCCGTGCACAGGCGTTCGCGAGTCTCCCGGCCAGCTCGTCGGGCTCGTCGTCGTCGCGAAGGGCGACGACGGCGTCCGCGCCGCACGCCTTCGCCCGTTCCTGGGCGCGGCTCGAACGGGAGGCGGCCACCACCTGGCCCGCGCCGCACAACCGGGCGGCCTGTATCGCGACCTGGCCGACGACGCTGCCGCCGCCGAGGACGAGGACGTTCTCGTCCGGCCGCAGCCCGGCCTTCCAGGTCAGAGCCGTCCACGCTGCGATGGCGGACAGCCCCAGCGCCGCGACCAGCGTGTCCTCGACGCCGTCGGGTAGCGCTATGAGTTCGGACTCGGGCAGGAGCACCTGCTCGGCCAGGCTGCCGTCGCCCGGTGCCATCCCGGCAGTGGTGGGGAACCAGACGCGGGTCCCGCCGGTCAGGCCCTCGGCGTCCTGGACGACGCCCACTCCCTGGACGCCGGGAACGTAAGGGAGCGGCGGCGGACCGAAGTACGACTTGCCGGTGGCGCACAGGATGTCCAGCGGCGTGACCGGGGCCGCCGTCGTACTGACCAGTGCGTGTGCCTCGGAGCCTGCCGGCGGGGGACGTTCCCCGATCGCGGGCGGAGTGCCGTGGCGTTCGATGACGGCTGCTCGCACTGGTGCCTCAGGTCGCGTAGTCGGGGTAGGGCAGCTGGAAGTGCCCCAGCCTGCGGGCGTATTCCTTCTGGAATCCCAGCGGTTCGTGGTCGCGCTCGAACATCGCGATGAACAGGGTGAGGGTGAGGAAGGGGTGGGCGCCGAGCTCGAACAGCCGCGGGTAGTCGTGCGTCGCGAGCGCCTCGCGTTCCCCTGGCTCGAACTTCAGCCAGGTGGTGGTCTCCGCCCGGACGCAGTTGAGGATGCTTCCGGCTTGCTCGGCCTCCCACCACTCGACGGTGCCGCGCGGATCGTCCCGGTAGCGCTCGACGAGTTCGGGGTCGCGGTCGATGGTGTAGAGGAACTTGTCCACCAGGTACTTGCTCATGCCGGTGCTCCGTTCGGATACCAGGTGAAGTAGGCCTCCATGGTGTGGAAGAGGTCAAGGCTGTCGACGTGGTCGGCCTTGGCGTTCTCACCGGCGACGCCCATCATCAGCATGAAGTCCATGAATCCGTGAGTGGCGTTCCCCGGAGCGTGCAGGCTCTCCAGGCTCACCTCGCTCAGGCAGCCCTCCAGGTCGCCATTGGCGATCCAGTCGACGGCCTTGCGGTCGAACTCGGGGTCGGGGCCGTGCTCGCCGAACTGGCGCGGGCCTCCCAGCTCCAGCGACAGATGGCCGGTCCCGATGATCGCCACCCTCTGGTCCGAGGGCCAGGACTCCACGATCTCCCTGATGGCACGGCCCAGTTGGACGAAGCGCTTCGGCTGCGGCAAGGGCGGGGCGAAGATGTTCGTGTAGACGGGCACGATCGGCAGGTCCGCCTCGGGCCGCAGCGTGATGACGGGGCACGTGATGCTGTGGTCGATGCGCAGCTCCTCGCTGAACGCGAGGTCGAACCCGGCGTCCAACCCCTGCCGCAGGATGTGCCCGGAGAGCTCCTGGTGCCCGTCGAGAAGCATCCGCGGCAGCCCGAACTCGCGCTCCTCGTTGTAGAAGTTGCCGTCGTAGAAGGGCGCCTTGCCGACGAGGAACTGCGGCATGTTGTCCAGCCACAGCTGATGGAAATGGTCGCTGCCCACCATCACCAGCACGTCGGGCCGTGCGCGGGTCAGCGTCTCGCGGAACCGTTCGATCTTCGCCACCCACTCGTCGGCGAAGGGCGGCCGCTCGTCACCGGTGGACGTGCTGGCCCGGTAGTAGAAGGGATGGTGCGTGGAGGCGATCACCGCGACGACCTCGGCCATGGCTGCTCCTTCGGTTCGGGTCAGGCAGTCTCCGGGGGCACGGAGAACGCGTTGCGGTCCACGGACAGGTAGATGTCGCTCGCCACGGGCCTGCGGGTCTCCTCGGCGAGCTGCCCGAGCAGGCCGGCGGTGCGCGCGAGGAGCGCGAACCCTCGCAGCAGTTCGCCCGGCAGGCCCAGATCCGCCAGTGCCGCACCGCACACGCCGGCGCCGTTGAGCGGCAGGCGCCTGCCCAGCACGGCGGGGTGCACGCGGCCGATGGCCTCGAACAGCCGCAGGTGCGGGCCCTTCAGGTCCTCCTCGGCGGCGATGTCCATCAGCCTCGCGGTGCGCGGGTCCCGCTCCTTGTGCACGGGGTGCCCGAGCCCGGGAACGATGCTGCGGGACTTCCTGGCCTGCCGCACCGCCGCCAGCGCCGGCACGTCCCATCCGGCCTCGTCGTCCGGGTCCTCCGGAAGGTCCGCGCGGTGCTCCTCCAGTACGCGGGCCAGGTAGCGGCCGCAGTCCTCGGTCACGCCCAGGAAGCGTGACCCGCCGCCGAGAAGACCCGCCGCCAGCGCGCCCTGCAGCGAGTCCGGGGCGGACAGATAGGTCAGCCGGGCGGCGATGGCGGTCGGGGTGAATCCGTGGTCGGCGAGCGCCACGAGCACCGCTTCGAAGAGGCGGACCTGGCCGGGTGTCGGGCGCTGCTGCGTCACCAGCCACATCGCCAGCTCGCCGAAGCCGACGTTGCCCATCAGCTCGGTGGCCAGATCGTGCCCGAGCAGCGAGATCGTCTCGGCGTCCGACGTCCCCAGCGACGTGGGGTATGACGGTGTGCCGGGCGGCGAGCTGTCGTCCACTCCGTGAACTCCTCGGCGGTGTCGGTGTCGGTGTCGGTGTCCGGGTGTCAGCGGTGCCGGTGTCCGGTTGCCAGCGGTGCCGGTGTCCGTCGTCAGCGGCGGGGTGCGGTGAGCCAGGCGCGCAGTTGGCCGCCGTGCTCGTCGAGCGCGGGGGGCGGAAGGTCGTAGCGCGCGGGGCTTTCGGAGAAGGTGATCGGGTTGCGCACCGAGGGGACCGCGCTGTCGCCCTCGCCGACCCGTACGACGGGGTCCAGGCCCAACTGCTCGGCGAACGCGACGCCTTCCTCGACGGTGTTGATCGGCCCGCACGGGACGCCGGCGTCGAGGAGTTCGCGGAACCAGTCCATCCGCCCCCGTGTCCGCAGGCGTTCGACCAGGAGCGGCCGGAGTTGCTCGCGGTTTGCCGTGCGTTCCTGATTGGTGCCGAACCTCGGGTCCTCCGCCAGGTCCGGCACGCCGAGCACCTTGCACAGGTTGGCGAACTGCCCGTTGTTGCCGGCCGTGATGATCAGGTCGCCGTCGGCCGTGGGCAGCGGCTCGTACGGGAAGAGGCTGGGGTGTGCGTTGCCCATGCGGTGCGGGACGACGTGGCCGGCGACGTAGGCGCTGGTGTGGTTCACCATCCCCGACAGGGCCGTGGAGAGCAGGTTGACCTCGACGTGCTGCCCGCGGCCGGTGCGGCCCCGGTGCTGAAGTGCCGCCAGGATCCCGATGGTTGCCTGCATGCCGGACATCACGTCGAACACGGAGATCCCGGAGCGGAAGGGCGGTCCGTCCGGGTCGCCGGTCAGGCTCATCAGTCCCGATATCGCCTGCACGATGAGGTCGTAGCCGGGCAGCGCGGCGCCGCCTCCCGAACCGAATCCGCTGATGGACGCGTAGACGACGGCCGGATTCCCCGCCGCCACGGTGTCGTAGTCCAGGCCGAACTTGGCGAGGCCGCCCGGGCGGAAGTTCTCCAGGACGATGTCGGCCCGCGCTGCCAGCTCCTGGGCGAGGGCGCGGTCGTCGGGGTCGCGGAAGTCGAGCGCGATGGACCGCTTGTTGCGGTTCATGCCCAGGTAGTACGTGGCGACGCCGTCGCGGAGCGGGGGCGACCATGTGCGGGTGTCGTCGCCGTCGGGGCCTTCCACCTTGACGACGTCGGCGCCCATGTCGGCCAGCAGCATGCTCGCGTACGGCCCCGCCAGGATGCGTGAGAAATCGGCGACGAGCAGCCCTTCGAGAGGCCGTCGTCCTTGGCCCTGCTCCGAGTCATCCACCGGGACATCGAACAAGAGAGGCCCTCCCTGCCCGCTCTCCGGACAACTGTCCGGACGCGGCCAGCATCGGCGCGCGCACTGCCGATGTCAAGAGCGGCCCCGCGCCAGGACCGGTCAGGAGACCTCGGGCTCGACCACCGTGCGAGGCAGCGCGTCGTGGAGTGCCAGCTCGGCGCTCACCGCGCTCGCCGTCTCCCGCAGCAACGGGAGGTACTCCCCGGTGAGGGTCTCCACGGACGTCTCGGCGGCGTGGACGGTCACGTTCATGGCGGCGACGACCTTGCCCGTTCCGTCGCGCAGCGGCGCCGCGATCGACCGGATGCCGGCGGCCAGGTCCTCGTCGGTCAGGGCCCAGCCGCGCGCCCGCACCTGGCGCAACGCGGCGTCCAGCTCGGTCCGTTCGGGCTGCCACTTCGCGACGACGCCCGCGCGGCTCGGCTCGGCGAGCGTGCGCTCCAGCTCGTCCTCGTCGAGGTCGGCCAGCAGGATCTTTCCGAGGGATGTCGCGGGCGCCGGGAAGCGGGTGCCGATCTGGACCGCCAGCGTGATGATCTTGGGCACGGCGACCCGGCCCACGTAGACGATGTCGGAGCCGTCGAGCTGTGCCATCGAACTCGACTCGTTCGTCTGCGCCACGAGCTTCTCCATGTGGGTGCGCGCCACCTCCCACAGCCCCATGCCCTGCACATACGTCAGCCCGAGTTCGAGAACCCGCGGCGTGAGGGCGAATCCGCCGCCGACCGCCCGCACGTAGCCGAGGGACTCCAGGGTGCGCAGGATCCGTCGCGCCGTGGGCCGCGCCAGCTGGGCTGCCGTTGCGACCTCGCTCAGCGACATCACCGGCCGGTGCTGGTCGAACGCCTTGATGACGTCGAAGCCCCGAGCGATGGACTCGATGAAGTCGGGGTCTGGGTCACGGCGGGGCATCGGCACTCCTGCAGCTGGCTGCGTCTTCGGGACGGCAACGTCCCGGGGCCCCGACGGGCGGTCGCGAGCCTCGCGGACCTTTCAGTGAACCACGCGGCACGTTGCCGTAGTGCCCTGACCTTGACACCGCGCAGGCCCGCTCCTACTTTACTGCTCCACGGACGATTGTCCGCACACCGGACACCCGAGGAGCACGCCGTGACGAGCGTTCCGCAGCAGCAGGTGGAGACCGGGAACACGCCGGGAGGGTCCGGCACCGCACCGAGGGTGGTCGCCGTCGGCTTCGGCGTCCTGTGCCTCTCGTACATGCTCAACGCGATGGACCGGCAGATCTTCTATCCGCTGCTGCCCGCCATCAGCGGCGAGTTCGGGTTCAGCCTCGAACAGGGCGGCACGCTTGCCACCGGCTTCACGCTGGGTCTGGCAGCTGCCGGCCTCGTCGGCGGCTTCCTCGCGGACCGGCTCTCGCGGCGGAACATCCTCGTGATCGCCGTCCTGATGTACTCGGCCGGCACGGTCGGCGTTCCGCTGGCCGGCGGCTTCGTGGACATGAGCGCCTACCGGCTGCTCTCCGGCGTCGGCGAGGGCATACACGCGGCAGCCCTCTACGCGGTCGTCGGCGCGTTCTTCTTCCACAGGCGGGCGGTGGCCGCCGGGGTCGTGGGCGTCTCGTTCGGCCTCGGCATCTTCCTCGGCCCGCTCGTCGGCACGCAGATCGTCGCCGCGTGGGGCGACTGGCGCGGGCCGTTCTACCTCTTCGCCGCGGTCGGCGTGGTCATGTCGGTGCTCATGGTGGCGGCCGTCTCCAAGAAGCTGACCGAGGCGGTCGGCACACCGGGCGCCGCGGCGCAGACGTACGACCACGTGCCGGCGAACCCGCTCAACCGCAACACCCTGGGACTCGGGGTGGCCTGCGTCGTCTCGGGCCTGGTCTTCTACGGATTCCTCGGCCTCTACCCCACGTTCCTCGCGAAGGAGCTCGGTTTCTCCGCCGGTGAGGCGGCTTTCGCGCTGTCGATGGCCGGGTTCGGCGCCATGATGGCCCTGCCCGCCGGGTGGCTCGGGGATCGCTACGACCAGCGCATGCTGCTCGCCGTCGGGTTCGTCGGAGCGGGCGGCTGCACGTTCCTCGCCTACCAGGTCATGACCTCACCGGCGGCGCACTACGTGCTGGCCTTCCTCATCGGCACGTTCGCCAGCGGCTTCCTGTTCACCAACTGCACCACGGCCATGCAGCGGGCGGTACGGCCCGAGCACGTCGGACGCGGCGCCGGGATGTTCATGCTCACCTACTACGTCGGCGCCGCCTTCTCCGGCCTGATCTTCGCCTGGCTCGTCGGGCGCATCGGGTGGGAGGGCGCCGGACTGTGGCAGCTGACGCTGCTGCCCGTCCTCGGGATCGCCGGACTGAGCCTGGTGCGCACGTCGCAGATGCTCGTCCCGTACGCCTCCCCGGCCAAGTGACCAACCCCCGTACGCGTGCACAGAGTTGGAGGGGACGAACATGACAACCGGCGGTTCGCCTCAGCGGATGTTCCCGTCAGAACGTGCCGTCGTCTTCCGTCACGGCACCGTGCTCACGATGGACGAGCGCCGGTCGGTGCTCACCGACGCGGACGTGCTCGTGATCGACGAGCGCATCAAGGCCGTCGGAAGACGGCTGGAGGTCCCCGAGGGCACCGTCGAGATCGACGCCGCCGACGGCATCGTGATGCCCGGCATGGTCGACACCCACCGGCACATGTGGCAGACCGCGATGCGCGGGTACGGCGCGGACTGGACCCTGACGCAGTACTTCGTCTGGTACTACCTCGAACACGGCAAGCTCTTCCGGCCCGAGGACATATACGCAGGGAACCTGCTGTCGGCCGTCGAGTCGCTCGATGCCGGGGTCACCACCACGGTCGACTGGTCGCACGGGCTGCAGACCACCGATCACGCCGAGGCCGCCGTCGACGCCCTGGAGGCCGTGCCCGGGCGGTTCGTACTGGCCTACGGCAACATCCAGGCCGCGCCGTGGGACTGGTCGGCTAAGCCGGAGTTCCGCGCATTCGTCGAGAGGCGGTTCGGCGGCAGCGACATGCTGGGCTTCCAGATGGCCTTCGACGTGACGGGCGATCCGGAGTTCCCCGAGCGGGCCGCGTTCGAGGTGGCGCGCGAGCTGGGCGCCCCGGTGACGACGCACGCCGGCGTGTGGGGGGCGACCAACGACGACAGCATCCGCCTGATGCACGACCACGGGTTCATGACCCCCGGCACCGTCTACGTGCACGCGGCGACACTGAGCGCCGACTCCTACAACCGCATCGCCGCCAGCGGAGGAACGGTGTCGGTGTCCACCGAGAGCGAGCAGAGCTGCGGTCAGGGCTACCCGCCCACGTGGGTGCTGAGGGCGCACGACATACCCGTCGCGCTGTCCATGGACACCAGCGCCTGGTGGAGCGGCGACCTCTTCTCCGCGATGCGCTCGACACTCGGAGCCGACCGCGCACGCGAACACCTGGAAGCGCACGCGGTGGGAGACACGGTCACGCACTGCCGCCTGCGCGCCGAACAGGTCGTCGAGTGGGCGACCCGCGGGGGAGCGAAGGCCCTCGGGCTGGAGGACAAGGTGGGCAGTCTCGAGCCCGGTAAGAAGGCCGACGTCGTGCTCATCAAGAACGACCACTCACCGGTCATGTTCCCGGTCCTCAACCCGTACGGGCACGTCGCGTTCCAGGCCCAGCGCGCTGACGTCCACACGGTCATGGTCGACGGCCGGGTGGTCAAGCACGACCACCGGCTCGTCGACGTCGACCTCCCGGCCGTCCGCCGCACCGTCGAGGCCACCGTCGACCATCTGCGCGGGGCGCTCGGGGACGAGGCGTGGCGGCAGGGCATGAACCCGGACATCCCCGAGACGGAGGTGCTGGACAACCCGTACACGTACACGGGGTTCCGGAGCGCCGCGACGCACAAGGCGGCCGGCTAGCCGCGCCCCGGACTCCGGCCGCGCAGACCGGAGTTCGCTGGACGCGCCGCCAAGAGGCCCAGGACCGCGGCGCGGACGCGGGGTGTGACGGCGACGAAAACGCACGCTCGACGAGGCCGGGGCGAACGCCACCCTAAGCGGCACCAGTTGGGCAGGGAACACCACGGTCAGGGGCCGCTCGCGCGGCGGCCCCGGCAGCGCGGGCGGTCCGGGTCCCCGTAGCGCCCGTGTGAACAACGCATCAGGTCAATACATCTAGCCGATCGCCTCGGCACGCAGGATCTCCGCGGCATCGGCCATCGCGCGGAGCTTCCCCTCGGCGGACTGCCGCGGCAGGTACTTCATGCCGCAGTCCGTCGCGACGACGATGCGCTCCGGATTCACGTGCGGCAGCGCGCGCCTGACCCTGGCCGCCACGGTCTCGGCGCTCTCCACGGCATGGTCGGAGAGGTCGATGACGCCGAGGATGACCGTCTTGTCCGGCAGGTGCTTGAGCACCGAGGTGTCGAGACCGGACTGTGCGGTCTCGATCGAGACCTGATCGCAGGCGCAGTCGGCGAGTTCGGGCAGGAAGGAGTAGCCCGAGGGCCGCTCGTGGATGATCGCCGCGTAGCCGAAGCAGATGTGCACGGCGGTGGTTCCCGGTGCGCCCTCCAGCGCCCGGTTCAGCGCCTTCAGGCCGAACTCGCGCGCCGGCTCGGGACGCGCCTGCATGTACGGCTCGTCGAGCTGCACGATGTCGGCACCTGCGGCGAAGAGGTCGTGCACCTCGGCGTTGACTGCCTCGGCGTAGGCCATGGCCATCGCCTCGCGGCTGCCGAAGTGGTCGTCCTGCGCCTGCTGCGACATCGTGAACGGGCCCGGCACGGTGACCTTGATGACGCGGTCGGTGTTGGCACGCAAGAAGCGCACGTCGTCGGCCTGGACCGGCTCGGGCCGCCGGATCGGACCCACTACACGAGGGACCGGGTTCGGGTGGCCGCTACGGTCCAGCGCCTCGCCGGGGTTGTCGATGTCCACGCCTTCCAGCGCGGTGGCGAAGTGGTTGGAGTAGCTCTCCCGCCGCATCTCGCCGTCGGTGATGACGTCGAGGCCCGCTCGCTCCTGCGCGCGGATGGCGAGCAGCGTGGCGTCGTCCTGCGCCTCGGCCAGATACTCCTGGTCCGGCCGCCACAGCTCACGGGCGCGGACCCGCGGAGGGAACCGGTCGGCCAGTCTCGCCCGGTCGATGAGCCACTCGGGCTGGGCATAGCTGCCGACCAACGACACTGGGAAGAGTGGAAGGTTCCGCATGGGGCGAACTGTGCAGGACTTCTCCCGGTCAGGCAATAGACCTCCCACGATGTCATCTTCCGGTTCACGAGGGGCGCGCGGGCGCTGAGATGAATGGGGAAGAACGGGCACGGCGGTACGGGCGCACGCGAGATGATCGCGCCATGACCGGCGTCATCCTGATGTCCGACCCGAGAGTCGCGGCCGTTCCCGTCGCAGACAGTGGCGAACGGCTCGTGGACGTACGACGGGAGAGCGAACTGCTGGTCGACGGGCGCAGACACGACTCGGCCGGCGACTTCGCCAAGGTGCGCCGCGGCGTCCTCGACCGGCTGCTGAGGGCGGAGGCGTCGCTGCCCCAGGGGTTCCGGCTGCTGTTCGTCGAGGGGTACCGGCCGCCGGCCCTGCAGCGCCGCTACTTCGAGGACTACGCGGCGCGACTGTGCGCGGCCCATCCGGAGTGGTCCGCCGAGCAATTGCGGTCGGCGGCCAGCCGCTACGTCTCTCCACCGGAGCTGGCACCCCACAGCGCCGGCGCCGCCGTCGATCTCACGCTGGCCGACGCCGACGGCCATGAACTCGACCTGGGCACGCGCATGAACGCCACTCCCGAGGAGAGTTCGGGTGCCTGCTACACGCAGGCGGGGAACATCAGCGAGGAGGCCCGCCGCCACCGGGACCTACTGGGAGCGGCGCTGAGCACCGCCGGACTGGTCAACTACCCCACGGAGTGGTGGCACTGGTCGTACGGAGACCGGTACTGGGCCATGGCGACGGGAGCGGAGTGCGCTCTCCACGGCCCCACGGAACCGGAGCCGTGAACGTCGTCCTCACCGCCCAACGGACTCCCGCCGCCCCCGCCTTGACGCGCGGCCCCGGCGGACCGAGGACGCGGACGCCCTCGTGAGAGCCCCACCGTGACCCGGAAATGCGCCGCGTGCCTACCCGGCCTGCGCTCCACATCGTTGACAACGGCCGGGACCCGGCAGTGCGGGGCCGGGAGTTCGTGGTCATCCGGAGGCGGGACGTCAGAGGTCCGGGACGGCGAGGTGGTCGGCGCTGCCGCCGTGCCATTCGATGAGGAAGAGCGTCGCGTCGTCGCTGGTGGTCCCGCCCCGCTCCCGCATCAGGGACTGGGACAACTCCCGTGCCATCTGGGCCACTCCGTCGCAGAGCGGTCCGGTGCGCTCGATGGTGTTGATCATGCGTGTTTCGCCGAACGGTTCCCCGCCGATCCGGTGTTCCTCGGTGAGGCCGTCGGTGTAGAACATCACCCGGTCGCCCTTGGTCAGTTGAATGGTGGAGACCTGCGGTTCGGCGCCGCCGAAGCCGACCGGCAGCGTGGTCGGACCCTCCAGCTTCCGGATGACCCGGTGACCCCGGATGAGCAGTGCCGACGGGTGGCCCGCGTTGACCCATTGCAGCTGGCCGGTTTCCACGTCCAGGCGCAGCATTTGGGCCGTCACGAACTGCTCCGGCCCAAACTGCGCGTCGACAGCTCTGTCCATGAAGGAATAGAGCTCCGCGAGCCCGATCTCGGCACGCCTGGCGTGACGGTAGGCGCCGATGGCGACGGTCGCCAGCACGGCCGCACTCAGCTCGTGGCCCATGGCGTCGATGATCGCCAGATGCAGGACGTTGTCGTTGAGGGCGTAGTCCAGGCTGTCCCCGGCGATCTCGTGGGCGGGTTCCAAGGCGCCGGCCAGGGACACCTGCGGGGTGTTCATCGACAGCGGAGGCAGCAGCGACCACTGGATCTCCGCCGCCACGGTCAACGACTTGCCACGACGCCGAGCCTTGAAGAACTGGTCGGTGTAGCTGCTCTTGGTGACCACGATGTCCGCGACCAGACCGGACAGCCTCCGCAGCAGCCTCCGGTCGTCCTCCTCGACCGCGTCCAGGGTGAGGGCCATGACGCCCACCACGTCGCTGCCGTCCAGCAAGGGGAGATACAGGCGCACGGCCTCCGCCAGCCACTCTTCGACCACGCGCTTGCTGAGGAATGCCTGACCCGCGTGTGAGCCGTCGATGGGCAACGCGTCACCGTGGACGAGTCCACGGCCCGGCAGCGGCGCCAGCATCAACTGCTCGTAGTCCTGAAGGTAGATGGAGACGTCCCGGCCACCGACCTTGGCGCATTCCTCGGCCACCAGCGGAGCGATGAGATGCGCCGGCATCTCGTGAGCCCGGTCCAGCAACTGCCCCAGCAACCGCTCACCGAACCCCTCCGAGAGGTCCACATCAACCCGGCGACCCGGCCTTCGACCTTGCTCCACCGGATGCCCCTCCCTTCGGCGAACGACTATCCCGGCATAACTACCAGAACGGATCGAAGCAACGAACCGGCCGGACACCTCACCCCAATGGATGGGGGTCAGGGCTGCGTCACAGGGGCCGTGCCATTCAGTCGCTGTGCGGCTCGCGGATCCGCCCGTCGCCTGAGCGCTCGCACGGCGCCGGAAGGCCGGGTGCTGTCTCCGAAGGCAGCGCCCATCGGACGCGTTGCTATCGCGCAGAGCTTCCGTCGTGGGGCTGAGCGGGCAGTCGCAGGGCGAGGATGGCGATGTCGTCGTGGTCGTCCCCGAGGTGCTGATCAGCGAGGGTCCGGCACAGCTCGTCCAGCGGCAGGTGGGCGCTGCCGCCGGCGATGGCGGCCAGGGAGGTCAGGCCCACGTCGATGGACTGGCCCGGGCGTTCCACCAGCCCGTCGGTGAAGAAGATCATCGTGGCGCCTTCGGGCAGGGACCGCGTGCCGGCGAAGCGGGGCCGGCCGGGATCGACGCCGAGCGGCAGGCCGGGCTCGGTGTGCAGGTACTCGGCCGCGCCGACGGGGGTGAGCAGCAGGGGCGGGAGATGGCCCGCGCTGCTCCACCGAAGCTGCCAGCCGTCGCCGCTCGGCTCGATGCAGGCCACGCATGCGGTGGTGACGGGGTTCTCGTTGATCGCGTGCAGCGTCCGGTCGAGTGTGGCCAGCACCGAGCCGGGCGCGGAAGGCCGGTCGTAGAACAAGGCGCGCAGCATGTTGCGGATCTGGGCCATCGCGGCGGCGGCTTGCAGGCTGTGCCCGGCGACGTCACCGATGACGGCGCCGACGGCGCCGCCGGGCAGCGGGAGCGCGTCATACCAGTCACCGCCCAGCTGCTCGGCGGCGGGCCGGTAGACGACGGCCGTCTGGAGGGGGGACAGGTCCGGCAGCGTCGGCAGCAGCAGCCGCTGGAAGGCGAGCCATCGCGACGTCACGTCCCGCAGCGAGACGACGGACAGCGGAGCGCCGTTCGCGGTGGTCGCGCTGACGCGCATCTCGACAACCCTGACGCCGCCCCCGGGCTGCCTCAGCTCCACGTCTGTCGCCTGGCCGTCCACGATCGGGAAGCCGAACGGCGTGTCCAGAAGATCCTCGGCGGGGCGGCCGAAGAGCTCCGTCGCGGCTGGATTGCACAGCCGGACGATCCCCTGATCGTCCACTGCGATGACCCCGTCGGCGGACGCGGAGATGACCAGGTCGATGAGGTCGCTTCCGAGTCCGCTGGTCCCGGCTCCGGGCCTGTCTCTCGCCATGGGGGTGCGCCGCTCAGATGTCATCGCCGATGACGCCCGGCCACGGTGGCGCGTCCAGGCCGACGGCTTCCATGTCGTCGAGGGTGGCGACCGGGGCGCCGATGTGCATGCCGTCCGAGTCGATGCTGACCTGGCGCACGGCCTCGTCGTGGGCGGAGCCGCGGTTTTGCACGACGGCTACGGTGCGCTTGATCATCCCGGCGTTCTGGAAGTACCGCAGTGCGATGGTGACGTCGGTGAGGCTGGCCAGTTCACGCGCGATCGAAGGTGTCTCCACAGGTGTGAAGCGGCTGGTGGGGGCGGAGGTGAGCAGCGTGGTGATGCGGTGCTCGCGTACGACCGCGCCCAGCGCGATCACCAGGTCGAGGAGCGCCCTCGGTGTGGCGATGCGTTCCAGTGCGGACAGGGTGTCGATGACCAGGCGCTGGGGCTGGAAATCCATCACGGCCCGCCGGATCCGGATGAAGTAGTCCTCCAAGGAGGCCACTTCCGGGTAGTCGCACACCACCTGCAGCTGGCCGCCTTCCTCCATGGCCTCCAGGTCGATTCCCCAGCCGGCGGCGTTGCGCCGCATCTGCTCGCGGGTCTCGTCGAAGGTGAACCCCAGGCAGCGCTCTCCCTCTGCGACACCGGCCTCCAGGAACTTCAGACTGGTCAGTGTCTTGCCGGACCCGGAGGGCCCGGACAGCAGGACGATGGCGTCCCGGTAGAACCCGCCACCGCACATCCGGTCCAGCCCGGCGTTACCCGAGGACACGCGGGTACTGGCGGCGGTCGTGGACGGCATACCGAGGAAAGCGAGGGGGATGACAACGAACCCTTCGCGCGGGTCGATGGTGAACAGCCATTCGCCCGTGCGGTGCGGGGCACCGCGGAGCTTGACGATCTCGACGGTCCGGCGCCGGCGCTCCTGGAGCAGCACATTGCGCAAGACGATCACGTTGTCGACGACGAACTCCTCGACCCTGTACCGCGATACGCCGTCGTACTCGCTGTTCCGCTCGGCCGTGATGACTGAGGTGACTGCGAGCGAGGTCAGCGCGGAAGAGAGCCTGTAGCTCTCCCGGCGGACGATCCCGGGGTCGGCGAACCGGGCGAACACGGCCCCCAGCGAGTCCAGTACCACCCGGGAGGCGCCGATCCGGTGGACCGCGTGCTCGATGCGGGACAGCAGCGCGCCGAAATCGTAGGCTCCGACGACGGCGGCTTCCTCGTCCTTGCTCTCGGCGGCGTCGACGAACGCCCACTTCCCCTCGGCTTCCCACTGCTCGATCGGAAAGCCCAGCGAGACGAAGTTGCGGCGGATCGCATCCGGCGTCTCCTCGAAAGTGACGAACACTCCCGGCTGGTCGTATTTCGCGATCCCGCGGGCGAGGAACTCCCCGGCAAAGATCGTCTTACCGCTGCCGGTCGTGCCGGTGACCAGAGTCGGCCTGTGTGCCGGCAGTCCGCCTATCGCCACCTGGTCGAACCCGTTGATCCCGGTGGGAACCCGCTCGATCGCGTCGGCCTCAAGCACCGCCCGCCTCCTTCTCCTCCCGGAATTCCTGCGACTCACCAGGCAGATCCAGCGCGTTCGCGACTCTCGGGGGGTCGGACAGGTCCCCGACCACCCGCAACTGCGGCAACGGCCGAAGCCTGACCACGGTCGGCGTGGCCAGGATCCGCTGCTCCTCCGCCAGCCCGGGCCGATCCACCACGTCCACCACTTCCATCTCGTACCCACCCGGCAGTCGGGTCTCGGCAAGGGCACGCAGATTCGACTCGGCAGCGCTGGACCGCTCAGACTGCCCAGCGACGAACAGGCGGAACGCGTAGTCCGTCACCAACCATCACCCCCCCCGTGCCGGGTTGCCGGGAATGCTGAGGAGCCCCTCCCCGGTCGCCACGCCCCGCGGCACCGTCCCGCCTCGACCGGCTTCCCGTGACGTCCATCCAGGCACCTGACCTTTCCAGACCGAGTAGCACCCGGAAATTCTCCAGAACCCGCTGCGCAGCCCTCGTCCGAGCCAGGAGTGCAGGTCCTGCCCGTAGGCGCACGGCGGCCCGCCGAGGGTCGTGCCGCTGAGCCGATGGGCTGCTCCGCCCTCTCACGATCACCCTGCATGCCGCCGGGCGCCCGCGGGACACGGCCATACGGGTGCTGCGGCAGGCGCACGGGCGCTGGGTCGCGATGCTGTGGCAGGCCCACGCGCGGTGGGTCGCGATGCCGTGGCGGCAAGTCCCCTGCCGTGTCCCCCGGAGTCCCGACGTCCGGGGGGGTATGTCAGGCCGGCCGTCCCTTCATCGCAGCAATCTCCCGGGCACGCGCCGTCAACTCGCGTGCCGCACGGACCTTGCCGGACGGCCGGATGCGCCGCCGCATCGTCACGAAGTGCTCACGCCCTCGCGACGCGCTCAACCGGACATGGTCGTCCAGGAACGAGCCAGCTCGCATCCGCGGCGTCCACGTGCCCGAACTTGAACTGCCGCTGTGCAAGACCGCCTTGGAGTGCACACGCCCCTGCCCTCTTGAACGGGCTGCAGCGGCGGCGACTCCGGCATGGCCGCGAACGGTCCCCCAGGGTCCTTCGACTCGTGGACAACGTGCGCGACATGGGCAACGAGGAAGACGAGGACGGCGACCCCGACGCGGCTCCAGCAGTCGTCTGAAGCCCGCTCTGTGGCGGTTGCTGTCAATCGATGATGTCAACGGTCAAAGCAAAGGCCCCTTGGATGATTCCAAGGGGCTTCTGACCTGTGCGCGCTCGGCAGGATTCGAACCTGCAACCTTCTGATCCGTAGTCAGATGCTCTATCCGTTAAGCTACGAGCGCTTGACACGTGGGCTGTTGATCAACCCTGCGATGTTGCGGGAACAACATTACATGAACGGCGCCCAGAGGCGAAATCTGTTCTCCGCACCCACTCTGAGCTGCGAAAAGGCCCTTTCGACGCCCTCACGGGACAAGCCTCGCGCCCCCTTCCCGAAGCCCTTCCCGGCACACACGAAACCCCGGCCACGAGAGCCGGGGTTTCGGCGATCTTGGAGATCGGAAGCGGAGGCTGAGGGATTTGAACCCTCGATGGGGGGTTATCCCCAAACCGCATTAGCAGTGCGGCGCCATAGACCAGACTAGGCGAAGCCTCCCCGCACGACCGCGACCTGACGGAGCGGTGCGTGCCGATGATGGCACAGCCTCACGGGCTGTCTCCAATCGACCCCTACCGTACTCGGTCCCGGCACCGGCGGGCAAAGCGATTCGCGGCACCGACCGCCGGTGACCGGGAATGATCCGCGCTCCGGCCGACGGCCCGCGCGGCCGGTACGGCACGGCACGTGCCCCGGTGCCTGACCGAGAACCTGACCGGTACCTGGAAGATCGCCCCGAGGAGCAACGGGGCGGGCAGCGAGGGGGAGCACGGGCCCGCGGCAGCGCCCGGGAGGCGCCCGTCGTCCCGTATGCACCCCTCTCTTGTGCACTCCGTACAGCACTGGCCGCGTATATGCCCGCTGGCCGTAGACTCCCCTCTGGTGGCACGCCCGGGGTCGGCGGCACACTGGCAGCCGTGACCGAACGCAGAGGGCCGGGCGACCGGTCACCCGCACCATGTGTCAGCAGGGAGGAAATTCCGTCGTGAGCAGCAGGCCATCCCGAGGCGCTGCTCGTCTCGCCGCCATACTCGACGCACTGCCTGATGCGTTGCTGCTGGTCAACTGCAACGGCACGGTGGTGAACGCAAACACCATCGCGCTCGAAGCGTTCGAGGCTCCCGGCACCGCACTGGTGGGACGAGGGCTGCTCGATCTGCTGCCCGAGTTCGATGCGAAGCGGATCCCGGGTTCCATGCGCAGGCCGGACGAGGCCGCCGCAGAGCTGGAGCAGCGCCAGCTGCCGACCCGCATGGTCGCGAGGCGCACCGACGGCAGCGAGTTCAACGTCGAGGTCACCAGCGCGAACCTGGAGGACGGGCGCACGCCCTACGCCTCCGCCTTCGAGGCGGCCTTCGCCGATCACGGCCCCGGCAGCGGCAACTCCTACACGGGCGATGAGCTGCTGATGCTCGTCGTGCGGGACCTCACCGGCACCCTCGACACCGAGGCCGAACTCGCCCGCCAGCAGCGCCAGACGGAGATGATCCTGCGCGCCGCGTCCGAGGGCGTCATCGGCGTGGACACCAACGGCGTGATCGTCCTCGTCAACCCGGCGGCGGCGCAGATCCTCGGCTACCGCGCAGGCGACCTCGGCGGTCAGGACCTGCACTCGCTGCTGCTGCATTCCCGTCCGGACGGGAATCCGCTCCCGTACGAGGAGACCACCCTCAGCGACACCCTCAAGTCGGGGCGCAAGCACCGGGTGCGCGCCGGTCATGTGCTGTGGGCGAAGGACGGGCAGGCGGTGCCCGTCGACATCACGACGGCACCCGTGCGCGACGGCGAGCAGCTGGTCGGCGCCGTGGTGACCTTCAGCGACCGGCGTGCCCAGGAATCGCTGGCCGCGCGGCACGAGCAGCTGCTGGCAGTACTGCAGGACTCGCTGCGCGGGCCGCTGGACCAGCTGCGCGACGAGCTGTCCGGGCTGGCCGCCGACCCCGCCGGGCAGCTGTGGCCCGAGGCCAACCAGATCCTTCACCACCTGGCGGCGGGCTACGCGCGCATGACGACGCTCGTGGACAACGTGCTCGGCTATCAGCGCCTCGACGCGGGCCGGGAGAAGCTGCGCCGCGAGATGACGTCCCTGGACTCGGTCGTGGCGAACGGCGTCGAGGGCGCGGTCGAGCTGATCGGGCCGGGGCGCGCACAGTTCGTGGTGCACGCGCCGCCGATCGAGGCCGAGGTGGACGGCGAGCGGATGACGACCGCGCTGGCGCATCTGATCGCGGACGTGGCCGGCGTGGACGCGACGGGCAACACCCTCGTGGTGACGCCGGGCGTCGACAACACGATCGTGGTCGCCGCGGCCCAGCGCGGTGACGTCGTACGGATCGAGGTGCGCGGCCCCTACGGCGGCGGCGACCCGGTGCATCTGCCGATCGTCCGCGGCACGGTCGAGCGGCACGGCGGTGTGCTGCAGACGCACGAGGTGCCGGGCGCGGGCGGCAGCGCGTACGTGCTCGAAGTGCCCCTCAAGGCTGACACCGCGGGCGCCGCCGAGTCGGCTGCCGGTGGTGACCGGGCCGGTGCCACGGGCGAGGGGTCCGCTCAGCGCGGCCGCGAGGGGAACGAGACCACGGTGATGCCGGTGCCCGCGCAGCCCGTGCGCGGCACGGAGGCGCCGGCGGACCAGCCCGCGGGGCCGTGGACGGGCACGGGCGACGTCTCGGACGCGCCGCCCGCAGCGGGTATCCCCGACCAGTTCCAGGCACGGCACACGCAGGAGCAGGACGAGGGGACGCCGACCGGCCGCCGCCGCGGCCGTCCCAGCCCCGCCGAGGCGCAGCAGGAGCAGCAGGCCGCAGCCGGTGACGCGGCCGCGGGTGCGGAGGCGGCCGGTATGACGGTGCCGCAGCAGGCCGGCGCGGGCCGCCGCTCGCGGCGAACGCTCTCGCCGCCCCCGGCCGGTACGGACGGCGCCGGCATGCAGACTCAGCCCGCACAGGCCGAAGAGGCCGCGGGCGCACAGCCGTTGCCCGCGCAGCAGGCTCAGCCGGGGACGGGCCGGAGGGGACGCCGCCCCGCACAGGAACAGCCGGGTCAGCCGCAGCCGGCGGAGGCACAGCAGGCCCAGCACGGCCAGGGCGACGACGGTTCCGCACAGGCCGGGGGCCGCAGGGCGCGCAGGCTCGCGCGAGCAGAGGGCGAAACCGGCCAGCAGGGCGTCCAGTTCGCGGCGGCGCCCGGTCAGCCGCAGCCCGGCAGCAACGGTGCGGCCCCGGCAGCCGACGAGGGCGCGGCGGCCGCACAGCAGAACGGTGCCGTGCCGCAGCAGGTCCCCGCCCAGCAGGTTCCGGCACAGCAGAGCGCCCCGCAGACCGAGCAGGAGGCCGGGCAGGGCGAGCAGCAGGCGGTGGAGCACCAGGTGGTCGCCGCCAGCCCCATCCTGGGCGGCGGTCCGCTGCCGCAGAACATTCCGCAGCAGCCGCGCGGCCTGCCGATGCCCGGCGCACCGAGTGCCGAGGAGCAGGCGTCGTACGAGACGGGACACCACCGCGTGCAGACGCTCGGCCAGGGCGTCCCCGTCACGCCGGGAATGACGGAGAGGCCCGGCGGTCCGCAGTCCTACGGGCACTCCGCGACCCGCGCACCGGTGCCCTCGCCCCATCAGGCGCACGCGCCCGCGCCGGCGACGGCCATACCGTCCACTCCGTCGACGCCGCCGGGTCAGGGCAGGCGTCGCAAGCTGGCGGCGCCGGACCAGGGCGGCGGGCAGGCCGGCGGGCAGCAGCCCACCGGGAGGCAGACGCAGGGCCGAAGGGGACCGGCGCCGGGTCACGGGAATCCGCCCCCGGCGCGCGAGTTCACCATCGGCGCCCCGGCGGCGGGCACCGCCGAGGGCCCGGAGCCGCTGGACGGCCCGAACAGCCCGGTCGAGCTGACCGACGGACGCGGATTCCCCGTGCCGCGCCAGGCGGACGACGAGATGCCGCCCGAGCCGCTGGACAATCCGCGGCGGCTGCTGGTGTGGCCGGAACCGGACGCCGCGACGCAGCACGCGCTCTCGTCGCACGGCTACCGTCCCGTCATCGTGCATTCGCGCGAGGAGGTCGCGGCGCAGATCGCGGCCCGTCCCGCCGCTCTGTTCGTGGACCCGCTCACCGGCCCGATCACGCGCACCGCGCTGCAGTCGCTGCGTACGGCGGCGGTCGCGGCCGAGGTGCCGGTGATGGTCACGTCGGGGCTGGGGCAGGCGACGCGCGAAGCGGCCTACGGCGCCGACCCGGCCGTCCTCCTCAAGGCCCTCGCCCCACGCGACAGCGAGCAGCACCCGCCGCGTGTGCTGCTGGTCGAGGAGCGGCCGCCGATCGCGGGCGCGCTGGCGGCGTCGCTGGAGAGGCGCGGGATCCAGGTCGCGCACGCGCAGACGGATGAGGTCGCCGTCAACGTGGCGGCGCAGATGCGGCCCAACCTCGTCGTGATGGACGCGATGCAGGTGAGTACCCGGCGTGCCGGGATCATCGACTGGCTGCGCGTGAACAGGCTGCTGAGCCGCACGCCGTTCGTCATCTACACCTCCGCCGACATGAACCCGGCGGACCTGCCGCGGCTGGCGACGGGCGAGACCGTGCTCTTCCTCGCGGAGCGGTCGACGAGCGACGCGGTTCAGCAGCGCATCGTGGACATGCTGTCCAAGATCGGCGCGCAGTGAGCGTCCCGTTCCGAACATGATCTCCGCGCGTTGACCCGGGCGGGCACGGGCCTTTCGCGTCCGTGCCCGCCGGGCCGGTCCGAGCGCGTCGTTCCCGGACCGGCCCCGTTCGTCCGTCTCAGAGCCGGGTGACGTCCAGCTCTCCCGCCGCGAACTGCCCCCTCAGCACCTTCTTGTCGAACTTGCCGACGCTCGTCTTCGGCACGGCAGGGATGAGCGCCCATCGCTCCGGCACCTGCCAGCGTGCGATGCGCTCGGCGAGGAAGGCACGCAGTTCCTCATAACCCACGTTCTCCGCGCCCTCCTTGAGGACGACGGTGGCCAGCGGGCGCTCCCCCCACTTCTCGTCCGGCACCGCCACGACCGCCGCCTCGGCGACGGCCTCGTGCGCCATGAGCGCGTTCTCCAGCTCGACGGAGGAGATCCACTCGCCGCCGGACTTGATGACGTCCTTCGCGCGGTCGGTGAGCGTCAGATAGCCGTTGGGGGTGATCACGCCGACGTCGCCCGTGCGCAGCCAGCCGTCGGGGCTGAACTTGTCCTCGGGGCGCAGGGGTTCGCCGGTCGCGCCGCCGTAGTAGGCGCTGGTGATCCAGGGGCCGCGAACCTCCAGCTCGCCCGGCGACTTCCCGTCCCAGGGCGCGAAGGTGCCGTCCGGTGCCGCGAGCCTGGGCTCGACGGAGGCGGGGAAGCGGCCCTGGCTGATGCGGTAGGGCCACTCGTCCTCCGCGCTGAGCCCGGCCGGCGGGTGGGCGAAGGTGCCCAGAGGCGAGGTCTCCGTCATGCCCCAGGCGTGGCAGACGCGCACGCCGTGGTCCTCCTCGAAGGCCCGCATCATCGCCGGCGGGCACGCGGAGCCGCCTATGGTGACCAGCTTCAGGCTCGATATGTCGCGCGGCTTCTCGGCGAGTTCGCTCAGCAGCCCCTGCCAGATGGTCGGGACGGCGGCGGCGTAGGTGGGGCGTTCGGATTCGATCATCTCGGCGATCGGGCCGGGCTGCAGGAAGCGGTCCGGCATCAGCATGTTCACGCCGGTCATGAATGTCGCGTGGGGCAGTCCCCAGGCGTTGACGTGGAACATCGGCACGACCGGCAGCGCGGTGTCGGCGTCCGTGAGGCCCATGGACTGCGTCATGTTGACCTGCATGCTGTGCAGATACATGGAGCGGTGGGAGAAGAGGACGCCCTTCGGGTCGCCGGTGGTGCCGGACGTGTAGCACATGGCGGCGGCGTCGCGCTCGTCCAGCTCGGGCCAGTCGTAGGTGGAGGGGCGGCCCTCCAGCAGTTGCTCGTAGTCGTGCACGGACTGGCGGCAGCCCTCGAGCACGGAGGTGTCACCGGGACCGACGACGATGATGTGCTCGACCGAGTCCAGGGACGGCAGCAGCGGAGCGAGCAGCTGGAGCAGGGAGCCGTTGACCACGATGACGCGGTCGGCGGCGTGGTTGATGATGAACACCAGCTGGTCCGTGGGCAGCCGGAGGTTCAGGGTGTGCAGGATCGCCCCCATCGAGGGGACGGCGAAGTACGCCTCCACGTGCTCGGCGTTGTTCCACATGAGGGTGCCTATGCGGTCGTCGCGCACGATGCCCAGCTCGTCGCGGAGCGCGTGGGCGAAGCGCGCGGCGCGCTCACCCGTCTCCCCGAAGCTCTGCCTGTGCGGCTCCCCCTCTCCCGTCCAGGTCGTGATCGTCGATTCCGCGTGGACGGTCGAACCATGACGGAGGATGCGTGAAACGAGCAGGGGTACGTCCTGCATTGTGCTGAGCACCTGGGGCCTCCCCGAGTTACGGACGGGTACTGGTGCTGCGATTCTGGACGCATACCGCGCGGTACGTCACTACTCGGAGGCGAGAACTTCAAGGCAGGGCGGGGTGCGGCACGCACCGGGGGCGCCGGGGTCTCCTCGGCCGCGGCTCTGCCGCACCTCGGACGCACGGAGACGGCACCGGGGCGGCACCCGGGCCGCACTGCTCAGGCCGCCGCGACCGCCTCATGAGCGGGCTCCGCGGTCCGGTCCGGCTCGGCCGGCTCGTCCTCCTCGGCGCCCAGCACGTCCGTCGCGAGCTGCGGGTCCTCGCGGAGCTTCGAGAGCGCACGGGAGACGGCGCTCTTGACCGTTCCCACGGACACCCCGAGCACCGCGGCCGTCTGCGCCTCGCTCAGGTCCTCGTAGAAGCGCAGCACGACCATCGCGCGCTGCCGGGCGGGCAGTTTGAGGATGGCGTGCCACAGCGCGTCGCGCACCGCCTGCGCCTCGGCGGGGTCGGGCCCCTGCTGCGGCTCGGGCTCGGGCAGCTCGTCGCACACGAACTCGTCGACGCGGCGCTTGCGCCACTGCGAGGTGCGCGTGTTCACCAGTGCCTTGCGAACGTAGCCGTCGAGCGCGCGGTGGTCCTCGATCCGCTCCCAGGCCAGATACGTCTTGGTGAGCGCCGTCTGGAGCAGGTCCTCGGCGTCGCAGGGGTTGGCTGTGAGCGAGCGCGCGGTGCGCAGCAGCACCGGCCCGCGGTCCCGCACGTATGACGTGAACGTCAGCGGCGTCACGGACGGAGAGGCGCTTCGGGCCCTCCCGGCTGTCCCAGGCGTGGTCATGGCTCAACGCTAGGAGCGGGCGGGCCGCCGCGGATCGCCCCGAGGTCCCGAAGCGGCCTCCGCCTCTGGGGGGAGAGGCGGTGCCCGCTCCACCTCCGCAGGGTGGACCCCGGGGGTACCCGGGGGTCAGGGTGCCTCAGGGGCGCGCCTCCGGGTCCGGGGCGCCGTGCCGTGACGAGCGGTTCAGGCAGCGGGTCAGGGGACGACGGCAACGGGTGCGTCCACGAGATTGCGGTCGATGGTCAGGCGGCGGCCGCCGTAGGTGCGGGTCACGTTGCCGTCGTGCTGGTGGATGCGGCGGTGCGGCTGCCAGGCACCCGCGTCGATGTACTTGTTGCTCTTCACGGACGCCTTCGCCTTCCAGTCCGCGAACCACAGCGCGTGGGGGAGATCCTTCCTGCCCGCCTTGCGCGCGCCGTTCATGTGCTCGATGCCGGAGTTCGCGCTGCTGTAGAAGCCGGGGAGGTAGCCCGCCTCGCGCACGGAGCGGTTCCATCCCTGGATGAAGCGGAGCGTGGTGGCGGCGCAGCGCGTCGAGGAGTTGTCGTAGGACTCCATGTCGAGGTAAATGGCGCTGTGCCTGGCCATGCTCAGCTTCTTGGCCGCGGCCACGGCGTCGCGTCCCTCGCGCAGGCCCCGCCGGGTGGGCGCGGTGTGGCTCATCGAGTAGCGGCCCTTGCGCGTCGACTCGACGCAGGGCGACTGCGAACCGATGTAGATGGGCAGCACCTTCCATCCCATGCGGTCCACGGAGCGCATCCAGGAGGTGTTGAGGTTCGGCTGGTGGGGGCACGCCCGGGCACGGCCACCGATGTAGACGCCTACGGCACCGAACGGGGAGGTGCCGTCCCATGCGCGCATGAGGGACGAAGAAGGGGTGTGGCAGGTGTCGAAGGCCTGGCCCTGGAAGATCTCGGCGCCGGACGGGCTGGGGTCGCGCTTCGGCCGCTTGCCGGAGACGGAGCCCTTGCGGGCGCCGGGAGTGGCGGTCGCGGTGGCCGTCGGGGTGGCCGTGGAAGTGGGGGTGGCCGTCGGGGTGGCCGTGGGAGTGGGGGTGGCCGTCGGGGCCGGACCGGCCGCCGGTCCGCTCGCGGCGTGCGCGGGAATCATGTCGGCGGCGGCGAGGCCGGTGAGCAGGGTGATCGAGGCAAGGGAGACGGCGGTTTTGCGGATGATGTGATTTTTATGCCACATGGACCGAGTGAACGGGCATCACCCGGCGGCGCCGCTGAGGCTCGCCGCCGCCGCAGCGGTTTCGCCCGACTGGGCCGTCCGCCGGTGACTGCCGCGGCGCGGGCTCGCTGCCCGAACAGGCCGCGCGGCCACGCCCGTTACCCCGTCCGCCATTGCCGGGTGCCGGCCGGTACCGTCCCGGCGGAGCCGGCCGCTCAGCCGCCCTCGCCGACGCAGCGGCTGCCGAGGGACTTGAGCTTGGCCTGGTCGACGTAGCCCTTCGTACGGCTGCCGGCGACATGGCCGTAGTCGCGGAAGCGGTACGGGCGCCCAGCGGGAGCCTCGTCCAGGCGGAAGATGTCGTCGGTGTGCACGTCCCCGATGTCGTTGCGGCCGGCGTCGAGGATGTCCCCTTCCCGCATCACCCGGTATACGCGGGTCATGCGGCAACTCGCGCTGCTGTCCGGCTCGTCCGCCGTCATTTTCGCGGAACTCCCCGCGCGGTCCGGCGTCCCCGAGGTGCCCGACCACACCACCGCGAACGTCCCCGCGCAGACCGCGACCGCGGCCACCAGCGCGACCAGCCCGGCGCGCGAGTGGAGCCCGGCCGGCAGGCACCACACGGAGGGTGCCGGGGACTCCCGGCGTCCCGCCTGCCGGGGCTGTCCGGCCTGCCCGGGCTGCTCCGCCGCCTCGTCCGGTGCGTTCCTCTCGCGCTCGGTGGCCTCCGCCGCCTGCTCGCGCAGCCTGCCCAGCCGTTGCCGCTCCCGGGGTGCCAGCCCGGCGACATCGCAGAAGGCGGCGAAGGTGTCGGCGGGCATGACCTCCTGGCCGTTCAGGTAGCGGGAGACCGGTGACTTGGTGAGATGGAGCGCCTCGGCGAGCTCGCGCTGGTTCAGCTCCGTCCTGTCCCGGAAGACGGCACGCAGCTGCTCCGTGAAGTCTCTGACAGTGCCGCCGAGTTCGTCCGGCAGCGGTTTCAGCGGGCGTCTGCCTGGCTCGGGCACGTCCCTGCCTCCCTCATCCACGTCCCTCTTCGCCGGTCAGAGGCTCGCGGGCCTCCCGGTGTCCCTCGTCGCACGCAACCCGTGGCGGTGCCAGGCGGCGGGACCGAAGAATCAACCCGGCTCGTCCTCCGTGCACTTCGGCGGTTCACACCGGCCCCTGCGCTCCGGGAACGCCCGCATGTTCTCACGCGGCGGGCGGGCGCGGTGCCGGAACGGTGCGCACCGGGATCCGGCGGGCCGATGCGAGCCCCGGGCACTTCGAGCCGTCTCGACTGCCCGGCGTAACCGGACAACCGAACACTCGAAGAGAGAAACCGATGACCATCAAGAGGAAGCTCCAACTCGTCTTCGCGGGCGCCCTGATCACCGCGCTCGGAAGCACGCTCACGATCTGGTCCTCCGACGCCGAGGCCGCCGTGAACCGCTACACCATCCAGGCCAACTCCCCCAAGCCCGAGGCCTGCAAGAACCACGGCACCGTCCCGGCCGGAACCTGGCTGCAGAACAAGGTGTGCGGCTACTTCGTCGGCACGGCCCTGGCCGGCACCGCCTTCGATGTGCACGAGACCGCGCAGAGCGACTACCACTACGGGCACAACTACGGCGGCAACAACCTGTGTGCCTGGGTGCCGCCGGGCGCGCTCAGCGGCTCGCCCACGGGCAAGGCCGACGAGTCGTGCAGCGCCGAGACGAAGGAACGCATAGGCCACCGCCGCTCGTTCGGCTCCGACTTCAACGCCCGTGCCCACGAGGCGGAGGACGGCAGCGCCGTCTCGGTCGACCCGGCCTGCTCGGGAGGCGCGTACCTCAACTACTACGACTCCAGCGACTACAACAGCGGTTCGCTGCGCGACCCGGCCGGCACGCCCGCGGCCCAGGTGCAGTACCGGTACACGACCAACGGCTCCAACCCCGCGGTCGTCGTGCGCGATTCGAACCTGGGCTGGGTCTTCATGGACCGCGACTGCGTCACCGACTGGCGGGGCGTGAAGTTCCACAACGACAACGACTAGCCTCCGCGGCCTGGTCGCTTCTTTCGCCGACCGACCGTCAGGAGCCGTCGTCGGCGTGAGCGGGGGACGCCGCCTCCAGTGGGTCCGCGCCACTGTGGGGCAGCGTCTCCTCGCGCGACAACGGCGCCGTACTGCCCCGCAGGATCAGACGTGTCGGCAGGACGATGTGCTGGCCTTGGTCAGCATCGCTGTCGCTGACAAGTGAACGAACCAGTTCACCGGCGACACGTCCGATGTCCGTGGGCGACTGGGCGATGGTGGACAGGTCCGACCACCGGGCGATCTCATGGTCGTCGAAGCCGAGTACGGATACCTGCTCGGGGACGTCGATGCCGCTCCTGCGCAGCGTCCAGAGAACCGAGACGGCAGCTTGGTCCTGTTCGGCGAAGATCGCGGTGGGTGGCTGCCGCTGGCTGAGCAGCTGCCCGACCGACTCCACGACTCTTCGCTTGTCGCCGAAGCTGGAGGCGGTGACCACAAGACTGTCGTCCAGGGGGATTCCCGCTTCGGTGAGCGCCTGCCGGTAGCCGGTCAGCCGTTCGTTGGAGCTGAAGCTGAACCCGCTGGGACCGATCGTTTTCACGAAGGCGATACGGCGGTGTCCGAGGTTGAGCAGATACTGCGTGCCGCGGCGCCCCCCGGCGACATCGTCGATGTACACGCTCGCTCGTCCCTCGGCGTGCTGGCTCACGTAGATGACCGGGATCTCCAGGTCGTCCAGACGCGCGCCCTCCTCCTCGGTGAGGTCGAAGGAGAAAACCAGCAGGGCGTCGGCGTTCCGCCGGGCCGGGAGACGTTCGAAGAAGTCGGCGCGTTCGGTCATGTTGGGCGTGACGTACATGAGCAGATCCATGCCCGCCGCGCGCAGTATCGGCGCCAGGCTGTCCAACGCAGAGCCCATGAACCACGAATTGAGAACGGGCGTGAGTACTGCTACCACCCCCGTCTTGCCGGTGGCCAGACTGGCGGCCTGCCTGGAGACCGCGAAGTTCAGCTCGCGGGCTGCCTGTTCGACCCGGACGCGGACTTCGGGCGAGACGGTCGAGAGCCCGCGCAGCGTGCGAGAGACGGTGGAAGGGGAGACCCCGGCCCGTACGGCGACATCGACCATCGTGGGGTGCCGTTGCGCTGGTGGCATGACGGGGACGCTAGCACGGGAAGCCCCTTTCAGCGGCAGCTGATGACAGCGCTGCCACGGAGGGTCGCAACGATTCAACCTTTGAATGCTTGGTTTTTCTCACACCAAAACGGACATTTCACAGCAGAAGTTCGAGAGATCCCTGCGTGACACCCATTGACTTCCCGTATGTGCATCCATACGTTGAACGCGCTGTCTTGAAGTAGTCAACACCATGCATGCGTTGCGTGCGTCTTCATGGCTTTGACCTGCAGTTCGGTCGTTCAACACGTCTATGACAGCGCCTCTATCAGGCCGTTTTGAGCGTCCATGCACACCGTCTGAGAGCGCGGCCGGTGAAGGGATGAGATTCGCATGGCTGCAGCGAGTCCCGAGAGGGTCTCCAGGTGCTGCACCTGGAGTGACCGCTCGGCTGTCGATGGCCTGTATCGGACGTTGCCGGTGGAGATCTACTTACCGAGACCTTCTGCGCGTACGTGACCCGCCCGGGCAACCGTGACAACGGGAGCGGGGCCGCCGTCATCGCTGCGCCCACCCGCAGAGCTCGCACCGCCGACGATCGGCGGACAACAACTGTGCGCCTTCGTCCCAGCGGGGACCACGCCCTCGTTCGCCGGAACCGGCCAGCGGCTGCGCGCCGGAGCGATCCGGCCGATCCGGTTCCACACCGTTAGGAGAGACAGAGTGAAGACCAGTGCTACCAGGGCGGTTCAGTGCTCGGCCGTCGTCCTTGCCGGCCTCATGGCCACCACCGCCTGCGGATCGTCCGGTGGCGATGACGCCGCTCAGAAGAACCCCTCGTTCAAGGGCCGCGGCCCCATCAAGTACGTGGCCGGCAAGGACGCCGGAGGGTCCGTCCAGAAGGTGCTCGACAAGTGGAACAAGGCGCACCCGAAGGAAAAGGTGACCTTCGTAGAGCTGCCCACGGATGCCGACGCGCAGCGTCAGCAGATGATCCAGAACGCGCAGACGAAGTCCGACGCGTATTCGGTGCTGTCCCTCGACGTCGTGTGGACCTCGGAGTTCGCGGCTCATCAGTGGATCGACCGGCTGCCCGAGAACAAGTTCCCGCTGGACAAGATGATGAAGCCCGTCGTGGAGACGGGGAAGTACCGGGGCGGGCAGTACTCGATACCGCACGCCTCGGACGGCGGCCTGCTCTACTACCGCAAGGACCTGCTGAAGAAGGCAGGCATCGACAAGGCCCCGGCCACCTGGGCGGAGATGCAGGACGCCTGCGACAAGGTCAAGAAGCTGTCCGAGGGCAAGGGCATGGACTGTTATGCCGGGCAGCACCAGAAGTACGAGGGCCTGACGGTCAACTTCTCCGAGGCCGTGAACTCCGCGGGTGGTGAGGTGCTCGACGCGAAGGGCAAGCCGAACCTCGACACCCCCGAGGCGAAGAAGGGCCTGGACTTCCTCGCCAAGTCCGTCAAGGACAAGACGATCCCCAAGGAAGCGACCACCTACCAGGAGGAACAAGGCCGGCAGGCCTTCCAGGGTGGGAAGTTGATCTTCATGCGGAACTGGCCGTACGTGCACTCCCTCGCATCGAAGAAGGACGGTTCCAGCAAGGTCGCGGGGAAGTTCGATGTGGCCCCTCTGCCTGGCCTGAAGGGGCCGGGCACCTCAAGTCTGGGCGGCCACAACGTCGCTCTGTCGTCCTCGGCGAAGAACAAGGCCACGGCACTCGACTTCATGAAGTTCTTCACCAGTGAGCAGAAGGCCCGGTTCGCCCTCGAGGAGGCTTCTCTCGCGCCGCCCTACGAGAGCCTCTACACCGAAAAGGCGCTGGTGAAGCAGTTCCCGTACCTGCCCACGCTCAAGAAGTCGATTCTGACCGCCGAGCCGCGTCCCCGAGTCGTCAACTACGGCGACGCGAGCAGTGCGATGCAGAAGGAGGCCTACGCCGCCATGACGGGTACGAAGAGCAGTGCTGAGGCCCTGAAGGACCTTCAGAAGGCTCTTCAGAAGCCCACGGCGCAGCAGTAAGGAGCGGCCCGCTCATGGTGGAAACGCATAACCCCGGGGGCAGTGCGACAGCCAGTGCGGATGAGTCGTCGCACGACCGCTCGGGCGGCAGTTCGCCCGACGGGCTGCCGGCGCCGGCCAAGCGCCGGCGCCGGCAGCCCGGGGCGACGTCGGGATCCGCGCGGATGGCCGCGCTGCTGGTCTCCCCCACACTGCTGGTGCTGACGATCGTCGTGCTCTACCCCACGATCGTGGCGTTCAAGGATTCGCTCTACGGCACTGCGGGTCTGGACCCGAAGACGGGATTCGTCAGCAAGACGGAACCGTTCGTGGGCTGGTCCAACTACGCCGACATCTTCGGGGAGGCCGGCTCCCGATTCTGGAACGCCTTCTGGAACACCTCGTTCTTCACCGTCACCACGGTCACGCTGGAAACGGTGATCGGTGTGGCCATGGCGCTGATCATGCACAAGGCCTTCAAGGGCCGGGCACTGGTCCGTGCGAGCATCCTGATCCCGTGGGCGATCCCCACCGCCATTTCCGCGATCCTGTGGCGCTGGATATTCAACAGCGACGGCGTGGCCAACAAGATCATCGGCGAGCAGATCCTGTGGACCACGGAGGGATTCCACGCCCAGGTCGCGGTCATCATCGCCGAGGTGTGGAAGACCGCGCCGTTCATCGGCCTGCTCGTGCTGGCCGGTCTCCAGGTGATCCCCAAGGAGGTCTACGAAGCCGCACGGATCGACGGGGCCACCGCAATGCGCCAGTTCTGGAACATCACCCTGCCCCTGGTGAAGCCCGCGCTGCTGGTGGCCGTGCTGTTCCGGACGCTGGACGCGCTGCGGATGTTCGACCTTCCCTACGTCCTCATCGGCGCGAAGAAGGCATCGGTGGAGACGTTGTCGATGCTGGCCCAGGACGAGGCGTCGAACGTGCGGTTCGGACCGGCTGCGGCGTACGCGGTGGTCCTCTTCATCTATGTCTTCCTGATCGCGCTGGCTTTTGTCCGGTTGCTGGGCACCGATCTCGTCCGTGACGACGACCCCACCCCCAAGCGCCGCCGCCGGTGGCTGACGCGACGTCGCACGGAGGTGACGGCATGAACTTCCAGGCAAAGATCCGCAGGTGGCTTCCGTATGTGGGTGTCGCCGTCGTCGTCGCCTACTGCCTGGCCCCGTTCTACTGGATGGTGGTGTCCAGCCTGCGGCGCACCTCGGACATCTTCGAGAACGCACCGCTGCCCAGCCACCCGTCCCTTGAGAACTACCTCGCGGTCTTCGACCCGTCCCAGTCGTTCACCAAGTCGATGATCAACAGCATCGTCGTGGCCGGGGTCACCACATCCGTGGCTCTGGTGCTTGCCACCTTCACCGCCTACGCCATGGCGCGGCTCCGGTTCCGCTTCAAGCGCGTCGTGCTCACGGTGATCATCGCCACTTCGATGTTTCCCGTGGTGTCGATCGTGGTCCCGCTGCTGAAGCTGTTCACGGACTTCGGCTGGATCAACACCTATCAGGCGTTGATCGTGCCCAGCATGTCCTTCGCGCTGCCGCTCGCGGTATGGAACCTCACGACCTTCTTCCGGCAGATGCCGGAGGAACTCGAGCACTCGGCCATGGTCGACGGGTGCACGCGGGGCCAGGCGTTCCGCAAGATCATCATTCCCCTTGCCGCGCCCGGCCTGTTCACCACCGCGATCATCGTCTTCATCATCGCCTGGAACGAATTCCTCATCGCCTTGACGATGACGAACAAGGAGGACATGCAGACAGCTCCTGTCGCCGTTTCCAAGTTCACCGGCGCCTCTGATTTCGAGGTCCCGTTCGGCAGCCAGATGGCGGCTGGCGTGCTCGTCACCCTGCCGCTCGTCGTCCTGGTGATCGTCTTCCAGCGTCGCATCGTTTCCGGCCTCACCTCCGGTTCGGCGAAGTAGACCGGCCCTCTCCGCGGATCACTACTCGAAGGAGCCTGCACAGCATGTCAAGCACCGCACCCTGGTGGCGCAGTGCCGTCATTTACCAGGTCTATATCCGCAGCTTCGCCGACGGGAACGGCGACGGAGTCGGTGACATCGCGGGCATTCGTTCCCGCTTGCCGTATCTCAAGTCGCTGGGTGTCGACGCCATTTGGATCAACCCGTGGTACAAGTCGCCGATGGCCGACCACGGTTACGACGTCGCGGACTTCCGTGAGATCGACCCGCAGTTCGGCACCGTGGCCGAGGCCGAGGAACTCATCGAGGAGGCGCACCAGTACGGCCTCCGCGTCATCCCCGACATCGTGCCGAACCACACCTCCGACCAGCACAAGTGGTTCCGGGCCGCGCTGTCCGACCCGCCGGGCGGCCCCGAGCGGGATCGCTACATCTTCCGGGACGGGCGCGGCCCCGAAGGCGCCGAGCCGCCGAATGACTGGAGGTCGGTCTTCGGGGGGCCGGCCTGGACCCGGGTGCCCGACGGACAGTGGTATCTGCATCTGTTCGCCCCCGAGCAGCCGGACCTCAACTGGGAACACCCGGAGGTCAGGGCGGAGTTCGAGGACATCCTGCGGTTCTGGTTCAGCCGTGGAGTGGACGGGTTCCGCATCGATGTGGCGCACGGCCTGATCAAGCACCCCGAACTGCCCGATCTGCCACCCCGCGTCGACCCGGACGGCCCGCCGCCTCGGGAACGGGTGGCTCACCCGCACTGGGACCGCGACGAGGTGCACGACATATACCGCGCGTGGCGTCGGGTGGCCGATGAGTTCCCCGGCGACCGGTCGTTCGTGGCGGAAGCATGGGCGGAGACCCCGGAGCGGCTCGCCGCGTACGTACGGCGGGACGGTCTGCACACGACGTTCAACTTCGATTTCCTGATGGCCAGTTGGGGCTCCAAGCAGCTGCGGGCGGTCATCGACGACTCGCTCGCCACGCTCGGCTCGGTCGGAGCACCGGCCACCTGGGTGCTCTCCAACCACGACGTCGCGCGCCCTCCCAGCCGTTTCGGCCGCGACCAGTCGAAGAAATGGGTGGCCAACGAGCGCTTCCGGCCCGAAGGCCCCCTGGACCTCGAACTCGGAGTGCGGCGGGCCCGCGCGGCCGCCCTGCTGATGCTCTCCCTCCCCGGCGGCGCCTACATCTACCAGGGTGAGGAACTGGGCCTGCCGGAGGTCGAGGACCTGCCCGACGACGTCCTTCAGGACCCGATGTGGGAGCGATCCGAGCACACCGACCGCGGACGGGACGGCTGCCGCGTGCCCATCCCGTGGTCCGGGGAGACGGCGCCGTTCGGCTTCAGCCCCGAAGGCGCCACCGGCGAGCCCTGGCTGCCCCAGCCTGCGAACTGGAAGGAGCACAGCGTCGAGATCCAGACCGGTGACGACGCATCGATGCTGGAGCTCTACCGCAGCGCCCTGCACCTGCGCCGCGCCCATCCTGCCCTCGGCGAGGGCAGCCTGACCTGGTGGGACGCCCCCGAGGGAGTGCTCGCCTTCAACCGCGATCCGGACTTCGCGTGCGTCGTCAACTTCTCGGCCGAGCCGTATCGGCTTCCGCAGCAGCACAAGGTGCTGCTCGCGAGCCGGCAGCTCGACGACGGCTACCTGGCGCCCGACGCCGCGGTGTGGCTCGCACTGTAAGCGCCGGTTCCGTTCGGCCTCCAGGTCCAGGGCGCCCCCAACTGCGGGGCGCCCTCCAGGTCGTCGGCGGCTCTCCTTCGACGACTCCGAACGAGCCGCTGAACCACCGGGACCCCCGCCCCACCGACACCAGACCACTGATCCGCACAGGACCGTATGAGCGAGGACTCACGTGACCGACCGCACCGCATCCGCACCGCACCGCCAGGACGGCCCCGACTGGTGGCGGCAGGCCGCCGTCTACCAGATCTATCCCCGCAGCTTCGCCGACTCCGACGGTGACGGCCTGGGCGACATACCCGGCATCACCTCCCGGCTGCCCTACCTCTCCGAACTCGGGGTCGACGCCGTCTGGCTGAGCCCGTTCTACCCCTCCGCGCTGGCCGACGGCGGTTACGACGTCGCCGACTACCGCAACGTCGACCCGCGCCTGGGCACGCTGGAGGACTTCGACGCGATGGTCGCCGAGGCACACCGCTTCGGCATCAAGGTGATCATCGACATCGTGCCCAACCACACCTCCGAGGACCACGAGTGGTTCCAGCAGGCGCTGCGTGCCGAGCCCGGATCGCCGGAGCGGCAGCGCTACGTCTTCCGTCAGGGCAAGGGCGAGAACGGTGAACTGCCGCCCGCCGACTGGCAGTCCGCCTTCGGCGGCCCGGCCTGGACCCGGCTGCCCGACGGCTGGTGGTACCTGCACCTCTTCGCGCCGGAGCAGCCGGACCTCAACTGGGAGAACCCGGAGGTGCGCGAGGACTTCCGCAAGACGCTGCGCTTCTGGTCGGACCGCGGCGTGGACGGCTACCGGATCGACGTGGCCAACGCCCTGATGAAGGACCTCGAGGACCCGCTGCGCGACATGGGGCCGATCTCCTTCGACGACCAGATGGAGGACTTGGAGGACGGCAGCCACCCGTTCTGGGACCGCGACGAGGTCCACGAGATCTACCGGGACTGGCGCGAGGTCTTCAACGAGTACGACCCGCCCCGTGTCGGCATCGCCGAGGCCTGGGTGAAGAACCACCGCCTGGTGCTCTACGCACGTCCCGAGGGCCTGGGCCAGGCCTTCAACTTCGAGTATCTGAAGACAGGTTGGGACGCGCAGGAGCTGCGCCGCGTCATCGATGTCTCGCTGCGCACAGCGCAGGAGGCCGGGGCCTCGGCGACGTGGGTGCTCTCCAACCACGACGTCATCAGGCACGCTTCGCGATTCGCGCTTCCCGAGGGCACCGACACCGACGAGTGGCTGCTCAGCGGGGGCACGAAGCCGCAGGCCGACGCCGAGCGCGGACTGCGGCGGGCGCGGGCCGCCACCATGCTGGAGCTGGCGCTGCCCGGGTCCGCGTACATGTACCAGGGCGAGGAGCTGGGGCTGCCCGAGGTCGCCTCTCTCAAGGAGGAGGACCTCCAGGACCCGACGTGGATCCGCAGCTCGCACACCCGCAAGGGGCGCGACGGCTGCCGCGTACCGCTTCCGTGGACGCGCACCGGCGCCTCGTTCGGCTTCGGCGGCGAGAACCCGTGGCTGCCACAGCCCGCCGGCTTCGGCGAGCTGTCCGTGGAGGCGCAGGAGGGCCAGGAGGGCTCCACGCTGGAGCTCTACCGGGAGGCGCTGCGGCTGCGGCACAAGCTCGTCGGCACCGACGAGTCGCTGACATGGCGGGGCGATGAGGAGTCGGAGCGGGAGGGCCTGCTGCACTTCGTACGTCCCGAGGGATGGCACTGCTTGACCAACTTCGGCACGGACACGAAGCCGCTGCCCGAGGGTGAGGTCCTGCTGAGCAGCAGCCCGCTGAACGGCGACGGCATCCCCGGGGAGACGACGGTGTGGCTGCGGGACGGAGCCGGGGAGGGCTGAGGCCCGCCCGGAGCGGAGCGGCCGGCGGTCCTCGGCGAGTGCCGATGGCCAAGGGCTGAGAGCTGAGGGCTGAGAGCTGAGGGCCCACGGCCTCCGGCTGCCTGCCGGACCGCACCGGACCGGACCGGGACGAACGGCACGGCGAGTACCCCCGAACGACGGGGGACCGCCGTGCCGTTGCCGTTTCCGGTTGCGGTGCACACCGGCGGCGACGCGTTTTCTTCGTTCTCAGTGCCCGTCGACGAAGAAGCTGTCGTGCTTCACGAGGAAGTCCTCGAACTCCTTGCCACCGCGCTGCGCCATCTCCGCGACCCGCTCGAAGTACTCCTCGCGGGGTGCGCCGGGCGAGAACAGCAGGAGCATCGACGCCGGGCTGTCGGAGGAGTTCTTGAACGCGTGCAGCCCGCCGACCGGCACATACAGGAAGTCACCCTCCCGTCCGGTGGTCCAGCGCTCGCCGTCGAAGAGCTGCACCTCCCCGGACAGCACGTAGAAGGACTCCGAGATCGAACGGTGGAAGTGCGTGCTCGGCCCGGGCGAGCGCGGTCCCATGTCCGCCTTGTAGAGCCCGAACTCACCCCCGGTGCCGGCGCTCGTGGCGAGGTAGTGGGTGCTGTTGCCCGTCCCGGTCGTGATGTCTGGCTCCGTCGTGGACGGCCTGAACACCGCGGTGACCTCGCCTCCTTCGCCGAGGTACCGGGGCTCCGGATACGACATGCGGCTCTCCTTCCCGTCCGTCCCTCTCCCGTTCCCGCGATTGTGGCCACGGCGGCCGAGGTCCGGCATCGGACGCGGGGCCGGTCGGGCGTACACCTCCCGTACCGCACCTCGGGTCCGGGGCGGGCTCGGAAGACAGAGCCCCGGCGGCGGCTCATCGCGAAGACTAGTCGGGATATTGACTAGTTCCGAAAACCGTCTACTCTCAGTCCGTGACCACCGAAGCGACGAACGAGGAACCCGCCGCGTGGCTGCGCGGTGTGATCGAACTGGCGGCCGCCGCCGTGCTCGCAGAGGGCGACAACCACGGCTATGCCGTGGCGCAGCGCCTCAACGAAGCGGGCTTCGGACGGATGAAGGGCGGGGTGCTCTATCCCGTCCTGGCGCGGCTGGAGTCCGAGGGGATCCTCAGCTCGACGTGGGCAGCGGGGGAAGGCGGACCGGGCCGCAAGGTCTACTCGCTCACCGCCTCCGGCTCCCGGTGGCTGGCGGAACAGAGCACCCGGTGGGGCCGCTTCGCCGAACGCATGGACCAGTTGCTGACCACCAACGTCCAGAAGGGCCGCACCACATGAGCAGCACCACGGAAGAAGACATCGGCTGGGACGACGAGTTCACGACCGCCCTGATGCAGCGCGGCCTGGACGAGAAGACCGCCGAGGCCTGCGTGGCAGAAGCCGTCGCCCACTGCGAGGAGTCCGGAGAGAGCCTCCGGCAGGCGTTCGGCGATCCCGAGGAGTACGCGGACTCCGTCGCCACCAGCCGTATCCCCGTCTCGAAGCGTGCGCGGACGGACTACGACAACGTCACCATGGACGAGTACTGGGGCGCGCCGCTGACGATGCCGGCCTACTACTTGTTCCTGGGCGGAATCCTCGCGTGGATCGGCGCGGGGCTGTGGATCCGGGTCACGGTCGCCGGGCTCGTGGGGAGCGTCCTGCTCGGGGTCATCTGCGCCGTCCTGGGAGGGGCGCACTCCCTCCGCGCGGCCGGCCACCGGCGCGCCGCACTCGTCACGCTGTGCGTCGCGCTCGCACTCTCCGGCCCGACCGCCCTGGCCTTCTTCGAACTGCCCCACAACGGCTTGGGCCGGATACCCACTCCGACGCTCATAGCCGTGGCCCTTCTTCTCAACTGGGTCGGCGAGAGACTGGAACGCCCGCACACGGCCGAGCGCAGAGCGATCGAGGCACTCCGGCGTCGTGCGACGCGGCGCGGCTCGGCCGCCTCCGGCGCACCCGACGCCCGCGAGACCCGCCGCTGGCTCGCGCACCTCCACGGGCTGCTCCGAGGGCGGCACCACGTCAGGCGCGGCGAGGCACGGCGTCTCGTCGCCGATGCGCGGCAGCACCTGGAGGCGTCCGGCACCCGCCCGCAGGACGAGTTCGGCGACGTGGAGCGGTACGCACTGAGCCTCGTGGAGGAGGGCGGCGCGAAGCGCCCCTCCCGCCAGGAGCTCAGCCTCTACAGGCGGTGGGGCCTCTTCGGGATCGCGGTGCTGCAACTCGCGCAGACACCCTGGGTCGACATCGGGTGGAGCAAGTGGGGCTTCCTGGCCGTGGCCGTGCTGACGGGATTCGGCCTCGTCCGCCACTACCGCAACAAGTCGCGGACGCGGACGGCGGGTTCGTCCCCGGACGGTCAGTGACCGGGCGGGCCGGGGCCGGGGGACGCGCATGAGACGGGGCCCCGTATGACACGGGGCCGCGCATGACACGGGAGGGGGCCGTCTCCGCGTCTCCATCGGGCGAACGGCTGAGCGGATGCCCTCCACCGGACTAGGCTCAGCTCCCGTGATCATCTGGCTGAACGGAACATTCGGGGCGGGCAAGACCACCACCGCCGGGAAGCTGGCCGAACTCCTCCCGCAGGCACGGTTCTTCGACACCGAACAGGTCGGAGGCATGCTCGCTACCGTGCCGGACCTCCCCGAACTCGGGGACTTCCAGCACTGGCCGCCGTGGCGCCACCTCGTCGTCGAGACGGCCTCCCAACTCCTCGACTACGTGGGCGGAATCCTCGTCGTCCCCCAGACCGTCCTCGTGAAGCAGTACTGGGACGAGATCAGCACCGGCCTCGCCGAAGCCGGCATCGAGGTGCACCACTACGTGCTCCACACCGACCGCGACACCCTCGCCCACCGGATCGTCAACGACCGGCCGACGGGCCACGATTGGCGGCTGCGGCACCTCACCGACTACGAGGAGGCGCTGCCCTGGCTGCGTGACGCGGCGCAGATCGTGGACACGACGCACCGGCAGCCGAAAGACGTCGCGAAGGCGATCGCGGACGACGCGGGTGCGCTGGGCTGACCGCGGTCGGGAAACCGCAGCGGCGAGGGTGACGGCCGCATGGGAGCCGCCCCGGCGCCCGTCCGTGACCGCCCGCGTCATCCCCGGTCAGTCCTGCCGCCTCCGGTAGGCGGTCGCTGCGGCCCGGTCGTTGCACCTGTCGCAGCAGTAGCGGCGAGTGCGTGCGCGACTGCGGTCGACGAACACGCACCGGCACGGATCCGCCCGGCACACCCCTGTGCGCTTCGTGCCGTGGCGGACGAGGTGCGCGGCAAGGGCGGCGAGCAGCCGCGTGCGCATCGCGTCCATCCCCTGCTGGTCACGGCCCCAGCCCCAGCGGGCCACCCCTGAACCCTCGGCGTCCTCGACGAGCCGCGCGGGGACGACCGCGTCGCGGAGCAACGGGTCGAGCACGCTCACCGCTTCGGCGACGGTGCCCGCCGCGAAGACCGGAGCGAGCTCCGCACTCAGTTTCCCGAGCGCGGGCAGATCGTCCTCGGACAGCTCCGCGGACAGTTCGTGGCCTTCCAGCCTCCTCAGGACGTCGGCCCCGGATCTCACGTCGGTCAGGGTCCCGTCCGTGCCGGCGAGCGTGAAGGCGTTGACCAGTTCGACCGCCAGATCGAGGTCGAGCTCCGACTCCTCCATGATCACCCCGCATCAGTCTTGTTCAAGGAAATACTACTTGCTTCAATGGCATCAGTAGCTTTCTATAGATCACTACTGATGTTCGTCGAAGGAGTCCCCGTGGTGACTGCCCCTCCGCGGCAGGAGCGCCGGCCCCGCAGGCCACTGGCCCCGTGGGCGCTGACCGTGTGCGTACTGGGCGGGCAGGTCATGGCCACGCTCGACACCTCGATCGTCAACGTGGCCGGGCCGAGCGTTCAGCGGGATCTGCGACTGTCTGGCGCGGACCTGCAACTGGCCGTCTACTCCTACGTGTTGGCCTATGCGGTCGGCCTGATCATCGGTGCCCGGCTGGGCGGACGGCACGGATACGGGCGGGTGTTCGCGTGGGCGGTCGTGCTGTTCACCGTCAGCTCGCTCGCCTGCGGGCTGGCGGTCTCACCCTCGATGCTGGTCGCGGCACGCACCGTCCAGGGGCTGGGCGCCGCCCTGCTCGTACCGCAGGTCCTCTCCCTGCTTCAGATCACCTTCGAGGGCGAGAAGCGGCGCCGCGCGCTGAGCCTGTACGGCATGGTGCTCGCCATCGGTGTGGCCGCCGGGCAGGTGCTCGGCGGGCTCCTGGTCGGCGCGGACCTGTTCGGCATGGAGTGGCGGCCGGTCTTCCTGGTCAACGTTCCCGTCGGCCTCGCCGTGCTGGCCTGGTCCGCCGGACGGCTCCCCCAGGGGCCGGCATCGGGCGAGCGGCGGCTCGACCTGCCCGGAGCAGCGGTACTCGCCGGGGGCGTCCTGATGCTCGTCGTGCCCCTCACATTCGGCGCGGGGGCGGGCTGGCCCTGGTGGTGCTGGCCGTCGCTGGCCGCGGGCGCGCTCGCGCTGATGCTCTTCGGCATGTACGAGGCACGCCTGGCCAGGACGGGACGCGAGCCGCTGATCGACCCCGCGCTTCTGTCGCCGCCGGAGGTCCGGGCGGGGCTCGTGGGGATCTTCACCATGATGAGCTGCTTCGGAGGGCTGCTGTTCACCACGGCGCTGCACCTCCAGACCGTGCTGCTCTACAGTCCCCTGCGGTCCGGGCTCACCTTCGCCGCGTACTCCGCCGGATTCGCCACGGCGTCCCTGACCTGGTCCCGGCTGCCGTCCGCCTGGCATCCGCGCGTTCCCGGTGCTTCGTTCGCGGCGATGGCCCTCGCCACCGGCCTCCTTTCGCTCGCCGTCGCCGGTCAGGGCTGGCCCTGGCAGGCGACGGCGCTGCTCGTGATGGCAGGGGCCGGCCACGGGGCCGGGTTCGGCGCCCTCATGCAGCGGACTGCGGGCAGCGTCCGCACCGAACACGCCGCGGACGTCAGCGGAGTCGTGGCCACCGTCATCCAGCTCTCGATCGTCTCCGGCATCGCCGCAGCAGGAACGCTGTATCTGTGGAGCACGTCGGCAGCGACGCAACTGCCGCCCATGTCTTTGACGTTCTTGTCCGTGGCGGCGGTCCTCACCGTCGTCGGCACAGCGGTGCCCGTCTTCACGGCCCACCGGCGCCGAGGATCGGCCGGCCCGAGGGCGTGATGCCTGGCGGCGAAGCGGACGAATGCCCGGCAAGGACCTCATCAAATCCTCATGGTGGGCCTGTGAGCCTTCGTGTCCGGCGGGCGGAGAGGCCGCACGCGTGCGGTGGACGTGAGGGAGAGGGGCATGGCCGAGCAGTTCGTGGACATCACCGACGAGGAGTTCGGTCCGGAGAGCCGGATGGACACGTTGCGGCGCTGGTTCAGCGGGCCTCCCCGGTGGCTCTTCGGGACGGTGACCGGGGTGAACGCCGTGCTCACCCTGGTGGTGAACTCCGTCCCCGACGGGTTCTTCCTGCTCTGGCTGCTGACGTACAAGGTGTGGCTGGGACTCGTCCTCGCCTTCGCCGCCCGTCTCGCCCTCACGCTGGCGACGGACGGCGGTCTGCGCGGGGTCCTGCGCGACTGGGCCCGGTGGGCGGCCGTGCCGGCGGTCGCGACCGTCGCGGTGGTCCTGGTGAGCACCGGGGCGCCGTTGCGTGCCGGACTCCACCTCGCCAAACCGACGATGACCGAGTTCGCCACTGACCGGGACGCCCGGGAGCCCGCCTGGATCGGACCGTACCCCGTGGAGCGGGCCGAGCGTCTCGACGGCGGAGGGGCGCGGTTCCTGATCAAGTACGCCGGTTTCCTTGACGGTTCGGGCTTCGTCTACAACCCCGGCGGGCCGCCTCCGCGGATCGGTGAGGACTTCTACGAGCATCTTCACGGGCCGTGGTACGCCTGGGACGAGAGCTGGTGACGGCCGCGGCCCGAGGGTGCGAGTCATGAGGATTCTTCTGCTCGAGGACGACCGGGACCTGGCCGGTGCCGTCCGTGACGCCCTGAAGCGTTCGGGATTCGCCGTGGACACGGTGGAGACGCTGGCCGCCGCGGACGAGACCCTCTCCGTCAACAGCTATGACGCGGCCGTCTTCGACCGGTTGGTGCGCGACGGGGACTCCGTCGATCTGGTCCGCCGGTACCGGGAGTGCGGCTGGCTGCTGCCGGTGCTCTTCCTGACTGCCCGCGACGGGCTCGCCGACCGCGTCGAGGGGTTCGACGCCGGGGGCGACGACTACCTGGTCAAGCCGTTCGCGGTGCCCGAACTCGTGGTGCGGGTGCGCAGCCTGTGCCGGCGGGCGGGCACCATGCGGGCGGCGGTGGTGACCATCGGGGACGTGACGGTCGACTCGGCCCGGCACGAGGTGTTCCGGGCGGGCGTCCAACTCACCCTCACCCCGAAGGAGTTCGCCGTCCTCGAAGTGCTCGCCGCGAGCCAGGGCGTCGCGGTCAGCCGCGCGGACCTCGTCGAGCACTGCTGGGACGAGATGGCCGACCCGGTCTCCAACGTCGTGGACGTGGTGGTCGCGCAGCTGCGCCGCAAGCTGGGCGAGCCGGCGGTGGTGCGCACGGTGCGGGGCGTCGGCTACCGGCTGGACGCGGCGGAGGAGAGTCCGTCAGGCCCCGCGGCGCGAGGCCTGACGTGAAGGGCGGGCGGGGACCGGGGCCCGCGCCGATTCCGCCGCAACGCTCGCTGCGCCGGCTGCGCTGGTCGCTGACCGTGTGGTTCACCCTCGTCCTCGCGGTGGTGCTCACGGTGACGGTGGTGGCCGTCTCCGCCGTGGCCGCACCGGGCTATGCGTCGAGATCTGGCGGAGGGGGCGCCGAACTGGGCTGGTCCCTCGCCGTGTTGGGCGGGCTGGCGGTGGCGCTCTTCGCACCGGTCGCCTGGATACTGCTCGGGTACGTGCTGGCGCCGGTGTCGCATTCGCTGAGCGCACAGGAGTCCTTCCTCGGAACCGCCGCCCACGACCTGAAGACGCCCCTGGCCACCCTTGGCGCGCTCCTGGAGACCGCCCGCCGCGACCCCGACGCGGACGCACGCGACGACGCGCTGGAGCGGGCCGCCCGACTCGCGCACCGCAGCGGCGACACGATGGAGGACCTGCTGCTGCGAGCCCGGCTGACCGCCGGTGTGATCGAGGCGAGCCGCCGTCCCGTGCGTCTCGATCTGCTTGTCGAGCGCGTCATCGCCGACCTGGCGGGCACGGAACTGGCGGGCACGGAACTGGCGGGCACCGGGCCCGGATCCGGCACGGACGACGGGGGGACCACGCGGCTGTCGGTCGACCTGGACGGTCACAGCATCACGATGAGAGCGACGCCCACGGTCGCCTTGATCGATCCTGCCCTGGCGGAGCGGGCCGCCTCCAACCTCGTCCACAACGCGCTGCGGCACGGGCACTTGCCCGGCCGCCCGGCCCGGATCGAGGTGACCGTGGAGGCGGACGGCGACCGCGCCCTGATCACGGTCGGCGACGAGGGGCCGGGGCTTCGGCCACCCGTTGCCCGTACGGGGCTCGGCCTGTCGGTCGTCCGATGGTGCGTCCACGCCCACGGCGGCGCGCTGCTTCTGGGGACGGGCCCCGAGCCGGGCACGCGAATCCGGCTCTCCCTTCCGTTGAACGGATGCAGCCGTTGAACGGATAGCAGCCGTTGAGCGGATGCGGCACCTGAACGGCTGCGGCACCTGAACGGATAGCAGCCGGACGCCGGGCCGTCGGCGGAAGCGGCACGTCCATGCAACTGCGCCGCCACAGAACAGTAACTCCCATAGCGCGCAACATTGTTGATGCGATTCCAACGGCGCACTGTGGCATTCTTGGCGCCTGCACTCGCGCCCCCCACGCCGTGACCCCGAGCGCCGTTTCACGCTGCCCTCCCCCTCTGCAAGGAGGGGGCTCCGTACGAGCGCCCTTTCGTCACTCCTGCATCACACCGCACCACGGTTCTTTCACTGCGATCACGGAGGAGAGTCCCAGGATGATCGGAACTCGGCGATTAGGACTTCAGGCTGTCATATGCCTGTGCGCTCTGGGCACGCTCGCCGCCGCCTGTGGAAGTCCGGAAGAGCAAGGGAAACAGGGTGGGGGCGAGCCTTCTCAAGCTGCTGAATCCCTCTTCGATCAGCCGTCCGTGAAGATCGAGGTGATGAAGGGACTTCCCGGCTTCAGCACACGCAGCAGCTCGGAGTACGAGTACGCGGGCTTCGACATCGCCCTGTCCGACTTCCTCGCCAGCCGACTGGACTTCGAGAAGTACGCTCACGACGTCCCGGCCGGCGAACGCGAGCAGAGACTGATCGACCACGACGCCGATCTCGCCATCGCGACCTATACGGTCACCGACGCCCGTGACGAGAAGATCGACTTCACCGCCCCCTACCTCAAGACCTATCAGGGAGTCCTCGTCGGCAAGGACAACACCGACATCAACAAGGTGGCGGACCTGGAGGACAAGCGCGTGTGCAGCGCCGAGGGCTCGACGACCGATCCGAACGCCGCCAGGAAAAAGGACCAGTTGAAGGAGGCGCTCGGCGCCGAGGCCAAGATCGGGCTGCGCAAGGACTACAAGACGTGCGTCAAGGAACTGCGGAGCGGGAACTTCGAGGCCGTGTGGACGGACAAGGTACTGCTGGAAGGATTCGCGCAGACCTCCCCGTACAGCGAAGACGTGAAGCTCGTCAATGGCATCACCATCGAGAACCGTCAGTTCTACGCGATAGGCATCAGGGAGGGTCACGAACAGGACTGCCGGAAGATCAACGACAAACTGGAGGACTTCCTCCACGAGAGCTGGCGCGAGACCTTCCGTAACTACTTCCCGGGGATCGCCGGGGACCAGACCTTCGAGCAGCAGTACAAGCCCACGGAACGTGAGTTCAAGGCGTACAGAAAACAATCCTGCGGCAAGGACTGAACGTGGCCCGGAACAGCCTCAGCAGAGGTGACGCGACAACGGCTCGGGCCAGTGCTACGACGCCATGGGATTTTCGTTCTCGGGGGCTCGCATGACCGCGCAGGGACCAGGAAGTCCTGGCAGCGAAAGACCGCCCGGACCGGAGAGCACGCGCCAACTGTGGACGCTGTTCCTCGTGTACCTGACGCCGTTCGCCCTTGCCGCGGTCGTGGTGCTCTGGGCAGCCTTCGCAGGCCACGACTTCGGCGCCATGGCCACCGTCGTCGCTGCGCTCGTCACCGTCCTGCCCGCCATGGAGTGGGTGGGCCGCCGGGACGACCGTATCCAGGTGACCCGGAACAGGCAGATCTTCCTCGCCGCCCTGGGCGTCGCCGTCACAGGAGCCGCTGTGACGGCGTTCGCGCTCTCGACGGCGTCGGAGGACGTCACAGGGCGCTCGCACCTGCTGCATGCGAAAGACATGAACGACGGAGCGACGGCGCAGCTGAACGTCGACGCCGAACCATCGAACGGCAAACTCGAGTTGACGCTCTCGGCCGAGGACAACGCCGACGGTGCCGGTACTTCCTGCGTGCCCACGAGCCGACTCCGCTTCCACGGCACCGACCTCGCCGGGGAGAGCACCGTCGATCTGGATGACGTGGTGACGAAGACCCTGCCTGTTCGCGCGAACGGACCGCGGGTGCGACTGACGATCACCTTGGAGAGCGGCAGCGGCCTCTGCCAAGTCGATCTCACGCTCAAGAGCGTCAACTACCCCTGACCGCCTGCCGATTCCGCGCCCAGCCGTAAAGGCCGTACCCACCGAAGCCCGCCACAAGGAGACAGCCGAAATGAACCGCCGCTCCCGGCACTTACGCCTCAAGCTCGTCGCCCTGCTGACAACTGCCGGGCTGTGCGCATGCACCGGCTCCGGGACGTCGAACGGCTCCGACGGCGAGGCATCAGGACGCAATCCGAACTCGGGAAGCCAGAAGTCCCTGTTCGCGGACAGCCCCGTCACCGTCCTCGTGAAGAGCGACCAACCCGGCTTCAGCACGCCCTCGGGCGGCGAGAGCTACACGGGATTCGACGTCGCGCTCACGCACTTCCTCGCCAGGGAGATCGGTTTCAAGGAGAGGCTGCGCAGTGTGCCCGGCGGCGAGCGGGAGCAGAGCCTGAGCAGGGGCCTCGGTGACCTCGCCATCGCGACGTACACGATCACCGAAGCACGTGACGAGAAGATCGACTTCACCGCGCCCTATCTCAAGACCTACCAGGGAGTCCTCGTCCGCAAGGACAACACCGACATCAAGAAGCTCGACGACGTCGCCGGAAAGCGGGTGTGCACCGCGACCGGAACGACCTCCGATCCGGGCAGCGCCCCCGGGCGCGGCGAGCGGGAGCAGATCGTCGACGCGATCGGACGGGACGCGGTAATCAAGCTGCGCAAGGACTACGACTCCTGCGTGAGCGCGCTCAGGACCGGAGTCGTCGACGCCGTCTGGACGGACAAGGTGCTCCTCGAAGGCATCGCGGAGGCGGACGGCGGCCACGATGTGAAGGTGGTGGAGGACATCGCCATCGAGAGCCGCCAGTTCTACGGCATCGGCCTCCCGGAAGGCCACGAGCGGGACTGCAGACGTATCAACGCCAGGCTGAAGAAGTTTCTCCGGCAGACATGGCGTGACACCTTCACGGATCACTTCCCGCGTATCGCCGCCGGCGGCCCGGGGTTCGAGCAGCAGTACAAGCCCACGGAACGCGAATTCAAGGCGTACGAGGCCAAGTCGTGCGGCGGCGCGTAGCCGGGGAGCCGAAGCCGGCGGAATCGGCTCCCCGGTCAGTGGCCCGTACGCAACGCGAACCGCCCTGCCGGGCCCGGAAGTTCACCGGGCCCGGCATCTGGACACACGACGGTGAGGCCGCCGCGGCGCGGTAGCCGGGGCCGTCCCCGCTCAGCCCTCCAGCCGCACCGGCTGCCCCGAGCGTGCCGAGGCGTAGCCCGCCAGGGCGATGCGCAGCGAGCGGAGCCCGGCCTCTCCGTCGGCGACCTGGACCGCGGAGTCGTCCCGCGTGCCGTGGAGGAACGCCCGGACCATCGCATCGTCGAGGTCGCTCCCCCACGGCAGCAGCACGCCCTCGCGGCGCGACTCGTCGAAGCCGGAGACGACCTGGCCGAAGGCGTCCATCTCCACCGTGGCCCGCTCGCCCACGAGTTGGAGTTCGAGACCGCCCCAGGTGGGGTGGTGGTCGGGATGGCTCCAGCTGCAGTCGATGGTGGCGACGGCGCCGTTGTCGTAGCGGACCGTCACGAGTCCGGCGGTCTCCACCCCGACGCCGTCGGCCTCGTACATGAGGTTGTTCGTCTGCGCGTAGACCTCTTCGGCGCGTGCGTCGCCGAACAGGTCGTCCAGGAGGTCGGCGATGTGCACGGTGTGGTCCATCAGGGCGCCGCCGCCGGCGAGCCGGGGATCGGTGAACCAGGCGCGGGCGTCCGCCGGTAGCCGTCCGTTGTTCGCCCCGGCGACGGTCAGCACCCGGCCTGTGCCGCCGCCGCGCACCGCCTCCCGCAGCGCCGCGTAGGCGGGGCTGAAGCGCACGGGGTAGGCGACGCCGAGCCGTACGCCTGCCTCACGGCAGGCCGCGACCATCGCCTCGCCGTCCTCCACGGTGGTGGCCAGCGGCTTCTCGCAGAGCACGTCCACGCCGTGCTTCGCGGCGAGTTCGACGAGCGGCCGGTGCCGGGAGTTCTCGGCGGCGACGACGACCGCGTCCGGCCCCCAGTCGAACACCTCCTGGTAGGTGCCGGCGTAAGGGACCCCGAGCCGCTCGGCCAGCGCGCTGCCGCGCACCTCGCCCGCGGGTGCCGACCCGCCGTCCGGGTCGCTGGTGAGGACCTCGACGCCGTCCATTCCGCGGAGCAGCTTCGCGTAGCCCGCCGCGTGTACGTGGGCGAACGAGAGCACGCCGACCTTCATCGGGCCACCTCCCTGGTCTCCTGCGCCCCTTGGGCTCCGGCGGCCCCGTCGTTGCCGCTGCCGGTGTCGACCGCCCGTCCCGTGCGCGCCGATTCGGCCGCGGCGAGGGCGATGCGTACCGCGGCCAGTCCGTCCAGTGCGGTCACCCGCGGGGCCGGGCCGCCCCGGACCGCTTCCGCGAACTCGCGCAGCTCGGTGAGGAAGGGGCTCTCGGTGAGGTTCGTCGCGGGGATGCCCTCGCCGTCGGCGGCTCCGCCCTGCGAGATCACGCGGAACGCCTTGGTCCGCGCGGAGTCGTGCTGGAGCACCCCGCCTCGTCCGGCGATGCGGAAGGTCGTGCGGAACTGGGAGTCGGGCAGACCCCATACGCCGTGCACGTGGCTGATCGCGCCCGACGCGTGGGTCAGCACCGCGGTGGCCGAGGCGACGCAGCCCGCCGGGGCGGGTGCCTCCTGGTGTCCCCGCACATGGGCGTACACCCGGGTCACCTCACCCGCCAGCAGCCGCGCGAAGTCGAAGTCGTGGATCATCTGGTCCACGAGCAGACCGCCGGAGAGCGACGGGTCGGCGAACCACGGCGACCAGACCGGGTAGGTGCCCGTCCGCGTGAAGCGCAGTACCGCAGGCTCCCCGACCGCACCGCCGGCTACGGCCTTCGCCATGGCCGCGTACTCGGGGAAGTACCGCACCACATGTGCCGGGAAGAGCAGGACGCCCGCCCGCTCGGCCTCCGCGATCATCTCCTCGACGTCCTCCGCGGTGAGCGCGAGCGGCTTCTCACAGGCGACGTGACGTCCGGCGCGCAGAGCCGCGAGGGCGACCTCCCGATGGGTGTGGGTGGGGGTGCAGACGTCGACCGCCTCGGCCACCTCCAGGAGTTCAGCGAGGCTGCTCGCCGCCCGCACGCCCTGCTGCGCGTACTGCGCGGCGAGTCTCCCTCCGCTGTCGTCGGGGGTGAACACGGTGACCCGTGCTCCCAGCTCGAGCCACGCGGGCAGATGGGCGCGGGCGATGCCGCCCGCGCCGATGAGCCCCACTGCGAGTTCCGGCATAGGGGAGTGACTGCCTTCCTTTGTCGGGGGTGCGGATGCGAGGTGACGGGCCGAGGGGCGGTGCCGGCGGGTCCTGGGGCCCGGCGGTTCAGCCCTTCGAACCGCTAAGCGCGATTCCCTGGACGAAGTGGCGCTGGAGCAGCACGTAGAGGAGCAGCATCGGGAGGCTGGCGATGACCGAACCAGCCATCATGACCGGGTAGTTGGTCATGAACTGCCCCTCCAGGGAGATCAGTCCGGCACTGACCGGCGCCTTCGCCGGGTCGGTGTTGACCACCAGCGGCCACAGCAGGTCGTTCCACGACCACATCGCCGTGATGACGGCGAGAGCCGCGAGCGCCGGCCGTACGAGCGGGAGCATGATGCTCCAGAAGATCCGGAAGGGCCCGGCCCCGTCGATGCGGGCGGCCTCCTCCAGCTCCCTCGGCAGCGCGAGGAAGAACTGCCGCAGCAGGAACGTGCCGAACGCGCTGAACATGCCGGGCAGGAAGAGCGCGGGGACGCTGTTGAGCAGCCCCAGCTTCATCATGATCTCGTGCTGGGGGAGCACGAGAAGCTGCGGCGGCACCATCAGCACCGACAGGAAGACCGCGAACAGCAGGTTCCTGCCGCGGAATTGGAGCCGCGCGAAGGCGTAGGCCGCGAGCGAGCAGAAGACCAGCTGCCCGAGTGTCCTGCCGGCCGTGTTCAGAAGGCTGTTGGTGAGCATCTCCGCGAACGGCACGGCGGTGAAGACCTGTTCGAACGCCGCCCAGTTCCACGCCTCGGGCAGGATCGTCGGAGGCACGCGTACCGCCTCCGGCATGGTCTTGAACGCGGTCAGCAGCTGCCACAGGAACGGGAAGATCATGGCGAGCGCACCCAGCGAAAGGACCGCGTGGGTGGCGACGGATGCCGGGTCGAACCTCCGGCCGCGCGCCGGGCGCCCGGATGCCGCAGCCGCGGGGGCCGCCGGGTCGCGTGTCGTCGCCACTGCCGCCGCGGCGGCCGGTGTCACGGGGGCCGGTTCAGGCATAGTGCACCCACCTCTTCTGGAACCGGAACTGCAGGTAAGTGAGCGCCGCTATCAGCAGCATGAGGAGGAAGGCGAGGGCCGCGGCCGCGCCCTGGGAGTTCTCGTCGAAGGCCCATTTGAAGAAGAGCGTCACGATGGACTGCGTCTCCCCGAGCGCCGGGTTCTCGGGGCTCATCATCACGAAGATCAGGTCGAACTGCTGGAGCGAGTTGATCACGCAGATCACCGAGGCGAAGAAGATGCTCGGGCTCAGCAGCGGCAGCGTGATGCGGAAGAAGCGGCGCAGGGGCCCGGCGCCGTCGATCTCGGCTGCCTCGTAGTAGTCGCGCGGTATGGCCTTCACGCCCGCGGTGAAAATGATCAGGTAGTAGCCGATGTGGGACCAGATCATCACGATGCCGATCGCGTACACGGCGGTCGAGGGGTCGGAGACCCAGTACCGCCCGTCGACGCCGATCCACGACAGCGCCTCGTTGACCATGCCGAAGTCGCCGTTGTAGAGCCAGTTCCAGACCAGGCCCACGGCCGCGGGGAGCGTCACGAACGGCATGAAGTACAGCGCCCGGTAGACGGGTACGCCCCGTAGCCCGCGCCGGTTCATCAGCTCGGCCAGCACGATGGCGACGGGCAGCGTCATCAGCCCCATCACCATGTACAGCACGGTGTTGCCCAGCGCCCTGCCGACGGTGACGTCCCGCACCACGCGCTCGTAGTTCTCGCCGCCCACCCACGAGTTGCCGCCGAAGGCACCGAACGAGGTGAAGCTGAACCAGAACGTCTCCAGCAGCGGCCAGATGTAGAAGACGAGGAAGCCCAGCGCGATGGGCGCGATGAAGAGGTACGCGGCACGCTGCGACCGCCGGCCGCCCTTGGCGCCGGCGCCCGCGCCGCCCGCCGGTGAACGGCCGTCGCCGCGACCGCTGTTGCGGAGGCGCCGTTCGGCCTGCTGCGCCCCGGCCGTGGAGGGAAAGACAGCCATGTCACTTCTCCTGTTCCAGGGCGAGGTCCATCTGCCGGCCCAGGGTGCGCGAGGCGTCCTCGATGCCGCCCTTGCCGGTGAACGGGCCTCCCAGCAGCTGCGGTTGGAGGTTCTCCCACACCGTCGTGTACTTCGAGGCCGGGTAGGGGACGGCGTAGTCGAGCATGTCGGTGAAGACCTTCAGGTCGAACTCCGGCATCGACTTCACCCAGGCGTCCTGCGTGCCTTCGTACGAGGAGATCGTCACGCCCTCGCGCGCCTGGATCTCGGCGGCCTTCCGCGAGCCGAGGAACCTCACGAACTCCCACGCCGCCTCGGTGTTGGGGCTCTTTCCGGAAATGGCGTTGGCCAGGCCGTGGATGGTGGTCCCGCGTTCGCGTCCCTTCGGCAGCACGGCGACAGCGCCGTGGTCCTTGATCGCGGGCTCCGCGTACATCTGCGAGGCCATCGCGGAGAGGTCGTAGTTCATCGCGACCTTCTCCGACAGATACAGCTGTCGGCCCCTCGTGTCGGTCATCGCGCTCTGCGAGGGCGAGTGGCCGCGGTCGATCAGGTCGGTCCAGAAGCGCAGTCCGTCGATGGTCCGCGGGTCGCCGAAGCCGGACCGCCCGTCGCGGATGACGTAACCCCCGGCCTGGGCAATGGAGTTGTAGTAGGTGTACTGCCTGCTCATCTCGGCGGCGATGCCATGCACACCCGCACGCGGGTCGGTCAGCTCTGCCGCCGCGTCCCGGACCGTGTCCCAGGTCCAGCTCTCGTCCGGGTACTTGATGCCGGCCTTGTCGAAGAGCTCCTTGTTGTACCAGAGTCCGATCGTGTCGAAGTCCTTCGGCATCGCGTAGCGAGTGCGCTCGTAGGTGTACATCCGCAGCAGCTCCTCCGGATGAACGCCCATGTCGAACCCGTCGCGTTCGATGAAGGGATCCAGCGGCTCCAGAACGCCCTCCGAGGCGTACAGCTGGAGATTCACCGCGTTCATCCAGAACACGTCCGGTGCGGAGCCGCCGCGCATGGCGGTCTTGAGGGTCGTCCAGTACGAGGTGAAAGGCGTGACCTGGATGCTGACGGAGATCTTCGGGTGCTCCGCCTCGAATGCCTTGATGATCTTCTCCATGCCGGCGACCTGGAGCTGGTCCCACATCCCGTACGAGATGGTGGTGCGGCCGCCGGAGGTGCGCGCGGACGCACCTCCCGCGGAACAGCCCGTGGCCGCGCCGGCGGCGACCGGCGTTGCGGCCAGCGCTCCGGCGAGCAGTGTTCTCCTTCGCATCGGGGACTCCCGGGGACGGTGTGGGCACGGGGAGGGTGAGGGGCGGGGTCCGGACGAGGTGTCCGGAGCTGATTCGTGAACGGCAGGCGGTCCGGGCGAACTTGGCTCAGCGGATCGTGGACGGCGGCACGGAGGGCAGAGGTCCGGTGGCGTCGGAGAGCAGGGCTTCGACGCTGTCGAGCGCCTTGCGCACGGCGCCGAGCGCCACGCCCTGCTCGCCCAGCGTGCTGACGGTGATGCGCGGCACGTGCAAGGGAACGTCCAGCGCGACGTCCCGCAGATGCTGAGTGAGCAGCGGGGTCAGCGCCTCCCCGACGGGGGTCATCCCGCCGGAGAGAACGACGAGTTCGGGATCGACGGCGAGGAGAAGCGCCCCGATCCCGGGTGCGAGCCGGGCCGCGTAGCGGTCGAGGACTTCGAGCGCGTCCGGGTCCCGCTCGCCGGCGGCGCGGGCCAGCGCCGCGACGTCAGACTCTTCCCCTGCCTCCGGCGGGGAGACCCCGACCCCTGCCTTTGCCGAAGAGACGGCATTGCGGCGCTCGCCCCGCCAGGACAGTGCCTTGTGGGCATGTGCGAGTCCGAGTCCGCGGTGCAGCCCGAGTTCACCGGCCCAGCCGCGGTGACCGCGGTGGAGCCGGCCGCCGAGCAGCACGCCGCACGACGAGCGGTGGCCGATCAGCAGACACACGACGTCGTCGGCGAGTTGGGCGGCGCCCTGCCAGTGTTCGGCGAGGGTGGCCAGGTTGACGTCGTTCTCGGCGAGTATCCGGCAGGGGAAGGATTCGCCGAGCCTGCGCGCCAGTTCGAAGTCCGACCACTCCGGCACGATCACCGAAGTGATGCGGCCCGTCTCGCCGACGACTCCCGGCACCCCGACGCACAGGGCCCAGAGTTCGTCCGGGTGCACCTTCTGCTCGTCGAGGAAGCGTGCGACGCGGGCACGGAGGAAGGCGAGGCGTTCCGCACCGCCCATGTCCGGGTCCATCTCCTCGCGTTCGCTCGCCATGATGTCGCCGGCCAGGTCGGAGAGCAGCAGCACGATCTTGTGCAGCCCGATGTCGACGCCGACGACCCGTCCCGCCTCGCCCCGGAACCGGAAGCGCCGGGCCGGACGGCCGGAGCGTCCCGCCACAGGGTCGGACGCCTCGGTGAGCCAGCCCTGCGCAGTCAGCTCCTCGACGACCTGGTCGACGGTGGGACGCGACAGCCCGGTGGCGGCGGCGAGTTGGCTGAGCGACTGCGGACGGCCCGGCCCCTGGGAGCGCAGGAAACGCAGCACGGCGATCGTGTTCAACCGCCGCAGAGCGGCCAGGTCGTGGCCTCGCATCCCGTGCACCTCCTCCGCCCGAGCAGGGTCCGGTCCCTCACGGGCCGGGGCCCGTGAGGCCCGTCCCGTCACTTGTACGGATTGATTGATTGAGGACTGTTGCATAAACGCGAGCGGGCGTGAAGGCTTCCGACCGGGTAATTACGAAGGACTCCTGGATATGAGTGAGGGCGGACCATGACGAGCGGCGACCTGCGGATAGGAGTCGTGGGCGTGGGCGAGAGGGCCGTGCTGGCGTCGCACGCCCACCACCCCGGAGCCGGGGCACGCGTCGTGGCCTGCGCCGACCCGCATCCGCGCGGGCAGGAGGCGGCGCGCACGCTCTTCGGCCCCGAAGTGCCCGTGCACCAGGGGCATGAGGAGATGCTGGCGGCCGGCGGGCTCGACGCCGTCATGGTCCTCTCCCCCGACCATCTCCACGCGCGCTGCGTGCTCGACGCGCTGCGCGCCGGCGTCGCCGTCTTCGTCGAGAAGCCGCTCGCCATCACCACGGACGACTGCGACCTGGTCCTGCGCACCGCGAGAACGACGGGCAGCCGCCTGTACGTCGGCCACAATCTGCGGCACGCGCCCTTCGTCCGCCGGATGCGGCAACTCGTCCTGGACGGGGCGGTCGGGCGGGTGCGGGCCGTGTGGTGCCGCCACTTCGTCGGCCACGGGGGCGACTTCTACTTCAAGGACTGGCACGCGGAACGGCGCAACACCACGAGCCTGCTGCTGCAGAAGGGCGCGCACGACCTGGACGTCATCCACTGGCTCGCCGGGGGTTCCCTGCGCCGGGTGACGGCGGTCGGCGAACTCGCCGTCTACGGCGGCATATCCGACCGGCGCGACCGCGGCGGCGAGCGCATGTCGGAGTGGCACGACCCCGAGGCGAACTGGCCGCCGACGTCGCTGCGCGGGCTCAACCCGGTCGTCGACGTCGAGGACATCAGCATGCTGCACGGCCGCACCGACAACGGCGTGCTCGTCAGCTACGAGCAGTGCCACTTCACGCCCGACTACTGGCGCAACTACACGGTGATCGGCGACCACGGACGCCTGGAGAACTTCGGCGACCTCGACGGATCGGTCATCAAGGTCTGGAACTCCCGCCGCTCCGGCTACCGCGACGACGCCGATCTGACCGTGCCCGTACCGCGGGCGGAGGGGATGCACGGCGGAGCAGACCGCCTCTTGGTGGAGGAGTTCCTCCGCTTCGCGGCGGCCGGCGGACCGACGGAGACCTCGCCGCTCGCGGCACGTGAGGCGGTCGCGGCGGGGCACGCTGCCGCGACGTCGCTGCGCTCGGGGAGCGTTCCTGTCGAAGTGCCGCCGCTTCCTGAGGAGTTGGTGTCCTACTACGCACAGGGACAGCCCTGAGAAAGGCAACGGGCGCCACACGACGTCGAGTTGTGGACGGGGCGTGCGGGGGAATGCTCCCCGCATGAACCGGCCTGCGGAGCTGCTCCGCCATGACCGCGTCGAGCTGCGCCGCTGGCGCTACCGCGACGCCGACGTGCACTACCGCGTGGTCACGGAATCGCTCGCCCACCTCGTGCCGTGGATGCCGTGGGCCGACGAGGGCTACAGCCCTGATTCGTCCCTCGAATTCGTGACCAGGTGCGAGCGTGAATGGGCCGAGGGCAAGGCGTACAACTACGCGGTGTCGGTGGAGGGTTCGACCGTGGGCAGCTGCGGCCTGATGCGCCGCATCGGCCCCGGGGGCCTGGAGATCGGTTACTGGATACACCCCTCGTGGACGCGGCGGGGCCTCGCGACCGCTGCCGCGGCGGCACTGCTGCGCGAGGCGTTCTCGCTGCCCGGGATCGACGTGGTGGAGATCCACAACGACGAGGCCAACGAGGCCAGCGGGGGAGTGCCGATGCGACTGGGCTTCACCGAGGTCGAGCGGCGGCGCGCCATCGAGGGCCCGGCGGCGCCGGGCGAGTCGGGTGTCGAGGTCGTCTGGCGGGCCCTGCGAGGCCGTACGCCCCTGCCTCCCCAAGCTGATCCCGCGACGGCCGGTCAGGTCGAGGCGGGCTGAGGGACTGCCGGGGCGGGGCGACAGCCGGGGGCGGGGCGACAGCCGGGGGCGGAGCGACGGCCGGGGCACGGCAACGGCCCTGACGGCGCTACCAGTTGTTCACGGAACGCAGCAGGATGCGCTCGATCTCCTCCTCACCCACCGGGCGGGGGCAGGTCGACAGCAGGCGCTGCTGCTTCATCGTCCCCGGCACCAGGTCCGGCACGTCGCTCTCGCCGTAGCCGACGGCGCCGATGCCGTTGGGGATGCCGATGTCGCGCATCAAATCGACGAGCACCTGCGGCAGTTGCTCGACGGGGTCGGGGAGCCGCTCCGTCCGCGGCGCCAGCAGTTCCGCGGCCCGCAGATGACGCTCGGGAGCGGAGGGGAAGCTGAACCGGAATGCCTCCGGCGCCGTCAGTGAGACCGCCTGCCCGTGCGGCACCATCGGCTCGTCCTGCGGGTAGCCGGCGGGACGGTAGTCCTTCACCATGCCGGCGATCGGGTAGCCGTTGGCGTGCGGGATGTGGACGCCCGAGTTCCCGAAGCCCATTCCCGCGAAGGTCGCCGCCATCATCATGTCCGTACGCGCCTCGACGTCCTCGGCCCCGCCGTGCACGGCCCGCCGGAAGGACTTCGCGATCAGTTCCAGCGCCCTCTCGCACCACAGGTCGGAGACCGGGTTCGAGCCGCAGTACGTCACCCGCTCCTCGGGCTTGCGCCGGCCCGAATCCCCGTACCACTTGGCCGTGTACGACTCGAGGGCGTGGCAGACGATGTCCATGCCCGCCGACGCGGTGACCTCGGGCGGAAGGCTCATCGTCAGCAGCGGGTCGACCACCGCGAGCGTGGGACGCAGCCGCCAGTGACTGATGCCGGTCTTGACCTTCATCGACAGGACGTCCAGCACACACATGGCTGTCGACTCGGCGCCCGTGCCGGCCGTCGTCGGTACGGCGACGAGCGGCTTGAGCTGGTGCGGCGGCACCTCGGCCCGTCCGATCGGCTTGTTGACGTAGTCCATCAGCTCGCCGGAGCAGGACGTGAGCAGGTTGACCGCCTTCGCGGTATCGATGGCCGAGCCGCCGCCGACGGCCACGAACCCGTCCCACGGGCCCTGGGCACGCGCATACTCGACGGCCCTCTCGAAGGCGGCGTCGCTCGGTTCGATGTGCACGCCGTCGAAGACCTCCGCGGTGATGCCGTACCGCTTCAGGTTCTCGGCCACGCGCTGCGGAATCCCGAGGGCGGCGACGCCGGGGTCGGTCAGTACGAGCACACGCTCCACCCCGAACTGCGCCATGTCGAAGCCGATCTCGTCGGAGGCGCCGGCACCGAACTTCAGCGGGGGCGCACCCCAGGTGAAAATCGTCTCCTCGGCCGGGTCCACGTCGCTGCCAGTGCTCATCGGAAGTACGCCTCCACGCTCGCGGTTGAGGAAGGAACCAGCCGTGCCGGTCTCTCAACTGCGGGTGCCCGCGCGCGACCACCGCGACACGGACGCTGGGATTCCGCCTCGCCGGAACCGGCTGCCCGGCCCGCCCGGCCCCGTGGCCTCACGGTCGCCCGCCTGGCCTCACGGTCGCCACGGCCTCATGGCGTCACGGCCGCAGGTTCTCGCACACGGCCGCCGTGACGGACTGCGTCCCGCCGCTGGGCCGTCCCCTCTCACCCAGCTCGACGGCTCCCAGCAGGAGCGCCGACTCCACGGCGCGCCGGACGCGGTCGCCCGAGGCGGGCAGCTCCGCGTGGTCCAGCAGGAGCGCCAGGCTCAGGATCTGGGAGAGCGGATTGGCCAGGCCCTGGCCCGCGATGTCGGGAGCGCTGCCGTGCACGGGTTCCGCGTAGGCCGCGTCTGCACCGACGTTGAGGGAACCGCACATGCCGAGGCCGCCGACCGTCGCGGCCCCGAGGTCGCTGAGCACGTCTCCGAGGAAGTTCTCCATCACCATCACGTCGAAGCACTGGGGCCGCGCGACGAGGTCGTGCGCCGCGGCGTCGGCGTAGAGATGCTCGGTCGCGACGTCCGGGTACTCCTCGGCCACCTCGTCGAACACTCTGCGGAAGAGCGCGTAGCTGCGCAGCACGTTGCTCTTGTCGACGCACGTCACCCGGCGTGTGCCGTCGGCCGGGGCGCCGGAGCGCGCCCGCGCCAGCTCGAACGCGTACCGCACCACGCGCTCGGTGCCCGCACGCGTGACCATCAGCTGGTCGCAGGCGGCGTGCGGAGTGGCGGCGCCCGCTCCTCGCGAGAGATACAGGCCCTCGGTGTTCTCGCGCACCACGACGTAGTCGATCTCGCCCGCCTCGTGCCGCGTGCCGCCGGGGACGCCCGGAAGCAGCCGCATCGGGCGGACGTTGGCGAAGGTGTCCAGGCCGATCCGCAGCAGCCCCCCGAGCAGCCCGGCCTCGGTACCGTCCGGGTGCCGCACGCCGGGTAGACCCACGGGCCCCTTGAGCACACCGTCGGCGGCGCGCAGGCGGTCCAGGGCGTTCTCGGGCAGTGCCCGTCCGGTGCTCCGGTACGCGCCGGCGCCCGCCTCGACGGTCGTGACGCGGTACTCGAAACCGTCCACGGCCGCGACCCGCCCCAGCACGCGCAGCGCGCTGTCCACCAGCTCGGGCCCGATGCCGTCCCCGGGGATCACCACGAGATCGAGCGGCTCCGGCTCCGCGTTCCGCGCCTGGCCCCGGTCCCGCGCCCGCTCCCGGTCCTGCTCCCGCTCCCGCTCCCCTGGCATCGGCCTCACTCCGCCCGTCCGGCCGAGGTACCGGCCATGCGCCCGAAGACCGACCCGTTCGTCAGGCCGGTGCCTCCGGGGTAGTTGAAGTAGAAGAGCCCGCCGACGAGTTCACCCGCGGCGAAGAGACCGGAGATCGGGTTCATGTCGGTGTCCAGGACCTGCGCGGTCTCGGGAACGATGCGCACGCCCCCGAACGTGAAGGTGATTCCGCACGTCACCGCGTACGCCTCGAACGGCCCCTCGTCCACGGTGTTGGCCCAGTTGGACTTGTCGACGGAGAGGCCCGTCGTGCCTCGGCCGTCCCGGACGTTCGGGTTGAAGGGCGTGCCCGTGTCGACGGCGGCGTTGTAGGCGGCCATCTCCGCGACGAACCCGGCCGGGTCCACGCCGTCCATCTTCTCGGCCAGCTTCTCCAACGTCGGTGCGGTCACCTTGGTGATCTGCCGGATCCGGTACTCGTCGCGGAGCAGGTGCGTGACCTTCTGGTCGAAGACCTGCCAGGCGAACTGGCCGGGCTGTTCCAGGATCACGCGGCCGTACTTGGCGTAGGTGTAGTTGCGGAAGTCGGCGCCCTCGTCGACGAACCGCCGGCCGCGGCCGTTGACCATGACGCCCCACGGATAGCTGTGCTTCTGGAAGCTGTCACCGACCGCCAGGTCCCCGAACTCGGGGGCGTTGCGGTCCCAGCCGACGGCGTGGCACCCGGACCAGTTCCCCGCGGGGCTCGCCCCGGCGCGGAGCGCCATCCGCAGGCCGTCGCCGGTGTTGTACATCGTTCCCCGAACCTTGGCGAGGTCCCAGCCGGGGCCCAGGTAGCGCGCCCGCATCTCGGGGCTGGACTGGAAGCCGCCGCTGGCCAGCACGACCGCGTCGGCATGCTCCTCACGCGTCCGCCCGTCCTGACGCAGGCTCACACCCTGGACCGCGCCGCCGTCGTCCTGAAGCAGTCCGAAGGCGCGCGCCCCGTACTCGATGCGTATCCCGGCCCGTTCGGCGGCGCGCGTCAGGGCCTCGACGAGGCCCATTCCGCCACCGGACGCCTCGACGGTCAGGCCTCCCCAGAAGGTGAAGCGGCCGCCCACCTTGAAGGCCTGCCGCCCGTAGATCGGTACGAAGCGCACGCCCTTCTCCGACATCCACAGCAGCGTCGGCAGGCTCTTCTCCACCAGGGTGGAGGCGAGTTCGGGGTCGGTCCGGTACTCGGTGACGCGTGCCAGGTCGTCGAGATACGCCTCGGCGGTGTAGCTCCCGAAGTCCGTGCTGTCGATCTCCTCCGGGGTCAGGTCGGGCATCAGCTTCTTCAGATCCTCGACACCGGAGTAGACGACCCGCATGGCACCGGCGGTGAACGCGGTGTTGCCGCCGCGGACCTTCTTCGGCGCCCGCTCCAGGACCAGGACTTCCGCACCCTGTTCCCGTGCGGCCAGCGCCGCGCACAGCGCCGCGTTTCCCGCTCCGACAACGATGACTCGCCGACTCGCCATGCGCACTCCCGCATCCTTGTCACATTCAAGTTGCATGCAATCGACTCGGGATTGTACTCAACTTGCGGACGATCTGACCACTCCCGTACGGTTCACTCCGTGCAGGAGGACAGAGCACCTACGACCAGCGGCATCACGAGTCAGTCAGAGGAGTCGGTGGAGCGCCTTCGCGCTTACCTGCACCAGGGGGCAGCGGTACGGGGCCGCACGACCGACGACGTCACGGGCGCCATGCGAGAGGCGATCCTCGACGGCGTCCTCTCTCCGTCGACCTGGCTGCGTGAGAGCGAGCTCGCGGCCGCCTTCAAGGTCAGCCGCACCCCGGTCCGTGAGGCACTGAAGCGGCTCGCCGACGAGGGCCTGGTCGTCAAGACCGCCCACCACGGCGCGATGGTCGCCGCCCTCTCCCTGGAGGACGTGCTCGCCCTCTACGTCGTCCGCGAGGACCTCGAAGGGCTCGCGGCCCGGCTGGCGGCGGTTCGGTGTCCGGAGGGACTGGTCGACCAGCTCGACGAGATCAACGCGAGCATGCGGGAGGCCGCCGACCGCGGGGACGTGGCCGGGCTCTCCAAGCTCAACCTCGCCTGGCACAGGGCGCTGCGCACCGGCGCCGCCAACCCGTACCTGGAGAGGTTCCTCAACCAGGTCGAGCACGCCGTGCGGCGGCTCCCGGCGACGACCCTCGTGCATCCGGGCCGGCCCGAGGAGGTCCTTGCCGAACACGAGGCGGTCGCCCGCGCGGTGAAGGAGCGCGACGGCGAGGCGGCCGAGGCGGAGGCCAGGGCTCATATGCGGCGCGCCCGCGAGATCCGGCTCGCCGTGCTGCTGGGCGGCTGACGCGGTCATACCCCGCTCCGGCCGTACCGGCGGCGGGCCCACCGCAGCAGAAACGGCAGCGCCGAGAGCACGACGACCAGCCGGATCAGATGCATCCCGGCGACCAGTCCACTGTCGCCGCCCAGCCCCGCCGTCGCGGCGACCATCTCCCCGACACCGCCGGGAATCGAGCCCAGCAGCGCCGGCACGGGTTCGAGCGCGCCGCTCGCCGCGAGTGCCGCCCCCGCACCGGCTCCCACGACGACGATCAGCAGCACCACCAGGGCCCCGGGCCCGCTGACGCGCCGCACGGAGGCGAAGAAGCCCCGTCCCACCATGGCCCCGACACCCGAGCCGACCAGCAACTGGCCGGTCACCGACCACCATCCGGGCGGTACGGCGCCGCCCAGCCCGACCAGCGGAGCCGTCGCCGCCCCCAGGATCGAGCCCGTGACCGGCCACATCGGCAGGCGCAGCATCCGGCCGAGCCCGGCCCCGGCACCGGCGAGCGCCAGCAGCATCACCAGGCCCGGTGCGCCCGTCATGCCGACCGGCCCAGGACGAGGACGAGGGCCGGGAGCGCCACCAGGACGACCAGCAGTACCCGAACGAGGTGGATGACGGTGACGGTCGGGACGTCCGCCCGCTCCTTGACCGCCAGAACGGCAAGTTCGCTCAGCCCGCCCGGCGCGCACGCGAGAACCGCCGTCGTCGGATCGAGCCCGTGACGCAGGATCAGCCAGCGCGCCAGCACGGCGTTGAGGACGAGCAGCAACACCACGGCCGCCAGGACGGGAAGCGCGATGCGCCCCATCATCGCCAGGCTCTCCCCGTCGAGCCGTGCCGCCGAGACACAGCCGATCAGCACGAGACCGGCCGTCCGCACCCAGCGCTGCACCGGATGCCGCCGCGCGTTCACGAAGCCACCGGCCGCCGCGCTCCCGAGCACGGCACCCACCAGCGTCCCGGCCGGTACGCGAAGCCATGTGAGCAGCAGTCCGCCGGCCGCCCCCGCCAGCAGCCCGACGGCCGCGCGGGAGAAGGAGGGCGACGGCTCGCTCACAGGAGCCCGACCGGCGTGAGGTAGCCGATGGGCAGGGCGATGTCGGCGAAGGCCGCCAGAGCGCCGAGCGCCGCGACCGTGCACACGGTGTAGACCGCGATGGCGCGCCAGCTCATCTCGGCCACACGGCGCAGGAACAGCGGCAGGAACACCAGTGCCGCAAGGAGCACGCCGAGGACGTAGGTCAGCACGATGAACACGACGAGCCATCCGAACGACCGCAGCACGGCGCGCCATTCGACGACCCACGCCTCACGCTCGGACTCCTCCCGTGCCCCGGCCCGCCGCAGGGCGAGGATGCCGATGACGAGTGCCGTCGCGGCCATCGCTGCTCCGACCACCGTCACCAGTCCCGGCACGAGCCGCGCCTGGCTGCTGTAACCGCGGGAGATCACGAACGCCGCGACGAAGACCGCGAGGAAGGCGGCCGGGACCACGACGCCCCAGATCCCCGGCGGTTGCGGTCCCTCGCCCACCTCTTCGTCCGGATCGTCGGCCGCCTCCGGGTCGCGGCGGGCGCGCACCTTCTTCACCAGGGAGAAGACTGTCGGTACGACGAGCACGCCGAGAAGTACCAGGACCCATGGGCGCACGATCCACTGGTCGAACTTGTAGAGGTTCGCGGTGAGGAAGTAGTAGCGCTCCATCGGCAGGCTCAGCACGAAGCCGATCAGGAAAGGCGCCCTCGGGATACCGCACACCTTCATGACCCACCCGAGGGCGCCCAGCAGGAGCATGACCTGGAGCAGCGCGATCTGCTCGGACTCCTGGAAGCCGGCCGTGAACAGTACGACGATGAGCCCGCCGGCCAGCACCGGGAACCGCACGAAGCTGAGCTTCGCCAGTGGACGGCTCAGCAGGAAGCAGGCCGCCGCCCCGAGGATGCTGGCAAGCGCGAAGGACCAGATGATCGTGTAGACGATGTCGAGGTCCTTGGTGATGATCGCCGGCCCCGGCTCGATGTTGAAGGCCAGCAGCGCGCCCAGGAGCAGGGCCGCGGGCGCTCCTCCGGGAATCCCGAACAGCAGCGTGGGGATCAGGTCCCCGGCCTCGACGGAGTTGTTGGCGCTCTCCGGCGCGATGATCCCGCGGGGATCCCCCTTGCCGAAGGTCTTCTTGGTCTCCTTGCGGGTGGTCGCCCTCGCCTGCCCGTACGCCATCCACGTCCCCGCGGTGGCGCCCAGTCCCGGCAGGACACCGGCCCACATCCCCACGAGGGCCCCGCGTATGACGTGGCGCCAGTGGTGCAGCACGTCGCGCAGGCCCGTCCGCCAGCCGCTGCCGAGTCCGGACCCGGTGGCGACGCTGGAGCGGGTGCCCACCAGCGTGACGATCTCGGCGATGCCGAAGATGCCCAGGGCCACGGCCACCAGGTCGAGGCCCTCGGACAGGAAGAGCGAGCCGAAGGTGAAGCGGTAGTCGGCCGCCGCGGGTGCCGCGCCGATCCCGCCGAGCAGCAGCCCGAACGCGCCCGCGAGCAGCCCCTTGACCATGTTTCCGCGCGAGAGCACCGCGGTCAGCGATACGCCGAGCAGCGTCAGCATGAACAGTTCGGGGGCGCCGAAGCTGAGAACCAGCGGGCGGGCGACGGGTATCGACAGCGTCAGCCCGAGAGCGCCGAGCAGCCCGCCGATCATCGATGACATGAAGGCGATCGACAGCGCCCGCGCGCCCTGCCCCTTCTTCGCCATCTGATGTCCGTCGAGCATCAGCACACTCGCGGAGGCGGAGCCGGGTATGCCCAGCAGCACCGAGGCGATGGTGTCGGAGGTGTGGACGACCGCGACGGCGCCGATGATGAGGGCGAGCGCCTGCGTCGGCTCCAGCGCGAAGACGAACGGCAGCAGCATCGCCACCGCACCCGTGCCGCCGAGTCCGGGAATCATGCCGATGACCAGGCCGGAGCCGACGCCCAGCAGCAGGAATATCAAGTTCGACAGGGCGAAGAGGTTGCCCAGCGCGCTGAACGCGGCGTCTAGCATCGATCAAGCCTTTCGGGGTGCTGCTTCACATTCGCTCCGGGACACCGCTCCGGGGGCGCCGTGCGAAGGCGCCCCCGGGGACGGGCCGGTCAGGTTCCGCCGAGCTTCTCGCCGTACTCGCGCTCGAGCATGTCGAGGGCGTACTTGCGGGCGGAGGGATCGATCTCGAACGCCTTCTGGATCTGCTTCTCCCCCTTCTCACCGGAGTAGAGGGGGTAGCCGCCGAGCACTTCGCCGCTCTTCTCGGAGAACTTCTTGTCCTTCTTCAGCTTGTCGACCGAGCTCCAGTAGGCCTTCACGATCGAGTCGGGGGTGTCCTCGTTCGCCCACAGGCCCTTCTGGTACGTGCAGCCGGGGACGAGGAAGGCCCTGTACGAGTCGTAGGCGGACCCGGAGGGCTTCTTGCCGTACATCTTCTTGTAGAACTCCTCGACCGTCGGCAGGTCGGGCACGTTCGGGTCGCGCACGACCTTCCCGTCCTTGATGACGCCGAAGGACATCAGCGGAACGGCCTTGTCCTTCTTGACCAGCGGCTCCACCTGGGTCTTGTAGGCGGAGGTGGTCTGGTAGTCGATGTCGACCTCGCCGCGCTGGTAGGCCAGCAGCGCCGTCTCACGTCCCTCGAAGCCGAACGTGGCGTCGACGGGCTTCTTCAGCACGTCCATCGCCTGAAGCATCGTCATGTCGAGGCCGGTGGCACTGATGCCGCCGTACTTGAGCTTCTTCTTGGACTTCGCCAGATCCTTCGCGCTCTTGATGCCGGACTTCGGCGAGGTGTAGATGACGCCGCCCGAGCCGTTCATGATCAGCGGCCGCATCTTGGAGAAGTCGAACTCGACCTCGGGACGCTTGAGCAGTGCCTGGTAGTAGGTGGTCCCGGAGGTGACCAGGACCTCCTTGCCGTCGGTCCCGCCCGAGCGCACGAACTCGTTGGAGCCGGTGATGCTCTCGCCGCCCGGCTTGTTCTCCGGCAGGAACGTCGGACCGCCGGCGGTGTGCTTCTTCAGATACGGCGCGAGGAAGCGCGCCCAGGTGTCGGTGCCGCCGCCCTCGTCGTAGGGGATGACCATCTCGACGCGTGACGGGACCTTCGCCCCCGCGTCGGTCTTGCCGTCGTCCCCGACGCCTTGCGGGTTGCCGCAGGCTCCGAGCCCGAGGCCGGCCGCGGCCACCACCACGGTTACGCGTATTCGTGCCATCGGTTTGCGGCTCATCGAGGGTCCTCCTTTGAGCGGTGACGTGTCCTGGCTGACCTGCGGCAGACGTTCACCGCACTGCTGAGCTTGTCTTCGTCGGGGACTGGGAGTCGGGGATCGGGGATTCGGGGACCGGGACTCGGGAGGCGGGGTTCGTGTTCGGGGCTCAGGGATGCGGATTCGGGGCCGCTACGCGGGAGAGGCGACCCTCTCGTCGGGCACGAGGACCTCTCCGGCCATGAGCCGCCGTCCCGTGCGGTAGCCGGAGACGACGGGCACGGCCCATCCCTCGCCGTTGCGCTCGACCTGGGCGGTCATCGGAAGCACGCCCGAGGGATGAGCTATTCGGATCTCGTCGTCAGGGGAGCCGGCCCGGGCGACCTGGGAGACGAGCGTCCCGGGGATCGCCGCGGCGACGGCGGTGCAGATGGCCCCGCTGAGCGCATAGGACCGGTGGAGCCTGCCCATCGACATCATCGACGCCCGCAGCGTCTGGCCCGCGGGACTCTGCACCCTGCCGTCCGGCAGGGGATAGTCGCACGGCGGTCCGACGAGGGCCAGCTTCGGGACCGAGGGGGTCCGCTTCGTGGCGTCACCGGCCGAGGTCGCCGTCCCGATGTGCACGCCCGCGGAGGCGCGGACGAGTTCGAGCCGGGCGAGCAGTTCGGGGTCGGAGTCGATCTCGTCGGGGAGTTCCCTGCCAGTCAGGCCCAGGGCCTCCCACCTCACGAACAGCAGCGGGTTGGCTGCGTCGACGACGGACATCTCGACGGTCCCGATGCCGGGAACCTCCACCTTGTCGACCGTCTGTCCCGTGGGCAGCAGCGAGCCGGTGACGGCGCCGCCGGGGTGCAGGTAGTCGAGCCGGATGCTGGAGCCCGTCCCGGGGACGCCGGGCATCGCGAAGTCGCCCGCCGGATCGAACCGGCCGTCGCGGGTGGGCACGTGGGCGGTGACCGCCTTGCCGGTGTTGATGTTGAGGAACTTCACCTGCGTGACGGGGTCCGTCGCCGGGACCAGACCCTCGTCGACGGCGAAGATCCCGACGGCGGCGGACATGTTGCCGCAGGTGCCCGTCCTGTCCACCAGCGGCCGGTCGATCGAGACCTGCCCGAACTCGTACGTCACGTCGACCCCGAGGTGACTGCCGTCGGCGATGATCGCCACCTTGCTGGTGGCGGAGGTTGCCCCGCCGACGCCGTCGACCTGCCTGCGGTACGGATCGGGGCTGCCGTACGCGGCCAGGATGAACCGGTCGCGCAGCTCCGGGTCGGCGGGAAGATCCGACTCGTGGAAGAACAGTCCCCGGCTGGTGCCGCCCCGCATCAGTACCGCCGGTACCTGCATCGTTCGCCCGCCTCCCCTTCGCCATGCAAGTTGCATGCAATCTGTACGCCAAGTGGGAGACACCCTGCTACAGGTGCGGCTTGAACACCATCTCCCATCTCTCCACGCAGGCTTAACTCTTGCTAAAGTCCCGTCCGTGCATGTCGACATCGGACGGTCGAGGCTGCTGGCCGCGGTCGCGCGGTACGGGTCGATGACCGCCGCCGCCGACCGGCTCGCCTACACGCCCTCGGCCGTCTCCCAGCAGATCCGCAAGCTGGAGACCGAGCTGGGCCTGCGGGTCCTCGCCCGTCATGCCAAAGGGGTGGACCTCACCGACGCGGGGCGCGCGGTGGTCGAGCACGTCGCCGGGATCGAACGTCAACTGGCGGCGCTGCGTGAGCAGTTGGAGGACATCCGCGGCGCACGTGCGGGCACGCTGCGGCTCGGCACCTTCCCCACCTTCGGAGCCTCGCTGCTGCCCTTCGCGATCACGAGCTTCACCTCACGCCACCCCGGCGTCTCGCTCTCCGTGCGCAGCGCCCGCCTCACCGGGCTGCTCGACCTGCTCCACTCGCGGGAGATCGAGATGGCCGTCCTCTGGGACTACGAGTGGTCCCGGCTGGACGAGCCGGGCCTCAGCGTCCACGAGCTGCTCGCCGACCCGACGCGGCTGGTCGTCTCGCGCAGCCACCGCCTTGCCGACCGGGACGCCGTCGGCGTCGACGAGCTCGCCGAGGAGCGCTGGATCACGCGGGCCGACCACCATCCCGTGGTCGAGGTGCTGCTGAGGACGTGCCAGTCGGCCGGCTACGAACCGGCGGTCGCCTTCGAGGCGCACGACTACCAGGAGGCCCAGGCGATGGTGGCCGCGGGCCTGGGCGTCGCGCTCGTGCCTCAACTGGCCCTGAGCGGAGTGCGCGAGGACGTGCGCGTCCTCGGACTCGGCGGCCAGGCACCGTCGCGGCGGATCATGCTCGCCAGCTCCGCCGACCGTGCTCCGTCCCCGGTGGGGACGGCGATGGCGAGGATCCTGCGGCAGGTGGTGCGCGAGGGCGGCTGGAACCGCGAGGCACCGGCCTCGTGATCCCCCGTCGCCGGCGGCGAGGTCTCCGGTGACCCGCTGAGTGCGAACGGAGCCGTGGCGGTGGCCGGTTCGGCGCCCCCCAACCCGACCGAGGAGGGGGCTACGCTTGCGCACGCCTGACGGGCACACTCCGGGCGGTCGTCGAAGGTTCCACGACGGCTGGGAGATCCCCGGACTGTCCACGAGGACCGGTTGCGTCTCCTGGGGCGCCGTCGAAAGGCAAGGGGCGATCGAAGTGAGCGCCGGAACAAGGACGGTGAGCGTGGGCGCCGAGATCGAGCTGAGTGCACGTGAGGCGCGGGGCGTCGCACTCGCAGCGCAGGGCCTGGGCCTGGGCCGACGGCGGCCGAACGGCCGGATCGACGCCCGCCGGCTGCGGCGTGCGATCGACGACGTCGGCCTGCTTCAGCTGGACTCGGTCAACGTCCTCTGCCGCTCTCACTACATGCCGCTCTTCTCCCGGCTCGGCCCCTACCCGCGGGCCACCCTCGACCGCCTGGCCTCGCACGCTGACACCGCCGCCGGAGCCGCAACGCGTGCCGGCCGCGACCGCGCCCTGTTCGAGTACTGGGGACACGAAGCTTCGCTGCTGCCGGTCGAGTTGCAGCCGCTGCTGCGCTGGCGGATGGCGCGGGCGGAGAAGTTCGCCGAGAAACCGGCCCGCCTCCTGGCCGCGGAGAAGCCCGAGCTGCTCCAGTCGGTCCTGCGCACCGTGGGCGAGCGGGGGCCCGTCCGTGCCGCCGAGCTCGCCACGCCGGTACGCAGGCCCAAGAACCCTTGGTACAACTGGAGCGAGGCCAAGATCGCACTCGACTACCTCTTCTTCGCCGGCCTCGTCTGCGCCGACCACCGTGTCCGATTCGAGCGCCGTTACGACCTCCCTGAGCGGGTGCTGCCGAAGGCCGTCCTCGACGCCCCGACCCCGCCCGAGGACGAGGCGCAGCGGCAGCTGCTACTGATCGCAGCGGCACGCCTCGGCGTCGCCACCGAACCCGACCTCGGTGACTACTTCCGCCTGCCGCGGAAGGAGTCCAAGGCGCGGCTGACCGAACTGGTCGAGGCCGGTGCCCTCGACCCGGCCCGGGTCGAGGGCTGGAGCGCCCCTGCCTACGTCACGGCGGGACGGCTCCCGGCGCCCGTGCGCGAAGCGCGCGCCCTGTTGACGCCCTTCGACCCGCTGGTCTGGTCGCGGCCACGCACCGAACGGGTCTTCGGCTTCCGCCACCGGATCGAGCTCTACACCCCGGCGGCCAAGCGGGTCCACGGTTACTACGTGCTTCCGTTCCTCCTCGGCGACGGTCTTGTGGCACGGATCGATGTCAAGAGCGACCGCGCTGCGGGGGTCCTGCGGGTGCTCGGCGCGTTCGCCGAGCCGGGGGCCGATCCCGGCGCGGTGGCTGTGCAACTGGCGGACGAGCTGCGGCTGCTCGCCCGCTGGCTCGACCTCGAAGACGTCTCGGTGGCGGGGAAAGGCGACCTCGCCGGGAAGCTGGCGAAGGCGGTCACCAGCGCTCAGGAACCTCCGCACACCCACACCGCCGGGCAGGTTCATCAGCCCTGAGGCAGGTGCCCCTTGGCGTCGTCGTACGTGGCGTCGTCGACCGTCCCGTCCGGGGCGTAGACAAGGTTCAGCACGCCGGTCCGGAACGCCTCCGACGAGACCAGTCGCAAGGGGATCGCGGTCTCGCCCTCGTCGAAGAGGCGCATGCCCTTGCGGACCGCGATCGGGTGCACGAGGAGGTGCAGCTCGTCCAGCAGTCCGGCGGCGAGCAGCTGGCGGACGACGGAGACGGAACCGCTCATGGCGATGTTGCCGCCCGGCTCGTTCTTCAACGCCGTGACGGCCTCGGCGAGTTCGCCCGTCAGCTGCTCGGAGTTCCGCCAGGTGAAGGCGAGTTGCTGATTCGAGACGACGATCTTGCGTGCGTCGCCGAGCTTCTTGGCGAAACCGGCGTCCTCGCCCCCCGCCGCCTCACGCTCCGGCCACGCGCCGGCGAAGCTGTCGTAGGTCCTGCGGCCGAGGAGGACGGTGTCGGCCGACCCCAGGGTCGCGTCGACGGCGGCACCCATCTCGTCGTTGAAGTACGGGAAGTGCCACTGGTCTGGGGCCTCCACCACTCCGTCCAGCGAGATGAACAACCCAGCGGTGATCTTCCTCATGATGTCCTCCGGGACGGCTTGTCGGTGACGCCTTCCTCCAGTCAGACGAGCCGGCCGGGGAAAACTCATCGGAGCCGCGCGTCCCGGCGCGAGCGTCAGCGCCCGGGCCTTCGCCGCTGTCGCCGCCGTCGCCGACCGCCCGTCACATCGCCAGCGGATGCGGATGGTCGCCCGGTGAACTCTGTTCCGCCCAGATCGTCTTGCCCTGCGGGCCGTACCGCACGCCCCAGCGACGGCACAGCTGCGCGACGAGGAGCAGGCCGCGTCCGCCCTCGTCCATGAGGTTGGCCGGGCGCAGGTGCGGGGCCGCGATGCCGGCGTCGGAGACCTCGCAGATCAGTTCCCGGTCGTGGATCAGCCTCAGCTGGAGCGGCGACTGGCCGTAGCGGATCGCGTTGGTGACCAGCTCGCTGACCACCACCTCCGTGCTGAACGCCAGGTCGTCCAGCTCCCAGCGGCCGAGCTGGCCCTCGACGTCGCCGCGGATCCGCGCGACGACCGCGGGGTCCGCCGGGAGCTCCCAGGTGGCCACCTGCTCCGGGCTCAGGGCGCGGGTGCGGGCGAGGAGGAGCGCCGCATCGTCCCGCGGAGGATCGCGGAGCAACGTCGCGACGACGTGGTTGCACGCCGCCTCCAGGGAGGGGGGTGTCCCGGCCAGCGTCTGCCGGAACAGTTCGATCCCTTCGTCGATGTCCCGGTCACGCGACTCGATCAGGCCGTTGGTGTAGAAGGCCAGCACGCTGCCTTCCGGCAGCTCGCTCTCGGACGCTTCGAACGGCATGCCGCCGATGCCCAGTGGAGGCCCGATGGGGAGGTCGACGACCTCCGCCTCCCCCGACGGCCCCACGACCAGGGGCACGGGGTGGCCTGCGCATGCGGCGGTGCAGAGCCGGGAGACCGGGTCGTACACGGCGTAGAGGCAGGTCGCACCGATGTACTTCGCGCCCGCGGCACCGTCCTCGTCCGACAGGCGCGTGACCATGTCGTCGAGGCGGGTGAGCAGTTCGTCGGGCGGGAGCCCCATGTCCGCCAGGGCCCGTACGGCCGTGCGGAACCGGGCCATGGCGCCCGAGGCCTGGAGGCCGTGGCCCACGACGTCGCCGACGACGAGGGCGACGCGGGCGCTGGACAGCGGGATCACGTCGAACCAGTCGCCGCCCACACCCGCCTGCTCCCTGGCGGGCAGGTAGCGGGCGGCCGTCTCGATCGCGCTCAGCTCCGGCAACCGCTGCGGCAGCAGGTCACGTTGGAGGGTCTCGGCCCTGTTGCGTTCGGCGATGTAGCGCCGCGCGTTGTCGAGGGACACCCCCGCACGCGCGGTGAGCTCCTCGGCGAGCAGCATGTCGTCCTCGTTGAACGGCTCCGGGTGCCGGTGGCGCATGAAGACGGTGACCCCGAGGAGCAGGCCGCGGGCGCGCATCGGCACGACCATCACGGAGTGGATCCCCTGCGTGCGCAGCCGGGCGGCCCGCTCGGGGTCCTGGGGCGACCACCGGGTGAGCAGGTCCCGGCTGGCATCAGGGGTCGTCGTCCTTCTGCCCTCCAGCGACTCGACGAGGGCCGAGAGCTGCGGGTAGGTGATCACGTCACCGGGCACGACCAGGTCCTCGGGCTTCCCGCTCCTCGAGGACCGCTGGCCGGCACGGCGCAGGGCGACGGGTCCGGCACGGGGACCGGGGGGCGGTTCCTCGCCGCGTTCGAGGAACGTGAGCAGGTCGACGCTGGCGAAGTCCGCGAACTCGGGGACCGCGACGTCCGCGAGCTGCTGCGCGGTGCGGCTGATGTCGAGGGTGGTCCCGATGCGCGTGCCGGCCTTGTTGAGCACCAGCAGCCGCTGCTGTGCCGCGTACTGTTCCGTCTGATCCTGCGCGGTGAAGCACACGCCGCGCAGCCGGCCGCCCTCGTCCTTGGCGGGTGCGACCCACACCGACCAGGCGTGCTCGCGGTCCTCGCCCGGCACCCACAGGAACATGCGCAGATGCCGGCGTTCGTCCTTCCGTACGGCCTCGTGCATGGCCTCTTCGACGCTGCCGGGCTCGGGCTGCGACGAGAGCATCTCCGAGGGACGCAGGCCCTGCAGCTGCTCCTCGGTGAGACCGACGGCGCGCTCCATGTCGGGGTTCGCCCTCACCAGCAGCAGATTCGTGTCGAAGATCGCGAGGATGCAGGGGAATTCGCCGAACGCCCACCTCATCAAGGCGTCGTCCCGGTACGGGCGCAGCCGTGATTCGGCGACCCGCACCACGAGCCAGTCGGAGCCGAAGGGCGTCTCGCGGCGGCGGGCGAGGAGTGCCACGCGCACATCGAAGCCGTTCCGGTGCCGCAGTACGGCGTGCCCGCTCCAGATGCGGCTGCCCGGCGCCGGCCCCTCCGGCTGATCGGCGTCCCCCGACAGCAGCCCGGCGGCATCGCGTCCGACGACCTCCTCGCGGCGATGGCCGGACAGGCGCCGGGCACCCTCGCTCCACGCGGTCACCTTGCCCTGCTCGTCGAGGACGGCCGTGGCGGGAGTCGCCACGTCGTCCCCGTCGCGGGGCCGGTCGCGTCGCGAAGCCGCAATTCCTTGCCGGGTCATCACCGCCCTCTTCCCACGGCGCGGAGTGTGAGGCGGTCCGGGCCGCTGCTTCCAGCCTGCACCAACTGGAAGACAACGGCAGCACGCCCCGGACGGCGCCCTGGCGGCCAGGGCCGAGGGGAGGTCTTCGCTCAGCTTCCCCCGCGGCCTCTGCTGCGGGTTGCGGCCCTCACCAGGCAGAACGAGGTCGCACGCGGCCTCGTCAGAGGGGCTTGCCCGCGCAGTCGATGCAGCGGGCGGTCGTCGGGCGCGCGGCGAGGCGGGCGCCCGGGATGGAGCCTCCGCAGCGCTCGCAGACCCAGTACTCGCCGGCGCGCAGCCGCTCGGCAGCCCTGCCGAGGTCCTCAAGATCGGAGCGTGCCTGCTTGAGCGCGTCCCGTAGCTGGGCACGCTCGAAGGCGACCGTGGCCCCCTCGGGATCGTGCTCGTCGTCGATGTTGGCCTGCGTGGACGCCTCGACGACGCCGTCCCACAGGCGCGTCAGCGAGGCGACGAGCCGCTCGTTCCCGGCCCTGGCCTCGTCGATCCGCTCGGCGGCTTCCCGCCGCTCCTCCGGCGAGGGCCCCTCGGCGTTCTCGGGACGCTTCTCCACAAGGGCGGAAGCAAGTCGCCACGGCGCGCTATTCCTGCAGGCCATGGAGCCGAGACGGGTGTTCCCGTGGCGACGGCGAATTCGGCCGCGATTCCGTACGTACGTTCCCGGCCCAACGGTCGTATCTCCGATGCCGCGTCGAAGCAACGTGGCCGAGCCGATGAAGATCCCCTGGTGCCCTTCCGCCACGGCATGTCCGGCAAGCAGATCCGCGGCGAAATTCGACCGGGGGCCATGGCCGGCTCCGGCGTTCCGTCCGACGACGAACGGGATATGGCCGATCCCCCGCCGATTGCCCCCGCACGAATTCGGCACCGGGGCACCGCCGGCCGGGGCGACGCTTCATTCCCGGCGCGGAGCCACAACTCCATTACGCGGCCGAGGCGTTGGCTCTCCCACGTACCGTTCCGGAAATGGTGAACGTGCTGATGGACCCGAAGCGGCAGACAAGCCCGCCCCACGCAGCACCGAGGCCCACCGCGCCTCGGGGGAGGGGCGCGGTGGGCCTCGGTCGGAAGGGGACCGGTCTCCACAGGGACTCACTGAACACGTGGTTCGTGCGGTACCGCCGGTCCCGCTGGTCTGTCAGCTGCTCCGGGCGCCGCGGCGACGGATCAGGTACATCGTGCCGCCACCGACGACGAGGAGCGCGCCCACGCCGGCGATGATCGGGGTGGCGGAGTTGCCGCCGGTCTCGGCGAGGCCGCCGCCGTCGTCGTCACCGGTCTGCGGGCCGGGCTCGTTGCCACCGGCGCCCTTCGGCGTCTCGCAGGTCGCCTCGGAGAGGACGATCTCACCGGCGGCCTTCACGACGTTGAGGTTGGCCGGGTTCACCTCGTACGACAGCTTGAGCGCCGTCGCGGCTCCCGACGCGGCCTTGGTGGTGGTCTCCTCCAGGGCGATGTCGACGGTTCCCACGCCGGGCAACTCGACCTTCTGGCTACCGAGTCCGTTGACCTTGACCGGCTTGCCGAGGACGGAGACGTTCTCCAGGTCCGCCTTGGCGACGGGCTTCTGGCCCGCCTTGCACAGGGCGGTGGCGGTGAGAAGGTCGGCGCTCACCAGCGGCTTGGTCGGCAGGCCCGGCGCGAAGGCACGGAGCCCGGCGAGCTTGACGTGCCCGACGGAGCGCTGCGCACCTGCCTTGGCGGCGGAGCGGGCGACCTTGGCGTCGACCAGCCTCACGGGCTGACCCTTGTTCGCGCCGTTCACCTCGGCGGTCAGCAGCGTCTTGTCGGCGGCGCGGGGGGCGCTGACGGAGTTGAGGGAGGCCCGGACCGGAACCTTGGCGGCGTTCACGACGGAGACGTTCAGATCCGCGCGGGCCGCGACGGCAGTGGCCTTGCCGGTCGATCCGGAGTGCCCGTCCGCGGAGGCGGCATGAGCCGGGACGGAGATCATCGCGCCGCCCACGACGATGGTGGCGGTGCCCAGCAGCGCTGCCCGGCGCGCCCGCCGGTTCGAGACATGCATGATCAACTAGGGGAACCTTCCAGGGGACATGGAGCCGCCGAGGACGCCGCACCAGGGGGACAGCAGGGCCGGTCGGGGCTTGGTCCGGGGAACTATGCCGCCCCTGAGATCGGGGTGCAACTCCTGGTAACCCTATTTAGTGAAAGGCCGCCAGTAATTTCGAAGCCCCCTTCCAGGCCCTTCCTTTCTCCCGCGTGATACTGGCGCAGCGCCTGCCGATTTCCTCCTTCGTTCCTCCACTCTCCGGAAGCGGCGCGGCCTTCCGGACGCCTGCTTCCGCCCTTGTCCGCCGCATTCCGCGGGGGCCTGAGGGCGCCAACCGTCAGCGAGCGGAGTCGACAGGCCGATCCGGTGAGAATGTCGCTTCGTCGACGCGGTGCGTGCCGGTCCCGTGAAGTGAGGCGACGGGATTCGAACGCATGACGACGTCAGTGGACCACCGGAATTCGGCGACTCGGCACCAGCCGACCGCTCTCTCTCCGGCGGCCTGAATTCCGCCTCCCGGCTCTTCCGCTGATTCACATCCCCTGCAGCGCGGCCCGCCGCCCCCCTCCACGGGACAGCCTCACGAGAATTTCTCGCCCGGTGTGTCGATCCAGGGGGCCGCCGTTCGTATAGAGAGTGAGAAGCCGGGATGCCACGGGCACCGGACCGGCACCGTCACGAGGAGGCCCACCATGAAGAAGTACCTGATCAGCATCTACCAGCCCGACGGGGACCCGCCGCCCCCGGAGGTGCTGGACCCGATCATGCGGAACATGGAGGCGCTGCAGGCCGAGTTGAGGGATTCCGGTGCCTGGGTCTTCTCCGGCGGTCTGAACCCGCCGAGCACGGCGACCGTGCTGCAGGGGAAGGGCAATGAAGTGCTCACCACCGACGGCCCGTTCGTCGAGGGCAAGGAGCACCTCGGGGGCTTCACCGTCATCCAGGCGGAGGATCTGGACGCCGCCCTGGCCTGGGGCAGCAAGTTCGCCCAGGTGCTCACGCCCCTCTCGATCGAAGTCAGGCCCATGGAGTTCGGGCACTGCGGGTGACGTGAGTGGCGCACGGCATGTCTCAGGTGTCCGCCTCGGCGGTCGAGCAGGTCTTCCGCGAGGAGTACGGGCGCGCGGTCGCCGTCCTGGTCCGCGTCTTCGGTGACATCGACGTCGCCGAGGAGGCGGTCCAGGAGGCGTTCACGACGGCGGTCCAGCGGTGGCCGGCGGACGGACTCCCGCCCAGCCCGGCCGGATGGATCATCACCACCGCCCGCAACCACGCGGTCGACCGCCTCCGCAGGGAGGCGACCCGTGCCGAGCGGCACGCCGAGGCGGCGCTGCTCCATACCCGCGACGAGCCGGCCGAGGAGAGTCCCGTGCGCGACGAGCGGCTCAGCCTCATCTTCACGTGCTGCCATCCGGCGCTCGCCCAGGGCGCCCGGGTCGCGCTGACGCTGCGGCTGCTGGGCGGGCTCACCACCACGGAGATCGCCCGTGCCTTCCTCGTGTCCGAGCAGGCCATGGCCCAGCGGATCGTACGGGCGAAGGGCAAGATCCGGGACGCGCGGATCCCGTACCGCGTACCTGCCGACGCCGATCTCCCCGACCGGCTCCAGGGCGTGCTGGCCGTCGTCTACCTGATCTTCAACGAGGGCCACACCGCAAGCTCCGGCGAGACCCTGGCCCGGGCGGACCTGTGCGCGGAGGCCCTGCGTCTGGGACGGCTCCTGGCCGGGCTCATGCCCGACGAACCGGAGGTCCTGGGCCTGCTCGCCCTGATGCTGCTCGTCGAGTCCCGCAGGGAGGCCCGCACCACGCCCGACGGTGAACTGGTGCTGCTGGCCGACCAGGACCGCGGCCTGTGGGACCGCGAACTCATCGCCGAGGGCCAGGCCCTCGTCCGCAGGTGCCTGCGCCGCGACCGGCCCGGCCCGTACCAGATCCAGGCCGCGATCCAGGCCGTGCACAGTGACGCGGCGACGGCGGCGGACACCGACTGGGGACAGGTCCTGCAGCTGTACGACCAGCTCAGCGTGGTGGCTCCCGGGCCGGTCGTGGCGCTCAACCGGGCGGTCGTCGTGGCCGAGGTCGAAGGGCCGCGGGAGGCGCTGGCCCTGGTGGAGGACATCGATCTCGACGGCTACCACGTGTTCCACGCCGTACGGGCAGACCTGCTGCGCCGACTGGGACGCGGGGACGAGGCCGCCCGGGCCTACGAATCGGCGATCGCCCTCACCGAGAACCAGGCGGAGCGCGGCTTCCTCCGGCAGGCAGCCGACCGGGCCCGCGAGGGCGCCCGCGATCCCGGGGATGCCTCGGAGTATTGAGGGGCCGTCCCGCTCGGGCAGTTGGACCCTCGTGGCCGGAGCGGCCGGAACGTCACCGGCCTGCCCAACACAAAGTGTCGGCCCCTCACCAAGTGTCGACGTACGGGCGGCGCTTGCCGTCCCATGGCGCCCCATCCGCATGGTCGCGGAAGGCGGCCGTGATCCAACTGCGGCTGTCCGCCGGGTCGATGACGTCGTCGATCTCCAGGACCGTGGCCGCGTTGAGCGCCTTGCCGTTGGCGTAGAGCTCGTCGACCCGGTCCTGGAAGGCGCGCTCGCGAGCCTCGGGGTCGGCGATCGCCTCCAGTTCGCGCCGGTACCCGAGCCGGACGGCGCCCTCCAGGCCCATGGCGCCTATCTCCCCGCTCGGCCAGGCACCCGTGGCGACCGGTGCCCGTGTCGAACCGCCCAGCATCGCCATCGCGCCCAGCCCGTAAGCCTTGCGCAGTATCAACGCACAGACAGGCACGGAGAGATTCGCGCCCGTCACGAAGAGCCGGGAGAAGTGCCGGACGGTGGCGGTGCGTTCGGAATCGGGACCGACCATGAAGCCGGGGGTGTCGCAGAGGGAGACGACCGGAAGGCCGAAGGCGTCGCACAGCTGGAGGAAGCGGGCCGCCTTGTCCGCGGCGTCGCTGTCGATGGCGCCGCCCAGGTGCGCGGGGTTGCTGGCGATCAGCCCCATGGGGCGGCCTTCGATCCGTATCAGTGCCGTGACCGCCCCCGCGCCGAAGCCCCGCCGCAGCTCCAGCACCGAGCCGGTGTCGGCCAGTGACTCGATCGCGTCCCGTATCTCGTAGGCACGGCGGCGGTTCTCCGGCACGACATGACGCAGCAGCCGCTGATCGGGCGCCTCCCAGTCGCTCAACGGGCCCTGGAAGTACGCGAGATAGCGGCGGGCGAGGCGCACGGCGTCGGCGTCGTCGGCGGCGGTGATGTCGACGACGCCGCCCGCGACCTGCACGTCCAGCGGGCCCACCTCTTCGGGCCGGTATCGGCCCAGCCCGCCGCCCTCGATCATCGCGGGCCCGCCCATGCCGATGCTGGACTCGGGCGTCGCGATCACGACGTCGCAGCAGCCCAGCAGCGCGGCGTTGCCCGCGAAGCAGTAGCCGGAAGCGACGCCGACCAGCGGTACGAGACCGCTGAGGCGTCCCATCTGGCGGAAGGTCCCCAGGTCGAGCCCGGCGACCGCCGTGGTGTCGGTGTCGCCGGGACGGCCGCCGCCGCCCTCCGCGAAGAGCACCACGGGGGCGCGCCTGCGTTCGGCGGTCTCCAGCAGGCGGTCGGTCTTGCGGTGGTTCATATGGCCCTGGGTCCCGGCCAGAACCGTGTAGTCGTAGCTGAGGGCGACGCAGTCGGCGCGCCGCGGGCCGAACAGGTCCGCGTTGACGGTGCACGTGCCGGCCACCATGCCGTCCGCGGGGGTGTTCGCGATCAGGTCGTCCAGGCCGCGGCGGCGGCGCTGCGCGGCCAGGGCGAGAGCCCCGTACTCGGTGAAGCTGCCCTCGTCGCACAGATCGGCGAGGTTCTCGCGCGCGGTCCGCCGCCCGCGATCGTGCCGGGAGGCGACGGCCGCGGGGCGTTCGGCGTCCTGCCCCACACGGTGCCGGCCGATGACCTCGGCGAGGTCGTCACGTACGAGGTCGAGGTCGATCTCCTGCTCCCGTACGGGACCGTCGTCCCCAGTGCCCGCCGGGTCCAGCAGTACGACGGGCTGCCCTTCGGCCAAGGTGTCGCCCACGGCCACCGGAACTGCCAGTACGGTTCCGGCAGTTGCCGCCCGCACGACGTGTTCCATCTTCATCGCTTCGAGGACGGCGAGTTGCTGCCCGGCACGTACGGCGTCACCCGCAGAGGCATCGAGCGAGATCACGGTGCCGCTCATGGGAGCGCGGGCGGCAGCCGCGCCATCGGAACCCGCGTCGTCGGCACCCGCGTCGTCGGCAGCATTCGTGCTGACGTCCGTGTCCGGCGCCGCGCCGCTCGCATGCCGGTCGGCGAACCCGGTGTCGATGCCGCCCGTGAGGAAGCCGGGCTCGTCCAGCAGCGAGCGCAGCAACGGCACGGACGTGCGTACGCCTTCGATGTGGAACTGCGCCAGCCCACGGCGCGCCCGCTCGGCGGCCGCGGTGAAGCGGGGTGCGCGGACGACGACTTTGGCGAGGAGCGGGTCGTAGGCGGTGCCGGTCTCATGCCCCTCGGCGACGCCGGTGTCGACGCGCACCCCGGGGCCGTGGGGAGGTGCGAAGCGCGTGAGCTTCCCGGACGACTCGGCGCTCACCCGTGCCTGGATCGCGTAGCCGCGGGGCGCCGGAGCACTGCCGAGGCCGAGACCCGCCAGCGACTCACCACCGGCCAGGGCGAGTTGCACGGCCACGAGGTCGAGCCCGGTGATCTCCTCGGTGACGGTGTGCTCGACCTGGAGACGTGGATTGGCCTCCAGGAAGAAGAACTCCCCGCCCTCGACGAGGAATTCGAAGGTGCCCAGGCCGCTGTAACCGGCGGCGCGCGCCATCCGCAGCGACGCGTCCAGCAGACGGTCCCGCGTCCCTCCGTCGAGTGAGGGAGCGGGCGCTGTCTCGATCAGCTTCTGATTCCGCCGCTGGACGCTGCAGTCCCGCTCCCACAGATGCACCACGGCGCCGTTGTCGTCCCCGGCGATCTGCACCTCGATGTGCCGCGCGCCGGTCAGCAGCCGCTCCACGTACAACTCGCCGCGCCCGAAGGCGTGCCGGGCCTCAGAGGCGCAGCGCTCCCATGCCTCGTCGAGCCTGTCCGCGCTCCCGTCGCCGCCGCGCACCTCGCGCATCCCGCGCCCGCCGCCGCCGGAGAGAGCCTTGATCATCACCGCGCCGTCGCGGCCCTGCTCGTCCAGGAAGGCGCGGGCCTCCCCCAGCGTGGTGGGCCGGGTGGTGCCGGGCAGCACGGGAACGCCGCTGTCCGAGGCGAGTTCGCGTGCCCGTGCCTTGTCGCCCAGCAGGTCGAGGACTTCGGGACGCGGTCCGACGAACGTGACACCGCGCTCGGAGCAGCGCCGTGCGAAGTCGGCCCGTTCGCTGAGGAATCCCCAGCCGGGGTGGACGAACCGGCACTCCGCGCGCTCGGCCACGTCCAGGAGTCCGTCGATGTCCAGATACGCCGCGGGGCCCGAACGCTTCAGCGCGAACGCCTCGTCGGCGAGCCGCACATGGAGCGATCCGGCGTCGTCGGACGCGTGCACGGCGACGGTACGCATCCCGGCCTCGGCCGCGCCGCGCAGCACCCGTACCGCGGCCTCCCCACGGTTTGCGACGAGCACGGCCGCCGGTTCCATATGCCCTCCACGCTGCGGTGTTCCGAGGACGTCATGCTCATTGACACTGGTGTCAACGTCAATATGCTGCCCGTCGTGACACCACGGCAGCAGCAGGCTTGGGCAGCACGCACGGAACACGACAGACGGGACGCCCGCACCCGTGCGCTGCTCCTCGCGGCGGCCGGGCGCGTCTTCGCGCGCCATGGATACGGGCCCGCGACGATCGCCGGCATCACCACCGAGGCGGGCCTCTCGCGTGCCGCCTTCTACGTCTACTTCGCCTCGAAGGCAGAGGTGTTCAGGGTGCTGGCGGTACAGGTGCGCGACGCCTTCCTGGCCGCGCAGGAGGTTCCCGGGACGGACCCCGACGACCCGTACGCGGTGGCGCGGGCCTCCACCGGAGCGTTCATCGCCGCGTACGCCGAACATCTGCCGCTGCTGGCCCTCTTCGAGCAGCAGGCGCTCTGCGACCACGAAGTCCGCGAGCTGTGGACCGAGATCGAGAGCCGCCCGCTGCGCCGGCACGCCAGATACGTACGCAGGCTGGTGAAGGACGGCCGCGCCGACCCGGTCGTCGAACCGCTCGCGCTGGCGCGCGCCGTGGGTGCGATGTCCACGACCTGGGCGCGTCTGGTGGCCGCCGACCCGGATGTGTACGAGGACGCCGTGCGCGACGTCACCACCATGCATCTCCACCTGCTACGCGTCACTCCGCGAGACGGGAGCGAGCCGCCCGATGGATCCGAAGCGCCCCCAGCACCACGCGCCCCGAGGCCCGACGCACCACGATCCCGGCCCGGTTGAGACCTACCTGACGGACGTGCGCCGACGCCAGGACCGCATACGCCCCGCGCAGCTCCCTGCGCGGCCGCGCTATCCGCTCGGCGAGATCACCCTTCCCGCCCACGTGCGGCACTGGGCCCGCCACCACCCTCGGCGTCCGGCGGTCGTCTTCTACGGTGCCGAGACCAGCTATGCCGAACTGGACGACGCCTCCGACCGGTTGGCCGGATGGCTCGTGGACGCCGGGGTACGGCCCGGGGACCGCGTCGGAGTCCATCTCCCCAACTGCCCCCAGTTCCTTGTTGCCTTCCTCGCGGTTCTGCGGGCCGGAGCCGTGCACGTGCCGGTCAACCCGCTCTTCCGCGCCGCCGAACTGCGCCACGAACTCCAGGACGCCGCCCCGGAGTTGGTGATCACACTGGACACACTGGCGCCGCTGGTGGAAGAGGTGCGGCCCGAGACGTCCGTGCGGAAGGTCCTGGTCACGTCGTTCGCCGACGTACTGCCCGAGCAGCCCCTGCTTCCGCTGCCGCGTTCCATGACGGACGGGACCGGCGACGCGGACGGGGCCGGGCGGCCCGGCGTGCCTCCCTCCGGGTGGGCCGATGCCCTGGCCCATGCCCCGCTGGGGCAGGCGGCCGACGATCTGGATGCCCTGGCCGCGCTCAACTACACCGGCGGAACGACGGGCCTGCCCAAGGGATGCGAGCACACCCAGCGCCACATGGTCTACACGGCGGCAGCCGTCCGCGCCGGGTCCTCACTCGCCGAGGGCGAGGGCATGACGGTGCTGTGCCACCTGCCCGTCTTCTGGATCGCCGGCGAGAATCTGGGGATCCTCGCGCCGCTGGTCAGCGGCGGCACGAGCGTGCTCCTCACCCGCTGGGATCCGTCCGCCGCGCTGCGGGCAATCGAGCGCTACGGGGTCGACGTACTGACCGGGACGGTGGAGAACTACCAAGAGCTCCTGGAACACCCCGAGTTCGGCGACCACGACCTGAGCAGCCTGACGAACCCCACCGTGATCTCCTTCATCCGCAAGCTCTCCCCCGAGCTGCGAGGACGCTGGCGCGAAGCGGTCGGCGGACACAGCGTGCTGCGCGAGGCCTCGTACGGGATGACGGAGACGCACACCAGCGACACCTTCACGCTGGGCTTCCAGGACGAGGACCGGGATCTGCTCACCGACCCGGTCTTCTGCGGGCTGCCGGTCCCCGGGACCGACGTCATGGTCACCGACTTCAGCACCGGCGAGCCGCTGCCGCTGGGGGAGCACGGAGAGATCGTGCTGCGCGGTCCGTCCCTCCTGCGCGGGTACTGGCGCAAACCCGAGGCCACGGCCGAGGCGCTGCGCGACGGATGGTTGCGCACCGGCGACATCGGGATGCTCGACGAGGACGGCTGCCTGCACTACCTCGGCCGGGACAAGGACATGATCAAGGTCAACGGCATGAGCGTCTTCCCCGCCGAGGTGGAAGCCCTGCTGGACAGGCACCCGGACGTCGTCTCCGCGGCCGTGGTCGCGGTGCCGGACTCCCGGAGCGGGCAACTGCCCTACGCGTTCGTGCGTACGCGCCCCGGGGCCTTCCTCACCAGCGGTCACCTGCGGGAATGGGCCCGGGCGAACATGGCTGTGTACAAGGTGCCGGTGGTCGAGCTGGTCGAGGAGTTCCCCCTCACCGCCACGGGCAAGATCCGCAAGGTGGAACTCGCCGAGCGGGCCGCGCACGCCTGCGGCGCCTGAGCCGGTTCCGCTCCCCTCCATCCTCGTCCCCGTCCCCGTTCCGGATCGTGCCGTAGGTCTGCCGGTGGGGCCATTGTCCGGATCGCGGCCGGAGTCCCGCTCCACATAGCAGGCTTGGGCGCTACGGAAACGGTTCTTGTCCTGTCGGGACGAGGGCCGCGCGCAACGGCGCACACCTCGCTAACCTCCTTGCACTGGAACGCGTGTGTCGAGAGGTGGGACGGATGGGGTCCGGCATGTTCACTGGACGGGCGATCGGCACGGTGCTGGTGGTGATCGCGCTCGCGGGCACGCTCGCAGCATTGATCATGCCCTCCGACATGTTCGAGGGAAACAGGGCCAGCGCGTTGGCCAGGGCCGGATGGCAGGACGACGGCAGGGGAACCTGGAACACGAAGTACGGGCCGCTCACGCCGATGGACCGTGACTTCATACGCAAGGTGCGCGCCGCCGGACTGTGGGAAGGCCCTGCCGGCCGCTCGGCACAGGAACGGGGCACGACCAAGTCGGTGCGGATCGTGGGCAACCATCTCGTCGACGGCCACGAGGAGTTGGACAGGCGCGCCATCTCCGCCAGCCGCGCGTTGGACGTCTCGCTGCCGAACCAGCCGACCGGCTCCCAGCAGAAGTACCTGAACGACATGGACAGCGCCACGGGCAAGGAGTTCGACAAGATCCTCGTCGCCCACCTGCGCAAGCAGCACGGCGTGGTCTTCGGCCTGGTGGGCCTCGTGCGCGACCAGACCCGCAACTCGATGGTGCGGTCGCTGGCAACCCGCGCCAACGCCATCGTTCTCGACCACATCACGGTCCTGGAGGACACCGGACTTGTGAAGTTCGAGGAACTCAACGACGTGAAGTGACCGGCGCCGCCCGGGCGCGGGTGCTCGCCGCCGGCGGGCCACCGGCCCGGGAGGTCTTCATGGACGAGCTCCGGCGGACCCGCCTCGGACCACGGGCGCGGCGGGAGCCCGCACCGGCCCGCCCCACCGTCGCGGAACAGCTCCGGGCCGCCCACACCTCCGCGCCCCGGCGTTGAACGGCTCGAGTCATCGCGAACTCGCCTGTCCCGCCCCGGCGTTCGCGACTCCGGCAGGCCCCGTCGGAGGCCATGCGGACTCTCGCTGGACGCGGCATGACCTCGCTCCGAGTGCAGCACGGGAATCCCCGCCCTAGCCTGGACGCGATGGTGCTCAGAAGTGGCACCTGTGACTGCCCCCGACCTCCGGTGAAGGAGGTTCGATGTCCGGCACGGATCCCACATCACCTGACGGGCCCGAGGAACGCTCTCACGGGCCGGGACAGCGCGAAGGCCCGGCTTCCGGGCCGACGCCTGAGCCCGCCTCCGGCAAGCACACCGGCCGGGAGGCCCCGGGCTCCGAGTCCCGGTCCGCCTCCGTGAGCCACCTGGACGAGAAGCGCTCCGGCCGCCGGCCCGAGGGCCCTCCGCACCCGAGGAAGGGCGGCCTGGGGCAGACCCTCAAGCGCACGGTCAGCGAGTTCAAGGAAGACAATCTCTCCGACTCGGCAGCGGCCCTGACCTACTTCGCGGTCCTGTCGATCTTCCCGGCGCTCATCGCGCTGTTCTCGCTCGTCAGCCTGGTCATGAGCCCGAAGAAGATCATCAGCGCGGGCACGGACCTGGTCAGTTCGATCGGACCCGCGTCGGCGGTGAACACCCTCAAGGGCCCGATCAACGACCTGGCGGCGAGCACGGAAGCGGCAGGGGTCCTGCTCGTCGTCGGTGTCGCCGCGGCCCTGTGGAGCGCGTCGGCCTACGTCGGCGCCTTCATGCGCGCTTCGAATGTGATCTACGAGGTCGAGGAAGGGCGGCCCTTCATCAAGCTCCGCCCCCTGCAGATGCTCGTCACGCTCGTTCTCGTCCTGCTGCAGGCCGTCGTCCTGATCGCACTGGTGGTCAGCGGGCCGCTGGCCACGAAGGCCGGTTCGGTCATCGGCGCCGGCGACTCCGCGGTGACGGCCTGGAACTACGCGAAGTGGCCCGTTCTGCTGCTGGTCGTCGTTCTCATGTTCTGCGTGCTGTACTACGCGTCCCCCAACGCCCGGCTGTCGGGCCTGAAGTCGGTCATCCCGGGCGCCGTGCTGGCACTGGCCATCTGGCTCGTCGCATCGGTCGGCTTCGCCGCCTACGTAGTCAACTTCGGCTCGTACAACAAGACTTACGGGGCGCTCGCCGGAGTGATCGTCTTCCTGGTGTGGCTGTGGATCACGAATCTCGCGATCCTGCTGGGGGCCGAGTTCAACGCGGAGCGGGAACGCAGCCGCGAGATCGCGGCCGGGACCCGCGGCGCGGAGCGGGAGTTGCAACTCGACGAACGTTCCAGGCCCAAGCGGAAGAAGCGGTCACGCACGGCCTGAGCCGCCTGCCGCGAGAGCCGATCGCCGGCATCCACCGTGGAGATCGAGCGGTGCGCCCCGTCACCTGAAAAGCAATGATCCGGGGGGGGCGGGCGATGGCAGGCCCCCCACGGGGCGGGGAACGGCCGGCCGGCATGCGCTGTTTCGTAAGGGGTAATTGTGCCGTCAGGTTGTTTGCATGACCGGTAATGCACACTTCCTAGGCGTTCACTGGTTGGACAGACAGCCGTGTAAGCCGCGACGTGAGTGCTCTGTCCCGCCCAGGCGGGGCAGAGCACTCCGTTGTCCTCCGATGACAACCCGTGGCGACGGTTGCCGTGCGGCGGAGCGGATCGGCCTACTGCTTCCCCAGCTCCCTCAGCGCAGCCTGGATCGCGCCCCGCAGGCATGCGTCCACGACGCCTTCCTGAGTGCTCGCCGTGATCCCCTCCGCCACCACGTGCAACTTGGTGTTCGTGTGCTGGGAGACGGTCACCAAGACCTCCCAGGCCTCGTCCGGGGTGAGGCTGTACGCGGCCATGAGGACACCCTTGGCCTGATCGATGGCAGGCCGGGTCCGCATGGCTCGTCGCAGCTGCGACACTTCGAGGCGCAGATTCTGATCGGAGTCGTCGAGCGGGTCACCGGCAACGAGTCCGTCCACGTCGTCCGGGTCGGGACGCTTGTCCAAGCCCGGGCCAGGCACCGCCTGCGTGCTGCCACTGTTCGTCAGCGCTGCATCCTGCTCAGGTGTCTGCCCGGAGAACGCAGGCTCCGCCATGAGGTTCTCTCCCCTCCCTAGGCGGCCAACCTTGGCTTTCAGCCCACCCCCAGGCCGCACACGCACTAATATACATGAATTGCAGTACGTGTTATCTAGGACGCATGCCTGGTCGATAGAGTCGGAGGATGGACGGAGTGCCCGAGCCCCATACCGGATGGACGTTTCTGACCAACCACGCGCGAGTGCTGGCCACGATCGCCGACGATCACAACGCCCGCATTCGCGATATCGCCGCGCACTGCCGTCTCACCGAGCGGGCCGTCCAGAAGATCATTTACGACCTCGAGGAAGAGGGCTACCTCTCCCACACCCGCGTCGGCCGTGCCAACACGTACGAGATCGAGCCCCGCAAAGTCCTGCGCCACCCGGCCGAGGCCGGCCTGACCGTCGCCTCGCTGCTGTCCTGGCTCGTCAAGGACGAGGCCGACCGCAAGTCGTCCCAGCCGGGCTGACAACGCGCCACCCCCGAGGGGTACTTGAGCGCCCGGCATCGACCGGATCCGACCCGTGGCCACGCTGACGAAGGCGGGACCCGGCCGCCGCCGTGCGTGAAGAGGACCGGCACATGCGGTGCCGGCGACGGCGCCGTGCTCTTCGGCACCAGGACCCGGAAGTGCCGCATCGCTGATCGCGCCGCCGGGGCTCCGGCGTGCGACCTGATCTCCGCCTCAACCCGTCGCCGTCCTTCCTCCGTTGACTTGTCGCAAGCCTTGACGCACCATGTTGCGACAAGACTTGAGACATAGGCGCGTCGCGCGCTGAAAGGAAGGTGGCCCGATGACTGACAAGTCGGTGCCTCCGGCGGATGCCGAGCGGGCCGCTGCGTGGCTGGCCCAGCACGGCCTGGCCGACGTCCGGCCGACACCGTTGCTGGCCACGCGTCTGGCGGCCCGGCGACGCACACGTCTCGCCGCCGATGTCCTGCTGGCCGCATTCATCATCGCGGTCGCCCTCATCTACACCGTCGACAAGTTCATCGGCGCCGCGGTCGACGGGTCCGGGCCCTATTGGCACTGGTCGCTGCTCGTCCTGACGGCGGTGGTCGTGGCGTTGGTCCTGGCCCAGTCGCTGCTGGACCGGCGGGTGCGGCGGGCCGACCGGCAGGCCGCCGCTGCGTTGCCGCGACGGGCGGCCCACCCGGTCCCGCTCGGCTGGCGCACCGTGCTCGGCGTGCCGCGCGCCCTGTTCGCGGTCGCCACGTTCGCCGCCGCGACGGTGCTGGGTGTGAGTGCCCTGACCACGCAGGGCTCCACCGCGCGGTACGGGGCTTTCGTCCTGCTCATCGGGTTGTGCGGGGTCGCGGTCGGCACGGTCGTGCAGCTGCGCCATGTTCTGACGCACCCGGTCGTGGCCGACGACGAGGTCTCGCTGACCGCCGACGTCATCATGCGCGTCGAGGACGCCCGCAACGTCGCCACGCCGACCGTGGTGTGGTCACTGCCGGTCGTGTCGGTGTTCGAGACCGCGCTGGGCTGGTGGATCGCGGCCTGGCTCGCCTTCATCGCCCTGAGCGCCATCACGCTGGCCCTGATCACGACGCGGACCGCGCAGAGCGGCACGGTGGCACGGCACGCCATGAGCGCCGGGTGAACCGATGATCGTCATCGACTCCGCCTCGCCCGTCCCGCCGTTCGAGCAGCTCCGCGCCCAGCTCGCCCGGCAGATCCAGGACCGCACGCTCGCAGTGGGCACCCGGCTCCCGACCATCCGCCGCCTGGCCGCGGACCTCGGCCTGGCCGTCAACACCGTCGGCCGGACCTACCGGGAGCTTGAGGAAGCGGGACTGATCGAGACCCGCGGGCCGGCCGGCTCGTTCGTCTCCGCGGACGGGAAGCAGGGACGCGAACGGGCCCGCCGCGCCGCCGAGGAGTACGCGGGCGTCATCGCCAGTGTCGGCATCGACACCGACGAGGCCATCCGCATCGTCCGAGCGGCGCTGACCAACGGCTCGGCGGATTCGCCCTCGCCGTGACGTGATCCGGCGGACGTCCGCTGGTTTCGCGACACGGCACCCCTTCTCATGAGGCGTCGCCGGGCCTTGCCCCCGGAGCCGGTCGGCGAATGTCCGGGTGCCGCGGGGCCGTTGGCGACCGGCGGCAGGCCACCGGTTCTCATCGCGCCTCACTGCCTCGGCGACGGTCAGCGCCGCGTCCGGTCCCGACCTGCTCACCGGCGCCCGCAGAAGTCAGGTCATGCGCCGGTAGCGCCACACGGAGAGCGGGACGAACAGAGCGAGGATGGCCGCGACCCATGCGATGGCGCCACCGAGCGTCGAGGGGACGCCAGGGGTGAGCGCCAGCGAACGCGCCGCGTCCGCGGTCAGGGTCACCGGGCTCACGTTCGCGAACGCCTCCAGCCAGCTCGGCATGCTCGAGACCGGCACGAACACCGAGCTCGCGAACACGAGCGGAAACAGGACCACGAAGCCGGCCGATTGAGCCGCCTCGGCGCTCCGCACCATCAGCGCCACGAAGGCGAAGATCCAGCTCAGGGCGAGACCGAACGCGCTGACGAGAAGGATGGAGCCGAGGGCCTGCAGAACACCCGCCTGGAAGCGGAAGCCGATGATGTAGCCGATGAGGATCATCAACCCGATGATCAGGACGTTGCGGACCAGGTCCGCGGCCGTACGACCGACCAGCACCGCGGACCGGGCCATCGGCATGGTCCGGAACCGGTCGATCACGCCGAGCTTCAGGTCGTCGGACAGGCCCAGTGCCGTCATGCTCGCCCGGAACGTCACCGACTGGACGAGGATGCCGGGCAGCAGGTAGTTGATGTACGTGACGCCGTGGGGCAGCGACGGGCTGATCGCGCCGCCGAACACGTACGAGAACAGCAGCACGAAGGTGATCGGCTGGATCGTCGAGAAGACCAGCAGATCCGGTTGGCGGATGAAGTGGCGCAGGTTCCGCGTACTGACGACTCGTGCGTCTGCCACGGCGGCACGGAGCTTGCCCGGCGAGAGTCGCCTCCACCACGGTGGCCGCGTCGTGGCCGGGGGGCGGGCCTCCCGGGTGTCGGCGGCAGGGACGTCCAGGCTCGGCCTCTCGTCCATGGGTGCTTCGGGGGCCGCTTCGTCCCCTTCGTCCTCGCTCGGCGGCGCGCCCGTCAGCTGCAGGAACACATCCTCGAGCGTCGGGCGCCGGAGCCTGAGATCGCGCACCGCGACATCCGCACCGCGGAGTGCCGAAGCCGCGTTCTCAATCATCTCGAGGCCGTCATGGGGCGCGGGAAGGGTCAGCTGCGCGAGCAGGTCCCCGGGTTCGGGCTCGCCGCAGCCGATGCCGACCAGCGCGGACCGTGCTCTGTCGCGTTCCGCCGCGGTGGCGAGCTCGACCTCCAGGAGCTTGCCGCCGATCCGGTCCTTGAGCTCGTCCCCCGTACCCTGCGCGATCACGCGACCGTGGTCGATCACCGCGATCTGGTCGGCGAGCTGATCCGCCTCCTCGAGGTACTGGGTGGTGAGCAGGAGCGTCGTCCCCTCGGCGACGAGTTCACGCACGACCGACCAGATCTCATTGCGGCTTCGCGGGTCGAGGCCGGTCGTCGGCTCGTCCAGGAACAGCACGCGCGGGCGGGTCAGCAGGCTCGACGCGAGGTCGAGACGTCGCCGCATACCACCTGAGTACGTGCCGGCCCGGCGATCACCGGCGTCGGTCAGATCGAAGCGCTCGAGCAGCTCATCCGCCCGGCGGCGGGCAGCCGTCGCCGGGAGATCGAACAGGCGGCCGAACATCTGAAGGTTCTCCCGACCGGTCAGCATCTCGTCGACCGCCGCGAACTGGCCGGTCAGCCCCAGCAGTTCCCGTACACCAGCGGGATCGTCGACGACGTCGACGCCGAAGACCGTGACCCTTCCGGCGTCCGGGGCGAGCAGGGTGGCAAGGACCCGCACCAGGGTCGTCTTCCCCGCGCCGTTCGGTCCGAGCAGCGCGAAGACGCTGGCCTCCTCGACGCTCAGATCGATGCCGGCGAGCGCCGTGGTCGTTCGGAAGCGCTTGACGAGACTCTGGACGTGGATGGCGGAACCGGGCATCGCTCACTCTCCGAAAGGCGCCCCCCTATGAGCCTGATTGTGCCGTTCCTACGCGCTCGAGTACTCCATTGAGAGCCCTCCGGGCCAGGTGGCGAAGCCGGCCGAACGCCCGCCCGCGGCCGTGCGCCCGAGGAGGCTGCGACAAAGGCCCCCGGCCACCTTGCTCGGTGGCCGGGGGCCGAGTTGCCTTGTCCGTCTCGAAGTCAGAGCTTCTCCATCCCGGTGTACGGGCTGACGATTCGAGCCTTTTCGGAGCCGAAGTCGACGAGCATCGCGATCCCGTCCTCGACACCGACGATTCTGCCGAGGCCGTACTGGTCGTGTGAGACCCGGTCTCCTAGCGCGAAGTGCTTGACCAGCGGGTCGGCCGCGGCCTTGAAGGGGCTTGTGGGCAGGTGGCGCCGGGGCGCGAAGGGTTTCGTCATCGTGTTGTCAGTATGCGGGCAATCGGGCCTCAGCGGTCAGGCGGAAGGGATGCCGGATCTGAAGCGGCAGGCCGGGAGGCCGCACCGCCCAATACGCTGACCGGGTGCGCCGCGCGAAGCGCGCCGAGAAGGGGTGGGTGCGATGGATCGAGTCGACACGATCGTCGTGGGTGCGGGTATCGCGGGATTGACCGCGGCACGACTGCTTTCCCGTAGCGGCCAGCGGGTCGTCCTGCTCGAAGCTCGCGATCGCATCGGCGGACGTGTGTGGAGCGACCGGGAGGGCGGGGTCGTCACCGATCTCGGCGCGAGCTGGATCCATGGGGTCACCGACAGCCCCGTCGCCGCGGCGGCAGCCGCATTCGGACTCCGGACCGCGGAGTTCACGGTCGGCGGATACCAGCCGTACAGCCGGCCCATCGCGTACTACGGCCCCTCCGGCGTTCGTCTCACCGACGACGAAGTGGAGCGCTTCGTGGCCGACATCGACGCGGTGGATGCCGAGCTCGTCCGCCTCGTGGCCGACATGGCGCCCGGGCACTCGTACGCCGAGGCGGTCGAATCAGCCCTGGGCTCCCAGGGCTGGGAGGCGGAACGCGCCGAGCGCGTCCGGGAGTATCTGCGCCATCGAACCGAGGAGCAGTACGGCGTCTGGATCGACGAGCTCGACGCGCACGGGCTCGACGACGATTCGATCGACGGCGACGAGGTCGTCTTCCCCGACGGCTACGACGCCCTCGCGACGCACCTCGCGACGGGACTCGACGTCCGTCTCGAGCACGTCGTCACCTCGGTGCACTGGTCAGCCGACGGAGCCGAGGTCATCACGGATCAGGGCGTGTTCACGGCGAGCCGTGCCGTGGTCACCGTCCCGGTCGGGGTGCTGAAGTCCGCGGAGTTCGTCATCGAACCCCCGCTGCCCGAACCCGTTGCCGGTGCGCTGGCACGCCTCGACATGAACGCCTTCGAGAAGGTCTTCCTCCGCTTCCCCTCGAAGTTCTGGGACGAGGACGTGTACGGCATCCGTCAGCAAGGGCCGGGCGGGGTCTGGTGGCACTCCTGGTACGACCTCACCGCCGTACACGGCGTACCGACGCTCCTCACGTTCGCCGCGGGTCCGGCCGCGCAGGAGACACGAGGATGGAAGAGGGAGAAGATCGTCGAGTCGGTCCTCGGGGAACTGCGCCGGCTCTACGGTGACCGCTTCGAGAACCCCGTCGGTGCGCACGTGACCTCGTGGCAGGACGACCCCTACTCGCGAGGTTCATACGCGTACATGACCGTGGGATCGGCGCCCGAGGACCATGACCTGCTCGCCACCCCCGTGGGCGGCGTGCTCCATCTCGCGGGCGAGGCGACGTGGACGGACGATCCGGCGACGGTCACCGCGGCGCTCCACTCCGGCCACCGCGCCGCGTGCGACGTCCTCGGTCGTCCCATCCCGATCGCGGACGCGTGGGCGGCGGACTGAGGGTCGTTGTCCGTCGCCCTCCCGGGGCCCCATCCAGCGGTAGGCCAGGGGCCCTGTCGGCGCCTGCCACGCTCCCGCGTGGGGCGGCGCAGCCGTCGCCGGTGCGTTCCACGTCTCCATGAGCCGGAACCCTATGGACGCCCTACGCCTGGTTCTTCGTGCTCTTGGCAGCCCGCGCGGCAGCAACTCGGCGGGGCTTCCCACCAGTTCGGAGAAGCGCAGGAAGATCCCCCGCCGTGCTACGTCCGGCCAGGCAACCAACCGACTCGACCGCTCGGCAGCTCAGTCGAGCAGGCCGCATGCGACAAGTGCCGTGCGGACGACTTCCGTTTCTTCATCGTCCGCTTCGACCAGCGGCAGACGCAGGCCGCCCACACGGTGGCCCAGCAGGTTGAGGGCGGCCTTGACCGGAATCGGATTGGTCGTCACGCCGAGCGCCCGGTAGAGCGGCTGCAACACGGCGTCGATCTCCGCACGCCGCTCGGGTTCGTCGACCATGCGCCGCATCAGGTTCCCGGCGACATGGCTGGCGACGAGGATTCCCCCGCAGCCGTTCAGGTCGAGGGTGCGGGCGAAGACGTCGTCGTTGCCCGCATACAGGCCGAGCCCGTCCACTGGGGCGAGATTGGCGTTGTTGGCCTGCTTGACGTAGTCGATGTGCTCGATCTGGGCCAACTCGGCGAGCAGATCGTTCGGCATGTCGATACCGGCGCGTGCGGGGATGTTGTACAGCACGACGGGTTTCCCGGCGGCCTTGGCGATCTCCGTGTAGTGCCGCACCAGGCCACGGCGGTTCGGCCGGTTGTAATACGGCGCCACCGACAGCACCGCGTCAGCGCCCAGCTCAATGGCCCGTTCGGTCATTGCGCAAGCCTGCGCCGTGTCGTTCGAACCGGTGGAGGCGATCACGCTCGTACCGGCCGGCCGCTCGGAACAGGCGAGTTCGATCAGCCGGAGATGTTCGGTGTTGGTGAGAGTGGAGGGCTCTCCCGTTGTGGCGGCCACCACGACACCGTCGGACCCGTTCGCGGACACATGACGCAGCAGCGACACGAAGGCCTGCTCGTCCACCTCAAGATCGCTGTCGAAGGGGGTGACGATCGCCGTCAGCACAGACCCCAGCGGCGCACGACTCATTTCAGTCACATTGACCACCCCTCGCATGCTTCATTGTTCGGACAGCCTCTCCCCCGGCACGAAGGGGGCAACCAACTTGACGGTCCATCCGAACGAGCCGGCCGGAAGGACCCTCCCCATCATCGCGCAGCCCTGGCGAATGTCCCCGCGAGGACCGGCAGCCGGCACGTACGGATCTCGTTCTCTCCGTCGGAAGAACCTCGCTCGTACCGGTCTCGCGCCGGTCTCGTGCCGGTCTCGTGCCGGTCTCGTGCCGGATCGAGAAGGGAACCAGGGTCACCACCGGGCGGCCACGCACGACAGCGGCCCCCGACCAACTTCCCTGGTCGGGGGCCGAGTTGCCTGCCAACTTCCCTGGTCGGGGGCCGAGTTGCCTGCTATCGGCGCGGAAGCGATGGGGCCGAACCCACGGAGGCATCGCTGCCTCGACGGTCTCGAGACCATGCGGGTCCAACGAGTTCCCAGGGCCGTTCCAGCGCCTGCTCGTCCGCGCCTGTCCGTGGCCAGGCAGGGACTCGAACTCAACGGCGCGCTCAGGTCACTTCGCGCCGCACCGTGATCTCCTGAAGCCGAGGCGACTTTCGCACAGGCCCTAGGGGTGGCCTCCGCCACCGCCACCCTGGGGGGCGCCACCGCCGCCTTGGTTGCCGCCACCGCCCTGCTGGCCGCCGCCACCCTGGGGGGCGCCGCCCTGCGGACCGCCGCCACCCTGGTTGCCGCCACCCTGGGGGGCGCCACCGCCGCCTTGGTTGCCGCCACCGCCCTGCGGACCGCCGCCACCCTGGTTGCCGCCACCCTGGTGACCACCGCCCTGGGGGCCGCCGCCACCCTGGGGGCCGCCGCCCTGCGGACCGCCACCACCCTGATGACCACCACCCTGCGGACCGCCACCACCCTGGGGGGCGCCACCGCCCTGGGGGCCACCGCCGTGGTTGCCGCCACCCTGGGGGCCGCCACCACCCTGGTGACCACCGCCCTGGGGGCCTCCACCGCCTTGGGGGCCGCCACCCTGCGGGCCGCCGCCCTGCGGACCGCCACCACCCTGATGACCACCACCCTGCGGGCCGCCACCACCCTGATGACCACCGCCCTGCGGGCCGCCGCCCTGCGGACCGCCACCGCCGTGGTTGCCACCACCCTGCGGGCCGCCACCGCCGTGGTTGCCACCACCCTGCGGGCCGCCACCGCCGTGGTTGCCACCACCCTGCGGGCCGCCACCGCCGTGGTTGCCACCACCCTGCGGGCCGCCACCGCCGTGGTTGCCACCACCCTGCGGGCCGCCACCGCCGTGGTTGCCGCCACCCTGCGGACCGCCACCACCCTGATGACCACCGCCGTGGTTGCCACCGCTCTGCGGACCGCCACCACCCTGGTGACCACCGCCGTGGTTGCCACCGCCATGGTCGAGCAGGCCACCGACTCTGCCCAGCAGCCTGTCCAATCCGTGGCCCCGGCTCGACGAGCCGCCTCCGCCATCGCCCGGCGGAACACCACCACCACCGTCGCCCGGCGGAACACCCCCGCCATCGCCCGGCGAGCCGCCTCCGCCGTCGCCCGGCGGAACACCTCCACCGTCGCCCGGCGAGCCGCCTCCGCCGTCGCCCGGCGGAACACCTCCACCGTCGCCCGGCGGGACACCCCCGCCACCGTCACCCGGCGGAACACCACCACCGTCACCCGGCGGAACACCCCCGCCATCGCCGGGCGGAACACCCCCCCCGTCACCCGGCGGAACACCCCCACCATCGCCCGAGGAGGGCGGAGGTGAGGGGTCATCGTGGTGCCGCTCGGGGGGAGGCATATTGGGGCGCAACCCGCCGTCATCGTCACCGACTTGGTCCGACCAGCCAGGCTGCGAGGGAGCACCGCCGTCCCCACCGGGCGGGCGTTCGCCATTCTCATCACCCGGGTCAGTGCCGCCCAGGCCGGGTGGAATCAAGAGGGACGGCATGCCGCCGCTCTCGTGATTCGTTTCACCGTCGTTGAACGATTGCACGCTGAACGCCACTGTCCCGAACGCTGCGGCCGCTGCGATGGCCATGAGAACGGTCTTGCCGCGTCGGGCCGGACGCGAGCCGCCTGTGCCGTCCGAGGCAGGGGCGGGCGGTGCGGTGGGCTTGGGCGGGACGGGACTCCACTTGTATCGGAACGTCTCAAAGGCCCGATCGACTTCTGCTGCGGCCATGAGCACGCACGGACAGGGCGATGTGCCGTCGATCTGGATAAGTGCCCCGCATGTTGAGCACGTTAGCGCTGCCACCCTCGGCCTCCTCAACGGATCCGTTGTGTCGCGTTCCACCGCGGCACTCTTCGCGCGCCGAGCACGGCGCACGGTCCGCAGGCTGGGTGAACGTTAAAGGGGATTGCAGTGGCATGACCGATAGTGCTCTGCTTATGAGCAGACTTGGCACGGATGAACCGTGCCCCACCCGACAACACGGCCAAAACCCCGAGGCAGCAGTGACCCTCGCCTCGCACGCGCAGGCACATGAATCGGCCCGGTCGATCATGGAGTTGGGTGCGTCGGCAGTGAACCGTTCCATGCGGAACGGATGTTGCGTCATTACGTCCACGACGAGCTGGCTGGCTTCCAACCAGCGCCTGCCGTCGAGGAGTTGACTGTCCGGTCGGGACTCGCTCCGGTTCGTCCGTTGCACGGAAGACGGTGCCCACGTCTCCGCTTGGAGTCTGCTCCCGGGTGGAGTTCCTGTCACGCTCGTGGCCCGCCGCGACATCGGCCAACAGTGCCGGGAGCACGGTGGAGGAGCACCGGTCCAGCGGTCCATGCGTGTTGGGGAAACTTTCTCTGCATGTACACAGAAGCGTGAGCGTGAGCCGCCAACCTAGTCTGGGCCGCACGTGCCGCTGAGCTGGGGGATCGCTCAGCGGCATTCAGGCAGAGCCGCACAGCCAGGGCCCAGAGGGCAACGTGTCGGTGTCGGCACCGTGTTGGCGGGGAAGCTCTTGCCCTTCGGGCATCCGGTCGCGTGGCAGATCAATCGGCTTCACAGCCGTCGCTACGGACACACCCCGGGGCCCGCCGTGCGAGCCACTCGGGGCTCGGGGCCGGGCGCCTGCCTTCGGCGCGCCGCCCCGGTCCCACGGCGGCAAGACAGCCGCGGGATTGTCCGTTTCCCGCTTTGATCCACCAAAGCCCGCGCCGGACTGACGAGAGCAGAAACACCCCGCCCCACGGGCAACGCACCACCCACACCCCGTGAGCAGCCCGCCGACAACCAGCCAGGATCGAAACACCACTGACGCACACCGAATCCCATCCCAGGCCCGGAGCAGCCACCCGCCGAACCCCAAGGCGCAGGAAGAAGAGGGCGGGAATATGAAAGAGGGGTGCGGGGTGGGGTCGGCCGGCTCCACCGACCTCGACTCACCCCGACAGACCGTCTCCGTTGGCGGCCGAGCCAAGATCGCCACATCCTTCCCAGGGCGGAGCTTTGCCATCTATGGGAAAGGCGCAGCGCGTGTCGTTGAGCATGGGTTGGGTGAGTGACCTGCTCGCTGCTGTGCAGGAGGCCCAACCGGTGAAGTCGGTCGCGGTGCTGGCGAGGGTGCTGCGGGAGCAGCTCTCTGCCGAAGAGGTCACCTTCCTCATCACGGACTTCGCGGGCGACGCCGTGGTCCGGTTGACGGGATCGACGGAGCAGGGCGGGAGTATCGCTCCCGAGCCGATTGCCCTGCCCGGCACGGTCTACGAACAGGTGATCCGATCCCAGCAGACGTGGGTAAGCACGGAGGGGCTCGGGGATGCCGAGGCCGGCCGCGGTGATACGAAGGTGGTCGCGCCGGTGACTGACCGTGGGGACGCGATCGGGCTCCTGGAGCTGACCCTTCCCACTCCGCCCGACCGGGACACGCTGGAACGGATCACTGAGGCGACGCGCGTGCTGGCGTATGCCGTGGTCGTCAACCGACGCTTCACCGACTTGTACGAGTGGGGCAGACGGACGACCCGGATGTCCCTGGCGGCGGAGATCCAGCACCGTCTGCTGCCCGAGTCCTACACCTGCGAGGCCGGGCCCTTCATCATCGCCGGGTCCTTGGAGCCTGCAGCCGATGTCGGCGGGGACACCTTCGACTACATCCTCAACGGCCACGGCCTCAACATGACCTTGACCGACGCCATGGGCCACAATGTCCGGGCCGCGCAGTTGGCCACCGTGGTCCTGGCTGCTGTGCGCAACGCCCGCCGCGCCGGTCTCCGTCTCGTCGCCCAGGCAGAAGCCGCCAACGCTGCCGTGTTCAATCACGCCGTGCACGAGCACCGCGCGGTTCTCGACCAGACGGCTCAGGTGACCACTGCGCTGGCCAAGCACGGTGCCCAGGCCATGGTCACCGGACAACTGCTGTGGGTCGAATTCGACACCGGGCGCGCCCTGTTCATCAATGCCGGCCACGTCTGGCCCCTGCTGCTGCGGAATGGCCACGTCGACGAAGTCATCCCGGTCGTCGACCTGCCATTCGGTGTCTCCGCCAACGCTGAGTACCACGCCCAGAGCCTCGACCTGCGCCCCGGGGATCGTCTCTTCCTGCTGACCGACGGCATGCTCGAACCGCACGGCCATGAGCAAGTGCTGCATCGCCTGATCAGAGAGACCGGCACGCTGCACCCGCGCGAAGCGGCGCGCGCCCTCACGCAATCCGTGATGCAGGCCAGCGACAGCAATCCCCGAGATGACGCCACAGTGCTCTGCCTGGACTGGCCCAGCCCCGAAAAGTGACCCCCCGTTCAATGACAGCGGCGTCTCTGGGCAGTGCGGGGGCGACCAACGGTGACAGCGCGAGCCCCAGGTGGGCTCCACCGTGCCATCCGCGTGCCGGAAGAGACGGGGAACTACGGGAAACCACGGCCACCACCGGGCAGCACCCACGACAACGGCCCCCGACCAACTTGCCTGGCCGGGGGCCGCTTTCACTGCTCAGCGCGCGGAGGCGGTGGGATTCGACCCCACGGTGAGGGATCACCTCACGACGGTTTTCAAGAGCGTCGGACTTCAAGGGCCGGAGTGTGGCCTCACCTGCGATGGAGTGCTCCCATAGACCCACAACGCATGGCCTTGGCCCACACATGGCCCACCGAGGTCGGCACAGCGTGGATTGACAAGCGCCTTTCGTCGACCCCGTGACTTGGCGCAGCAGGCCAAGGAGGCGGCGAGCTGCACCCTCTGGATTCATCACGGAGTCAGGATGCGGGCGCGCCAGCAAGTCCGCACGCTGGTCCCATGCCTGCGCCGATCGTCGTGCATCCGCCGTCCCCGTCCGGCGGGCGCCGCGTCACCGCGAACGGACGCATCCTCGGTCTCGCTCACGGCCTGCAGGATCTCGCCGAGTTCCTGCGCCGGCTCGGCCTGGACACCGACAACCTGCGGTTCGACGACCCCGAACTAATCGAATGGCGCCGGGGTGGGCCGGATGTGTGGCACTAGCTACTCTCGAACGTGTACCCGAATTGCCACTGCCCGAGGACCTTCCTCGCCTCTACACGATCAGATGTGACTGGTCGCGATAGATGTCCCCTGGTCGCCGTAACTGTCACTGCGGCCGCGCGCTCCTGGCGACGACCCGAGTCGCCGCCGGGAGGACACCTGGCACCTGTCAGAGGTTGACTTAAACATAAGTTGAAGTCCTAGGTTTCCCCAATGGACACCACGAGTTCTACTCTTCCCGCCAAGGACGCCGACGAGCAGGGGATTCGCGAGTTGGTTGCGCGTTCTCAGGAGGCGCAGACCGACCCGGACGTGCTGCCTGCGCTGCACACCGAAAACTTGGTGATCGTCAACTTGGCTGGTCGGCGCATCTTCGGGCGTGAGGCCTTCGCTTCGGCCATGGCCGAGGCGCTCTCTTCGCCGCTCAAGGACGTCCGGACCTCGCTGGAAGTCGACGACATCCGGTTCACCACCCCTGACGTCGCCATCGTCAGCGTCACCAAGACCGTCCACGACGAACGGTCCGAAGTGGAGGGTTCGTCCGAGCTGCCCTCGGTCGGTGCCATGACCTATGTCTTGACCCGCCAAGGCGGCGACTGGCGCATCGCCCTGGCCCAGACGACACCGGTTCGCTGAGCTGCCGCTTTGCGACCCAAGCGCGATTGCCTCAAATGCCATGTCGTCTGAGAACCCGATCCATCGGCATTCTCAGACGACATGGCGACTCCGCAGGTCGAAGTTCCTCGTTGACGGATGCGCTGCGACAGGACAGGTGGCACAGACCTCCCAAGGAAACGCGGATGAGATGAAGAACGATGACAGATGCCGCGAACAAGCGAGGTTGATGACAACTATCTCGACCGAACGGTGACAAGTGTCGCGAACAGTTCTCCGGGAATCCCTGCTCGCAGCCGTAACCCGGTGACATCTATCGCGACTAAGGGCTGTCCCGTAAACCGTCTCCTCCCCAGGAACGTGGGGCAGTCGGAATGACCTGCGTAAGGGGACGCGAGATCGAGCAGGGCATCCGGTGGCCAGGTCTCGCCGTCGTACTGGCCGTCATCGCAGCTGTCCCACGGTAGCTCGAGGTCGTCCGTGGCAGGACTGAGCACATGACGGTTGACCATACGTGGGTTGGCCCGGTGTGCCGGGAAACTGATGGCTCTGCCCAGGCGGCAACCGCGCCTCAGGCGGACACCGTGCCGAGTCATCCCAGTGCCATGTGGGCGCCGAGCCCAAAGATCAGGGCGCTGGACACCACGGCGGTTGCCTTTCTGCCGCGAGGGCCGGTGATGAAGCGGCCGAAGACAGCGCCTCCGCCGGCCAGCAGCAACTGCCAGCTCGCGGACGCGGCGACGACCGCAACGATGTAGACCACAGCCTCCGCTCCTGATGCGTTCCGGAGCCCCTGGTGTCCGAGGACGAGCGCGACGAAGTAGAGGGCAGGCCACGGGTTGAGTGCAGTGAGCGCCAGGAACGTAGTGAACGACCGCCGTGGACTGATGGCCGCCTCCTCTGTCGGCGCCTGGACCGCTCCACCCTTCTGCCCTCGAAGCCCGGCAACGGCGATCCGCGCGGCCATCATGGTCAGGACGAGGAAGGCGATCCACCGCAAAGGCTCGGAGAACGGCTGGATCACCGTGGCCACTGCCGCTCCTCCCTCAACAGCGATCACCGCGTAGAGCGCATCTGCCGTCGTCGCTCCGATCGCTGCCGCGGCTCCGACCCGGAAGGAGGTCCGGGCCGTCAGATTGATCATCAGTACGGCCACGGCTCCCACCGGGATCGCCAGGCCATAACCGGCCAGCGCTCCCGCGACGGCTGAATCGAACACAACAAGCCTCCAGGGGGCGCTGAAAGAACAGCGGGGAAAGCAGGATTCGGGCAGGCCCCTGTGTGAGAGGTGGCCGTCCAAGGTTCGGATCTTCATCCTGGTCCGGGCGTCCTGATGGCGTCCATTGGGAAGTTCCGCACCGTTCCGTTCGGAGAAACCACATGATCGATCCTCGGCTGCAGGCGTTGCGCGTTCTGCGTGCAGAAGGAACTGTCACCGCCACGGCGGCTGTCCTGCACCTCTCTCCACCCACGGTCTCGCAGCAGTTGCGTCAGCTGTCCGGCGAACTCGGCCTGAAACTCCTGGAACCCGTGGGCCGAAGGGTCCGGCTGACACCCGCCGCGCTCGCCCTGGTCGAGCACGTGGAGGTTATGAACGCAGAATGGGAACGGGCCAACGGCGTCCTGGACTCCCACCGTGAGGGGGCCGCCGGCGTTCTGCGGATCACCGGCGTCGCCAGCGCGCTGGCCACGGTGATCGCCCCCGCGGCACAGAGACTCTGCGAGCAGTTCCCGGGCATGGCCTGCCGACTCGACGAGCACCCCGACGAGGACCGCATCAGCCTGCTGCTCTCCCACCGAGTGGACATCGCCGTAGTGATCGCTACCTTCGACGTGTCCTCCACGGGAAGTGGCCTCGTCGAACACGACGTGCTGATCGAAGAACCCCAGGACCTGCTCGTACCCGACCACCACGCACTGGCCGGCCGTGAAACCGTGCGTCTGTCGGACACTGCTCAGGAGACCTGGATCCATGCCGGGGACCCCAGGGACCAACACCCGGTCCTCCTGCATGCCGCAGCCGCCGCGGGGTTCACACCGCGAGTCACACACAGCGCGATCGACTGGACTGCTGTGGCCGCCCTTGTCGCCCACGGCCACGGAATATGTCTCGTCCCCCGGCAGGCCCCGCTCCCTCAGGGCCTGCCCCTCCGTCGCGTACCCTTGGCAGGCCCGACGGCCCCCGTCCGTCGGCTCCTGGCCTGTGTCCGGCCCGGCAGTAGGACACAGATCGCCATCGCGCGCGGCTTGGACGCGCTCCAGGACGCTGCCCTAAGGCTTGCCCCATAACGCCAGTTCACGGGTGAGATGATCTAGATATGGCTGGTGTGATCACCGCGTCGGAGTCGTCCTGGATAGCCCCGTTCACCGGGCTGAGCCCGCGCGGCTTCGGCAAGTTGATGACCGTGGTGCGGCGTGAGGTCCCCGACGAGCCGCGGCGCGGGCGGCCGTGGAGCCTGCCGTTGGAGAACCGGGTACTGCTGATCGCAGCGTACTGGCGCACCAACCTGACGCTGCGCCAACTCGCCCCGCTGTTCGGCGTCTCGAAGTTCTCTGCTGATCGGATCCTCGACCATGTCGGACCGAAGCTCGCGCTCCGGCCGCGGCAGCGGTTCGCGAAAGCCACCGTGCTGATCGTGGACGGCATCCTGGTGCCCACTCGCGACCATGCCCTGGCCGAGCAGTCGAAGAACTACCGCTACTCCACGAATCACCAGGTCGTCATTGATGCGGTCACCCGACTCGTCGTGGTCGTCGGCCGGCCGCTGCCCGGAAACCGTAACGACTGCAGGGCATGGGAGGAATCCGGCGCGAAGGGCGCCGTCGGCAGGACGATGACCATCGCGGACGGCGGCTATCCGGGCACCGGCCTGGTGATGCCGCACCGCCGCCGAGCAGGTGAAGAACTGACCGACTGGCAACGGGCGCACAACACCTCCCACAAGCAGGTCCGGGCGCGCGTCGAGCACGTCTTCGCCCGCATGAAGTGCTGGAAGACCCTGCGGGATTGCCGCCTCAAGGGCGACGGCGTCCATCACGCGATGCTCGGCATCGCCCGTCTTCACAACCTCAACCTCGCCGGATAGATGGCAGGCCCCCTCAACGTTCGACCGCACCCTGACCACATCGAAGATCATTTACGGGACAAGCCTTAGCAGCGGCAAGCGAATGACGTTCACCAAGGCCGGCGAGGCGGCTCTGAGCGAGTGGATACTCAGGAGGTCAACCCCCGCCACACTGACGGCAGTCTGACGGCAACGCCAACGGACGCCAGGGTAGGCAGGCAGCGGTACGTCACGACGTGTCAACGTTGGTCGTTCCTGCGAGAGATCATGGCTGTCCCAACCCATGGACGCGCCTGAAAAGCGGAGGGTCCGGTGAGTTGCTGTACAACAGCGACCCCAACCACCAGGCGGACCACCAGCGTTCCCTGGCGTCCCTGCCTTCGAATACCCCGGGGCGCCTGCGGCTTCCTCTCTGTGATGGGGACCCGGGCGCCGACTGCCCTCCGAAGTCTCTATGCCTCTGTGGCGATGCCTTTCGGCCACTCTTCCGACGCTCCTGATCCCCGGAGTTGCGGCTGAACCCGACGAGAGTCAGTGTGTGAGGCACAGGGGGTAACGAAAGATGGATCTGACGTTGAGGCTGTCCGACGCTCAACAAGTCGAGAACCTCGGGCAGTTGTATGACTGGCTACGCACGGAACGCGATTTGCGCACCTGTTCGGAGGTGTCGCTCGTTCCGGCCGACGGAGTTCCCGGCGAGATGAGTGCCGTCTTCGACTCGGTGCAGTTGGTCCTCGACTCGTCTTTTCAACTGGCGTCTCTCGCGGTCGGGATCGCTTCGTGGCGCAAGGCGTGCGAGCCGCGCTCGGCAGTGACGATCATCCACCATGACACCGAGATCCGGCTGGAAACGACGGACCTGCACGACGCCGGCGCTGTGGTCGAGGCCCTGGAGCGTCTCCGCACCGCGCCGGGCACGAACCCGGACGCCCGTCAGGGACAGCGCGAGGAGGGAGCGGACGATGGAGCGGCGGAAGGCGAAGCAGACGGCGACGGGGGCGTGGGCGTCCGGTGACCCGCTTCCCCGACCCTCGGCGATCCGCAGCAGTCGTCGTCGGAGTCGGTGAGTACACGGACCTGCCGCGGCTGCCCGCCGTCGCCGGCAACCGCGCCGGACTGACGAAAGCCCTGGCAGATCCCGCCGTCTTGGGACTGCCCGCCGAGCGGTGCCATGTGGTGGCCGACCCGCCGACCTCGGCCGCCATGGTCGACCCCGTCATCCGCGCGGCATGCGAGGCCCCTGACACCCTGATCGTGTACTACGCGGGTCACGGGTTCGTCGACCACCGCGGAGAACTCTTCCTCACCCTGCCCGATTCGCAGACCGCTCGGCGACACACCGCCGTGCCCTACGACTGGCTGCGCCAGGCGATCCTCGAGAACAGCAGGGCGCAGCGCCGGATCATGATCCTCGACTGCTGCTACAGCGGACGCGCGCTCGAGGGCATGGCGCCCGCCACCTCGGCTTTGCCCGCAGCTGCCGGAGTCAACGGCACCTACCTGCTGACCTCCGCGGCCGAGAACGTCCAGGCCCTCTCTCCGAAGGACGAGGAGTGCACGGCCTTCACCGGTGAACTCCTCCGCGTCCTCGGCGAAGGTGTGCCCGATGGTCAGGCATTCCTGACCCTGGACACGGTCTACGAGCGCGTGCGGGGCGCGCTGAAAGCCAGTGGCAAGCCCGAACCGCAGGTGCAGGACCGGGGCCGTATCGGCAATCTGCCCTTCGTACACAACCGACAGGGTGCCGGGGGCAGTTCACCAGATCCTCCCCCTCGGTGGCGCCCTTCGAGGCGCTTGAGCGCCGCTGCCGCCGTGGTTTTGGCGTTGGCTGTCGCGGCGCCCCTCGCGCACCGGTGGCTCGACCGTACCGACCCGGGCGCCTGTTCTCAGCACGCCTCTCTTCTCGGCTTCTCCGACCGGCTGGATAAACAGGTGTCCGGACTGTCGTCCCTCGCGATGAACGGGTCCTCGCGAGCACTGGCCGTCTCGGACAGGACGAAGGGGAAGGAGGCGGCGAGACTCTACGAGCTGTCGCTGGACCCTCCCGAGGTGCCGGGGGAGACACGGCTCGTCGACAGCACTGCTCTCCGGCTCGACAAGGACGAATCCTCCGGCTCCGAGCAGCTCGATCCTGAGGCGCTGGTACTGGAAGAGGGTGGGAAGACCGTTCTGGTCGCCTCCGAGCAAGGGGCGTCGGTGAGCCGCTTCGACCGGGAGAGCGGCCGTCGGCTGGACACTTTCGAGGTGCCGAAGGGCTCCCGCGCCGATGACGGCAGCGGAGAGGAGCACGGGTTCGAATCCATGGCCCTGAGCAAGGACGGCACGTCCCTCTATGTCGCTACGAAGGGTTCGACGCGGGACGGCGCCGGCGACAACAGGCCGCGGGTGCGTTTCCTAGTGTACAAGGGCAGCCCGGGAGGCCGGTACAGCGTGGAGGGGGACTTCTACTACCACACCAGCACCGGCACCAAGCTCACGGACCTCACGACGACCGACAGCGGAGACCTACTCGCCCTCGAACGCGGCTACAGCAAAGACAAGGGGTACCAGGTGCGCGTCCACCGTCTCCCCCTGGACGGCACACGCAACAGCGGCAACGCCTCGGGACGGGCCCCTGCTGGGAAGCCGGCCGGCGGGTTCGGGAAGAGGAACTGGATGTTCAGCCTCCACCGCTGTCCCGATAAGGGAGCCCCGACACCGAAGAAGGGGCCGAATCCCCTGGCGCTCAACGTCGAAGGCATGGCGCTCGGGGCGAAGTTGAAAATGGGGGACCACAAGCGACGGCAGTTGCTCTACCTGGTCTCCGACGACACGACCCCCGCAAAGAAGAATTCCACCAGGCTCTACACGATCGCTCTCGATCTCTGAGCATGCGCAAACGGCGGAGGACTTATCTCCCGACATGCGATCTTTCATGCGCGGCGATGCATGAGGACTGCGACGGACGACACTTGGCCATCTCAGCACGGGACCTGGGGAGTTGCGATTCAGCGCAGCGATGGTCGTACGGGGGGGGCGCTGCGGCAGCAGCTGTCCTGGGCTCCGCACGACTACCGCACCAGATGTGCACTTGAAGAGGCCGTAAACCACGGTCAACGCGGGCGGGTCTGCTGCAGGTTTGGGTGACAGGTTGGGTCACGCGGCGTGAAGTGCTGGTTTGGTCATGACGGCTTCGTATTCGATGGGGGTCAGGCGTCCGAGCGAGGTTTGTCGTCGGCGTCGGTGGCGACGACTGCGAGATGGGATCTCATGCGCTCATCGATGGAGTAGCCGACGATTCTCCTGCTGAAGGCATCCTTGACCGCACAGATACAACTTCCCCTCTGCTGTGCGGTGTTCGGTGATATCGGCGAGCCACAGCAGGTTCGGGGCCAACGGCGGTGAAATCGCGGCGCACGAGGTCGTCGTGCGGGGAGCACGAACAGCCCCTAGCCAACCCGCAGGCCGACCCTGGACCAGCCCCGCGGGCGCGGGGAGCTCGCGAGAGTGGAACGGGCCGGGGCGTCCGCGTGCACCTCGTCGTGGATGTCCCAGCAGCATCGAACGCAGTTTCCGGGTCTCCTTCTGGAACCGGCGTTCTTCAGGCGTGTTCGCCGGGTGCGGAGTCGGCCTCTGCTTCTGCTGACCACACGGCGCGTCCCGAGGCGGATTCCGGCTCACGGACGATGCCGGGCCGCCTGAGCGGGTGCCGGGGACGCGTTGTGTACGTGCGTTGTCGTCATGGGCGCGATGATGCAGTACACATCGGGCAGTCGGCCCCGGAGCACATCGCGCACGCGGGGCCGGAGATTACCTCGGGGCGGGCTCGGGGCGGGCCGTGTCTTTCAGGGCCTGGGAGGCGATGTAGTAGTCGTGCTCTTCAGGGAGTTCGCTCGCGAAGAGAGCCGCGCGGACGGCGAGAGATGCCTCGCTTTCTCTTTGCGGAGGCGGGCGGACTCGGCGCGCTGCTCGTCGGTCAGATCCAGGCCCCGCGCATCGGGCCATCCTGCCGGATCGTGGCCACGGCCACACACGGTCCGGTCAACATGCCGTGGCGCCGGACAGCGCTCCCATGGTGGCGGCGTTTTCTCCTCTCGAGTCTGATCGCCTGACTCCCTTGCAAGGGCGCCGAGTTGAGCCTGTCACCAGGGTGTTCAGCCTGCGTGAGAGCCAATGAACGCGGGTGCGTCGCCTTGCATTGAATAGTTCCTGTGTTCGATTCTTTGTTGTGTGGGCACGGTAGGAGTCATCGAGGGGTCGTCGCTGCAGCAGGAGCCTTCCGGGTTCGGCGTCACAGCTGAGCTCGGTTCGCTGCTGCCGGGTGGCTGCCTGCGAGCTGGCACCACCGTCAGTGCGGGCGGGGACATGCCGCTGCTGCTGGCGCTGGCGGGATGGGCCGCGGCCGAGGCCGGACCTTGGGCCGTGGTAGGCCTGCCGCAGCTGGGCGTGCTGGCCGCGCAGTCCATGGGCCTGGATGTGGGCGTGGGCATGTTCGTTGACCACCCCGGGAGGCACTGGCCGGAGGTGGTGGCCACGCTCGCTGAAGTGGTTCCGGTGCTGCTGCTCGGCGGATGCGGTCCAGCCACCGGGCGCACGGCACAACGTGTTGGTGCGGTACTGCGTCGCACCGGCACGGTCTTGCTGACCGCCGGGGAGTGGGAGGGCGCCGATGTGCGCCTGGCGGTGACCCGGTCGCGGTGGGTGGGCGTAGGGGCCGGGCACGGGCTGCTGTGTGCCCGGCAGGTGGAGGTGACGGCGTCCGGCCGCGGAGCGGCCGGCGGCGCCCCCCGCACTGCTCGGTTGTGGCTGCCGGGTCCGGACGGGGGCACGGCGCGCCTCACGGACACCGATGCCGCCGAACAGGCTGCCTCCGAGGCCACATCGGCGAGCCACGGTCCGCTGCGTGTCGTGCGGTGAGGGTGATGACTGGCGCAGTTGATTGTTCGTGTCGCTGCATATTGCTCACGTGGAGCGCCCGTCTCGGATCTTGGAGCTATCCAGGGCCGAGGTGGACTGCGCTCTTCGCGGCGAGTGGCGTGGCCCGGGCTCGCGGCGGACAATTCTGACGATGATGCATGTTCCGGGCTGGTGTTGTCGCCTGGTCCCGCGTGTGGCCGCCGCTGGCGGCCACAAGGGGGCAGCACTAGCGAGGAGACGGAGGGCCCGCAGTTATGCCCCGCAGCCAGCAGCTTCGATTGTCCGGTATCGAGGACTGGCCGAGGGCGCCCTTGGAGGAGTGGGCCGAGACGCGGGACACCTTGCATATGTGGGCCCAGATCGTGGGCAAGGTCCGGTTGGCGCAGGCGCCGATGGTCAACCACTGGTGGCAGGTGCCGCTGTATGTGTCGACGCGGGGGTTGACGACCTCGGCCATTCCGTATGGCGAGGGCACCTTCGAGATGGAGTTCGACTTCTGCGACCACCACCTGCATGTGCGGGCCAGCGACGGAGGGGAACGAAGGATCGCTCTGGAGGCCAAGTCCGTCGCCGTCTTCTATGACGAGACCTTGGCTGCCCTGGATGCGCTCGGCATCGAGGTGGCGATTCGGCCGATGCCCGTCGAGGTCGAGTCCGCCATCCCGTTTCCGGATGACACCGGGCACGCCTCGTACCGGCCGGACCACGTCCGCCGCTTTTGGGGGCAGCTCACTTCTGCGCAGCGGGTGCTTGCCGAGTTCCGGTCCAGGTTCATCGGGAAGGTCAGCCCGGTGCACTTCTTCTGGGGGTCCATGGACCTCGCGGTCACCCGATTCTCCGGACGGCCCGCCCCGCCGCACCCGGGCGGCGCGCCGCATCTTGCCGACTGGATCATGGTCGAGGCGTACTCGCACGAGCTGTCCAGCTGCGGCTTCTGGCCCGGCGGATCGGCCGAGGGCACCTTCTACTCCTACGCCTACCCGGAGCCCGCGGGCTACGCCCAGCACCCGGTGCGGCCCACGGCTGCCGCATACAACGCGGATGTCGGCGAGTTCCTGCTTCCCTACGAAGCCGTACGCACATCCCCCGACCCCGACCAGGCGCTGCTGGAGTTCCTGCAGAGCAGTTACGAGGCCGCCGCCCAGAACGCGCGGTGGGACCGCGACGCCCTGGAGGACCGGCCCGAGCGGCGCGCCGCGCCGCGCTGACCGCATCAGGCGTAGCAGTTCCACCGCGAGGGAGACACCGGCATGGGTGAGCAGAACACCGATCCCAGGGCGCTGGTAGGCGGGCTGTCCTGTGCTGACCTGGTCGATGCGATGGCCCGCCACCATGGGCACCGGGCGCACATCCTGAGCCTGGTCAGCCCCACTCCCGGACGCTCGCTGTTCGGGCCGGCAGTGACGATCGCCTACCTGCCCTACCGTGACGACTTCACCGAGACCAACACGCTGGGATTCGAGGGCTTGTTCCGTCGCGCTGTGGGGGACTCTCCGCGAGGCAAGGTGCTGGTCCTCTCCAGCGGCGGCTACCCGGACGCCTCGCACGGCGGCGGCACCAAGCTGTCCAGCGTGCACGATCTCGGATTGGCGGGCGTGCTCACAGACGGCCGGCTACGCGACTTCGGTGAACTCGCCTCCTACGACTTCTCGACCTGGTGCGTCGGCGAAGCCACTCGCTGGGGCGGCGACACCGTCGCCCCCACAGCGGTCAACGTCCCCGTCGAAGTCGGCGGCGTCTGCGTCACCCCCGGCGACTACGTCTACGCCGACAGCTCCGGCGCCGTCGTCATCCCCGCCCACAGCCTCCCCGACGTCGCGGCCGAAGCCCGCCGTGTCGAGGCAGAGGACAAGGCATCCCTGTCCCAGATGCGTACGAAGGACCTCCCGTAAATGCGTACGGGCAACCACATCGTCAGCCCTGTCTTGGTCGACGACCTCGGCTTTCTCCGCGCCGTCAAGGAAGCCTGCGAAATACCCGAACTGCCATGCCGGTCCGAGTTTGCTATGCACCGAGCCCGGCGCCCCTATCGAACACTCACGGGCTCCCATCTCTGCCGGACGTAACGGACACACCGCAGCTCCAGCGCCGACGAGGAGAGGACCAAACCGTGGACATGCACATGAACGGCAAGACCGCCGTCGTGACGGGCGCCAGCAAGGGAATCGGACTGGCCGTCACTCGCTCACTGACAGATGCCGGCGGCCACGTGGTCGCCGGGTCACGGACCCTCACCAAAGAGCTCAAAGAACTGGAACAGGCAGGAAAGGTGACGTTTGTGGCGGGCGATCTGACAGAGCCAGGCGCTGCGCCCGCCCTGGTCGACGTCGCCATCGAGCGCGGCGGCGTCGACATCCTCGTCAACAACGCCGGAGCCCTCACCCCCCGACCTGACGGCTTCCTCAGCATCACCGATGACGACTGGAACAGAGCATGGACGCTCGGACTCATGGCCGCGGTGCGTACCACCCGGGCAGCGGTCCCGGCCATGGTGCAACAGGGCAGCGGAGCGATCGTCATGGTCGGTTCTGTGAACGCGTTCCTGCCCGATCCTGCTGTGTTGGACTATTCCGTGGTCAAGGCGGCCCTGACGAACCTCACCAAGGGTCTGTCGAAAGAAGTCGGACCCAAGGGCGTGCGCGTCAACTCGGTCAGCCCCGGCCCGGTGAGCACGGACTTGTGGTTCGGAGACGCTGGTGTGGCGCAGACGCTGTCGTCTGCCGACGGGAATGACCCCCAGTCGGTCGCCGACTCCGCTGTCGCGGACACCCCGCTGGGCCGTTTCAACACCCCCCAGGAAGTCGCTGATTTGGTCACATTCCTTGCAAGCGACCGTGCAGCGAACATCACCGGCTCGGACATGACCGTCGATGGTGGCCTGATCACCACCGTCCGGTGACGCGCTCAACCCTGATCAGCGCAGGCGCGTTCCTTGGAGGAGCTTGTGCGCCGGAGCGATGGCGTCGACGCGCATGGCTTCGTGAGTGAGTTCATAGAGCCCGTGCCGCGTTCGTGAGTAGGTTCTGGAGCATGGAGAACGGCGGACCCAGCCGGACAGCGCTCGTCACCGCGTACGCCCGCGCCTATCACCAGATCGCTGACCGACCACAGATCTTCACCGACCCCCTGGCGGCACGTCTGCTCGGCGTCACCGCAGAGGAACTGACGGAATTGGGCACGCCCACAACCGATCTCCTCGGTGCCGGGGCAAGCGATCGGCCCCGCCGCCTGTTCTTCGCCGCCCGTGCCCGCTTCGCCGAGGACGCCGTGACCGCGGCCATCGCCGCTGGTGTGCGGCAGGCCGTGATCCTGGGCGCGGGCCTGGACACCTTCGCCTATCGCAATCCGCACCCGGACTTGCGTGTCTTCGAGGTCGACCACCCCGCCACCCAAGCGTGGAAACGCGAACGCCTTGCTACGACCGGGATCGACCGCCCTGAGACGTTGACCTTCGTGCCGGTCGATTTCGAAACCCAGACGCTGGCAGCTGGATTGGAATCCGCCGGATTCAAACGGACGGAGCCGGCCGTATTCGTGTGGCTCGGCGTCGTCTTCTACCTGACCCCGAACGCTGCCCACGCCACCCTCGAATACATCGCTGGTCAAGCCCAGCCGGTCGAGGTGGTCTTCGACTACCTGCAGCCTGCGGCCACCGACGAGGACCGCGCGCACCAGCGGGCACGTGCCGATCGGCTGGCCGGCGCCGGCGAACCCGTGTTCAGCTACTTCGCACCCGACGACATCGCCGCCCAGCTGCACGCCCTCGGGTTCACCAGTATCGAAGACCATTCCGCTCCGGACCTCATCGCCGGCTACCTCCACGGGTTCGCAGGATTCGAGGGCGAACCACCCAGCACACTGCGCGCGATCCGCATACTGCGCGCGAGCCGCTGAGGATTGCCTGCCACGCCTACGTGCACCACATCTGTCGCGACGGCCAAGGGATGACCCGTAACTGCTGGCCACGGATGGGATGATCTTGTGGTGGCTGGTGTGATCACGGCGTCGAAGCCGTCCTGGATAGCCTCGTTCACCGGGTTGAGCCGGCGTCAGTCCGGCAGGCCCGTCACCGCGCTGCGACGCGAGGGGGCGAATCCGGCCCGCAAGGGCAGGCCGTGGAGTCTGCCGCTGGAGGACCGGGTGTTGCTGGTCACTGCGTACTGGCGCACCAACCTCACGCTGCGGCAGCTCGCCCCGCTCTTCGGCGTCTCTAATTCCGCGGCCGACCGGATCATCGCCCACCTCGGTCCCAGGCCGGCCCTCCATCAGCGCAAGCGGCACCGCAAGGATGCCGTGCTCATCGTAGAAAAAGGCGACGGCGTCCACCACGCCATGCTTGGCATCCCCCGCCTCCACAACCTCACCCTCGCTGGCTGAGCGCAAAACGAGCTGGTCAACCGGCATGCCAGAGATCATTTACGGACGATCCTTACAGATGGATCATGCGGTGGTGTGGCTTCGCCTTGCCAGAAGCTCCACTGGTATCCCCAGGGGTCGGTGACGGTGAAGGTGCGAGGCCCGTACAGCTGGTCCTGTGGAGGTGCTACCTCAAGATCGCTGGTATTGCGGACGTGGTCGTAGTAGGCGTCGACGTGCACGATCAGGAGGGCCTTCTTCCCTTTGGGACGTGCTCACCGACGGCCGGCTACGCGACTTCGGTGAACTGCCTCCTATGACTTCGCGACCTGGTGCACCGGCGAAGCCACCCGCTGGGGCGCGACACCGGCGCTCCGACAGCGGCCAGCGTCCCCGTCGAGGTCGGCGACGTCTGCATCACTCCCGGCGACTACGTCTACGCCGACTGCTCCGGTGCCGTCGTCATCGCCACCCACAGCCTCGCCGAGGTCACAGCCGAGGCTCGCCGCGTTGACGCGGAGGACGAGGCAGATCTGTCCCAGATGCGCACAGAGGACTTCCCCTGGACGCTCACCTCAGTGCACGAGTTTTCAGTCGCGGTTTCGAGTAGAAGACCGTGCAGAGGACTCATGATGCGGTCGCCCGCGTGTTGAAGGACACAGCAGCGGCAGCGGCGCACTGGCGCGGTCACATCTTGCTTAGATCGAACATCTGTCCGATTCTCATGGGTGTGCCAGTACCGTCTCTGACTCGCCCCTCACGTCCCGTCGCGGTCCGCCGCGGCCTTCCTGGTCGCCGACATGCCGACCTCGGGCGCATCCAGTTGCTGCACACCCTCCTCCTCGTTGCATCAACCGCATCATTGTTGCGCCGTGTACGGCCGGCGGGTAACTGGCCAGGTCAGGTGGCTGGACACCTGCCCGGGATCCTTCGTGCTCCAACGCAGGTGCAACGAGGGCGTGTTGTTTCCGATGAATAATTCGCCGCCGGACCGCGTCGCGTGCGCGTGGTTGCCGGACTGGCCGGTCGTGGCCGATGGCACCAATCCCGGCGGTGTGCGTCCGACCGCAGTGATTGCCGCAGGGAAGGTGGTGGCCTGCTCAGCCGCTGCCCGCGCTTTGGGGGTGCGCCGCGGAATGCGGTTGCGGCAGGCCACTAGCCGCGCCCCTGAACTGGAGGTGATCGCCCGCGATGTGGAGGCCGAGACGCGGCACTTCGAGCCGATCATGCAGCTCTTGGAGCAGGAGGTCGCACCCCGCTGGGAGGTGATCAGGCCCGGGCTGGTGGTGCTGCCGGCACACGGCCCGGCCCGGTTCTTCAGCGGCGAAGCGGCCTTGGCCGACAAGGTCGTGATGACCGTCGCGGCGGCAGGCCACACCGCTCGAATGGGGGTGGCGGGAACCGTTTTCGGCGCCGCGCTCGCCGCTCGCCGGGGCGCCTTGGTGCCAGAGGGGAAGACACGAGAGTTCCTGGCTCCGTATCCGGTCGGCGTGCTGGGCCGCACGCACCTGGCAACACTCCTGGTCCGGCTGGGACTTCCCACTGTGGGCGCCTTCGCCGGCCTGCCGAGCGAGAGAGTGCTCGCACGCTTCGGCGCTGACGGCGCAGCGGCGCACCGCACTGCCCGCGGGCTGGAGGCGAGGGGTCTGAGTACCCGTGCGCCCGGCCAAGACCTCACCGTCGCGCACGCCTTCGACCCTGCCGAACTTCGACTGGAGCCGGTCGCATTCGCCGCGAAGGAGCTCGCCCGGTCGTTGCATGAGCGGCTGGCCGCCGCTGGGGCGGTGTGTGCCCGGATCGAGGTCGGGGTCGAACTCGCCGACGGGAGAGGGCTGACGAGGCTGTGGCGGCACGAGGGCCGGCTCTCGGAACTGGCGGTCGCCGAACGGGTCCGCTGGCAGCTGACCGCCTGGCATGAGGTGGGCGCCCTCTCCCCACAAGACGAGGGGAGCGATGCGGCGACGGGGATCGTGCGGCTGGCGTTGCGTCCCGAGTCGCTGAGCGCGGCGACCGGACGGCAGGAGCTGCTGTTCGGCGAGAGATCGGCGAGTGCCGAGATGGAAGTCGCGGCCGGGCGGCTGCAGGCGATGCTCGGACACGGCGCGGTCACCCGCGTGCAGCTGGGCGGGGGCCGTGGCCCGGCCGAGCGCACGGTACGCCTCCCCTTCGGCGACCTGCCGACCGGAGACGGCCTCCCGAGCGGTCCCTGGCCAGGCCGTCTGCCCGCTCCGCACCCGGCCTGGGTGCCCGCCCAGCCGCAGACCGCCCGACTGCAAGATGCGGCAGGCGAGTTGGTGGGCGTCTCCGCCCGCCTTGAACTGTCCGCTCCCCCGGCCCGGCTCACCGTCCACGGGAGCCCGGCCGCTGAGGTGTCGGGTTGGGCCGGGCCGTGGCCCGCCCTGGAGCAGTGGTGGGACGCCGGCAGGTCCCGCCGCCTGGTGCGCATGCAAGTGGTCACCGTGGCCGGTCCGGCCTGGCTGCTGGTCCTGGAGCAGGGGCAGTGGTGGGCGGAGGCCTGTTATGGCTGAACACGGGACGGGCCGGCTGTTGCGCCTGCCCACCCAGGAGCGAAGACCCGCCGGGTGGGCGGAGCTGCACGTCCATTCCTCCTTCTCCTTCCTCCAAGGCGCATCCGACGCGGACGCATTGGCCGCGCAGGCAGCCGAGTTGGGCATCGAGGTCCTGGCGATCACCGACCGGGACGGCCTCTACGCCGCACGCCGGATGGGCGCCGCCGCCCGCGACCACAAGCTCGGGACCGTCTACGGCGTCGAGCTGAGCCTGCCCTTCCCGTACGGGCCGGTGGTGGTCCTCGCCCGTGACCTGGCCGGCTTCCGGCAACTCGCGGCCACCCTGTCCGCCGCGCAACTGGCCGGAGCCAAGAGCGCCCCGGTCTACGACCTGCAGCAGCTGGCCAAGGCCGCCCGAAACGGCCAGTGGGCCGTTCTGACCGGCTGCCCCGCCCCGGGCGAGACTCCCGAAATGACCGCAGCTGAGGTGGGCGATGCGGGCGCCACCGCAAGGCGGTTGGAGCAGCTCGCTGATCTGGTGGGCCGAGATGCCCTGCACATCGAGCTGGTCGACCACGCCCTGCCCACCGACTCGACGCGCAACGACGCCCTGTATGCCGCCGCCGGCCGGCTCGGCCTGCCCGTCGTCGCCTCCAACGCCGTGCACTACGCCACCCCCGCCCAGGCCCGCCTGGCTCAGGCCCTGGCCGCGCTGCGCCGCCGCGAAGACCTCGACCATGCGGCAGGACACGTTCCACCTGCCCCGACGGCGCATCTGCGCTCACCCGGCGAGATGGCCCGCCGACTGGCCCGCTACCCCGAGGTATTGGAGAACACCCTTCGGCTGGGCCGCAGTTGCGTGGTCGACCTCGCCGACCTGAGACCGCAGCTGCCCGGCTTCCCCGTCCCTGCCGGGCATACCGAGACCAGCTTCCTGCGCCACCTGGCGACCCGGGCCGCGGAACACACCTACGGCCCACGCGAGACCTCCGCGGCGCAGGTGGCGTGGCGGCAGCTGGACCGCGAGCTCGACGTCGTCGAACAGCTGGAGATGGCCGGCTACTTCCTCATCGTCCACGACATAGTGCAGTACGCCACCGGCGCCGGAATCTGGTGCCAGGGCCGCGGCTCGGCCGCCAACTCCGTCATCTGCTACGCCCTCGGCATCACCGCCGTCGACCCGATCAAGCACAAGCTGCTCTTCGAACGGTTCCTGTCGGTGGAGCGGGCCGAAGCGCCGGACATCGACATCGACTTCGAGAACGCCCGCCGTGAGGAGGTCATCCAGTACGTCTACCGCCGCTGGGGCCGCACCCACGCGGCACAGGTCGCCAACGTCATCACCTACCGGCCCCGGCTCGCCGTACGCGACGCCGCCCGCGCGCTGGGCTATGCGACCGGCCACATCGACGAGATGACCCGGCACATCCAGCACCACGAACCCCCGGGCGCCGACGCCGGCATCCCGACCGACGTGGTAGAGCTCGCGGCCCAACTGGACGGCCTGCCCCGGCACATGGGCGTGCACGTCGGCGGAATGGTCCTCACCCGACAGCCCATCGGGGAGATCATGCCCGTCGAGTGGGCCACCGCCGAAGGGCGCAGCGTCCTCCAGGGCGACAAGGACGACGTCGAGGAAGCCGGACTGGTCAAGATCGACCTGCTCGGTCTGGGCATGCTCTCCGCCCTGCACACCGCCTGCGATCTGATCGCACACCACCACGGCCGCACCTTGGACCTGACGTCGATCCCTCCCGACGACCCGGGCGTGTACGCCATGATCTCCGCCGCGGACACCGTGGGCCTCTTCCAGGTCGAATCCCGCGCCCAGATGTCCACCCTCCCCCGCCTGCGCCCCCAGACGTTCGCGGACCTGGTCGTGGCGGTCTCACTGATCCGGCCGGGCCCGATCCAAGGCGGCTCCGTGCACCCCTACCTGCGCCGCCGCGCCGGGCACGAGAAGGTCACCTACCCCCACCCGCTCGCCCAGCCCGCCTTGGAGCGCACCCTCGGAGTGCCGCTGTATCAGGAGCAGATGATGCGGCTGGCCATGGACTGCGCCGGCTTCGGCCCCGGCGAGGCCGACCAGCTGCGCAAGGCCCTGGCCGCCAAGCACGCCCCCGAACGCGTCGCGAAACTACGGCAGCGGCTGATGGAGGGTATGGCCGCCCGCGGCATCCCGCCCGCTGCGGCGGAGGAGCTCTACACGATGATCCAGGCCTTCTCCGGCTACGGCTTCCCCGAGAGCCACTCCCAGTCCCTGGCGCACATCGTCTACGCCTCCGCCTGGATCAAGCTGCACTACCCGGCGGCCTACATCGCCGGCATCCTGGCCAACCAACCCATGGGCTTCTACAGCCCGTTGACCCTCATCGGCGACGCCCGCCGCCGCGGCATCACCGTCCGCGGCATCGACGTCACCCACTCCGGCCCGCAGGCCGGCCTCGAACCGGACGAGGCCTCCACCGGCGGCCGGGCCATCCGCCTGGGCCTGACCGGGATCCACGGCCTCTCGGCGGAGGCAGCACACGCGATTGCCGATGGCCGCCCGTATGCCGGGCTGGAGGACTTCGCCCGCCGCACCCGCCTGCCGACGAAAGTGCTGGAGAACCTCGCCACCGCGGGCGCCTTCGACGGCTTCGGCGTCAGCCGACGGGAAGCCCTGTGGGCCGCCGGCGCACTCGCCACCGCCGACGAGGCGCTCCTGCCCGGCACCACCGCGGCCCCCGACCCACCCGCGCTCCCTGCAATGAGCGTGATCGAGGAGACCTTCGCCGACCTGTGGGCGACCGGCGCCAGCCCCGACAGCCACCCCGTCCAGCACCTCCGGCCCCATCTGGACGCCCGGGGAGTGCTCCCCGCCGCCGCTGTACGCCACGAGCCCGACGACACCACAGTCGTCTTCGGCGGTCTCGTCACCCACCGGCAGCGCCCACCCACCGCCAAGGGCACCTGCTTCCTCAACATCGAAGACGAGACCGGCATGGTCAACGTCATCGTTCCGCCACCAGTCTGGGACGCCCACATGAAAATGGCCGTCAACCACGCCGCACTCCTCATCCACGGCCGCATCGAACGCGCCCGGGGCGCCATCAATGTCGTCGCCCGCCGCCTCGAACCCCTCACCATCACCACGCCCACCGGCCGCCGGTAGAGCACTGCACCGCGGCGCCGGAGGCCCGGGAGGGCAGTGATCGCGCCCGCCGTGGGCCCGCTGCTGGTCCCCGCACTCAGCCAGCGCCGCGCCGCAGTCGCGCGACGATTCTGGCGTCGCGGGCCATGTCCGGCGACAGCCGGACGTCAAGCAGGTCCAACGCAGAGAGGAGCTGATCGACCGTTACACAGGCACCGGTGAAGTCCGCACAGATCAGCTCCGCGTCGGTGAGGTCTGCACCCAACAGCCGGGCGCCGGTGAGGTTCACCTCGGACAGCAAGGCGTCGGTGAGGTTCGCATCGATCAACTGGGCGTGAGTGAGGTTCGCACCGCACAAATCAGCATCGGTGAGGATCGACTTCTCCAGCAAGGCGTTGGTGAGGTCCGCGCCTTGCAAGTCTGCCCCGACCAGACAGAGGTTTCTGAGGTCCAAAGCGTGGTCCCAGACGTGTGCGCGGCTTTCGGGTCTGGTCAGCGCGGTCAATGCGGCCTGAATATCGGCGTCCGGGCGGTCCAGCGACGCCGGTGGTCTCATGTGCCGGACAAAGTGCCCCAGTACGCGAGCGGCGTCGGCGGCATGGTCGGGCGCGTCGCGGATGATCTGTTCCAGGGCGAGGATGCCGCCGATGCGGACGTAAATGTGCTCCGAGTCAAGCCGCTCCAAGGCCTTGGTGAAACGGTCAGTGACCTGACCGCGGTGGTTCAGACGATAGGTGCTGGCGGTGTAGAACAGCGCGACACCTGCGCCGATCGCCGCTACGCAGGTGACCATCGCCGTTCGCAAGCCCGTCACCAACGTCGCCGAGCCCACTCCTTCACCGATCGAGTCGGTGTCGAGGTACTGACCGTCGAGCAGGTACGGGAGCTTCCACACCCCAAGCGGCAGCCCGACGAGGAGGACCAAGGCCGCGAGTCCCAACAACACCCGACTGTCTATGCGTTGGGCGTGGCGCCCGCGCATCGCCCGTGTACGCCGCTTCTTGAGCTGTGACGGTGTCGGGGCAGAGCGGCGAACACGCCGCAGTAACGCGATTCTCATGACGGCCACGATGCCGTCGCGCAGTGACCCCGCACCAGCCGAAACAGCCCTGAACGACGACGGGGCGCCCTACCAGTCCCGCCAGACCAGGGCGCCCCATGCGGCGAGATAACCGTACACCGAGCAGCACAGGAGCCTGCGGTGATCCCCGCCCGCACCGCACAGCAGAACCTCGCCGTCGTCACCCACCACTGGGACGACTCACCGACGCACTCGGCACCCCCAACACCGTGTCCTGGCCCCCGTCAGGCCTCGCTGCATACCTCAACGCCCTCGACCAGCTCGACGCCGACGAGATCGCCCTCGCCCGGCAGGCCCGCTTGGAGGACCGCGCCGACCGCCCGTACGACGCACTCGACGAACGCCCCGTCCCCATCCGCGTCGCCGTGCACGACACCATGCGCACCGTCGAACTCGCTCTCTTCGACTGCGCCGACCAGATCGCCAGCGCAGTGCAACGCCCCGCCGCCCGCGTGAAGTCGGCCGGCCCGGCGACGAAATCGGCCGACGCCTCTCACTGGCCGCAGCGCAGGACCAGGCCGACACCGCACGCTGGTCCTACGTCACGCATCCCACCCGTACGGCGCCGCTCGCCGCAGTGTGGCTGACGCACCGCCTCGATGAAGCCCCGGGCCCGTTCCGCGAGTTGAACGCCGTCCAGGTCGACCGCATCACGTCCGTGGCCCGCTCGGCGGCCGAACGCGTCGAGTCCGCGCTGGACATGACCCGACGCACACGCGTCATCCAAGAACCGTGCCCGCACTGCCGGGGCACCCTCGAAGTCGAAGGAGGCGACGGCCGCCCGCCCGCGGTGCGCTGCACGCGAAGCAGCTGCGGATGGACACGGTCGGCACCCGATCCCGCAGCCGCCTGACCTCGCGCCTGCCGGTGCCGCTCAATCCCTGGGCGGCACCGGGAGCGCGGCCGGTCCGGTGGGGCGGCCAGGCGCTCCATTCCAGTGAGTGACGCGGACCCCAGGGCTCTGGGGAGTGAATGCCGGGAATTCGCTGCCTTGCTGCGCCACCGCGCCGGGCATTCACCGCAACGTGACAGTTTGAAATGGTCGTTGATACCTGATCGAATGAAGGACGTTGGGAACTGCTGCTGAGGAGCTGGAAATTCCATAGTCTCTTGGTGCACCGCGCCGGATGTTTCCGAAGGCGCCGTGCATTCCATAACCCCATGCAGCACAGAAACGAGGCATGACTTCGTGAAACGCTCAGCCAATCGGCTCCTTCTCGTCCTCGGCCTGCTCACAGCCCTGCTTGGCGGATTGACGGCAGGCTCCGCCACCGCGGTGAACGCCTCCCGGTGGGCCATCATCAACTACCAGACCGGCGGCCACCTGACGCCGTACTATTACGGCAAGAATGACCGCGACGGCATTCACATCTGGACCGGCTACAAGAAGCCCACGGGTGACGGTAACCAGTGGACATTCAGGTCCGTCAACGGTGGCACCCAAATTCGCAATGAGAAGACACAAAAGTGTCTCAGGCCGGTCAGGTTCGGCAGCCAGACCCGTGTGGAGCAATGGGAGTGCGGCTCCACCCCGGAATTCCAGTGGCGGCTGACTTCTGCCGGTGGCACCTACAAGATCACCTCGGTCTCCACGGGTAACGTGCTCACGCCCTACAGCAAGAGCGCTCACAGTGTGGTGCTCCTGGAGGAGGACGAGGGCACCCAAAAGCAACGATGGGCCATCAACGCGCTCAACTGAGGCCGCTGAGGAAAGGGCTTCGACGTAGTCGCGTCGTGCCCGGGTCCGTGGTGACCCGTCAGGCAGCGATGGAAGGTCGCTAACCTCGACCTTGCATGAGGGTCCGTCAGCAAGCTGACGGGCCCTCTCTGCTGGCTTGGCGCGGAGCAGCCGGCGGCTGCGTATCGCCTTCCGAGAACCCGTACCGCGCCGACGATATCCGCGCCGCCAACCGGCCCAGCGTGGGGGCGCCGAAGCGACATCCGCTGACCGCGCCAGCGTATCGACTCACGGACCCTTACCCGGGGGAACCGGGGGGACCGACGAATGGGAGCACCGGGGGGGTGAAGGGGCAGGCCTGCCATGTCGTTCCGTTGACGGTCCTCGCTCGTTGAACAGCAAGACACCATGAGGAGGATCGATGAAGTACACGAAACGCCTTGGCGCACTGGCCGCACTGACACTGGCAGGAGCAATCCTGGGCACAGGAACAGCTTCTGCGGCGGAGTCCACCGTTACCGTCTTCGGAACGAAGATTCCTATCCCGGGCTTGGAACATGACGCAGTGGCCCCGCATGCCAGCCAGGGCAGCTTCTCTCTGCCCTTGGGGGACCTGACCACCCTCTGAGCCCCTAGCTCTTCCGGCTCGGGGAATCGTTCCTGTCGGCGCCGCTCACTCCTTGGGCGGCACCGGCAGATACACGAACTCGCCGTCGGCTTCCTCCCACGTGACGCAGATTTCGGGCCGCGCCGTTTCGGGAAGCTCGAAGTCGAGGGACCGCCCAGGCTCCAGGTCGAACCCATCACGCAACCCCTCGAACTCCTCGACCACGATCACGCACGACGCGACCTCGCGTCCGACGTTCCGAAGCCGTAGCCAGCGGTCTTCAATGTGCTCCAGCCGCATGTGCGACTGCCGTGCCGCGACCCTCCGCACGTGGGCTTCCTCCTGCTGGAGCGCAAGGGAACCCGCGGCCGAGGCCGCTGACGACTGCGCCGCGTCCGCCGACCGCTTCCCGTCGCTGCGCGCCTTCCAGCTGACCGCCACGGCAACGCCCGACAGCACGAGCGCGGCCCACGCGGGCACGTCCCCCCAGTCCATGCCAGGACGGTATGCACCACGCCCCTGACCTCGGATGGGTTATGCCGTTTCGTTGCCAAGCCGGTGCGGGTACCTGCTCGCCATACCGGACGACGACGAGCTGTGGACCGCCGCCCAGGCCGCAGAGCACTTCGGCTACACCGGCCCCAATGCGGCCGGCCAAGCCCGCGCCTCGCTACGACGATGGGGAGTCGAGCCCGTCCGCCCGCCGCGTCCGAACGTGCTGAACCTGTACTACGCGGACGAGGTTCGCAGCGCATACATCGGCCGGCCCGGCGTGAGCCACCGCTCGGACCTCGACTGACGGGCAGTCGTACAACCGCCCTCTACCCGCCCATTACCCGCCCTCTGTCCGCCTCTTGCGGAGCAGGTCCACGTGAACCCTAGCGACACAGGCAGAGAAGAGGCAGGGCGCACGAACCAGGAGCCCACAGTCGACGAGACCGCCGAAGAAGAGCGCCGCACGGGGCGGCCATTGACGGTGCGTAATGCGGCGATCCTGGCCCACAGATGGCCCACACAGGCTGGTCAAAGCCGAGAAATACGCGGAACTGGGTGAGACAGAGTGCGCGCAGAGGGCGCACCCCCCGAACCGGAGACGCGCCCTCTGACCTGCTACTTCTCTGACCTCGGCGGAGGCGGTGGGATTCGAACCCACGGTGAGGGATCACCTCACGACGGTTTTCAAGACCATGCGCCCACATGTTGTCTCATGCCTCTGACCTGCTATTGCACCAATCAGGGCACCAACCGGGCAATGACTTGTCCGCGGCTTGTCCGTAGGGCTGTGAAGAGCCAGCGCCTGGGCCGGGAAGCCCCATCCGCCCGGCACCCGCTGTGGCTCATCTGATCCAGGCGAAGGGTCCCGGGTGGGGCGGCGCCGGCACGTCTGCACGCTGGTCACATGCCTGCGCCGATCGTCGTGCATCCGCCGTCCCCGTCCGGCGGGCGTGTAAAGCATCTCCCGAGACAGGACACTCACCAGCCTCAGCGGTGAGTAACAACTTTCCTTACGGCTTCAAGGGCTCGCTCCGCTCGCCGCGCGGCCCGGCTTGCCGGCGGGGCCGGTCGGCTCCACGGCTTTAGGCAGCCACCTTGGGGCGAGCCTCCAAGATCAGGGGCTCACTTCGGGCCATTGCGGGCAGATCAGGAGACTGCCCGAGTCGCAGGAAGCTTACGAGCCCCTGATCTCTCGCCCCAAGGCAGCTCCAGCCCAAAGCCGCTACACCGACCTCAGGGGCGTAGATTCGCAGTCTCCGACAAGCACACATCTAGACCTTCAACCCACCGTAAGCAGCTTGCCAAGACAACATAATCGAACACACGCACGTACTAAACTTGGCCAAGTTGACCGAAACATACCTTTCTGCACACAATCTCTACACTTTTACCAACTCTTGTGCCATCCTCAACCAATTACTTCGCAACTGGGGGGTTGGGATGCGCGTCTCTATTTATCTCTTTCGTGCAGAGGCTCAGGGATTCGAAGGTCTGCTGCGCGATTTCTCTTTAAGCTCGCAGAGGCCGGAAGAGCGAGTAACCATACCTGACAATCAAGGGAGCCTGGATTGTCGGGTTTGGGTCATGCCCGGCCATCCGAAGGAACCAAAATGGGCTGCAGCTCTGTCGCCCCTCGTGGATGTCACTGACCTGAAAAACTCAAACAATTCAGTCGCCGTACTATTCAAAGTTGCGGACCGCTTTTTTGCTGTGTGCTTCGGGTATGCACAATCAATGCTCAACAACGAGCTACTGGAGCCAGAATTCGGACTGCGCGTAACGGCGAACATGGCAGATCCGATGAAGATTTCCGCCATGCAAGTTCGAACCGTGGACGCGAACTCTAGGCAGCAGCGAAGCCAAACAGCAAATAGGTCTCGCGTTGCAGAATTCGACCTAGAAGTAGAACGAGAGTGGCTCAGGTACCTCAAGGCCGACGTCACGGAGGATTTGAACTGGGCGACAGGCGTGGGGGGATCTCAGGCTTTGTCGCTCACAACTGATACCGACCTTCTCGAATTCCCAGGCCTCCTTTCTCAGCTTCTCGACAAGTTTGAGTCGGAAGACTACAAGGAGAAGTTTCCGTACCTCGACAATTTTGTGCCCGTGTCCAAGGGTGATCCAGTACTGGAAAATCTCTGGAGTGCGCTGTGTAGCGCGCTGGAGGACTCGACTAGTAAAAAGATCGGTGTGGCATGCCCAGACGACCTGCTAGGCGCAGACGTCTCCTACTGGAAGATCTCCGGTGACCGGATACGGAAGCGAGAGCCACTGGAGGAGCTTGACCTCGCGAGCATGCTTACGAGGCTTCCTGAAAATGATCTTGACGAAAAGTTGAAAAAGCTCAAGATCACGCCGTTCGATGCATCCGATTCCCCCATGCGTCCCAAACGATCGCTGACAGACTACTTCGTATTCGAAACAGAAACGGCCGAAGAGACGTACGCGCTCTGCCTAGGTCAATGGTTTCGAATTGCAGCAGGATACCTACACGAAATCAACAGCCGAATCGACCAGATCGAGGACGTAACTGAAGGCATAGGTCTTCCCCCATGGCTGCCAAATCTCGATGGTTCATATAAGACAGAAACCGAATACAATGAAGATGTCGCAGATGAGTGCGGGCACATTCTTCTCGACACGAAGAACTTCATGATCGGTGGCTCGCATCAAAAGGTAGAGGTGTGCGATCTCCTCACCAAAGAATATGACTTTGTGTGTGTGAAGAAAATGGAAGACTCACCCACCATGTCGCACCTGTTCAGTCAAGCAGCTGTATCAGCAGATCTATACGTTGAGAATGCGGTTGGAAGCGGTCGAGACTCGCAAATCGGCTACGCCGATAAGACGCGAAATCAATACAATGAAAAGTGGGGTGACGTAACAGCCGTTGAGAACAACAAGAGAATGATCTTGGCAATCGCGACCAGTAAGGACGGGCCACTTGCGAGATCACTGTTCTTCTTCAGTAAGGTGAATCTCGTTAAGCGTGTATCCGAGATCAGGAAGGCAGGATTCGGAGTGGCGTTGGCGAAGATTTCTCGTCCAACACCCGCGACCGTAGTCGGACGAGGATGAACCCAGGAAGTTAGTCGATCGGCTGAGATGATCAGCGACCGTCGTGCCTATAATTCGTCACACGAGTCCGCCGGGATAGGACCTTTCTGTCATCCACGAATGGCTCGGAACTGCATGCACCTGCATGACACGACGTCGATGCAGGTGCATGCAGCATCCTCTGAGGGAGGGCGCTCTACTGGCGATGAGGGGGAAACCGTGGATCAGGGGTGGGCCGCCGTGTTGGCTGCGGCCATGGGATTGATAGGCGCAGTAGGTGGATCTTTGGCTGGTGGGTACGCCGCAGTCCGAGGAGCGCGGGAAAGCGCAGATCGGGCGGCAAAGTCCGCCTTGGAACACGCCGAGCGGCAGGCTAACGATCAGTTTGAGCACTGGCTACGTCAAGAGCGCAGAGCTACATACAGCGACATGCTCCAAGATGCGGAGAACTTCCTTACGGCGCTGGCAACTCTCTGCAATCGCGTGGAGGAGCCGACTGAAGACCTACGCATGGTCGAGGCACTGGAGAGTACGCTCACCGCGCACGTGAAGCTCATCAGGCGTTTGTCCACAGTGATGACAGTCGCTGGACGCACAGTCAAAAACGCCCTCAAAGCACACAATCAGGCCTGTGCGGTGGTGTCCCATTATCTAATGGGTCGTCAACGTCCGGATATTTCCAGTAAAACCCTTCGCGATTACCACGATACGGTGGCTAAGCGCTTCGGTGAGCTCACGATGTCAGTTGCTGTCGAAATGCAGACCCGCCCCTCCCGCTTGACCCACGCATCGCCCACACAGGCGGGTCAGGAACGGGAAGCACGTGGAACGAGCTGAGACACGCTGAAGACACGAGGGGTGACCGTCGACGACGGTCACCCCTCCAGAGCTCTTTTCAGGTTCGGCGACGCCCACCCTGACGGGCACCGTCGGGGGCCAAGGGGCATTGGAACTCAGCTCACGCCACCAAGAGGAGCCCCCTAGCTTCCCTGTACGCGTCAAGATCTGCTGCGGCCCCGATGTTGAGGGTCGTGCTCACACGGCTCGCGCGGTTCGTAACCGCCTGGGACGCCAGAGCCAACCGACTTCCAAAACGGGACGGCATCCAGATCGTGTCCGCCCAGGGTGTACCACTCCACCCCCTGGTTGTCGGCGCGCAGAGCTGCAAGGCCGGCACCAGCCAGCCCACAGCGGACGTACTGAGGCGCGGCATAGGGCCACTCCACCCATCCAAGGCGGCATCTCCGACACACCCAGTACGTGACCGCGAAGGCGTCATCGTCGTCCAGCTCAGCCGCTCGCACGCGCCATCCTGCACGTTCGAAAGAGCCGCATTTCCGGTCGTTCCATGGCCCGCTGCGACCGAACTGCCCGCCAGTGAGCGTCCAAAGGAGCTTCCGCCATGCCCGTCGGGCCGCTGTGAATCGTATCTCCTGCGCTCGACGTGCCAGCTCCCGAGCTGCCGCTTGAGCGTCACCGTTCGAGTCCATGTCCGGACCCTTCCCCGGCCGTGGTCGGAGGAACAGTCCTAGCCTGTTCCACGTGGAACGGTGCAGCACTGGACACTGCGCCGACAGCCTCGTGTTCGCCGCACGACTCCCGCACCAGATGCGCACCAGATGCGCACCAGAAGAGGCGGTAAGCCACGGTCAACAGGGGCCAATAATCGGGGTCATTGAACGACTGAGAAAGGACTGCTCCGTGCAGGTCAGAGGTCAACTGGCCCGATCTGCACGGTGATTCCCAAGCCCAGCGCACGGGTTGATTCTCGTCACCCGTTCCACAAGGCCCCGAGCCAACCTCACAGGGGTGTATCACCAGCCCAAGGCGATCATCTGTTCTCCTCCCTGGGTCGACTCAGGTTCGCCGACTTGGTAACGACGCGGAGCACAGCGACCGCTTGGTGGTGTTCCTGCCAGGCAGCTTCCAACTCCTTGTCGGCGAGTTCGGCGTGGGAGAACCCATTTGGGATGTCGTCCGCAATACGGAAGGCATCAGGGCCACCGTGCGACGTGATGAAGCCCTCGGCGATCTCAAGGAAGGTCGGAGCGTGGTGGTCCACGTGCGCTTCCTGCTTGAAGGCGATCGTTGCGCCAGTTATCGCGCAGCTGACGGGACCTGCCATGAAAGCGGCGTCTCGGTGGGCAATCACTTGGTCCTTTATCGCCCGCCGCAGGCAGCTCAGGACCTTCTGAAGCTGAGATGGCGGATTCAAGCAGACGTTCCAGGAGAAGTCGATGGTGGTTCCGTCCACGCGCAACACCGCGAATCCGTACGTGCCGTGTAGCTCGTTGCGGATTACCGTGAAGCCGGTGATTCCGCTGCCCTTCTTGAACTCGTACTCGGGGTGGAGGGAAAGCAGTTCCCGAAGGAAATGATCGTCGTTCTCTCCCGTGACTTGCGGCTGACCCCGGTAGCGGTCTCGGATCGCGCGGCAGCGGTCCCTAACCGCCTCTTTTGTTCTGAAGTGCTCGTGTCCCACCCATATACCCCTCGGCACAGGACCCTCCCCAGGTAACTTGACCGTTAGTTACCATCCTGGTGTGTATGAGCCTGGGAGTGTGAGCGATTTCAAGTCCTCCCATCGTGACCTGAGCCGGGCGCCTAGGGTTCAGTCTGGTCGCCTGAGCCGACTGCTCTCTCCCCCAGAGCAACGGATCCGAAGGTTGTTGCCGCGATCGTCACCTGGATCGAGCGGACCTACCACCCACGCCGCCGAGAAGTCCGGCTGGGCCGATGACCGCCATCACATTCAAGATCGCCATGAAGCCCGTCCCAGCAATCGCTGCATGAAAACCGACTGTCACCTACCCTCCTCAACTCTCTGTAGAGACGCCAAGCCGCGCGCGGACACCAGATTCCGGTCTAGCAGTGTTATCGCCGCCTCAGCAGACGCACTCTCAGAGACGTCCACCACGAGGTCCGCTCGAACTCTGCGGTGGCCGCAGGCAGCGGCGCCTGGTGCCGGCTCATAGGCGGAAGCTCGACTGACGGCGCACTCGGATCCGAGCGCGCGGGCCCCTTGGAGCTACGGACCGCGAACTCCACGGGGAGTGCCACCAGGCGGCGCGACATGAGCGCGGTCTCCCACTTCAGACGCTCTTCCGGGACGGCCAGCCGCAGATCCGGGATGCGCGTGAGGAGCGTGTCGATCCCGGTGTCCACGATCGCCCTGCCGAGGTCCTGGCCCGGGCACTCGTGGGGTCCCCCGCTGAACGCGAGATGCGAGCGGTTGCCGTGCATGGGCGTGGACTTGTCGGGCCGGATCTGCGGATCGGCGTTGCCGGCGGCGAGGCCGAGCAACAGCATGTCTCCGGCCTTGATCGTCTTGCCCGCGAGCTGTGCGTCGCCCGTCGCCCAGCGGCCGATATTCGTCGTCATGGGTGGCTCGTCCCAGAGCACCTGCTCCAGCGCGTCGGGCAGTGTCATGTGCCCCCCGGCGAGAGTCGCCCGGAAGCGCTGGTCGGTCAGGACGAGGCGGAGGGTGTTCGCGATCAGGTTGACCGTCGGCTCGTTCGCCGAGACGAGCACCACCCGAAGGTGTTCGCGCACCTCGTCGTTCGTGAGCCGGGCGGGGTGCTCGATCAGCTTGGACGCCACGTCGTGTCCCGGCGACGCACGCTTGCGGTCCACCAGATCCTGAAGGGCCTCGGTGATGTAGTCGTTGCTCGCCACGGCGGTCTCCGAGCCCCGGATCATGTCCTTGGCCGCTTCGATCAGCCGGGGCCCGTGGTGCTCGGGCATGCCGAAGAGCTGTGTGATCACGCGCAGCGGCAGCTGGTCGGCGAACTGCTCGACCAGGTCGGCGCGTCCCTTCGGCTCGAACTCGTCGATCAGCTGGTGTGCGAAGCGCGTCACGTACCGGCGGATCCCGCGCGCCTCGAAGCGCGCGAGGCTCTCGGTGACGGCCCTGCGCAGCCGCTCGTGCTCCTCGCCCTCGGCGAAGACGCACAGCGGCTGCCACATCGTCAGCGGCGCCAGCGGATGCGTCGGCGGGACCTTGCCCTCCTGCATGTCGCGCCACAGGCGGGAGTCGCGGGAGAAGAGGGAGGGCGTGCGCGAGACCTCCAGGTTCTCCCGGTGCCCCAGCACCAGCCACGCGGGACGGTCCCCGGGCAGCAACACCGGTGCCACCGGGCCGTGTTCGTCACGCAGCCGCTCGTACAGCGCCATCGGGTCCGCGTCGGCCTCCGGACCGTACAGCCGCCGCACACCCTCCGGGCCGAGCCCGTGGGCCGGACAGCCCGGCGGCGGACCAGGTAGGTCGACACGCGCATCACTTGAATGCTGCGCTAGCGCTTCTCGCACCGATAGAGACCGGTCGTCCACCGATGTACCCGCCAGACGATTGGCGCTCTCCATCGGTGCAGGCAACTGGCCTTCGCTGCGCAACGAGGGAAATCTTGCTCCTAGTTGTTCAAACTGTTCCTCGGTCAGGCCTCCACTGTTTGCTGCGCGTGAAATGACCGTCGCAACATCTGCCGCCAGCTCCGCATCTGCCGCAGGGTCGGCAGACATGAGTAGATCTTGCAAGACCTCCTCAAGTGTCCGCTTCTCCACCATGTCTCCCAACGTAGCAAGCCGAGCGCTAACGCATTCAATTCTCAGGTCGTGCAGAATGAACAGAGCCCGCGCTGAGCCAAGTACCGAAGAACGTCTTGCGCGGACGCCTCTGCCTTCCTGACCGCAAGCTCACGAGGCATACCCTCAAAGTCTCGGACACTGTTGAGGATCTCTTCGACGGTTCGCTCCCAGTGGTCGGACGCTGTCGCCCAACATCCCTTGTGGGGGATCTGGACAAAGTCCTCAGCAAAGGCCTTCTCAACTCCTCCCTCGTGATACAAGTCGCTGAGCGGCCTCACCCGTGGCCTCCGGGAGGAAGACAGCCGGGGCCGCCGGCTTGACGACGGAGTCGTTCTTCTACGTCGTCCAACGATTCGCACCGGCGCGAGTCAATCTGCCCGGAGACGATGTATCCGACGATCGCGCCAATGAACGCAGGGGTGAACGCATAGCCGACGATTGACAGGGACCAAGTGAGAGGCGGAGCAGGAGCGCCCTTCGGGGATTCGCGACCAACGAAGACTTCCCAAGCGTCCGCCCAACCAATCAGGAGCGCATCCGCTGAATACAGCACTGCAACACACATGATCAGCCAGCCCGCACGGATCAAGATCCAATACCGGACCCGACTTAATCTGGCGAGAGACCTCCTTTGGCGCCGGAGCTTGGCCCGCCATGACTCTGTTCGCGGCGGGGTCTGCTGCTGCGGGAGGATCACCAGTCGACTGTATCGAGTGACTAGCGAACTACCCTCTAGTAGCCGGGATTACGGGACGTCGGTCGCGCTCTCGCAATTCGTGCGGAATCACCCCCGGCCGCCCATCGATATCATCCAATTGTGGACAAATCGCTCCGGTTGCATGCCTAGTGTTCTCGACTGCTCGGGCCTGAAGTTCTCCACCATCATCCCGCTACCCGGGCCTCGCGCCCCAGGTCCTGCCGCGCTGGCCGTGGACGCCAAGCGAGACTCACCAGCGGTACTGGAGCTTCCTGGCCTGTCCGCTTCTCCGCCTGAGGAGCACACGTTGATACCCACCAGCTGATTCGCGTTAGAACCTCAACGCTCGCGCACTCCAGCTCCGAGGAGGAGCGGCCGTGCCAGATCCATGCCAGAAGGGGCGGGGCAAGGTGGTCAACAACGGTCCCTCCTGGGCCCCCGTTGGACGACCTTGCGAGCAGCCCTATTCCCAGGTCACATCCGGTTCTGAGTCCTCGTGGCCGGTGATTCCCAAGCTCATAGCCTCGACAGATCAAATGCGACGTGTAACGCCTCGTGGGCACTCCCGCGCACGGCCTACGCCTTGTGATCGTCAGCTGTTGCTCTCTCGTGCGTCCTGGGGCGACTTCGCGTTGCTGCGCTGTGCGGGCGGGAGTAGGAGGTCTCGGGGCGGGTGGCTCTCGCCGGTCACGTTGCCCTTGACGCCCAGGTCTTCCCTCGCGGCGTCGTGAAAGTTGTTGATCGCCTGGAATGCGGCTCGGTTCCGTGCTCGCCACTCGTCGAGGGTCCCGGATGTCCTGCCTGTGGCCTGCCAGTCGATCTCGACGACGACCGTGTTGAGTCGATGACCAGCCTCGACGACCTCGTCACCGCCGAGCAGCATGACACGTTCAAAGGCCCGTCCGCGGAGCCGGCTCGCGTCGCCAAGCTCGGCGAGCATCTCCGGCTCTGACTTCTGGCTCTCACGTATGCCTTCCTTGTGTTCGTACAGCTGCACTGCCAGGAAGATCATCGCGCGAGTGCGGTCGACGTAGCCCTCATAGGCGTCGAGCTTCTTGTCGTCCCACCGCGTCAAGAGCGCGTGTCGATTGCGGCTTCGCTCCAACATGTAGTTGGTCACGTGTGTCATCAGGGCACCCAATAAGACGGCGCTGATGGTCACGAGTTGCTCGCCGGTGTCCAAGTCATCCCCCTGGCATGGAACTTGTTGTCCAGATGTCCAGAGGACTTTATGAGGTACGGGAGTCGTTGTTCCAGTGGGCAGGTCAGTGCAGCTCAGCCCAGGTGACCGGGGAGATGGTCTGCGACGAGGTAGGTAGCGGGATGAGTGTTCACGGGCTTCGGCTCTTGCAAGGTGTTGGGCGGAACTATGTCCGCTACTTCCCCGTAGCGCTGGGCAAGAGGGAGTTTGCGCGGAAGTACATGGCTCCTCAGCTCCGGGAGCACTCTGTACGTCGCGAAGCCCGAACACGCTTTGGCGCGAGGTTTCTCGTCGACAGCGAGGATCTGATTCAGCGCCACCTGTACCTGTTCGGCGTCTGGGAACCTCACCTGAGTCACTGGCTCCGGCAGAGGCTGAAGTCCGGGGACGTCTTCGTCGACGTGGGTGCCAACATCGGGTACTTCAGCGTGCTCGGATCGTCCCTCGTAGGTCCGTCCGGGAGTGTCGTTGCTGTTGAGGCCTCGCCGGCATTCCATCGCCGGCTTCTGCAGCACGCGAACATGAACCGCTGCTCGAACCTTCGCGCGGTCCATGCCGCGGTCTCCGACCAGGACGAGACCCTGAAGTTCATTCAGGCCAGCTCACGCAACACCGGAGCGACCAGCACCGTGCCCTACTCCGGGCCGGCGGAGTCCGAATTCGAGGTGGACGCGCACCCGTTGACTCAGCTGCTCAGCGAAGGGGAAATTGAACGAGCGCGTGTGATCAAGATCGACGTCGAGGGGGCGGAAGGGGCAGCGGTACGGGGCTTGAGCTCCGCGTTGAACCGGCTGCGGCAGGACGCAGAGGTGGTGGTCGAGGTGACTCCCCAGCGCATGAACGCGCTGGGGGACTCGGCCGACGAGTTGCTCAGGACGTTCGTAGACAGCGGCTTCCACGCGTACCGTCTGATCAACGATTACGACCCGGGGAGTTACCCCTCGGCCATGCGTCGTCCGCAGGCGCCCCGACGCTGGCGGAGGCCGATTACGGAGGAGATGGACCTTGTCTTCTCCCGCATCGACGCCGAATGGCTCACCTGACACATACGGGGCCCTCACGCACTCGGCATGAGGGCCCCGTCGTGGTCCGGTCAGTTGGTGGGAGGCCACAGCCCCAGTTGACGCAGGTCCTCCTGCAGCCAGGAGGGCGCGTACGAGCGGCCGGCATACTCCTGCGCGCACGGGCTCGGGCACGCGTACAGCCCCCAACCGGGGCCCGAACCACTCTCGATGGCCTGAACCAGGATCGTCTCCCCCTGCCTCTTCTGGCAGATGATGCAGGACTTACCGAACGGCACCTCGATCACCGCCCTTCGTCTCGGCGAGCGCCGTGGAGAAGACGACTTCGATGCGGTCTCCCGGCGACACGAAGCAGGCGCCTTCAGCGACGCGGCCGCGATCGTCGATCGAAGTGCGCTCGACCTCCAACACTGTTGCCCCAGGCGGGAGGTTGAGACGGTCCGCTTCGTCCTGTGTCGGCGGACGCGTGGTGACCCTCTCCGTGATGTGGGCCAGGCGGACTCCGGCGGCCTGCAGGCCCAAGGGGATCTCAGCGCCCCACGGCAGCTTGCCGATAGGGGTGTCGAGAAGCTCCGCCAGGTCGAGCGGGACGTAGACGCGCGCCAAGCTATACGGGTCCTTGTCCCGCCGACTGAAGTACAGGTATTCGGCCAGTGCGGTGCCGGGCTTGACTTGCATCAGGGCAGTCAGCGGCGCCTCGGCGAGGACGGAGCCGGGCCTGACGTACGTCTCGATCTCGTCGTGGTCCGTCTCCGGCTGGCGGAACCCGCCGCTGCCTGCGCTAACGTACGAGATCCGCTGAGGCGGCCGTCGGACGAACGTGCCCCGTCCGTGGAACTTCTCGATCACCCCTTCTGCCTGGAGTACGTCGAGGGCGTGCCGCACGGTCAGCCGGCTCACCCCGTACTCCTCGACGAGCAACGGCTCCGTCGGCAGACGGTCGCCCGCGGTCAGGATCCCGTCGGCGATCTGCCGGCGGATCGAGTCCGCGACTCGCTGGTATCGCGCCACGGTCACCACCGGCCCTTCCGCCGGAAGACCGCTAGCCGCGTCCGGACATGCATCGTCAGGCTCTCCCCCGTCTCGAACCGGAGGCGCTTCGCCTTGTGCGGCAACGTCACGATGTCGGAGACGGTGAGTGGCTGACCGCCGACCTGGATCACGTCGCCACGGAGGACCGTGGCGGAAGTGACCGATACCGACGCGCTGTTGGGATGCATCGAAACTCCCTCTTGCCGGGGGTGGCACCACGAGCAGCTGCAGGTCTCGTAGATGACGGGCCAGGAGTGCTGGGCCGCACGGGGTTCGGCTTCCGTGCATTGGCCGTGCGCTCCCATACGGCAGGCCACCGAGACGTAAGGAGTCCGCCAGTCCGGCCGACGTTGTTGCTGCGCATGGCCCATCAGCGCACCTCAACGGGGTGCAGCTGAACGTGAGTTGTACGTCGCGAGGCTCGGTGCACAGCTGCCGGCATGGGGCGATGTACCGAGGCAGGGGCTTCTGGTCGGCGCGGCTGCGTACGAGTTGGGCCTTCCGTCCGTGACGGCGAAGGACGTGCTTCCGTCGCGGGACGCTGCGGTCTCGGGAGCCGCTGGTTGCGGGCGCGGAGCACGCGCCATGGCTGCTCGTCGGCGTAGTGGCTACGGTTAATCACGTCGCTCAGCTCCCTAAAGCTGACGGCCATGCCCCCGGGCAGCCGGCGCTGTCGCGGGGGTCCCCTTTTCGGATGGCGGCCCATACGGTCATGCCGCCAGCGCTGACTTCCTGACCGAAGCGATCGGCGGATTCCAGCGCCCCTAACAGGCTCTTCCAGGACTCCGGGGAGGCCTGGTCAGGCACTTTGGCTTCCACAAGGAAGTGGTTCTTCCGGTCCTTCACCTCGGGTGTGAGCCCCGTGGCGGTCAGCCGCTCCGCTACCTCGTCTGCGCGGGACGCAGGTGTGGGCATGCGGAAGTCCTCCGTCGCGCCTCGGTCACATGAAGTAAAGGTGCTTAATCAGCTTAGACCTGATGGGCTAGATTTTCCATATGCCTGAGCAGCCCCCGTACCTCCGCATCGCCGACCTGCTCCGGGAGCGCATCGCCAATGGGGAGTGGGCAGTTGGGGAGAAGCTGCCGTCGCGCGCTCGCCTGGGCGAGGAGTACGGCGTGGGGCACAACGTCGTACGTCGCGCGAACGATCTGCTGATCAGTCAGGGCATCCTCGAAGGCCGAACGGGCTCGGGGACGTACGTTGCGGAGCCACGGTCACGGCTGCGGATGGTTCGCTCGCTGAGTCGGGAGCAGCAGGGAGGCTCTCCGTTCCGCGCAGACATGAAGGCGCTGGGCCGGCAAGGCACGTGGGAGAGCCACACTGAGGCGAAAGTGCCGGTCCCCGGGGACATCGCGGCTCGTCTCGGCATCGAGGAAGGCGACCTCGGCGTCCGCACTCGCTACGAGTTCATGGCGAACGGCAAGCCCGTGCAGCTGTCGACCAGTTGGGAGCCATACGAACTCACTGGCGGAACGATCGTGGTCCTTCCGGAGGGCGGGCCTCACGCTGGCCTCGGTGTCGTCCAGCGCATGGCGGAAATCGGTATCACGGTTGGCCACGCTGTCGAGCAACCGGAGCCACGACAAGCGACGGCTCAGGAGATCGCCCTGCTTGGCCTCACACGCAGCGCACTAGTGACCCAGATCCAGCGCACGTACTACGGCGATGATGGCCGACCAGTCGAGACGGCGGACATCGTCGTACCAGCTTCCTTGTGCGAGATCGTTTACGAGGTACCGATCTCACATGCCGACTAGTCAACCTGTTTGCATATGTTGCCGGTTGCCGTACCTCTCGACTCCCTTGCAACCGCACGACCACTCAGGGTGTCTGCTGACTCATGACCTTTGTAGCTACAACTGAGCCCCCTCCCTGGCCACACTGCGGAGAAGGCGCGAGCCCTGACGATCCCAGGGGCTGTATAGGCCGCTCCGTCACCCCCCACACGGCTTGCTTGTCCCACCTTTCACATGCTGACCGCTCCGACTACCTGTCCCAACTGTCCGCGGGCGCCGACATAGATCACTCAGGCACGCATTTCACTGCACCCTTGTTGAGTGAACTTCTGGCTGCGATATCAGACCCCAATACACAGAAGCCCCAACTAGGTGAGGCTCTCTTTACGAATGCAGTCTTCGATGATGATGCCCGCTTCGCTGGGGCAGACTTCCAGCGCTTCGCCGGGTTCACCGGTGCGACATTCGGTGACAATACCGACTTCGCGGCGGCGACCTTTGAGGACTTGGCCGGATTCTCGGGAGCGACTTTCGGCGACAACACCAATTTCAGAGCGGCGGTCTTCCAGGGAAGAGCCGACTTCCCGGGTGTAATCTTCGGTGAAACAACCGTGTTCATAGAGGTAATCTTCGATTCGTTCGTTGCATTCGGGGCAACCTTCGGCGGGTGGGTCAGTTTTGAGCAGGCAATCTTCCTAGTACGTGCCGACTTCTCGGGGGTGACATTCGGAGACTACGCGTGGTTCGAGAGGGCGTCCTTCGGCGAAAACTCCCCCGCCGCTACGCCTGGATTCAACGAATACATCAACTTCTCGAGGTCTGCCTTCGGCAACAATGCTTGGTTTCTTGGAGCTACTTTCCATGAAAGAGCTCAATTCGCAAGAGCGAGCTTCAACGACTTTACATGGTTTGCTCAGGCGATATTCCATGGAGAGGCCGTGTTCGAGCGAGCCACCTTGGGCGATGGGTCGATCTTCACCGGAGCCACATTCAATCAGAGTGCCGAATTCCGAGGCGCGACCTTCGGTAAGAGCACGACATTTACAGAGGTAACCTTCGAGGATGGTGAGTTCGCTTCCGCTACCTTCGGTGGAAGCGTGAACCTTTCGAGAACGACCTTCCGCGAGAGCGCCAGCTTCTCAAAAGTGACCTTCCAGGGAAATGCTGATTTTGCAGCGGCGACTTTCGGTGCCAACACCACGTTCACTGGGGCTAACTTTCAAGAGAACGTCCAGTTCGAGGGGACAACCTTCTGCAGCAACACGAACTTCGACGAGGTTTCTCTCCATGGAGCGTTCAACGTTACTAAGGCGCTCTTCCAGGGAGATGTCTCATTCCGTGAGGCACAATTGGGACGGGCGTCAAATTTCGGTCCGCTGGTTTGTTCTAGCAGCGCAAATCTGTCGGGGATGGAGTTCGAGGGTCCGGTCACGATCGAAGTAGCTGCTAGGCGCGTGGAGTTCCGGGGCACGCGATGGGCCGCAACGGGGGCGATTTGGGTTCGATACGCCGAAGTAGATCTGACTGATGCCTTCTTCGAATACCCGCTGAGCGTCACCAGTAGGCGCAGTGCCTTCAAGAGCAAGCTTGGGGAAGAGATCGACGAGTCATCTCTGACCGGTGGTTGGAAGGCGTCAGTAAAATCGATCCAAGGCGTGGACGCTGCGCATTTGATCCTTAACGATCTCGATCTCACCTCGTGCCTTTTCAGTGGTGCCGTCCACCTGGATCAACTGCGCTTGGAAGGCGAATACACCCTCCGTCCTACCCCGCCTCGGTGGCACAGGCGAGGCGCGTTCCCTATGCGGTGGTCCCGTCGGTACACCCTTGCCGAGGAGCAACATTGGCGGACAGCGGAGGATTGGGCGGGGTGGCAGGCTCCAGCACCGAGTGGGTACGAGGTACTGACTCCGGCGGCGCTTGCGCCGCTGTACCGGCAGCTACGAAAGTCCCTGGAAGATGGCAAGGACGAACCCGGAGCCGCGGACTTCTACTACGGCGAGATGGAGATGCGCCGTAACAATGTGCAGCGCCCCCGCAGCGAACGTCTCCTGCTGCATCTCTACTGGGCACTGTCTGGCTACGGCCTCCGAGCGACCCGGGCACTCACTTGGCTTACCCTCGCTATGGGAGCGACCCTCGTGGCTTTGATGGGCTGGGGGCTACCTAAGCACGAGCCGAAGCCCACAATCACCGGAGAAGTCACACATAGCCGAGCCCGTCTGATAAGCGAAACTCCCGATCCGATGAACTCTAATGAGCCGCTGTTGCAGCGGTTCACGACGAATCGGTTCGAGAAGTCCCTGCGAGTGGTCATCAACTCGGTCGTCTTCCGCTCCTCCGGCCAAAACCTGACCACCATTGGGACGTATGTTGAGATGACCTCCCGCTTCGCCGTACCCACGCTCCTCGGTTTGTCAGCCCTAGCCATACGTAGCCGGGTCAAGCGGTGACACTCAGCCAACCCAAAGCGAAAAGATCTAGACCGTTGGACGTCGTGGGTCACGAGCTGGGAGCGAGTAACTCCATCCGAGCTCGATAAGCTGGCGAGCTCTCGCATCAATCACGTTCATGCGAGCGTCGCGCTCGTCCTTGTGGGCGTGTGCTGCCTGATTCGTGGCCTGGCCTGGCCACTTGCGGTACATCAGGCCAACCTCGCGGGTGAAGTAGCCGCGACTGACGGCGTTCAGGGCGAGCAGGAGGCCCGTGTCCTCGGATGCTGGCAGGGCCATCCAGCCGCCCAGCGCTAGCAGCAGATCGCGTCGGATGCAGAGGGTCGCGGGGTGGACCTGGGCGCGGTAGTCGTGGGCCATCCAGTGCTGGTGGACGGAGCCGCGCTCGATGGGGCCCTCGTCAGGGTCGCCCTCGAAGCCGACCGTGGAGCCGTCCGGCATGGCGTCGAGGACGCGGGAGGTCGTCCACGCGATATCGGGCTCGCGCTCGAAGACGGCGATGTCCCGGGCCAGGGCGCCCGGGGTGAGCATGTCGTCGGCGTCGAGGACCTTGACCAACTCGCCACGTGCGCGGGCGAGTCCCATGGTGCGGGCGACGCCGGGGCCGCCGCGCCGGCCCTGGGCGAAGCTCACCCGCGGGTCGTCGGGGACGAGTTCGGCGACCTGGTCTGTCTCGCCGTCCTCCTGGATGACCCACTGCCACTCCCACCCGTCCGGCAACTCTTGCTCCTGGAGCGACCGATACGCGTCCGGCAGATGGTGAGCGCCGGGTGCGTGGACAGCCGTGAGCACAACGATGCGCTGCTGCAAGGTGGTTACCACCGATCCAGTGGGGTCACGAAGGTCATTTGCGTGCGGTCGCCGGGGAGGATGACGTCCGACATCTCCACGAGGCGGTCCTTGGTGCCGTACGAGAACTTGCGGAGGACGAGCACCGCTGTGCCCGGAGGCAGCTCCAGTTCCTCGGCCTCTTCGGCGGAGGGCGGGCGCGCAGTGACGCGTTCCTCTATGCGGTCGAGTTCGATGCCGACCGTGTAGAGCTGGTTCTGTGTGCCGCCCGGCCACGGCTCGTTCGTCTCGTCGAGCAGGTCGGGGTTCTTCGCGACCATGTCGCGGACGAGGTATGAGGTCACAAGGGTGAAGGGCGCCGGCTCGGCGCTGTAGCGCGTCCGGTACGTGCGCCGAAGCATGGTCGTGCCCTCGGGTACGCCGAAGGCGGTCGCAATGTCTTCGTTCGCCGGGATCTGCTCGTACTTCGCATGGAAGACGAGGTCATCGACCGTCAGGCCGGTGTCGTGCTCGGTCGATCCCGTCTCCAGCCGCTGCGCTTCAGGCTCGCGGGCGCGGTCCTTCTCCCACTGGTGGCGCTCGTTGCTGCGCGACACCAGCTTCCGCGGCGTACGCACGAAGGTGCCGCGGCCGTGCTTCTTCTCGACGAGACCTTCGGCCTCCAGCTGCGCGAGCGCCTGGCGCACCGTCGGCAGCCCTTTGTTGTAGCGCTCCACGAGCTTGGCCTCGGTGGGCAGCTTGTCGCCCGGCTTCAGCTCACCTGCGCGGATGGGGCGCCGGAAGTCATCCGCGATCCGCTCGTACGCCTTCGCCATGGCTACTCACCGTTCCGTTCTCTCGAGGACCCCAGCATACGAGTCATCAAGAGGACTTGACGAGTCGGGGGGAGGAACGTCATAGTCGATCGAGTCATCAAGATGACTTGAGGACAAGACCTCTTGATGGTGGCTCGGGCGCTGCATGCCTGCCCTCGCGGTAGGTGCGGCGGCCGGTGAGCGCCCGGAGGGCCTGGTGACAGAGGCCCGAAGGAAGCGCCTGTGGCTTGAGAACTCAACAGAGTGCACCTGGACGAATGAGTGCTTTTGATCTCCGGCATCGCCTTCGTGAAGGCATGTCGGAGGTCATGACCACTCGTTCGCCGACGAGGTGAGTGGTCCCTGCGCAAGCCATCGCGCGACGGCACAGCCGTGCTGATCGCGCCCACGCGGGGGAGCGGCCAACGGATCAGGAAGCCCGCTGCCCCGAGTCCCATCCCACCGACGAGACGAGGAGAGAGCATGCGTGCCTACGCAGGCGATCAGGAGGCCTGGCAAGCCTCCGAGTTCGAGGAACTGGCCTTGAGTTTCGAGGAACCCGCCGAGTCCTTCCGGGACTTGTTCCTCGGCTTTCCCGGTGAGCCGTACGAGGCGCGGGAGGCCCGTCTGGCTGCCGCTCATGACGTGCTCGCGGAGCTCGACGAGCTGGGGCAGCACGACGAGATCGCCCGGGTGAACGCCGATTACGCCGCGGCGCTCCGCGACGTCGCGCCGCTGTGGGAGCACCCCTCGAAGCGGGCCCGGCTGCCGTGGACCAAGGGAGCGGCGTGACCGCCCCTGAGCCTCCGCCCTTCGGCAAGGCGGAGAAGGCACTACTCGTCGCGGTGGTTCCGGCGGGCGTCGGTGTCGGCGGTCTCGGGCTGGCGACGTCCTTCGGTTCCGTCGCTCGCGCCGCCGAACGCTGGGGCTTCGTCCACCCATGGATGCTGCCGGTCGGGATCGACGCGGCGATTCCCGTGTTCACCGCGGCCAACCTGCTGCTCATCAGGCTGGACATGCGCCTGTCGTGGGTGCGTTGGGTGCCGTGGGCGCTCACGTTCGTCACGTGTTGGCTCAACGTCGCGGCCGGCGACAGCCTCTCCGCGAAGGTCGCGCACGGCACGATGCCGCTGCTCTGGGTCGGCCTCTCCGAAGTCGTCGCGCACGTCTACGCCGTACGCATCGGAGCCGCCACGGGCGCCCGGATGGAACGCATCCGGCGCTCCCGATGGCTGCTCGCTCCCCGCTCGACGTTCTCCCTGTGGCGCCGCATGACGCTGTGGGAGATCACCAGCTACCGCGAGGCGCTGGAGCGGGAGAAGGAACGGCAGCTCGCTCGGGCCGGTCTTCGCGAACGGTACGGGCGGCGCTGGCGCCGTGAGGCGCCGTTGCGGGAGCGCGTGCTGCTCAAGCTCGGGGACGTGGCTCCAGATGGGGCGCTTGCCGAGCAGGACGAAGCGCAGGCCGGGAGCGGCGAGGAGGAGTCCGGCGCGGGACCGAAGGCGGCCAGGCCGCCTCGTCGACGGTCTGCTCGGCGCAAGTCGTCGGGCGGCAAGGCGTGGCCTTCCTTCGAGCAGCACTTGGTCAAGGCCCGTGAGGCGACAGCCGATTGGCCCGACGCAGCGCTCACCGCGGAGCGCATCCGTGACGCCGTCGGCTGCGGACAGTCCCGCTCCCGCGAGCTCCGAGAGGAGCTGAGGGCGGAGCGCCGACAGCGCACGAACGAAGAGGAACGACCCCCGGAGCTGGAGCCGACAGCGGCGAGCTGATTCGTAGAGCTCGTTCGGCCGACCCGGTCGGCCGACGGCCGCGACTCGACTCGCGTACGCGAAACCGCTCATGCGCCGGGCCCGGCTGACGTACCTACCACAGCAGCAGCCGGGCCCGGCCCTCCCAACAGGAAGGACGTGCCAGTGAACCATGACGACGAGAACGAACTCTTCGAACGACTCGAATCAGAAATGGCGGTCGAAGACTCCAATGACGTGGTCGACCTGAAGGAGAAGCGGTCGGCCCGCTCCGAGGCGACCGAGTCGGCGACATCCGCTCCCGATGAGTCCGGTGACCCGACCGCGCGACCGGCGGTCGACAAGCCCGACGGTCCGTCGGGCCCCAGCTTCATGGATCGTGTGCGCGGCGCCAAGCGTCGGCCAGTGCTCCCGGCGTGGGCCACCTCCAAGCCGGAGTTCGTCACCGCTGCCGGCTGGCTCGCGGGCCACACCTGGCACACGGCCGCGTACCACGGGGTGCGCCTCCCCTGGTACGGGATGCGGCTGAGCGCTCAATCTCCGCGCGGCGCAGCTCAGTTCGTCGGCGGGACGATGCGATGGCTTGCCGATCGGGAAGGCGACCCACTGCGCGCCGCTGCCGCCAGGCGCGAAGACGTCGCCGAGTACCTGAAGCTCAGCCGGCAGCGCGACCGACGCGTCCGCTGGCGCACACTCGTCGCCGTCGCAGCCTCGATCGTGGGGATGTCGACGGCCATGTCCCTGTACGTGCTCGCTCCCGCCTGGCTGTTCGCCCTCTCGGGAGCCGTGGTCACGTTGGCCCTCGGCTGGCTCGGCCAGCCCGCCGACGCACCCGTGGTCCACCGGGCCGTCGAGATCCCGAAGGTCCAGAAGCTGACCAGCGACATCGTGCTCAGGGCGCTCGGTTCGCTCGGCATCGGCCAGATCAACCAGGCCATCGCCAAGGGCCGGGACCCGCTGACGTTCACCGCACCGATCACCAGGGATGGGCCCGGCTGGCGCGCCGAAGGCGACCTGCCGTTCGGCGTGACGGTGGCGGATGTCGTCGACAAGCGGGACAAGCTCGCTTCCGGGCTGCGCCGCCCGCTCGGCTGCGTATGGCCGGACGCCGTGCCCGACGAGCACACCGGCCGTCTGGTGCTGTGGGTCGGGGATCAGGACATGTCGAAGGCCAAGCAGCCGGCTTGGCCGCTCGCGAAGTCCGGTTCGGCCGACCTGTTCAAGCCCGTCGCGTTCGGCACCGACCAGCGGGGACGTTGGGTGGAGATCACGCTCATGTACATCGCGGGCGTGATCGGCGCGATCCCGCGCATGGGCAAGACGTTCCTTCTTCGGCTCCTGCTCCTGATCGCAGCGCTCGACCCCCGGGCCGAGCTGCACCTGTTCGACCTCAAGGGCACCGGCGACCTCGGACCGCTGGAGCAGGTCGCCTACCGCTACCGGGCAGGGGATGACGACGAGGACATCCTCTACATACTCGCCGACCTGCGGGAACTGCGCGGTGAGCTGCGGCGCCGGGCTAAGGTCATCCGCTCTTTGCCGCGGGACCTGTGCCCGGAGTCGAAGGTGACCAGCGATCTGGCGTCGAAGAAGTCCCTGGGGCTGCACCCGGTCGTGGTCGGCGTCGACGAGTGCCAAGTCCTCTTCGAACACCCCAAGTACGGCGAGGAGATCAAGGAAATCTGCACCGACATCACCAAGCGCGGCCCGGCGCTCGGCTTCGTGCAGCTCCTCTCGACACAGCGCCCGGACAAGGACGCTCTCCCGCCCGGGATCGGGGCCAACGCATCCGCGCGGTTCTGCCTCAAGGTCCTGGGACAGATCGAGAACGACATGGTGCTCGGCACGGGCGCGTACAAGCGCGGCGTACGGGCCACCATGTTCGCCTGGGCGGACAAGGGCATCCACTACTTCGTAGGGGAGGGCGCCGACGCCCGCATCGTCCGCTCCGTGTACGCGGACGCCGTCATCGCCGAACGCATCGCGCTGCGGGGCAGGAAACTGCGGGAGGACGCCGGAACTCTCGCCGGGCACGCGCTCGGCGAGGAGTTGGAAGCCGATCCCGCCGCCTCGTACGACCTGCTCGCCGACATCCTCGCCGTCCTCAGCCGCAAGGAATCCAAGCTGTGGTCCGACGAAGTCGCCTCGCGGCTGGCCGAGTTGCGGCCGGAGATCTACGGCGAGTGGGGTGCCGAGCAACTCACCTCGGCGCTCAAGCCGTACGGGATCAACACGATCCAGATCGGGCGCCGCGTCGACGGCAAGGTCGTCAACCGGCGAGGCATCGCCCGCGCCGACATCACGAAAGCCGTCGCGGAACGTGACGGAAAGCCCGACGCCGCATGACGCTCGGAGCCGCTTCCGCTAGCAGCATGCCTCGCTAACGTTAGCGGCCCCGCTAGCGCGCCATTCCCTATGCGACCAGGCCGCTAGCGGATAGCGGCCTGGTCCGGGGAGACCCTTCAACCGCCGCTCAGGGGGACTTCATGACCTCGACGCTCGACGCTATCGCCGGTCTGCTCTTCATCACTCTCAGCTACGCGGCGCTCTGCGCCGTCTCGCCGTTCGGTGACTGCCGCAGGTGCCGCGGCTTCGGCTTCCATGTCCGCCGCAACCGCCGCGGACGCATCAAGCGCGGCCCCGACTGCCGCCGCTGCCGCGGTCACGGCAAGCGCATCCGGATCGGCCGGCACCTCTACAACCTCGTCGCCCGCCTGCACCGCGACCACTCCCAGACGCTCTGACCGCCGGACCGCCCGGCAGAAAGGACCCGATCGTGGTCACGCTCTCGCTCGTGCTGCTCTTCGGCTTCATCGTCGCGCTGCTGCTCAAGTACCGCGCGGTGAGCGCCGGTGCGGCCGTCGCCTCACTGCTTTTCGGCTTCTACCTCGCCAACACGCCCGCTGCAGGGCCCATCAACCAGGTCATGACCGCCCTCGCAACCGCCATCGGCAACTGACAGCGAAGGAGCCCGATCATGTGCAACTCGACCAACGCCGCCACGCGCACGTCGTCCGCGTCGGCCTCGTCCCAGATCTCCCTGACCGCCGCTGGCGAATTGCGCGACGCGCTTTCCGCATTGCAGCGCGGCAACGCCGCGGTCGCCGTCTCCGCCCTCATGGCAATCGACGCCGAGTCGTGGGCCGCTATGGAAGCGCGCCTGGCCGCCGTCGGCGGAGACCTCCGCGAACTCCTCGAAACCGCCGGCGAGAACGCGCCCGTACGGCTTCCGCTGCACTGACCGCTTCCGTACGGCCGTCGCCATCGGCCGTACGGAAACACCTCGTTCCCTGCTCCTGCCACCTGGAGAACTTCCATGGCTGACACCAAGACGACCTGGTTCCGCACGCTGCCCGAGAGCGTGTACGCGCTAGGCGCCGCCGCCCGCGAGTACCGCCTCGCGCTCCACACCGCCAAGCTCGGCATCTCCAATACCGACCCGTCCCGCACCCACCACCACGTCGGCGAACTCGCCGTCCCCGGGACGCCGTTCCACCGTCCGCACGACGTCGCACTGGTGTCGGTCAGCGACCTCTATACCGACCTGGAGAAGCAGGTCCGGCGCCTGCACGAGAACGCGGCACGCGCCTACGCCCACGGCGCCGCCTGGGCCATCCGCTCCGTGCTCAACGGCAAGCAGCCGTCACGTGTGCTGCTGCACCGCGAGCACGGCGAGTACCTGTTCATCGCCGAGATGCCAGACCTGAGCGAGGGGCTTGCCCGTTGGAGTGGCGGCAAGCGGCTGCACGCCCTCCGCGAGGATCTCCTCTACCGGGAGAGCGCCCGGCACGCAGCCGACTCCCTGGCCGCAGAGCAGCGCCTCGAAGCACACGAGTCCGCCGCGCTCGCGGCTGCTCTCGACTCGGCCGAGGCCCTCGCCCAGACCGCGTACGACTACGGCGAACTCGCCGAGAACGCCTTGCACTTCGCCATCGACAGGGCACGCACGAACCGGCTCCCGAAGGACGTTCAGTAATGCCGCAGACGACCGACACCGCCACCACCACACATCACAGGGTCTCGACCGATGAGGTGTACGCCGATGCGCCGAGCATCGAGCAGGAGATCGCCTCGCTCGCCGAGTTGAGCGAGCGGCACTCGCAGGACAGCGCGCTGCCCCGCGAGTTCTGGCTGCGGAAGGCGGCCTTAGTGGATCGCATCGCGCTGAAGGAAGTCTCGGCGTACGGGCCCGAACTCGCGAAGTCGGCGATACAGGCCGCGGAAGCGGCGGCCGTACAGCTCATCGCGTACGACGCGAAGCACGGCAGCCGCGAGTACGTACGCAACGAGTACCGCCTCTGGAGCCTCACCGAGGACTCCTGAAGACGCCCGGGGCAGCGGCCAACGGATCAGGAAGCCCGCTGCCCCGGCCTCCCATCCCACGAAGAAACAGGAGATGCGAACAGCATGCCTCAAACCAGGTACCGCCCGCTGCCCCGCCCTGCGCAGGGCCGGCGGCACGTAGGCGCTCAGGCTCAGCCGTACGCCGGGGAGGCCGCACGATGACCGAGCAGCGCCAGGCTTCCCGCGGGGACAACGTGCTGCCCCTGCACTCCGTCCCCGAGCGGAGCGGGACGGCACCGTGCGACCTCGAAGCGGAACAGGCAGTCCTCGGCTCGATGATGCTCGCGGCCGAGGTGATCGCCGAGGTGCAGGCGACGCTCAGCGCAGAGGACTACTACCGGCCCGCGCACGAGACCATCCACCGCTCCATCACCGTCCTGCACGGCCAGGGCAAGCCCGTCGACCCGATCACCCTGACCCACTACCTCGGGCAGACCGGCGACCTGCGCCGAGTCGGCGGGCCGGCGTACGTCCACGGTCTCGTCCAGGCCGTACCGACGACGGCGAACGCCGGCTACTACGCGGAGATCGTCCACGAACTCGCCGAACGGCGCCGCCTGATCCAGGCCGGGACCCGTCTCGTGCAGGCGGCTTCCACACCGGACGCCACCGCAGACGAGGTGCGCAAGGCCCTGGCACTCGGTGAGCAGAAGCTGCCCGAGGCGTGGTCGGAGCCGATCCCGCTCAACGCCCGGCCGCAGCTTCCGCGCTTCCCACTGCACGCGCTGCCGTCCTGGCTCGGGGACTTCTGCGCCGCGCTGGCGGAGGAGACGCAGACGCCTCCCGACATGGCTGCGGCACTCGCCTTGAGCGTGCTCGCCACGGCGGCGGGCGGGCGCGTCGTCGTGTGCGTACGCGGTCGCTGGTACGAGCCGACCAACCTGTACGTCGTGGTCGCACTCCCGCCGGCGAACCGCAAGTCCGCGGTCTTCTCCGCCATGACCGGCCCGCTCTACGAGGCGGAGAAGCACCTCGCGAACCAGGCCGCCGGGCGCATCGTCGAGGCCGAACTGACTCGGAAGATGGCACAGGAGGCCGCCGACAAGGCAGCCACGCGCGCGTCTTCGGCCGAAGGGCCGGAGCGGGACAGCCTTGTCGCCGAGGCCATCGACCTAGCCCAGCACGCCGAGGAACTCACCGTCCCGCCCAAGCCGCGGCTGCTGGCGGACGACTCCACTCCGGAGACCGTCACCTCCCTCATGGCCGAACAGGGCGGAAGGCTGGCGGTGATGTCGGCCGAGGGCGGCATTTTCGACATCATCGCGGGCCGCTACTCGGGCGCTCCGAACATGGAGGTCTTCCTCAAGGGGCATGCCGGCGACCGGCTAAAGGTCGACCGCCGCAACCGCGAGGAGTTCATGGAAGCCCCCGCGCTCACGATGGGTCTGGCCGTACAGCCCTCCGTGCTGGAGGACATCGGCAAGAACCGCGGCTTCGATGGCCGCGGCCTCCTTGCCCGATTCCTCTACGCGCTGCCGGAATCCCTCGTCGGCTACCGCAAGATCGGCCCGGCACCGGTCCCGGAGTCGGTCGCGGCACGGTACGAGCGCAGCGTCACGGCCCTGACGCTGTCGCTCGCCGAACAGGCGAAGCCGTACGTCCTTCGTCTCACCGCAGATGCGGGCGCCGAGCTGCTCGGCTTCGAGGAGCGGATCGAGCCTCAACTCCGAGCACGGGAAGGCAAGCTCGGCCACGTCGGCAAGTGGGCGGGCAAGCTTGTCGGCACCGCAGCCCGCATCGCCGGACTTCTCCACGTCGCGGCGCACCTGGAGGACGGCTACGGCAGGCCCATAGAGCCGTCGACGATGACGGCCGCCATCGAGATCGCGGACTACTTCGCCGACCACGCGCTGACGGTCTTCGACCTCATGGGCGCCGACGCCGCCCAGGCACGGGCTCAGACGCTCCTGGAAGTGCTCCGCGCGAACGGCTGGGACACGGTCTCGCGGCGCGACCTGTTCGCCAAGCTCTCCCGCTCGGAGTTCCCCACGGTCGCCGACATGGAACCGGCCGTCGCGCTCCTGGAAGAACACGGCTACCTCCGCAGCCACACGCCGCCGCGTACGGGGAAACGGGGCCGCCCGCCGGCCCCTCGCTATCTCATCCACCCGCAGGTGAGGGAGGGCCAGGTGTGAGCGCGAACCGCTGCACCTCCCGGGAGTCCGCCGCGCAAACCGCAGTATCGGCGGAAACAGTGGCCGCTCGCCGCTGACCAGCGCCGACGTACTCCCCGGGACGGCCAACGCCGTTCTCCGCAGAACCGCACAGAACCGCCGCACAAATGACGTACACCATGCGCTCGACGGCGGACGACCATCCACCTCGGCCTTTGTGCGGCACTTCCGATGGTTTCTGCGACTGCTGCCCGGCTGCTTCAACTTCGCAGCTCAGGCAGGACGTTCATGACTTTCCGCGGATTGTGCGGTTTCCGCGACGCCCGGTACCGCACGAACCCGCGGCTCGGAACAACAGGAGGCTCGAATGCCCCGCCAGCGACACCTCAAGTTGACCGAAGTCCTCGAAGAGATCGACATGTCCCGCGCCGCCTTCTACCGCATGCGAGCCCGCGGCAAGGGCCCCAAGCTCTTCAAGCTCCCGAACGGGCAGCTACGCGTACGCCGCAGTGATCTCGACGCCTGGCTCTCCCTTTGCGAAGAGCCCGCCCACCACTGACCGGGATCGGATGGGGTCGCTCCGGCGGCCCCATCCCGGAAGGAGAATGATGTTCACGTACGACGTCAAGATCTGGGTGATCCGGTCGCGTGGCAGCTCCCACCAAGTGCGCTGGCGCGTCGGTACCAAGGAGTTCGCAGAGACGTTTCCTGTGAAAGCGTCCGCCGAGGGGCGGCGCGCTGAACTGCTCCTCGCGCAACGCGACGGCCAGCAGTTCGACACAGAGACCGGCCTTCCGCGCTCCGAGCTGAAGAGCCGACGCGCGACCGAGACTTGGTACGCGCACACGCTCGCGTACGTGGTCATGAAGTGGCCGAACGTCTCAGCCAAGCATCGCGCGAGCATCGCGGACTCACTCGCCACGGTGACGCCGAAGCTCGTCCGGGACTCGCGTGGCGCGCCGAGCCCGAAGGCTCTCCGGCGTGCTCTGTTCTCATGGGCCTACCAGTTGGGACAGGACGAACAGGGTCAGCTTAGGCCGCGCTTCGAACTCGGCGATCCGCCGGAGGAGATCGCGGAAGCTCTCACCTGGATCGCCAAACGTTCAGTGCCGCTTACCGACCTGGAGAGCACCGAGTGCCTCCGCAACGCCCTCGCCGCATTGGAACTCAAGCTGGATGGAACCAAGGCAGCGGAGAACACGGTCAACCGGAAGCATCCGGTGTTCAGCAACAGTCTGCGGTATGCGGTCGAGCGGGAGTTCCTCGACAGAGTGCCTCTGTACAAGGTCGATTGGAAACCACCGAAGTCAGAGGACGAGATCGACTTCCGCTACGTCCCTGGCCCGGCGTTGTCACGTGACCTCATCGAGGCAGTTGGCCGGCAGGGTCAACGCGGCCGTCACCTCAAGGCCTTCTTCGGCTGCATCTACTACGCGGCGATGCGACCGGGAGAGGTGCGTGGCCTCAAGGAATCGGACTGCAAGCTGCCGAGTCAGGGATGGGGCGAGCTGCTGCCCGACAGTAGCTCGCCCAGCGTGGGCTCGGGCTGGACCGACAGCGGGGCCTCCTTCGACTCCAGAGGACTCAAGAAGCGTGCCCGCAAGTCCGTCCGGCCCGTCCCGATCCCGCCGGTTCTCGTGCGACTACTGCGAGCCCAGGCAGACGAGTTCGGTACCGGATCGGAGGGACACCTGTTCCAAGCCGCACGAGGTGGCCTGCTGCTCTCCAAGGAGTACCCGGAGATCTGGCGAGCCGCACGAGTCGCTGTCCTGAGCAAGAAGGAAGCAGCCACCCCGCTCGCGGATACCCCGTACTCGCTGCGGCACGCAGGAGTCTCGCTATGGCTCAGCTCCGGTGTACCGCCTGCAGAGGTGGCACGCCGAGCCGGCCACAGCATTGCCGTCCTGTTCCGGTTCTACGCCAAGGCCATCCATGGCCAAGAACAGCAGGCCAACGAGCGGATCGAGCGCGCTCTCAACAGACCAGACGAAGAGCGAGAGCGGTAGCACTGTGGAGGACGACTTGCTGGGCGTTGCGTACAGGTGCGACGCAATGCCCAGCACCAGGACAGGGCTTCATGACGCTCTGCTAGTAACGGGAATCCAACCGCTGGGAAACGTTGACCTGCGGCAGGCGATCTGGGTTCGCGAGGCGCACCCAGCCGTTAGCCCGCACTGCGCTCAGGTTCCCAAATTCGCTCAATTGCCCTGTGTCCACCTCGGTCCACGTCGGGCCGGCTCTCGACAGGACCAATTCCCGGAGCTCCGGAAATACAGGGGCGAGGCCCCGGATATCCTGCTCCTCTTCGATGTTGAAGACGTTCAGATGCGTGACTCCGGAGAGGTTAATGCGGCTCTCGCGGAACGCTTGAAGCACCGGCGGAGCTACTCCCAAGCGGTTCAGTACAGGCAGTTCGGCGACGGCTGCGAGACTGTCTGAGTTGGGCACTGCACCCTCTGAAGAGGGGAGAAGATCCGAGGGGTGGATACTCAGTGCCTCTAGTTCTTGCCAAGCCCCGATCTGCGTTAGGTCGGTGACTGTCGACGGGATACCAAGAAAGGTGAGGGGCGCTTGGGTCGGCAGAGTACGGAGGTCAAGACAGGGCACCCCGTCCATCAATTCAAGCGAGTGAAGGCCAGAAAGAGAGTTCAAACAACGGAAGTCTTGCAACCGTGACATCTTACGCAGTAGTAGATTCTTCAGGGGGAGATTCGCCAGTGGGGTGAGATCCGTGATTGTCTCCCCGTCCACCAAGGAAAGGCGCTCCAAGGAGTGGACGCACCCGAGGAAGTTCAGATCGGTGAGCCGTTCGCTGCCTAGGGACAGTTCCCTCGGCCGCCTACCTTCAAGAGCTTCGGAGATCTCCTCTTCCGAGAAGTCACTGAACAACGCCAAGTAGGGATAATCGAGAAAGTTGCGAAGAGCGGCTAATTCAGCCCGATTAGCTACCCAGAGGTGCGGCTTACCGTCGAGTGGTAGACCTGAGAGAATTTCCGCGTTGAACCGTTCGGGGTCGAAGGCATCCCAGTTCCTCAAGAGCGCTTGTCTTACTTGGTAGGAAGGATGGTCGCGGAATTCAGCGAGTTTTGGCAGCGCCGCGTCTGTGGCTACCTCAGTGGCCACGAAAACTACCGCTTCGGCCTCGTCATCAGTGAGCCCCTCTGGGGCAGGCAAGACTTGCAACACCACCTGCCCGACGCCAGCCAGCGACTCGGCCTCACCAGAGGTTCTGGGGGGTATCAGTGCGGCAGCCCGCTGCTCCACCTCCCTCCGTATATCTGGGTCGAGTTGGGTGGCGTGTTCCAGGCAGGCCATGGCGAGCAGATGCAGGCGGACGCGGTGCTTGCGCACCGTGTCGCCGCGCTTGATCAGCTGCTTCAGCAGGCGTTTCCGTTCTTCAGGTCGACCGTGCGCCACGGCCATCCGCACGACGTCCTCCCATTGGTCCAAATGCGCGTTCCGCACCAGCAGGGGGAAGTCACGGTTCTCGATGGCCGCCCGGGCGGCGAGGTAGTCCTGAAAGGTACGGTGGACAAAATCGACAACGCCCTCGGCCGGTTCTCGCAGCAGCCCGGAACGGTCGAGCAGGTGTCGATAGACATCCTCAGCAGACCCGCGTACTGCATCGCGATGCATGGTGGGCAATGCTTGGTCGATCAAGTCAACGACGTCGGCACGCTCCATCTGGGAGTGGCCGTTGCGGATTAGCCAGTACGCCAGCCTCTCCAGGAGCATGGTCTGAGACCTGGCGTCCATCCGCAGTTCGTGCTCGATGCTCCGTTGCCGGTCGCGTCGCTCCAGCAGCATCCGCAGGGCGGCCTCATACAACTCCTCACGCCCCCGCGGCAGATAACCATGACTGGTGCGATGCAGCGCGCAGAGCAGGCCACACATCAAAGGGTTGGTAGCGAGCCGGCTGAGATCCTGACGACTACGCACAGCAGTCAGCAGGGCCTCGGCCCGGGCCTCCTCCATCTTTGCTGCGTGATGCCAGCGCTCGATGAAGGCACCAACGTCCTCACGACTCATTGGTGCGAGTGACAACTCGTGGAACTCGTCATCGGACAGCCAGCCCTCACGGACAGCTGAGGGCCGACCTGTGACAATGCAGACGTTTCCAGGGAACTCCTCGACAAGTTCTCGCAACCATCGGCGAGTGCCGTCCCGTTGTGGCTCTGGGACTTCATCGATTCCGTCGACCAGAAGCAGCCCACGGCCTGCGGACAGTGCCCGCTCAGCCCAGCCAGTTGGCGGTGTGTGAGGACAGCCCACTGAGCTGAGGAAATCCCGCGGCGGGGGAAGCTCACTCCCCGCGCGCGTGAGGGTGCGCAACGGGAGTACGAATGGGACGCGTCCCATGAGATGGGCGAGGCTCCCGCTGAGGCGATTTTCGGCAGCGGTGACGGCGAGCCACTGCACCAAAGTGGTTTTCCCTGATCCGGCGACACCACGCAACAACACTCGCTCCAGGCCGGCCAGCGCCTGCTCAGCACGCCGTGGCAGTCTATGCTCGTACCCGTGATCGCCCTCTAGCGCGGCGCTCAACGGGCGAGTTTCGCTGTCGTTGGCCTCAAGGCTCAGGTAGGCGTCGTCCAGGGGCCACTCGTCATCGACGTCGATGCCAAAGATCGTGAGTCGGCCATGCCGTTGGACGAGGTATCGACGATATCGCTCCTCAAATTTGGCGTCCTCGGAGTGTGGGGCCGGCAGCCGCTCGACGATCAAGTCCAGGGTTCTAACGAGGCGTTCGGTCTGTCGACTTTGCTCGACCAAGGTGCGGGCAACGAAGGTGGAACGCTTCGTGAAGAAGTCGATGATGTGCAGACAGGCCAGCCGCAGCAGCCGGTCGTACAGCAGCTCCGCGTCCCGCGACAACGCAAATCGGGATATTAGCCTCTGCTCGTTTCGGCGCAGGGCTTCAGCCAGTCCATCATGGCCCAGCCGAACGGCCTGCACGTCGTCCATATCAACTTGCCCGAGCGTCGACAGAGTCTCGGCCAGCGCCAGCACGATTCCGTCGTACTCCTCGGGGAGATCATGTGGCCCGTGTGCGCCTACTGCACGATCCACCAGCTCCTCGGCGAGCTTCTCCAAGTCCCGCCAGTTCATGGAGCGTTTCTCGCCCCCGATCGAAACCAGAGAGGCGATCCGAACCGGCTGATCAATCAGACCCGCGCCCGCCTCCTCGGCCCTGAACAACTTCTTGATCAACGGCCCGACGACGGCCGATCCAAGCCGTAAGCCAGCAGTCGTCACAGCATCCATGCGGCATCCCCTCCGCACAAAGCGTAACCACGCGCGGCCCCGCGGGCTGGAGTCAAGTTCGGCACGAACCCAACCCCGACACGGGATGGATCAACCCGTGCCCACCGCGGGGATCGCGGGCCCGCCGCCACTGCCACGGCGACCGCGCCGACGCACCCTGCTGACCTGACGCCGAGTCGTGACCTTCCGGGTACAACCGGCAACTCCCCTTGTTCGTCTTGAAGTTCGTCAACACCGCATCGGAGGACACATGGTCAAACCCGGGCTCACCCACGAGCAGCACACTGGCATCGGGAAGCAGTTGCACGACATCCGCGAACAGTTGATCAAGCTTGCGGTTGACGTGGCTAACGCCTACCCGCGGGCCGGCGACAGGGGTAGGCCCGGACGCAAGCTGCACACGGCGCTCGACGCCATCGACACAGCACGCAGTGACCTAGACAGCGCCCTGTTCAATGAGCACCCGGCGCAGGCTGACACTCACACGTACTACCCGGGCACCACGTCCCCCGCTGACCGATAGCTGATTCCGCGCCCGGGCACGGCCCCGCTCGGCATCCGTCCGCGCGGGGCCCGCGTAGTCCACATCCACCACCCCCCAACCAGGCCCCGAGGGGGAGACCATGCGCTACCGCACCGCCACCACCGCACTCGCCACCCTGCTGCTCACCGCCGGCTGCTCGAGCAACGGCAGCAGCAGCGCTGACCCCGAACAGGCGAAGCCCCGTGCCGCCGCCGAGGACAAACCGAGCCCCACCGCCAGCAAGCCGCAGCAGCCGACGAAGCTCGGCGTTACATGGCGCTGGAAGAACGACGAGGACCCCGAGTTCGGAGACCTCGCCGGAAGCATCACTGCCATCAGCTACAAGCAGCCCATCAGCGGCGTCTACCCGCCCGACCAGCCCGGCGAGGAGTGGGGTCGGCTGATGGTGAAGATGTGCGTCACGAAGGGCGACGTGAACGTGTCCCAGTTCCCGTGGCACGTGGCGTACGACGACGGGACGCGTATCGAAGTGACGGGCAACAGCGGCGGCGACTTCCCGCGGCCCGAGTTCCCGATGGATGCGACGGTGAAGCCGGGTGACTGTGCGCGCGGCGGCATCATGTTCCCGGTGCCGAAGGGTGAGCGGCCGGATCGTGTGGTGTACGAGCCGGAGGGCGCGGATGCCGCGGAGTGGAAGGTGCCGGCGAAGGGTTGACCCGCTGGATGCGTGTGCGCCCCTGTCGCACCTAGCAGGGTGGCGGGGCGCGGCTGTGTGACGCGCCGGCGGGCCGGAGTGGCAGGCCAATAGGGGGACGTGAAGATCGCTCGTGGGTGCCGTGTGAGGAACGGCTGGTGCGGGCGGCCTCCGCATTGGAAGGTGGCCACGCGGCGGAGCGGACCCCGGAACGGAATGGCGGTCGTACGCTCCTGCGGCCCCACGTCCAGCCTGTGCGGCGCCGCCGAGCCGGCCGCGCCATGTGACCACGACAGCAAGGTTCTCGGCTGATCCATGCCCGAGTGAGGTTCAACAACGGAGTGCCGGCCGTTCTTGCCGTCCGTTTGCACGGTCCATGCTGTGCCGGGTCGGCTCCGCAGCCAGACGGAAACTGACGCCGCAACGGCTACTACAACCGAGGCTGAACCTACCCAAGTCGCCACATCAGCCCGAGTGGTGGGTGACGAGCTGTCTGCACATGAACTGATGTCGCACGAACGAGTTCTCGGATGAGTTTCGCGATAACACCACTGTCAAGGTTCGCGGACAGCGGGTTTTTGTAGTGAACAAAGCTAGACTTTCAAAGTCGAGCATTCCCACATTGCCATGCGGGGTTGCTGTGCGTTGCTGCTCACAGCGGCAACCACGACGTTGCAGGGAGGGCTCGCCTCGGTGAGACGAGGCGAGCCCTAGCAACCAGCGAGCCCGGCTAGATTCCTCATAGCCGGGCTCGCTGCATGTTCAGCAAACCCGGGCACCAGCCGGTCCTTCCGCGTCGTGCTACCTGCGAGCCGTCAGACCCACAACCCCATGATCGTGGCCACGAGGAGCCCGAGTCCGACGCCGACCTGCCACCAAGCAGGGTCGGACCAGCGCTCGTTCGGCTCCTCACTGTCCTTATCGACCATCAACATCACCCTTCCCGACCCTCTGCATGAGGGTCAGTCATCCTCCGCCCCTGTAAAGGGCCAAAGGCGCCGGCGCCTTACCGACGAGTCGTTGACTGACGGAGAGTGATGATGGATCACATCCTATGCGGCCCTTACACGGCGGTGTGGGCAGATCAAGGCTCCGTCCCGCCTGACGTCACCAGGTGACACAAGTGTTCCGTCTGACGTCACGGGGTGATGCCGCAGCGCGTTCCACCTGCCACCTCTACTGAAGCCGTACTCAGGCGGAGGTAACTCGCATCCGATCACAATTCACCCTTAGCTCAGTTCGCTTCAGTCGTCGGTCAACCGCCGCTCGACGAAAACGCGAGCCAAGCCGCGACGAGAGTGACTACCGCGTTGACCAACGTCAGCCACGCGACCCACTGTGCCCGCCGGTCAACGGCAAACAGCAGTTCGCGGATGCGCGTGACGTCGGCCACCGTGGAAGGCTGCTGTGCTTCCTTTCTCTGGCGCGTCAGGGCGGTGAGTGCAATGACCGCGACGACGAAACCGAGCGCACCGGCGATGACGGCGAGCACAGCTTCGGGCTTCACGGCGATCCCTCTTCGCGGGAGTCCGGGGTTTGTGGGGTGAAGAGCTCATCGACCACCAGGTCCTCATCGTCGGCTTCCCGCAAGTGCTCGTGTTCGTCGAGCCGCCAACGCACGCCCCCGTCATCAGTGAAGATCACGCGGAGGCGTTCGGTGCTACCCAATCCACAGGCATGGGAGGTGAGACGAACGTGCAGTCCTTTCCGCCGCTCAGGAGGGGCAGCTTCCATCCCTCCACGACGGCCGGGGGGGTGTCACGTGCACCCTCGTCGCCAGTTTCGCTCGACCGAACACCGCGACCACATCTCGGATCGGGGCCCGGTGATGGTTCGTAACGTGAGCCAGTACTTTTGGATCTTCTCCGGATCGCGCGTGATCAGTCGTAATCGACCCCTGCACGTACTCCCTCCTGCTTCACGACTTCCTGGCCTCCGCGATCTTGCGCCGGACGTCAGGCGCAAGGCGTTCGGGATCTCGGTTGCTCTGGGGGCAGGTCCGTCACTGCCCGTACTTCGCCAGCGAGTTCGTGCCGGTACAGGTCGAAGGCCTTGTCCAGCGTCTTGAGCATGGCCTGCTGTGGGTTCGCGCCGTCGTCCTCGTAGGTCTCGAGCTTCTGTCCGTGGCCTGTCCGTAGAGACTGATCCGCAGTGGAAAACAGTGAGACGAAGTGAGACACGAAGGGGCGCCCGGTTCTCCGGGCGCCCCTTCTGACGTGCGCGTTTGTCACCTGGCGGAGGCGGTGGGATTCGAACCCACGGTGAGGGATCACCTCACGACGGTTTTCAAGACCTTTCGCCGATCGGGACGGCTACGCGCTCCGGTGCAGGTCAGACGCGCGCTGGCACTCCTGCCGTGCCGTCGTCGTCATCGTCGTGCCCCCTGCGTGCCCCTTGGGGGTTGTCGTGCCCGCTGAACCAAGCGTCCGACGCTTCGGCTACCTGCTCATCACGACCGGCGACCGGTCGGGCGTAGTGCCGAGTCGTCACACTGGCGTTGGAGTGTCCGAGCCGATGCGCGGCGGTCATGACGCCGTGCCGATCGGCTACCCATGTGCCATGCGATGCCCGGAGATCATGCGGGGTCACGTCCGACAGCCCAGCCGCCGTCACTGCGGGGTCAAAGAACGCCTTGCGCCACTGGTTGTACCGAAGCGGCAGGCCCGTCGAGGTGGTGAACAACAAGGTGTCGTCACCGCCGGGCAGAGCTTCGAGGTAGACACCGATTCGCTTCACCAACGAGGGCGCCAGACGCAGCCGCCGCTTCTGGTGTGACTTGGGGGTGTCGAAGACCAAGGCACCGTTCGCCTCTGCCAGGTTCTCATCCACCAGGAGGCCGCAACCGGGCACGTCGACATCAGCTCGCCGGAGAGCGAACGCCTCGCCGACACGCAGGCCCGCGAACGCGAGAAGGGCGATCAGCAGATCATGTGGCTTCGCGGCGTTCCGGACGATGCGCGAGGCTTCGAGCGGCGTGAGGATGTGCGGCTCGGTCTGGGGCATGCGCGGAAGTCGTACACCTCGGCAGGGCGTCTGTGCGATCAGGTCGTTGTCGACGGCCGACGCGGTGATCTGCGCCAGTACCCGGTATGCCTGGCGGATGCGCGAAGGGCTGAGTCCCTTGGTGCGCATCGTTGCGACCCATTCAGTGATCGTGATCGGCCGCAGGCTCGACAGCTCACGGTCACCGAGAGCTGGGTTGATCTGCGAGTTGATCAGTGATCGATACGACGCCTGTGTCTTGTGCTTGAGCTGCGGGGAGACAGCCGCCAGCCAGCGAGCCGCCCAGTCCCGTACGGTCGTCTGCCCTTCGGCGGGGTCCAGCCAGCGCCCTTCTTCGATCTCAATGCGCTTCTTGTTCAGCCACCGGTCAGCGTCCGTCGTGGTGGCGAACGTTCGATCGGCCGGACGCAGGATGCCGTCAGGTCCCGGGTAACGCGCCTGGTACCGGCCGGAGGGCAGCTTGCGAATCCGCCCGAAGTTGCGACGCGACTTTCGCTTACGAGGCATCAGGCAGCCCTCCCGAAAGCAGCGGGCCGGAGCGTCACCGGCTGGACGGTGTGTTCAGCGATGTACTCGTCAACAGCGCTCTGCGGGATGCGGACGTGGCGGCCGACCTTTACGAAGGTGATCCGGCGCTCCTCTATGAGCCGACGAGGGAAGCGCACGGTCGTGCCGAGCACGTCAGCGGCCTGTTGAACGGTCAGCAGTCGATCCATGGTCACCACTCCCCTTCGAGTTGATCGGCTAGCGCTTCTCGTGCGGTGTCGCGGTTGAGCTGGAGATCGCGGGCGATGGTGGCGGCGAGGGCGGATTCCCCAGGGCTGTGGCCATGTCCGGCGTAGGTCCAGTCGGCGAGGACGAGCACGGTGTCCGGCTCGATGTCGTCCAGGCCGAGGACTTCGGCCTGTTCGGCAGCGCGGTAGTCCGCGCGTGCCTGCCGGAGCGCTCCCAACGTGGTGCTGTAGCGGCGGGACTTGCTGGAGAAGTGACCTCGGAAGCCGAGCATGTGAGCCCAGGCCCACAGCCGCCGGTCCGGGTAGAGGGGATCGAGTTCCTTGCAGGCCCGGATGAGCCGCCGGGTGTGCTCGGGCACTTCGTGCCGATCCAGTTCGGAGAGCTCGCCGACGCGGCGATCCAAGGTGCCGGTGTTCTCGGCTGCCTTGGTGGCGTACTTGGCGACGTAGGAAGCCACGGCCTGTTCAGTGAGCTCGGAGCCGTCCCCGAAGGCTTTGACCGGGCGGACGTCGAGTTGATCGCCCCAACGCAGTGAGCGGGAAGGTTCGTCGCCTTCCGCAGGGACCGTGATCGTGGTGTAGGAGTGCCGGGCGGCGGCGCGGATGGCGTCTTCGAGCAGCGTGGGGCTGGCCCAGTGCGGCGGAGGGGTCCCGGGCCCGTCCGGTCCGTCGATGCGGGCGATGACGTGGAAGTGGATCGCGCCACGCTTCTGGAACTCTGCGACCTTGCCGTAGGAGATCCGGGCCGTCTCCTTGAGCAGGGTCTGAGTGATACCGGCGCGGGAGGCGAGCTCGCGACGCAGGCGGTTGGTGAAGCGCTGCCAGAGCTGCCCGGCATGGTTGTTGAACAGCACCGCGCCCGCGTAGTCGTACGTCTCGGGATCGAGCGGCGTGCCCAACTCCGGGGCGTCTTCGGCATGCCGTGTGCCGCATCGGCAGGGCCGGTTGCCGGGCCGGTTGTGCACCGGACCGAAGCTCGGTGCGGTGAGGGTGGCGAAGACGCGGGGGTGATCCCGCACGGTGGCGGGGATGTCGCGGCGGTCATCTCCGGCCAGTCCGGCGCGGATGAGGTGGTAGGTGTCGGCGGAGTAGGTACGGGCGCAGGCCGGGCAGCGGGAGGCGCGGCGGTTGCCGCAGGCTACCCGGAGCCGTCCTCCTGGCTCGTTCTCCGTGCTGTAGCGGTGCAGGGTCTCGCCGGTGGTCTTGTCCTTGGTGACGGTCCAGCCGGTCAGGTGGATGGGGTTGGAGCAGCCGCCGGTACGGCGGATCTGGTCTTCCCAGCGGGCGAAGTCCGGGGACCCGGCCACCCTCAGCGCGTCGCCAAGGGTGATCGGATCCAGGCCCGCGAAGGTCGCGGTATCGGTCACTGGCGACCTCCGCAGGTCTTCTTGTGGTCCTCGTAGTGGGCGACCATCGCGCGGACGTTGTCGTCACCACGGGTGGAGCCGGTCTCACCGCAGCCGCCGCAGGCGTACTCACCACTGGCAGTGCTGTACCTGCTGGGTTTGGAGACGTGCAGGCCCGGCTGTTCCGGGGTCGGGGTCAGGTCAGCCATGGCGGTCACCGCCCCACCGAGACGACACGGCGTGTGGGGAGGGGCACTGTGCCGGTGCCCTTGCAGGGCTGGCAGGTGACGCGGAGGGTGGCGCGGCTGCCGTCTGCGTGGCGGATGCCGGTGTCGATCGCGACGACCGCGAAGCCGTCGCAGTCCGGGCAGCGGCGTGTGCGGGCAGGGGTGGGCTGGGCCATGATGGGGTCTCCTTCTGATCTGCGGATTCGGGAAGGGGCTGGATCGTCCGGGCAGCGGCGTTGCTTGGCGGCTTTGTGGCTGCCTGGAGGTCCGGTCAGTACTCGCGGTGCTGGCCGTTGAGGAGCGAGCGGAGCACCACGGCGCACACAGCGACCGAGGCTGCTGTGATGGCGACGGCGAGGAGCAGTGAGACGGCAACCGCGCCGACGACGAGTACGACCCCGGTGCCACCGGCCACGAGCGCCGCCAGCGATCCGGGTGTGAGCCGAGCCGGAGCCGGGACCTGAGTCGGAGCCGGTGCGGGGGCGGGTGCCGGAGGCGGGGTCTGGTGGGTGTGGATGGCCGTGGGTGTGTGGACGGTTGGCCGTCGTGTGCCGGTGGGCACGGGGTTGGTGGGAATCTTCGGGTGCAGCATGGTCGGTGTCCTTTCGGCTAGTTGAGGGTGTCGAGGGCGGGGCCGAGGGGGCTGTTGGCGATGAGGAACCCGGCGATCAGCAGCACGACGACGAGCCAGGTCGGGACGTTGGTGAGCTTGATGCCGAGGACGGCGACGACGGCGATGGCGAGCCAGAGCGGTACGGACATGGCGGTTTCCTTTCTCAGTGCTGAGGGATGCGGCAGCGGTGGTTGCGTGCGGCGATGCAGGCGGCGGCGTAGGAGGAGTACTCCGAGGACCAGCCGCATCGGTCGGCTTCGCAGACGGCGATGTAGCCGGTCACTCCGCTGTCGCCCCAGACGTTGCCGACCTGGACGGGGCCGAAGCGGTCCCGGAGGCGGAAGACGAAGGGCACGGGCATGAGGTGTTCTCCTTTCCTGTTCAGGTGAGTTGGGCGGCGATCGCGTCTGCCAGCGGGGACGGGACGCCGAGGCGAGCGCGGAGGGTGTCGGTGCCGATGGGCTCGCCGGTCTGTGCGCGGTGGGAGTCGGCGAGCTTCCGGGCGTGCTCGACCAGGGCCGGGGGCACAGGCGGAGCAGTCGAAGGCGCCGGCGGATTGGCGGGCTGAACCTCAACCGACTTCGGAGCCGGGGCCGGTGTGGGCTCGATCTGCGGTGCAGGGTCCGGGTGTTCGGGTCGCTCGACGGAGACGGCGGGGGCTGGCTCCGCAATTTCCTCGACCGGAGTCCGGGCCGGGGCAGGGTCGGCGGACGGCTCAGCCTCGGGCGGTGTGGTGTGGGCCAGCAGGGTGCCGCCGAAGAAGGCCAGGGCAGGCCATCCGGCGACGAGGATGCGCAGCCAGGAAGGAACGTCCTGCAAGTCGAGGAGTCCGGCCGTCGCGACGTTCGCACCGAGCGAGGCGACCAGGGCGATGGTGAACCAGCACCAGGCGACCGCAGCCGGAGCCTCAGCAGCCTTCAGGGTGCGGATGCGACGCCAGGCAGCCACCAGCAGCAGGTCGACGCTGATGGGGTAGGCCCAGGCTTTCCAGCCGTCTTGTCCGGCAGCGGCAGCGATGTCGTGCAGGTGCGCGAAGGACAGGGCACCGGCGATCACGGCCTGTACAAGGACGGCATCCAGGCGGATCGAGCGCATAGCGGTTCCTCCTTCCAAGGAGTCAGGAGCCGGGCGGCAGTTGACGATCGGGTGTGCCGCCCGGCCGCAGGTGGTCAGGTGGCTTCGCCGGAGCCGAAGCAGGTCAGGCACAGGCCGGTTTGCTGGCCCACGGTGCGGCGTTTGCGGCCGACGCGGACGGTCTTGGAGACCTCGCCGGAGCCCTTGCACGTCGCGCACTTCTGCGGTGCCTTGGGCTTGCGGGTGGCGGGCACGGTGATCACTCCTGACCGGGATCGGGGGGAGCGGCCGGGCCGTCGAGGGAGGCGGCAAGGGCCAGTCCGACGGTGTCGGCGAACTCGGTGTCCGCGCCCGGGAGTTCGAGGTAGTGGGATGCGTCGAGGAGCAGGTAGAGGGTGCGGTTGTGGTCGCAGGTCTGGCACTGGCACATGGGGTTGACCTCCGGTTTCTGGCATGGGTCGGGTAGGGACGTGGCGCGTTGGCGGTGCGCCGGACCGTGGTGGGTTGGTGGTCAGGCTGCTTCGGTGACCGACTCGATCGCGGGTGCAGCCTTGCCGGGTGCCAGATCAAGGGCCGGGCGGAAGTCGGCCAACTCGGGCAGGTGCGGGGTCAGGTGCGCGTGCCGGTTGCAGGCGTTGACCGCCTGGCGGAGCGTGGTGTGCGGCGTACGGATACGCGACCAGCTACCGGTGGCGTCGGCGGTGATCGCGGTACCAGGCTGGCCGGTGGCGATCTGGATCGCGGCGAAGACCGCATCGGGGTTGATGTCGCCGAAGGCCATCTTGGCCGAGGACTCGTCATTGACCCGGTGCGCGGTGCGGCCGGAGAGCTGAGCCCGCAGCATCGTGATGCCGTCACCCAGTTCGGAGCCGAAGCGCTGACCGTAGATGTCGAGGTAGATACCAGCGGCACGGCCGAGCTGTGCCAGCCGCACCAGGGCGGTGACGATGCGGTTGCGGCGCTTCTCCTCTGCCCGCGTGGCGACCAGGGCCAGCTCTGCGACCTCATCGATGGTCAGCACGACCGGGACGGGGCGGATCTTCTCGGGCAGTCCCCAGATGTCGGCGGTGATCTCCGCATCCGGGATGTCCGCGCTGATGCGCTGCTCGCGCCGGATGACCTGGTAGATGCCCTCCATCCGCTCGACCAGTGCTTCCAGCAGTCCCAGGGCTTCCTCGGGCGTGGTGGCCAGAGCAGACAACCGGCGAGCGAGCGGGGCCAGTTCCACGCCCTGCTTGCAGTCGATGCCCACCAGCGCGACCGGCTGCGGAGCAAGAGCGGTCACCAGGCGGCGCTGGTAGACGGACTTGCCGGACTGCGTGGCACCCAGGGTCAGCGCGTGGGGTGTGCGGCGGTAGTCGCGGAAGGCGACCGAGCCGTCATCGGCCATGGCTACGGCCACCTTCAGCAGGCCGTCATCGACCTTGGCGGGCATCTGGACCCGCTTGAGGATGTCGTAGCCGGTCATGGCCAACTCGACCGTGCCGGAACGGACTTCCCGTGCGGTGACCTGGCGCATCCCGAAGGAGTGCCGCAGCCGGTCCGAGGCCGCCGCGTACTCGAACGCGTCCTGTCCCGGGCGCATCCGGATGCGGAGTACCAGGCCGGTACGGGTGATCCGCAGGCGCCGAATACGCGGCACCCGAGAGGGGGGCATGGCCTTCTTGAACCAGCGGGCCACCATGATCCGGAACCGGGATGCCGAGACCGTCAGGTTGCACGCGTCCATGACCGAGCCGTAGGTGACCAGCACGCGCACGCTGGCGATCAGCGCGCCGAAAGCCAGCCAGTACCAGGCCGGGCGGCGCCACTTCAGCAGCAGCGCCAGCCCGCCCACGATCACGACTGTGATCACGATGCCGGTCATGATCAGGCCGCCTTGCCCTTGGCGCCGGTCTCCACGAGGGAGGTGACCGCCACAGCGCGGAAGCTGATCCCGTGCCGCTTCTGGCCGTTGAACTCGTTCTCCCACGGCCGGGCGACCAGACCGGTCAGCGCGACCGGAGTACCCATGGCCAGCTCACCAGAGATGCCCGTCTCCGGAACCGTGACCGCAAGGATCTCGGGGGCGTTGCCCTCCAGCGCGAACATCACGTTCACCGTGACGAGCTTCGCGCCGGTCTCACGATCCGTCTGAACCTCACCGGTCTGACGGTTCACCTTCGACTCAGCCGCACCAGCAGCCATGACCTGAGCAGTAGACGTGTCAACAGGAATCTGACGCATGGTTGAACCCCTCTTCGCAGAGACTTCGTGTACTAGCTTGCGTTCAGTTATACGCGTACTAGTACGCGCTACGCAAGGGGTACCGGGAGATAGAGTGCGGGTACGTGTTCTAGAACGCGAACCCTAGGAGGGGAGATGGCACCACGAGTACAGCGCTCTGCACCGCCATTCATGCAGATCACAGAGCATTACAGGCAAAAGATCATTGATGGCGTCCTAGCCCCGGACAGCAAGCTTCCGTCAATCGCGGAAATCGCCGAAGAGTGGGGGGTCGCTACCGCCACAGCAGCCAAGTCGATCAAGCAACTTCAGACGGAGGGCTACGTTCGGTCCTCGTCACAGGGAACCTTCGTTGATCTCGGCCGCAAACTGACCAAGGGGTCAGACCGACTTCAGATGATGAGGGTGACTGGTAGCGGCTTCCGGCCCGGAGAGCGCACCGAGATCCTCAGCGCCGATCTGGTGCCAGCGCCCGACCACGTGGCAGCGGCACTGGGAGTCGACGAAGGAGCTGAGGTCGTCCAACGACGCCGGAGCTATCTGGACGACCAAGGGGTGATCACTATCTCAACCTCGTGGCTAGCAGGTCAGCTAGTCAGCGCAGCCCCGGAACTTCTCGCAGTCGAGCCGCTACCGAAGATGACGTTCGGCCTGATCGAGGAACGAACCGGGCGACGAGCAGTCCGGCGACGTGATGTCGTGGCGATGCTGCCAGCGCCCAACGACATCTCGGCACACCTCGGAGTGGAGACTGACACGCCTTCGCTCACCATGACGAACCTCTACTGGGACCAGCACGGCGAACCGACCGAGTACGCGCGGGACTTCCTTGGTCCCGGCAGGGAGCTATCAGCCGAGTACCCAATCGACTAGCCGACACCGTGGCCCAGGCGCGGTAAGAGTTTCCCTACTTCATCAAGGGCTCGCTCCGCTCGCCGCGCGGCCCGGCTCGCCGCCGGGCCGACGCTCCTGTCTCCGCCCCGCTCCGGCCCGGCCGCCGGTCCGCGCGCGGACACGAGCCACACGAAGAGACGCCATCGTGGCCGGGGCGGTCGGCTCCACGGCTTTAAGCAGCCACTTTGGGGCGAGGCTCTAAGATCAGGGGCTCACTTCGGGCTATTGCGGGCAGGCGAGGTGCTGCCCGAGTCGCGGCGAGCTTACGAGCCCCTGATCTCTCGCCCCAAAGCAGCTCCAGCTCAAAGCCGCTCCACCGACCGTCCGTACCTTCACACCGTATGAATCAAGCCAACCTGCTATTTGAGGCCCGCGTCATATGAGTGGATATGGGCCGCCAATTTTGGCGGTTGAGTCCGGCCCAAGGAGCACCGAGTCCGGCCCAAGGAGCACCGAGTCCGGTCGAAGGAGCACCGAGTCCGGTCGAAGGAGCACCGAGTCCGGCCCAACGCATATGCCATCCGTAGAAACCTGCAGGTGAGAGCGTTTCTTGATTTCGATCAATGAATCGGCATGGAACCTCGTAAGGAGAAGTCCGCAGGAGCTAAATCAATCGCCTAGCCACTTCTTCACCGAGAGATCACTGATACCTTCCGTGGCCATAAAGAAGCCCCGCCCGCAATGTCTCACCAGAGCCGGGCGGGGCCGAACGCACCTCTTAGTGCGCCAAGGAAGGAGCGACATGGAATTGCCAGACACCCCTACCACGCACGAGCCTAGCGGAATGGCCAGGCGCCGCATAAGCGTGTGGGCTTCGATCATGACAAGTACTGGCACCCTCCTTGTTGGGGTGGCCGCAGTGATCACGGCAATGCGGAACTGAGGGCGGCGGTACAGCAACGCTGTCCCCAATGACCGGCAACTGCTCGACCTAGTCAGAGCTACGGATCAGAAGGTGCCGTGCCCCTCGCGTGCCCCATGCAGCGGGAAACAGCGGGGAACCACGGTCACCTGCGGGCAGTACACAACGACAACGGCCCCCGACCAACTTCCCTGGTCGGGGGCCGTTTTCACTGCCCAGCGCGCGGAGGCGGTGGGATTTGAACCCACGGAGACATCGCTGCCTCGACGGTTTTCAAGACCGTTCCCTTCGGCCGCTCGGGCACACCTCCCCGCGTCGCCCGCCGTGGCGCGCGACGCGGGGCCAGCCTAGCGAATGGCCGGTGCCGCTACTGATCGCCCTTGCGGGAGCCCAGAGTCACCTCGGTCGTGGACTCCTTGCCGTCCCGCTTGTAAGTGATCTCGACCTTCTCGCCCGGCTTGTGCGTCCAGATCGTGCCGATCAGGGTGGGCCCGCTGTCGATCGTCGTGTCGTCGAGCTTGGTGATGACGTCGCCGGGCTTCAGGCCTGCCTTGTCGGCGGGGCCGTCCTTGGTGACCGCGCTCTGGCCGTTCTCACCGCGGTCGGAGATGACCGCGCCGCCGCCCTTCTGGTCCATGGTGACGGTGGCGCCGATGACCGGGTAGACGGGCGTACCGGTCTTGATGAGCTGCGTCGCCACCCGCTTCGCCTGGTTGACCGGGATGGCGAAGCCCAGGCCGATGCTGCCGGACTGGCCCTGGCCCAGCCCGCTGTCGCCTCCGGCCGACTGGATCGCAGAGTTGACGCCGATGACCGCGCCCTGCGCGTTCAGCAGGGGGCCGCCGGAGTTGCCGGGGTTGATGGAGGCGTCGGTCTGCAGCGCGTTCATGTACGAGGCGTTGCTGCCCTGACCGTCGCTGGAGGCCACCGGGCGGTTCTTGGCGCTGACGATGCCCGTGGTCACGGTGCCGGAGAGGCCGAAGGGTGCGCCGATCGCGATCGTGGCGTCGCCGACCTTCACGTTGTTGGACTGGCCGAGCGGCAGCGGCGCGAGCTTGCGGTCGTCGGCGTTCTTCAGCTTGATGACCGCGACGTCGTACCCCTGGGCCTTGCCGATGACCTCTGCCTCGTACTTCTTGCCGTCGGAGAACGTCGCCGAGAGGCCGCCTCCGTCGGCGGCCGAGGCCACCACGTGGTTGTTGGTGAGGATGTGGCCCTGCTTGTCGAAGACGAAACCGGTGCCGGTGCCTTGCTCGCCGCCGCCCTTGGTCTCGATCGTCACGACGCTCGGGAGGGTCTTCCCGGCTATGCCCGCCACGGACTTGGGGGAGCGGTTGAGCGCCCCGGAGTCCGAGCCGGAGGTGATCGTGGTGGAGGAGCCGTCCTCCTCGTTGGCAACCCACTGGCCGATGCCGCCCCCGATGCCACCGGCCACGAGCGCGCCCGTGAGGATCGCCGTGACGAGACCCGTCGAGACGCGCTTGCCGCCCGGAGGCGGGCCGGGCGGCGCCGGCGGGGCACCCCACGGGTACTGCGGTCCGCTGGCGCCGGGCCCGCCCGGGCCGGCGTCTCCCGCGCCCGTACCGCCGTACGGGGAATGGCCGGGAGTACCGCCGCCCCAGGGACCGCCCGGAGGCTGGGCGCCCTGACCGTGCCCGCCGCCGGGCGTCCCGGCGTCGCCGAAGCCGGCCAGCGGCTGCGTGGGCGGGCCGGAGGACGCGGGGGCTGACGGGGGCGCTGACGGTTCGGGCGTTGCGGACGGTGCAGGCGGAGTGGATTCTGACTTGCTCATGCTCTGCCCCTGACGGTCGGCGGCTTCGGGCTCGGGCGCGCCGGCAGCAGCTTGTTGCGCCTCTCTGTCCTGCACCGTGGGGGGCGTGGGTGCAGGCCCCGCCGCCGGCGTGGCGGCAGCGCCCTCGTTCTCGGTGCTCACAGGTATCTCCTCATCAGCTACACGCCGTCGCAAGCCGGGACGATCACACATTCCGGCATCCGTGTGCACAGGCTTTCCCATGGTGCGTCAGACGGACGTAAGACGCCGCCCGAGCCGGGGAAGCCGTCCCTTACATGCGGACATTCCGGTTGCCTCCCGAGGCAGACCCCGACGTTCGCCCCTGCCCGGGTGGCACGATAACCCGGTGAGCAATGACATCAGCCCCGGGTCTCGGCTCTCCCCCTCGCGCCCGGTCGCCGTCATCGCGCACCGGGGTGCGTCGGAGGCGGCTCCCGAACACACGCTTGCCGCCTACCGCAAGGCGATCGAGGCCGGTGCCGACGCCCTGGAATGCGATGTGCGGCTCACGGCTGACGGGCATCTCGTCTGCGTGCACGACCGCAGGGTCAACCGCACCTCCAACGGGAAGGGCGCCGTCTCCGCCCTGGAGCTCGCCGATCTGGCGGCCCTGGACTTCGGCTCGTGGAAGAAGGAGGGCAAGGACGAGGACCCGTACGAGTCACCGGACCAGGAGGCCAGTGACCGTACGTCCGTGCTGACCCTGGAGCGCCTGCTCCAGCTGGTGGCCGACGCCCCGCAGCCGGTCGGCCTGGCCATCGAGACCAAGCACCCCTCGCGCTGGGCCGGTCAGGTGGAGACCCGGCTGCTGCAGCTGCTGGAGAGGTACCGGCACGTCGTCCCGTCCGTCCGCGTCATGAGCTTCTCCGCGCGCTCCCTGCACCGCATACGGTCCGTCGCACCGCACATCCCGACCGTCTACCTGATGCAGCTGCTGCTCCCGCGGCACCGGGACGGACGGCTGCCGCCCGGTGTCGCGATCGCCGGGCCGAGCCTGCGCATCCTGCGTGCCCACCCCGAGTACGTGGAGCGTGCCCACCGGCTGGGGAACGAGGTGCACGTGTGGACGGTGAACGAGCCCGAGGACGTCGAGCTGTGCGTACGCCTCGGCGTGGACGCCGTGATCACTAACCGGCCACAGGAAGTGCTCTCACAACTGCGCTGAGGTACCGAATTGTCGTCGTGGTGTTACGTGCGACACACGGCGCGCGATCCGGCGGGGGTCCCGCACGGCCCAATTCGCCCTCTTTCCATGCCTCTTACCTGCGGTGCACCGGTCATTCTTCCTGTATTCGATCCCACGGAATGCGTCAAGCAGCCCTGCGTGGCCGGTTTCCGCCAGACGTTCGGTGGGCATTCATCGAATTGGCGTGGGGCAAAGGAGGTCTCGGGGGTGGCGTTGGTTATGGCACAGAACGTGCCTGCTTCGTCGACGATGGCCGTGCCTCACGGCCCAGCCGGAGTAGGGGCCGCACGACGCAGGATGCGCGCCGACCTGCTCGCCAGCGGAGCTGCGGAATCCGTCGTCGACGACGCGGTTCTGGTCCTCTCCGAACTGCTCAGCAACGCCTGCCGGCATGCGAGGCCGCTGAGCCAGGACGATTCCGTGCGGGCCAGCTGGAACCACGGCGGCGACGGTGACTTGACGATTTCCGTCACCGACGGCGGTGGTCCCACACGGCCCCTTCCCTCCACCCCTTCGGTCAGTGCACGAGGCGGCCGCGGTCTGGCCATCATCGGTGCTCTCGCACGTGATTGGGGTGTGCGGGAGGAACGGCACGAATTCAGGGGCGGAATACGGCAGTCGGAGCCCGAACCGTCGAGGGGTGTCACCGTCTGGGTGGTGCTGGCGGCCGGTTCCGGCGTCCGGCAGCGTCTGGTGGCGGACAACCTGGCATTCGACATGGCGGCGGCCGACGAGGTGCGCTGAGGCGGGAACGCCAGGAACGCCGGGAAACGAAGGCACGGGTTCGGCGCACGACGACCCTGCCGCGCCTCGTCGCGTCCCGTCGCCCCGCCGTGCCCGCGCCCCGGCGCACGCGGCGCCGACACGCGGAACGCCTTACGCACAGGGGCTCACCGGCTAGGCTCGCGGCGACAGTTGGCGCACGTTCCCCTCGCGGGCAGGCCCTGGTCGCCCGCCCCCGACCCGCGGTCCGGGCGCACAACGCACGCCGGCGCAACGCGCATCGAGCGCCGACAGCACACGAGCAGACCGACGAGACCGAGCAAGGACACCGGCTGCCGAACGGTCCCGCACCGGACCCGACGCAGACCCTCCCGACCGCAGACCTGGAGAACCGCACGCCATGGCCAAGAAGCGCCGCCCCCAGTCCAAGGCGACAGCACCGCAACTCGTCGACGGGGAGGTCCCCGTCGTCGGCGCGCGCGAGCCCTGCCCCTGCGGTTCAGGGCGCCGCTACAAGGCGTGCCACGGACGGGCCGCCTCGCATGCCGTCACGGAACTGGTGCAGCGCCCCTTCGAAGGCCTGACGGGAGAGCCGGACTGGATCGCGCTGCGTGAACTCGTGCCCGCCGCCACGGCGCCGCTCACGCTCAAGGGCGGGCTGCCCGAGGGCGTTCCCGCCGTGACACTCGCGACGGTGCTGCCGATGGCCTGGCCCGCGCTGCGCCGGGACAACGGCGAGGTGCTGCTGGGCCTGCAGAACGACACCTCTTCGGGGGACATCAGCCGCGACCTGGCGGACACCCTCACCCGCGCCTTCGAGACCGAACCCGGCTCTCCCGTCGACGCGGGACGGCCGGCACCGGACGGCCCGCGGCTGCAGGATCTGCTCGATCCGAAGGCCCCTTTCGAGCCGGAGGTGCACAGCGGCTTCGAGTTCTGGCTGGGGGACGGCAGCGACAGCGCGACGGGTGAGGTCGCCGCGTCCCTGGAGCGGGCCAATTCAGCCGCGATCCCGACGGCCCGCCTGTCGGTGGCCGATGGCGCGTACTGGTGCGAGACGCCCGAGAAGAATCATCTGCGGTGGGTGATGACGCACCCGGAGGAGAAGCTGCTCGACGCGCTGGCACGTCTGCACGCCGCGGGCGCCTCCTCGCTCGGTGACGACACCCGCCTCGTGGGCTCCTTCCGCGCTCACGGCCTGATGGTGCCCGTATGGGACCTGCCGACCGGCATGACCTCGGAGGACTGCGAGAAGCCCGCCGCGGGGTTCAACGAGCGGCTGTCGGAGGCACTCTCCAGCGGCACGGCACTGACGGCGGACGAGCGGCGCGCACGCAGTGGTCTCATGAACCGGCAGATCACTCTGAGTTGACGGAGTAGACCGTTCCGCAAGGAGTCGAGGGAGAAAGTGTGACGTGACACCAGTCACAGCTGGCTCGTGAATGCGCATACCGGCAGGTAAATCAACGTCCGGATCTGCGCGATCGAATTTGCTAACGGCGGATCTCTTGTTACCTTTCTAGGAGCCCGGTCGCTGGTGCATCCCCCGTCGCCAGCGACCGGGTTCTTGCATGTGCGGGTGCGGCGCGGACGCCCCGCGTCCCCAACTCGCTCAGCGGGCAAGGGAGTTGCTCGCCGAGCGCAGCAACATCCGGTCCCCGCCGGCGGAGCCCGCCTCGGCGATCGCCGCGTACGGACGGCCGCCCGCACGGATCCGCTCCCGAGGCGTCTCGCACACATCCGAACGTCCTCCCGCAGGCATGGCGCAGTCTGCGCTCAGAGCGCTCCCGTCGGGACGCGTGAGCGTGAGCGCGGCCCTCAGCGGCAAACCGGTGGCGTTCCGGTAGTACGTCCGCGCCCACTTCCGGCCGCCTTCCGACATGACGCAGGTCTGCGCCGACAGCCCTTCCGGAGTGCTGAGTTCGGGCCCGCACGACTCGGCCGCCCCGCCCACGCGCTTCCCGTCCGCGGCCTCGCCCTCCACGGACTCACCGGAGCGGGCGCCGTGCGCCGTGCCTCCCCCGGCCACCGGACCGTGCGACGTGGAGGGGGCGGGCGCGGCCACCGCCGGGCCATCATCCGGAGCGGCGGCGGGCCCCGCCGTGGCCGCCGCGATGGGCAGCGCCACGGCGAGCACAACCGTGCAGGCGAGTGTGATCAGGGAAAAGCGCGACGCCGACGCAAGGCAACGCGGCTGCTGCTGAAGCATGGGGGAGGGCTCACTGCCGGGAGAGGGCGGACCGGTGCCAGGCCGGGATGGGCCTGCGCGCACCGGAGACGGTGAGGCGAACATATCGGGCGGAGGAGGCCCGCTCCCCCGCGCGAGCGTCCATTCCCCGTACAGCGCCTGCCAGTTCGTACCCGTACGAGTGACGCGGAGCGGCCGCCTCGCACCGCGCTGGAGCGGGCAGTGCGGCCGGCCCGGTCTCAATACGTAAGGCTCGTCCCCGAATCGGGCGCCGTGGCGCTCGCCTCGACGAGGACGTCGAGCACGCTCTCCATGCGGGGCAGAAACGGAGCCGCGGTCGTGAGACCACCACGGCGCGCGCCGCGCGAGGCGGCGCGCACGGCGCCCCTCCTGGGCTTGCGGCCCGCGTCGTCCTGCGCGTCCGCCGCCACGGGCTCCCGCTCCCAGCGCACACGGCCCGCGCCCGTGTGTGAGGGCGGCAGCGCGATGTAGCCGCCCTCGCCGTGGAACCGCAGCGAACTCGGCACCCAGTCATGGGCGTAGAGGCGCTCGCCGAGCTCCGCAAGGCCGTACGGGGCGACGAGAAGTGTGAAGCGCGTGGGCGTCGCGACGACCGGCCCGAGCCGCTGCCCGCGCCGGTCGAGCTCGGCGAGCGCGCGGGCGCCCGCGATCGCCGGCAGGCTGAGCGCGGAGGGCGCACGGCCGCCGGTGGCCAGAATCAGCGGTGCGGCGGGCCTGTTGGTCCACCACCAGTGGATCATCCGAGGATCCGTCGTCGCGGCCAGGAGCACCGGGTCGAAGGGGTGCGCGCCGGGTACGACACAGTCGGCATCAGGACACGAGCAGACCGCGGTGAGCGGCCGTTTGGAATGGTTCGCACCGCTGGGGGACGGGGACGAAGGAGGGGTAAGGGTCGCTCCGGGCAGTACGGGCCACTCCCAGTGGGTGGCACAGTGCAGCGCCGCGTTGCGCAGCGATGACCGGTTCATGCGTCGCCTTCCGAGGATCTCGCGCATATGCGCTCGTTCCTTTCCGTGAACGCCAACAGATCGTCCCGACAGAGATCGTTCAGCCCATCACAACACGTCTCTCACTACTCACTGCGCGTAAGAAAACCGCTGGTCATACCGTAAGCCGAGCCTGAAACACGGTGGTGGGCCACGCAACGTCCGAGCTCGTGCGCCCTGCCGCCACCTGTGCTGGTGCCCTTGAAACCGCTTGGTATTGCGCCTGTGCCGGCCGTGCTGTCCGTGCGTGTCCGCCGAACCGGAAAGGGGGAGGCCACTGCCTCATGAGACGCGCTGCTCCCTCACCGGGTTCCGTACCCGCAACAGCTGTGCCGATGCTCCGGCCTGCACTTCCTCATCGTCGTGGAAGCGAGCAGATGTGCGGGGCTGCTCCAGTCGACAGCAAATGCCGTCTCTCAGAGGCGATTTTACGCCAACCTCCTGCAACCGCGGCCCGCCCCCCTTAAGTCAACAACAGCACACGGACACCATTCGTAGTGCAAGGCTGATGCTGGACATCCTGTTACCGCTACGTGTACATCTTGTGCATTGGCAGCGGAGCAGCGTGACATGGGGGTTTGCGATGCAATGCAGAGAGAGGAACCAAGGCGGGAGAACGCTCCCATGAGCGCCCCGCACCGGTCGAAAGTGGCCGGATTCAAACCCGTGATCTCCCCGCCACAGCAAACTGCGCCCCCCGCTTCCGACGCGTCCTCGGAGCAGCTCGCCGCTGTCCACGACCGGTTGGCCAGCTGGGTCACGGATCTGACGACCCTTCAGGAACTCGCTGAACGGCTGTCCGGCACCGCCACGCTCGACGACGCACTGCGCGAGACGCTGCGCGCGGGAGCGACCCTCGTCGGGGCCCAGCGCGGGCTCGTCGCGCTCGAACCCGCCGACAGCGAAAGCCCGGAGCGCACCATCGGCCTCGGGCTCGGGCGTGCCGACATCGGCGAGCTGGAGACCGTGCCGCGCAATTCGTCCTCGTACGCGAGGATCCTGGACGGACTCCCTTCCGTGCCGGAGCCGACCGACGGCATCCGTGCGCGCGACGCGGGCACCGCCCCCGACGAGGACAGCGACCTCGTCCCCGGCAGGGGTGAGTACAGGGGCTACCCCGAGATCACCCACCCCGACATCGCCACCGACGACACCCTCGACCCACGTCACCGGGAGGTCGCCGCCCGCCTCGGCTACGCCGCCAGCTACGCGACGCGCATCGCCACCTCGGACACCCCCCGCATCGGCGCCGCCGTCTGGCTCTACGACGAACCCGCCGAACCGACCGCCCGCCAGCGCCATCTGCTCGGCCTCTACCTCCGCTGCGCCAGCGAGCAGATCGCCCGGCACCTCGAACTCGCCCGCACGCGTGCGGATCTGACGGCGCTGCGCGAGGGCCTGCTGCCGAGCAGACTCCCTCGGGTTCCAGGCGTCACGATGGCCGTGCGGCACCTGACCGGCCCACGCGGCGGAGGCGACTGGTACGACGCGCTGCCGCTGCCCGAGGGAGCCCTGGGGCTCTCCGTCGGCGGCGTCACGGGCAGCGGCCCCGGCACGGTCGCGGCGATGGGGCGCCTGCGCGCGTCTCTACGCGCGTACGCCGTGATGGAGGGCGAGGACCCTGTCGCCGTCCTCTCCGACCTGGAGCTGCTGCTTCGCCTGACGGAACCCGCGCGTTCGGCCACGGCGCTCTTCGCCTACGCCGAGCCGTCGGTGCGCCGGATCCTGCTGGCCGGCGCCGGCCACTGCCCGCCGCTGATCGTCGGGGAGCACCGCACCGAGTACGTCGAGACGACGCTCTCCGCGCCGCTGGGAATGCTGGCCTGCTGGGAGGCGCCGAGCGTCGAGCTGTCGCTGTACGAAGGAGAAACGCTGCTTCTCTACAGCGACGGGCTGCTGCACCGCACCGGCGAGGAGATGGACCGGGCCTTCGCCCGGCTGCACTCCGCCGCCGCGTGCGCGCCGCTCGCCGCGCGGTCCGATCCCGAGGCCCTCGTCGACCACGTGCTGCGCACGGCCCTCCCCGCCGGTGAGGCGTCGGGCTCCGGACAGCCGGCCCACCCGGGCAGCGAGGCCGAGGACGTCGTCCTGCTCGCCGCACGCTTCTGAGGCGGGGCCCGCACCGTCGCCGGGTGCCTCCCCCGGCCACGGCCTCAGGCCCCGTTGACCAGCTTCCGCGCGCCCTCGGGCCCCCATACGATGGAAAGCGGTCGAAACACCGGAATCAGGAGGCAGACGTGGCGGAATCCGCCGACGAGCAGCCGATCAAGCAGCGGAAGAACGGCCTCTACCCGGCCGTTTCCGACGAGCTCGCCGAGAACATGAAGACCGGCTGGGCCGACACCGAGCTGCGCGGACTCGAGCCCGTCCCACAGGCGGGGCACACGGCGGACCGGCGTGCCCGCCTCTCCGCCCGCTTCCCCGGCGAACGGCTGGTGGTGCCCGCGGGCAACCTCAAGACCCGCTCCAACGACACCGAGTACCGCTTCCGTGCGTCCGTCGAGTACGCATACCTCACCGGGGACCAGACGGATGACGGTGTGCTCGTCATGGAGCCGGACCCGGCGGGCAGCGGACACCAGTCCACGCTCTACCTGCTGCCGCGTTCGAACCGTGAGAACGGCGAGTTCTGGCTCAACGGCGAGGGCGAGCTGTGGGTCGGCCGGCGCTACAGCCTCAGCGAGGCACAGCAGTTGTACGGGATCCAGTGCGCGGATGTCCGCGAGGTCGCCGCGGATCTGCGCGCGGCCACGGGCCCGGTGCGTGTGGTGCGCGGGTACGACGCGTCGGTGGAGCAGGCGCTCACCGACAAGGTCACCGCCGAGCAGGACAACGAGTTCCAGGTCTTCCTCTCCGAAATGCGCCTGGTGAAGGACGAGTTCGAGATCGGCGAGATGGAGAAGGCCTGCGCGTCGACGGTGCGCGGCTTCGAGGACGTCGTGAGGGTGCTGGACAAGGCGGAGGCCACGTCCGAGCGCTACATCGAGGGCACGTTCTTCCTTCGCGCCCGCGTCGAGGGCAACGACGTCGGCTACGGGTCGATCTGCGCCGCGGGCCCGCACGCCACCACGCTGCACTGGGTGCGCAACGACGGCGCCGTCCGCTCCGGCGAACTGCTGCTGCTGGACGCCGGAGTCGAGACGCACACGCTCTACACCGCCGACGTCACGCGGACGCTTCCGATCGACGGCAGGTTCACGCCGCTCCAGCGGAAGATCTACGACGCTGTCCACGAGGCTCAGGAAGCGGGCATCGCCGCCGTCAAACCCGGCGCGAAGTACCTCGACTTCCACCTCGCCGCGCAGCGCGTCCTCGCCACGAAGCTCGTCGAGTGGGGCCTACTGGACGGGCCCGTCGAGCGCGTCCTCGAATTGGGCCTCCAGCGCCGCTGGACGCTGCACGGCACGGGCCACATGCTCGGCCTGGACGTGCACGACTGCGCCACCGCGCGCCGCGAGAGCTACGCCGAGGGCACGCTGGAGCCGGGCATGTGCCTGACCGTCGAGCCCGGACTGTACTTCCAGCCCGACGACTTGACAGTGCCGGAGGAATACCGCGGAATCGGTGTACGCATCGAGGACGACATCCTCGTCACCGCGGACGGCAACCGGAACCTCTCGGAGGGACTGCCGCGCAGCAGCTCAGACGTGGAGTCCTGGATGGCGGACCTCAAGGGCTGACTCCCGCCGGGCCGGGCCCGCCGGGGCCGCACAGCGGTTCCGGAGGCCCGGCGAGGCAACGGGTACAACCGTTTCCGTACACGGATAGTCACATAGCGGGTCCGGAACCGGGATCGCGTGCCTAATCTTGCACGTGTCCGGCATCCGTCGCCGACGGGGGGAGGAGAGCTCAGGGTGTTCACGCTTCGGTTCCGGCCCCGGCTGCTGGCCGCGCTCCCCTTCATCGCCATGGGCATCGTCGCGCTCGTCGATGTCGTGGCCGGTCCTGCGGTCGGCTTCCTGCCGATGATGGCGCTGGGTCCGGCGTTCGCGGGCCTCATCGGGAACGTGCGCCGCAGCGTGGTGATCGGTGCGGTCGCACTGGTCCTGTCGCTGGTGCTGAGCATCTACAACTCCCAGGTGGACGACCGCCGCGGCTACACGACCCTCATCTCCGTCGCGGGCGTCGCCGTCGCCGGTGTCGCCGCGACGTCGATGCGCAAGCGGCGCGAGGCCGAACTGGCCAGCGTGCGCTCCATCGCGGAGGCCGCGCAGCGCGTACTTCTGCGCCCCGTACCGCGCAACGCCGGACAGCTGCGCGCCGCCGTGTCCTACACCTCGGCGATGGCCGACGCCCGTATCGGCGGTGACCTGTACGAGATGGTGACCTCGCCGACGGGCGTGCGGGTCATAGTCGGCGACGTCCAGGGCAAGGGCCTCGAGGCCGTGGAGACGGCGGCCGTCGTGGTCGGCGCCTTCCGCGAGGCCGCGTTCGACGAACCGGACCTGATGGCGGTCGGCAAGCGCCTGGAGAGAGCGCTCGCCAGGCATCTGCTCGGCGAGAAGTTCGTGACCGCCGTCCTTGCCGAGGTGCGGGAGCGGGACGGCGCCACACTCCTCAACTTCGGCCATCCGGCGCCGCTGATGATCCGCCCCGACGGCTCCGTCGACTACGCCGAGCCCCCGGAACGTGCCATGCCGCTGGGGCTGGACCTCGAGGACGGCCCGGCGCCGGTGCCGCACCAGGTGCCGTTCGTCCCCGGTGACCAGATGCTTTTCTACACAGACGGCGTGAGCGAGGCGCGCGACCGCGCCAACCGCTTCTACCCGCTCGAGGAACGCGGCGACCTGCTCAAGGACCCCGATCCGGACGCGGCGCTGACGGCCGTGCGACTGGACCTCGCGGATCACATCGGCGGCCCGCCGCACGACGACGCGGCGATGCTGCTGCTGCGCTACCGGGGCCAGTAGCGCGGCCCGCGCGTTCGGTCGCGGGACGCTGCTGAGTCAGGTCCCGGTCCCGGGCCACCTGCCCTCACCACGCCACGAGACCTCACCGCGCCACGAGACCTCACCCCGCCGCGAGCAGCCGGTCTCCGCCGCTCTCGGCCGCACGGCTGCCGCTTCCCGGTCCGCCGTCCCCGTGCTGCCACTTGAGGGTCCTGTCGAAGGTGACGACGGCTCCCTTGCGGCCCGGACGGTTCCGTACCCGGACATGGTCGGCGAGCGACTCGATCAGGAACAGGCCGCGTCCGCTCTCGGCGTCCAGGGGCACGCTGGGCGACAGCGCGGACGTGTGGAAGCCGGGGCCGGAATCCGCGACCTCGATGCGGCAACGGTCGCCGTCGAGGTAGGTGGTGACGCAGTACGCGTCCGAGTGTTCGCCCCGGCCGTGCTCGACGGCGTTCGCACACGCCTCGGAGAGCGCGATCGACAATTCGAACGAGACCTCGCTGTCCACCCCGGCGCTGTCCATGGCATCAAGCAGCAGCCGCCGGGCGAGCGGCACGCTGGCAGCTTCGCGCCTCAATTGGAGACACCACCACATGCTCATGCTCAACCCTCCACAGGCCGAGGCTCGACGGTCGGCACCCGAAGGGGCCAGCCCGGCCATGCGCATACGTATTGCCGGTTGTGGGGGCAGTACGCACCCGTGTCTGCTCAACCCGTCCGTTCGGAGGACGCGACACCGTCCGGCTGAGCCGCCCTTCTCCTGCGTACGGACGGAAGACGCACGATTCCGGGCGTTTCGACCCCCGGAGGATGCGGGGCCGGTGACGGTGAGATGATGACGCCGCCATGACTGCCGGGGCGGATCTCAGACTCGCACGGGCCGCGGTGTTCACCGCGGTCTGCGTGACGTTGTCCGCGGCCGGTCACTCACTCACGGGCGGCCACAGCATGCCGCTGTGGTCGCTGGGTCTCGGCTTCGCGGTCGTCTTCGCGGTGGCGGCGCCACTGGCGGGGCGGGAGCGGTCGCTTCCGGGGATAGCCGCGCTGCTCGCGGCAGGCCAGATCGTGCTCCACACCCTGTTCGCCTGTGGACGCCAGGTCACCGGGGCCGCCGCGACGCCCTCGGGCTCGCAGCACGGGGCCCACGCGGGCGGCCGGGGAACCGAGTTGCGGAGCCTCGCCGCACGGCTGCTGTGCAACGAGCAGTCCCCGGGACGCATGAGCGATGCGCGGGCGCGCCAAGTCGTCTCCGACGCCGGGCTCGACGCCGGGCGGCTCGGCGGTCATGCGGGGCACGCAGGTCATGCAGGTCATGCAGGTCATTCGGGGAACGCCGGGCACGGGTCCCACGGGGGCTTCACCCAGCACGCCACCCACGCCGGGCAGGCCGGTCACGCGGGGCACGAGGCGGCCGGCAGCGCCGCGGCCTCGGCCGACACCCCGCTGGAGTGCCTGCGCACCGCCGCTCACGCCGCCGTGAGCCTGATGGACGGCCCGATGCTCCTGGGCCACGTCCTCGCCGCCCTCGCGCTCGGCTGGTTCCTGCACCGCGGAGAGGCCGCGCTGTGGCGGCTGGTCCGGCTCTCGGCCCGCACCGCGCGCAAGGCAGTCCGGCACGTGAGGGCAACACTCGGCGCCGCGCTCGCCCATGTACGGGACCGGCGCAGCGGTCTGATCCCGCAGATGCCGGCGCGTACCGGCTTCCTGGACGCACACCGGCACGGCACGGCTCGTTCCGTGCTGCTCCAGCACTCGGTCAACAGGCGTGGTCCGCCGCACGGGACGCAGCAGGAGAGCTTCGCACTCGCGGCCTGACGCACGGCGCCCCAAGGACGGAACGACGGCGTGCGCGCTCGCCGCGCACCCAGTCATGTGCTCGATACATCCGTCATGCGTTCCGTCCTGTCATTCAGGAGCAACCACCATGCAGACCAGTACGCGCCGCCGCCTGACCGCGGCCGGCGCCCTCGCAGCCACATCCGTACTCCTGTGCGCGGGGCCCGCCTTCGCGCATGTGTCCGTCGACCCCGAGTCCGCCGCGCAGGGCGACTACAGCGTTGTGAACTTCAAGGTTCCCAACGAGCGCGACGACGCCTCGACGACGAAGCTCGAGGTCAACCTTCCCAAGGAGCACCCGCTCGCGTCCGTGATGCCGCAGCCGGTGCCCGGCTGGGACGTCAAGGTCACCAAGTCCAAGCTGGACAAGCCGATCGAGGTGCACGGCGAGAAGATCGACGAGGCCGTCACCAAGATCACTTGGACCGGCGGCGAGGTGAAGAAGGGCGAGTTCCAGCAGTTCCCGGTCTCCATGGGCGAACTGCCCGAGGACACCGACGAGCTCGTCTTCAAGGCTCTCCAGACCTACGACGACGACCAGGTCGTGCGCTGGATCGAGGAGACCGAGGAGGGTCAGCCCGAGCCTGAGAACCCGGCTCCGGTGCTGAAGCTGACGCCGGCGGCGGCCGGCCACTCCGACGCCAAGGGCGGCGACGCCGCAAGCTCGGAGAACGCCTCGGCGGAGAGCGGCGCCTCGGACGACGCCTCCAAGGCAGGCGCGGGAACGGACAACACGGCTCGCGTGCTCGGCATCGTCGGCATCATCGCCGGAATCGCGGGCGTCGCCTTCGGCGTGCTCGCCGGACGGCGCCGCAGCTCCTAGCCGGACCGGTGCGGGCGCCCGTATCCACGCGGTACGGGCGCCCGCCTCCCCGGTCGCCCGGTCCGCGCGGCGAGCCCCGGAGCGGGGCCGCGGCCGTGCGGTGTCAGCGCTGCGAAGCAGCGACAAGTCAGAAAGTCAGTGCTCTATGCGTAACACCACAACCATCGGCGCCGCGGCGCTCGCCCTCGCGGGCGTCCTCGCCCTGGCGGGATGCGGCAGCGGCGGCAACGAAGGCGGCAGCGACAAGGCCGTCGCCTCGGGCGCGCCGCAGAAGAAGGGCGGAGTCGTACTCGACCAGCCCTTCGAGAAGCCGGACCTCACCCTGACCGACACCAAGGGCGAGGAGTACGACCTGATCGAGGAGACCAAGGGCAAGCCGGTGCTGCTGTACTTCGGCTACACCCACTGCCCGGACATCTGCCCGCTGACGATGAGCAACATCGCCGTGGCCAGGTCCAAGCTGACGGCGGAGCAGAAGAAGAAGCTGAAGGTCGTCTTCGTCACCTCCGACCCCAAGCGGGACAACCCGAAGGAGCTGGGCAGCTGGCTGCGCGGCCAGGACCCCTCCTTCACCGGCCTGACGGGCGACTTCGACACCATCCAGGCGGGCGCGCGCACGGTCGGCGTCAGCATCGAGCCGTCCTACAAGAAGAAGAACGGGGACGTCGTCTCCACGCACGGCGCGCAGCTCCTCGCCTTCTCCCCCAAGGACGACAAGGCGCACGTCATCTACACGGAGGGCAACTCCACTCCGCAGATCCTGAAGAAGGAACTCCCCGACATCATCAAGGGGGAGAACCCGTGACACGCACTTCCCGCGTACGGCGCTTCGCGACCTTGCTGCCTCTCGCGACGGGACTGCTCGTGATCAGCGCGTGCGGTTCCGGTCAGGAGCCGGCTTCCGATTCCGGGGGCTCCAGGCCGAAGCTGTCGGTGAGCGGCGCCTACATGCCGCAGCCGGTCATGAAGGACATGGCGGGCGGCTTCCTCACCGTGAAGAACACGGGCGGAGCCCCCGACAAGCTGACCTCCGTCAAGAGCGGCGCCTTCGGCGAGGCGCAGCTCCACAGGACCTCCGATCAGCAGATGCAGCACGTGAAGTCGCTGAAGGTGCCCGCGAACGGAACCCTCCGGCTGAGCCGGGGCGGAAACCACATCATGTTCCTCAATCCGGAGCGCAAACCGGTGAAGGGCGAGAAGGTGCGGGTGACGCTCCACTTCAGCAAGTCCGGCGACATCAAGGTCTCGATGCCGGTCGAGGCGACGAACTTCGTACCGAAGAAATGAGGGACTGCCCCGTGCCGCTCACCACCAGGCGTCCCCGCCCGCGTCCGCGCGCCGCCGGGCGCCGCGCCACACCCGCCGCGATGCTCCTCGCGCTGCTGGGCACGACGCTGTGCGCGCTGCTCACGGTGGTCGGTTCCGCCGCCCCGGCCGCGGCCCACGCGGTGCAGACCGACAGCACACCGGCGGAGGGCCGGGTGGTGAGCAGCGCGCCCAAGCAGGTCACGGTGACCTTCTCCGAGGGCGTCTCGATGTCGGACGGGTCGATACGTGTGCTCGGCCCGGACGGCAAGCGCCTCGACACCGACAAGGTCAGCGATGTGCCCGGCAAGGCGAACACGCATTCCGTCGACCTGAAGCCCGACGGCCCGAAGGGCACCTACACCGTGGCGTGGAAGGCCGTCTCGGACGACAGCCACCCCGTCGCGGGAGCGTTCACCTTCTCCGTCGGCCATACGTCGGCGACCTCGGCGAACATCGCGGACGAGGGCCAGGCGACGGGCGGCGGACCGGTCGGGATGCTCTACCAGGTGGGCCGTTACGCCGCCTACGCGGGCTTCGTCCTGCTCGTGGGCGGAGCCGCGTTCGTCCTGCTGTGCAGGCCGGAGAGCGCCGCGGTCCGGCGGCTCCAACGGCTCGTGGTGACGGGGTGGCTGACGATCACCGGCGCCACCCTGCTGATGCTGCTGCTGCGCAACGCCTATACGAGCACCGGAGAGCTGGGCGAGGTCTTCGATCTCGGCGGCCTGCAGGACGCGCTCGGTTCGAAGCCCGGAGCCGCCCTCGCCGCCAGGCTGCTGCTCCTGGGAACGGCGGCAGTGATCATCTCGGTGCTCTTCGGCTCGTACGCCGGCGACCGGGACGAGCGTGCGGAAGAGCGGGCGGCGGAACGGCCCGACGCCGAAGTCGCCGACGGCGGCACGACGTCCGGCGTGAAGCGCGAGGCCGGGTCCGAGGAGAAGCGCGAGGACGGGAGCGGGGCGGAGGACGGGGAGACCCGCGGCCGTGACGTCGCCCTGGGGCTCACCCTCGGAGGCGGCGTCGTCGCCGTCGGGCTCGCGGCGACATGGGCCATCGCCGAGCACGCGTCCACGGGTCTGCAGCCGCAGATCGCGATGCCCGTCGACGTCGTCCATCTGCTGGCGGTCGCCACATGGCTGGGCGGGCTGGCCGCCCTGCTGACGGTCCTGCACCGGGGGCCGTCCCCCGAGCGCGTCGTCGTGCAGCGCTTCTCGCGGGTCGCATTCGGCAGCGTGCTGGTGCTCGCGGTGACCGGGCTGTACCAGTCCTGGCGGCAGCTCGGCACGTTCACCGCGCTCACGGGTACCTCGTACGGGCGGATTCTGCTGGCGAAGGTGGGCCTCGTCGTCCTGCTCATCGGTCTCGCATACGTCTCCCGGCAGTGGACGTCACGGCTGGGTGAGGTGCGCCGGGACGCGGGCGCCGACGCCGAGGCCGGCGAGGACGCCGCCGCACGGGAGAAGGCACCGGCAACCGTCGGCGCGGCAGTCGGCGCAGCCGCCGGCGAACAGGCCGAAGGCACCGCCGGCACCACGGGATCCACCGCCCGGACTGCCCAACTCGCCCGTCAGCGCGCGGCCGTGGCCCGCGAGAACCGCAGGAAGGCCCGCGAATCCGACCCCGAGCGTGCCGGGCTGCGCCGCTCCGTACTCGCCGAAGCCACCGTCGCGGTCGTGCTGCTCGTCGTGGCCACGGCCCTGGCCGGAACCGAACCGGGCCGCACGGAAGAACTCACGAAGGCGGGCGGCGCCCCGGGCGCAGGCACCGGTCAGGTGCGGGAGGGCCTCACCATCAAGCAGAAGATCCCGTTCGACACCGGTGGCCGGAACGGCAAGGGCACTGCCCTGCTGTGGATCACACCCGGTCAGGCGGGCGGCAACTCACTGCGGATCATGACGAGGGACGCGGACGGGAAGCAGTTGCCCACCGAAGAGGTGAAGGCCTCGCTCACCCTCCCCGAACAGGATCTCGGCCCGTTCAAGGTCGAGTTCGAGAGGATCAACGAGGCGAAGGGCCGCTGGCGTTCGGAGACGGTCCAACTCCCGGTGGCGGGACGGTGGAAGGCCTCCGTCACCATCCGCACCTCGGACATCGACCAGGTCACCGAGAGCAAGACCATCCAGATCGACTGACCCGGGAAACCGGCGTCGGAGACGAACCACACATCCGCAAATGGGCGAACCTTGTGAATGCGGGGACGTTGCCAGAGATATAGCTGAACAGCAGCAGGACGACGTACGAGCGCCGGCACCGCTCGGAAGAAGCAGGTGCATGCATGAACCGGCGGCGCCGTGCACGCCCCCGCTCCAGCACACACACGCCCCCACGCCGGACGATGCCAGGAAGCAGTGATGACACAGCACGACCATGAACCTCAGGGCGTCTCGCGCCGCCGACTCGTCAGCACGGTCGGAGCGGCAGGCGCCACCGGTCTGGCCGTCGGCGCCACCGGCGGAGCGGTCGCACAGGCCGTCGCCCGGGACGGCCTGGCAGCCCCCACCCCCCTCACGTCCGTCGGCTCGACGCGCGTGGCCTTCCACGGAAAGCACCAGGCCGGCATCGTCACGCCGCTGCAGGCCGTCGGTCATCTGATCGCCTTCGACCTCGTCCCCGGCGCCCGTCGCAAGCAGGCCGCGGCGCTGCTGAAGCGCTGGTCGAGGACGGCGCGCGAACTCATGGCCAACGAGTCGACCGCGAACCCGACGGGCGTCTCCCTCGACGCCGGGCCCTCCTCACTGACCATCACCTTCGGCTTCGGCCGCTCCTTCTTCTCCCGCACCGGCCTGGAGAAGCAGCGTCCGAACGAGCTGACCCCGCTCCCCGACTTCTCCGGCGACGCCCTCGACAAGGACCGTTCCGACGGCGACCTCTGGGTGCAGATCGGCAGCAACGACGCGCTCGTCGCCTTCGACGCGCTGCGCGAGATCCAGCGCCAGGCCGCGGGAACGGCGCGGCTGCGCTGGCAGATGAACGGCTTCACACGGACACCGGGAGCCACCCGCCGCCCGATGACCATGCGCAACCTGATGGGGCAGGTCGACGGCACCAACAACCCCAAGCGCTCCGAACCGAACTTCGACAGACGGATCTTCGTACCCGCCTCGGGGTCCCCGGCGTGGATGGCGAACGGCTCGTACGCCGTCGTGCGGCGCATCCGGATGCTGCTCGACGACTGGGACAAGCGGACGCGCAATGAGCAGGAGAGGGTCATCGGCCGCCGCAAGTCCGACGGCTCCCCCCTCACCGGCGGCAACGAGGACACCGAGCCCGACCTGGAGAAGCGGGGCCCCGACGGCTCCCCCGTCATCGCCGCCGACGCACACGCACGTGTCGCCGCCCCCGAGACGAACGGCGGCGCGGCCATGCTGCGGCGCCCCTTCTCGTACCACGACGGCTTCCGCGACGACGGTGCTCCCGACGCCGGGCTGCTCTTCATCGCCTGGCAGGCCGATCCGCAGCTCGGCTTCGTGCCCGTGCAGCGGAAGCTCGACCGCGGCGACGCGCTCTCGCGCTTCATCCGGCACGAGGCCAGCGGCCTGTTCGCGGTTCCGGGCGGCCCGGCCAAGGGCGAGTACGTCGGGGAACGCCTGCTGGAGGGATGACGCAGCGCGCGTCCTCCCGGAGGGATGACCGCAGCGCGCCGGGACGGCCTGTCCAGGGTTGTCGTCCCGGCGCGTTGCTCTGCCGCCTCCGTCCCCCGCTCTACGGCTCGTGCCGCTCCTCCCGCCTCTCCTGATCCAGCGTCACGTGGTGGAAGCGGAAGAGGTTCGACGGGTCCGCCGACGCCTTCAGCGCGGCCAGACGCACGCGGTCCTCCGGCGAGAAAGCGGCGGCCGCTCCCCCTGGCACCGCCCCCGCGGACCGCCCGTAGCGGAAGTTGAGGTTCGAGCCGACCGTCCACGGTCCCACCGCGTCCAGCACCCGCTCCTGGAGACGGCGCAGTTCCGCGGACGAGGAACCGTCCAGCACCGACAGCACCACCAGCAGATATCCCGCGTCGCGTCCACCCACCGCGTTCGGCACGGCGGGCTGCCGCGCGAGGGCGCCGCCCATGTGGCGCAGGCTGAGCACGGTCATCGACGGAGCGTCCGGTCCCGTCCGCTCCAGGACGGAACGCAGCGTCGCACGGTCCGGCAGCGCCTCCCCCAGCAGCGCGTTGGCGCCCTGGTAGGAGTGCGGCTGGTCGGGTTCGTTGTAGACGCTCCACGACTCGGTGAACGGCATCGTCCGCAGCGTCCCGGCGATCCGTGGACCGGCCGCGCGCAGCGGCGCGACCAGCCGCTCGCCATCGGCCTCGTCGCCGTTGTACGCGATCTGCACCTGCGCCACGCGTCGGCCGCGCAGATGGCCGGGGAGCACCGGGATGTCCGGGTAGGTCATCACGGTCACCGACGAGGTCAGGCTCTCCGGCACCGTCGCCGTCCACTCCCGCCACGCCTCCAGGACGTCCTCCGCCGACTCCCCGTCGAAGAGCAACTGGCCGCCGTAGAGCCGCTCGACGGGAAACAGCCCGATCTCCAGACCTGTCACGACGCCGAAGTTGCCTCCCCCGCCGCGCAGCGACCGGAAGAGTTCCGGATCGCTGTCAGCGGTGACGTGCCGCAGCCGCCCGTCGGACGTGACGAGCTCGGCGGCGCCGACATGGTCGGCGGCGTAGCCGAACTCGCGGGCCAGCAGTCCGATGCCGCCGTGCAGCGAGTACGAGACCGCACCGACACCGGGACCGGATCCGCTCAGCGGGGCCAACCCGAACCGCCCCGCCTCCTCGACGACCTGGCCCCAGCGCACTCCCGCCCCGATCCACGCGGTCCGGGCGGCGGCGTCCACGCGCACCTCCGTCATGCGGCGCGTGCTGACCAGCACACCGCCCGGCAGCGGAACGGTCAGACCGTGGCCCGTCGCCTGCACGGCCAGCGGCAGCCGGTGCGTGGCCGCGTACTCCACGGCGGCGCGGACATCGGCGGCCTCCGTCGCGCAGACGACCACGTCGGGCCGGTGCCGGTAGCCCGCCTGGAAGCCGGAGACCTCCTCGGAATACTGCTCGTCACCTGGAAGCAGCACGGGACCGCGGACGCGGCCGGCCGGGAAGGCGGGAAGCCCCGCCCCCGGTGCGGCCGTTCGCGAATCGTCAGCCACGCCCGCTCCCCCGCGTCGCCTCCGAACGGCCGGACGGGCCGCCGTCGCCGGCGCTCGCGGCATTGCCCTCGCGGCCCAGCCACGCCGCCAGCCGGCTGTAGTCGTCCGCGTCCTCGGGGACGCTCAGCGGTGGCCCGAACGGCACATCCTCGCCGCGCTCCTCGGGCACCGCCTGACGGGCGACGCCCAGTGCGAACGTGGCCAGAGCCGGGTCCAGCAGGTCCTGCCGTCCGAGCGCCTGCGCCAGATCCCATGAGTGCGTGACGATCTCCATGGCACAGCCCGCCACCGCGAAGCGGCCCGGCATCGTGCCCCACGGCATGGTGACGGGCGCATCGAGCTTCGCGTCGTCCGCCCACGCCGCCGTGAACCGCTCGCGGGCCTGCGCGTACGGCTCCCGCCAGCCGTTGTCCGGTACGCCGGCGACCCCGGAGTCGACCTTCGCATCGGGGTCGACCTCGCCGTAGCCGCCGCCCTCACCGGCCTGCGCGGTTCGGAGCGTGCCCCCGACCACGTGGCTGAGGAGGCTGCCCACGTCGAACCCCGCACAGGGGGTGGAGCGGGTGAGCGCTCCGGGCTCGACCGCGGCGAAGACGGCGGTCATCTGGTCGGCGGCACGTTCGTACACGGGCCGCGGATCCATCGCGGGGCCGGGGGTGGCGGCGGATGTGTCGGCGTTCATGTGAAGGGCTCCGTTCGGGAGGAAGGGCAGGCGGCACTGATGGGCCAGTTGCGCCGGGGTCGGGTCACGGACTCGGCAGCCCTCGGGTCCGGGGACAGGTCGGGCGGCCGTGCGCCGCCGGGCCGGGGCTGTGACGGCCCCGACCTGCGGACTGAGGAGACCTTCCCCTGATTTCCTGACACCCGCCGTCAAGTTTTCCGGCATGCTGGCGAACGTGAAGTCGGACCGTCTGCTCTCGATCCTCCTGCTGCTCCAGACACGCGGCCGCGTGCCCGCCGACGAACTCGCACGCCGCCTCGAGGTCTCCACGAGAACCATCTACCGCGACATCGAGTCCCTCTCCTCCGCAGGCGTGCCCGTCTACGCCGAACGCGGCAGGCACGGCGGCATCTCGCTGCTCGCCGGATTCCGCACCGATGTCACCGGCCTCACCTCCGACGAGGCACGCGCCCTGTTCGTGCTCGCCGCGCAGGGCGCACACTCCGCGCTGGGCCTGGACGGAGCACTCGGTTCCGCCCTGCGCAAGGTCATGGCCGCGCTGCCCGCCCCGCACAGGCCCGCCGCCGAACTCACCAGCCGCCGCATCCTCGTCGACCCCGACCGGTGGCTGGCCCGGCCGCAGCCATCCGTCGACCTCGACACGCTCAACACGGCCGTCTTCACAGACCGGCGGCTGCGCATCCGCTACCGGCACGGCGGCGAGACCACCACGCACACCTACACCGTCGACCCGTACGGGCTGGTCGCGAAGGCCGGAACCTGGTACCTCGTCGCGGACCGGCGCGGCCGTGCGCAGCTCTTCCGTGCGGACCGCATCCTGGACGCGAACGTGACGGAGGCGGCCGTGCAGCGGAGGAAGGGAGTCGAACTGGCCGACGCCTGGGAGGTGTTGCGGCGCCAGGTGGAGGAGCGGCCCGCGAACGTACGGGTCGAGGTGCGCGTTCGCCGTCCACGGCTGGAGATGTTCCGGCGGATCGTCGGGCCGTTCGTGCTGGAAGTGCACGACCCGGCGGCCGGCGGGGAGGAGGAGGGGGCCGCGCCCGACCCCGGCGAGTGGATCCGCGTCGACATCGCCTACCCGGTGCTTGCCGCCGTCCGCCAGCTCCTGCAGTTCGGCGCGGACGTCGAGATCCTCGAGCCGGCGGAGGCCCGCGACGAGGTCGCCCGCGCCGCCGCGTCAGTCACCGCCCTCTACGAGGAGGCCGCCCCGTAGCGACCGGGCGTGCCGCGCGAGGTTCAGGCGGCGAGCAGGCGTTCCAGCAGTACGGCGATGCCGTCCTCGTTGTTGGATCCGGCGATCTCGTCGGCGACCGAGAGCAGTTCGGGGTGCGCGTTGGCCATGGCGACACCATGGGCCGCCCACGCCAGCATGGGGATGTCGTTCGGCATGTCGCCGAACGCGATCGTCTCCCTCGAGGAGAGGCCCAGCCGCCGTGCCGCGATCGACAGGCCCTTCGCCTTGCTGAGCCCCAGCGGAAGCATCTCCACCAGGTCCTGGCCCGACATCGTGATGCTCACCAGGTCGCCCGCCGCCGCGCTCGCGGCCTTCGCCAGCTCATCGTCGCCGAGGACGCGATGCTGGAGGTACAGCTTGTTCAGCGGCGCCGACCACAGCTCGTCCCGGTCGGCACACGCGACCACCGGCAGGCCCTTGCCCTGCTCGCGGTAGCCGGGGCCGATCAGCACCTCACCGTCCAGGCCGTCCTGCGAGGCGGCAACCAGCACCGGGCCCGTCTCCGCCTCGATCTTGGCGATGGCCAGCTGAGCCAGCCTCCGGTCCAGCGTCACCGACGTCAGCACGCGCTCCGCGCCCGCGTCGTAGACCTGCGCGCCCTGTCCGCACACCGCGAGCCCCTTGTAGTCCAGGTCGGCCAGGATGTGCTTCGTCCACGGCACGGAACGCCCCGTCACCACGATGTGCGCCGCGCCGCGCGCCGCCGCGGCGTCCAGCGCCTCGCGCGTACGGGGCGAGGCCGTCTCGTCGTCACGCAGCAGCGTGCCGTCGAGATCCGTGGCGATCAGCCGGTACGGGAACGGGCCCGCGCTTTCGGAGCCGCCGGAATCGCGGGTCACCCCGGTCGCGTCCGTCACTGGCTCACCGGCTCCAGAAGCTCCCGCCCGCCCAGATACGGGCGGAGCAGCTCCGGCACCCGTACGGAACCGTCTGCCTGCTGGTGGTTCTCCAGGAGCGCGACGATCGTGCGGGGCACCGCGCACAGGGTGCCGTTGAGCGTCGCCAGCGGACGCACCTGCTTGCCCTCACGCATCCGGACCGACAGCCGCCGGGACTGGAACTCGGTGCAGTCGGAGGTCGAGGTCAGCTCGCGGTACTTGCCCTGCGTCGGGATCCACGCCTCACAGTCGTACTTGCGCGCCGCGGAGGAGCCGAGGTCGCCCGTCGCCACGTCGATCACCTGGAAGGGCAGCCCGAGCCCGGTGAGCCACTCCTTCTCCCACTCCAGCAGGCGCAGGTGCTCCGCCTCGGAGTCCTCCGGTGCGACGTACGAGAACATCTCGACCTTGTCGAACTGGTGGACCCGGAAGATGCCGCGGGTGTCCTTCCCGTACGACCCGGCCTCGCGCCGGAAGCAGGGCGAGAAGGCGGCGTAGCGCAGCGGCAGCCGCGAGGCGTCGATGATCTCGTCCATGTGGTACCCGGCGAGGGGGACTTCGGACGTGCCGACCAGATACAGCTCGTCCTTCTCCAGGTGGTAGACGTCCTGCGCGGCCTGACCGAGGAAGCCGGTGCCGTCCATGGCCTGCGGCTTGACGAGCGCCGGGGTCAGCATGGGCGTGAACCCGGCCTCGGTGGCCTGGGCGATCGCGGCGTTTACCAGCGCGAGTTCCAGCAGGGCGCCGATGCCGGTGAGGTAGTAGAAGCGCGAGCCGGAGACCTTCGCGCCGCGCTCGACGTCGATCGCGCCGAGCAGCTGCCCGAGTTCGAGATGGTCCTTCGGCTCGAAGCCCTCGGCGGCGAAGTCGCGGGGCGAGCCGATCGTCTCGCGGACCGTGAAGTCCTCCTCGCCGCCGACCGGCACGTCGGGGTACACGACGTTGCCGAGCAGGCGCAGCAGGCGCTGGGTCTCCTCGGCGGCCTCGTTCTGCTCGGCGTCGGCGGCCTTCACCGCGGCGGACAACTCGCCGGCCTTCTTGAGCAGTTCGGCCTTCTCGTCGCCCTCGGCCCTGGGGATCAGCTTGCCGAGCTGCTTCTGCTCGGAGCGCAGTTCGTCGAACCTGACACCGGACGACCGTCGCCGTTCGTCCGCGGCGAGCAGGGCGTCGACGATGCCGACGTCCTCTCCACGGGCGCGCTGGGATTCGCGGACACGGTCTGGATCGTCGCGGAGGAGTCGGAGGTCAATCACCCCGTCAGGGTACCGGTGGGATCACCTCGGCTCGACCGAGTACTGGCCCCGGTGAATTCACGGGAATTGCCGCGCTATGCCGGAATTGAGGCGCCCTGCGGGGCGGTCCCTGGGCACCTCCGTCGAGAGGCGCATTGGCCGACGCGGGCGCTCTCACCTGCCATGTCGCCGTTCCCTGAAGGGAGTTGACGCAGCGTCGGGAGTGATGAAGTCCGGGAACTTATCCACAGCACGCCGGACTCTTCCCATCGTTATCCACAGGGTTCAGGTAGGGCCTGTGGATTGCGGAGGAGATCGTTCCTGGGAATCCGCCGAGACCCGGGATATCCCGGAACAAACCTGTAACAAGCACTCATTCGAGGGGGGTTGACTCACGCTGAAGAGTGACCCAAGAGAATTGCTGTGACGAAACCGCCCTGGCCGCGTTGGGGACACGTTTGTGGTCTCCATGCGGTTTTGTCGATATTGCCCGTTTCGGCCTCCCGAGTTGTGCACAGCCCACACGAGTGCCTGTGGATAACTTTGAGCGCTGCACCGGCTGTCCCGGCACAGCGCCGCACAGCCTCGTTCAGCCCCGCCCGTCCAGACAGCGCGTCAGCCAGTCGGCCGCCTCCACGAACTCGGCGTCGGTCGTGCCCGGACGCTCCGAGGCGTGCCCGCCGTCCGCCCGCGGATACGAGCCGAGATAGCGCACCTGTTCGCAAGCGCGCTTCAGACCCATGAGCACGTCCCCCACCCGGCGGTCCTGCAGATGGCCCTCGCAGTCCACCGAGAAGCAGTAGCGGCCGATCCCCTCGCCGGTCGGCCGCGACTCGATGCGCATCATGTTCACGCCGCGCGAAGCGAACTCCTGGAGCACCTCCAGCAGCGCACCGGGATGGTCGTCGCGCAGCCAGAAGACGACCGAGGTCTTGTCCGAGCCGGTCGCCGCCGCGGGCCGCGCCGGACGTCCCACGAGAACGAACCGGGTGGCCGCGTTGTCCGCGTCGTGGATGCCCGTCACCAGCGGTTCGAGGCCGTACGTGGCCGCCGCGAACTCACCGGCGAAGGCCGCGTCGTAGCGGCCCTCCTGCACCAGCCGGGCGCCGTCGGCGTTGGACGCCGCGGACTCCCACAGCGCGTCGGGGATGTGCTCCGCCATCCAGCGCCGGACCTGCGGCTGCGCGACGGGGTGCCCCGTCACCGTCTTGATGCTCTCCAGCGGAGTGCCCGGGCGGGCCAGCAGCGCGAAGGCGATGGGAAGCAGCACCTCGCGGTAGATCATCAGGGGCCGGCCGCTCGCCAGCTCGTCGAGCGTCGCGGTGACGCCGCCCTCCACCGAGTTCTCGATCGGGACGAAGGCCGCCGCGGCCTCGCCGTTGCGTACGGCGTCGAGGGCCACGGGCACGGACACCATCGGTGTCAGTTCGCGGGTGGCCGCTTCCGGGAGGGTGTGCAGGGCGGCCTCGGTGAAGGTTCCTTCGGGACCGAGGTACGTATAGCGGCTCGCTGATGACATGAGCCCACGTTAGCCGCGTCGGAGACGCAGCGTTTCCGGCGTCTCATCTGCCGGGCGGCGGGCCCGGCGCGCGTTGACGCGAGGCGCCCGCGCGCCGCCGTGACGGGCCATGCACCGGGACGACACACGTGTGGGGGCCACGGTCGCGTGACCGTGGCCCCCACTCCGCGTGTGCCGCCGGTGGCGGCCGCTCTCATTCCTCCCCGGCGAGCGTGAAGACGCGCAGCCTGCGGGCCGCGTACCAGGCGCCGCCGACGGTGGCGACGGCCAGCAGCGTGACGCCCGTGGCCATGCCCACCTCCGAGGTGATGCCCGCCCCGCTGCCGCCGACCTTCTGCGCCAGCGTCAGGGCCCACTGCTGTACGGACAGCTCCCGGGCCCCCGGCACCAGGCTGCCGAAGAGGGTCTCCCAGATCAGGGCGTAGACCAGGCCGAACACCACGGCGTGCCGCGAGACCGTGCCCAGCAGCAGGAACAGTGCGCTGTAGGCGACGGAGGCGGCCGCGGCGGAGACCGCGTAGGCCGTGGCGATCTGCTGGCTGTTGCCGTTGAGGATGTAGCCCGCCACGAACGTGGGGACGGCCGAGAAGGCGACCGTCACACCGATCGCGACCACCAGCTTCGTCACGATGATGCTGGAGCGCCTGATCGGCTTGGCCAGCAGGTAGACCACCGAGCCGTCGTCGATCTCCGGGCCGATGGCGCCCGTACCGGCGACGACACCGATGAGCGGGACGATCGTGGCCATCGCGAAGCCGCCCAGCAGCTGCTTGGTGACGTCGTCGTCCACGTCGCCGAGCATGCGCACGGCCAGGGCGACGACGAGCAGCAGCAACGGGAGCGCGCAGAGCAGCAGGGCGCGGCGGCGTCCCAGCAATCCCCTGTAGGTGAGCCGTGCGACTGTCTTGTTGTACATCGAGAGGGCTCCCTTCAGGCCGCGACGAGGTACGAGAAGACGCTCTCCAGGGACTCGTCCGAGGGCGAGACCGTGTAGAGCCGGATGCCGTGCTCGCGGGCGAGCCGGGGGAGGACCTGGGTGAACCGGCCGAAGTCGATGGCCTGGATCTGCAGCGCCTTCTCGTTCCAGTCGAGCTCGATGCCCGCCGTGGATGCGTCGGCGATGAGGGCCGCCGCGAGGCGCCGGTCGTCGCTGGAGCGTACGAGGTAGCGGTGCGGGCGGTCCGTCATCAGGCGGCGGATCTTGCGGAAGTCGCCGCTGGCCGCGTGCCTGCCGGCGACGACGACCTCGATGTGGGACGCGAGCTGCTCGACCTCCTCCAGGATGTGCGAGGAGAAGAGCACGGTGCGGCCCGAGTCGCCCATCTGCCGCAGCAGCTGCATCAGTTGCATGCGCTGACGCGGGTCCATGCCGTTGAACGGCTCGTCGAGCAGCAGCACCGACGGGTCGTGCACCAGGGCGGAGGCCATCTTCACGCGCTGGCGCATGCCCTTGCTGTAGGTGGAGATCTTGCGGTCCTGCGCCTGTTCCATCTCGACGGTGGCCAGCGCCTTGCGGGTGGCCGCGGCCGGGTCGGACAGCTTGTGCAGTTCAGCGTTGGCCAGGACGAAGTCCCAGCCGGTGAGGAAGTCGTACATCCCCTCACGCTCGGGGACGAGGCCGATCTCCTTGTACGCCGCCTGGTTGCGCCAGATCGGTGCCCCGTCCAGCGTGACGCTTCCCGTCGAGGGCGGCAGGAACCCGCCCATCATGTTGATGAGTGTGGACTTGCCCGCACCGTTCGGGCCGAGCAGGCCGGTCACGCCGGGGCCGATGTCCATGGTGATGTCGTTGACGGCGACGACGTTCCCGAACCAGCGGGAAGTGTGGTCGATATGCAGAGTTGTCACAGCCCGGCCTTTCGGTAGCGGCGCAGCAGCAGGGCGTACGTTCCGGCGATGAGTACGACGGTCAGCAGTGCGTACACGGACGCCTGGGCGCTCGTCAGGTCGGGCGGGCCGCCCGGGAAGGCGTGCTTGCCGTCCAGGAACTTGCTCTGCAGGCCGTCGACGAGCGACCCGGGCGACGCCAGGCCTATCCAGCCGATGGAGTCGGTGTTGTCCTGGGAGGCGAGGATCCCCTGGAGCACGTTGACGAGCATGTACGGAATGGTCAGCACGGCGATGATGGCCGCGACGCCGAAGCCGCGGCGCGGTGTCGCGGCGGCCACCGTCAGCGCGATGCCGGCATGCAGTACGGAGAAGACCGCGCAGCAGACGAGCCCGTACGCGAAGCCCTTCGTCTCGTCCCCGAAGTCGAGCTTCGCCAGCATCGCCCCGACGTAGAGGATGAGGACGGACGTCGCCGTGAAGACGAAGATCGCGGCGGAGAGCGCCGCGTACTTGGCGCCGACGTAGTCCCCGCGCTGGATGGGCCGCGAGAAGTACAGCGGCACGACGCGGAAGCGCAGGTCGAGGGAGACGGCCTGGGGTGCCATCGCTGCGATGTAGACGCCGATGACGGGCTGCATCTGGATGACGTAGGCGTTGTAGTCGATCGGCATCTCCTTGGCCTTCGTGAAGACCGTGACGGCGACGACGATCGCGGCGGGTACGCACATGACCGCGAAGAGGATCATCGGCAGCACCTTGGACCTGGCCGAGCGGCCCAGCCCGTAAGCGCCGCGCAGCGACTGCCCGAAGAGGGAGGTGCGGGCGTATCCGCGGCCCAGCCGGGGGCCGTCGTAGTTGCGGTAGCCGATGTTGTGGATGACGTCCTCGCCGCGCTGCCCCGGCGGCTTGCCGGCGGTCGCGACGGGTGTGCTGCCGTGAGGCTCAGGCGACATCGCCGCTGCCTCCCTTCTGCGGCTGGAGTTCGCGGTCGGATGCGGGACCGCCGCCCTTGGTCAGGGCGTCGGCGGAGGGGGCGGAGGCCCCGGCGCCGGGCTCCGTGTTGAAGACCTCCGCGATGTGGTGGCGGCGCTGTTCCATCCGCACCAGGCCGAGGCCGAGTTCCATGACGGTGTCGCGGACGGTGTCGTACGCCGATTCGTCGGTCGCGTCGACCATGAGCACATGCCCGGCACCGGGGGCGCCCGCCGTGCCCGGAAGCTGCGCGGACAGCCCGGCGGCGGCCAGCGCGGAGCGCAGTGCCTCCGCACCGTCCGGGTGGGAGTCGGTGTCGGTGACCTCCACCGCCAGGGACGCGGTGCTCTTGGTGAAGTCGGCCGTACTGGAGGCACGCAGCAGCTTGCCGCCGTCGATGACCACGACGTGGTCGCAGGTGCGCTCCAGCTCGCCCAGCAGGTGGGAGGTGACGAGCACGGAGATGCCGAAGTCGGTGTGTACGCGGCGGATCAGCGCGAGCATCTCGTCGCGGCCGACGGGGTCGAGGCCGTTGGTCGGCTCGTCGAGCAGCACCAGCTTCGGGTCGTGCACGAGGGCCTGTGCGAGCTTGACGCGCTGCTTCATGCCCGTCGAATAGCCGCCCATGGGGCGGTAGCGCTCCTCGTACAGACCGACGTGGCGCAGGGTGTCGGCCGTGCGCTCGCGTGCGGCGGTGAAGGGGAGCCCGGACATGCGCGCCATGTGGACGACGAACTCGGTCGCGGAGACGTCGGGCGGCAGACAGTCGTGCTCGGGCATGTATCCGACGCGCTCGCGGATCGCCGCACCCTCCCGTGCCACGTCGAGTCCGAGGACGGTGGCGCCGCCCTGGGTCGCGGGGGAGAGACCGAGCAAGATCTTGATGAGGGTCGATTTTCCGGCCCCGTTGGCGCCCACCAGGCCGGTAACACCCGGTGTGATGCCCACGGTCAGCCGGTCCAGCGCGGTCACCCGTGGGTACCGCTTGGTCAGGCTTTCGATAGCAATCACAGTCACCCTCCTGACGCTATGGCCTACGAGCCATGTGTCACGTCCCTCTGGGGGGCTGGATCCGACTGGTACCGAAGGGTGATGCTCCCTTAAGGGGGTCGTAGGACAAGTGAGGCGAAAACCCTGCCGGTCAGGCACCGCACCTCGAAGTTACCCCTGGTATCCACAGCCTTGAGCGGTCTATTGACTCCGCCATCGTCCGTTGTCACATTGATCAGTGTCGAATACGCGGACGCGGCAGGGGCGTCGGTCCCTGCCGGCCTCGAAGGGCTGGGGGATCTGTGAGCGAGCGGAACGGCAGCGGGGCCGACAGCGCGGGCGCTGAGCGGGGAGCGGGTCCGCCCCGGGGCCGGCGCCGGGGGGCGACCGGGGACCTGAGTATCGAGGGCGCACGCGAGCGCCGGGTGCGCACACCGGAAGGCGTCGAGTTGTGCGTGGCGGAGCTTGGCGACGCGCAGGCCCCGACCGTCGTGCTGATCCACGGCTACCCGGACAGCAAGGAGGTCTGGTCGAAGGTCGCCCGGCGGCTCAGCGGCCGCTTCCACGTGGTCCTCTACGACGTACGGGGCTGCGGCCGCTCCTCGGCGCCCGAGCCGCTGCGCGGCGGCTTCACCCTGGAGAAGCTGACGCAGGACTTCCTGACCGTGGCGGGCGCCGTGTCCCCCGGGCGGCCCGTGCACGTGGTGGGGCACGACTGGGGGTCCGTGCAGGGCTGGGAGTTCGCCACCGCGGAGGAGACCAGGGGCCGGGTCGCCTCGTTCACCTCGATGTCCGGCCCGTCTCTCGACCACTTCGGCCACTGGATCAAGAAGCGGGTGAACCGTCCGACGCCGCGGCGGCTGGCGCAGGCCGCCGGCCAGGGCGTCCGCTCCTGGTACGTCTACATGCTGCACACGCCGGTGCTGCCGGAACTGGCGTGGAGGGGACCGCTGTCACGGGCCTGGCCGAAGCTGCTGCGCAGGGCGGAGAAGCTGCCCGCGGACGGCTACCCCACGTCCTCGCTGGGGCGCGACGCCGCGCACGGCGCATGGCTGTACCGCGACAACGTGCGCTTCAGGCTGCGGCACCCCCGTGACGACTGCCATGCCCATGTGCCCGTCCAGCTGATCACCCCGACCCGCGACGTCTTCCTGAGCGAACGGCTCTACGACGACGTCGAGTCGTGGGCACCCGGCGTCGTCCGGCACACGCTGGACGCCAAGCACTGGATCCCGCGCACCCGGCCCGACCAACTCGCGGTCTGGATCAGTGACTTCGTCGACGCGCAGGAATCCGGCCGGGCCGCCGGGCCGGGCGAGCCCGTGCGGGTGTACGAGGGCAGCGGGCCGTACGCGGAGCGGTTCGGCGGCTCGCTCGTGCTGGTCACGGGGGCGGGAAGCGGCATCGGCCGGGCCACGGCCCTGTCGTTCGCCGCGGCCGGAGCGCGGATCGTGGCGGTCGACGTGGACGGCGAACGGGCCGCGCGGACCGCGGAGTCGGCGGAGCGGGCCGGATCTCCGCAGGCCTGGGCGGAGACGGCCGACGTGAGCGACCAGCAGCAGATGGAGAAGCTCGCCCAGAGGATCGCTGCCGACCACGGGGTCGTGGACGTTCTCGTCAACAACGCCGGCATAGGCGTCTCCGGTCCCTTCCTCGACACCAGCGTCGAGGACTGGAAGCGGACGCTGGACGTCAATCTGTGGGGCGTCATCCACGGCTGCCGCCTCTTCGGCAAGCAGATGGCGGAACGCGGCCAGGGCGGACACATCGTCAACGTCGCCTCGGACGCGGCCTATCAGCCCACGCGGCTGCTGCCCGCCTACGGCACGTCGAAGGCCGCCGTCCTGATGCTGAGCGAGTGCCTGCGGGCCGAGCTGGCAGGGCGGGGCATCGGCGTCACCGCGGTCTGTCCCGGGCCGGTCAACACGGACATCACCAGGACGGCTCGCTTCGTCGGCCTCGACGAGGCCGGGCAGCGGCGCCGCCGGGAACGGGTGACCCGCCTGTACAAGCTGCGCAACTACCCGCCGGAGAAGGTCGCCAGGGTGATCATGCGGGCCGTCGTGCGCAATCAGGCGGTCGTCCCGGTCACCCCCGAGGCCCGCGGTGTCCGGGTGCTCTCCCGGCTCTCACCGCGAGTACTGCGTGCGATCGCCCGGATAGAGCCCCCGCTGTGACGGCGGGCCAGGACGGCCTGGTGGAAGGGGCCCGCGGTGAGTACCGCATCGAGGACCTGGCGGGGCACAGCGGCGCCACCGTCCGCACGATCCGCGCCTACCAGGACCGCGGCCTGCTCCCCCGGCCGGGCAGACGCGGAAGGGCCAATGTCTACGACGACACCCATCTGACGCGGCTGAGGCAGATAGCCGCGCTGCTGGAACGCGGATACACGCTCGCGTCCATCAAGGACCTGCTGGAGGCGTGGGACGAAGGCCGCGGTCTGAGCGGTGTGCTGGGGCTCGTCTCGGAAGTCGAAGGACCGTGGACGGACGAGGAGCCGGAGCGTGTCACCCGCGCCGAGCTGGACGAACTCTTCGGCGAGGGCTCAGGCGACAGCGACGACGCCGTGGCCGAGGCGGTCGAGCTGGGCGTGCTGGTGCCGCTGCCGGAGAGGCCCGGGGAGTATCTACTCCCCAGCCCGCAGGAGCTGGCCGTGGCCGCCGAACTGCACCGGGCGGGCGTGCCGTTGCTCGCGCTCACCGAGCACCTCCGCGAACTGCGCACCCAGGTGGAGGGCATAGCGGCCCGCTTCATGGAACTCACCGACGAGCACATCTTCCGCCGATGCCTGCACACCCGTCCCTCGGACGAGGACGCCTCGGAGGCGGCGGGTCTCGTGCGCCGGCTGCGCCCGCTGGCGCAGCAGACGGTCGACGCCGAACTGGCCCGCGCCATGCGGACGTTCGCCTCCCGCAGCCTGCGTGAGCACCTGCGGCGGGCGGCGGTGTCGCAGGAAGCGGAGACGGTCGGAACGGAAGCACCGGGGCAAGCTGCGGCACCGGCACGGGCGCCGGTTGCCTCTTCGGCTCCCAGTCCCGGACCCGCACCCGCACCCGCAGGCTCCGTAACGACGCCCCCGTCGGTGGCGCCGCCTGCGTCTTCGACGGTGTCCCAGTCGGCGGCCACCGAACCCGTACGGCTGCCCGCGGCGACCCTCGCCGCCGTACGGGAACTGGTCGGTGAGGAGCATGCCGGCGCCTTCATCACGGCGGCCACGGAGCGCGAGGTGCACTCCCGCGCCATGGACCTCCTCGCTGCTGCCCGGCCCCCGGCCTCCGCAGGACCGCCCAGCTCTCCCTAGTACCGGCCGAAGTACTGACCGAAGTACTGACCGACGTCTGACCGAATCACCCGCCCACCCGGCGCGCCACTGGCCCGCGTGCGGGCCACCACGGGCCACCGTGGACCGATGAGGACGCTGCCCGGCCGTTCCGACCACGTGGTCGTGGTCGGTGCGGGCCTCTCCGGTCTTTCGACCGCCCTGCACCTGGCGGGAGCGGGGCGAAGCGTCACGGTCGTCGAGCGCGCCCCGGGCCCCGGCGGACGGGCCGGGCGCATCGAGCACCGTGGCTATCTCCTTGACACCGGCCCCACGGTGCTGACCATGCCTCACCTCATCGAGGAGGCGATGGCGGCCGTCGGCGAATCGATGTCCGACCACATCGAGCTGATCGCGCTGCATCCCGCGTACCGCGCCCAGTTCACCGACGGTACGCACATCGACGTGCACACCGAGCCCGAGGCCATGGAGGCGGAGATCCACCGCGCGGCGGGCGCAGCCGAGGCGGCGGGATACCGGCGACTGCGACGCTGGCTGGAGCAGATCTACCGCGTGCAGATGCGCTCCTTCATCGACGCCAACTTCGACTCCCCGCTCGGACTGCTCACCCCCGACCTCGCCCGGCTGGCCGCGCTGGGCGGCTTCGCCACCTGGCACGGCCGCATTTCCCGTTTCGTCCGGGACGAGCGGCTGCGGCGGATCTTCTCCTTCCAGGCCCTCTACGCGGGTGTGCCGCCCACCCGCGCGCTCGCCGCGTACGCGGTGATCGCCTACATGGACACCGTGGCCGGTGTGCACTTCCCACGCGGCGGCATGTACGCCGTGCCCCGCGGCATGGCCGCCTCCGCGCAGCGGGCCGGCGTCACCTTCCGATACGGCACCGCCGTGACCCGCGTCGAGCGCTCCCCCGCGGGCCGGGCCGCAGCCGTACACACCGCCGAGGGGGAGCGGATCCCCTGCGACGCGCTGGTCCTGACCTGCGATCTGCCCGTCACCCACCGGCTGCTGGGCGGCGCCCCGCGACGCGCGCTGCCGCTGCGCTACGCGCCGTCAGCGGTCGTGCTGCACGCGGGAGGGCGCCGCACCTGGCCCCAACTGGCCCACCACACCATCTCTTTCGGCAACACCTGGCACGACACGTTCCGCCAGCTGACCCGCACCGGTGAGCTGATGAGCGATCCCTCACTGCTGATCACCAGCCCGACCGTCACGGACCCCTCCCTCGCGCCACCGGGCCGGCACCTGCACTACGTACTGGCCCCCTGCCCCAATCTGGTGACGGGCTCGCACGACTGGCATGCCATCGCGCCCCGCTACCGCGAGAGCCTTCAGGCCGTGCTGCACGGCCGCGGTCTGGAGGGCTTCGGCCAGGACCTGGAGACGGAACGGCTGGTGACCCCGGCGGACTGGGCCGCGCAGCACCACGCGGCGGGGACGCCGTTCTCCGCGGCCCACACGCTCGCGCAGACAGGCCCGTTCCGGACCAAGAACCTGCCTTCCGGCTGGGAGAACGTCGTACTCGCCGGCTGCGGCACCACGCCCGGTGTCGGTGTGCCGACCGTGATCGTCTCCGGGAAGCTCGCCGCCGCCCGCATCACCGGTACGCACACCCGCACACCTGCACCGCCCGTACCCCCGCGCGCAAGCACCAGCACCGGCCCCGGCCCCCGCTCACGCACGGCCACCCGCACCCGCATCCGTACGCGTACAGGCGCCGGCACAGGCACCCGCGCCGGCATCACACCGGTACCGTCCGGCCCGCCCTCTTCCGGGCCCGCTGTCACCACCCCGAAAGGCGAGGCCGATGCTCAGAGGTGAGCTGAACGCGGCGGACGTCCTCGATCCCGCGCTGCGCGCCGCGTACGCACGCTGCCGGGAACTCAACGCCCGTGACGGCAAGACGTACTTCCTCGCCACCCGCCTCCTGACGCCCCGCCAGCGCCCCGCGGTGCACGCCCTGTACGGCTTCGCCCGGTGGGCCGACGACATCGTCGACGCCCCGGACCCGGCGATCTCCCTCGACGAGCGCGGCGCCCGCCTGCTGCGGCTCGACGCCGACCTGCGTGCCGCGCTGCGCTCCGGCCGCAGCACACACCCCGTCATCGCGGCCCTCGCCGACACCGCCGTCCGCTACGCCATCGACCCGCAGCACTTCAGCGACTTCATGCGCTCGATGCGCATGGACCTGACCGTCGCCGAGTACGGCACGTACGAGGACCTGCGCGACTACATGCACGGCTCGGCTGCCGTCATCGGGCTCCAGGTGCTTCCGGTGCTCGGCACCGTCGCGCCCCCTGATGAGGCCGGGCCGCATGCCGCATCGCTCGGAATCGCCTTCCAGTTGACGAACTTCCTGCGCGACGTCGGAGAAGACCTCGACCGCCACCGCATCTACCTCCCGCAGGACCTGCTGGCGGCGCACGGCGTGGACCGGGAGCTGCTGCGCTGGTGCCGTCTCCACCGGCGCAACGACGGGCGTGTGCGGGCGGCGGTGCGCGAACTCGCCGGCACGACACGGGAGATCTACCAGCACGCCGCCCGTGGCGTCCCCATGCTGTATCCGGTCTCCCGCCCGTGCGTGGAGACGGCTCTGCTCCTCTACCGGGGCATCCTCGACGAGATCGAGGCCACCGACTGCGCCGTCATGCACCGGCGCACGGTCGTCCCCCGCGGCCGCAAGGCGCGAGCCCTGCTCCCCGCCCTCGCCAGAACCGCCGCGCTGCGCGCACGCCGCACACCCTTCCCCGAACGGCGTGGCGCGCTGCCCGGGACGGTGCTCCCTTGACGCGGCCGGGCCGGCGCAGCCCGCTGCGGCTCCTCCCCGCCTCTGCCTGGGAGCGGCAGCCGCCGACGTGGCAGGCGGCCCGCCCCTCCCTCATCGCGGACGCGCTGAAGCGGGCCGTCAACCGCCCTTCCGGCAATTGGTACGTGCTCACCTCCTCTCGGGACGTCCCCGACGACCGTCCGATCGGCCGCACGGTCGCGGGGGTCGAGCTCGTCGTCTGGCGGAACTCGGCGGGCGCCCTGCGCGCGGCACCCGGCGCATGCCCTCATCTCGGTGCTCCGCTGCGCGAGGCCGCCCTGTGCGGTGGCCGCCTCGTATGCCGGTGGCACGGCCTGGCCCTGGACGAAGGCGGCATGGGCGACTGGCATCTCTTCCCCGCACACGACGACGGGGTCCTCGCCTGGGTGCGGCTCGACAAGGTGGGAGGGGAGGAGCCCACGCCGCTGCCGGTGCTGCCGGACCGCCCGGCCGCCGCGAAGACCCTCGACGCGGTGGTCACGCAGGTCGGCGGCTGCGAGCCGGAGGACGTCGTCGCCAACCGCCTCGATCCCTGGCACGGCTCGTGGTTCCACCCGTACGCCTTCGCCCGGCTGACGGTGGTGGAGGAGCCCGAACCGCACAACGGCGACCGCTTCCTCATCGATGTCGCCTACCGGCTGACGGCCCGTACCGGCATCCCTGTGCGCGCCGCCTTCGCCGCCCCGGAACCACGCACCGTCGTGATGCACATCCTCGAAGGCGAGGGAGCCACGTCCGCCGTGGAGACGCACGCCACCCCGCTGACTCCTCCCGGGCATCCGCGGCCGCGCACCGCGGTGATCGAGGCCGTGCTCGCCACGTCCGAGCGCAGGGGTTTCGCCGCTGCCCGGCTCGCGGCGCCGCTGCTGCGCCCCTTCATGCGCCGGGCCGCGGCACGACTCTGGCGCGACGACCTCGCATACGCCGAGCGCAGGCGGCAGTTGATCAGTGCGGGACGGTTCCCGGGTTGACTGCGGAAAGGACGTGCCGATGACTGACACCGACGCGGACGCCGACGTCGTCGTGGTCGGAGCCGGGGCATCCGGCCTGTCCCTCGCGTGGCGCCTGGTGAGCGGCGCGGCCGGCGCCGGGCGGGCGGCCCCCCGCGTCCTGCTCGTCGAGCCGCCCCCGGGGCCGCTCCGCAGCCCGGAGCGGACCTGGTGTTTCTGGGAAGAGGGGCCGGGCGAATTCGACGATCTCCTGACCGCCGCGTGGACGCGGCTGTCCGTCACGGACGGGGACGGGCGTACGACCACGGGCGCCTGCGGGACGACGTACAAGATGCTCCGCTCCACGGCCTACACGCGTGAACTGGGGGCGCGGCTGGCCTCGTCGGCCGGGGTGCGACGCGTGACCGGTACGGTCACCGGAATCCGCGACGTGCCGGGGGGCGGCGAGACGACCGGGGTGGACGCGGACGGACGGCCGTTCCGGCTCCTCAGCCGCTGGGTGTTCGACTCGCGCCCGCCACGGCGGCTGCCCCCGGCCCGCACCACGCTGTTGCAGCACTTCCGCGGGTGGTTCGTGCAGACCAGGCGGGCCTGCTTCGACCCGTCCGTGGCCCAGCTGATGGATTTCCGTACGCCACAACCGCCGCCCGGGGGCCTCGCGTTCGTCTACCTCCTGCCCCTCTCGGAGGACGAGGCCCTGGTCGAGTACACGGTCTTCTCCACCTCGGTGGCGAGCACCCGGACGTACGAGACCGCGCTGCGCCGCTACCTCGAGGACACCCGGCGGCTCGGCGACTACACCGTCACCGAGACCGAGCACGGCGTCATCCCCATGACCGACGGCGTCTTCCGGCGCCGAGCCGGCAGGTCGGTCTTCCGCATCGGTGCCGCGGGGGGCGCCGTGCGGCCGTCGACCGGCTACGCGTTCGCCGCGCTCCAGCGCCAGGCCACGGCCGTCGCCGCCGCGTACGGGGCCGGCCGTACGCCGCTGCCGCCGGAAGCGCACTCGTGGCGCCACCGCACCATGGACGCAGTCCTGCTGCGGGCTCTGGCGACCGGCCGCATCGACGGCGGGGCCTTCTTCACCGGCCTCTTCCGGCGCAACCCCCTGGACCGGGTGCTGCACTTCCTCGAAGGGCGCTCGACTCCCGCGCAGGAGTGGGCGATCGGCCTGCGCGCCCCGGTCCTCCCGATGGTGCGCACGCTGGGCGAACTCCCCTTCGTACCGCTCCGGGCAGTACAGGCGGAGCGGCCTTCTTCGGGCGTCCGGTCCGCGGCCGTCGAGCACGGGGGAGTGCAGGCGTGAGGCACGGCCACCGGCCACGGCCGCCGCTGCACATCCGGGACCGGCGTGCAGTCCTCTGGCCGGCGGCGGCCGGGGCTCCGCACGTCCGCGAGCCCGCGCCCCGCGCCGCCGTCGTGGGCGGCGGCATCGCCGGGCTCGCCGCCGCCACCGCCCTGGCCGAACGCGGCGTACGCGTCGACCTCCTGGAGGAGCGGCCGACGCTGGGCGGGCGGCTGCGCGGGTGGCACACGCGGCTGGCCGACGGCAGCACCGCGACGATGAGCCGCGGCTTCCACGCCTTCTTCCGCCAGTACTACAACCTGCGGGGTCTGCTTCGGCGTACGGTCGACGACTCCGGCACCGGCTGTGGCGCCGGCACGCTCGTGCCCCTGCCCGACTACCCGCTGCGGCGCGCCGGCGGCCCGTCCGACAGCTTCCGGCGGGTACCGCGCACCCCGCCGTGGAGCGTGCTGGGATTCGTGGCGCGCAGCCCCACCTTCACGCTCTCCGGCATGGCGAGGATGAACCCGAGGGCGGCGCTGCCCCTTCTCGACGTGCGGGTGCCGGAGATCTACCGGCGGCTGGACGAGGTCAGCGCGGCGGAGTTCCTGGACAGGGTCCGCTTTCCCGACGAGGCCCGTGACCTGGCCTTCGAGGTGTTCTCCCGGAGCTTCTTCGCCGACCCGCGCGAACTGTCCGCCGCGGAGCTCGTGTTGATGTTCCACATCTACTTCCTGGGATCGGCGGAAGGCCTGCTCTTCGACGTCCCCGCAGAGCCCTTCCCCTTCGCCCTGTGGGATCCGCTCGCGCGCCGCCTCGGCAAGCTCGGCGTCAGGGTCCGTACCGGCGTCGGGGTGCGCTCGCTCGTGCCCGAAGGCGACGGCTTCGCGCTGTCCCTCTCCGCCCGCCCGGACGACGCGGACCCGGAGGTGCACCGCTATGACGCCTGCGTCCTGACCCTCGACAGCAGGGGGTTGCAGACCCTCGTCGCCGACTCCCCCCGAATCGGGGACGAGCACTGGCGCGCGGGCATCGCGCGCCTGCGCCAGGCCCCGCCCTTCCTCGTCTCGCGCTACTGGCTGGACCGACCCGTGGCTCCCGGCAGGCCGGGCTTCCTCGGTACGAGCGGCTACGGGCCCCTCGACAACGTCAGCGTCCTCGACCGGTGGGAGGGCGAGGCCGCGCGCTGGGCCCGGCGAAGCGGCGGCTCGGTGGTGGAGCTGCACGCGTACGCCGTACCCGCCGGCCGCGACCGCACCGCGGTCGAAGCCCGCACGCGGCACGAACTATCCCGCGTCTACCCCGAGACGGCACGAGCCGGGACCGTCGACGTACGTCACGAATGGCAGCAGGACTGCCCCCATTTCCCCGTCGGCGGATACGCGGACAGGCCGGGCGTGCGCACCCGCCACCCGCGGCTCGTGGTCGCCGGGGACCTGGTGCGCACGCGGCTGCCGGTCGCACTGATGGAGCGGGCGGCGACCACCGGGTTCCAGGCCGCGAACGCGCTGCTGGCCACCTGGGGCGTTCGGGGGCACCCGCTGTGGTCGGTGCCGGTGGCGGGCCGCTCCGCCGCGCTGCGCGCGCTGAGCCGGCTGGGCTGACGGCTGCGCCGTCGGCGCCGTCCTCCGGCCGCCCGCCCGCGTGTGCGGAGAACGCGACACTGCCGCAGTGTGGGTGAATGGCAGATCCAGAGCGCCGCTGGTGCTTCGCGGACCAGCTGGGCCCGCACTTCCTGGACGGGAAGGACCAGCCGGTGCTGCTGATCGAGTCACGGGCGGTGCTGCGCCGCCGACGCTTCCACCGGCAGAAGGCTCATCTGGTGCTCTCGGCCCTGCGGCACAGGGCAGCCGAACTGGGCGAGCGGGCGCGGTTCGTGCAGGCCGAAACCTACGGGGAAGCCCTCGCCCGTGTGCGGGACCCGTTGACGGTCTGCGGCCCGACGTCCCATGCGGCCGCCGAATTCGTGCAGAAGCTCGACAGGGTGACAGTCCTCCCCTCACGGGGATTCGTCACCGGCCGCGACCACTTCGAGGAATGGGCGGCCGGTCGCGGCGGCAAGCCGCTGCTCATGGAGAGCTTCTACCGCAGCGCCCGCAGAGCGACAGGTCTCCTGATGGACGGCGACGAACCCGCCGGCGGGCAGTGGAACCTCGACAAGGAGAACAGGGAGCCGCCGCCCGCGGCCGCCGAATTGCCGCTGCCCACGCCGTACGTCCCGGACGAGGACGACATCGACGCCGAGGTACGGGCCGACCTCGACGCCGCCGAACGCAGGGGCGAGATCTCCTTCGTCGGCCGCGACGGGCCCCGGCAGTTCCCGGCGACCCGGGCCGAGGCACGGCGTGCACTGAAGCACTTCATCGAGGAGCGGCTGCCGACCTTCGGCCCCTACGAGGACGCCATGCTCGCCGGCGACTCCAGCATGAGCCACAGCCGACTGTCGGCAGCCCTGAACCTCGGCCTGCTGGACCCCATGGAGTGCGTACGCGCGGCCGAGAAGGCATGGCGGGAGGGCAGGGTGCCGCTGCGCAGCGCGGAAGGATACGTCCGCCAGGTCATCGGATGGCGCGACTACGTGTGGCACACGTACTGGCACTTCGGACGTGGATACGCCCGCCGCAACGCGCTGCGGGCGAGGCGGCGCCTGCCGGACTGGTTCGACCGGCTCGACGCCGACGACGTACGGGCCCGCTGTCTGTCCACCGTGCTCGGGGACGTGCGCGACCAGGGCTGGACGCACCACATCCCGCGTCTGATGGTCCTCGGCAACTACGGCCTGCAGCGGGGCTGGAACCCCGCCGAACTCTCCGACTGGTTCCACCGCTGCTTCGTCGACGGCTACGAATGGGTCATGGCCGCCAACGTGATCGGCATGTCCCAGTACGCGGACGGTGGCTCGATCACCACGAAGCCCTACGCGGCGGGCGGCGCCTACATCGACCGGATGAGCGACTTCTGCCACGACTGCGTCTACCGGCCGTCCGCACGCACCGGCGACGACGCGTGTCCGTACACCGCCGGGTACTGGTGGTTCCTCGCCCGCAACGAGAAGCGCCTGGCCGGCAACTGGCGCCTCGCACCGCAGCTGCGCAATCTCCACCGCATCACCGACCTGGACGAGGTGGTCGCGCGGGAGCGCACCCGGCAGCGCCCCTGAACCGCTCCGGCACGCTCGGCGCGGACCACCGCGAGGCGCGCAACCTCAGAGTCCGGGCGCTCCCCAGACGGGGAACCAGCGGCCCAGGTCCGGTTCGACGGGCAGGTCGTCCGTCAGCAGCCCGCGGATCTGGAGCTCGAGCGTGCTGTCCCGCTTCTCCTTCCGCCCGGGCTGCGGAGCGAACGGATAGAAGGTGCCGCGCTTGTACAGATAGACGAGGGCGAGCGAGCGGGCCGCGGCCCCTTCGCTCTCCGTCTCCTCCGCGCCCCGGAAGCCGACCAGGGAGCACAGCAGCTGCGGACCGAACCCGTTCTCCTCGAGCAGGGTGTTCACCGCGTGCAGATCGTTGACGAGCTCGACCGTCTCCTCCGGCTCGTGCCGGGCCAGCAGCCAGGTGTAGCCGTACTCGTCCTGGCTGAACTCCACCGGGATCCCGCCCGCCCGGGGGTCGTCATCGGGCCGGGACCCCTGGGAGAGATCGGCGTCCAGCAACTGCCGTACGTCCCGCTGCAGCTGCTTGAAGGCCCCGCCCTCCACGCTCGCGAAGCACACCGATCCCAGTCCGGTCGGTACGAGGTCCGCGCCCGCCTGGAGTGTGACGGCGGCCGCCGGGAGGGCGAAGAGCTGGTCGAGGTCGGGGCGCACGGGTTTGCTGCGGCCCAGAAGTGCGTCGAGAAGGCCCACGGGGTTCACGTCCCTCGTACTGGTGCGAAGGCGGTGCTCACTGCTGCCCGAGCTGCGCCGAGATGCGGCTCAGCTGCTCCAGGCGCCGCTCCAGCGGCGGGTGGGAGGAGAACAGCGTGGCGATGGTCTCGCCGGAGAAGGCGGGTGCGAAGAAGAAGGCGTTGAAGGGCTCGGCCTTCCTCAGATCGCGGGTCGGGATACGGGCCATCTGACCCGTGACCTTGGTCAGCGCGGAGGCCAGGGCGGAGGGCCGCCCGGTCAGGAGCGCACCCGCGCGGTCCGCGGACAGTTCGCGGTAGCGCGAGAGCAGCCGGGTCAGCAGGAAGCTGAGGATGTAGACGATGACGCTCACCAGCGGGATCACCAGCAGGATGATGCCGAGGCCGCTCTGGTCGTTGCGTCCGGCCCCGCTGAGTCCGGTGAACAGCGCGACCCTGGTCAGCACGCCGGCCATGACGCCCAGGAACGAGGCGATGGTCATGACGGCGACGTCGCGGTGCGCGACGTGCGACAGCTCGTGCGAGAGGACGCCTTCGACCTCCTGCGGCTCCAGGCGCCGCATCAGGCCAGTCGTCGCGCAGACCATCGAGTTGCGCTGGCTGCGTCCGGTGGCGAAGGCGTTGGGCACATCGCTCTCGGCCATGGCCACCTTCGGCTTCGGCACGTCGGCGAGCGCGCACAGCCTGTCCACGGCACCGTGCAACTCGGGTGCCTGCTCCGGAGTCACCTCACGGGCCCCCATGCTGAAGGCCGCGATGCGGTCGCTGAACCAGAACTGGGCGATGAAGAGGCCGCCCACCGCGATGACGATGAGTGGCCACGCGTTGCCCAGCGCCGCGATCAGCACGCCCACCAGCAGCACATAGAGCAGCCCGATGAGGAACATCGTGACCACCATGCGGCTGGTCAGTCCACGGTCGGCGACATATCGCCCACGGGCTGCTGCCATGACGGACGCTCCTCCCTCACTCCTACGGAAGCGGGCCCACCGGACCGTCTGCGTGCGCCGGGCTGCGGCGCTGCGCGGCGGCGCGGGTCCGCGCACCTCCGTATCGCGTGCCGTACCGTCCTCGTCCGGAAGCGGGCCGTTCACCCGCGCCCAGGGTCGAGCGGTGTTCCAGTACGCCACTTATGAGCTAATTGTCCACTCTTTACGTTCGTTTTGGCGAATGACGGAGAGCAGCCGGAAGCTGACCCGGCGCAGCACCCGGCCCGACGGCTCCGAAGCCGCCCGCCGTAGGCTCGGCGCCATGGCACCTCCCCCTCTTCCCCCGCGGACCGAGCGCGTCCCGAGACTGAGCACCGTGATCCTTCCCGTCCTGCGCTGGCACGAGGGCGGACGTGAGCGGTGGCAGCGCGCCGAAGAGCTGGGCTTCGACACCGCCTACACCTACGACCACCTCTCATGGCGGGCCAACTTCCGCGACGGACCGTGGTTCGGGGCCCTGCCCACCCTCACCGCGGCCGCGGTGGCAACGTCACGTCTGCGCCTGGGCACCCTCGTCACCTCGCCCAACTTCCGGCACCCCGTGACGCTGGCCAAAGAACTGATGTCCCTGGACGACATCAGCGGCGGCCGCGTCACCCTCGGCATCGGCGCGGGCGGTAACGGCTTCGACGCGACGGCGCTCGGCCAGGAGCCGTGGACGCCGCGGGAGCGCGCGGACCGGTTCGCCGAGTTCGTGCCGCTGCTGGACCGGCTGCTCCGCGAACCCGTCGTCTCCTACGAGGGCACCTTCTACTCGGCGGACGAGGTGCGCGGGATCCCCGGATGCGTGCAGCGCCCCCGCTTGCCCTTCGCCGTGGCCGCCACCGGCCCGCGCGGCATGCTGCTCGCCGGGCGCTACGGGCAGTCCTGGGTGACCACGGGTGATCCGCGCATCGCCGCGACGGGCACCCCCGCCGAGGGTCTCCAGGCCGTGCGCGACCAGATCGTCCGGCTCGGCACGGCCTGCGACCAGACGGGACGGGACGCGTCGGACCTGGAGAAGGTCCTGCTCACGGGGTTTGTGCCGGGTTCGCCCCTGGAGTCCGTCGACGCCTTCGTCGATTTCGCGGGGAAGTACGCGGAGGCGGGAATCACCGAGATCGTTCTGCACTGGCCGATCGCCGGCTCGCAGTTCGCCGCCGACGAGACGGTCTTCGAGCGCATCGCCACCGAGGGGATCGCGCAGCTCAGGGGAACGGCACCACAGCAGTAGAAGCGACGTCCGGGAGGGCACATGCCCCGTTCGCCGCTCATCAGGGGCACCCTCCGCACTGGTGTGCGTGCATATGCGGAAAGATGGTCGCTGTGACTGAGCCGCCCGCATTCCGCGAACCCAGCGCTCCCCCCGCCGATCCGGCAGTCGACTCCCCTCAGGCCCGGCACGCCGCCGCCCCGGCGGTCGTGTCTCCGGCCGCCGCCGACCGGGCCGTGCGCCCCCGCCTGATCGCCACAGACCTCGACGGCACGCTGCTGCGTGACGACAAGACGGTCTCCGGACGTACGGTCGCCGCCCTCGCCGCCGCGGAGGCCGCGGGGCTCGACGTCTTCTTCGTGACCGGCCGCCCCGCCCGCTGGATGGACGTCGTCAGCGAACACGTGCACGGCCACGGCCTCGCCATCTGCGCGAACGGCGCCGCTGTGGTCGACCTGCACCGCGGAGGCCAGGTCGTGGACGTCCGGGCGCTGGACCGGTACGACGCGCTGGCCGTCGTCGGCGCACTGCGCGAGGCGGCTCCCGGCGTGTGCTTCGCCGTCGAACGCAGCGGCGGACTCCACCTCGACCCGGAGTACCCGTCGCTGCACCGCGACCCGTTCGGGATGGTCGCGCCCGTGGAGAAGCTGCTGGGCCCGGAGCACGAGGAGCCCGTGCTGAAACTGCTGGCCCACCACCCGGAGCTGGACCCGGACGAGTTTCTCGCCGTGGGACGCGGGGCGGCCGGCGCGCACGCGCAGTTCACCCGCTCCAGCAAGTCCGCACTGCTCGAGATCAGCGGCTCCGGCGTGAGCAAGGCCAGCACGCTGGCGCGGTGCTGCGCGCAGCGGGGCGTCAGGCCGGAGGAGGTCGTCGCGTTCGGTGACATGCCGAACGACCTGGAGATGCTGAGCTGGGCAGGCACCGCGTACGCGATGGCCAACGCGCATCCCGACGTGCTCGCCGCGACCGCGAACCACACGTCGTCCAACGAGGCCGACGGTGTCGCCGAGATCATCGAGAGGCTGCTGCTCCGGTACGGGCGGCGGCGGCACGACGCCGCTCCGACAGGGGCGCGGGGCGGTCCGGACGGGCACGGTGCGCCGGTACGTCGCTCGCCGCTTCACGGGCAAGCATCCGGCTGAACGGCCCGCCGGCTGCGGCCAGTTCGGCGTACCTGCCGCGTTCGACGGTGCGGCCCGCGTCGAGCACGACCACCTCGTCCACCGCTTCCAGGCCCTTCAGCCGGTGCGTGATCAGGACGGTGGTGCGGCCCTCGGTGACGTCCAGCAGGTCCGCCGTGAGCGCGTCCGCCGTGGGCAGATCGAGGTGTTCGGCGGGCTCGTCCAGTACGAGGACGGGGAAGTCCGCGAGCAACGCACGGGCCAGCGCGAGCCGTTGACGCTCCCCGCCGGAGAGGCGGGCGCCGTGCTCCCCGACGAGCGTGTCCAGGCCCTCGGGCAGCATGCCCGTCCAGGTGTCGAGGCGGGCCCTCGCGAGAGCGGTGCGCAGCTCGTCGTCCGTCGCGTCCTTGCGCGCGAGAAGCAGGTTCTCGCGCAGCGAGCTGTCGAAGACATGGGCGTCCTGCGCGCACAGGCCCACGAAGCACCGCACGGTGTCCGAGTGCAGCGCGTTCGCCGGTACGCCGCCTTCGGCGGGTGCACCGCCGAGCGTGTACGAACCGCTCTCCGCGTCGAGGAAGCGCAGCAGCGTACGGGCCAGCGTCGTCTTGCCGGAGCCCGACGCACCGACGACGGCGACTCGGTGGCCGGGGGTGAGCTCCAGGTCGAAGTCCGCGAGGGGCGGAGGCAGTTGCCGCTTTCCGGCGTCCGGGCGGTGAGTGCCCTGCTGCTCAGAGTGCTCCAAGTCCTCCGTCTCCGGGTAGCGCGCCGTGACCGAGCGCAGGACGAGCGGGAACGGTGATTCGGGTGCGGGCAGCGGGTGTTCGGGTTCCCGCACCGGTTCCGGCGCGTCCACGACGTCCCGCACACGCCGGGCCGAGCGTGCGGCGCGCTGACGGTGACTGACGGCGAGCGGCATGCCGTTGACCGCCTCGAACGCCGCGAGCGGCGTGAGCACGACGGCGGCGAGCCACACCCCGTCGAGACGCCCCGCGTGCACCGCCGCCGCTCCGGCCCACGCAGCGGCGGTGACGGTAAGACCGCACGCGAGCGTTGCCAGACCGGAGCCGAGCGCCGTCGCCGCGGAGGAACGGGCGGCGATCCGGGTGAGACGCCGGTCCGCGGCGCGGGCCGCGGCCTTGCGTGCGGGCAGTGCTCCCGCGACGGTCAACTCCCCTGTGCCGGTGAGGAGATCGACCACTTGGGTCGTCAACGCGGCCCGCGAGGGGGCGAGTCTGCGCTCCGCGCGACGTGAGAGCGCGCCGCTGAGACCCGGGACGGCGACACCGGCCACCAGCAGTCCGGCGGCGAGCGCCGCACCCGCGGCGGGCAGAAGCGCGCCGGTGAACGCGATCGCCGCGCCTCCCGTGACCGCCGCGACGACGGCGGGCAGCAGCCAGCGCAGGAAGCGGTCCTGAAGGGCGTCGACGTCGCTCACGAGGCGGGTGAGCAGGTCTCCGCGGTGCATGAAGCGGAGGCCGGCCGGGGCGAGCGGTTCGAGCCTGCGGTAGATGCGGACGCGTACGCCGGCGAGCACGCGCAGCACCGCGTCGTGCGAGACGAGCCGCTCGGCGTAGCGGAACACGGCGCGGCCGATCCCGAAGGTGCGTGTCGCGGTGACGGCGACCATCAGATACAGCACGGGCGGCTGCTGCGAGGCGCGGGAGATCAGCCAGCCCGAGGTCGCCATGAGGCCGACGGCGCAGAGCAGGGCGAGCGAACCGAGGACGGCCGCGACCGCCAGCCGGGGACCGGGACCACGGTCGCGGGGAGGCCGCTCGGGCCCTGGATCGTCGTCCGTCCCCGCACCACGGTTCTCATGGGGCGCATCCGCCGGCTCGTCCCCCTGCACGTCCGCCCATCCGTCCTCCGCGTCAACGGACCGCGTACGCAGGTGAGTTGCGCCCGCCGCCGTGGCAGTCGGCACCGGGGCGGTCAGGGATGCGGCGGGCACCGGCGGTGCGAGGGTGACGACGCGGTCCGCCGCGCCCAGCAGTGCCGGGCGGTGCGTGACGAGCAGTACCGTGCGGTCCTCCGAGAGGCGTCGCAGCGTCTCGGCGACCGACGATTCCGTCTCTCCGTCGAGGGCCGCCGTGGGCTCGTCGAGCAGCAGGAGCGGCCGGTCGGTGAGGAACGCCCGTGCCAGGGCGACGCGTTGGCGCTGCCCGGCGGAGATTCCGGCGCCCGCCTCGCCGAGAGGCGTGGCCGGGTCGAGGCCCGCTCCTGCGGCGGTCAGCGCGGCGGCGACCTGCGCATCGCCGGCCGCGGGCTCTGCCAGCCGGACGTTGTCCGCGACCGTGCCCGCGAAGAGGTGCGGGTGCTGGGGGACCCAGGCGATCTGGGCGTGCCAGCCGCCGGGTTCGAGGTCGCGGACGTCGGTGCCGTCGACACGCACGGCACCCGATGCGGGCCGTGCGAAGCCCAGCACCGCCTGGAGCAGCGTCGACTTGCCCGCGCCGGAGGGCCCCGTCAGAGCGACCGTCTCACCGGGCCGCAGGGTGAGGTCCGTCGGGGGCAGCGAGTCGTGGGCGCGACCCTCGTGGCGCACGCGGAGCCCCTCGACGGTGAGGGTGGCCGTCCGCAGGTCGGGGGCCGGGGCGCCGGAACCGTTCGGGAGCGGTTCGGCGAGGACTGCGAAGACCTCGTCCGCGGCGGACAGCCCTTCGGCGGCCGCGTGGTAGTGGGTGCCGACCTGGCGCAGCGGCAGATAGGCCTCCGGCGCGAGTACGAGGACGAGCAGGCCCGTGTACAGGTCGAGTTCGCCGTGCACCAGCCGCATCCCGATGCCCACCGCCACCAGCGCCACCGAGATCGTGGCGAGGAGTTCCAGGACCAGGGAGGAGAGGAAGGCGATGCGCAGGGTGCGCAGGGTGGCGCGCCGGTAGTCGTCGGTGATGGCGCGGATGTTGCGGGCCTGCGCCTTCGCCCGGCCGAAGATCTTGAGGGTGGGCAGTCCCGCCACGACGTCCAGGAAGTGGCCGGACAGCCGGGAGAGCAGACGCCACTGGCGGTCCGTGTGGGCCTGCGTGGCCCAGCCGACGAGGGCCATGAACAGCGGGATGAGGGGGAGGGTGACGAGGATGACCGCCGCCGAGATCCAGTCGGCGGTCACGACGCGGACCAGTACGGCGGCGGGTACGACGACGGCCAGGGCGAGTTGGGGGAGGTAGCGGGAGAAGTAGCCGTCGAGGGCGTCGATTCCGCGGGTGGCGAGGTTGGTCAGCTCGCCGGTGCGGCGGCCCGGGAGCCGGGCGGGCCCGAGGGCCAGGGCATGGTCCAGGAGGCGTGTGCGCAGCTCGGACTTCACCGCCGCGCTCGAGCGGTGCGCCGCGAGTTCGGTGAGCCATGAGACCAGGGCACGGCCAGCGGTCACCGCGAGAAGCAGCAGGAGCTGGGTGTGCACGCCGGCGTCGTGCCGGAACGCGCGGACGACGATGTCCGCGATCAGCACGGCCTGCCCGATGACGAGCAGCGCCGAGACGGTTCCCAGCACCACGGACGTGGCGAGGAAGACGCGGGTGGTGCGGGCGTGGGCCAGCAGCCGCGGGTCGACGGGCCTCATCGGTGACTCTCCCTCAGTGGTTCCCGGCGATGTGCCGGGTGCCGATGCGCTTGCGGAAGACCCAGTACGTCCAGCCCTGGTACAGCATCACGACGGGCGTGGCGAGCGCCGCGCACCACGTCATGATCTTCAGCGTGTACGGGCTGGAGGCGGCGTTCTCGGCGGTCAGGCTCCAGCGCGGGTCGAGCGAGGAGGGCATGACGTCCGGGAAGAGCGCGATGAAGAGCGCGGCCGTCATCGCGACGACGGTCACCCCCGACAGGCCGAAGGCCCAGCCCTCCCGGCCGGCGGCGTTGGCCACGACGGCGGCGAGGAGAGCGCCCACGGCGGCAGCCGAGGCGACGAAGCTCACGCTGCCGCCGGAGTTCAGTTGCGTCCAGGCGAGAAAGGCCGCGGTGAGCACGGCGCACACCGGGCCGGCCATGGTCGCCAGCCGCCGGGCGCGCGGGCGGATGTCGCCGGTCGTCTTGAGCGCCGTGAACACCGCGCCGTGGAAGGTGAAGAGGGTGAGCGTCACGAGCCCGCCGAGCAGCGCGTACGGGCCGAGAAGGTCGGCGAGGTCCCCGGTGAAGTTCTTGTCCGCGTCGATGGGGACGCCCCGCACGAGGTTGCCGAAGGCGAGACCCCACAGGAACGCCGGCAGCAGCGACGTGACGAACAGCGCCCACTCCCACCGGTCCTGCCATTGCGTCCCGGAGCGCTTGGCGCGGTACTCGAACGCGACGCCGCGGACGATGAGGCAGACCAGGATGACCAGGAGCGGCAGGTAGAAGCCGGAGAAGAGCGTCGCGTACCAGTCGGGGAAGGCGGCGAAAGTGGCGCCGGCGGCCGAGATCAGCCACACCTCGTTGCCGTCCCAGACGGGCCCGATGGTGTTGATCAGTACGCGCCTCTCCCCGCGGTCGCGGGCGAGGAGCCGGGTAAGGACCCCGACGCCGAAGTCGAAGCCTTCGAGGAAGAAGTAGCCGGTCCACAGCACGGCGATCACCGCGAACCAGAGGTCGTGAAGCTGCATCGCGTGCTCCTCAGTACGAGAAGGCCATGGGCCGGTCGGGGTCTTCGGCGTCGTGTCCGCCGATCCGGGTGGGCGGGTTGAGGTCGGCCTCGGTCAGCTCGGGCGGTCCGGCCTTGACGTACTTCGCCAGCAGCTTGATCTCGATGACGGCGAGCAGCGCGTACAGCGCGATGAAGACGCTCATGGAGGTGATGACCTCGCCCTGGCTGACGGTGGGCGAGACGCCCGCGGCCGTGGGCAGCACGCCGTAGACGACCCAGGGCTGACGGCCGGTCTCGGTGAAGATCCAGCCCCAGGAGTTGGCGATCAGCGGGAAGAGCATGGTCAGCAGCGCCAGCCGCCAGTACCAGCGGGTGAGGGCCGTACCCAGTTCACGGTCGCGGGTGAGTGCGAGACGCGGGACCTTGTCGTCGGCGGTGCGCAGGCGCGGTGAGAGCCAGAGCCTGCGCCGGGTGAGATACAGCCCGGCGGCGCCCAGCGCGAAGGAGGACATCCCGAAGCCGATCATCCAGCGGAACGACCAGTAGGCGAGCGGGATGTTGGGCCGGAAGTCGTCGATGCCGAGCTTGTCGCCGTACTTCTCGCGCAGCGCGGCGTCGGTGTCGTTGATGCCGGGCACTTCCTCGGAGAAGTTGTCGTGCGCGAGGAAGGACAGCAGTCCGGGGATCTCGATCGCGACGTCGTTGTGGCCCTCGTCGACGTCGCCGTAGGCGAAGAGCGAGAACGGCGCGGGCCCCTGCGTCTCCCAGAGCGCTTCGGCGGCGGCCATCTTCATCGGCTGCTGGTCGTACATGATCTTTCCCAGCCGGTCGCCGGTGACCGCCGTGAGCACTCCGGCCACCACCATCACGACCAGGCCGAGCCGCAGCGAGGAGCGCATCACGGGCACGTGCCGCCCGCGCATCAGGTGGTACGCGGCGATGCCCACCATGAATGCCCCGCCGGTGAGGAAGGCGGCGACGAGGGTGTGCCCGAACTGCGCCAGTGCCGTGTTCTGTGTCAGCACCCGGACGAAGTCGGTGAGTTCGGCCCGTCCGTTCTCGGGGTTCATGCGGTAGCCGACGGGGTGCTGCATCCAGGAATTGGCCGCCAGGATGAAGTACGCGGACAGGACGCTGCCGAGGGCCACCATCCACATGCAGCCCGCATGGATGCCCTTGGGCAGCTTGTCCCAGCCGAAGATCCACAGGCCGATGAAGGTGGACTCGAAGAAGAAGGCGACCAGCGCCTCGAAGGCGAGGGGCGCCCCGAAGACATCCCCGACGAAGCGCGAGTAGTCAGACCAGTTCATGCCGAACTGGAACTCCTGCAGGATGCCGGTCACCACGCCCATGGCGATGTTGATCAGGAAGAGCTTGCCCCAGAACTTGGCCGCCCTGAGGTACTTCTCACTGCCGGTGCGCACCCAGGCCGTCTCCAGTCCCGCCACGAACACGGAGAGGGAGATCGTCAGGGGGACGAACAGGAAGTGGTAGACGGTCGTGACGCCGAACTGCCAGCGCGCCAGGGTCTCCGGCGCCAGTGCTGCCAACTCCACCGGCTCTCTCCTTTGCCTCGCGGCTGTGGCCGGTGTCCGGCGTGAGGTTCGCCCGTGTTCGGACAGCTTCGACCGGTCCACAAGTGGTACTCGTGAATGCGTTCACATTCACAAGTAATATTACGACCGGGCTTTTCGGACACCGCAAGGGGGTCCCCCCGAAATGCGAAACGGCCGTCGCACCGGGTGCGGCGGCCGTTCGCGTGGCTGGGGTTCGGTGCCCGGGGCGGCGGAGCTGAGGGGCGGTGCCCTCAGAACTCGCTCTTGCGGAAGGAGGCCGCGGTCTGCAGGAAGAGGTCGTTCGCCTCGTTCTCCCCCACCGTGACGCGCACGCCCTCGCCGGGGAACGGCCGGATCATCGCGCCGGCCTTCTCGCAGGCCTCGGCGAAGGCGGTCGTACGGTCACCGAGCCGCAGCCAGACGAAGTTCGCCTGCGACTCCGGAACCGTCCAGCCCTGTGCGACCAGTTCACGCGAGACGCGCGCACGCTCGGCGACGAGCCCCTCGACGCGTTCGAGAAGCTCGTTCTCGCTGCGCAACGAGGCGACCGCGGCGTCCTGGGCGACCTGGCTGACACCGAAGGGCACGGCGGTCTTGCGCAGCGCCGCCGCGACGGGCTCGTGGGCGACCGCGAAGCCGACCCGGAGTCCGGCCAGTCCGTACGCCTTGGAGAAGGTGCGCAGCACGCACACGTTGGGGCGGTCGCGGTAGAGGTCCAGGCCGTCGACGACGGCCTCGTCACGCACGAACTCGCGGTACGCCTCGTCCAGCACGACCAGGACATCGTCCGGGACCCGGTCGAGGAACCGCTCCAGGGCGTCCCTCGGGATGGCCACGCCCGTCGGATTGTTGGGGTTGCAGACGAAGATCAGCCGCGTGCGGTCGGTGACCGCGTCGGCCATGGCGTCGAGGTCGTGCTCCTCGCCGTCCGTGAGGGGCACCTGCACCGACTGGGCGCCGGAGATCTGGGTGATGATCGGATAGGCCTCGAAGGAACGCCAGGCGTAGATCACTTCGTCGCCGGGGCCCGCCGTGCTCTGCAGCAGCTGCTGTGCGACGCCGACGGAGCCGGTGCCCGTGGCCACGTGCTCGACGGGAACGCCGAAGCGGCTTCCGATCGCCTCCATCAGTCCGGTGCACGCCATGTCCGGGTAGCGGTTGGCGGTGCCGACCGCGGCGGTCATCGTCTCCAGCACGCCGGGGAGCGGCGGGTACGGGTTCTCGTTCGAGGACAGCTTGAACGCAGCGGGCCCCGAGGCGGCCGGGCGGCCCGGCTTGTACGTGGGAATGCCTTCGAGCGCGCCGCGCAGCCTGGGCTTGTTCTCGCTCACCGCTGACTCCTCCTCGTCCCTGCCACCGACATCAATACTGCTAACCCTAAGAGGAATCCGACAGAGGGCGTACGGGCTTGCATCATGAGCCCCCTCACGCACTTCCGCGCTGGTGGCTCGAGCCGTGGCGCGCATCACTCATGAAGGTGAGTTGAGACCTCCTCGCAACATGGCCGTGTCCGTCGGCGCAATCGCCCGTCGAGGAGGCCAAAGTTCATGATGGGTCGTCAACTCTCGTGAATTCCAAGGCACTTGGCTTGGTCAGCACATGCAGAATCGTGCCTTCTGGGGTCCCCCCGAAGTGTCCCGCACCCCCTCCGTCACGGGCCTACGATCGGGGCGCCATGACAGCAGCAGAGAAGCATCAGGTAAGCCGGGCATCGGCCTCGCGCCGGGCACGCGGGGGGAGCCGGCTGAGCGGGCGCGCGGGCATCCGCGATGTCGCCGCCGCGGCCGGTGTCTCGATCACGACTGTCTCCGACGCGCTCAACGGCAAGGGCCGCCTCCCCGACGCCACCCGCAGCCATGTGCGCGAGGTCGCCCAGCGCCTGGGCTACCGGCCCTCGGCCGCCGCCCGCACGCTCCGCACCGGCAAGTCCGGCCTGATCGGGCTCACGGTCACCACGTACGGCGAAGAACCGTTCACTTTCACCGAGTTCGCCTACTTCGCCGAGATGGCCAGGGCCGCGACCTCGGCCGCGCTCGCACGCGGATACGCCCTGGTGATCCTGCCCGCCACATCGCGGCACGACCTGTGGTCGAACGTCGCACTCGACGGCACCGTCGTCATCGACCCCTCCGACGAGGACCCGGTCGTCACGGAACTCGTCCGCTCAGGTCTGCCCGTCGTCTCCGACGGACGCCCCAGCGGCTCGCTGCCCGTCGCCGCATGGGTCGACAACGACCACGAGGAGGCCGTCCGCGGCCTCCTCGACCACCTCGCCGAAGCGGGCGCACGCCGCATCGGGCTGCTGACCGGCACCAGCACCGACACCTACACGCGGCTGTCGACCACCGCCTACTTCGACTGGTGTGCCCGCGTCGGCCAGGAACCCGTCTACGAGCACTACCCGGCGCACGACCACTGCGCGGGCGCTGTCGCCGCCGACCGGCTGCTCGCCAGGCCCGACCGCCCCGACGCGGTGTACGGGCTCTTCGACCCCAACGGCACCGACCTGCTGGCGGCGGCACGCCGGTACGGGCTGCGCGTGCCCGAGGACCTGCTGCTGGTGTGCTGCAGCGAGTCCAGCGTCTACGCCACGACCGAGCCGCCCATCACCACGCTCTCGCTCAAGCCCGGCCGCATCGGCAACACCGTCATCCAGCTCCTGATCGACGCCATCGAGGGCATCGGCGGCGACGCGCCGGTGCATCAGGTGATGCCGACGGATCTCATCATCCGTACGTCCTCGCAGCGGCGCTCGCCCCGCACCACCGTCAGCGCGCCGCGCTCCCCCGGGAACGCCCCCGGCCCGAGTGATCCGGCAGACGCCTGACGGACCCGCGGACCATGTGTCGGGCCGCGGACGAGAGGGGAATTTACGGAGGAATGCGCCAGCCACCCGCCCACGGACCGCAATTGCCGCCTCCAGGTGCGTCACAAGCCGCTACCGGCGTTCCTATGATGGGGCGCACGACACCGGGACCCGATCCCGACCTGTGCAAGTGTGGACCCCTGGGTCGGCGTGACAGGCGACGGATGGGACTCCCCTCCGAAGCAGGCAGGGCGAGGTCCGGACAGGTGCACGGCGGCGCGCGATGGTGGAGGGGTCGATGACTCAGGGGGCCGGTCAAGGACCCGGGATGTGGCAGGGCGGCGACGCCGTCGCGCACGAGGCCGGGGCCCAGGGAGCACCCGGACACCCGGCCGCGCATCGTCCCGCGCCCGCGTCGGTTCACGCCGAACACACGCGCACGTCCGCCCCTTCGCGGGAGGAGACGTCCGCTCCCTCACGCGACGACGGACACCCCGACGAGCCCGACGACGGATACACGCCCACCGAGCGCGATCTGCCGGTGGTCGACCCGAGCGCGACGGACGAGGGGCGCGAGCCCACGCTCGTGGACCTCGCCGCCGCCCCCGTGACCGAGGAGGGCGACGGCCCTCTGTACGTCGTCGGCGACGTGCACGGCTACCTCGACGAACTGCGCGACGCGCTCCGGGACGCGGGCATCACCGACCAGCACGACAACTGGGCGGCGGGCAACACACGCCTGTGGTTCCTGGGCGACTTCACCGACCGCGGTCCCGACGGCATCGGCGTCATCGACCTCGTCATGCACCTCTCCGCGCAGGCGGCCGCAGCGGGCGGCTACTGCAAGGCGCTGATGGGCAATCATGAGCTGCTGCTCATCGGAGCCAAGAAGTTCGGTGACACACCGGTCAACTCCAGCGCGGGCACTGCCTCGTTCCAGGCGGCGTGGCTGCTCAACGGCGGCCAGCACTCCGACATGGAGCGGCTGGAGGACCACCACATCCAGTGGATGTCACGCCTGGACGCGATGGCTCTCGCCGACGGCCATCTCCTGCTCCACTCCGACGCCACGTGCTATCTCGATTACGGCACCACGATCGAGGGCGTGAACGACGCGATCACCGAGGCACTTCAGCGCAACGACGCCGACGAGACCTGGGACCTCTTCCGCAAGTTCACCAAGCGTTTCGCGTTCCGCGAGGAGACCGGTTCCCTCGCCGCGCGAGAACTGCTCACGGTATTCGGCGGGCGCCAGATCGTGCACGGTCACAGCCCCATCCCGTATCTGCTGGGCGAGCCGGCCGCCAACGGCGCCGCCGATACCGGGGACGGCGGAGAGGACGAGGACGCACCCCCCGAGGTGACCGGCCCTCACCTTTACGCGGACGGTCTCGCCCTCGCCATGGACGGCGGGGTGACCATGGACGGGAAACTCCTCGTCACGCAACTTCCCTTGGCTGATTAGCCAGTTGGTGGCCCGCCCCCTCGCACAGCTGTCAGGACCCCGGACCGGACCCGGGCCGGCAGTCCCAGGGGGAGCACGGGCGCACGCGGGCTCGGGAAGGCGCGCAACGGCGCGGAACACATTGCCGGGAAGAGCCAATTACCGGAAACTCTCTCTCAGGAAGTACCCGACTCCCTCTAATATCGGTTCTGCCACAGTGAATTCGCCTATCCTTCGCCGTGGCTGCCCCGCCCTCCCCCTGAGCCTGGCGGCCTGGGTGGGGGTCCCCCCAGCCGGGCGAGGGGGAGTGCCCCCAGCCGGCACCCGAAGGCCCTACGGAGCATCGGGGGATGCACATGAACACCGCTCCGCACCTGCTGCCAGAAGACCGGCCCGAGTTCGAACGGGCCGTGGACGAGGCTCTGCGTGACGCAGGCCGGCGTCCTGCCCTGGCTGCGGTGGGCGAGCAGATCAGCGCACAGCAGCTGCGCGTCATGGCTCTCAGCTCCGCGACCGCGATCGCCGCGGACGCCGCGGAGGAGTACGAGCAGTACGTGGCCCTGCGAACCCGGCTGAGGCAACCGGCGGTCGACGCCTCCCGTGCATCTTCGTCCGGCTCGCCGTCCTCCGGTTCGCGATCCGGCGGCGAGGCGGACGCGGAGGGCGGCGAACAGCGCGGTGCCGGAAGCGGGTTGAGCCTCGCCGGCGTGAACGGTGGCGTCACCGAGACCGCGGGAGCCGGGCTGCTCGCCATGATCTCCGTGCTGGTCCCGCTGCTGGCGGGGTCCGCGGCGGTCATCTTCCTGCTGCTGGGCAATCTGCTGCGGGTCGTCTCGCCGGAGCCGTCCATCGCGGCGCCGATGCGCGGCGCGGGCTGGGTCTTCGCCGTACTGGCCGCCGCCGGGATCGTCGTCGCGATGACGGAGCTGTGGCTCACGGCAATGCGCAACGGGGCGGGTGCTCTCAGGAGCCGGGCCGATGACGTGGCGGCGGAGCCGGCCGACGGTGACGAGGGCGAGTCCCGGCTGGCCAGAGAGGTCTCGGCGGCCCGCTCGGTCTGGCGCGAAGCGCTACTGGAACGCGGGATAGTGCCGTTCCTCGCGGACGTGCTGGCAGCTCAGCCGGGCGCCCGTGCGGGGGCCGGGAGCGACGGCCAGGGGCCCGAGGGCCACGACAACGGCTCCTCGTCGGCGTCCGCGCCGGAGGCGGCGCGCGGCCACGAGCGCACTCCGCGGCTCGGCTACTCGGGCCCGGACTTCTCCAGCCGCAGCCCGTCGGACGGCAGGGAGAGCGTCCGCCCGCGCTATTCGAGCCCGGACTACTCCAGCCCGGACTACGGGGGACCGGAGCACAAGCCGGAGTAGGCGCGGCCGGCCGATGAAGGCCGGTGCTGCGCGCCGGTGCAGGACGAGAACGGCGCTCCGAGGGGCGGGCCGGCACCGAGCGCCGGTGTCGGCCGCCCCGCGGCAGCGGTGCTCCGGAGACCTCACTCACCTCATGGCCACGACGCGACCGTCACGCCGGACTGCGGGGCAGACCCCGGGTACCGGGCGGCGGGGGCGCGGCCCAAGAGCGTCAGAGCGGGGCGAGGCGCGCCTTGAGCAGGCAGAACTCGTTGCCTTCGGGGTCGCTCAGGACATGCCACTGCTCCTGCCCCGTCTGGCCGATGTCGGCCGGGCGCGCACCGAGCTTCAGAAGGCGTTCGAGCTCGGCGTCCTGATCGCGGTCGGTGGCGTTGACGTCGATGTGCAGCCGGGACTTCCCCTTCTCCGGCTCGTCCCTGCGGCTGAGGATGATCGTCGGCTGCGGACCGCCGAACCCTTCGCGCGGCCCGATCTCCAGCGTGCCGTCGTCCTCGCGATCCAGCACGACGAAGTCCAGGACCTCGCACCAGAAGCGCGCCAGCACCTCGGGGTCGCGGCAACCGAGCACGAGCTCACTGATACGACATGCCATGACGAAAACCCGCTCTCAGCCTGGGGATCGCCGGGCAGGCCAGACGCGAAGCTCATGGCCTCCCAGCAGTGAGGACAACCTCGTGACCGTACCGGCCGGGACGGGCTCGTGCGAGATGATTTCCGGGAGGGCCGTTCCGGGCGGCGGCCAAGTGAGCCCGCCAGCCGTGCAGTTGGGAAGCCGCTTCGGGAGAGGGGGCCTAGGTGTATTGACCTGATGCGTTGTTCACGCGGCTGATGGGTGGCTTGCCTCCGAGAGCGGTGTGGCAGCGGTGGTAGTTGTAGCTATGGAGGAAGTCTGTCAGGGCTGCGGTGCGTTGGGCGTTGCTGGTGTAGGGCCGCAGGTAGGCCCATTCGTCGAGCAGGGTGCGGTTGAAGCGCTCTACTTTCCCGTTGGTCTGCGGCCGGTAGGGGCGGGTGCGTTTGCCGGTGGCGCCCAGATGGCTGAGGGCTTGCTTCCAGGCGGTGCTGTGGCGGTAGGCGAAGGCGTTGTCGGTGATGACGCGTTCGATGCGGTCGATGCCCAGGCGGGCGAAGTGGACTGCTGCTCGGCGCAGGAAGTCGGCGCAGGTGGTGGCCTTCTCATCGGGGTGGATCTCGCTGTAGGCGAGGCGAGTGTGATCATCGACGGCGGAGTGGATGTAGTCGTAGCCGACTCCGGTCTTGGTCGCACGGGAAGCTTGGCGACCGAGGACTTTGTGGCCTCCCCCGTCGGGGATACGGCCGAGTTTCTTCACATCGACGTGGAGGAGTTCGCCGGGTCGGTCACGTTCGTAGCGGCGGATGACTTGGCCGGTGGGCCGGTCAAGGAAGCACAGACGGTTCAGCCGGTTGCGGGTCAGGACACGGTGGACCGTGGAGGGCGGCAGGCCCAGGATCGGTCCGATCCGGGCCGGCCCGAGTTTGTGTTCGGTGCGAAGAACGCAAACGCGCATCTCCACGTCCGGCGGAGTGCGGTTCGGCAGCCGGTGCGGGCGGCTGGAACGATCGGCCAGACCGGTATCGCCTTCTGCAGCGAATCGCCGCATCCACTTGTGTGCGGTGGTGCGAGAAACGCCCATCTGGGCAGCCACATGCGCTACCGGAAACCCCGAGCGGACACGTTCGACCAGCAACCGCCTGCCGTGCACGGTCAGCCGGGCATTACGGTGGGACACGAAGACCTCCGTTGTGCGGTGAAGCCTAGACACCTCCACCACACCGGAGGTCTTCGCCATGATCAAGACCCACGAACGTCAACAACGCTCGTGATCAATACACCTAGGCCCTGTCTGACAAATAGCGTGGTACGTCCGTCAGGACGTGGGTTGCGGTGTCTGGTGCGTGCGGTCGCAAGGCGGAGGAGGAGAGCGCAGCGGGCTGCGCCGACGAACGACAACGCAGCGAACGTGCGTGCCAGGCGTCGCAACCCAGACGGGATTTGTCAGACAGGGCCTAGCCGGCCGAGGCCACGTCCAGGGCACGCAGGACGTCCGCGGCCAGATCGTCCGGGTCCTCCGCGCCGACCGAAAGACGAACGAAGCCCTCCGGCACGGAGTCCCCGCCCCACCGTCCGCGCCGCTCCGCCGTCGAGCGGACGCCGCCGAAGCTGGTGGCCTCGTCCACGAGGCGCAGCGCGGCGAGGAATCGTTCCGCGTGCTCCTTGCCGGGCAGCGTGAAGGAGACGACGCAACCGAAGCGCCGCATCTGCCGCACTGCGGTCGCGTGCGCGGGGTCACCCGGCAGTCCGGGGTGGCGCACGCCGGTGACCTCGGGGCGCTCCAGAAGGGCCCCCGCGACCGCGAGAGCACCCGCCGCCTGCCGCTGGGTGCGTACGTCGAGCGTCGCCAGCGAGCGGTGCGCGAGCCACGCCTCCATCGGCCCGGGGATCGCCCCGACCAGCTTGCGCCACTGCCGTACGGAGGCGGCGAGTTCGGCGTCCCGGCAGCTGACGTACCCGAGCAGCACGTCGCCGTGACCGGTGAGCGCCTTGGTGCCGCTGGCCACGGAGAAGTCGGCGCCGAGTTCGAGGGGACGCTGGCCCAGCGGCGTCGCGAGGGTGTTGTCGACGGCCACCAGGGCGCCGCGTTCGTGCGCTGCGTCGGCCAGCCGCCGGATGTCGCACACGTCCAGGCCGGGGTTGGACGGCGATTCGATCCACAGCAGCGACGCCCCGTCGAGCAGGGCGAGTTGGGCGTCGCCCGCCGTCGGTGCGGTGCGGACCTCCACGCCGAACCCGTTCAGACGCTCCCTCATCGGTACGAGGAGGTTGTAGCCGTCGTCGGGCAGTACGACGGCGTTGCCGGGGCGTGCCCGGGAGAGCAGCACGGCGGAGATGGCGCCCATGCCGGAGGCGAAGGAGACGGTGTGCACTCCTGAGCCGTCGCTCTGCGCCCCGTGCGAGGGTGACTCCAGCTCGCCGATGGCACGTTCGAGGGCGGTCCAGGTGGGGTTGGCGTCCCGTCCGTACGCGTAGGGCGCGGCTTCGACGTCCCCCGGCAGGTGGTAGTGGGCCGCGAAGACCGGGCCGGGCAGCGGCGGCTGGTACGGCTGCTCCTCCGGCAGGCCCGCCCGTACGACCCTGGTGGCGTCGCTGTCGCTGGTCATGGCTGTGCTCTCCCGTGATGGGCGGCTGCTGCGCCGGTGTCTGTGCGTGCCTGTCCCGTCAGCCCAGCGCGGCGCGCGCGGCGTCCCCGCACTGTGCGCCGTAGCCCGGTCCGAAGAGGACCGCGTGCACCAGCAGATGGTGGAGCTGGTGGAGTGGGACCCGCTCGGCGCGGCCCTCGATGGGACGTACCTCGTCGTACGCGGCGAGGATACGGGAGAGCTGCGGGCAGCCGAACAGCTGGAGGAACGCCAGGTCGGTCTCCGGGTGTCCGCCCTGCGCGGCAGGGTCGATGAGGCGGGCGCGAGGGCCGCCGCCCTGAGCGGGGAAGGAGCCAGGTGCGTCGACGGTCGTCCAGTGGATGTTGCCGGACCACAGATCGCCGTGGATGAGCGCCGGCGGCTGCGGCGGTCCCGCGATCTCGCCGATCCGCTCGCACAGCCGCTCCACGTCACGGGCGTCCGCGGGTTCGATGCCGCCGCGGTCGACGGCCTGGCGCAGGAACGGCAGCAGCCGGTACTCCGCGTGGAAGGCGGGCCACTGGGCGGGATCGGTGACGGCCGCGGAGGGGGAGGGCAGCGGCAGCGTTCCGATGTAGGCGTTGCGGCCGGGAGTTCCGTAGGAGAGCGCGCTGGTCCGGTGCAGTGCTGCCAGGTCGCGCCCGAGGCGGTGGGCCTGCTCGGGGGTGGGCTCCCCCGGCTCCAGCCACTCCAGTACGAGCAGGTCGTCCTCGACGGCGAGGACGTCCGGCACGGCGACGGTGCCCGTCACGGCGAGGAGGGTGAGCCCGGCGGCCTCCGCGGCGAAGAAGCCCGGAGGGCTGCCGGAGAGGGTCTTGGCGAACACCTTGCGGTGCATGCCGTGCCGACCGCCCCGGAGCATGATGCTCCAGGCGTCGCAGATGTCCCCGCCGTCGACGGGGAACACCCTGGTGGCCTCGTCGGCGCTGGTCAGCTGCGCCACACGGTCGGCGAGCGCGGGCATCAGCCGGCTTCTTCCCGGTGACGGGCGCCGGCCGCCCCCGCGGGTCTGTGCTCCAGGGCCGCGGCCGCCTCGGCGAGCACGCCGGGCACGGCCGCCTCGACGAGACGCAGCACGTCGTCGAAACCCTGTGCGCCGCCGTAGTACGGGTCGGGCACGTCGAAGCCGAAGCCGTCGCCCTCGGAGGCGCTCGGGTCGTAGCTGCGCAGGAGGCGTACCTTCGCGGCGTCGTCCGGGGTGGGGGCCATGGCGCGCAGTTCGCGCTCGTGCCCCTCGTCGAGTGCGACGACCAGGTCGTGCTCCTCGAACCAGCTCGGGTCGAACTGCCGCGCGCAGTGGACCAGTTCGTATCCGGCGGCCTCCAGCGTCCCGGCCGTGCGCGGGTCGGCGGGGTCACCGACGTGCCAGCCGCCGGTGCCGGCGCTGCTCGCGGTGATCCGGTCCTCCAGACCCGCCTCCGTCACATGGAAGCGGAAGACGGCCTCGGCCATGGGGGAACGGCAGATGTTGCCGGTGCAGACGAAACAGACGCGGAAGGTGTCCATTCGCTCTCCGTGTTCGCTCTGTGCCGGCATGTGGTCACCGGACTCTCGTACTCGCTCTCCATGCTCGCGCGCCGGGCGCGCTCTCAGTCCCGGTCCGGGAGAACCATGTGCAGCGCCCACGCCACGATGGAGATGATCAGGCCGCCGAGGAACGCCGTTCCGAATCCGTCCACGTGGAAGCTCACATCGAGCTGGTCCGAGACCCACGAAGTGAGCATCAGCATCAGCGCGTTGATCACCAGCGTGAACAGACCGAGGGTGAGCACCAGGAGCGGCAGCGAGATGAACTTCAGCAGCGGCTTGACCACGAAGTTCACGACGCCGAAGATCAACGCCACGACTATCAGCGTCACGGCCTTCGAAGCGGTGTCGGCGCCGGTGAGTTCGATGCCGGACACGAGCCACGTCGCGATCGCGAGGGCACCCGCATTGGCGACCGTCTTGATGAGGAAATTCGTCATAGTGTGATCGTGGCAGAGGCTGATCGCCGGAGCACACACGGCCCGTGAAGTCTCTGCCGGGCGAGGGGCGGAACCGGCGGCGTGCGGGCGCGAGGACGATCGACAAGGGGTGGACGGGGAGATGAAGGAGTTCCGGCTCGAGGAGCTGGAGGCTCAGCGCGTCCTTCATGAGGGCGCGTACCTCCAGTTCCTGCGGGAGCGCCACATGTCCGTCGGGCTCTACGCCTTGGACCGGGGCACGAGCGATCCGCAGAAGCCGCACAAGCAGGACGAGGTGTACTTCGTCGTCAGCGGCCGCGGGGCGATCACCGTCGGGGACGAGACCACCGCCGTCGCGCGGGGAAGCGTCGTGTATGTGCCGGCCGGAGTGCCGCACAAGTTCCATCACATCGCCGAGGACCTGCGGGTGATGGTGGTCTTCGCGCCGCCCGAGAGCTGAGGCCCGCGAACGCCTCCCGCCCGCGCGGCTCAGGGTCGCGGTGGGGGACGATTCAGGGGTGGGCCGGGGTCGGCGGCCCTCCCGGCTCGGCTCCCGGCGCTCTAGCATCGGTGGTGCAGGGGCGGCGGACCGTGCCGCCGCGCAGCAGCCCGTAACGCACCGGCCCGCGACGAGCGGTGCCGGACCGGCCGACAGGAGCCAGACATGGACGCCAAGGGGATCTTGAGAAGCCTGCCGTGGTGGGTGAAGTGGGTCGCGATCCCGGTCATCGCCGTCGTCGTCTTCGGCGGTCTGATCGCCAGCGTCGTCGGCTTCCTGATCGGTCTCCTCTTCAAGGTGCTGATCTTCGCCGCCCTCGTCGGCGGACTCATCTACCTGGTCAGGCACTTCACTTCGGCTTCCTCCTCTTCCCGCCACGACGAGTCGTGACCTCCGGGCCAGTTGGCGCCCGCGGGTCCGTGCTCCCGGGTGCGCCCACGGCCATGGGCGCTCCCGTCCTTGCGGCGGCGCCCGCGGGGACACCTTCCGCCGCCACCGCCCGGTTCCGGTCCGAGGAGACGACGAGGGCGGCCAGCAGCGTCGTCACCGGCACCGAGGCCACCAGCCCGATCGAGCCGACGAGCGTGCGGACGATCTCCTCCGCGACGACCTCGCTCGTCGCCACCGTGGTCACGCCGCTGCGCGCGATGGAGAACAGCAGCATCAGCGGCAGCGCGGCGCCCGCGTAGGCCAGCACAAGGGTGTTGACCACCGACGCGATGTGATCCCGCCCGATGCGCATCGCCGATCCGTACAACCTCCGCCAGCCGGCGCCCGGATCGGCCTCCTTCAGCTCCCACACCGCAGACGTCTGCGTGACCGTCACGTCGTCGAGCACGCCTAGCGAGCCGATCAGCACGCCCGCCAGCAGCAGGCCCTGGATGCCGATGCCGGGGAAGAGTCCGTGGACCAGGCCCGTCTGGTCGTCGGTGTTGCCCGTCAGATGGGCCCAGCCGATGAAGAGGGAGCCGAGCACACCGATCAGCAGCAGCGAGATCAGGGTGCCCAGGACGGCCACGGACGTACGGGCGGACAGGCCGTGGCACAGATACAGCGTGGCCAGCATGATCGCACTGCCCCCGATGACCGCCACCACCAGGGGATTCGAACCCTGAAGTATCGCGGGCAGGATGAACAGGCTCAGCACCGCGAAGCTCACCGCGAGACCCACGAGCGCGAGCACGCCGCGCAGCCGCCCCACCAGCACGACGAACAGCGCGAAGATGCCCGCGAGCAGCACCATCGGCAGCTTCCGGTCGACGTCGATGACGCTGTAGCGCAGCTCGGGCGGTGCCTTGGCGGCGTAGGCGACGACGACGTCCTGCCCGGCGGAGTAGGTGCGGGTGGCGTCGGGGGTGATGACCTCGGTGAACGTGCTGCCCTTGTCCTTGCCGGCGGTGACCTCGACTGTCGCCTTGCGGCACGTTCCGCCGGCCTTGCCCCCGCCACCCGCGCCGCCGGCGCCCGCGGACTGCCCGGGGGTCTGGCCCGGCTGCCCCGCGGGCGGCTGCGCGTTCACGTCCTTGCAGTCGACGACGCGCACCGCGGTGACACGTGCCGGGAGGGTGGGCCGGTCGAATCCGACGCCGCTGGGCCCGCCCTTCTCGGGCACTCCGCCGGGCCACAGCACGACGAGCCCGGCGAGTACGGCCACGGCGAAGGGGATCAGCACCGCCGCGATGACCTTGCGCAGATGCCGGGAGACCGGGGCCGGGGGCCCGTGGCTGTGCGCGTGGGAGTGCCCGTGCCCGGGCGCGCTCTCGTGCCGGCGCTGGTGTGCGAGCGTGGCGCGGCGTTCTCCCTCACGGTCCTGTCCCGGAACCGGAACGGGTTCGGAGGAGCCTGGTGCGTGCCGGTCCATGCCGGACCGCGGGGTAGGAGTCACGCCCCCGATCATTGCAAAGCACGGGCCGAAGGGCGCTCTGTTCATCACCACCTTCATACGACTAGCGTGGAGATGCCTTTGCACATCGCGGGAGCTCCGAGCACGGGGCTGAGAGGGCGCTGACCTCCGTTCGACCGGGATCAACGGACAACGGAAAAGGCTGCGTCGACCGCCGAACCTGTTACCGGGTAATGCCGGCGTAGGGAGTTGGTCCCATGACCATGCAGGATGCACGTACGCCCTCGGCCGAGAACGCGCCTCGTGAACTCGGCTGGCACAAGGGGTATCTGAGCGGATCGCGCACGGACCTGCGGGTCCCGGTCCGCCGTGTGCACCTCACCAACGACCAGGATGTGACGCTCTACGACACATCCGGGCCGTACACCGATCCCAACATCGAGACCGACGTGCGCCGCGGGCTGTCACCGCTGCGCCAGAACTGGATCATCGAACGCGACGACACGGAGGAGTACGCGGGCCGTGAACTGCGGCCCGAGGACAACGGAATCAAGCACACCACGCCTCGCGGCGGCGCCCTCGGCCGGAGCGGGAGGAACGGCGGCAACGGCTCCCCGGGTCTCGACGGCCTCGACGCCGTCTTCCCCGGCCGCCCCCGCAGGCCCCGCCGGGGCCGCGAGGGCCCGGACGGCCTGGCGTCCGTCTCCCAACTCGCCTACGCCAGGCGCGGGCTGGTGACTCCGGAGATGGAGTACGTGGCGATCCGTGAGAGCTGCTCTCCCGAGTTCGTGCGGGACGAGATCGCGGCGGGCCGCGCCGTGCTGCCCGCCAACGTCAACCACCCCGAGACCGAGCCGATGATCATCGGCAAGAACTTCCTGGTGAAGGTCAACGCCAACATCGGCAACTCGGCCGTCACCTCCTCCATCGAGGAGGAGGTGGAGAAGATGACGTGGGCGACCCGCTGGGGCGCCGACACCGTCATGGACCTCTCCACCGGGCGCAACATCCACACCACTCGCGAGTGGGTGCTGCGCAACTCCCCCGTCCCCATCGGCACGGTGCCCCTCTACCAGGCACTGGAGAAGGTCGACGGCAAGGCCGAGGAGCTGAGCTGGGAGGTCTACAAGGACACCGTCATCGAGCAGTGCGAGCAGGGCGTCGACTACATGACGGTGCACGCGGGAGTGCTGCTGCGCTACGTGCCGCTGACCGCCCGCCGCAAGACGGGCATCGTCTCGCGCGGCGGCTCGATCATGGCAGCCTGGTGCCTCGCCCACCACCAAGAGAGCTTCCTGTACACGCACTTCGCGGAGCTCTGCGACATCCTGCGCAGCTACGACGTCACCTTCTCCCTCGGGGACGGGCTGCGGCCCGGCTCCGTCGCGGACGCCAACGACGAGGCGCAGATGGCCGAGCTGGACACCCTCGGCGAGCTCAACCGCATCGCCAGGGAGCACGACGTCCAGACGATGATCGAGGGCCCGGGCCATGTCCCGATGCACAAGATCAAGGAGAACGTCGACCGTCAGCAGCGGGTCTGCGACGAGGCGCCGTTCTACACCCTGGGCCCGCTCACCACCGACATCGCACCCGGCTACGACCACATCACCAGTGGCATCGGCGCCGCGATGATCGGCTGGTGGGGCACGGCGATGCTCTGCTACGTCACCCCCAAGGAACATCTGGGGCTGCCGGACCGGGACGACGTCAAGACCGGTGTGATCACGTACAAGATCGCGGCTCATGCGGCGGACCTGGCCAAGGGCCATCCGGCAGCGCAGGAGTGGGACGACGCGCTGTCCGACGCCCGGTTCGAGTTCCGCTGGGAGGACCAGTTCAACCTGGCCCTCGATCCGGACACGGCGCGCGCCTTCCATGACGCGACGCTGCCGGCGGAGCCGGCGAAGACTGCTCACTTCTGCTCGATGTGCGGGCCGAAGTTCTGCTCGATGAAGATCAGCAGGAGCATCAACGAGCAGTTCGGCTCCGACCAGGACGGAACGCTGAACGAGGAGGAGATCCGGGAGGGCATGCTCGCCAAGTCCCGGGAGTTCGCCGAGACCGGTAACAGGGTCTACCTGCCCATCTCTGAGTAGTCGATCGGGCGTTGCTGAGGAGCCGGCACCGGACCGGGTAATTCGTCCGGTGCCGGCTCCTGTTCTTTCCAGCGCCCACCACGTAACCGCGACGGCTGACGGCGCTGGCAGCGTGAATGCCGCGGGTGCACAGGCGCCGCGTGTTCTGCGCAGACCGCGTCAGGCGGGGTGGTGAAGTATCCCTTTGGCGTAGTTGCTTCGATCCTGCCGCGCTCGTATTTCCGGGGCAGCCGATCGGGCCGGCGGGAGGAGCACCTGTGGATCGGAGTCGAAGGCCGGGGCGGCCGGTCGGGGTGGACCTCTCGGAGGGATTCGGCGAGCGGCTGCTGGGGCAGCTGCTGGACCGGGCTCACGAGCTGCCGGCCGAGCAGATCGCCCCGCTGATTGCGGAGGAGATCGCCAAGATCGGTGGCCGGGAGGTCTCCATCCACCTGCAGGACTACGAGCAGTTGATGCTGGCGCCGCTGCCGGGCCGTGGACTCGTTGTCGGCGAGGCGCTGCCCATCGACGGTTCACGCGCGGGTGAGGCTTTCCTCAGCAAGCATGTGGTCGAGGAGCCGCAGCCGGGGGGTGTGCGGATGTATCTGCCGTTGCTCGACGGCAGTGACGAGGTCGGCGTCATGTCCCTCACCCTGGACACGGTCGAGGAGGACGACCGGCGGCTGCTGGGGAGACTCGCGGGCCTTGTCGCAGACATGGTGGTCACCAAGAGCAATTACACGGACGAATTCTTCAAGGTCCGGCGGCTCGGCAAGCCCTTGACCGTGGCCGCTGAAATTCAGTGGTCGCTGCTGCCTCCGCTGTCGATGAACACCCCGCAGGTTTCCGTGGCCGGTGTGTTGGAGCCCGCCCATGAGATCGCCGGGGACAGCCTGGATTACGCCCTCAACGGCAACATCCTGCATCTGGCCATCATCGACGCCATGGGCCACGAGCTGAACGCCGCAGTGCTGGCCACCGTCGCCATCGGCGCATACCGGCACGCCAGGCGCGCGGAGATCGGGCTCGCGGAGCTGTACTCCTTCATGGACAGAGCCATCGACGCGCAGTTCGGGCCGGACCAGTTCGTCACCGCGCAGATGCTGCGCCTGGACGTCGAAACCGGCCGGCTGCAGTGGGTCAACGCAGGCCACGCCGCGCCCCTGCTCATCCGCGGTCACCGGGTCATCCGGAAGCTGGAGGGTCCGACCACGCTGCCGGTGGGCTTCGGCGGCGCCGAACCGCAGGTCTCCACCATTCAACTGTCCAAGGATGACCGGGTGATGTTCTACACCGACGGCCTCACCGAGGAACACCGGATCGGCGGGGAACAGTTCGGCGAGACACGCATGATCAACACCATCGAGCGCACCGGACCGGTCACAGCCGGCGTGGGAGCGATGGCACGGGAACTCTCCCAGTCCTTGATGCGGGAGCGGGGCGGGACCACCAGCGACGACGCGACGCTCTTCCTCATCGAATGGCACGGCGGCAGCGCCGACCATCTCGCCGTCCCGGATCTCTAGCCCGCTGGCTCTGATCGAGCACCATGGTCAGAAACCCAGCGTGCGGGCATATTCGCCGGAGGCCCTTTCTGACTGCGGCCTCACTCCGACGAGGGGGCCTGACCTGCTGGTTCGTCGGAAGTCACCACCGAGGTGTCGGCAGACGGCGGCCCCCGTCGCTCGAGGTGCTTGTCGATCCGCGCCATCAGCGCCTCTGCTCGCCTGTTCAGCTCGTCGGCGGGTGGCAGATCATCGTCGAACTTCATGTGTGCCGGGCCGTCCGCCGGGTTGCCTGCCATACCGCATGCCCCTCGCCTGTCAACAGTCTTGCCTGTCTTGACTCTGAGTACATCAAGAGTCGCTCTCGGCGCGTATGGTCAGAAGACCCAACGGCTTTACGGCGCGACCCGTAAAGAGGGATGTGAACTCATGGCCAACGACCTTGACCCTGCGTCATCGATGGCAGCAGTGTTCGGGGCGCGTCTGCGCCGCCTGCGCGTGAGTGCGGGGCTGACTCAGGCAGAACTGGGACGGAGCGTTCACGTCGTTGGCGCGCGCATCGCACAGGTGGAGCGCGCCACGGGGCACAAGCCCACAGTCGAGTTGGCACGCTTGCTGGACGAAGAACTCGGCGCCGACCATTTGTTCGCGGATCTTTGGCCACACGTGTACCGCGAGGCGTTTCCGGACTGGTCGCGGCGCTTCATGGAATTGTCCGCTCTCGCGACCGCGATGCATCAGTATGCGGCGCATGTGGTTCCCGGCATGCTGCAGACCACGGGTTATGCACGAGCGCTGCTGGAGGTCGGCCGGACGCTGCGTACCTCGGAGCAACTTGAGGAGCGGCTGGCAGCGCGTATGAATCGTCACGACCAGCTGGCCGGCCCCGACGGACTGGATCTGTGGGTGGTGCTCGACGAGTCGGTCCTGCGGCGCCGCATCGGCGGCCGGGCCGCAATGCGCGCCCAGCTCGCGCGACTTGTCGAAACGGTGGAAGGACAGCGTGTGACGGTGCAGGTATTACCTTTCAGCAGCGGGGAGCACGCGACTCTCGGCGGGTCGCTCACGATGCTCACCCTCCCGGACAGGTCGAAGGTGGCGTATACCGAGGGCGCGGAGTCCGGACAGCTGGTCGAAGAGCCGGAGGACGTCGAGAGCTACGCCGCGACATACGAGCGTCTCAGGGCACTTGCACTTCCCCCGAGGACGTCCGCAGAGCTGATCAGAGCCGCAATGGAGGAAATCGACCATGACCCTCGCATGCCGTCCCGAGCTCAGCGCCGCCGTCTGGCGCAAGTCCAGTCACAGCAACCAAGAGGGGGGCGACTGCGTGGAGGTGGCGGACGGATTTCCGGACGTCGTTCCCGTGCGTGACAGCAAGTGCCCGAACGGTCCCGCGCTCGTGATGCCGACGCACTCGTTCAGCACCTTCATCTCCGCCGTCGGCCGTGGCCTGTTGACCGACTGACGTACCGCACAACGCCCCGTTGCCCAACTGGAAGAGCAACGGAGCGGCCCCCAAGTGGCAGGAAGCTGCCCCCGGTTCGGGCCTCTACGGGCACCGGCCGGGGGCAGCGCCGTTTTCAGGGAGGTGATACGAGCCCTGTTGCGCCGGGCCTCCGGCGGCCGGTCCGCCACCGGTGGCGTGACCGTGGGCCTGCAGACTCCCCGCTCACTCCTGCCCGTTGTGCTCCGGTGACCCGGGTCCCGGCGTCACCGCCGCGTGGAAGCGGAAGACGCGGCGCTCGCGGTCGGTGACGGTGCGCATCACGCGGTCGCGCAGCGGGGTGCTGACCGCCCGGCGGTAGGCGCCGGTCTCGAACAGGCCGGTGCTGCTGATGTCGTGGAACGCGAGGAGGTCCGGGCCCGCGCCCTCAACCCGGCGGAAGCGGCGGGTACGCCACCAGCCGGGCAGCGTGTGCAGCAGGGGAATGTGCTCGCCCAGGTACCAGTCGTGGAAGGCCGCCTCGTCGCCGGTGCTCATGGCGACGCACAGCGCGACGGCCGGTGCGGCGGATTCACCCGGTCCGGCAGGTTCGGTCGGCGCCGGCCCTTCCGCGGGTGCCGCGCAGTCCGTGCCGCCCGCGCCGTCCGCGGGCATCGAGCCGTGCGAGTCGATCAGCTCGTAGACCCGGCGGTCGAGTACGGCCAGTCCCTCGACGACCCGCCGCTCGCGCGGGCTCCTGGTGCGCAGGCGTGCGTACTCGGGGCTCGCGAGCGCGTCGAGGCCGAGGTCGTAGCAGGCCATCCAGGTGGGCGTGAGTCCGTCCGCTGCCCGGTAGCGGAAGCCGTTGCGGATGCCGGGAACGGCGAGCCGTGCCGGGGCGTGCTCGTGGTCGTACCAGTCGTGGAACTCCTCGTCCGGCACCCGGCCCGGCTCCGACAGGACGTACAGCAGACCCTGGGTCATGGGGAGATCCTTTCGGCTGGCGGCGCTGAGGTAGCGTTTGCGACGCTTGACGGTGACCGGTCGGCGGGCTGCGACAGGGGGCAGAAGGAGTGTCACGTAGCGATCCCGACGTCATCGACTCGGTCGAGAAGGCCTTCCGTGTGCTGGAGTCGTTCTCCGCGGAGCGGCCGCAGATGTCGGTGACGGAAGCCGCCGAGGCGGCGGGACTCTCGCGGGCGACCGCGCGCCGCATACTGCTGACGTTCCAGCGGCTGGGCTTCGCCGAGACCGACGGGCGACGCTTCGCCCTCACGCCGCGCGTGCTCCGCTTCGGCTTCGGCTACCTCTCTGCCCTGCCGTACTGGGAGACGGCACAGTCCCGGATGCGGGCGCTCGCCGACGAGCTGCGCGAGTCCTGCTCCATGGCGACCCTCGACGGTGCGGAGATCGTGTACGTGGCGCGGGTTCCGGCCGCGCGAAGCATGTCGATCACGTTGAGCATCGGTTCGCGTCTGCCCGCCTACGCGACGTCCATGGGGCGTGTGCTGCTGGCCGCGCTCTCCCCCCGGGAGCTGGACGCGCTGCTCGCGGACGCACGGCTGGAGCCCCTGACGAGGAACACGATCACCGACCCGGACGAACTCCGGCAGGAGCTGGACCGCGTCCGGGAGCAGGGCTTCGCCGTCGTGGACGGGGAGCGCGAGGAGGGTGTGCGTTCCGCCGCGGCTCCGGTGCGAGGACGGGGCGGCCGCGTGCTGGCGGCGGTCAACGTGTCCGCGAACGCGGCGCGCGTTCCGCTCGAGGAGCTGCGGCAGATGTGCGTGCCGCGGGTGGTGGAGACCGCGGACGCGATCACGGCCGACATCGGTTACACGGGTCTGCACTGATCCTGCCCCCGGCCCTCCGGCTGTTTCTGCTTCTGCCTGCTCCTGCCCTGCTCTTGCCCTGCTCTTGCCCGTGCTGGCGGCGGTCCTGCGGCCGCCCTGCTTCCCGGCGCCCGGCCCGGCCAGTTCAGGCGGCCCGGTCAGCTCGCCGGTCCCGTCTCGTCGAAGTCGAAGCAGCGGGTGGGATTGTCCACGAGGATCCGCTTCAGGTCCGCGGACCCGGACGCGATCTCGGACAGCAGATCGGTCAGGTCACCGTCGTCCGGCATGAATCCGTGGGTGTTGGGGTGCGGGAAGTCCGTGCCCCACACGACGCGTTCCGGCGCATCCGTCACGAGGAGGCGGGCCAGCTCCGCCGAGTCGTCCATCCTCGGCGGCGCGGTCGCGAGCCGGTCGGCGCCGCTGATCTTCACCCAGACCCGGCCGGTCTGCAGCAGCCCGCGCAGCGCACTCACCGCGCGGCTCTCCGGACCGTCCCGCAGATCGACGCGGGCCATGTGATCGACCACGACCGGCAGGGGAATCGAGCGGACCAGCTCCTCATGGTCGGCGATCCCGTCGCCCTGCACATGGAGCGCGATGTGCCAGTCGTAGGGACGTACGAGACCGACGACGGAACGGATCTCCTCCTCCGAGGGCGCCGATCCCAGATGCGGGGTGAAGTGCAGCCGTGCGCCCCGCACTCCGGCCTCGTGCAGGCGGCGTACCTCTTCGGGGGGCGTCGTCGAGTCGATGATCGCGACCCCGCGGCAGCGGCCCCCGCCCGCCTCCAGCGCGTCGAGGAGCGCGGAGTGGTCCGTGCCGTGGCAGGCCGACTGGACGATCACGGCACGCTCCAGGCCGAGCAGCCGGTGCAGTTCCCGCAGCCGCTCCCTGGGCGCCTCGGGCGGGGTGAAGGTCCGCCCCGGTGCAAAGGGAAAGGTGTGCGTGGGGCCGAAGATGTGGCAGTGGGAGTCGCAGGCTCCCGCGGGCAGTCGCGTACGCGGCCGGCGGGGCCGGGCGACCGGCGGCGGGCAGGTGGGCGTCCCGCCGGCGGGCCCTGAGGTATCGGTCACGGCTTGAACTCCAGGTCGTACGGGGGGTGTTCAGTCGCAGCGGGCGGTCATGCCGCCGTCGACGACGATTTCGGTGCCGGTGATGAAGCGGGCCTCGTGCGAGGCCAGGAAGAGCGCGGCGTTGGCGGTGTCGCGTCCGTCGCCCATGAAGCCGAGCGGGATGCGGGCCTCGCGCTGGGCGAGCAGGGCCTCCGCGTCGCCGCCCGTGCGCTGCCCGGCGAGACGCGCCTCGACCATGGGGGTGTGCAGTTGGCCGGGGACGACGGCGTTGACGCGTATGCCGTCGGGGGCGTGCTGAACTGCCGCCACACGCGAGAACTGGATGACGGCGGCCTTCGCCGACGCGTAGCCGATCTGCGGCGACCCCGTCCAGCGCAGCCCCGACGTGGAAGCGGTGTTGACGATCGCTCCACCGCCGCGCCCGAGCATCAGCGGGATCGTGTGGCGGCAGGTGAGGTAGACGCTGGTGAGGTTGTAGTCGAGCTGGGCCTGCCAGCCCTCCTCGTCGAGCTCGGCGGGGCCGCCCGGCCGGGAACCTCCGACGTTGTTGACGAGGACGTCCGGGCCGCCCAGTTCACGGCCGCACCGCCGCGCCAGGTCGGCGACCGCGGCCGGATCGGTGACGTCGCACAGATGCGGATGCACCCGGGCACCGGCCCCGCCTCCGTACTCGTCCGCCATAGCTACGGTCTCCTCCAGCGCCTCCGCGTCGACGTCGACGGCGAGAACGGTGGCACCTTCTCGGGCGAACAGCACTGCTGCGGCGCGCCCGTTGCCCCAGCCCGCACCGACGCATCCCGCGCCGGTGACGACGGCGACCTTCCCCGCGAGCCTGCCCGTGCCGTTCGTGCCGTTCGTGCCGTTCGCGCCGCCGTCGGCTGCCGGGGCCGAGGCTGCCGGGGCCGAGGCTGCCGGCCAAGGGTCCGGGGGTTCCGTGCGGGGCGTGGGTCCCTGGGCGGTGCTCATGCGCTCCGCTCCTGCCAGTGACCGCCGCCGTCGTCCTCCCCAGCGCCCTCCGCTGTGTCCTCCGCTCCGACTTCGAGGGCGACGAGGAAGCGCGAGACCAGGTTGTAGGTGCCGACGGTGGCGGTGAGTTCGACGATCTGCCGGTCGTCGAAGTGGGTGCGCAGGCCGTCGAAGACCGGGTCCGGGACGGTCACTCGGCGCGTCATGGCGTCGGCGTACTCCAGGGTCGCCCGCTGCGCGGCGTTCAGCACAGTCGTGTCCCCGCCCTCGTGCAGGGCGCCGAGGTGAGCGTCGCTGAGTCCGGCTGCGCGTCCGACTGGCTCATGGGCCTGCCATTCGTAGTGCGCGCCGTTGAGCGCGGCGACTCGGAGGACCGCCAACTCCCGTATGTCGGCCGGGAGAGAGGTGTCGTTGCGTATGGCGCCCAGCAGGTTGTTCCAGCCGTCCGCGACGGGCGAGCTGTGCAGCAGCATTCCGTCGAGCGGGGTCAGGTTCCCACCCCTGCGCAAGCGGATGCGGTTCGCGACCTCGCTGTCGTTGCGGACGTAGTCGAGCCGGGCCATCGAGTTCCTCTCGGGTGCGGGGGTCGGGTGTGGTGTCCGGGCGTGTTCGGCCGGTTGGGGACGTATGTGGATCCGGGGCGGCCCGCGTGGCGCGGTGCGTATACGCGGCGGGCCGACCGTCACCGCTGATTCGCGGCGCCGCTGTCCGCGGAGGAGGTGGGGGTCTCGTCGGGTCCGCCGGCTTCGGCCGAGGCGGAACCCCCGGAGTGCCCGCCGGCGACGGCCGGTTCGCGCCCGTACAGCACGGCCCGAGCCCGTTCGCGGTCGAAGACGCCTTCCCAGCGGCTGACGACGATGCTGCCGAGTATCTGCCCGGTGAGGCTGACGAGTCCGCGCAGCGTGGACATGAACCGGTCGATGCCGAGGATCAGCATGATCCCGGCGACGGGAACGGCCGCCGTGGTGGAGAGCGTGGCCGCGAGGATGACGAAGCCCGCTCCCGCCACCCCGGCGCTCCCCTTCGACGTGATCATGAAGACGGCGAGCAGTCCGAGCTGCTCCCAGAAGGACATGTGGACGTCGAAGGCCTGGGCTATGTAGAGCGCGGCGAAGCCGAGGTAGAGGCAGACGCCGTCACCGTTGAACGCGTATCCGGACGGCACCGTCAGACCGACGATCCGCTTCGGGCAGCCGAGCCCGACCAGCTTCGTCATCAACTGCGGCATGACGGCTTCGTAGTTGGCGGTGCCGAGCGTGATGAGCAGCTCGGCCTTGAAGTGACGGTAGAGGCGCAGGACGCGCAGGCCGCACAGCCGGGCCACGGCGCCGAGCACGACGACGGAGAAGAAGACGCTCGCGCCGAGGAAGAGCAGCACCACGCCGAGCAGCGAGACAAGGGTGTCGGTGCCGAACTTCCCCACGGTGAAGGCCATCGCGCCGAACGCACCGAGCGGGGCGAGGTACATGATGAGCCGCACGATGCCGAAGACGGCGTCGCCGACGCGCTCGATCCCGCGCACCAGCGGTTCGCCGCGCTCTCCGAGCATCTTGACCGCGACGGCGAACAGCACCGATATCAGCAGCACTTGGAGCACGTTGCCCTCGGTGAACGCGCCCACCATGCTGTCGGGGATGATCTGGACGATGAAGTCGTACCAGTGCTGCGCCTCCCCCTGCTCCATGTAGCTGCGGGCGCTGCCGGTCACTTCGACCTTCGCGGGGTCGGCGTGCACTCCGGCCCCGGGCGCGGCCACGTCCATCACGACCAGGCCGATGATCAGGGCGATCGTCGTGAGGACCTCGAAGTAGACCAGCGCCTTCACCCCGATCCGTCCGACGCTGGTGAGTTCGCCCGCCGAGGCGACGCCCGTGACGATCGTGCAGAAGATCACCGGCGCGATCAGCATCTGGATGAGCGAGATGAACCCGGTGCCCACCGGCTCCATGGCTGCCCCCACGCCGGGGGCCGCGAGGCCGAGCGCCGCACCGAGGGCGATGGCGACCAGGACCGTGACGTAGAGCTTGCTGGTGAAGGCGCTCCTCAGGATGGCTCCGGGCGACATCATGGACTCCGCTCGTTCGACTGACGCACAACTGCACGTACCGCGAACGCAGTATTGAAGGCGCTTCCTTCGGCGGTCAAGGAGCGAGCAGGAACGAAAGACGGCGCGGCAAGGCGGTGGCGAGCCGCGCGGACCCCGGCCGACGCCCGGCGGGAGGCATCAAGTGGCAGGCGCGGGGCGCGAGTTGCGACTACAGGAACACCGGGGACGGTGCGATCGCGGCGGGCCGGAAACCTCACAGGACTCGACGGCCCCGAACCCCCTTGCAAGCCGAAGCGGTTCGAGGCTCCCCCCTCATGCCTCGAACCGCCCGGTGACGGCTCAACGCGCGAAGAACCGCCGGTTCCAGATTAGTTGACTCTGCGTCAATGTCCAGTGACGGAGACGACATTATCGATATACCTCCGTGGAGATATTCCCCGTCGCCCGTGTGCGCTCCCGGGAGCACGCCCCCGCCGCGGAGTACCAGGTCCGGATGTCCGTACATCTGCCACAGGAGGGGTTTGACCCGGCGCACCACGGGCCAGACCTCACCCATGACCCATGAGCGCCCAGTGGTCAAGCGCACGGCCCGCGCCATCCTCCTCGACGGAGACAGCACGGGCACCCTCCGACTCGTCCTGATCAAGCGCACCAAGCCGGGCCGTGACCCGTACTGGATCACCCCTGGCGGCGGCGTCGAGCCGGGCGTGGACGAAACCGTGATCGACGCGCTGCACCGCGAGGTCGACGAGGAACTCGGCGCGAAGGTCACGGACGTGGTCCCCGCCTTCGTCGACACCGTTCCGCACACCGCGCAGGACGGTGCGGAGGGCGTGAAGGTGCAGCACTTCTTCGTCTGCCGCCTCGCCTCGATGGACCTCTCACGCAGACACGGCCCGGAGGTGGACGAACCGTGCGGGCTCTACGAGTTCGTGCGGGTGCCCTTCACGCGCGAGGGCATCGCGTCCGTGGACGTCGTGCCTCCGGCGCTGAGCGCGTACCTCGACAAGAACATCGAGGGCGTACTGGCGCTCCTCGCCCCCGACATGGGATGAGCTGCCGGGGGCGAGTCACTCGGTAAGGCCGCGTTGCTTCCGGCCCCTCAGCCGAACCAGCCCTGGAACGAGCCGGGTCCGCTCACGGCACCGCGTCGCTGCGCCTCGGCCAGCGCACGCTCCGCCTCCTGGCGCCACGCATGGGGATCGGAACCGATCATGCGGAAGCCCGGGGAGGGCGCACCGCGGGCAGCGAGCGCACCGGAAGCGCCGTCCATCGCCGTCGAGCCGGTCTGCTCACGGGAGTTGGCGGAGGCCGAGGCCGACACCGACGGCGCTGTCGGCGACGTGACGTCGGGCGACTCCAGGTCCGGGGAGCGCCGCTGCTCCGGAACACCGCGGGACCTGAACGAGAAGCGCTGCTCGGCCACTTCGGAGTCGCGCGGATCCGCGTCGACCGCCAGCACATTGCCCGCCTCGCGCGAAGGGGCAGCGGAGGCCGCGTCCCCATGGGCCTCTTCCCGTGCGAATCCCGGCAGTTCGTCGTACGGGGACGAGGAGGAGGTCGAAGACGACGCCTCCGACGAGGACGAGGACGGGGACGGGGACGAGTAGGACGAAGAGGGAGCGGGGACGGAGATCGAGGGAACGGCCCCGGACCCCTCCTCCGGCTCCTGCTTCCCCCGCGCGGAAGGCTCCGCGCGCCGGGCGTGCTCGCGGGCACCGCCCTCGTCCAGGGCGACACGCTCGCGTGCGTCGCGCGCCGTGCCGAAGAAGTCGCCGCCCTTGCGCTTGTAGTCGTCGGTGCCCCAGTCGCGGGCGGTGCGCCGCTGCGCCTTCTGCATCTGCGGTATGTGCTTCGCGCAGTGGATGTAGGCCTCTTCGACCTCCACGTGCACCCACAGCTGTGCGCGCCTGCCGGGCACCTGGTCGTCGGCCAAGTCCGGGTACAGGGCGCGCAGTTCCTCGTCCTCGACGATGCGGGCGCGCCCGTTGATGTGCAGACCGATCCGCGCCCGGGTGAAGTCGATCAGCATGATGCCCAGGTGCGGATTCTCCTGGATGTTGCCGAGGCTGGCGTTCACGCCGTTGCCGCGGTACTCCGGGTAGGCCAGGGTGCGTTCGCCCAGCACCTGGAGGAAGCCGGCGGGACCTGCGCGGAAGCTGCTGTCGCACTCGCCGGAGGCGTCCGCGGTGGCCAGGAAGAACATCTCCTGACGCTGCACGAACTCCCGCATCCTGTCGTTGAGATGGTCGAGCACCTGCTCGTCGTAGAAGCGCTCCGCACGGTCCGATGTGCCGAGCCTGCGCTGCAGCTGCCGCTCCCCGTCACTGCCCGGACGGCGCCGCGGCCTCTCGTGTGCCGCCCTGTCGTGTTCGGGCTCGCGCCCGTGGTCGTGCCGCGTCCGTGAGTCCTGCCCGACCCACGGACGTGGCTCCTCCGCCTCAGCCACGACGCTGACCCCTCCCCTTCCTCTTCCTGCACTCGCTCGCGTTCTCGTTCTAGTGCGCTGGGCCTCGCCGTTCGCGTTACGCCCGCGCGCGGAGCGCGGGACGGTGACGGCGCCGGGCGGCGGTCTCCGTCGCGCGCGTGGTTCTCCGGATGCTCTGTCCTCGCCGACTCATCCGGGCGTCCGTTCACCGCTGAGGATCAGCTCCGCCAGCGAATCGTGCCGTATGCGTTCGGCGGGAACACCCGAGGCCACCAGCGCGTCGACACCGCTGCGGATCATGCCGGCCGGGCCCGAGAGATAGCCGTCGTACGCGGACCACGGGCCGTACTGCCGTACGGCGTCCGGGAGTTGTCCCGCCAGGGCGTTCGCGAACGCCGACCCCGGCGGACTGGCGACCACGGGACGCACGGAGAGCCAGCGGTGCTCGCGCTCCAGCCGCATCATGGTGTCCAGGTCGTAGAGATCGTGGTCGCTGCGCGCGCCGTAGAAGACCTCGACCGGTCGTGAACGGCCGTGCTCCACGACATCCTCCACCAGTGCCCTGATGGGGGCTATCCCCGTGCCGCCCCCGACGCAGAGCATCCCGCTGTCGGTCGCGTGGTCCACCGTCATGCTTCCTGCCGGCGGACCCAGCCGCAGCACGTCGCCCGGGCGGGCACGGTTCACGAGCGCGCTGGAGACCCATCCCGTGGGGACGGCCTTCACATGGAAGGTGAGCAGTCCGTCCGAGCGCGGCGAGGACGCGAAGGAATAGTGCCTCCAGACCCTCGGCCACCACGGCGTCTCGACGCTCGTGTACTGGCCCGCGAGGAAGGAGTACGGCTGGTCCGGCCGCACCGTGATCACAGCGATCTCCGACGTGCGCAGCTCGTGCGAGACGACCTCGGCGTTCCACCAGGCCGGGGCGCGCTCCGCGTCCTCGGCGGCGGCGTCGATCATGACCTGGGAGATCGTGGTGTACGCGCGGACCCAGGCCTGCTCGGTCTCCGGGCCCCAGGTCTTGGGTGCGTACTGGGCGAGCGCGCCCAGCAGGCACTCGCCGACGGCCGGGTAGTGGTCGGGGAGCGTTCCGTACTTGCGGTGGCCGCGGCCCAGACCCGCCAAGTACTCGGAGAGCGCGTCCGCTTCGTCGGACAGCCGCACGGCGGTGAGCAGCGCCTTGAAGAGGCGGTCGCGCTGGGAGTCCATGGACGCGGGGAAGAGCTCGCGCAGTTCGGGCTGCTGGACGAAGAGCAGCGCGTAGAAGTACGCGGTGGCCGCGTCGGCCCTGGGCTCGATCTCGTCGAGCGTCCGGCGGATCAGCTCGCCGTCGTCCGGCCCGGACGTGTGCCCGGCCGTCTGCGCGGGCGCCTGCACGGGCGGCGCAGCGGCGGCCGGCTCGTCCCCGTACGGGGCACTTCGGGGCTGCGTCTGTCTCTCGGCCTGCGGCGGGGACACGGACGGCGGCCGGTCGGGCATCGGAGGCGGCGCCTGGGGTGCGGGCGGAGCCTGAGGCGCGGGCGGTCCCTGGGCTGCGGGCGGCGCCTGAGGACCGGGCCGGGACTGTGGCCGGGGCTCGGCCTGAGGCGCGGGCGTCTTGGGCGCGGCACCGTTGCCGCCGTACTGGGCGGGTGCCGGATGTTCACGCGGTGCTTCCGGGCCACCGCCGTACCACGCGCCGGGTGCCGGTGCTCCGCGCTCTCCCTGGCCGGACCCGGGCCCTTCCCGGGTGCCGCCGGCATAGGGGTCCGGTGGTGCCGGCACCGGCATCGCGGCCTCTTCCGGCGTCTCGGCCCAGCGCGCGCGTCCGGCACCGGTTGCGTCGACGACGGGGCTCACCGGCCGGGCGGGCCAATCCGATCCGTCGTCCGCCGGGCGGTAGGCGTCCCGGCCCGGCCCGTTCTGCTGGGCCGGCCGCCTCTGCTCGTTCCCTTGCCGCTGGTTCTGCTGGTTCTGCTGGTTCTGCTGCTCGTTCCCTTGCGGCTGGTTCTGCTGGTTCTGCTGCTCGTCCTCACTGGACACTGTCGTTCCGGTCGCACGCCGTGAGCGGGTGAACCATCCCCAGGCGCTGTCGTTGTCTCTGCTGCCGTCCCCCGCGGACGGACCGTTTCCGGCCGATTTGGTCGTCATGGTCTGCCTCGCCTCGAACTCGTACGAAGAATCTGCGCAGCACGCATTCGGAACGCGTTCTGGTGGTACCGCCCCCTGACACCGACGCGCGGAATGGCGTCGCACCGCGCGATGCGGACTCGACCATACCGTTATCACTTCGCCACACAAGTCCCATCCGTGCGGGGGCGAATTACGTGACGTGGACCACTCGCGGGGAATTACGGACTCTTGCGGACAAGTCCATAGGCTTCGCGAAGATCTTTCCCTTCGTACTCCGCCGTCGCCAGACCTCTGACGTGGCCGTCGGCATTCACGGCCACCGAAACCGGCACGGCGGCGAACAGTGCAGCGTCCGACATCGAGTCGCCGTACGCGACGCATTCGTTTCTCGATACACCGAATTCCGCGCAGAGTTCGTCCGCTATCCGTACCTTCGCCTCCGCTGAGAGAATCCCCGCCGGATCCGGTTGTTGACGGAAGGGGACGGTGGGCCAGCGGGAGCCGTACGTGGCGTCAACGCCCCCGCCGGTACCGCCTCCGGCGTCGTCCGTAGCGGAACCCGTCCCACGCGTGCGGACGATGCCGGACGGCCCGCGCCCTGGCGTGGGCAAAGGAGAGGAAGGACGCGAGGGCGGCGCCTGGAGAAGCAGCCGGCCGACGAAGAAATCCGGCGACAGGGATATCACCGCGGAACGCTCGCCGCGCTCCCGGATCTCCGCCCACACTTCACGAATTCCCGAGAGCCACGGGGCGCCCATGAAGGCCGCGGTTATGTGATCCTCCGTCAGTTCCGACCACAGCGCGCACGCACGGGCCGCGAAATCCGGCGGAGTCATTCCCCCTGCCGCGAAGGCCAGTTCCAGCTCACGGATCTCCGCGTCCACGCCGAGCTGGTGCGAAATCTCCACCGCCGCCGAAGAACCGTGGATCAACGTCCCGTCGAGATCGAAGAGATGAAGCCTGGGAGGACGCTCCGGCGAACGGGAGAGCGAAGAGGCCATGCGACCGATCGTAGTGCGGGCCCGAGCACCCGCCGGGGGCGCTTGGACCCCGCCCTCCGGCGAAGCGGCCGGCCCGGTGCCGGGCCGGAGGTCTGCGTACTCGGGACCGAGTAGGGCGAAGTACTCCCGCCGTCAGACGCGGCGACCAGTGCCCGCCCGTCACCGTGTCAACATGCCTCAGCTACCGCGCCTGCCGCGCCCCGCCCGCAGAGCCTTCCTCGTCGCCCACGTCACCGTCTCGGTCGGCTGGCTCGGCATCTCGCTGTGCCTGCTGGCCCTCGCGATCGCGGGAGCCCGCGATCCGGAGGCCTTCGCCGGACCCTCGTCCATCGCCATGAAGCTCTTCGCGGACTGGCTGCTCGTGCCCGTCGCGCTGATCTCCCTGGGCACCGGGCTCGTGCTCTCGCTCGGGACGTCGTGGGGGCTGGCCCGACACCGCTGGGTCTGGGTGAAGTTCTGGCTGACGCTGGCCGCTACGGGCCTGACCGTCTTCTCATTCAAGCCCGGCGCGGACGAGGCGGCGGCGCTGGCGGCGGCGGGCGAGCCCGTCCCGGGCTCCGACCTACTCGTCCCGCCCGCGGTCTCGCTCTCGCTGTACGTCTTCCTCACCGCGGTCTCGGTGCTCAAGCCCTGGGGCCTCACCCGGCGCGGACGGCGCCTGCGCGACGCCCGTACGGGAAGGGGTACCGCTTCCGCACGTCCCACCGGGCCGGAAGAGGCGGCGGCAGGAAAATCTGTCGCCGGGCGGCGTCCCCGTCAGCCAGCCTGAGTACGTGACGACGACTCCCGGGCCATCGCTGCCCCGCTCCCTCGGAACCAGGCTCCGGGATCTCCCCGTCCACCGCCTCGGTGCCGCCGACCTCGCGGCCTGCTCCGACCTCGCGCAGAGCCGGGGATGGGGCCGCGAGGAACACAAGTGGCGGCTGCTGCTCACATCGGGACAGGGGTACGGCGTGGAGGCACCCGACCGTCCCGGAACCCTGATCGGCGCCTGCGTCCTCACCTCGTACGGCCCCCTTCCCCCGACAGTTTCGGGGGCCGGCCTCGACCCCGGTACGGGTGCGGCATGCGTCGGCATGATGCTCGTCGCGGAACGCTGCGAACGGCAGGGCCTGGGCCGCCGGCTGCTGGAACACGCCGTCGCCGAGGCGGGCGACGCGCTTCTCTTCCTGTACGCGACGGACAACGGCAGGCCCCTCTATGAGCGGCTCGGCTTCCGTGCGGCAGGCACCGTCACCTCGCTCAGGGGCAGATTGCCGGCCTCCGACGGGGAGTCCGACGCGGCCGACGGCTCCGCCCCGTACGTACGTCCCGCGACGGCGACGGATCTGCCCGCCGTACGCGCGCTCGACGCTCACGCTTTCGGCGCCGACCGCGGCCAACTCCTGGACCGGCTCCCCCGGTTCGCGGACGGCCTCGTCGTGGCGGACGCGGGCGACGGATCGCTCCGCGGTTTCGGGGCCGCCTGGCCGAACGGCCCCGGCGGCACAGTCGTCGGACCCGTCGTCGCCCTGGACACGGCGACCGCCCAGGCCCTCGTCCGCGACCTGGGCGAACACACCGCAGGGGACATCCGCCTCGACATCGACGGCCGCCACGAGGGCCTGGAGACGTGGGCGCGCCGGCACGGTCTCGAGGGCAGCTGCCTCTGCACCCGCATGATCCACGGCTCCGGCTCCGGCTCCCGCCCCCTGGGCGACGCCTCCCGCCGCTTCGCGCCCTATTCCGTCGCGCTCGGCTGAACGACGCGGGCCGGGTGCCGCGTACCACCCGTCGCGACGACTCGCGGTGAAGCGGAAGCCGAAGGGTCCGGAGTGGCGGCGCGGCGTTCGAGCAGCGCCGACAGCACGGCAAGCGCGAGAGCCGATGCCGCGAGCAGCGCACCCACCCAGTTCGGCGAGGTGACTCCGGCACCGGCGTCCAGGGCGAGACCGCCGAGCCAGGCCGCGAGCGCGTTGCCCAGGTTGAAGGCGCCGATGTTGACGGCGGAGGCCAGGGTGGGGGCGTCCGCGGTCTGGTCGAGCACCCTCTTCTGCAGCGGCGGAACGGTCGCGAAGCCGAACGCGCCGACCAGGGGTAGCGTCACCGCCGCGGCCACCTTGTCGTGAGCCGTGAAGACGAAGAGCGCCAGGACGACGGCGAGTGCCGAAAGCGCCGTGAAGAGCAGCGGCATCAAGGCGCGGTCCGCCAGCCGGCCGCCGACGAGGTTCCCCGCCACCATGCCGAGTCCGAAGAGGACGAGGAGCCACGTCACGGACGAGCTCTCGTAGCCGGCGGCATCGGTCATCATCGGCGCGATGTAGGTGATGGCGGCGAAGACCCCGCCGAAGCCGAGGACCGTCATCGCCATGGCGAGCAGCACCTGCACGTTGCGGAAGGCGGCCAGCTCGCCGCGTACGCGGGAGCGGCCCGCGGGATGAGCCGCGCCGTCGGGACCTCCTGCCCGCCCCGCGGGTACGAGGGCCGCGATGCCCAGCAGTCCGAGCACCCCCAGCCCGGCGACCGCGGCGAACGTGACCCGCCAGCCCAGCTCCTGGCCCAGCATCGTGCCCGCCGGAACGCCCACCACGTTGGCGACCGTCAGCCCCGTGAACATCATCGAGATCGCGGCGGCCTTGCGGTGCGGTGCCACCAGGCCCGCCGCGACGATCGACCCGATGCCGAAGAAGGTGCCGTGGGCGAGCGACGCGATCACGCGGCCGGTGAGCATCACGCCGAAGACGGGGGCCGCGGCCGAGACCACGTTGCCGACGACGAAGAGGCCCATCAGCAGCATCAGCATCCGCTTGCGCGGGACGCGGGCGCCGAGCACCGCGAGCAGCGGAGCACCGACGACCACGCCGAGGGCGTAGCCGGTGGTGAGGTAGCCGGCCGTGGGGACGGAGACCCCGAAGTCGTCCGCCACCTCGGGGAGCAACCCCATGATCACGAACTCCGTGGTCCCGATTCCGAAGGCGCCGAGGGCCAGCGCCAGTAGAGCGAGCGGCATGGTGAGCCCTTCACTGTTGCATGCGTACGTCGTTAACCGGCGCAGACAATAATTGCAGACGCCGACTATTTGCAAGCGCGGGCTATTTCGCGAGTGGACTACCCTGGACGGCCGGAGGCGGCCCGTGGAGACGCCGGGCCACAGGCGACCCTCCCGGCCCGCACGCCCGCCCCGCAGAGGAAGCAGAGGAGCCATGTCACGACCGGACCCCGGCCTGGCCCAGGGCTGGTGCGCGCTGTCGGCCCTGCACGGCCGCATCGAGGCCCGTATCGAGCGCGCGCTTCAGGCCGAACACGCGCTGAGCGTCCGGGAGTTCTCCGTCCTCGACGTACTCAGCGAGCAACACGGCGGCGAAGGCGGCCACTTCCGCATGAACCAGCTCGCGGACGCGGTCGTCCTCAGCCAGAGCGCCACCACCCGGCTCGTCAACAGGCTGGAGGAGCGCGGCCTGCTCACCCGGTACCTCTGTCCCGACGACCGCCGCGGCATCTACACCGACGTCACAGAGGCGGGCCACGCCCTGCTCAAGTCGGCGCGGCCCACGAACGACGCCGCCCTGCGCGAAGCCCTCGACGCGGCGGAGGAACGCAGCGAACTGGCGCCCCTCGTACGGGCCGTACGGGCACTTCAGCCGACGGCGTGACGAGCGGCCGGCCGGGGGCGGGCGCCCCTGAGCGCGGTGCGCGCGGAGAGCGCGGCAAGGAAGAGGCCAGAGCGCCGGGCCAGGAAGAAGAAGCGCGCGGCCGGTAAGAGGCGTGCGGTGAGGGCGAGTTCGCCGTGAAAACCGGCGTCATCACCCCAGACCCCGCACACGTGCCCCGTTGCGCACTTTCCCACCGAGTCCAACCTCTGGCCAATACCGGGGCGTAAGCTGCGATCATGAGCACCGGGACCCCCTCCACGCCGTCATCACCGGCACCGGCACCGGAGCCGATCACCATGCGGCGTGCGACAGCCGACGACGTACCGGCCCTCGTCTCCATGCTCGCCGACGACCCCCTCGGCGCCCAGCGCGAGAGTCCCGACGAGACGGCCGTCTACCGCGAGGCGTTCGACCGCATCGATGCGGACCCGCACCAGCACCTCGTCGTCGCGGAACGCGACGGGCACCCCGTCGGCACCCTCCAACTCACCCTCATTCCGGGCCTGTCCAGGCGCGGTTCGACCCGCGCCCTCATCGAAGGGGTCCGCGTACACGCGGACGCGCGCGGCGACGGCCTCGGCTCCAGGCTGATCCAGTGGGCCATCGAAGAGGCCCGCCGCCAGGACTGCACCCTCGTCCAGCTCACCTCCGACGCAACACGCATCGAGGCCCACCGCTTCTACGAACGGCTCGGCTTCGAGGCGTCCCACCTGGGCTTCAAGATGCAGCTCTGACCGGCGCGACGGCCAGGGAGCTCCGCTCCTGTTCGGTTCGAATCGCAAGAACGATCGCAATTCGAGCGTGTCTTCACATTGCGGCCCTCGTTGATCCCGGTAGGGGTGGGGATCAGCAGGGATGCCCATCCATGTCCGGGTCCTCCCACAAGGCCTACGACCCGGGAGTGCCCATCGGAAGGGAGGGGTCGCATGGTGCACGAGGGCGCCCTGCTGGAATCGCGGACGCTGCGTGCGTCCGTCGCGGAACGAACCGAAGTACTCGACAAGGTCAGAGTTCTCTCGCTTCTGCCGGACGGCCTGCATGTGACGACGCGGATGGTGGCCGACTACTTCGACGTCGCGGAACGCACCGTCAACAGGCTGATGCAGCGCCACCGCGACGAGCTGACCGACAACGGGATGCGTACACTCCGAGGCCCTGAGCTGGAGCTTTTCAAGAGAGACACCTTGTCTCTCTTTCCCGGGAGTTATCCACAGCCCCGTTCCAACCTCACTCTCTTCACCCGCCGAGCCGTTCTCAACGTCGCGATGCTGCTCCGCGACAGCGAGATCGCGCGGCGGATCCGTACCTATCTGCTCGACGCCGAACAGGCCCACCGCGCCGCGTCGACGGCACTGCCCGGGCCGTCACACGTGGACGATTCCGTTGTCCACGACCTCATCGCGTGGCTCGACCGGCGCATCGCGCAGACCGTCGCCGAGCAGACGCTGCCGGGGCCCGCGGTCGACGAGACGCGGGTGAGGCAGCTGGCAGAGGAAGCCGTGCGCGGAGTCCTCGGCCGGACCATCGTGCCCCTCCTCAACCAGGCGATCGGGTCCCAGCGTGAGCTGCGCCTGCAACTCGCGGAGAACGAGGCCGAGATGGTGCAGCTGAGGAGAGTTCTTCGCGAGCACGAGGCGGCGGGTTCCATGGCGGCGCTGGACGCCATGAACGGCCGGGAGTTCAAGCGGCACATCGCCTGGCTGTGCCGGCGGGACGGCTGCGAACAGGTCACCGTCACCGGCGGGCACGCAGACGCCGGTGCCGACGTGCTCGGCCACACCGCGGACGGGCGCCGCCTCGTCGTCCGGTGCAGGGCACGCACACCCTCATCGAACATCACGTGCGCCGACGTGCGGGGATTCATCGGCATGGCCAGGGTCGAGTACGAGGCCGACGTCGCTCTGCTCGTCGCCACGGCACCCTTCACCCGGGACGCCCTCCTGATGGCCGCCCGGCATGAGGTGACCGCCGTCCATCGCGGTCTGCTGGAAGCGTGGAACAACGGCGCGAAGCTGCGCGTGCTGGAGTGAGCGGGCCGGAGACCCGGCCCCTCAAGTCCCGCTGCCGTTCCGGACCCAGGCGCAGGCCGGACTCAGGCGCAGGCCGGACTCAGGCGCAGGCCGGACTCAAGTCCCCTCTGCCGTACCGGAGTCCGGCAGAGCGACGTCGCCGGAGCCGGTCTTCTCCCCGCAGGACGTGCACACGATCCCGGCGTCCAGCTGCCCACCGCAGCTGTGGGTGAAGACGGTCGGTCCCACGGGGGCGCCGGGGACCCACCGCATGCCCCAGCGCATGAGGCCGAGCATGGCCGGGGCGAGCTCCCGGCCGGCCTCGGTGAGGTGGTATTCGTCGCGCGGCGGACGCTCCGAGTACCGGACCTTCCGCAGCACCCCGCCGTCGACAAGCGTGCGCAGCCGGGTGGCGAGCACGTCGCGGGGGGCACCGGTGTTGCGGACGATGCCGTCGAAGCGGTGCACGCCGTAGAACACCTCGCGCAGTGCCAGCAGCGACCACTTCTCGCCGACGACGTTCAGCGCCGAAGCCAGCGAGCACTCCCGCGGATTCACCTCTCTCCTCGCCATGCGGCAATACAACCAGGCACTTGGTTGGAAAATCAAACCTCCGTGCTAGGGTCCATCGACCAGTTGGTTGCTAATTCCAACTCACTTGTTTCCCGGAGGACTTCGTGCACACCGCCGCTGTCGCGCTCACCGCCCTTGTCGCCCTGCTCCACCTGGGCTTTCTGATACTGGAGATGTTCCTGTGGCGTACGCCCCGCGGCCGGGCCGTCTTCGGGACCACGCCGGAGTTCGCCGAGCAGTCGGCTCCGCTGGCCGCCAACCAGGGCCTCTACAACGGCTTCCTGGCCGCTGGGCTGATCTGGGGCCTCGTCGCGCAGGAGCCGACCGGCCCCCAGGCGCGGATCTTCTTCCTGTGCTGCGTCGTCGCCGCGGGCCTCTACGGCGCGCTGACCGTCAGCCGGCGCATCCTCCACGTCCAGGCCCTCCCCGCCGCCGCGGCGCTGGCCCTCACGCTCGCCTCCTGAAGTCGGAGCGGCGGCGGTCCCGTCTCCCCTTCTCCGGCGCGCAGTTCACAGGGCCGCAGGGGCCGACGGCAAGCCGCCGGCCCCGCCGGGTCACCTCTCCCGCAAGCCCGAATTCGTCATCCTGAAGCGGGACTTGTTCTCCTCGGTGGCCCATCTGCGGAAGCCGGCCTTCTCCAGCACACGGATGGAGGCCGGGTTCGACAGCTCCACGTCGGCAGACACGGTGTGGACGCCGGGCGCCGCAAGGGCGAACCCGGCGAGAGCCCGGGCGGCTTCAGGCGCGTAGCCCCGACCGCGACGGGAGGCCACGATGCCGTAGCCGATCTCGAGGATTCCCTCGCTGGGCGGCCAGAACAGGCCGATCGAGCCCACCACTTGGCCGCTGGCGCGCTCGATGATCAGGCGATGGCCGTGTTCACCGAGCCAGGCGGGGCGCTCGTCGAAGAGGCCCGCGATGACGCGGTCGCCTTCGGCGGGGAAGTCGTCAGCCCAATGGGCGGATCTGGCGTTGCCGATGACCGCGGTGGCCTCGGCCGTGGTCCACGGCCGGAGAACCAGGCGGTCGGTGATCAGCTGAGTGTGAGGTCCTGAAGGGGACGAAGACACGTGTCACTCCTGGTCGTCGTACGACCCGGCTCGCGCTTTGCTGTCACGCGGGCCGGACAAGGGCATGCTGACGAAGGCCGACGGCGGCCATATTCATCAACCTCCCTGTCCCGTGATCACGCGCCTCCCGCGCTCGCGTGACGGTAACCACCTCTCCCCGGACCAGGGCAAAGCGTTTTCGCCCCTCCCGGCGGTACGCGGTGACGCCACCAACAAGCGTCACTCACAGAGGAGTTGGGCCCTCCGACCCGGCTCGAACGGCCCGGCTCGTTGCCCGCGCTCAGCCGTCGCCACGGGCACTCACCTGGCGGGGAGCGCTCCGCCCGGCTCTGACGTGTGCTCCCGTCCGGTGAGTCGCAGCCTGCCCGGGATCCGGGACCACTGGCGCGACGCGGCCGGACGACCGGTCACTTCGGCTCGAGCACGAAGACCGGGATCTGCCTGTCGGTCGTCTGCTGGTACTCGGCGTACGAGGGGAAGGCCGCCACCGCTCGCTCCCACCACTCGGCCCGCTCGGCACCCGCCGCCTCGTGTGCGACGTAGTCCTTCGTCACGGTCCCGTCCTGCAGCGGGAACTCGGGGTGTTCCTTGATGTTGTAGTACCAGCCGGGGTGTTCAGGGGCGCCGCCCTTGGACGCGACGACCGCGTACTTGCCGTCGTGCTCCACCCGCATCACGGGGGTGTAGCGCAGCTTGCCGCTCTTCGCGCCGCGCAGCGTCAGCAGCACGATCGGCGCACCACGGATCTCGATGCCCTCGGTGGTACCGGCCTCAAGGATCTTCCGCGTCTGGTCCCGCACCCAGTCGACGGGGAGGAACTCCACAGTCTCATCCGACATGTCTGCGGCAACGCGTCGTGAGCCGCTCTCATTCCCGCCGGCCCGTCGGCTGACCGGCAGCCATGGCTCGCCGAGATCCAGGGGAGCCGAGTGGTGCGTGTTGTTCAGGGGTATGGCGGGAGGGAGCGGTGGCAGGAAGAACGTTCTTCCGGGCACGCGGGGGACCGCATGGGCATTCCAGGCGCCCCGGCGTGTCATGCACCGGCCATGGACGCATCCGTGCGATGCGTCGAGAAGAAAGGCGCCGAACGCCATGAACAGATCCGCCTCCCGCGGCTTACTCCGTACGAGCCTCGCCTTCCTGGGCGCCGCCGCGGTTTCCATAGCGCTGAGCACCACGGCGAGCGCGGCCGTTCCCGCGGGGGTCCCGCATGACACTCCGGCCGGGGAGCGTGCGGACGCCGCGCACGGCTGCGCCGTCGTCTGGTTCGATCTCGGCGAGACCCTGGTGCACACGGCCGAGAACTCCAGCACCAGCTACATGCCCGGCGCCGCCACGTATCTGCGCGAGTTGCGGGAGCGGGACATCGAGGTCGGGCTGATCACCAACGTGCCGTCCTCCTGGGGCGAGACGGACGCCGAGCGTGCCGCCGCCCTCAAGAAGGAGGTCGACAAGACCTGGAAGGGATCAACTCCCTTCGCATGGAAGGACTTCGGCGACCGCATCCTCACCCCGCGCACCGAGGCGGAGCGCAAGCCGGCGCCCGTCCTCTGGGAGCGTGCGAAGGCGGACGCGAACGGCTGCCGCCTCGTCTACGAGGCCGAGACCGCCGACGAGACCGATGTGGCCGCCTCCCTCGGCTACGTGGCGTACCAGACCGGGCAGCCCTCCCGGCCCGCCTACCTCCCGGCCCGCGTGATCGAACACCTCGCGCACGGTTCCTGACGCCCGCGAGCCTCGACGCCGACGGCAGCCCTCAAGGCGCCTGCGCGACCTCCGGCACGCCCGCTCCCTCTCCGAGGGGGCGGGCGTGTGCCCGTCCTACACGCCTGCCTTGGGCTGTGCGTCCTCTTTCGGGTGCTCCGCCCCGGCCACGCCCGTACCAGCCCCGCCGGCCGTCCCCCGGCCGGCGTTCGCCTCCGCGCTCCCGTCGGGAACGCGCCGCAACACCCCGCTGCGCAGGACCAGTTGGAAGGCACCGAGCAGCACTGCGGTCGCCAGGGCGCTGTGCCAGAGCAGGGCGTCCAGGTGCCCGGCGGACAGGTAGGCACCCACGGCGACGGCCGCCAGTGCGCACACTGCGCGATCGACGATCGACTCGACCGACAGGATCGTCGCCCTCGGGGCGTGGGCGGGCACGGCGTCGTTGACCAGCTTGCGCTGGACCGGGTAGGCGAAGCCGGTGGCCGCGGCGAACAGGCAGAGCAGGGCGACGACCGTCCAGGGCCCGCCGAGGGTGATGCCCGCCAGGGTGCCCGCGAGGACGAGGCTGAGTACGGAGACCCAGGCCACCGGTGTCAGGCGGCGGCCCAGCCACTGGGGGCGCGCCGAGGCGACGGCCTCCGCCACCGTCATGGCGGCGAGCACCCCGCCGTGCGAGGCCTCGCCGATGCCGTGGTCCAGCAGGATCGGCTGGAAGAGGTTGACCTGGCAGATCCGGGACAGCGTGAAGACGGCCACTCCCTGCACCATCACCAGTGCCAGCCACGGCGAGGAGACGATGCAGCGCAGCGCGGCCTTCGCCTCGCCCAGCGAAGTGGCGCGCCCGCGACGGCTCTTCGCCGCCCGGGAGGCCTTCCTCGTCCCGCCGGACGTGGCCGTACCGGCCGCCCCGGCGGGGGCTGCCAATCGGGGCAGGGCCACGACGCAGGCCAGGGATCCCGCAGCACTCACGGCGCTCAGGACGTACGGCGCAGGATGGGCGACCGCCATCAGCGGTCCGACCAGCGGCCAGCACACGACCTTCGCTGCGAGTCCGAGCGCCCGGGCCGTGCCCTCCGCCTTCAGGTAGTGCTCGTCGCACCGCTCGGCACGCAGCCCGTCGTACAGGTAGGCGCTGGCCGCCCCCGAGGTGAGGGAGCGGCCCGCGGCGATGGCGAGGAAGTGGACGAGGAACCCCCCGTACGAGGCGCTGAACACCGGGGCGAGATTCGCCGCCGTCATCACGACGGCGCCCGCCCGCAGGCAGTTGCGGGCGCCGATGCGGTCGGCGATCAGCCCCGTCGGGATCTCGAAGAGGCAGAAGGCCACGTAGTAGATGCTCTGGATGCCGAAGATCTGCCCGTCGGAGAGCCCGGCGTCCTTCTGGTAGGCGTAGAAGACCGGCATCCACCACAGCAGGTTGAACAGCAGCTGGAAGCCGTAGTTGAGCCGGATGATGCGGCGGGCCGTGCGGGTCGGGGCGGGGGCCGGCGGCCGCGCGGCCGACCGCGTGCGACGGGCGCTCACAGCGCGTAGGGCCGGATCTGGACCAGGCGGAAGTCGCCCTGGTCGGTGAGCAGCCACTCGATGTCCAGAGGCTCGTCCACCTCGGGTGCGCTGAAGTGGGACTGCAGCAGCCGCCCGGTCAGGGACAGATCCGCGAGCCGGGCACGCGTGCCGGCGGGCAGCCCCTCGCTCCACGAGCCGAGCGCGACGGTGCGGCCGCCGCCCTCGACGGTGTTGTAGAGGTACTGCTGCGGCAGGACCGCTCCCTCGACGACCTGCTCGGGCGAACCCGGCGAGCAGTTGAGATAGACGTTGCGGAAGTCCTCGCGCCGAGTCGGGTTGCAGGTCACCAGGACGCCGCCGAGCGCAGCGGGGACGTACACCTGGATGATCACGCCCATGTACGTGTCGTCCAGGGATATGCCCACCTGGTGGCGGAGCCGCACGCTGCGCGGCGAGAGCAGGGAGGCCCACACCTGCCGCACGGCGTCCGGGAGTTCGCCGGTGCCGCGGACCGAGGTGACGGAGTCGTAGACACCGGCCGCCGAGAAGCCCGGGAGATCCTCGGCGTTGGAGGAGGAGCGCACCACGAGGCGGCCGCCCTCGGCGAGCCGGTCGGGGAAGGCCCGGGTGATCTCCCTGGAGACGGAATCGGGTATCGGCGTGTGCCGGATCAGGTGCTGGATCTGCAGGCAGAGCGAGTCGAGCACGTCGGTCGCGTCGAGTTCGAGCGCCATCTTCAGCTTGCCGATGCCCTGTTGGAGCGCCGGGGAGGACGTGAGGAAGCGCTGCTGGAGGGAGAAGGGCAGGGCGACGCCCTCCGGAGCCTCGACCGTGTCCGCGACGAAGGAGGTCGCGGCGGCGCGGAGTTCCGCGGCGGAGGGCGTGACGAGGCCGAGCCGGGACGCGAGGTGCCCGTACAGGTCCTCCCGCGGCGGGCGGGGGCGGCCGTAGAACGCGGTGAGATCGGCAGTGCGGCTGTCGAGGACGTGGTGCAGCTCGCCCAGGTTGGCCGCCTTGGTGCCGTAGCGGTCCCGGTCGGCGCTGCGCAGCCGGTGCAGCGAGAGCACGGGCGCGTCCTCGAGCCCCGGTGGTTCCAGCCGGATCCGCTGCTGGTGCCAGGCCGGGGCCCGCAGCTCGGGAGCCTGCTCCAGGCGCTCCAGGCTGATCTCGTCCTCGCGGACCCGGTAGCGGACCCAGGCGCCGTCCAGGCCGTCCTTCTCGACGAGCTGTTCCAGGTCGCGGACGATCGCGTTCGGGATGCCCCATCCGGAGGCGAGGACATTGGTGTGGGACAGCGGGGTGATGGGCGCGGTGTTGACGAATCCGGCCACCCGCTGGACGTCGTCGGGCAGGCAGGGCATGGCCACGATGTCCGACCAGCCGAGCCCGGCCGCCGCTGCCTCGTACTCCTCCACGGTCCGGAACCAGCGCAACCGGCCCGTGGCCTCCCCGAGGTTGAGCGGCGAGCGGGTCCTGGTGCCGAAGAGCTCGTGGCTGAGGATGCGCGGCACCCGCTGCTCACTGATCGCGGCCAGCTCCTCCTCCTGCCCGTGGTTGGCGGGCTTGAGCAGGAGCGGCAGCCTGCCGTCGACACGCTCCCGGACGAAGGCGTGGAAGTACTCCAGCAACTCCCCGTGCATGGTGTCGGCCTCGGTCGTCTCCAGCACGAGGAAGGTGCGCTCGCGGCCCTCCGCGTCCTCGTCGGTGTGCAGGGACAGCACCCCGAGCAGGAAGCGGCGTTCGGGGTCCATGTAGACGGATGCGTTGAACTCGTCGAGAGCGGCGTCGAGTTCGGCGAGGTCCATGCCGAGGACGCGGGTCGCGATGTAGTTGACGTGGAAGGGGTGCGCGGCCGTGTCGAGCAGGTGCCAGGTTGCCTCTGCGCGGTCGATGACGACCTTGAGGTACGAGTGGCCGGCCAGAACCCCGGACAGCGTGCGGAACAGCGGCAGCGAGAGGTTCTCGCCGACAACGGTGCGGTCGGTGGCGGGTTCCGGGGCGCCTGTGGAGAGCGCGGCGGTGCTCACGCGGCGACCCCCTCGGGCTCGGCGGTCGGCCGGACTTGGGAACGGGCGGCGGGCGCGGGCTGCGACGCGGCGGGCACGGACGGAACGGCGGCCGGAAGCACGGCGGGCAGCGCGTCCACCAGGTTCGTGAAGTCGCGCAGCACGGTGCGCGCGTCGGCGGCGGAGAGCAGGCAGAGCGCCGCCATCGTGTTCGCTCCGCCGACGGGATCGTAGACCGGCACGGTGCTGCCGTCGGGCAGCGAACTCTCCGGAACCACCGAGAGGTTGCTGCCCTCGCTCAGCGCGACGGCCTCCTTCGCCACGGGGAAGTCCCAGACCCTGCGGTCCCGCCAGGCCTCGCCCTGGCCGTCCACCGCGAGGACGACGAGGGAACCCGCCGCTCCCCGCGCCTGCCCGGGGCCGAGGGCCCGTTCGGGCCAGTCGACCGGGCGGCCCAGGAGGTGGTCCACGAGCATGCCGACGAGGTCGAGCCGGAAGACCTCCTCGATCTGCGGGACCGTCATCGCGCCGCCGAACCGGGCCGCCGTCTCGATCAGCCACATGCGCCCGCCGGCGCCGAGCTTGATCTCGGTGTGCGTACCGCAGTCGCGAAGGCCGAGGGCGTCCACGGCCTCCCGGGCGAGGGCGACGACGCGGTCCTGGAGGTCCGCGGGGAGCAACGCGGGGGTGATGCTGGCACGTTCGGTGAACGGTTCCACCGTGGGCATCCGTCCGCTGACGCAGACCGGGTGGAAGACGCCGCCGGCCACCACGCCCTCGACGCTGACGTAGTCGCCCCAGCCGGGCTCGTCGAACCACTGCTCGGTGGTACCGGTGACGATCTGCTCGACCACGAAGTGCGCGTCCGCTTCGGCCACATGGAGTTCCGCGAACCCCAACTGGGCGGACTCGGCCATCACTTCACGCGAGCGCTGCCAGGCGGCGTCGGCCTCCTGCGGGGATCCGATGATCTGGTGGGCGGTGGAGCCCGCGCTCCAGGCCGCCTTCAGCAGCATGGGCAGGGGCAGGGTGGCGGCGGCCTCGTGAAGGTCCGCCTGCGTGGCGACGGGGCGGAACTCCGGCTGCGGCAGGCCACGCCGATGCCAGGTGTGCCGCATCATCCGCTTGTCGCGGGCGAGGGCGGCGGCGCCCCCCGGCCCGGCGAGGCCGAGCACCTCGCAGGCCTCGGCGACGGCCACGACCGCGTACTCGGAGAAGGTGAGCACCGCGTCCGCACCGACTGCCTCTGCTCGCGAGACGATCAGCGAGACCAGGTCGCGCGGCTGCGCTTCGGCGGGCGTCACAACCGATGCGCACAGCTCTCCGGCGGACGCCGCGATCGCGGACGGAAGCGCGCTGAGCGCCAGCAGATGCACTTCCGCTCTCGCGGCCGCCCTGGAGAGGACGTGACCGAGCGGCGGACCACCCTTGGCGTGCACCAACAGCACTGTGCTCACTGGAGTTCGTCTCCCATCGCTTGTCCTGTCGAGGTCCCGAGCGATGGCTCGGCCCCGCTGACCGGCCGCCGGGCCGGTTCCGCCCCTGCTCTCGGACCGCGACCGGGGCATAGGATTGCTCAACGCGCGTAGATCACGGCAGGTAACCGGCGGCACACTCAAGGGAATCAGACCGCGGATCGCAGAATTGCCGCGGAAGCGGGGCACCGGTCAGGCAAATGCCAAAGTCGCGGACATCGCCGAGCAATGGTGAACGCCGGTGATCACATCCGGGCGCCTCGCCGGGGATGCGCTCACAATTCGCAGTCGGCCGGAAACCGGGCATGGGCGGGACCGGCAGGGGATAGGCATCGCCGTGCCACCTCCGGCCGGACGGTGGAAACACTGACGGAAAGGTCTTCGTGGACGACTCCGGTATCAGAGCACTGCTGGAGCACCTCCCCGTCTCCTGGTGGGAGGCCGACGAGCAGTGGCACCTCCTGGAGAAGGGCGGCGGCGCCTTCGCCGACCTGCCCACCGCGCAGCGCTTCCTCGACCGCATGCGCCAGGAGATGGCCTCGCCGGGACACTCCCTCGAAGACGGCCACTGCCTGGTCCACTTCGACGGCCGGAACTTCGACGTGAGGTGGCCGCCGGACGAGAGCCGGGGCCAGGGCTGCACCCGCGGACTCGCGGTCGAGGCCGATGCCCGGCCCGCAGGCGGCCGCCGCTACGCCGCCTTCGCGGAGTTCGCCGACTTCGCCCCGGCCGCGGCCTTCATACGCGACCCCGACGGGTGCTACCTGTGGGCCAACCACTCCTACGCCCACCTCTACGGCACCACACCCGAGCGGGTCGTCGGCAGCCGCATCGAGGACTTCGACTCCCCCTCCGACGCCGCGCAGTTCCGCGCTCTGGACCAGGAGATCCTCAGCAGAGGCAAGCCGGTGCGCCACACCCTGAGCTACCACCGCCCGGACGGCATAGGGCAGGCCGCCGGCCACCGCTTCCCCGTCCGGGAGAACGGCCAGATCTGCGTGGCCGGGATCTACGTCGACATCACCGAGCACACCCGCGCCATGAACCAGCGCCGGGAGGCCGAGGAGAACCTGCGGGCCCTGCGCGACCACAGCGGTCTGCCCTGCGCGCTGCTCTCCGCCAACGGCCGCATCGAGCAGGCCAGTACGGCCGCCGCCGAGCTGTTCCGCGAACGTCTGTCCGACCTCGTCGGCCGCCGCGCGCACACCCTCCTCGCCGCCGCGACCGACCTGCCCCAACTGCGCCTCGTGTGGGAGGGGTTGATCACCCGCCGCGTCAGACGCGTGGAAACCTCCGCCGTGCTCCTCGATGCCCGGGGACGGCAGCGCCGCGCGCAGCTCCACCTGACCACGGTGGGCCGGTCCGCGGGTCGCGCCACCCACGTATGGGCAGTCGTCACCCACCAGAGCCTCGCCCACGACGCCCACCCGCCGCTGACCGCCGCGCAGGTCCGCATACTGTCCCTCCTCGCGGAGGGCAGCACCAACGGCGAGATCGCCACCTCCCTGAAGCTCTCCCGGCAGGCCGTCGACTACCACCTCAGCCGGCTGCGCGACCTCTTGGGCGCCGCGACCAGACCCGCACTCGTCGCCCGTGCCTACGTCCTCGGCATCCTCGCCCCCCACGCCTGGCCCCCGCGCCCGGCCACGGCCGCCCAACCCCTCAATTCCCCTTGAGGCGGCGTCCGTTCAGCGAGTCGCATGGCCGCCGGCGCATGAGTGCCGCTGATCTCCGGCCGGGGGTGCGGCGGACGCCGAGACCCGTTCGGGGTGAGCCCAGCCCGCGTTCGGTGTGAACCTGTTCTGTGAGCCCGTTCGATGGGAGCCCGTTCGACGGGACGCAGCGCACCGGTACGCGAGGACCCTCGCGCCCGGTGACCCTGGTTCCGGCTGGGCCGGTCACGGGCGCGGCGATGAATTCTTCCGGCCCGGAGAGTCTCGCCACCGTTGCCCACCGAATCGGAGGCCCCCGTGGCTCAGCTCCTGAGAGTGCAGAACTTCAACGTCTCAAGTGACGGCATCGGTGCCGGTGAGGACCAGACCCTTGAGCGCCCCTTCGGCCACGTCGAGCCCGAGCGGCTGTTCGCCTGGGCCGGCGCCACGGCGAGCTGGCCCATGCGCACCGACCCCGGCGGAAGCCGCGGCCTCGACGACTACTTCACGCGGGACTACCCACGCAACATCGGCGCCGAAATCATGGGCCGCAACAAGTTCGGGCCCCAGCGGGGGCCCTGGAAGGACCATGAGTGGCGCGGCTGGTGGGGCGACGAGCCACCGTTCCACACTCCCGTGTTCGTCATGACCCACCATCAGCGTCCTTCGTTCACGCTCTCCGACACGACGTTCCACTTCGTCGACGGGGACCCGGCCACGGTCCTGGAGCAGGCGCGGGAGGCGGCGCAGGGCATGGACGTCCGGCTCGGCGGCGGGGTCACCACCATCCGTGAGTTCCTCGACGCCGACCTCGTCGACACCCTGCATGTCGCGGTCTCGCCGGTGACGCTCGGGTCCGGGCTACGGCTGTGGGAGTCCCCGGATGAGCTGAGCGACCGATTCCATCTCGAGGTCGTGCCCAGCCCGAGCGGCGTGACCCATCACCTGCTCTGGCGAAAGTGACACGAGGGTCCACCGAGGCAGGGCGAATTCACGTGGTGGATATGAAAGCGGCTGCGCGCAAGGTCTTCGACGCGTACGACCTCGATGGCGACGGCACGATGTCGTTCGAGGAGTTCGGGGGCCCGCCGGACTGACCTCTACAGGCACGGTGCCGTGTCAGCAGTCCCCCGGAAAACGTGAACGTCCCTACGTCTGCGCCATGTCCACGAAGCGCGAGTAGTGCCCCTGGAAGGCCACCGTGATCGTCGCCGTCGGACCGTTGCGGTGCTTCGCCACGATCAGGTCCGCCTCCCCCGCGCGCGGCGACTCCTTCTCGTACGCGTCCTCACGGTGCAGCAGAACGACCATGTCGGCATCCTGCTCGATCGAACCCGACTCGCGGAGGTCGGAGACCATCGGCTTCTTGTCCGTGCGCTGCTCCGGACCACGGTTGAGCTGCGACAGCGCGATCACCGGAACCTCGAGCTCCTTCGCGAGCAGCTTCAGGTTCCGGGACATCTCCGAGACCTCCTGCTGACGGCTCTCGGGACGCCGCGAACTGCCCGTCTGCATCAGCTGGAGATAGTCGATCACGACCAGCTTCAGGTCGTTCCGCTGCTTCAGCCGGCGGCACTTCGCCCTGATCTCCATCATCGACAGGTTCGGGGAGTCGTCGATGTACAGCGGCGCCTCCGTCACCTGGGGCATCTGGCGCGCCAGCCGTGTCCAGTCCTCGTCCGTCATCGACCCCGACCGCATGTGGTGCAGCGCCACGCGCGCCTCCGCCGACAGCAGCCGCATCGCGATCTCGTTGCGCCCCATCTCCAGCGAGAAGATCACGCTCGGCATGTTGTGCCTCACGGAGCAGGCCCGGGCGAAATCCAGGGCAAGGGTCGATTTCCCCATGGCGGGCCTTGCCGCGATGACGATCATCTGGCCCGGGTGGAGCCCGTTCGTCAGCGAGTCGAGGTCGGTGAAGCCGGTGGGCACACCTGTCATCTGGCCGCTGCGCGAGCCGATCGCCTCGATCTCGTCGAGGGCGCCCTCCATGATGTCGCCGAGGGGGAGGTAATCCTCCGACGTGCGCTGCTCGGTGACCGAATAGATCTCCGCCTGGGCGGAGTTGACGATGTCGTCGACGTCGCCGTCGGCCGCGTATCCCATCTGAGTGATCCGGGTGCCCGCCTCGACGAGCCGCCGCAGCACCGCCCGCTCGTGGACGATCTCCGCGTAGTACTCGGCGTTGGCCGCCGTGGGCACCGTCTGCACGAGGGAGTGGACGTAGCCCGGCCCGCCGACGCGGCTGATCTCGCCACGCCGGGTGAGTTCGGCGGTGACGGTGATCGGGTCGGCCGGCTCACCCTTGGCGTAGAGGTCGAGGATCGCCTCGTAGACGGTCTCGTGCGCGGGGCGGTAGAAGTCGTGACCCTTGAGGACCTCGACGACGTCGGCGATGGCGTCCTTGGAGAGCATCATGCCGCCGAGCACGGACTGTTCGGCCTCGAGGTCCTGCGGCGGCACGCGCTCGAAGGAGACGGACGCGGGTGCCGGGGAGTGTTCCTCCGTGCCCCGGTCGTGGCGCTCGCCGCGCCCGTTGCCGCCCGATCCGTTGTGGCCGCCCTGCCCGTGCTGACGGCTGCGGGCAGCGGGGAAGCGGTCGCCGTGGGCGGGACGCGCGGCACTGCGGGTTGCGGATTCCGACGCCCAGGGGTCCTCGACCTGTTCGGGCTGCTGAGTCACGCGTTCACCTCCTCCCCGTCCTGGTGATCAAGCACGACCGGACCTGACCGCAGTGCCCCTCTTTCTTACGGCACGGCTCTGACAATGGCCGCCCGGCTCTCCATCGGCGCGTCGGGACAACGGAGTTGACGAGGGGTTTGTGGGGCGGGCGACTGCCCACGTTATGGGGACGAGTAGGCGTCAGCCAATCTTGTTATCCACAGGGTGATGTGGACGGTGGACAAGTTTCTGTGGAGAAGACCGCGAAAGCTGTGTACGGCACGGGGGACAGCCCTGTGGAGAAGTCGGGTCCCGCCCACGCCGACCACCTCTGACCTGTGACGACGGCATCCACTGCCTGTGCGGGGAAAAAAGTCGGCCCTCGAACCAGGATCGTTACGCGGCTTGGCGCACAGTTGCCGCACACGCACGCGAGCCCCACACGAGTAATAGTCAGTATCCCCTTGCAGCCATTACTTGTGGATGCTTGGATCGAACCCATGAACGACCCTGCTGCCACACGTTCCACCATGCGGCGCCACGACCGCGAAATCGTCGCGCTGGCACTCCCCGCCTTCGGCGCCCTCGTCGCCGAACCTCTCTTCGTCATGGTGGACAGCGCCATCGTCGGCCACTTGGGAACCCCCCAACTCGCGGGCCTCGGGGTGGCGGCGGCACTGCTGCAGACCGGGGTCAACATCTTCGTCTTCCTCGCCTACGCCACCACCGCCGCCGTGGCCCGGCGCGTCGGCGCCGGCGATCTCCCCGCGGCCATCCGCCAGGGCATGGACGGCATTTGGCTCGCTCTGCTGCTCGGCCTGGCCGTGATCGTCGTGGTGCTGCCGGGTGCTCCGCTGCTCGTCGACCTCTTCGGTGCCTCGGCCACCGCGGCCCCGCACGGCGAGACCTATCTGCGCATCAGTTCGCTCGGCATCCCCGCGATGCTCGTCGTGCTCGCGGCGACCGGTGTGCTGAGGGGTCTTCAGGACACAAAGACGCCCCTGTATGTGGCGGTGGGCGGCTTCTCCGCGAACGCGGCCCTGAACGTGCTGCTCGTCTACGGGTTCGGGCTCGGCATCGCGGGCTCCGCCTGGGGGACCGTGCTGGCGCAGTGGGCGATGGCCGCGGTGTATCTGTTCGTGGTCGTACGCGGTGCGCGTCGGCACGGCGCGTCCCTGCGTCCGGACCTGGCAGGTGTACGGGCGTGCGCGCAGGCGGGTACGCCTTTGCTGATCCGCACACTCTCGCTGCGTGCCGTGCTGATGATCGCGACAGCGGTCGCGGCACGGCTGGGCGACGCGGACATCGCGGCGCATCAGATCGCGCTGACTCTCTGGTCGTTGCTGGCGTTCGCCCTGGACGCGATCGCCATCGCGGGACAGGCGATCATCGGGCGGTACCTGGGCGCCGGGGACGAGGCGGGTGCGCGGGCGGCGTGCCGGCGGATGGTGCAGTGGGGCGTGGTCACGGGTGTGGTGCTGGGTCTGCTGGTCGCGGCGGCGCGGCCGTTCTTCATGCCGCTGTTCACGTCCGACGGTGCGGTGATCGGCGAACTGACGCCCGCGCTGCTGGTGGTCGCGGTGACGCAGCCGATCGCCGGTGTGGTGTTCGTGCTGGACGGTGTGCTGATGGGCGCGGGTGACGGTCCGTATCTTGCGGCGGCGATGCTGGTGACCCTGGCGGTGTTCGCGCCGGTGGCACTGCTCGTCCCGCTGGTGGGGGGCGGTCTGACAGCGCTGTGGTGGACGATCGCGGGCGTGATGATGGGCGTGCGGCTGGTGACGCTGTGGGTGCGCGCCCGCTCCGGCCGCTGGGTCGTGACCGGTGCCGTACGGGCCTGACCCCGCGCAGGGCCGCCGCGATCCGCCGACCTCGAACCGGTGCCGTTGCCCTCAGCCGGCGCATGAGCCCGCCCGGAAAAGGCACCGCGAACATGAACGGAGGGCCGTACTCCCTGACTTCAGGGGTACGGCCCTCCGCTGTTGCCGTTGCCGGCCGGAGTTCGCTGCCGTTCCGTTCAGCCGTGGCGGCTGATCAGGCGGCGAGGACCTCGATGTCGATCTTTGCGGCCACCTCGGCGTGCAGACGCACCGAGACCTGGTGGGAGCCCAGGGTCTTGATGGGTGCACCCACCTCGATGCGGCGCTTGTCGATCTCCGGGCCGCCGGCTTCCTTGACGGCACCGGCGATGTCGGCCGGGGTCACGGAGCCGAAGAGACGGCCCTGGTCGCCGGCCCGGACCTTCAGACGCACGTTGGCGCCCTCGATCCGGGTCTTGATCTCGTTGGCCTGCTCGATCGTGGCGATCTCGTGGATCTTGCGGGCGCGGCGGATCTGCTCGACGTCCTTCTCCCCGCCCTTGGTCCACCGGATGGCGACGCGGCGCGGGATCAGGTAATTGCGTGCGTAGCCGTCGCGGACCTCCACGACATCGCCCGCGGCACCGAGGCCGGACACCTCGTTGGTCAGGATGATCTTCATCTGTCGGTCACCCTTCCCTTATCGAGCGGTCGAGGTGTAGGGCAGCAGCGCCATCTCACGGCTGTTCTTGACGGCCGTGGCGACGTCGCGCTGGTGCTGGGTGCAGTTGCCGGTGACTCGGCGGGCACGGATCTTGCCGCGGTCGGAAATGAACTTCCGCAGCAGGTTCGTGTCCTTGTAGTCGACGTAGTTGATCTTCTCCTTGCAGAACACGCAAACCTTCTTCTTGGGCTTGCGAGCAGGCGGCTTCGCCATGTCTCTCTCCGTTGAAATTCAAGAAGTGTGCAGCTGTCTGGCCCTGCCCTGACCGACCGCGGGTGCTCCGCGGCGGTCTTTCCGGCCGGTACGCGCGGGTGCGCGTCCTGTCAGAAGGGGGGCTCGTCCGAGTAGCCGCCGCCGGAGCCGCCGCCCCAGCCGCCTCCGCCGCCACCCTGGCCGCCGCCTGCCGGTGCGCCGGTCGCCCACGGGTCGCCCGCGGGTGCGCCGCCGCCCTGCTGGCCGCCGCCCTGGCCTCCGCCCCAGCCGCCGCCACCCTGGCCGCCGCCGAAGCCGCCGCCCTGGCCACCTCGGCCCGTGGTCTTGGTGATCTTGGCGGTGGCATTGCGGAGGCTGGCGCCGACCTCGTCGACGTCCAGCTCGTAGACCGTGCGCTTGATGCCCTCGCGGTCCTCGTACGAACGCTGCTTGAGGCGGCCCTGTACGACGACGCGCGTCCCCTTGGTGAGGGACTCGGCGACGTTCTCCGCCGCCTGCCGCCAGACCGAGCAGGTCAGGAAGAGGCTCTCGCCGTCCTTCCACTCGTTGGTCTGGCGGTCGAAGGTGCGGGGGGTGGACGCGACACGGAACTTCGCGACCGCCGCACCGGAGGGGGTGAAGCGCAGCTCGGGGTCGTCGACAAGATTGCCGACGACCGTGATGACGGTCTCGCCTGCCATGGGGAACCTCTCGGCGGGGTGCTGCTGGCTGCTTGTGGCTTCTGTGGCTCGTGCTGTGGCTTGCTGCTACTCGGTGTCCGGTGCTGTGCCCGTCCGTGGTGCCCTGTGTGCCGTGAGGCTCAGTGGGCGGCGGGGCGCAGAACCTTGGTCCGCAGAACCGACTCGTTCAGATTCATCTGGCGGTCGAGTTCCTTGACGGCCGCAGGCTCGGCCTGCACGTCGATGACCGAGTAGATGCCCTCGGGCTTCTTGTTGATCTCGTAGGAGAGCCGGCGACGGCCCCAGGTGTCGACCTTCTCGACCTTGCCCTTTGCGTCGCGGACGACGGAAAGGAAGCTCTCGATCAGCGGCGAGATCGCGCGCTCCTCGAGATCGGGGTCGAGGATCACCATCACCTCGTAGTGACGCATGTGGAACCCACCTCCTTCGGACTCGCGGCCACGGTCGTTCCGTGGCAGGAGGTTCGTGATGCGTTCCGCACCGGCGCCGCCTCAGCTCGGCGGCGGGTGGGTGCAGACCGTTCAGACTACCCGGCTTGAGCCTTCCGGTTGAAATCCGGGGGCAAGTCGCCGCAACCTGGACGCAACGGTGTGAGCGGCGTCACTGGGGCGCCGCCGTTGCTGGCCTCTGTCAGGAGGTGCCGCATGGCACAGGCAGTACGGCACAACCCGGTTTCCATGGTCCTCGACGACAGCAGGGCTCACCCGCTGGAGAGCTCACTCGCGGCGGTGACGGTCGTTGTGGGCGTGGTCGCATTCCTGACGGCACTGCTGTCGCCGGAGCTGCATGTGCTCAGCGCCTGGACGGGCCTGGTCGGCATCGTCACGGGGGCGTGGGGGCAGTTCATCTCCGCCACGACGGGTGAGCGCTTCGCACTGATCATCGGGCTGGGCGGGGCCGCCTTCGGCTTCTATCTGGGCATGGCTCACGGCGGACTGCTCGTCTGAGCCCAGCCGCGACCGCGGCCCCGGAACCAGGCCCCCAGCACACGGCCGGTCCGGCCCCGGGCTCGCTGTTCCTCCGACGGCGGGCCGGGCGTCGTACCGGCCGTCGGGCTGTCCGCCGCCTTCCGAAATGCCGGGAATGCCAGCTCTCCTTACTCTGGCGGATGTACGGCTGCGGGCGGTCGGCGTCCGGTCATCAACCGATCGTGTGACCACTCGGCCGATGGCTGCCGGCTCAGGGCGCATGCGCGCCTCACCGCGCAGGCCCGCGCCTCCCGCGCCCGTACGTGCGCCTTCGTCGCGCCGGCGTCGCAACGACGCGGCCCCCGCGGCCGAGGGAGAAGTCCGAGGGGAGGGACGGGGGCGAGCGAGAGGAGTCTGCACATGTCACAGCAGGACGGAGTCCCTGGCATCGATCCTTCCGCGCCGCCGAGCGGCACCGGGTGCGTCGAGTGTTCGGCGGGCGACGGCCCCGGGTGGTGGTTCCATCTGCGGCGCTGCGCGGAGTGCGGGCACATCGGGTGCTGCGACTCCTCGCCGGGACAGCACGCCACGATGCACGCACACCAGGCCGGGCATCCCTTCCTGGCCAGCTTCGAGCCGGGCGAGGACTGGTTCTGGAACGCGGACACCGAGCAGATCTACGAGGGCCCGCGGCTCGCCCCGCCCACGTCTCATCCGCAGTCACAGCCGACTCCGGGCCCGGAGGGCAAGGTCCCCGCGGACTGGCAGCGGCAGCTGCACTGAGCCTGCGCTCCGGATGCGGGCCCGGCCCCGGGCCTGTGCGCGGCGCGGAATCTGCGCGCCGCGCACTGCCCCGGGCCGACGCGCGTCGGGGCCCCTCGGGGGCCCGCCCGGAGTTCGCCCCCTCGGGAGCCTGCCCGGAGTTCGCCCTGGGCCGTCAGCGGTGGTGCCCGACCAGCTGCTGATCCGTGACGCCGTGCGGGCTCGTGAACGCCTCCATGTCCCATTCGGCACGCGAGGCCGCCGCCCGGTACGCGCTCTCGTAGAAGTCGAGCACCGTCGAGCGGGGATCGGCGAAGGCGCGCGCGTCGTCATAGCGCAGCAGCGCCAGATGACCGCCGTTCTGCGGCACCCAGCGCGCCTGCTCCGGACGGATCGGCTCCGTCTCCAGTCCCGCGGGCTCGGGGGCGGCGTAGGCGTAGAAGGCGGGTTCCGGGAAGGAGTCGTCGCCGAACCAGAAGCCGACGCTGATCACCTCGCGTGAGTACGCCTCGCGGGTCACCGCGTCCGTCTGCGGCGGCTGTTCCACGTGCCGGCCGGAGAAGCGCGTATGGGCGATGTCGAAGGTGTGCCAGAAGTGGTGCACGGGGCTGCTCTTGCCGGAGAAGCGTGCGGCGAACTCCTCGAGCACCAGTGCCACCTGGCTGAGGATCTGCCAATAGCGGTTGGCGTGCTCCGGGTTGTACGTGGCGTGCTCGGTGTCCCGTGAGAACGGCCTTGCGGAGTCGGGCAGATCGAAGGGCTCGGGGTGGGGGATCTCGGCGTGTATGCCGAGGTCCGTGAGCGCCTCCAGCGTCATCCGGCGGAAGGAGGCCACGGACTGGCCGAGCAAGGGGAAGGAGATCTCCGTGCCGTCGAGCGCCGCGACGACGAGCTGATGATCGACGAAGTCGAAGTCGATCGTGAAGACGGGGTTGCCGTCGGCCTGGCCCATCGGGCGCGTGGTGATGCCGCGGCCGGTGATGTGGAACGGCACGTTCCACCAGTGGTTCCGGCGGCTGCTCGAGGTGAGCCGGATCTTGCCGACGAGCTGCTCGAAGCGGTGCAGGGTCTCCTTGGTGTCCCGCCACTCGGTGAGAGGCAGGGGCGGGAAGAGCTCCATGGCGTCCTCCCCCTTCCTGCTGTGGTGCTTCCTGCCCTCCTGCTCCGGCACGCCTCGCGCCGGGCCTGCGGGCCTGGCACTTCCCATGATGACGACATCGCAGGTGTCCGGCATGTGCGCGGCGGGCCGCACCGTGCATGCGCGACCGGGCGGCCATGGGAGGGCCGGACATGTGCGTGCGCGGCGCTGCTGATCCCGGGTGCGGGCAGCAGGATGGGTGCCATGACATCTGCGCGCGCGGGAGAGGTGAAGATGTCCGGCGCCACCGGGCGCTGGGTGCTGTTCGCCACCGTCCTGGGCTCCAGCATGGTGCTGCTGGACGGCACCGCCGTGAACGTGGCCCTTCCGCGCATCGGCGAGGACCTGGGGGCGAGCCTCGCGGGGCTGCAGTGGGCCGTGAACGCCTACCTGCTGACGCTCTCCGGGCTGATCCTGCTGGGCGGCTCCCTCGGTGACCGGTACGGGCGGCGCAGGATCTTCGTCGCCGGGGTGCTGTGGTTCGCGGTGTCCTCGGCCATGTGCGGGCTCGCTCCGAGCGCGCCGCTGCTGATCGGCGCACGCGGCCTGCAAGGGGTGGGCGGCGCGCTGCTGACACCGGGCTCGCTCGCGATCATCCAGGCGGTCTTCCGTCCCCAGGACCGTGCCGCCGCCGTAGGGACGTGGGCCGGTCTGGGCGGAGTGGCCGGGGCGGTGGGGCCGCTGCTGGGCGGCTGGCTGGCCGGCGGGCCGGGCTGGCGCTGGGTGTTCCTGATCAACCTTCCGTTCGCCGTCCTGACCGCGGCCGTCGCCCTGCGCCACGTACCGGAGACGAGGGATGAGACGGCGAGCGGCCGCTTCGACGTCCCCGGTGCCGTGCTCGCGGCGCTGTCGCTGGGCTCCCTCACCTACGCCCTGACGGTCGCCTCCACACATCCCTTCGCCGCGATCGTGACGGGTGCGTCGGCCGTGCTGCTCGGTGCGGCGTTCATCGTGGCGGAGCGCCGCTCGCCGCATCCGATGGTGCCGCTCGGGCTGTTCTCCGTGCGGCTGTTCACGTACACGAACGTGGTGACGGTGCTGATCTACGGGGCGCTGGCCGCGGTGTCCTTCTTCCTCGTACTTCAGCTCCAGACCACCGCGGGCTTCTCGCCGCTGCTGGCCGGGCTCGCGCTGCTGCCGCTCACGTTGCTGATGCTGGCCTTCTCCAGCCGGGCCGCCCAGCTCGGCAAGCGCATCGGGCCGCACATCCCGCTGACGACAGGGCCGGTACTGGCCTGCATCGGCGTGCTGCTGATGCTCCGGATCGGTCCGGACTCCTCCTACTTCGCCGACGTGCTGCCCGCGGGCATCGGGCTCGGGGCAGGCATGACGCTGCTGGTCGCTCCGCTCACTGCGACGGTGCTGGACTCAGTGGACGTCGACAGGTCGGGGACCGCGAGCGGCATCAACAACGCCGCCGCACGTACCGGGGGCCTGATCTCCGTGGCGGCCATTCCCGCGATCGTCGGCCTGTCCGGCGACGAGTACCGCTCGCCCGCCGATGTCGACGCCGCCTTCCAGGGCTCGATGCTGATCTGCGCCGCACTGCTCGCGGCCGCGGGTGCCACGGCCTGGCTGTTCGTCAGGCCCGCGGTGCCGACGCAGGAGACGGTGGACGCCGTGTGCAGGTCGTGCTCCCTGTCCGCGCCGCCTCCTGCCGCCGAGCGTGCCGAGCGTGCCGAGCCCGGCGGCGGGACGTGATGCGCACCCGACGCACAGTAGGCTTCCCGGCGAGTCACCCACCTGCGCCGGAGGAGCGTCCCGCATGAGTCTGACCCTGAGGGCCATCAGCCGTGAGCAGCATCTGGCCTATGTCCGCAGCCTTCCTTCGGCCAGCCACTGCCAGGTGCCGGCCTGGGCAGATGTGAAGGGCGAGTGGCGGTCGGAGAACCTGGGCTGGTTCGACGGCAACGGAGAGCTCGTCGGCGCGGGCCTCGTCCTCTACCGGCAGCTGCCGAAGGTCAAGCGGTATCTGGCGTACCTCCCGGAGGGCCCGGTCATCGACTGGTTCTCGCCCCAACTGGAGGACTGGCTGCGGCCGATGCTCGCCCATCTCAAGCAACAGGGTGCCTTCTCGGTGAAGATGGGCCCGCCGGTGGTGATCCGGCGCTGGGACGCGCCCGCGATCAAGAGCGGCATCCAGGACCCCGACGTGAAGCGGCTGAGGGACGTGCAGGCGACGCACATCGAGCCGCACGCGTTCGAAGTCGCCGACAGGCTGCGCCGGATGGGCTGGCAGCAGGGCGAGGACGGCGGCGCCGGATTCGGTGACGTGCAGCCTCGTTACGTCTTCCAAGTGCCCCTTGAGGGACGGTCGTTGGAAGAGGTGCACAAGGGCTTCAACCAGCTGTGGCGGCGCAACATCAAGAAGGCCGACAAGGCGGGCGTCGAGGTCGTGCAGGGCGGCCTGCAGGATCTGGACGACTGGCAGCGGCTGTACGAGATCACCGCGGAGCGCGACAAGTTCCGTCCGCGGCCCAAGGCCTACTTCGAACGCATGTGGAAGGTGCTCAACGCCGAGGACCCGAACCGCATGCGGCTGTACTTCGCCGAGCACGAGGGCGAGCGGATCGCTGCCGCCACGATGCTGATCGTGGGGGGCCATGTGTGGTACTCGTACGGTGCATCGGCCAATCACAAGCGTGAGGTACGACCGTCGAACGCGATGCAGTGGCGGATGCTTCAGGATGCGTACGCGTTGGGCGCGAGCGTCTACGACCTTCGCGGCATCAGCGATTCGCTGGACGAGTCCGACCACCTCTTCGGGCTGATCCAGTTCAAGGTGGGCACAGGGGGAGAGGCCGCCGAGTATCTCGGCGAGTGGGACTTCCCGCTCAATAAGCTGCTGCACAAGGCGCTCGACATCTACATGTCGCGACGCTGACGGCGCGGGGGGACGCGCTGTATGAGAGGTCGCAATCAGATGACCGAGACGAGTGACGGAAGAAAGGTTCCCTACCGGCCATGGCGCTCACCCTCTACGTCGATACCGATCGCTGGCGGGCGCACCAGCAGTCGGTGATCCAGCAGTACCCGGGCCTCGTTCCGGTCTGCAAGGGCAATGGCTACGGCTTCGGCCACGAGCGGCTGGCCGACGAAGCCACGCGTTTCGGCAGCGACATCCTGGCTGTCGGCACGACCTACGAGGCCGCCCGCATGAAGGACTTCTTCGGCGGTGACCTGCTGGTCCTCACCCCCTTCCGCAAGGACGAGGAGCCGGTGCCGCTGCCCGACCGCGCGATCCGCTCGGTGTCCTCGGTGGAGGGCGTCGGCCTGATGCGCGGTGCGCGGGTCGTCATCGAGGTCATGAGCAGCATGAAACGGCACGGCGTGACCGAGCAGGACCTGCCGAAGCTGCACGCCGCGATCGACGAGGTGCGGCTCGAGGGCTTCGCCGTCCATCTGCCGCTGGACCGTACGGACGGTTCGGACGCGGTGGAGGAAGTCATCGGCTGGATGGACCGGTTGCGTGCGGCGAGGCTGCCGCTGGAGACGATGTTCGTCTCGCACCTGGGCCCCGATGAGTTCGCCCGGCTCCAACAGCAGTTCCCGCGGACGAAGTTCAGGGCGCGCATCGGTACGCGGCTGTGGCTGGGGGATCACACGGCCACGGAGTACAGGGGCTCGATCCTGGACGTGACGCCCGTCGTCAAGGGCGACCGGTTCGGCTACCGGCAGCAGAAGGCTCCGGGCGACGGCTGGCTCGTGGTCGTCGCCGGCGGCACGTCGCACGGCGTGGGCCTGGAGTCGCCGAAGGCGCTGCAGGGGATGACGTCGCGGGCGAAGGGCGTGGCCCGTGCGGGGCTGGCGACGGTGAACCGCAATCTCTCGCCGTTCCTCTGGGGCGGCAAGCAGAGGTGGTTCGCGGAGCCGCCGCACATGCAGATGTCGATCCTGTTCGTACCGGGGGACGCAGCGGAGCCCAAGGTCGGCGAGGAGTTGACGGCCCAACTACGGCACACGACCACGATGGTGGACCGCACGGTCGACCGCTGAGGCGGCACGCACCGGGAGGGGCCCTGGCCGGGCCCGCCGTCGCCGGGGGTCTCCGCCGCGCGGGCGGAGACCGCAAGTAGCGGTGACATCGGGGAAAGTCCGGCGGACCAATGCCCGCCCGCCCCTGAAGGGGACGGGGCCGGTCCGCCGGACCCGGCGGCCAACGGCCGCCGGGCAGCGCCTAGCGCTCCGTCTTCCCGTCGATGAACGCCTGCACCAACTCCCGCGCCTCGTCGTCGTAGTACTGCACGGGCGGCGACTTCATGAAGTACGAGGAGGCCGAGAGGATCGGCCCGCCGATGCCCCGGTCCTTCGCGATCTTCGCTGCGCGCAGGGCGTCGATGATCACGCCGGCGGAGTTGGGCGAGTCCCAGACCTCCAGCTTGTACTCCAGGTTGAGCGGCACGTCGCCGAAGGCGCGGCCCTCCAGCCGTACGTAGGCCCACTTGCGGTCGTCCAGCCACGCCACGTAGTCGGACGGGCCGATGTGCACGTTGTCGGCGCCCAGTTCGCGGTCGCGGATCTGGGACGTCACGGCCTGAGTCTTGGAGATCTTCTTCGACTCCAGCCGGTCGCGCTCCAGCATGTTCTTGAAATCCATGTTGCCGCCGACGTTCAGCTGCATGGTGCGGTCGAGGATGACGCCGCGGTCCTCGAAGAGCCTGGCCAGCACGCGGTGCGTGATCGTCGCGCCCACCTGCGACTTGATGTCGTCGCCGACGATCGGCACACCGGCCTCGGTGAACTTCTCCGCCCACTCCTTCGTGCCCGCGATGAAGACGGGCAGTGCGTTGACGAATGCGACGCCCGCGTCGACAGCGCACTGTGCGTAGAACTCGACCGCCGACTGGGAGCCCACGGGCAGGTAGCAGACCAGGACGTCGGCCTCGGAGTCCCGCAGGGCGCGCACGACGTCGACCGGCGCAGCGTCGGACTCCTCGATCGTCTCGCGGTAGTACCTGCCGAGCCCGTCGAGCGTGTGGCCGCGCTGCACCGTCACGCCGGAGGGCGGGACGTCGCAGAGCTTGATGGTGTTGTTCTCACTCGCGCCGATCGCATCGGACAGGTCGAGGCCCACCTTCTTGCCGTCGACATCGAAGGCGGCGACGAACTCCACGTCACGCACGTGGTATTCGCCGAACTGAACGTGCATCAGACCCGGCACCTTGGTGGCCGGGTCGGCGTCCTTGTAGTACTCGACGCCCTGCACCAGCGAGGCGGCGCAGTTGCCCACGCCTGCGATGGCTACACGAACCGAACCCATTCCGGTTGCTCCCTGTGTCTGGTCGGTGAGACCCGCGTTCGTACGGGGCCTCATGCGGTGTCCTCGGACGGATCCGGCGGGGTGCGATCCCCATGCCGGGGCCGGCCTCCCGCGTCTCCTTGCCGGCGCGGTGGAGAACCGGGCTCGATGCCCGCCTCCAGGTCGCGCCCGGTCCGCTCGCTCTCGATGAGCTCGGTGAGCCAGCGGACTTCGCGCTCCACGGATTCCATTCCGTGGCGCTGCAGTTCGAGGGTGTAGGTGTCGAGCCGTTCGCGTGTGCGGGCGAGCGAGGCGCGCATCTTCGCGAGGCGTTCCTCGAGGCGGCTGCGGCGCCCCTCCAGGACGCGCATCCGCACGTCCCGCGAGGTCTGCCCGAAAAAGGCGAAGCGGACACCGAAGTGTTCGTCTTCCCACGCGTCCGGTCCGGTCTGTGAAAGAAGCTCCTCGAAGTGTTCTTTTCCGGCCGCGGTCAATCTGTAGACGATTTTTGCCCGGCGGCCCGCCAGTGACGCCGAGAGGGCCTCCCGTTCGGTGCGTTCGCTCTCCGCCGGCGGGCGGGACGGCTCGTGCTCCTCGCTCAACCATCCGCGCTGCAAAAGGGTCTTGAGGCATGGGTAGAGCGACCCGTAGCTGAAGGCGCGGAAGACACCCAGCGAGGTGTTGAGCCGTTTTCGCAGCTCATAGCCGTGCATGGGTGATTCGCGAAGCAGGCCGAGTACGGCGAACTCAAGGATTCCCGAGCGCCGGCTCATGCTGCACCGCCCCCCTCAACCCCGAGCATCGATCGTGGACTTGTGTCGTGCTGATGTATCGGCTCGATACATCAGCACGATAGAACTCTGTCACCCGGGCGACAAGTGGGCCCCGGGTGAAGGGACTCACATCTCTGATTAGTTGAAGGCAACTTGCCTCGATTGAGATGAATGCTTGCTAACGGGCGTTTTGGATCTGCGTAGTCTGTGCGCGTGCAGACCACCACCGGGAACCAGACGACGCTCGAGTGCGTCATCGTCCTGGGTGCAGTGCGACCGGCAGACCGTGTGTCCGCGGGTCGCGCTCGGGGGACCAGACGACGTCAACTGCCACCTTCAGGCGCGAGCGCCTGCCCGAGGAGTAGCTGTTCCATGAGCGAGCACCGTCGAAAGCCGCCACGCGGCCGGCGCGCAGCGCAGCCGCCATCCGGCACCGGCCGCCGTTCCGCGCCGCCGCCCAGGGCCGGCGGCAGCCCTTACGGGGGTCGCGCCGAGGCACGGAGAGGGGCACCGCGCGGAGGAGGCGGCGGCGGCCGCCGGCGTGCGGCCGGAACAGGCGCCGCAGCCGGCGCCGGCCTGGCAGCGGGCGGCCTCGGCGGAGGGGGTCGCGCGCGCGCAGCCGCGGGCGCGTACGGCAGGGCCCGCGGCCGCTTCCAGCCGCCGCCCAACAAGCGGTTCGTCGACTACCCGCGCTGGAACAAGACCGGCGTGCGCCGCTGGGTGCCGTCCTGGAAGCTGGTGCTGGGCTCCATGGCCGGCTTCCTCGGGCTGATCATCGGCCTCTCCGGCATCGCACTGGCGATGGTGGGCACGCCGAGCGTCAACGAGGCGACGAAGCAGCAGAAGAACGTCTACTACTGGGCCAACGGCAAGCAGATGGTCGTCGCGGGCGGCGGCGACCAGAACCGGCAGATCGTGCCGCTCGCCCAGATCCCCAAGGCGATGCAGAGCGCGGTGATCGCGGCCGAGAACGAGTCGTTCTACAAGGACCCGGGCGTCGACCCGATCGGCATCGCCCGCGCCGTCGGAAGGATGGCGCTCGGCGGCGAGACGCAGTCCGGTTCGACGATCACGCAGCAGTACGTGAAGAACGCCTACCTCGACCAGTCGCAGACGCTGACGCGTAAGGCCAAGGAGCTGTTCATCTCCATCAAGGTCGGCGCGACCGTGGAGAAGCAGAAGATCCTCGAGGGCTACCTCAACACCGGCTACTACGGGCGCGGCGCGTACGGCATCCAGGCCGCGGCGCAGGCGTACTACCGCAAGGACGCCAAGGACCTCACCGCGAGCGAGTGCGCGTTCCTCTCCGCGACGCTCAACGGCCCCAACCTCTACGACCCGGCCGGCGGCATCGGTTCCGCCGCCACGCAGGACAAGAACCTGGAGCGGGCCAAGGACCGCTGGTCGTGGACGCTGGACCGGATGGTGAAGACGAACAGGCTGGAGGGGGCGACGCGGGCGAAGTACACGAAGTTCCCGATGCCCAAGCAGCCGAAGAAGTCGACCGAACTCAAGGGCCAGAAGGGCTACATGGTCGAGACGGTCAACAACTACATCACGGCCAACAGCAACATCTCCGACCGCAGGCTCAAGAAGGGCGGCCTGCGGATCCACACCACCTTCGACAAGCGGAAGATGGAGGAGATGGAGGCCGCCGTCGAGCGGGTGCGCAAGGCGAACATCAAGCCGAAGGAGCGCGAGGTCGACAAGTACGTCCAGTTCGGCGGCGCTTCGGTGAAGCCGAACGACGGCGCGATCGTCGCCATGTACGGCGGCGAGGACGCCACCTCCCACTTCACCAACAACGCCGACTACACCGGCGTCCAGGTCGGCTCCACGTTCAAGCCGTTCGTCCTCGCGGCCGCGATGCGCGACGGTGTCCGTGACCCCGAGGGCCCGGACGTGCAGACCGCGGACACCCGCACGCCGGTCTCGCCCAAGAGCATCTACAACGGCGACAACAAGCTGAAGCTGCGCAACTACGACCGCAGCATCTGGCGCAACGAGGAAGGCAAGGAGTGGCGCCAGCGCAACGACGGCAATGAGAACCGCGGCCGGATCTCGCTGCGCGAGGCCATGCAGTTCTCGGTGAACACGCCCTACATCCAGCTGGGCATGGACGTCGGAGTCGACAGGGTGCGGGCGGCGGCGCTCGACGCCGGCCTCAACGAGGACAGCCTGGCCCGCAGCACTCCGACCCTCTCGCTGGGCACGTCGGCGCCCAGCGCGATCCGCATGGCCAACGCCTACGGGACCTTCGCCAGCAGCGGCAACAAGTCCGAGCCGTACTCCGTCACACGTGTGGAGGAGGACGGCGTGAACATCTACACGCACCAGAAGAACGTCAAGAGCAAGTTCGAGGCCCGCGTGGCCGACAACGTCACGAACGTGCTCGAGACGGTCGTCAAGGGCGGCACCGGCAAGGCGGCGAGTGCGCTGGGCCGTCCCGCGGCGGGCAAGACCGGTACGACGGACGACAACAAGTCGGCCTGGTTCACCGGTTACACGCCGCAGCTGTCGACGTCGATCGGCATGTGGCGGGTCAACGACAAGGCGAAGACGCAGCGCTTCCAGAAGATGTACGGCGTGGGCGGCCAGGAGTCGATCCACGGTGCGTCCTTCCCCGCCGAGATCTGGACGAAGTACATGACGGGCGCTCTGAAGGGCACCTACGCCAAGCCCTTCCCGGTGCCCGAGCCGATCGGCGACAGGGTCTTCGGAGCCGGGGCCAGCCCGTCGCCGACGCCGACGCCGAGCGACACACCGTCGCAACAGCCCTCGCAGTCGCCCTCGCAGTCGCCGTCGCCGACGGACAGCTGCAACGGCATCCTGTGCAACAACCAGGGCCAGGACGCCGGCACCGACCAGGGCCAGGACGCCGGCACCGACCAAGGTCAGGACGCCGGCACCAACCAGGGCCAGGACGGCGGCGCTACCGGCGGAGACACCGGCGGCGATACCGGTGGGGGTGACAACGGCGGACTCTTCGGCGGACCGTCGGGAGGCCGCGAAAGGGACTAAGGGCCGCCAGGCCCCAGCCCCCGGCACCCTCCCGCCGCAAGCCGCGGAGCGGGACCTCGCAGCCCCGTCACGGGTCATACCGTGACGGGGCTGCTGGCGTCCGCGGCCGTACGGCAGGATGTGCCCCATGACGCGCGCCTACCTCTCGGACCGCCCCGACCGGAACGCCGCCCCCGTCCATCCCACGGAGCAGGACGAGGTCGCCGCCGCCGGCAGCGAGCTGATCGGGGGCCCGGTGGGCCGCCGGGTCGCGCCGGGTGCGGGCGGCTGGTGGACGCCGGTACGGGTGGTGGCGCTGCTGGGGCTGGGCATGTTCGTGCTGGGCATGGTGCAGAAGGCGCCCTGTTTCAACGGCGCCTGGTTCACCGGCCAGACGAGCCAATACGTACACGCGTGCTATTCCGATATCCCGCATCTCTTCGCCGGGCGGGGCTTCGCCGACGGGCTCGTCCCGTACTTCGACCGCATCCCCGAGCGCGTCTCCGGCGGCATGACCTACCTCGAATACCCGGTGCTGACAGGCGTGTTCATGGAGGTCGCGTCGTGGCTGACACCGGGCGGCGGTGACCTCCAGCATCGCGAGCAGCTCTACTGGATGGTCAACGGCGGCATGCTGATGGTCTGCGCGGCGGTGCTCTTCGTGTGCGCCACCCGCACCCACCGCGACCGCCCCTGGGACGGACTCCACGTCGCCCTCGCACCCGCTCTCGCGCTGACCGCCACCATCAACTGGGACCTGCTTGCCGTGGCCCTCACCGCCGCCGCGATGCTGATGTGGTCCCGCAGCCGCCCGCTCGCCGCGGGCGTGCTGATCGGGCTGGCGACGGCGGCCAAGCTCTATCCGGTCCTGCTGCTGGGCCCGCTGCTGGTGCTGTGCTGGCGCGCCGGACATCTGCGGGCGTTCGGCAAGGCACTGGGCGGCGCCGCGGTCTCGTGGCTGTGCGTGAACCTGCCCGTGATGCTTCTGGCACCCCAGGGCTGGTCGAAGTTCTACAGCTTCAGCCAGGAGCGGCCCGTCGACTTCGGCTCGATCTGGCTGATCATCTCCCAGCGGACCGACAGCCCTGTCCCCGAAGCCAACACCTACGCGACGCTGCTGATGGCGCTCGGCTGCGCGGGCATCGCCGCACTGGCCCTGCGCTCGCCGCGCCGGCCGCGCCTGGCTCAGCTGGCGCTGCTCGTGGTGGCGCTCTTCATCGTCACCAACAAGGTCTATTCGCCGCAGTACGTGCTATGGCTGATCCCGCTCGTGGCCCTCGCACGCCCCAAATGGCGGGACGTCCTGATCTGGCAGGCGTGCGAGGTGATCTACTTCATCGGCATCTGGCTCTACCTCGCCTACACGGGCAGCGGGGACAAGCACCACGGCCTGCCACCCGAGGGTTACCAGCTGGTAATCCTCATCCACCTGGCCGGCACGCTCTACCTGTGCGCGGTGGTGGTGCGGGACGCACTGATGCCGGAGCGGGACGTCGTACGCCGGAACGGCTCGGACGACCCCGGCGGCGGCGTACTGGACCGGGCGCCGGACGTCTTCACGCTGGGCGGTGGGGGACGGCGGGCACAGCACGGGAAGCCCGTGCCCTTCGAGGATCCGCAGGTGCGCTGGGGCACGACGACGACGCCCCACTGAGGACCGGGCACTGGCCCGGCCGGGCGAGGGCGGGACGCGGTACGGATCACGGGCCCCCGCTCGTGCGTCTCCCTGTTTCACGTGAAACAGGACCAGGCGTCCGCCGCGCGCAGCCTCCACCCCGCTCCGGATCGGGACGCGCAGCCACCCCGGCGTGTGTGAAGCTGGGCCCATGAGTGTCGTCGGAGATCTGCGCAGCCTGCTGCACTTCCCCGACTTCCGGCGACTCCTCGCGGTGCGACTGCTGTCCCAACTCGCCGACGGCATATATCAGGTCGCTCTCGCGGCCTACGTCGTCTTCTCTCCCGAGAACGAGACCTCACCGGCGGCCATCGCGTCTGCGATGGCCGTTCTGCTGCTCCCGTACTCACTCCTCGGCCCGTTCGCCGGCGTGATGCTGGACCGGTGGCGCCGACGCCAGGTCCTGCTCTACGGGAATCTCCTGCGGGCGGTGCTCGCCGCAGGCACCGCGGCGCTGGTGCTGGGCGCCACTCCCGCGTGGCTGTTCTATCTCTCGGCCCTCTCGGTCACCGCCGTGAACCGCTTCATACTGGCCGGCCTCTCCGCGGCACTTCCCCGCGTCGTGGACGAGCCCCGTCTCGTCATCGCCAACTCCCTCTCCCCGACGGCCGGAACGCTCGCCGCGACGGCAGGCGGTGGCATCGCCTTCGCCATCAGGCTGGCATCACCTGACGGCGGCCGGGCGACGAATGCCTGGGTGGTCCTGACCGGAGCCGTGGTCTATCTCCTCGCCGGCGCGACAGCGCTGCGGATGGGCCGCGACCGTCTCGGCCCCGGTCCCGACGCCGCACGGGTGCCCCTGCGGTTGCTCACGACGCTGGCCACCACCACCCGCGGCCTCGTCGACGGCCTGCGGCACCTCGGGCAACGGCACACCGCCGCGTACGCGCTCACCGCCATGACCCTGATGCGGTTCTGCTACGGCGCGCTGACCGTGATGGTGCTGATGCTGTGCCGGTACGCGTGGGGCACCGACGGCAAGGTGGGGGACGCGGTCGAAGCGGTGGACGTCGGCGCCGGCCTCAAGCTGCTCGGCCTCGCGGTGGCCGCGTCAGGGATCGGTTACTTCGCGGCTGCCGTCGTCACGCCCTGGGGCGTCGGACGGTCGGGCCGCTTCGGCTGGCTGGCACTGTGCGCCGCGGCGGCTGCCGTACTGGAGCCCGCCCTCGGGCTGAGCTTCGCTCCGGTGCCCATCCTGCTGTCGGCGTTCGTCCTCGGACTGGTCACGCAGGCATCGAAGATCACCGCCGACACGGCCGTGCAGTCGACGGTGGACGACGCCTACCGCGGCCGGGTGTTCTCGCTCTACGACATGCTCTTCAACGTCGCGTTCGTCGGCGCCGCCGGAGTGGCCGCGCTGATACTCCCGCCGGACGGGCGCTCCGTCACGCTCGTCATAGGAGTCGCCGTGCTGTACGCCGGGGTCGCTGCGCTGATGTTTCACGTGAAACGCTCGCAACCGGCCCGGAGCACCGCCTCGTCCTCGGCGCCGCCCCCGTCGTCACCGGGTGCGCTCTGACTCCGGATCCTGACTCTGGTCGGCCCACCACTCCTTGAGGGCAGAGACCGCCTCGTCATGCTCCATCGGGCCGTGCTCCAGCCGGAGTTCCAGCAGGTGCTTGTACGCCTTGCCGACCACGGGTCCCGGCTTCACGCCGAGGATGGACATGATCTCGTTGCCGTCGAGGTCCGGGCGGATGGAGTCGAGTTCCTCCTGCGCCTGCAGCTCCTTGATCCGCTGCTCCAGGCCGTCGTACGCACGCGAGAGGGCGCCCGCCTTGCGCTTGTTCCGGGTCGTGCAGTCCGAACGCGTCAGCTTGTGGAGCCGGGAGAGCAGCGGCCCCGCATCCCGCACATAGCGGCGCACCGCGGAGTCGGTCCACTCGCCCGTGCCGTACCCGTGGAAGCGCAGATGCAGCTCCACGAGCCGCGAGACGTCCTTGACCGTGTCGTTGGGGTACTTGAGCGCGACCAAGCGCTTCTTCGTCATCTTCGCGCCCACCACTTCGTGGTGATGGAAGGAGACCCGTCCGTCCGGCTCGAACCGCCGGGTCCTCGGCTTGCCGATGTCGTGCAGCAGCGCGGCGAGCCGCAGCGTCAGGTCGGGGCCGTTCTCCTCCAGGTCGATGGCCTGCTCCAGAACGGTCAGCGAGTGCTCGTAGACGTCCTTGTGACGGTGGTGCTCGTCCCGCTCCAGTCGCATCGCCGGGATCTCGGGCAGCGCTTGGTCGGCGAGTCCCGTCTCGACCATCAGCCGGATCCCCTTGACCGGACGGTCGGAGAGCAGGAGCTTGTTCAGCTCGTCCCGCACGCGCTCGGCAGAGACGATGCCGAGCCGCTCCGCCATCGACTTCATCGCCGCGAGCACGTCGTCGGCCACGGTGAAGTCGAGCTGCGCCGCGAAGCGCGCCGCACGCATCATCCGCAGCGGGTCGTCGGAGAACGACGTCTCGGGGGCCGCCGGGGTGCGCAGCACACGCCGCGCCAGGTCCTCCAGACCTCCGTGGGGGTCGATGAAGTCCTTCTCCGGCAGCGCCACAGCCATCGCGTTCACAGTGAAGTCGCGGCGGATCAGGTCCTCTTCGACGGAGTCGCCGTAGGAGACCTCCGGCTTGCGTGAGGTGCGGTCGTAGGCCTCGGAACGGTACGTGGTGATCTCGACCTGGTAGGTGCGGGTCTCTCCCCCGTCGTTCGTCCTCTTCTGGCAGCCCACCGTGCCGAAGGCGATGCCGACCTCCCACACCGCGTCGGCCCACGGCCGGACGATGCGCAGAACGTCCTCGGGGCGTGCGTCGGTGGTGAAATCCAGATCGTTGCCGAGCCGCCCCAGGAGCGCGTCCCGCACCGAGCCGCCGACCAGCGCGAGCTGGAAACCCGCGCTCCGGAAACGCCGGGCCAGGTCGTCGGCGACAGGGGAGACCCGCAGCAGCTCACTCACCGCACGTCGCTGCGCCGCACTGAGGTGCTCCTTGGCGGCGGGGGCGGGCGGTGTCGGCTGGATGTCATCATTGGCGTTCGGCACGACAGAACAGGGTACGTTGCCACCCCCGGACCCCGCCCCGCGCCCGGTCACAACTCCGGGCGATCATGTGACGCAGACCGCGGCGCGAGCCCTCAGCGGGCATCGTTACCATCAGACCAACGAGACGCATCCACGACGACACGAGGACGGACGAGCGCGTGGCCGAGGCGGCTGAGAACCAGGGCACCCCGACCGCTCCCGCCCGCCGGTGGCTGCGAGGCACCGCCGTCGTACTGCTGACCACGGGGCCCCTCATCGGCGGCCTGCTGCCCGGTCCGGCCGCGGCCGCCGAGACCGTCGGCCCACCCGCCGCCGCAGTCGCGTCCACCGCGCAGAGCCACGCCCGGTCCGCGGCGCACACGACGGCCGCCGACCGTACGGGGACCGGCTCCCGCACCGCCGACATCTCCATCAGCACTCTCTCTCCGGCCACGCCGCAGAAGGGCGACACGCTCAGCGTCACCGGCACCGTCACCAACAAGGGCCGCTCGTCCATCACCGACGGCCGCATCGGTCTGCGCATCGGCGAGGCCGAGAACAGCCGCGGCGCACTCGAGCAGAACGCCGCCCGCAAGGACTACCTGCCCGGGGCGGACGGCAAGAAGGTCGAGGGCAAGCGCGCGACGGTCAAGGTCGGCAGCATGCGCCCGGGCATCCGCCGCTCCTTCTCGATCAAGCTTCCCGTCAGCGCGCTCAAGATGCGCTCGGCCGGCGTGTACCAGCTGGGCGTGACGCTCACCGGCCAGACGCGGGAGCGCCCGTACGACCAGATCCTCGGCATCGAGCGGAGCTTCCTGCCCTGGCAGACCTCCGACTCGGAGAACAAGACGGAGCTGACCTATCTCTGGCCGCTGATCTCCTCGTCGCATCTGACGGCGCAGACACAGTCCGACGAGGAGCAGACCCCCGTCTTCCGCAACGACGGCCTCGCCAAGGAACTGGCCCCCGGCGGCCGCCTCCAGCAGCTGGTCCACCTCGGCAAGGACCTGCCGATCACGTGGATGATCGACCCCGACCTGCTGGCCACCGTCGACGCGATGACCGAGCGGTACCGCGTGCAGAAGAAGGGCGGCGGCACGACCGCCGGCAAGGGCCAGGCGTACGCGAAGCAGTGGCTCATGGACCTGCAGAGCGCCGTGAAGGGCGAGGAGGTCGCGACGCTGCCCTTCGCCGACGCGGATGTCGCCTCGCTCGCGCACCGCGGCAGGAACGTCCCCGGCGCCCTGGGCGACCTGGACTCCGCGACCAAGCGGGCCACCAACACCGTCGAGCCGATCCTGCACGCCAAGCCCAGCACCGACTACGCCTGGCCGGTCGAGGGCGCCCTCGACCCGAGCATCGTGGACGTGGCGACCTCCGCAGGCGCCCACAACGTCATCGCGCGCAGCGACAGCCTCCGCGACACGGCCCTCTCGTACACGCCGACCTCCGCACGTCCCATCGGGGGCGGGAACACGGCCCTGGTCGCCGACGCGCGCCTCTCCAAGGCCTTCGACGGCGACATGTCCCGCCCCGGCGCGACGTCCAAGGCCGTGCAGCGCTTCCTCGGCGAGACCCAGGCCGTCAACGCCCAGGTCCCGAACAAGCAGCGCAGCATCCTCGTCGCGCCCCAGAGGAAGCCGAGCGCCGGACAGGCGCGGGCGATGGCGCTGGCGCTGAGCTCCCTGCAGAAGGACGGCCGCTGGGCCGAGGGCAGCGACCTCTCGGAGGCGGCCAAGGCGAAGCCCGACCCGGGTGCGAACCGCCGTGTGCCGAGCGGCAGCCAGTACCCGGCCTCGCTCCGCAAGCAGGAACTGTCCGGCGACGCGTACCGGCACGTGCAGGAGACCAGCCGGCTCGTCGGCGACTTTCAGAAGATCCTCACCCGTGAGGACCGGGTGGAGACCCCGTTCGGGAGCGCGGTGGAGCGGGGCGAGTCCAACTCCTGGCGCGGTGACCCGAAGGGAGCCGCCAACTACCGGGACGGAGTGCGCGGCTACCTGATGGGACTCACCAAAGAGGTCCACCTGATCCAGAAGTCGCCCATCACCCTCTCCGGCCGCAGCGCCACGATCCCGGTGACGGTGCAGAACAACCTCGTGCAGGGGGTCGACGACCTGGAACTGCGCCTGACGTCCAGGCGCCGGATCGGACTCGACGTCGGTGAGCCGCAGGCCGTCAAGATCGACGGTGAGCACAGCCAGTCCGTGAAGTTCTCCACGACGTCCAAGGCCAACGGGCGTGCCTTCGTGGAGGCCCAGCTGTACACGAAGGACGGCAAGCCCTACGGGAAGCGCATGGTCTTCCAGGTGAACGTCACTTCGATCACGTCGACGGTGCTGCTCGTCATCGCGGGCGGTGTCCTGCTCGTCGTACTCGCGGGCGTGCGGATGTACACGACTCGGAAGCGGAACGGTGGCTCGGCGCACGGGCAGGACCCCTCCGGCCCCGACGACGATGCGGGAGACGCGGCGCAGCCGAGCTCCGATGCGGACTCCGGCTCGGGCTCCGAGGAGCGCGGCGACGCCGGCACAGCCGATTCCAAGGGCCCGGCGGACGGCCCCGGAGAACCGGACGAGGCGGACGAGGCGTCTCCGGCAGCCGGGAGCCACGGCCGGGACGACGAGGACGGCACGGCCGGGCCTGCCGACACCGGTAAGGGAAGCGGAACCGTTCCCGACGCGGGTGAGAAAGTGGACCGTTGAGTCAGCTTGCGAGCAGGGGCAGGGGTAGGTAGCGATGAATGCGCCGCACGACGGTGACCGGGGCAGCCAGGCCGCCGGTGACGGCTCGCAGCCGCCGGAGGACCCGTACGTACGGGACGCCCGCACGCGTGACCCGTACCGGGACCGCGACCCGGCCGCCAAGGACCCGGTGAGCGAAGCCCTCGACGACCGTGCCGCCGACCCTCCCCCTCCGCCCGGCACCCTCCCCGACCCGCAGGCGCTCTACGAACGGCCCGAACCCGGCCCGGACGCGCCCGATCCCCGGCGCTGGGCCGCCACACCCGCGCCCGAACCCGACGGCCCGTCCCGGCGCCTGCCCTACGGCGACGACCCCGCCTCCGTCCGGTACACGGGTGTTGACGGACTCCTCAGCGGCTCACGCGACGACGAGGGGAGCGCACCGCGGGGAGAGCACCCCGACCCGTCCGGCCCACGGCACCCTGAACCGTCCGCGCAGGAACCGGCTCGGGAGGCGACACCGCAGGTGAGCACCGAGGGGCGCGACCCCGAGGACGCCTTCGCCCACCTCTTCCGCGACCAGGGCCGCGGCCACGCCTCACACACGTCCGCTTCGCCGCCCCAGCCGCGTTCCGAGGGCATGCCCCCGCAGGCACCGCGTGCGTCCGCCTCAGGGCCGCACGGAGGGCGTCGGCCGCTGCCGGACGAGGAGCCCGCCGGGCCCGGCCAGGGCCCCGGTTTCGAGGCCGCACACGCCGCACCGGCCGAGGCGACCCCGCCGCCCCCGGAGCCGGACGCTCCCGCCTCCGTGGCCGCGCAGGAAGCCGCCCAGGGAGCGGCGTCGAAGGGCGGAGGCGGCGGCAGAGCCGGGGGACTGCTGCGCTCCAGCGCCATCATGGCGGCCGGCACGATGGTCTCCCGCCTGACGGGCTTCATCCGCTCCGCGATGGTCGTCGCCGCCATCGGCGCCGCCGTGCTCGGCGACACCTACCAACTCGCCATCACGCTGCCGACGATGCTCTACATCCTCACCGTCGGCGGCGGCCTCAACTCGGTCTTCGTCCCGCAGCTCGTCCGCGCCATGAAGGAGGACGGCGACGGCGGCGAGGCGTACGCGAACCGCCTGCTGACCCTCGTCACCGTCATCCTCGGCACGCTGACCGTGCTCGCGGTGCTCGCGGCTCCCCTGCTCGTACGGGTCATGTCCGTTCGCCTCGCGGAGAACCCCGAGGCGAACGCGGTGACCGTCACCTTCATCCGCTACTGCCTGCCGTCCATCTTCTTCATGGGCATCCATGTGGTGATGGGTCAGATCCTCAACGCCCGCGGCCGTTTCGGCGCCATGATGTGGACTCCGGTCCTGAACAACATCGTCATCATGGCCACCGTCGGCGCGTTCCTGTGGGTCTACGGCACCGCTGAGGACTCCGGCCTGACGGTGGGCAACATCCCGCCGGAGGGCGTGCGGCTGCTGGGCATCGGCACCCTGCTCGGACTCGTCGTGCAGGCCCTCGCGATGATTCCGTACCTGCGGGCCTCCGGCTTCCGCATCCGGCCCCGCTTCGACTGGCGCGGCCACGGCCTCGGCAAGGCCGCGAAGCTCGCCAAGTGGACGGTTTTCTTCGTCCTCGCCAACCAGGCCGGCGTCCTCGTCGTCACTCAGCTCTCCACGTGGGCCCAGGAGTCGGCCGCCGCGGAGGGCCACGCCGGAGCGGGCTGGACGGCCTACTCCCAGGCCCAGCTGATCTGGAACATGCCGCAGGCCATCATCACGGTCTCCGTGATGGCCGCCCTGCTGCCGCGCCTCTCCCGCGCGGCCAGCGACGGCGACACCGGCGCCGTCCGCGACGACATCTCGCAGGGTCTGCGCAACTCCGCGGTCGCCATCGTGCCCATCGCCTTCGGCTTCCTCGCCCTCGGCGTGCCCATGTGCACCCTGATCTACGGCCCCTCCGGCATCGACGCGGCACGTTCCATGGGCTACGCGCTGATGGCGTTCGGCGTCGGCCTGATCCCCTTCTCCGTGCAGTACGTGGTGCTGCGTGCCTTCTACGCGTACGAGGACACCCGCACCCCGTTCTTCAACACCGTCGTCGTCGCCATCGCCAACGCCGTCGCCTCGGCGGCGTGCTTCCTGCTGCTACCGGCCCGCTGGGCGGTCGTGGGCATGGCCGCCTCCTACGGCCTCGCCTACGTCGTCGGCGTGGGGATCGCGTGGCGGCGCCTGCGTCTGCGGCTGGGCGGTGACCTGGACACGGCGCACGTGCTGCGTACGTACATCAGGCTCGCCGGCGCCGCAGTGCCCGCCACCGCCGCCGCGGGTGCCGCCGTCTACGGCGTCACCGTGGCTCTCGGCAGCGGAACGCTCGGTTCGCTGGCCTCCCTGATCGCCGGAGGGATCGCATTGGCCGTGGTTTTCGTCCTAGCCGCGAAGAGGATGCGGATCGAGGAAATGACGGCCATGGTCGGTATGGTGCGTGCCCGTCTCGGGCGCTGACCGTACAACCATCCGCGGCCACTGCGTGTCGTGCATAGCGGCGGACTGTGGGCACAATTGTCGAGCCGTTTCACAGAGTGGCTGCAATGAACTGGGGAGGCAGGAACGACGGTGGCGGAACGGAGCACAGCTGCCGTCGGCGTGGCTGAGAACAACGGTGACGAGCAAACACTCGCCACCAGGGCGGACAAGGCCAGCGTCGACAGCGCTACGGACGGAAAGAGCGGCAGCGACCGGCCCCCGGAGGACACCAGACAGGACGGCGACAGCGCCGGCAGCGGGAGCACGGGCCCAGACTCCGCCGTGCCCGCAGAAACGCAGCCGCAGGCCCACTCGCAGGACCAGCAGCCGGGCACCGACGAGAGCGCCGGTGACGGCCCGGAAGCCGTCTCCCCCGGCACCACGGAGACGCCCGCGCCCCCGGAGCTGCACAGCGGCCACAAGCTCGCACGGCGGTACCGTCTGGAGGAGTGCGTCACCCGTCTGGACGGATTCAGCAGCTGGCGTGCCGTCGACGAGAAGCTGCGCCGCGCTGTCGGGGTTCACGTCCTTCCCTCGGGCCACCCTCGTGCCCGTACGGTGCTGTCCGCCGCCCGCTCCTCGGCCCTTCTCGGCGACCCGCGCTTCGTGCAGGTCCTCGACGCCGTGGAGGACCACGATCTCGTCTACATCGTCCACGAGTGGCTTCCTGACGCGACTCCCCTCAGCGACATCCTCGCCACCGGCGCCATGGAGCCCCATGACGCCCAGCAGCTCGTCATCCAGCTCTCCCAGGCGATGGCCGCCGCGCACCGCGAGGGTCTCGCCCATCTGCGGCTGACGCCGGGCACGGTTCTGCGCACCGGCTCCGGGCAGTACCGCATCCGCGGGCTGGCCGTGAGCGCCGCGCTGCGCGGCATCACCAGCGACTCCCCGCAGCGCGCCGACACCGAGGGCGTCGGAGCCGTGCTCTATGCGGCGCTGACCCAGCGCTGGCCGTACGAGGAGGACGCGTACGGGCTCACCGGCGTCGGCTCGCTCGCCAAGCGCACCCTCGTCGCGCCGGACCAGGTGCGTGCGGGCGTGCACCGGGGGCTCTCCCAGCTGGCGATGCGGGCCCTCGTCAACGACGGAGCCACCGCATCCAGTCAGGAGCAGCCCTGCGCCACTCCGGAGGAGCTGGCCAAGGCCGCCTCCGCGCTGCCGCGGATCCCTCCGCCGGAGACCGGCTTCGGCTCACCGCGTCCGTACCAGCGCAGCGGCTTCCAGCAGGGCGCGTACGGACAGGGCGCCCACGCCCGCCCGGCCGCCGGCAGGGGCGGTCCCGCAGCACCCGCCGAGTCCGCGGCACCACCAGCCCTCCCGGGCCGTACGGGCAAGATCCTCAAATGGGGAGTCTCCGCGCTGCTGATCGCCGCGCTCGGCCTGGGCAGCTGGCAGGTCGCCGACACGCTCCTCAAGGGCGACAACTCCCAGGGACAGGGAACGGGCGCGACACAGGGCAACGACGAGTCCGGCGCCTCAGGCAAGTCCGTGAAAATCGTCGACGCCAAGGACTTCGACCCGCCGCCCGGCGGCAACGGCAGCGAGAACCCCGCGAAGGTCCCCGACGCCTACGACGGCGCCCCGAATACGTACTGGCTGACGCAGAAGTACTACGGCCGCCCCGACTTCGGAAACCTCAAGCCGGGCACCGGGATCGTGCTCGACCTCGGCAAGCCGCAGCAGGTGAGCTCGGTCAAGGTCGACTTCATGGGCGCCACCGAGGCCCACTTCCTCGCCGCACCCAGGGGAACCACTTCGATGCCGGCCTCGCTCGCGGGATTCAGCAAGGTCAGCAGCGGCACGGGTGAGCATCTGAACCTCAAGGCGAAGAAACCCATCAGGACTCAATACGTATTGGTATGGCTCACCAAGCTCCCGCTCTCGGACGACGGCAACTACCGTGGCCGGATCACTGAGATCCAGGTATCGAGCTGATCCCTCGGCACTGACGCACGGCACGGCCGGCGGGCGAGGATGACGGGAGGCGTCCGACGGTGAGCGACGACAGCGGGGGCAAGGGAATGCGCCGCCGCCCCAGACATGGCCGCGGCGGAGCC